>CAYMVG010000038.1:0-2189 GCA_964394295.1 uncultured Muribaculaceae bacterium | reverse complement strand
CACGTCGGTGTTCATGTACGCGCCTTCGAAATAGATGCTGTGCTTCCTCTCAAGCTCTTTGGAAGTGATGTTGAATGTCTTGCGGTACCATCCCGTGCCCGTAGGAAGATAGCCGCCGTCGTTCCCGGCGGGATAGTCCTTGTCGAAAGGCTGCAGGATGCTCCAGTCGTGGGGCAGTGTGAGCCGCTGCCAGCCGCTGTCGTTGAAATCGTTGCTGATGGCGGTGCTGTCAGCGGCGAGGGAGAATGTCCATCCGTCGTTGAACAGCGCCTTGCGCTCCCCGGCGACACCCGTCGCCGCCGCGCAAATCAATAAAGCAGGTATAATCAGTTTTTTCATTTGGTATTGTTTGATGGCACATTGCAAAATTACTGAATTTTTTGTGATAATTCCACTCTTGTAGCGCCAAAATCGATGCGTCATATTAGCATCAAAGCACATCGGTTTTGGATATTCCTCTTGATTTTTCGGGAAAATGGGTATTTATTCTTCTTGATTTTTCGGAAAAATGGGTGTTTATTCCTCTTGATTTTTCGGAAATTCGGCGTAATTAGTTGTATATATGGAGTTTTATAGCTAATTTTGCGAGAAGTGATAAAATCGGCATGATTATGGAATATTTCAGAAGAAAAATAGACGAGGAATTGATGGCTTGGAAGAACAGCCGCAACCGCAAACCTCTGCTCTTACGGGGAGCAAGACAGATTGGAAAGTCGAGCACCGTTAGGAATTTTTCAAAGCAGTTCAAATACTATATTGAAGTGAACTTTGAATCGCAAAGCAGCCTGCTCAACGTTTTTGAACAGGAGCAGGATGTAAAAGGTATTTGTGAGAAATTGGGAATGCTTTTCTCGACCCCTGTCATTGAGGGTGAGACATTGCTTTTTATCGACGAGATTCAGAAAAGTGAAGCCGCCTTGAAATCCCTGTGGTTCTTTAAGGAAAATTTGCCTGGGCTATATGTGATAGCTGCCGGTTCGCTTTTGGAATTTTCGTTGAAGAATCTTTCTTCATACGGAGTGGGAAGGGTGAGCTCGGTATTTATGTATCCTATGAGCTTTTCAGAATTTCTGGATGCCATTGGAAAGGGCGGTTGGATTGAAGCCATCAGGCAGGCCTCCCCAGGACACCCATTGTTTTCACCCTTGCATGATAATTTGGTCAGGACTTACCGTACCTTTTTGATGGTGGGAGGAATGCCCGCAAGTGTGAAGGCGTGGGTAGAAACCGGTAATTATCAGGAATGTGTCGTTGAGATGTCCGATATTCAGCAGTCCTATTATGATGATTTTTCAAAGTATGCGCCAAAGGTAAGTCCGGAGTTGCTCCGAAGCACTCTCCAAAGCGTCATTGTACAGACAGGGGGGAAATTCGTATATAGCAAAGTGAAAGGAGGGTTCTCGACAGAAGAAGTGAAGAGAGCGTTGGGCCTATTGTCTGACGCGGGCATAATCAAGGCTGTACGGCATACTTCGGCCAACGGCATGCCACTGGGCGCCGAGGTGAATGAGAAATTCACCAGATACATATATCTTGACAGTGGATTGCTGCTGAGAGTGCTGGATCTCGATTTCGGAGGAGCCCAACATGTAAATGAACTTATTCTTGCCGGTTCGGAGGCTGATCTTGTGAATAAAGGAAAACTCGCAGAACTGTCCGTTGGCTGGGAACTGGTGAAAGCCGCAAATTTCAGGCATAGATATGAACTGTTCTATTGGGAAAACCTTTCGAACGGAACAACATCGGAAGTTGACTATATCATTCCGTACAATATGGAAGTGCTTCCCATTGAGGTGAAGGCCGGTGTCAGTGGCAAGATGAAAAGTCTGCGTCTTTTCATGCAAAAAAAGGATATTGCGAAGGCTGTAAGAACCTCACTTGAAAATTTCGGACAGCTTGAGTATGAGGACCAGGGGATTACCCGACATATCGACATTGTGCCAATCTATGCAATAGGCCGGCTTACGGAGCCAAGGGAAATTGAGTCATCACTGTAATTTTGCCCCCCAGGAAGGGGGGCTGAGGTGTGCAGTCGGCTTATTTCAGCAGGTCGCGCCAGTAGGCGGGGCGCACGGGACAGGTGTCGGCAGAGTCTGCTGTCGGGTGCTTCAGCCAAATGGCGGGTTCAGGGGCGTCGGGCGAGAACTCCGCCTCGAGTCCCTCGGCCGATGTGAAATTGTAGTACTGCA
>CAYMVG010000037.1:0-6648 GCA_964394295.1 uncultured Muribaculaceae bacterium | reverse complement strand
CTCAAAAGGAAATTTTGCCCAAATGCATGGTAAGTATGACAAAAATCCTGCTTTCCGTCGGTCGGAAGGCAGGATGCAACCTTTATGTCTTCGGAAGAAATTATTTCTTCTTTGCGTATCTCTGATAGAATTTGTCAACGCGGCCCGCAGTATCAACGAGCTTCATCTTACCGGTGTAGAACGGATGTGATGAACTTGAGATCTCAAGTTTAACAACCGGGTACTCAACACCTTCAATCTCGATTGTCTCCTTAGTGTTCGCACATGAACGGGTAATGAAGACCTCATCGTTTGACATATCCTTGAAAGCTACAAGACGGTAGGTTTCGGGATGTATACCTTTTTTCATAATGTATAAAAATTAGTTAACTATTTTTTCGGACCGCAAATGTAGTCTCTTTTTCCGAATTAACAAAGCCAATCCATTAAAACTTTGAAATTTCCGGGAAAATTCAGGACAGTTTCTTTAATTTACGCAAAAAACTGCAAATCATCTGCTCCGGTAAGGCTGGTCATCATAAAGCACAAACTTCTTAGCCTTCCTTATCCATTTCTGTTCCTCCAGTTTCACATGCTCACGCATATCGTCCAACCCGACATCTCCCTTCACATATCCGAGCAGCACAGAATCCGACAGCTTTGCCTCAAACCCGTCCTCCAGCCGGAATTCACTGTAACGTTCTACAAAACACCGAATTATCTGTAACGTATGAACAAGTGAATGGTAGTCCTTTCCCGGTTCAAGCATAAGCTGATACCCGAAACACTTCCGGCCCTGATATTTTCCGCACGACGGGGTAAAGGAACACGGACGCATCATCACCCCGTCAGCGACAGGAGGTACTTCCCCGCCGGCAGTCTTGACAAAGGGTGCGCCGATATACTCATACGGTCTTGCCGTACCTATGCCAGGCGTAACATTCGTATTATTCCACAGTCCGCCTCCGCTGTACATTTCGCAGGTAAAAAGTCCGGGAATGTCAGATGCAGGCGCAATAGTCCATGGCATAAGCTGCTTGTTCGAGTCGGTTGCAAGTGCGGAAATGACATGAAGCGCGAACTTGGCCCCTATCTCTGAATAATACAGATTGGCCAGTTCACCGAGAGTCAGTCCATGACGATGGGCAACCTTCGGCACATGCGGTTCGACTCCCTGAGAAGGCATAGTTCCCTCGACAACCCGTCCGGCAGGATTGATATGATCCACTATATACAGCGACGGAGCATCATCCTTCATGTCACGAAGCGTCTCCATAAGCAGAAACACATCCTTCGTATAATTGAAATACCGTGCCCCGACATCCTGGATTTCCACGACCACGGCATTCAGTCCGGAAAGTTCCTCAGCCGAAAATTCTATGTGATTCGTCAGAGGAGTAAGCTCAGTATCACGCGGATTGAATATCGTGTGCAGATTTCCCCTCTGCCTGAAAATGTCGTACATATATCTGCCGCGCTCAGTATCCCAGCAGTTTTGGGTACAGAAACAGCCGACCTTGCCCTCAAGCAAGGCCTTGTCAAGCTGCTCCTCAAGCGGTGTAGTCCTGAACGAAAACACTATCCTATTATTTTCCGAGCGATTCCAACAATTTCCTGCGCCAGAGCATCGGCAGCCTCTTTTGTGGCGGCCTCGGCATAGATGCGGATTATCGGTTCAGTATTGGATTTGCGCAGGTGTACCCACTCACGGCGTGACTCGAAAGAAATCTTCACACCGTCCACAGTATTGACATCCTCAGATGCATAGATGACCTTCATTTCATCCAATATTCTGTCAATCATAGCCTTGTCAGACAATTCAATCTTGTTCTTCGCAATTACATATTTAGGGTATGTAGCAAGAAGCTGTGAGACAGACAGTTTCTTATAGGCCAGATTTGTCAGGAACAACGCCACGCCGACCATGGCGTCACGGCCATAGTGCAGGGCAGGATAAATGACGCCTCCGTTGCCCTCGCCTCCGATAAGCGCACCGCACTCCTTCATCTTGGTAGTGACATTGACCTCGCCAACTGCAGCAGCACAATATGTACCGCCATACTGCTCGGTCACATCGCGCAATGCCCTCGACGAAGACAGATTTGAAGAAGAAGCGAGCGAATATGGAGCAGTAACCTCATCGAGAGGACGGCCGGTCTCCAAAGCCTCGTTGTATGCACGCGAAAGCAGGTAGTCAGCGACACTCACCAGTGTATATTCCTCTCCGAAAGGTTTTCCGTCCTCACAGATAAGGGCAAGCCGGTCCACATCCGGGTCCACTGAGATTCCGAGATCCGCCTTGTTGGCCATAACTGCTTCAGACAATTCCACAAGATTTGCAGGAAGCGGCTCAGGATTGTGCGCGAACTGTCCTGTCGGCTCACAGTTCACCTGCACACATTCAACTCCGAGACGCTCCAGAAGGCGCGGCATGATTATGCCTCCCACTGAATTAACTGCATCCAGAGCTACTTTGAAATGAGCATTTCTGACAGCTTCTGCATCAACTGCCCCGAGTGCAAGAACTGCATCTATATGTTCATCCGTGAAATCCCTCTCCTCGATCTGTCCGAGAGAATCGACATCAGCGAAATCAAAATTTTCCTTTTCCGCACACGCAAGTATCTCCGCTCCCTCAGCCGCATTAAGGAATTCGCCCTTTTCATTAAGAAGTTTCAGGGCATTCCACTGCTTCGGATTATGCGATGCAGTAATTATGATGCCGCCGTCCGCCTCTGCGAAACCGACAGCCATTTCAGTTGTAGGAGTAGAGGCAAAACCTGCCTTCACGACATCCACTCCGCATGAAATGAGAGTACCGCAGACAAGCTGCTCGACCATATCTCCTGAAAGTCTGGCATCTTTGCCGACCACTACTTTATACCTCTCTCCTTCCGGCTTCGCAAGCCTTTCTTTCATTTTTTCACAATATGCATACGTGAACTTTACAATGTCCACAGGAGACAGGCCCTCACCAGGTGCACCGCCAATTGTACCTCTGATTCCGGAAATGGATTTAATAAGCGTCATAACTACGATTCTTTAAATTTAGTTCTCAAAAAAGCAAGCTGCAAAAGTAGTCATATTATGACGCATTTGCAATAAAAGTAAGACGAAACATAGGATAGTAAATTCTAAATCGAAGTGCAAAAAACGAGAGACCGCAAAAGAATTTTTGAGAAATTTTAATTTATTGTATTTTTGCGCCCCAAAATAAGAAACTGTCCGGAGAAATCACCACAGTTTCTATAAAGTGTGCTTGGTAACCACTTGGAAGCTCTCCCGGTTCTGATGAAGCGGACAGCTCCCTATAAAAACAAGAAAATGAAGAAAGAACAAACATCACTGAAGGGGCAGAGTCTGTCCGTCCCGTTCTTGCTGCTGGCAATCGTATTCAATGTTTGCCTGATAGCATCAAACCTTTTCGAGACAAAGCTGTTCACAGCCGGAGGCATAGCCCTTACAGGCGGAGTTCTGATCTTTCCGGTATCATACATAATCAATGACTGTCTCGTAGAGGTCTATGGCTACAGAAAGGCCCGCCTTACGATATGGACAGGCTTCGCCATGAACTTTTTCGTCGTGGCTGTCGCCCAGATTGTGCGCATATTGCCGGCCGCCCCGTTCTGGGACGGCGGCGAGCACTTCGACTATGTATTCGCATTGGCTCCGCGCGTAACTCTGGCCTCGCTTCTGGCCTTTCTCGCCGGTTCAACAATGAATGCCTACATCATGAGCAGAATGAAAGTAGTGTCAGGAGGCAAACGGTTTTCGCTCAGGGCCATAGTGTCATCTGTCGCCGGAGAGACCGTGGATTCGCTGATATTCTTCCCGATTGCGTTCTGGGGCATAGGCATGACGGATATGCTGAAACTTATGCTTGTACAGATTCTGCTAAAAACAGGATATGAAATCATAATACTGCCGGTAACGAAGATTGTAGTCAGGAAACTGAAAGAATATGAAAACACCGACACATTCGACAAAGGCATATCATATAATCCATTCAAGATAACAGACTTATAATATGTATACGAACTATGGCAAAGCGGCCCTCGTGGTATTCAGCGGAGGCCAGGATTCAACGACCTGCCTGTTCTGGGCACTCAGGCACTTTACGAAGGTACATACGGTTACTTTCGGTTATGGCCAGAAGCACCGCAAGGAAATAGAATGTGCGAGGAAGATCGCTGAAAACGCAGGTGTCAGCTTCCGTTACATCGATATGTCATTTATTGGTTCATTGGGAGCGAACTCACTGACCGACACTTCAATAGAAATGGACAAAAAAGCACCTGAGGGAAGTTTTCCGAACACTTTCGTACCGGGCAGAAATCTGTTCTTTCTGAGTGCCGCGGCAGTATATGCACGCGAACTTGGAATCAGCCATATCGTCACAGGGGTGTCGCAGACCGATTTCAGCGGCTATCCTGACTGCCGTGACCAGTTCATCAAATCGCTCAATGTGACCCTCAATCTTGCAATGGAGTCGCAGTTCGTAATCCATACTCCTTTGATGTGGATCGACAAGGCACAGACCTGGGAACTTGCAGACAGTCTCGGAGTGCTCGACCTCGTAAGAACGGAGACCCTGACCTGCTACAACGGAATACAGGGAGCCGGCTGCGGCCATTGTCCTGCATGCAAGCTCAGACGGGAAGGGCTGGAAAAATATCTCGCACAGCGTAAGGCAACCGGAACAGAATGTTAGCATGCTTTCAAACGTAAGTTTGCGGCAAATCCCCAATATCAAGTGGAAACGGAATATACAGAAAACTTGACAATATATGGAGAACAGAGAAACAGACGGGCTTAAAGCCCTTGGGAAAAAGACAGAATACAAGAACGAATATGCTCCCGAAGTGCTTGAAACATTTGTGAACAGGCATCAGGAGAATGACTATTGGGTAAGATTCAATTGCCCGGAATTCACAAGCCTGTGTCCGATTACAGGGCAGCCGGACTTTGCGGAAATCCGCATATCATACATTCCGGATGTAAAAATGGTGGAAAGTAAAAGTTTGAAACTGTACCTTTTCAGTTTCAGGAACCACGGGGACTTCCATGAGGACTGCGTAAACAAAATCATGAAAGATCTGATAAGGCTTATGGCCCCGAAATATATCGAGGTCACCGGACTGTTCACTCCGAGGGGCGGAATCAGCATTTTTCCGTATGCAAACTATGGACGCCCGGGAACGAAATATGAAGCCCTGGCCGAGAAAAGAATGGCGGAACATGAATAAGACTAACTGGTAATAATTAACGATATGAGAGCTATATGGACAATCCTCCTGCTTGTTACATCGAATATTTTCATGACGTTCGCCTGGTACGGACATCTGAAACTCCAGGAGATGAAAATTTCTTCAAGCTGGCCGCTTATACTTGTAATCCTGTTTTCATGGGGAGTGGCATTTTTTGAATATTGCGCCCAGGTGCCGGCAAACAGAATCGGCTTCACAGAAAACGGAGGGCCTTTCACTCTGATGCAGCTGAAAGTCATTCAGGAGGTGATATCACTGACAGTGTTCACGGTAATCGTAACCCTTATGTTCAAAGGCGAAGGACTCCAGTGGAATCACATTGCAGCCTTCCTGTGCCTGATTATGGCTGTGTTTTTTGTGTTTCTGAAATAGAGTGGTGGAGGATAATTATCTAATTGACAATATATTAATCAATGACGGGTACCGGATTTTTGGCGCCCGTCACAATGTAAACAACAACAGAACAACAGGTTAGCCTCCGCCCTACAAAAAATCCGATTTTTTATTCGGGAAAATTTGGATTTTCATTTTTTATTCCTACCTTTGCAATCCCAAACCGAAACAAGGTCGGTTCGTATAACGGTTAGTACTCAAGATTCTCAATCTTGCAATAGGGGTTCGATTCCCCTACCGACTACCACCACACAAGACAATCGGCAGACAAGCCGGTTGTCTTTTTTTTATAATGATGTCATTTTAGGAATATCGATATAATGGAATAATTGCCGAAAGTGGTTGGTAAAATCTTTGTAAGGTCGGTAATATTATACATTTACATTAATTGGATGAAAATGGTTTCATCTAATGGGCGACAATCAGAAAATAAGAAGGCATTCGCGCTGACCAAATTATGTGGCCTTGCGTACTCTTAAATGGAGAATCTTCAACGGGGTCCAGTGATATAAGTGCCAGGACTGCCAGTTACTCTGTCGGTAAGATCTTTTAGTGGGTTTTCAAGTGGTGGAGGATAACTAATTATTACATAGCAATATACGCACTGACGGGTGCCGGATTTTTGGCACCCGTCAGTGCGTAACGTGCTGTCAGCCACCCATTTATTCCCCACCGCAAAACTTGCTGTGATGTCAAACCATGTGAAAACACTGAATGATTAATTTATTCCGGGGCTATAGTCACAATCGGGTGATGTCCGTTCTTGAAAAGCACTATTTTGGGAAATAGTGTGCAGAAAAGTCTGAGTTCGTTCCCTAAAAGGCCCGTTTTAGGAACAAACGGGTTGAAAAGTTGGACGTTCGTGACAGAAATGTAATGTCTTAAGAACGGTAGTACCGAAATGGAGGGTTTCGTACCCAAAATGTCATGTTTTAGATGCAGTTGACAGGAAATGTTGGAGGTCGTGACAGAAATGCACTGATTGGGGAACGGTCAGGAGGAAATGTTG
>CAYMVG010000036.1:0-9436 GCA_964394295.1 uncultured Muribaculaceae bacterium | reverse complement strand
CTGTACGACAAAAAGGGGAACATCGTCACAGGATACAGCGGACTTTCGTTCACCGGAAGAGGAGGAGATTTCGATACATGGGCCGTTTACAAAGACTGGAGGATAGGAGGGGTCGAAACAAAGGGAATCTACAACATCAACAACTGGGACGGAACGGACATTTTCATGGTCAGAGGAGCCGTATTGGTTACATAAAGGGTCGCGAAACTCATCAGGAAAAATAAAATAGATGCCATTGAGCTACGGAAACTTGCTGACGAATACGACATCATCGGAATGGAGGAATATATAAAACAGTAAACCCCTAATCTATGACGACATTCCTGCAACCGGCGATATCCATCAGCGACGACTGAAGAAACGCTGTACCGGAGTCAGCCGCACCACGGCAAGCGGATTCAAACCGGTTGCCTGCAACCTTCAGACCGTCCACAGAGCGGGCATAGACGGCTTTGCCTCCGGATATAACGAAGCGGTTGTCCACAATGGATACATTGCTGTGGACATATCCTCCGTCCACATCATTCTCCGGAGCAATCATAATAACCGGACTGCCACATTCGACAAACTTATTGCCGCGTATCGTCACATCGCGCACCATACCGGACTCATACCAGCTGCGGGCATCATCCGCTATCAGAATGCCGCTCATTTGCATCCTACAGAATACATTCCCCTCTATGAGAACTCTGCGCCTTGTTGAAACAAGTATCCCCCGTGTAGGAACCCTCGAAAAATGACAATTCCGCACGATTACTTCCGGTGTATAAGTGACATTTTCAACAACAAGCTCCTTCTTTGCCGTCACTGACTCCGGCATATCCCTGTCAAGAGTAATTACTATCTCGCGGTCATTCTTCATCTTTGCCGCCTCAACCCTGAAAGAGGCCAGCGGAAGCAGCGTATGCGGATCGATGAACTCCACCTCGTCACCGGACAGAAAAGACTGGAAGCCGTATGTCTGATGGTGCATATACCGGACAGACACCTCACGTGGCGACAGAAACTCCCTCACGGCCAAATGCGTCCCGTGTACATTTATAGGGTCGTCATGCGCTCCGCTGAAGCGCGACTCCTCAATCAGAATCAGGCCTTTGCAGCCCGACATCTGCACGAAATCCGCAAAGCCGGCACAGGTGCGTCCGCTCTCCTCCTCCGGAGCAAACACCATATTCCGCATTGTAATGTTTTCGGACATCTGTCCGACAATCCCGAAATTGCCGAGAAAAGCCAGATGCAGATTTTCCATCGCAACATTTCTGCTGTACTGCACAAGGCCGCACACCTGGTCGCGGATTCCGTCACGCATCTGGAAGACCATGCCCGGAGACACTTGCGGCACAAAGGCATAGCTGAGCTTCACCAGCCCAGGCCCGACCTCCTCTGCCGTATGGCGTTCGGCCAGAGGCGACCAGCTTCTCCACGTAACATCATTCTCCGGGTCATACAACTGGGCTATACCTCCCGACAGCGACCAGCCGCAGCCTGTGAACGACAGTCTGCCGGATTCAATCATATAACGCGAAAAGGGATTTATCTTGACAAACATGGAACTGTCCACAACAGCTGTCACTGTCATTTCCGGAACTGTCGGATCGGCGGCAGTTACTGTAAAATTTTTCAACGTGATGTTCTCGCAGCCGTCTATGACAAATGCAGTCATCTCTCCGTGCGTCACAAGACGCGCTCCCCTGCCGTCAATCGTGACATTTCTGAGACCTTTCATCCAAAGTCCTATATGCTTGTCCTGGCACGGATTCTCCGTTTCAGACGCAGTATTCGACACATGATAAAGCTGTACAGACGCATTGTCACGGCTTATTGAATAGTCAGCGGCCTCCAGTTCTATGACAACAGGCCGGCCTTTGTACGCCGCTGCCCTGCCGATTGCCTGCTGCAACGCGACTGTCATGTCACCCTGTGCCGGAGCTACCCTGATTACATTTCCGGCAAATGCAACAAAGGCAGACAAAAGGCATACTGACGCGGAAAAGACTCTGAACATAAATGTTAATCTTATATTTTTCATAGGCTTGCCTATTTCTTTGACAATTCATCTTACATTGGAAACAACACTGCCCGTATAGCTTGGGCTAAAACCCCGACTGCACAGAATTTGCGTTTAACTTTTTTATTACATTTTAAAGATAGAGCAAAAACAAAAAAGTTACATCATTAATACACATGGCATTCCGGCAAAGATACACCAACCGGCATAAAATGAACGCGGCTCCAGTCAGATGAAGCCGCGTTAAAATCATTCACGGCCTGGCCTGCAAACGAATCAGGTACAAGTCAGGCCTGATATGCGACCGCCGGAATTACTTGTTGTCCTTTACACAGCGGATACTGTAACCTGAAAGGTAGTTGCCATAGCCGACAGTAATCTTTCCGCCAGGGGAGGCCTTTACGAACATTCCGTACATATCAAAGAACTGGATATTACCGTTCTTGGCAACCTGGTATCCGGTAGATCCGATGAAATAGGTCATTGTAGCCTTGCCGACAAATTCAGAAATAGAGCAGGTTTCCTCAGTCGTCAGGTTGGTAGGATATGAGCCGGTCGCAGCTGCATTTGCCCTGTTGACATAGCCTAACGGTGCGAAATTCCAGTTTCCTGCGTTGAATTTCTCCACTGAACCGCCTTTGATCTCATCGTCATAGAAAATCGCAGACTCGTCAGTCAGAGGTGCGGATTCGCCGTCAGCCTTGAGAGAATAGCCGCAGAGAGCCACAAAGTCGGCACGGGTAGGAATGTGCCAGCCCTCAGGACAGATTCCGCGTGTACCCTCGAAAGTCTTGAAATTGTCTTCTGTGACTTCCTTGACTCCGAATGCTGTGGCGGCATCATAGAGATAACCGTATTTCGCAATCGAAGCATCATCTTTCAGGGCAGCAGCCTTTCCGTCGGTGACAGTGTATGGATACCAGATTCCGGAAGCCTCGGCTGGATCTGCGGAAACAGTCTTTCCCTCAGGGACGTATCTCAGAGGCTCGGCCATCCAGACCGCACCGTTCCCGAGTGTTACTGTCTTGTAAGTGACACCGCCATATACCACGGTGTTCGGATCAACCGGTTCACTCTCCGGCTTATCCTGGCATGCAGCCACTATCGCAGCCGCTGCGAACAGAATTCCAAAAGATTTTTTCATAAACAATATTGATTAATGGTTTAAAATTCGTATCCAAGCCCAAGGTTAAGGCAAGCCCTGTCATTTCCGGCGATATGCGCAAGTCCGAAAGCATGGGTCCAGTCAGCCCTGAGCCGGCAATAAAGCCCTTTCCAGAAACTGTAGCGGCAGGTCAGTCCGGCACTTATCCTTGATGCTGTCAGATATTCTGCCTGAAGTTCATACCATTCCTGAAGCCGGAATGGAGAGGTCTGCACTCCGCTGTCAGCACTGCTGCTGCGTTCTTCTTCGTTCAATGTCCCCCCTGCATATCCGAAATCGAGTCCGATGTCACATTTCCAGACACGCACGAGTCCGCTGACATTCGCAGACAAAGTTGCCAGCGACTGCGTATATATATAAGGATACATCTGCGAAGAAAGGCCGTTGTTAAGACTGAGTTCAGCCGATGCACGGATTTCCCAGATATCAGCCGCATAGCCGTATTCCGGCGACAGCCTCCACGTTTCACGTCCTGCGATTATGTTCGATCCGTGGCATACCACCGAAGCCACACCGTTTCCGCTGACTTTTTCAAGCACATTCTCGCTGGTAATCTGCCGTTTCCAGTCCAAAGACAGCGTGACGGTATGCCCGCTTCCGTCACTCCCTGTCCTGTAGCCTGCAAGCAGTCCTGCCTCGTTTCCAGGAAACCTGAACCATATATACTCTTTTTCTCCGGCAGTTCCGGACGTGTGAATATAGCGCAGGTCTGCAAAGAAGCCAGAGACACCGAGCTGTACGGATGCCCCGTTTTTTATTTCCCTGACAGGGAAGCCGCTGACTCCGGCCTCGGACAGATGGATTCCGCTTCCGCTCCATACGGCATAAGTGCCGTACATCATACCCTTGTCGATGAAAGCGAAATATGATGATTCGGCTGTGCCCACCTGCTCTGCATTCACCGTTTCACTGTTTTTACCGAAGATATATGAGACTCCGGCAGACACCGCGTCACCGTGATACATCAATCCCGGCGCGACTGTCATGTCGAGTTTCCAGTTCGTGTGGCGGAGGTCTTTGCGTTTCGCCAGATTCGAAGCGGCGAAATCCATTTTCGCGCCGATTCTCCAGTGTTCGGATATATCCGTCGAGATTCCGCCGTCAAAAGCGTATGTCTGCCTTGTCTTGCGTCCGGGGGTAAACTCCAATATATCGAGCGGATAATAACCGGGAGATGAAAACATAGATCCGCACATCCCGTAACCCTCGGTCTGGTCGAAAGAAAACGAGCCTTTGAGTGAAAAGCGGTCGAAATGCCTTATGCTTTCCGTCACGGCCCCTGCGCTCCATGTCTGAGATGCCTGCCATGACTCACGGAAGCCGCCGAAGGAATATTTTCCGTAGATCTCGGCGTATGCTCCGGACATGGAATCCTGCCTTATTCCAGACACATTCGCGGAATTATGCCACGGATTGCGTCTCAGAAGCCTTTCATAGCACAGGTCTGCGGCGCAGACGGCATCGCAGGCACACAGGAGAAGGCAAAGGGCCGATATGAATCCGTACTTATTCATGGAGAGACTGTTTTTCGGTTTCATAAAAATCCTTAAGCGAGTTGTTCGTGTCCTCCAGCACCTCATATCCGGCTTTTGCGCTCTCTGCCATATCGGTGCGGCGCATGAGGCTTCTGCCCAAATATACATCGGTCTGAAGCACATATCCGGCATCGAGTACAGGCGAAAGCCGCTTCGAATTGTTCAGAGACCTTGCATCGAAGACCTCGACAGCATCCATTACCCATTCATAAGGAATCTTGACAACATTGTCCACAGCACTGCCGGGTACCGGGGTTATGCTGTCCGCCAGCCTGACGTAATCCTGCATCGCTATTCCTGACGAACGGAAGACAAGCAGGGTCGGAGAGCTGATGGACAGAGTGTAGGCACTGGCCTGTCCTGTCTTTATCACGACATCGAGGTAACGCGATGTGGAAATCATGTCGCCAGGAGCCGGATGATACTCCGTGTTCGGAAAATATGTCGGATTATAGCAGACAAAATAGTCAGGACGGTTCAGATTTACCGACAGCGGATATTGGGCGGTATGGTCGACCGCTCCCCTGAAACATACGACGGCATCCTCACCGGGCTGCAGAGGAAATGTCCTGCCGTCTCCCGGAAACTGCCATATCGCCTGTATGACCGGGACAAATTCCGGAAAAACGGTCTCGCCGGAATCCGGATCCTTGGAAACAAAGTAGTTTACTCCTGTGGAATTGTACGGCGCCATTGTGCCGAGGCAAAGGCTGTCGAGATACTGCACTTCATAGTCATTGTTGTGCAGAATCACATACTGGTCGAACTGATAGTTGCCCTCCTGCGGCAGTTTCTTGCAGCCGCCGCAATACAGTTCCTTTATTACGATTACGCCAGTCTTGGAATGGACCATAGGCAGTCTGAGGTTCACCGCTCCCCCGGACACCGCCACCTTGTCGGCCGCTCCGTTGAACATGTCGGTAGCCATTTTAGTGCTTGCATTGACGCGGTAAAGCCCTTCCGGAAGCGTGAGTCCGGCCTCTCCCGAAGCATCTGTCATGCCGGTATACCGCGCTCCGGATGAGATGTCCTCCACAAGCACTTCGACACCAGCCGTCGGCACATTGGCGAAGCCTTCCGGACAAACAATGCTTACGCGGAGCAAGTTGAGCGAACTTTCGTACGGATCGGCTTTGTGCAGCGGCTCGCAGGCCGCGGCAACAACAAGGCAAAACAATATATAAGCGTATTTTATCATGTTCTAAAATTTCAGGCGGCACGTCAGGCCGTAATAAAACGCCGGAGTGAATATCGCACCGACACCTGTCGCGAACGATTTCACGTATGGTCTTGAATTCGTGAAATTATTTGCAAAGAAAGAGATGGACACGTGATCGCCTATTTCTTTGGTTATGCTTAGGTTGGCCGACAGATAAGGACCGTAGCCGTCACGCGCGAAAGTGTAGGCGTTGGCTGATTTCAGGATAAGGTTCGCATATTCCGGATCAGCGGCTTCGGCAGCAGTGAACGGATGAACATTTCCGTCAAGATCCATATATGCGACCGGATATACCGCCGTATAGGAAGTCCCGCCATATATGTCCCCTCCCGCCGGAGTATTATCCGTCTCGCCCACGTTGAACGCGTACGAGCTGCCGTTGTATTCCGACACATTCCGGCTCAGGCGCAGGAATGACATCTCCAGACGGCAGGTGACGATGAGTCTTGCCTGCGGTATATGGGTTATGGCGGTAAGATTCGCATCGAGGTTGTGCGTGATTTTGCCGTTTACTACAGGATTGGTGCTGCCGCCGTTGGCGTATATGCCCACATACTGGTACGAGCGGTTCGGAAGCGAGGTGTGCGACCAGCCGTTCTGGTAGTAATATGAAAGCCGGTCATTCACATAATCAGTATATGCATACGAGGCATCGAGCCTGAATACGGTGCGCAACGGCCTTATCTCAGGAAATTCCACCACGAGTTCGGCTCCTGCCCTGCGCACGTCGGCTCCGTTGCTCTGGCTGTTCGACTTGGCGAAAGTGCGGTCGGTCACTTTTACGTCCATCGGTGTCCATGCGCCCGTCCCGTCTCCTACATATACGGCTCCGGTGCCGCTGTCCACCCTTATCTGAGGATTTGAGGGCAGTTCAAAACCGTCCGGACGCTGGTATATGTTGTATGAATACGGATCATATATGTTTATGAAATTGTACGGATTGGCGGTGACATTATAGAATCCCACCAACGAAACTTTTGTGCCGAGGAAGGCTGCGTCTATGCCCAATTCGGAGTTTCTGTTCCTCTGCCATTTGAGGTCAGGGTTGTAGCGGAGGGCATAGGGCATTGTATAATAAACGTATGATGCCTCGTTTCCGTGCGACAGGCCGAAGGTCTGGATGTCCCTGTATTCCGGCTTTGGATAGAGGATGTAATATGACGGCAGTTTCTCGGTAATGCCCCAGCCTCCTCTTATGGCAAAGCCGTCGGCGAGTTTCCACTTGGCGTTGAATCTCGGCGACAGGGTTGTCATGCCGTTGTACTGCGCTCCCTTTATGAACACATTTTCAAGACGAAGGCCGGCAGTAAGTTCGAGCCTTGTCTTCCCGACGGGAACAGTCAGATGCTCCTCAGCATATACGGAAAGATTGTGCATAAACGGATAATCCCTGTAAGGACGAGGCCTGTATCCGTTTGCGGCAAGGGACGGATCTTCGTAGTATTCGCCATCGCCCGCATTGCCGTTGGCCTTCCACTGGACTCCGGCTTTGAGGGAGCTGCGGAGTTCGTTCCGGCGCACGTGCCAGTTATATTTCAGTGAGGCAGCGAAATCCAATTCTTTGGAATCGGTTATACGGTCGGAAAAATATGTCAGGGGAAGCCTGTCCGCAAGGAAGTACCCCTCCTCCGCGGCATGGACGGCGGGCTGCTGGGAACCGTATGACTCGAATTTATGGTAACGCTGGAGGTTATCGCAGAAATTGACGGAAGCATCGAATTTGAGGTCGGTGATTCCCGGCCTGTTAAGCAGCCACGTCATGGAGGTGCTGCCCCTTAACACATTGTCGCGCTCTTTCTGAAATTCGCCCTTGAATGCGTCCGGATCGTCTTTTGTGTTCATCCCGCCTATGTTTCCTGATGCGGATGCCTCGAAACGCAGGACTTTCCTGAATGTGTTACTGTATGTCATGGACATACCGCTACGGGTGTATGACTGGTACGGCGACACGATTTTTTTGACGGCACGCGCCCACTCCGCGCTGACATTCAATATGCCTTTGTCTTTGTGCAGGTCGATTCCCTTCGATGCCGATGCCTGATAAAGACGGGGATTTACGGTAAATGTGACATTGACGGGTGTGCGACCGCGGCGGGTATTGATTTTGACGATTCCGCTGTTGAGGTCTCCGTATTCAGCCGAAGGAACTCCGGTTATGACTTCTATGGATTCGATGTTCTCTACGGCTACGCTTCTTGTACTTACTCCGGACATTCCGGAAAATGAGGCATTGTTGCCGAATCTTACGCCGTCCACTTCCACCGCTGTTCCGAACGAGGCGTTTCCGGCTGACGAGCCTCCTTCACGGAGGGACAGCACGTTGTCTGAGGTGAGATCCGGATTGACTGTCTTGCCTCCCGGAAGAAGGGCGGCGACATCTGTCATGTTGGACAGCTGGAGATGATTCAGAGCATCGCGGCCCAGTGAATGGGAGGTTCCCGTGCCGTCTTTCGCCTTTGCGGTGACAACCACTTCGTCGATTGCGAGGGAGTTTTCACGCAGGGCCATATCAAGTTTCTCCAGGTCTTTATCGACTTTTATTTCAGTGGAGACCGTCACGTAGCCGAGGCAGGAAACTTCTACGGTATATGTACCCTCATATACGTTGTCGAAGGTAAAATTTCCGTTTGTATCGGCAGTTGTCCACAGGTAGTCGCGGCCCAGGCGCACAATGGCACCGATAACCGGAACGCCTGTTCCGGCCTCGGACACGCAACCGCTTACACTGTACTTTTTCTGAGGGGCATGCGATGCGTATGCATCTGTACCTCCGGCAGACAATATGACTGATATCAAAAAGAATATAAGAAAACGTTTCAGCATAATATTCGCACACTACCGCATTTTAGCCTGACAAAGATAAGAATTTTATATATTATAAGGTCATCATTATTTATTGGTATTTTTGTCCGGCTGCGGCACGTTTCTGTTTTTATGTCCCGGAAAAATCGGACGGCAGACTCATCCGCTGACTATTTGGAGATATGAAGAATGTGCTGCAAGTGCATCCAAAAGGTACTTTAATAACATTTTGAAGAAATTTTTATGTCATTTTCACAAAAAATGTCGAAAAAATTTGGAGTTTTAAAAATTCTTCATACCTTTGCAATCCCATTCGCGGAAATAGCTCAGTTGGTAGAGCACAACCTTGCCAAGGTTGGGGTCGCGAGTTCGAGTCTCGTTTTCCGCTCCAAAGAAAAGACCTTCAGGATTCCTGAGGGTCTTTTCTTTGGCATATATACAACCCCGTTCGGGATATAATTGGCGCATGGTAAAAGTGGGGTTCAGGGTATGGTAAAAAACCGGTGTTTAAGCGGATTACCGTAAAAATAGGGGAATAATGGTATAATTTCCAAAAGTGGTTGGTAAAATCTTTGTAAATTGGTTGTTTTCATACACTTATATAAATTAGATAAGAAGCGTTTCATCTAATGAGTGATAATCAGAAAATAAAGGCTCAGTAACAAAAGTATGTGTCTAAGCATATATTTTAGCAAGTCTGAAAAGCA
>CAYMVG010000035.1:0-11546 GCA_964394295.1 uncultured Muribaculaceae bacterium | reverse complement strand
CCGACATGCAGCCTCACGTGACCCAGAATGCACGTCTTCATGAACGGCTCGGAAAAGACATCGGGCGGGCCCAAATAGTCGATTTTGAGAACAGTCGGGCGGAAATGACTCACTTCGTTCCCGAAAATGCTTGTTTTGGGAACGGAAGGATAGGAGGCGTCGCGGGGTGGAGGATAATCTATTGTGAGACAAGAAATTAGTCGACAACGGGTGCCGTATTTTTGGCACCCGTCGGAGTGTAAAACGTTATGTGACAGAATGTTGCCCTCCACCACGCAGCCAGCCTGTCCTGAATCCCAGGCACTTCCGACATGCAGCCTCACGTGACCCAGAATGCACGTCTTCATGAACGGCTCGGAAAAGACATCGGGTGGGCCCAAATAGTCGATTTTGAGAACAGTCGGGCGGAAATGACGTGTTCCATTCCAGAAATGCCAGGTTTTAAAGAAGCTTCTGCCAGTGACTACTTTTTTACTATGCCCCACTACTGGATCGGGGACAGCAGTCGGAGACTGATTTGCCAGTAACGGAGCAGGTATAAGAAAAAAGGGCTGAACTTTCGTTCAGCCCTTGGTGGTGCGGATGGCGAGACTCGAACTCGCACAGGAAAACTCCCACTACCCCCTCAAAGTAGCGCGTCTACCATTTCGCCACATCCGCTTTGAATTGGGATTGCAAAGGTACTACAATTTTTTAAACCTGCAAATAATTTCAAAGAAATTTTCAAATTTACATCAATCTCTCAGCACCGGCATTCCTGAAGTACCTGCCCAAATTTGGACAGCAAACCTTTGGGGGCACTTCATGCATGGCACGGAATCATTTCATCTTTTTCCAGTACACCGACTGTGAGAAACCGAGCATAGACCCCTTGACCCTCAGCAATCCCTCCTGCTCAAACCAACTTGTGACATTTGCCTTTATGCCTCTCGTCGGGTCATAAATCTTCGCCTCCGACCATCTCTGCTTCTCGGCATCATACCGGAGTCCTGATATAAGGACGATCTTGTCGCACTCGACTTTGCGCAGGGACTTGTCCGGATTTTTCTCGTCAAGCCTCACATTGCCGTTTTTGTCAAGACGGTTCTCTACCCAGAAAACCTGTGCCATGTAAGTGCCTCCGTCCTCTTTGGATATCCGTATCTTACACAATTCGCCCTGATGCGATGCCTCATATTCTCCGACAATATTGTCAGCATCGGCATTAAGCCCCTGCTGAGCAAAGCAGACAGACAGAGACAATGAAAAACAGGCAGCAAAAGCTGCCAAAGCCAACAGGAATTTTCTCATTTCAAAAAGGATAATTAATGTGTGCGGTTGCAAATATACGGATTATTTCATAATTTTGCACGATTTTCCTCGGGAAGGAAAAAATAATTAATTATTAAACATTTAAAAACAGATTTACAATGGCTGTTAAAATTCGTCTTCAGCGCCACGGTAAAAAGAATTTCGCATTCTTTCACATTGTAGTGGCAGATTCACGCGCACCTCGCGACGGTCGCTTCATCGAGCAGATTGGCTCTTACAACCCTAACACCAACCCTGCAACTATCGTCCTCAAATCAGACAGGGCACTTGCATGGCTTAATGTCGGAGCACAGCCTACTCTTACAGCAAAACGCATCCTTTCATACGAGGGAGTGCTTCTCAAAAAGCATCTTCAGGGCGGTGTAACAAAGGGTGCCCTCACTCAGGAGCAGGCCGACAAGAAGTTCGAGGCATGGAAAGCTGAGAAGGACGCAAAGGTAAATGCCAAGAAGGCAAGCCTTGCAAAAGATGCCGACACAAAGGCAAAGGCAGCAGCTGAGGCTGAGGCTAAGGTAAACAAGGACAGGGCTGAGGCTCTTGCCAAGAAGAAAGCCGAGGCTGAAGAAGCGGCACGTGCAGCTGCAGAAGCTGCCGCAGCAGAGAAAGCCGCTCAGGAAGCCGCTGCAGCAGAGGCATCTGAAGAAAACACTGAGGCATAAATGTCTGATGCAGGACATAACTTGCTGCAGATAGCCCAGGTGTTGAAATCCAACGGAACCGATGGGGAGCTTGTGATGAGTTTCCGCAACACAGATCCGGAAGATATTGACGTAAACGAACCGGTGTTCATCATATTCGATGGACTGCCGGTTCCTTTTTTTGTCGAATCACTCACGCGCAGAGGCACCAAAAAGGCAATCGTAAGGCTCACCGGCATCTGCTCACAGGAAGATGCAGAAGAAATATCAGGCAAGGCTGTATTTACAGAGGCTGCAAATTCAGACGGTTCATTCGATTTGGAGAAAGAAGGCCTTACGGCTCTCATCGGCTGGACTTTGCTCGCTCCGGTAAACTATGACTTAGGTACAGAGGAGTACGGGCACGGCGATGAAAATGAAATCGAGGTGGAGGAAATCGGCACAATAACCGATTATATAGACATACCCAACAATCCGTGCATCGAGGCCGACACAAAAAATGGAACGGCAATGATACCGTTCCACGAAGACTTGATAATATCTGTCGATCCGGAAAACAGGGAACTTATAATGGACATACCGTCAGGCCTTATCTAAAATCCGGAACCTCATTCATTCCGGGACTCCACACCCGCCCGTTTCCCTATTTTATATAGGCTGCCTTTACATCCTGATAAAATGCAGCCTCCGCCACACTCATATACGGTACAAGCCATAACAGTCCGATTCCACCGGTAAAAACAGCAAGCATAATCCAGCCGACAAAGCTGAGATAAAGACAGAAAAGGTCTAATTTATGTCCTTTCATCATCTTTATGCTCAGATTTATGCACTGGTTAGCACTGAGTTCAGGAAAATCCTTGAGCAGATATGGTGTCAAAGCATAGGAATAATACTTAATCAGTCCCGGAATTATCAAAAGCAGAGACCACAGCGAGACAAAAAGCCTCATCAGAAACACGCCCCATATATTTCTCCAATACCCATTGAACGTATAGGAAACCATATTTCCTGCAACATTCGCATTTTCCTCCCTGAAAAGCCTGAGGCAGGCATTTGCATATCCTATGCCGGCAGGAGCGACAAGCAGCATCATAAAAAATACAGGAACAATAGACAAAACTTTGCATACCGCCAAGTCTATGGAAAGCAATCCATAAACCGCAAAATTGGAAAGTACATTTGGCACAAGATAGCACCAGATTATCCCGACATATATTACAGAGGCAATAACAGCAGGCACCCAGCGTCCCCTCAAGACAGCCAATGCAGCATTCTTATATTCCTGATTGGTTCTCATGAAATTATCTTTTAAGATTTTGTTTTGATATTTCTCAAAAATCATTTCCGGTGTTTATTAATACTTCCGGAATTTCTTAATTTTATTTTGATTCAAGGGCTATATTCGCACTGATTTCATCAATACAGAAATATCCAGGAACCTGCTCATTCGGAGAGATGACCTTGAAGTCCACCTCATCGACAGAACCGAGCTTGTCAAGGTCGAAATTAGTCCATGCGGAAACTATCGAATCTTTCTGTGAGGAAAATTCAGCAAGCACAAATTCAGCCTCTCCTGTCTTCTGTCCGGCAAGATAGCCGGTTGCCTTGAGAACCAGCTTGTCACCTTTCTCAAAATGTTCCTGTACCTTCCCTGCCACGAGTGCGGTATTGTTCACCCGGCATGAATTCAAGATACAGGTTCCGAAATAGGAATGGGTAAAAACCATATCCTTCTCCGGCATCATTCCCTCAGCCGGATTGTCATAGAATACAGCATAGGTCTTGCTGCCGTATGCACCGGCAGGAGAATTAGGGCGCCATGTCCCGTCCATCTCGGAAAGGCCTGTTCCTTCCGGCAGCCCTTTCTGATAAGACATGAGAAAACCTCCGCAAAATTCATTGTCCACAGTCTTCTGATTAAATGCGAGTACCGTATTTCCCCATGAGAATCCTTTTCCCTCCTTATCGTAAAAAAGACTGTCCGCATCGAAATAGGAAGGATACACATTGTCAGGAAACTCAAAAGTCACCCTGAGAGAGTAAGATGTTGACCAACCGGCATCTTTCAGGCAGGATGCCGCCGTCAGAAGAATAAGTGAAAACAAAATAATACGTTTCATGTCTCGTAGAATCTTTACATTAATAAAACGGTACGCCCTACCTGTCCTAAACATCTGCGACAGCGCACCGACGGCACAAATATAACACTTTTTGCTTTATTACAATGATCAGACGCGAATCTCAGCGACAAATGCGGCAGGCCCGGTCAGCCATATGTCAGAAAAAGAATCAGAACCGCATCCATGCGGCACAAACGAGACCGAAAGGCTGTCACGCAGAGCCTGTACATTGTAGACTGCACTTCCCCCGGATGATTCCGAAGCAGGAATCCCGTGCAGCCAGGCACAGATGCAGGAGGCCACGATTCCTGTTCCGCAGGCAAAAGTCTCGTCCTCAACACCTTTCTCGTAAGTCCGCACCTGAATGCCGTCACCGGTACGGCCCACAAAATTCACATTTGTTCCGACCGGAAGGAATTCCTTTGCATAGCGTATCGCACGGCCTTTCCGAACGACATCGCAATCCGCAACGCAATCCACAAACTGAACGAAATGCCTCGTACCGGTATCGAGGAAATATCCTCCCGACTCAAAAGGGATTCCCTCAACAGACCCGTACCGCTCAACACCGCTTACATCTTTCATTTTCAGGCGCACTGTCCTGGAAGGGCCGGCACACGAAAGCACTTCAGCCGAATGCAGACCGTCGGCCGCCACGAACTCAAAGCAGCCGCTGCCGTCCACGACGCCCATATCAACGGCGAAAGCCGCGATACACCGTCCCCCATTGCCGCACATCATGCCTCCAGAACCGTCGGCATTGTAATATTTCATCGTAAAGGCAGCTGCGGAAGATTTTTCCAGCAGCATCACGCCGTCAGCCCCGACTCCATAGCGGCGGTCGCAGAGAGCGGAAATACCGGCAGACGAAAGCACCGCCAGTCCGTCCCTGTTGTCGGCAATCAGGAAATCGTTTCCTGCTCCCTGGTATTTATAGAATGTCATTCCGTGCATAACAGCTCCCATCTACAGTTCTTCCTTAAGCAGACCGGCAAGAAGCCTTATTCCCTCTTTCATCCGCTCTTTGTCCATAAACGAGAAATTCAGCCTCATCGTATTCTTGCCGTTGCGTTTCGGATGAAAAAATTCACCGGCCACGTATGCCACACCGGCGGACAGTGCCTTGTCATAGAATTTCACGGCATCAAAGCCCTCAGGCATTGTAAGAAACAGGAAAAGTCCTCCCTCCGGACGTGTCCATGAGACATTGTCAGGCATATTTTCCTCCAGCAGAGAAAGCATAAGGTCACGCTTGCCCCTGTACAGGTCTATACTCTTGCGGAGATTGGCATCCAGCCTGCCGCTGTCCAGAAATTCCGCCGCGACATACTGGTCGAACACCGGCGGACAGAGGTCAAGCGACTGTTTGCATACATATATCCTGTCCAAAATCTCCGGATGCGCGAGAATCCAGCCGAGCCTGAATCCAGGTGCGAAAATCTTGGAAAACGACCCCAGGTGAATCACCCTGTCGGAATCAAGGGAATACATGGAAGCCACAGGCTCACCGCTGTATCGAAGTTCACGGTAAGGCGCATCCTCGACAATCAGGAAATCGTGCTCCCTGGCGACCTGCACCAGCATCGTGCGCTCCTCCAGAGTCAGGGTCTCTCCAGACGGATTCTGGAAGTCCGGTATCATATACAGAAATTTCACCTTCTTGCCGTCACGCACCGCGGAGGCGACAGCCTGTTCCACATTTCTGCGGTACACATCGAGGTCTGAAGAATGGGAAATGCCGCGGACATCGGCCCTGTATGAGCGGAAAGACTGCAAAGCCCCAAGATATGTAGGGTCGGAAGTCAGTATGACATCGCCGGGATCCGCCAGAATCCTTGTGCATACATCTATGCCCTGCTGTGAAGACGAGGTTATCTGTACACGTGAAACATCCGCTCCGCATCTGCGCCCCACAGCCTCCCGAAGTTCCGTTACCCCCTGAGTCGCACCATACTGAAAAGCCTTGCCGCCGTATTTGTCTATCACCTCCGACATCGCTGCCCGGATTTCCTCCAGCGGGAATGTATCGGCAGAAGGATAGCCTCCGGCAAAGGAATATATTGAATTAAGGTCTACCTTCCTGAAAATTTCCCTTACGGGAGAACGGAAGAACGACCCGACATCTTCTGAGAATCTGTAATCGTAATCCATCGTTATCTTGATTTGGCTTCGCCGGACATTGCAACGCGGCGTTTTGTCAGCGCAGAAGGTCCTCCAGTACGACAGACGCGGAAGTCTTGTCGTCACGGTATTTCACTATGACAGGGCAATACAGATGGATTCCCTTTTCCGCACCGGGTCCTTTGGCCACAGGACGGCTTCCCGCCACAACTACCGCACCGGCAGGGACGACAATCTGCCCCTCGGCGTTTGCCCTTATATATTCACCGGAAACTGCATCGAAAATGGCTGTGGACGAGTTTATGACCACTCCCGTGCCTATCACAGCGTTTTCCCTGACTATCGTGCCCTCGTATATGCCGCAGTTGCCGCCGATGAAAACATTGTCCTCGATAATGACCGGCAGCGCACCGACGGGTTCCAGCACACCTCCGAGCTGCGAGGCGGCGGAAAGATGCACATGTTTGCCTACCTGGGCGCAGGAACCGACAAGGGCATGGGAATCTATCATCGTCCCCTCGTCCACATAAGCGCCGATGTTCACATATGACGGCGGCATCATGATTACCGAGGGAGCAAGATAAGCACCTGTACGCACAGAACTTCCGCCCGGCACGATTCTCACGCCGTCATCTGCGGAAAAACTGCGGGGAGGCACAGTGTCCTTGTCGAAAAACGAGAAGTCTCCGTTGGACATATCCTTGAGCCGGCCTATGCGGAAGCCCGACAAAATAACCTCTTTGACCCATGAGTTCACGACCCATTCTCCTCCGGTTTTCTCGGCAACTCTCAAAGTTCCGGCTTCAAGGTCCCGGCATACCTGGCTGAATCTTTCTGCTTCTGGATTCATATTGTATTTTTTTAGAATCTGTTTCTTAAAATATCAAGGAAAAGGCTTGGCGGTGACGAAGCCCGCGTTTCACGAATAGTGAAGTTATGCAGGCGGTGTGTCAGACAAGTCCGAGACCGCCGATTGTCTCCTTCATCAGGGCGTATGCCGACTCAGAGGCAGGAACAAGAGGCAGACGCAGTTCATTTGCTATAAGCCCCATTTCAGCGAGTGCAGCCTTTGCCGGAATAGGATTGCTTTCGACAAAACAGTTCCTGAAAAGAGGCGTTAGTCTGTCATGAAGTTCCCTTGCCTTTGCAAGACTGCCGTCAAAAACTGAATGTACCATGGCTGCGACAAGTTCAGGAGCGATATTCGAGGCCACGCTGATTACTCCGTCGGCCCCGTTTTCCATAAGGTCGAGAGTCTCGTCGTCATTGCCGCTGAACACAGCGAAACCCTCAGGCCTCCCGTCCAGTATTTCAAGAATCTGTTCACGCTTTGACGATGCCTCCTTTATTGCCACGATATTATCCACCGCAGCAAGCCTCAGCGCAGTGGCGGCAGTCATGTTCGCCCCTGTGCGGCCCGGTACATTATACAGGATGACAGGCTTTTCCGAAGCCTCAGCCACAGCTTTGAAATATCGGTAAATACCCTCCTGCGGAGGTTTGTTGTAGTAAGGGACCACTACAAGAAAAGCATCGGCACCATGACCCGCCAGCAGCGACATATTGGCAATTGTCCCGCCGAGCGAGTTAGTTCCCACACCGGCCACCACCGTACGGCCTCCGGAATGTTCCTTTGCGATATGCAGCAGCTCTGTCTTTTCCGTATCTGTGAGACAAGGGGTCTCACCTGTGGTTCCGAGCGGTACGAGAAAATCTATACCCGCAGCAACCTGTCTGTCGACAAGGGCGGCAAAAGCGTCATAATCGACACCGCCGTTACGGAACGGGGTGATAAGCGC
The DNA here is from genome assembly GCA_964394295.1 of uncultured Muribaculaceae bacterium. Taxonomy (GTDB): domain Bacteria; phylum Bacteroidota; class Bacteroidia; order Bacteroidales; family UBA932; genus Cryptobacteroides. The sequence continues at coordinate 3,554 of CAYMVG010000035.1, read as the reverse complement.
AGTGCCGCAGCCTCTTATATTCAAATTTGCCATAATGTTCATGCGTTAAAAATAAGTTCCTTAAATTCGTGTACACCGGTCACTGAGGCTGTTTTCAATGCAGCCTCCACTGCCCCTGCAGCAAAGCCTTCCCTTGAAAATGCCTCATGGGTCATTGTAATGCGGTCATTCATGCCCTCAAAGCCTACCGTATGTATTCCGGGAATCTCTCCGCAGCGCACGGACTGCACATCCGGACGCACTCCCATATTCTCCTCCACTATGCCGGCAAGAGTCCTGGCAGTGCCGCTCGGTGCGTCCAGTTTGTGACAATGGTGCATTTCGACCATATACGGGCTGTAGCCGCCTGTACGTCCGAGCATCTTCGACACAGCCTCTGCGACGGCAAAGAAGACATTGACCCCGACCGAAAAATTGGTGGCCCATATCATTGTCGTGCCGCATTTTTCAAAATATGCGATGACCTCATCCTTTATGTCCGTCCAGCCTGTCGTGCCTACGACAACGGCCTTGAAATGTTCTGCAAGAAAGCGGTAGTTCGAACGGAAAGCATCCGGAGTGGTAAAGTCAATACAAACGCATTCCTTTGCCAGCTCAGGATCGACATCCTGCACGGACTCGCTCCAGCCCGCATATTCCAGATTCCGGGAAAGAATGATTTTTTCGACCATTTTTCCCATTTTTCCGTAACCGCTGATAAAAATTTTCATTATATCTTCTCCATTAACAAGCCGTCATGTTTTTCCAAAAATATGAGCGGATTCCAAATCCTAAAATGTTTCCAGTTCTTCCGGGTGTTCGAAAAGATGACGGTGCAGTTCCCTGACCACATCGGTAAGTTCTTCTCTGTCAACGACAAAACTGATATTCACGAATGATGCGCCCTGAGAAATCATATATACATTACATCTGCGCAGCGGAGTGAAAGTTTTTTTCAGCATGCCGTTCAGGCGCACTATGTTCTTGCCGATGACCGATACCTGCGATTTGTCGTCATCAACGATTACATCGGCAAACTCGGAAAGTTCCTCCACTACCCTGTCTATTTTCTCGGAAGAATCCACTGTAACAGAGATATTTGCCTCGGAAGTGCTTATCAGATCCACGGAAACCTTGTTTTCGCTGAAAATCTCGAACACACGCCTCAGGAAACCGGAAGTGTTGATCATTTTCATCGAGAATATGTTTATGACCCTTATGTTCTCCTTGTAGGAGACTGACTTTACTCCGTCTTCGATCAGTTCGCTGCGGAGTATGGCCGTTCCCTTTCCGGCAGGATTCATGGAGTTGAGCACGTAAATCGGAATATTTTTCTTCACGGCAGGCTCGATTGTAAGAGGATGCAGAACTTTTGCTCCGAAATGAGCCATTTCCGCAGCCTCCTCAAAGGATATTCTTTCAAGACTGAGGGTGTTTTCGACCTTGCGCGGATCTGCCGTGCGCACGCCGTCCACATCTGTCCAGATTTCAATCTGCTCTGCGCCTATTGCCATTCCTATAAGCGAAGCGGAATAGTCTGAACCGCCGCGTCCCAGCACGGTCTGCTCTCCTTTCAGATTCGAACCTATGAAGCCCTGGGTGATGACGGCATCCATCCCTTTGTAAGCAGCCTCTACCATAGCAGGCACTCTTGCGCAGATTTCCTCCTCGACAGGCTCGCCTTTAAGGTAAGCATCGCTTGTTATCATCATTTTCCTGGCATCGATAAGGTTGGTGCTTATCCCTTTTGCGTTCATTGCAAAGCAGATTATGACAGATGACAGGCGTTCACCGAAAGATATGATTTTGGCCTTGTTGCGGTCTGAGAGTTCGCCCAGGGCGCATACGGCATTGGCAATTCCGTCCAGTTCGTCGCACAGGGCGCTTACACGGGCCCGTGCCTCTTCCAGGCGTACCGGACTGTCTTTCAGAAGTTCCGAAGCAAGACCGATGTGGCGCGACCTGAGCGCAGAAAGCAATTCGGAAGTCTCGGCCGACTTTTTCGCAGCTGCCGCATCGGATATTTTGTAAAGCGAATCAGTGACTTTGGACAAGGCCGATACTACAACTACAGGCTTGCTGTCGAGTTTGCTTTCTATAATGGAAACCGTCCTTGTTATAGCTTCAAAGTTTGCGACGGATGTACCGCCGAATTTCATTACTATCATGGTATTTTCTACTTTTACGGGTTGGGAATGCTGTCGCTGACGGCCACGTTTTCCGGCAGGCTGCATATATATTCAAACATTTTCACATAGTTGCCGGCAGCCTCGTGGAGCTGGCTTTCAAGAATGTTCTCGCCGGATGTATGTGCGACAAGAATCGAGCCGGGGCCGCAGAGAATTTTGTTCGTGAATTTTTTCAGATGCGGTGCATCGCTGCCGAATGCCACAGGCTTCGTTCTGAAACCGGGAAAGGTGCGGTAAAGCGACGGCGTGTCTCCCCCGAGGGGCTTGACGCTCATTGCACGCTGCCACGGCAAAGTTCCGTCCCTCTTTATTTCGTCCATAAGGGCCGTCACCATTGCATCGGTCGCGAATGTGGTCCTGAAATAGAGCCTGAAAGAAAGGCTGTCGCTGAGGATGTTCTGCGGATTGTCACTGACGAGCCGGCCTATGTTCCATGTGGTGTCGCCGAGAATGTCGTCATCGGGAAAGTCGATGCCGTTCAGAGCGTTTACAAAGCTGTTGAACATGAGGACCGCGCTTTCGCCGTACTGCGGATAGCCCGAATGAAAGGCCTTGCCCGTAAATGTTATTTCGAATGCCTTTGTGCCCTTGCTTGCCGAAACCATGCAGTTGTCAGTCGGCTCTCCGACAATGAGCCACTCACCGCCCGGATGTGCCTCTGAGAAAGCTTTTGCACCGAAAGAGCCTGTTTCTTCACCGGCAAGAAGAAGCAGGGCGAAGCCGTCATAGCCTTTACGCTCCAGCTCAAGGCAGGCTTCATACATGGCCGCAATCTGTCCTTTTGCATCGCAGGTGCCTCTGCCTGTGAAAATCAGGTCGTCCCCTGTCACGGCCTGAGAAACAGAATCTTCCGATATGAGCGGAGCTGCGGCAGGGGATATATACGGAGGAACGGTATCGAGATGGGTACAGAAAAAGACTCTCGGCTGTCCCCAGCTCACAAGAAGGCTGTATGTTCCGTCCCCTGTGTCAAATTTCTCCACGGTTCTGCCGGGACCGGCAAGACGGGATTCCAGGAAGTCGGCCAGAACCGCTTCCTTCCCCGAAGTGGAGTCGATTTTCAGAATGTCAAGAAAAAATTCCGTATCCATAAGCCAATCTGCACAAAAACACATTCAGTGCAAATATACGAATAAGTCGAGAGCAATGTCAAATTTATTTGAACATTACCGAGATGCCAGTATATTGTGCGAAGCAAAATATACGAATAAGTCGAGAGCAGAACCAAATTTATTTGGATCTGCCGAGATATAATGATGACAAATCATTAGTGACAATTTCATTTAGTGTGCCCGGGACTGTCTTTCCCTAAAAAAAGTTGACTATCAAAGATCAACTTATGTACTTACACACAACAAAACAACAGCATTATTTCGCAGAAGTAAT
>CAYMVG010000034.1:0-12333 GCA_964394295.1 uncultured Muribaculaceae bacterium | reverse complement strand
TTTTTCCTGCCAGTTTTCGCTGCGCTCAAAAAGCAGATTTCGTACTGTGCTGCACCCGGATAGGAAATCTGACGGAGATGCTGCTGTCCAATTTCTATAATGACTTGATTCGTTTTGAAATAGTTAAATGAATCACATTAAACCATTATAAATTAAATGAAAATATGAAAGCAAAAATTTACATGTGCGGCCTTGTTTCAGGCTTGATTCTTTTATCGTGTGCTAAGGAAGTTCCGACAATTGAGGAAACATTTTCTGCACCGTTTTTATCAGATGTTCTTCAATTTAATAATGCAGAAGAACTGCAAAACTATGTTGATAATGGAATTGAAAATAAAATCGAGACCAAAAGTCATAATAACTTTGTATCATTATGGGATTATCAGTACAAATCTTTCATGGATTCTTTAGATGAAAATAGCCGTCAGCTTTTGATGGCAGACGATTTGGTCTATGAACCTGAAGATGAGATTATCGTTGATCCTCTGTTTGCCAAAGTATTGAATCCAAAAAGGGAAATTCAAGTCGGCAATCAAATTTATCGTTATGTGCGTGAAGGTGTAATCATATATGATAGCAATGTGTCCGGTAATGTCGTGGATAGCATTGATATAAATTCTGTCAATGCAGACTCAGGTTATATTCAAGAAATTGTACCTGGAGTCTATTTTCAAAAAATCGTATATGGTCATTTGACTGACAATATTCAAACGAGGGTGACAGTTCCGGATAATACGTCCATAAATAATCGGAGTATCATCCTTGGAGGAGGTATCGTGATACCTTCATCAAATATTGAATGGGTAAGATATGAACAGGATGAGAGTGATGCAAATGGTTTCTCCAAATGGATATCAGGATTGTTTGGTACAAATGTTGTCGCAATAAAAGAGTTTGATTCTAAGCATCGCATTAGATTGAGGACTTTTTCTCAGGATTATGGAATATATCGTTCTGTAGGTATGGCAGTAAGATTTCAGCAGAAAGTAATGGGATCTTGGTTCCGCTATAAAGCTCCTGAAATTAGGTATGGTTGGACAGCGGTAGAGTGCATATATCGTTTTAGAGATCCTTTCACAAATGCACTTAAAGAGGATTTGTATGTAATAGAAAAAACGATTGAGGGTTACACTAAACCGGTTCTTCTATTTAATGTTCCACTTGCCAATATAACAAATGTTGAAGTTACAAAGGCGATTTCCTCTGCTTTGAATAAAAGTAGCGACCGTGTGACGAAGTGGATTAATGCAAATCCATCATGTAAAGATAATCCTCGTGGCGTTGTTTCTTTTGAGGGCACGAATTCGTTGCGCTTAATTTATCCTCAGATGGAAGATATTGAGTATGATGATCGTCGTGAGAAAATAAGTTGGGATTTTAATTGGTTTTCGAGCTTGATGAACTACTATGCAATCAACGGTTCTGAAAAGTATGAACGCAGGAGTTTTGCTTTGTCACCTGTCAATGACATAGCTGTGAATCGTGGAGAGTTCTATGCAGCTGTTAAATATGATAATAAGTGGATGGCTTGTGTGATCTATAACAATTAATATATAAACATAAATATGAAAAAGTATTTATTTTTGTTTTTTGTTGCCTGTCTTTCCTGCAATTTGTCTTTTGGAAAGAACAACAATACCGATGTCAAGGCTTTTGAATTTGAAGTAGGTGCGGGTATGGCCGTAGGGTCACGTGCCGGTTTCCAGAGTATGATTCCCGGCCCTCAGTTTCTTCTTGAGGCAAGGACGAATCTGAAAGACACTTCTTGGGACCTCGGTTCCCAGCTTGCCTTTGGAGGCATATACCACAAGGACAATTCGCATAGTTATGCCACTGTGAACCGTTTCAGTATGGTGGCTTTCACAGACTATAACTTTCGCTATTGGGACAAAATCTGTCCGTTTGCCGGCATTGGTTTGGGCCGTACTACAATCCGCTCGGAGTTCCCTTCTGCGACAGAAAGCGGTTCTGCCATTACAAGCACAAATCCTGCTTTTATCCTTAACCCACGCATAGGTGTGGAGTTTTTCAATCATCTGAGGCTTACTGCGGAGTATAAGTGTACATTTGACAAAAGGAGCAGCTACTTTGCTCTGAATCTGGGCTTCGCTTTCGGAGGCGGCCGACTTTGCCTGTAAACAACTTATTCTTCGAGTCATTATTCTGAAAGAACTTCAAATTTGATTTATCGCTTTTTAATAAATAAATGAGTATGAAAACAAGTTTTAAACTAATCTGTTATGCCTTTGTCGCCATGAGTGTCATGAGCTGTGCAAAGAATGAACTGAATGAGGCCGAATCCTCAGGAATTACAATTATGGATGAAGAATCTGCAAAAATAGAATTTGCAAAAATTCTTTCCAAAGCAGTGGCAAATGAAGAGTCTCTGCGTGTTTTTATAAAAAATACTGCAGAAAAGCGTTTTGATTTGGACTATGACGTGTTTTATCCATTTGTAAAGGATCAGGAAGTTTCGGATGGAAGGACTTTCCGTGAAATATTGCTTTCTTATTGTGATGATGCAACACTGTTAAAAAAGATAGAAGACCAACTTCCAACACTTAATATTCTTGTTCCGGATTGGCAATGGCTCGGCTGTTTCAGCATAAAGGAATGGAATACGTCAGACAAGTCCATTGCGGTTGGTTATGATACAAAAGCATTTGAAAGGCCTATTTATGCTGACGGCGAACTTGTCGGAACTATACCTGAAGACGCATTGCCGGGGTTCCCGACAATTATCGTCAAATGTAACGAAAGAATGAGGGTAGTTGCTCCTGCAACAAAAGCAGAAGAAATAAAATATGATTTTGTAGATGACGCTTTTGATGCCTCGAAATATCCGGAGACAAGAGTTCCGCATGAATACTATGATGTCACTATAGATGGTATTCCTGATGTTTCTAACTTTGTTCCTGCCTCTAAATTAAATTCTTATGTAATAGGTGCGTATAATGAATTTAATGGTAATCCATACGCAGCCCATAGGGATTATATTTATTATGGTATGACAAATGACAAGACAACAGGAAGATTGAATAATCGGATAAATGAAGTTATCAGCAGAATCAGATTTGACAGGTTTTATGGTATAAAAGGAATACATGAAGAAGATGATCTGAAAGATCTGGATATGAAGTATGAATATAAGGAAAATGGAGCTTGGAGCAGTGCAGAAGATTTAAGGAAACATTTTTATGCAGAGGGAAGCATAGAGTTGAATTTCACGTTTGTAACAGCTTATCCTGACGGGACGTCAACAACTACTAGCTCAAAAAAATCATTTAATTTCGGGGACTTGTTTGCGATAAGTCATGCAGATCTTGATTTTCGTCACAAGACTTGGTTTTGTAGAGACTGGTTCGTCTATACTATAAAGGAAGAATATGTTTATCCGAAATGGTGTGATGTTAATTATGTCCTTCCGAAGTGGGATATCGGAACGCAAAGTTCTGAGATAAAAATTTATGTCGAAGAGTTTGATGAGGGAAAGTTGTATGAAAAGACTTATGTGGATACATTTAAAAAACTTACAAATTTTACTGTCAATGGTGAAATTTCAGGTGGGATAAATGTGGAGTCAGGTGGAAATGCCAATATTAAAGTCGGCCTTGGCGGCGGAAACACAAAAGAAAAAAGTGTCTCTACTGAGTACAAAATTTCATATACGGATACATCAGATCTGTTTGGAAGCATTATGCTTAACTATTGCGATCCGGTTTTGTTAAGCAAGACAACTAAAAATGGCGTATCCGGGTATATGGTCAAAACATATGAAATAGGAAATTTGACGATGATGATAATACCGGTTTATGAGTAATGTTTGCATTATTCTGCAGTAATTATATATGTGCAAAACAAGAAGCCGTGCTGAAAAAGTCGGTGCGGCTTCGTAAAATGAATTTTAATGAAAAAGCATTTGTTTCTGTTAGTAATGTTCATGATTGTCGCATTGTGCGGCTGTGACAAAGACCGTAAGCTTAAGGAAATGATAGCGGAGACACATGATGCCGTGCGTGGAAGCTATGAACTCAAAGGCATTGAATGGCTTGGCGAAGATGCTTTGGACCTGGACGGTGATGGCAAAGCATCCACAGACCTGTTTGCGGAGTTTGTCAGTGTTTTCGCTCTTGACGAATCCAGAATGGAAATTGGTCTTTCTGGGTCATATGTCAAACCGCATGACGAGAAGAATTATGCGTATATAACGATTGAAGGATTGCGCAAAGGAAGCATCTCGCTTAGTCTTCCATTCCAATGCATAACGGAAAACATCATTAATGGCAAGGCCTATTACAGTATCTTTCCGATGTTTCTGTCTAACGGTTTGTATTATTATGTGCTTGACGACGGAAGCTATTCAATAGAACCGTTTTCACCGGGCTGGTCCGGCAGTCAGCCTGTGGACATGAGCTATATTGATAACGGAAAAGTGACATTCCCTGCTCCGGGACGTATCCTGCTGGAGATAAAATGCAAGTTCTATGATTATTCAACTGACAGATGTATAGCGGGAGCCGTGAGATTCAGTTTTGAGCGATATTCCTTTGAGGTAAAATTTTGATGTAAATGATGGTTTGCACCTTTTGCAGGAAGACGGCACTGCATGTTTTTCATCCGGCGGTGCTGTTTTTTCTGATGCTGTCCTTTCCTGTGTCCTCGTTCTCGCAGGAGAGCCGGGGCGAACGTATGCGGGAAGACACTCTTTCAGCCGCGGTCGTTACTGCCGATGAAATTCTTTCTGCGACCCAGACCGGTCTTGAGAGGCTTGACAAAGACCGTATTGGCGGAGGCTTTGCCTTGCTGAGCACCCCAGATGTCATAAAGGTCATTCAGAACCTGCCGGGCGTGGCTTCCGGTACGGAATTGATGTCCGGACTGTATGTCCGCGGAGGAGACGGCAGTGACAATCTGTTTGTTCTTGACGGTGTTCCGATATACCGGGTGAGTCATCTTGCCGGCTTGTTTTCGTCTTTTAACGCCGACGTAGTGGACGGTGTGGATTTTTACAAGAGCGGTTTCCCCGGAAGATACGGTGGAAGACTGTCTTCTGTTGTTGATGTCAAGACGCGTGATGGTGATTTTGATAAATATCATGGTACCTTTGCCATCGGCCTTATAGACGGCCGCATGCAGTTTGAGGGCCCTGTCATCCGTGACCGTGTTTCGTTTAATGTCGCAGTGAGGCGCAGCTGGCTTGATCTTTTGTCCGTTCCAGGATTCGCAATTTATAACAAAGGCCGTGAACACAGGAAAAGCGCCGGATATTCTTTCTCGGACGCAAATGCAAGCTTGGCGTGGAAGGTTTCTGATAACAACAGGCTCTCCGCCAGATTCTATATGGGGCGCGATGCCTTGAAACTTTACGAGTCCTCCAGGGAGAAAGTATACGGAGAAGATGCGGTTCATATCGGCATTGACGAGACATCCGGCCATGTGAACTTGGGCAATATGCTTGCGTCCATGGCATGGGACGGCAAGACAGGAAGCAGAATCGATTATAATGTCACGGGATATTGCAGCGGCAGTGCATCAGGAATCATGACAGATGTCAGCGATTGGTCATGGGAGGATGATGCAGGAGACATTACGGCTTCTGTTGCAGAAACCAACCGTTCAAGGACAGTGGATTTGGGGTTGAAAGCAGATGTGAATTATATCCCTCATGAAAATCATCATCTCCGTATGGGGCTGAAATGCGGGCTGCTTTTTTTCCGTCCTGCGACTCACAGGAATCTTTCTTTTTCGGGAAAATCTTCCGGGAGCGGGTTTGCAGTGAAGTACACGGTTGCGGAGAATGCCGTGTATGTTGAGGATGAAATGGCGCTCACGGGCTGGCTTAAGGTGAATGCCGGAGTACGGTACGCTCCCATGTTTGTCCGCGGCAAGGTCTGGCATCATGTTGAACCCCGTGTGGCCGTAAGGTTCCGTTGCGGCAGCAGGGTCGCGATTAAGGGCTCCTATACAGTAATGAACCAGTTTGCCCATAATGTGGCCACGACCTATCTGGAGCTTCCGACCAATTGCTGGATGCCTTCTACAGAAAAGATTGCTCCGATGCATTCTCGCCAGGTTGCTGCGGGTGTATATACAGAACTGCCATATGGACTGGTTCTGGATGTCGAGGGCTACTTCAAGACAATGGATCATCTTCTGGAATATGTCGGAAGCAGCAGTCTGTTTCCTTCATTGGACAGGTGGGAGACGGATTTTTCGGAAGGTTCCGGCCGTGCCTATGGCATGGAGATGAAATTTGGTTACCGGACACAGGCCACGGATGTATCTTTATATTATACTCTGTCATGGAGCCAAAGGAATTTTGCGGCCTTGTATGACAGCTGGTATCCTGACAGGAACGACAATAGGCACAAGATTACCGCAGTTGCAAGTCACAAATTTTCAGAGAAGTTCGATGCTTATGCAGCGTGGAATTATCATACCGGAAGCCGTATGTCAGTCGCGACATATGTCGTGTTGGATAAAAACGGAAATCCGGTTGAGTTTTTTGACCGTCCGAATAATGCCCGGCTGCCTGATTATCATAGGCTTGATGTTGGTTTCAATTTTTATAAAAAAACGAAAAAAGGCAATGAGAGCATATGGAATTTAAGCATATACAATGTCTATTGCCGTATGAACGCGTTCAATGCCTCCATAGACAAGGGTGAGGACGGGAGTTATCACGGCATTGCATATGGTCTGGTTCCCATAATACCGACGTTCAGTTATACCCTTAAGTTTTAGAAATTTTTGATTGCCGGAAACAATGTTTGCCGGCCTTGATTTGAATATATGATGAGAAGATTGACAATCATTTCATACCTTGCGCTCATGATTACGGCGCTTTTGTCGGCAGCTTCGTGTGAATATGATTTTGAACTCAGGGACATGCCCAGGGAGCCGTTGTTATGCGTTGAGTGCTTGCCGGGGCTGCTGTCGGATACGGTTTTTGTACGGATACGTGCCGCTGTGCCGGTTGGCAATGCTGCTGCGTCACCCCAGTTGTCCGGAGCGTCTGTGCATTTTTCCGTGAACGGGGCCGATGTCCCGGTTAAGCTGTATGCGTCTGACGGGAAGTCAGTTACATATTACTCGTTGCCGGAGTTTTCATGTGGAGATGTGCTTGAACTGAGAGCATCTTCTGACGGGTTCAATCATGTGTCGTCACGGACTGTGATTCCGGATGCCGCCCCGGAATTTGATGTTGCCATGGAAAAGCGCAACGGGAAAATAGTCATCACGGTATCAGTAAAAGACAATCCTGAGTCAGTAGATTACTATGCTGTAAGTTTCGTCCGTAAGTCTCATTTCATAGAAACCGCGGGCGAGCGTGAGGAGTTTGCAGACGGACGTCTGGATTTGACTGACAGTGAGACATATCCTGATTTGGTCAATTCCGGAGTAATGCAGCCTGATTCTTTCCGTTCTTTCTATTTTTTCAGTGACGGTGACTGCGGTGCTGCCGGCGTAAAGACTGTGTCTGTTGCAGGATATTACAAGAAAGATTTTTGGATTGAAGACAAAGACGGCATATGGGGACACGGCACTCAATATCTGATACGCTGCAGTAGACTGTCTCCGGAATGCTATGAATATCTCCGTTCCCGCTACGAGGTCAGGAATAATGACATGGCATATCTCGGCTTGGCTCTGGGCAATTTTGCCTATACGAATATAGCGGGAGGACTCGGTGTGTTCGGCGGAGCTGCGACTTCTTCTTCCGGCTGGCTTGACAATATTCCGTAGGAGTGTTTATGAAAAACAGGCAGCAGTCCTGAAGAAAAGTGAATGAGACTTCGTGGATTATTAAAAATAATGTACCTTTGAAGCTCCGGGGCTGCCGTATTCGCCTCAGGCCGGAAAAATGGCTGTGGCATGGCATAAAACGGAAGTGAAGCACAAAAGACAACAAAACGGATATGGATTTTTTGGATGTAATAGAGAAAAGGCACAGTGTCAGGAAATTCTCCGGCATGCCTGTTGAACGCGAAATTCTGGATGCCATTGTGCGCATTGCCCAGACCGCGCCGTCTTCGCGCAACAGCAAAAGCACGGCGTTCATGATAACAGATGACAAAGATACGCTTGAAGCCCTTTCTCAGATGCGCGACTACGGGTCTGCGTTCATGAAAGACGCTGCAGCTGTAATCATTGTCATCGGGGACGAGACAAAGACCGACCTGTGGGTGGACAACTGTGCGATTTCAGCCACTTTCGTGCAGCTTGCGGTTACGGCAATGGATCTGTGCAGCTGCTGGGTGCATGTGAACGGACGTCCGCGTCAGAAGAATGAGCCAGATGGTGCCGGAGCGGCTGAGTATGTGGCCGAACTTCTCGGAATCAGGGAAAATATGCGCCCGTATTGCGTGATTGCCATAGGTTACGCCGCCGAAAGGCAGGACTGACATATTTGTCGGGTGTAAATCTGAGAAAATTAATTACCTTTGCAGGCCACGTCTTCCGGAAGCGGGGGCGTGGCTGTGCGGATATGGCTCCCGCGTTTGTTGACTGATATTAAATGTTCACAATATGAAGGAAAAAATAACGGCTCTTCTGGAGCAGGTCAATAATCTCTCCTGCAAGACTGAGCAGGAAATCGAGGAGGCAAGGGTGCGTCTTCTCGGCAAAAAGGGTGAGGTGACACGTTTGTTTGAGGAGTTCAGGACAGTGGCTCCGGAACTCAAAAAAGAGTTCGGCCAGAAGCTGAATGTGCTGAAGAACGCTGCCGCTGCAAAGATCGAGGAGCTGAGAAACGCTGCTTCCGAAGCTGTGCAGTCTGCAGAGGCCTCGTTTGACTATACCATGCCGGGCGATCCGGTTGCTCTTGGGTCGCGTCATCCTGTGTCGATTGCACGTGAAGAAATAGTAAGCATTTTCCGCAAGTTCGGCTATGATGTGGCCGAGGGCCCTGAAATCGAGGATGACTGGCATGTGTTTGAGGCCCTGAATTTCCCTCCTGAGCATCCTGCACGCGAAATGCAGGACACTTTCTTCATCAGTGACAGCGACAATCCGGTACTTCTCCGTACACATACATCCAGTGTTCAGGTGCGTGCAATGGAGAAGATGCCGCTTCCGATACGTATCATCTGCCCTGGCCGCGTGTTCAGGAATGAGGCCATTTCCGCACGTGCGCACTGTATTTTCCATCAGGTCGAGGGGCTGTATATAGACGAGAACGTGACCTTTGCCGACATGAAGCAGGCTATTCTTCTGTTCGCCCGCGAGATGTTCGGTCCTCAGACCGAAATCAGGATGCGTCCGTCATATTTCCCGTTCACCGAGCCGTCTGCCGAGATTGACGTTAGCTGTAATATTTGCGGCGGCAAGGGCTGCAACATCTGCAAGGGTACCGGCTGGCTGGAGATTATGGGTTGCGGAATGGTCGACCCTAATGTCCTTGAAGCGTCAGGCATTGACAGCAGGAAATACAGCGGCTTTGCCTTCGGAATGGGTGTGGAGAGAATCGCGATGCTCAAATGGCAGGTGCGTGACTTGCGCAACTATTTCGAGAATGACCTCCGTTTCCTTAAGGAGTTCGAGACTTCGTTGTAGATTATCGGTTTCCAATCGGAAAAATTATGATAGACAAGATTCTGGAATACAACAGGCAGTTTGTCGAGGAGAAGAAATACGAGAAATTCATCACCGACAAATACCCCAACAAGAAGATTGCCATAGTGACCTGTATGGACACTCGTCTGGTCGAGCTTCTTCCGGCGGCCCTCGGGTTCAGGAACGGTGATGTGAAGGTCATCAAGAATGCCGGCGGAACGATAACGAATCCGTTCGACAGTACTGTCCGCAGTCTTATCGTTGCCATATATGAGCTTGGCGTGGAGGAGGTCATGATAATCGGACACACCGGCTGCGGAGTGCAGGGCATGGACAGTGCGCATATGCAGCATCTTATGAGAGAAAGGGGAGTGTCTGACAGTCACATTGTCCTGATGAAGCATTGCGGAATCGACCTTGACCAGTGGCTGCACGGTTTCGATGACACGGAATCCGCTATCCTTGAGACCGTGGATCTGGTGAGCAATCATCCGCTCATACCCAAGGATGTTGTGGTCAAAGGCTATATCATGGATTCTGTCACCGGTGCTTTGACTGCATTGTAGGGTGGAGGATAAATTGTTGCCACATAGTGATTTACATATTGACGGGTGCCGGAAATCCGGCACCCGTCGGTGTGTTGTGTGTTGATTGTCAATGTGTTGCTCTCCACCTCTTGTGCGTGAGCCGGTTATGCCGGTATTTTCAGAATACGAGAACGGCGCATACCGGGTAGTGGTCGGAGATGAACGGCACACCGGCATATTGTTTTGTGACGGTCTCGAATTCCGGACATGACTCAAAGCCGGAATAATAGATATAGTCTATTGTAAGGCCCTTGTAGCCGTTGTCTTTCAGATTGTCTCCCAATGCGGCTCCGCTGATGGGTTTCTTCCATCCGTTGAATGAGGACAGTGTGTCGGTTTTTACGGCATGCTGTCTTGCGCTTTTCATTATCAGGTTAAGATCGTTCAGGGCCGGATTGTCCGGAGTGACGTTGAAGTCTCCGGTCAGTATCATCGGGTATTTTTCAGGATTGATCCGGGCTATCGTGTCCGTAATCAGTTCCAGTCCTTTGCGCTGTGCCGTCAGTCCCACATGGTCGAGGTGAGTGTTTACATAGTAGAATTTCCTTTTGCTCTGCAGATGTTCCAGCAATGCCCAAGTCGCAGTTCTTTTGCAGGCGGCATCCCAGCCGAATGACGGTGTCTGCGGTGTTTCCGACAGCCAGAATGTGCCCCATTTTATCAGGCCTACCGTGTTGCAGTTATAGAAGATGGACATATGCTCGCCTTCATGTATTCCGTCCTCTCTGCCGACTCCTATTCCTATGTAGTCCGGGCAATTGTCTGTGATGTAATTGACCTGTTCTTCGTATGCTTCCTGTACACCGAAAATGTCCGGTTTCCGGTCTTCAAGCATGGCCTTTGTCGCTCCGCAGCGGTATTGCCATGAATTTTCCCCGTCATCCGCAACACAAAGGCGCATATTATATGACATTACAGTCAGGGAATGATTCTCATTGCGGCAGGCCGCAAAAAACAAGACAAAGAATAAGGCCATGAAAGCCTTTGTAAAGCGTGAAGTCGAGGTCATTGTACTGTGGTTTTAATTAAACGCCGCAAATATAAGCATTTTCTCCGGTTGCTTTTGTCTGTGTCATGTCTTGCGGGCTTGCAGTTTTGTGCTTTCCCGATTTTGCGGCTGACCTGGCACGCCCGTCATTAATACACGCTTCCGCTCTGTCTGGCATCCTTTCCCCCCCCCGTTCATGGTTGATAGCATTTTTTGCCAATCTGGCACGCTTTCCCGAAATCTCCGTATGCCCGTTTCCAAAGCAGGCACTTTGGGAAATGGAACACAACATTCCCTCATGATTGTCCCCCAAATTGTATATTTCTGTCACAAAGCATGGCGTTTCCTCACGACAGTTTCCAAACGTGGCCTTTCGGGCATGTGAGTGGTAGCAAGGCTGAGGTGCTTTGGCTTTAGGACAGGATGGCTTCGCGGTGGAGGCCAACATTCTGCTATACAGTGTTTTACACTTCGACGGGTGCCGAGATTTCAGCACCCGTCACAAAGCAAATCATTATTTTACAACAAGTTAGCCTCCACCCTATACAACATTTCCTCCTGACCGTTCCCCAATCAGTGCATTTCTGTCACGACCTCCAACTTTTCAACCCGTTTGTTCCTAAAACGTGCCTTTTGGGGAACAACCTCTGACATTTCCTTTCAATTGTTCCCAAAACTGGCCTTTTCGGGAAGGGACTGCGACATTTCCGTTCGACTGTTCCCAAAACAAGGCTTTTCGGGAACAAAACACTACATTCCAGCACGCTCTTTTCCAAAATAGTGCTTTTCAAGAACGGACATCACCCGATTGCGACTATAACCCCGGTATAAATTAATCATTCAGTGTTTCCGCATGGTTTGACATCACAGCAAGTTTTGCGGTGGAGGATAAATGGATGGCTGACTGCACGTTACGCACTGACGGGTGCCAAAAATCCGGCACCCGTCAGTGCGTATGTTGCTATGTAGCAATTAGTTGTCCTCCACCCCTAAAAAACCTAAAAGATCTTACCGACAGAGGAACTGACAGTCCTTGCATTTATATCACTGAACCCCGTTGCGGATTCTCCATTTACCATATTTCTCCATTTAAGAGTACGCAAGGCCCCATAATTCGGTCAGCGCGAACGCCTTCTTATTTTCTGATAGTCACCCATTAGATGAAACCATTTTCATTCAATTAATGTAAATGTATAATATTGC
>CAYMVG010000033.1:0-13375 GCA_964394295.1 uncultured Muribaculaceae bacterium | reverse complement strand
AATCTATTGTGAGACAGAGAATTAGTTGACAACGGGTGCCGTATTTTTGGCACCCATCGAAGTATAAAACATTGTGTGACAGAATGTTGCCCTCCACCACGCAGCCAGCATGTCCTGAATCCCAGGCACTTCCGACATGCAGCCTCACGTGACCCAGAATGCACGTCTTCATGAAAGGCTCGGAAAAGGCATCGGACGGGCCTAAATAGTCGATTTTGGGAACAGTCGGGCGGAAATGTCATTGTTCGCTCCTGAAAAGCCCTGTTTCGGGAACAATCGAACGGAAATGTCGGGCTTCGTTCCTGAAATGCAATGTTTTGGGGAACAGTCGGGGGAAATGCCGCAGTCATGAAAAGCATCAAAAGCGGTCGGCAAATCATTCATTGCATTGAGAAGATGTTTAAATTCAGATTATCAAAGACAGCGGTGCCAATTTCTAAAATATTCAGATAAATATAAACTGCTTCTAAAACAGGTGAGGATTCTAAATCGAAGTGCAAAATTTGAGGCCAAAATCCGAGGCTGGATTTACAATAGCGAAACTTAAGTTTTTTTTGCTATTTTTGTGGATTGTTATGGACAAAGAACTGAAAGAAACCCTGATCGGGTGGGCGGAAAAATACAATGACCCCAGATATTTCGAGGAAGACCCGATAACATTTCCGAGAATCTTCGCCAAGAAATACGATGAATCCGAAGCATCCGTCGCCGATGTGGAGATTGCAGCCCTGCTTGCCGCGCACCTTGCATGGGGGCGTCGTGCAATGATTGTGAGGGACTGCGGCAGAATGTTCGACGAGATGGGCTGGCGACCGCATGACTATGTAATGGCCGGCGACTGGCGCAATGACGACGCAAGCCTGCACCGCACAGTCAAATGGAGCGAATTCGCAGGAATATGCAGCCGTCTCCGGGACATATATACCGTAAGGGACAGTATCGAAGGAATGACGGACGCGGAGATACGCTGCGGAGTATTCGGCCAAAAAGAGGACAGGAAAGCCCCGAACAAGAAAATCAGCATGATGCGCAGATGGATGGTAAGGGACGACGGGAGAGTCGATCTCGGCCTGTGGAAGAACAGCGACAAGAAAGCCCTTGTGATTCCGCTTGATGTGCATGTATATGAACAGGCGACTGCACTGGGACTGACAAGCCGCAGACAGAAGGACTTTGTGACTGCCGTCGAGATTACCGACGCTTTCCGGGAGATTTTTCCGGACGACCCGTGCAAGGGGGATTTCGCATTGTTCGGATATGGAGTTACACAGGGCAAATATTAGACAAGATGCCGAGACTGTACATAATATCAGGATGCAACGGAGCGGGAAAGACAACCGCCTCGTATTCCATGCTTCCGGAAATGCTCGAATGCAGCGAGTTCGTAAATTCTGATGAATTCGCAAAGGGCCTGTCGCCGTTCAATCCGGAAAAGGCATCCATACAGGCCAGCCGGTACATGCTCATGAAGATACGCTATCTTCTGAAAAGGCGTATGGACTTCGCTGTGGAGACCACACTGGCGACAAGAACTCTGCTGAAGACCGTGCGCATGGCACAGGAGGCCGGCTATTCGGTGACCCTGCTCTATTTCTGGCTGAACTCGCCGGATCTGGCTGTGGCAAGGGTAAAGGCAAGAGTGGAGGCCGGAGGCCACAATATACCGGAAGAAACCATAAGAAGGAGGTATGTCGTGGGGATAGACTATTTCTTCCATTATTATGCCCCTGTATGCGAAAGGTGGATTCTGGCCGACAATTCGCAGATACCGTTCCGTGTCATCGCCGAGGGGGCCAAAGACAGCGTTACAAACATAAGGGATACGGCAGCATATAACAAAATAAGGATGACGGCGAACGAGAGGCCGTGTGAGGAAGAAGCATGAACGGAAACACATATTATCTGAATACATTCAGTGTCACGGAGCCAATGCTGGACAAAATCATAGGGACGGCCCTGTCGCGCGGAGGCGACTATGCCGACCTTTATTTCGAGAACACTGCATTTTTCAATATTCTTTTAAAAGACGGCGAAGTGTCGTCCGGAGGCTTCCACAAAGATTTCGGAGTGGGCATAAGGGTGCTCAAAGGCGAAAAGACAGGCTACGCATATTCAGAAACCACTGAAGCGGAAGATATGCTGAAAGCAGCGGACGCGGCTTCGGCAATCGCAGCCGGCACGGCAGGCGGCAGAACGGGCGCCGGAACATCAGGAAATGCCGGTTATTCCCGTGTCCGTCCGAAAAAGCTGGACCTTTATCCGCAGCAGACGGACTGGAGACAGACTGAGGCCGGTACGTTCCTCCCGTTCCTGAAAGACATAGAAAAACTTGTGAGGGCAAAAGACCTCAGGGCCGTAAAGGTAATCGCACGTCTGTCTAACTCGGTCAGCGAAGTCATGATGTACAATTCGCTCGGTGAACTGACCTTCGATTCAAGGCCGATGGGAAGCGTGACGGTGAGCGCAGTATTCCGAAAGGACGGCATGACTGTCGACAAGAGCGCATCGAGAAGTTTCCGCACAGGTGCAGAGCTTGTCGGCCCCCGGCTGGCGCAGGAACTTGCCGAGGACGTGACACGCGGAATCGACGCAAGATTCGAGGCACAGAGGCCGAAGGGAGGCCAGATGAGCGTAGTAATGGGCGCAGGTGCATCGGGAATACTTCTGCACGAGGCGATGGGCCATGCTTTCGAAGCCGACTTCAACAGGAAAGGACAGTCAGTATTCTCTGACAAAATGGGTAAGCAGGTCTGTCCCAAGGGTATAAATGTCGTGGATGACGGAACACTTGCCGGCAACCGCGGTGCAGGGAATTTCGACGATGAGGGAGTGCCCGGAGAAAAGACCTATATGATACGGGACGGCATCCTTTGCTCGTATCTACACGACAGAATCAGCGCGAACCGGTACGGCGTCATGCCGACAGGCAACGGACGCAGAGAGAATTTCCGCTACAACCCTATTCCGAGGATGAGGGCCACATATATGGAGAGCGGCAATGCAGAGCCGGACGGAATCATAGCATCAGTGAAAAAAGGCATATATGTGGACGAATTTTCCAACGGACAGGTAAAAATCGGAGAGGGAGACTTCACATTTTTCGTGAAGAACGGCTTTCTTATCGAGAACGGACGTCTGACCGTCCCGGTAAAAGACATCAACATAATCGGAAACGGTCCGCAGGCTCTGGCAGACATTACGGCTGTCGGCAATGACCTCAGAATCGACAACGGCACATGGACGTGCGGGAAGGAACAGAGCGTGCCGGTATCATGCGGTATGCCGACGGTTCTTGTAAACAGGCTTACAGTAGGAGGAGAGTGACAGATGATAACGACACAGGAAATAAATATGGCCAGAAGGTGCATGGGAATGGCTCTGGAAAAAGGAGCGGACAGCGTGCGCCTGTCTTTGAGCAAAAGCGTGCTGGACTCATGCACGATGCTGAACGGAGAACTTGACAAGGTGAGCCATTCGGCTGACAGGTCCATTTTCATATATCTCTTTGTTGACGGAAGTTACGGGACCTTCTCGACCAACCGGCTTGATGAAAAGGAGCTTGATGATTTTGTGGGCAAGGCTGTGGCTATGGTGCGGATGCTCGGCAAGGATGAATGCCGCGGGCTGCCGGCACCGGAAAGGACGGAAAAGGATGCAAAAACAGGAAATGAACTCGGACTTTTCGATGAAAGATATATAGGACGCAATTCCGACACAAGGCTGACGATTGCCGGCGGACTGAGCATATATTCACGTCTGGTGAATGAGGACACAGGAGGACGGTATTCCGTAATTTCGGAAGAATGCGAGTATTCCGAATCATACGATGACAATTATCTGATCGATTCACAGGGCTTCGAAGGCAGGCATACGGAAAGTTCGTTCAGCTGTTTTTCCGAGATGACTGTCCAGGATGCCGAGGGCGGAAAATTCAGCGGTTTCTGGTGGGAGACCTCCTGCTTGGCTGACGGTATAGACATAGAAGCCTGCGGACGAAAGGCACTGGAAAGGGCTGTCAGACAAATCGGTCCGAAGAAGCGGAGGTCAGGGAAATACCGAATGGTAGTGGATGCCTGCGCCTCGTCGAGGCTTGTCGCACCTCTGCTGTCGGCTCTGAACGCAGCTTCAATACAGCAGAATATGTCCTTTCTCGAAGGGACACAGGGCAAACGCATTTTCAGCGGGGGACTTACGCTTATGGATCTGGCACGGACTCCGGGGAAAAACGGTTCACGTCTTTTCGACACGGAGGGAGTTGCGACTGAAAATGCTCCGGTAATAGAAAACGGAGTCGTAAGCCGTTATTTCGTAAATACATATATGTCAGGGAAGATGGGGATTCCGGCCACGGTTGAGGACGTGTCGAGGCCATGTCTGATGCCTTATCTCAAAGGTGAGGCACTGCCTGAAACGGCCGGACAGTCCGGAATTTTATCTTTTGACATTACTCTGGAGGATATTCTTAAAAAGACCGGAAGCGGCATCCTCGTAACAGGCTTCAACGGCGGCAACTGCAATCCTGTGAGCGGTGACTTTTCGTTCGGGATAGAGGGCTTCGCGTTCAGCAGGGGCAAAATAACGCATCCTGTACGGGAAATGCTGATTACCGGGAATATGATCGATCTGTGGAACAGCCTAACGGCAGCCGGAACAGACGCACTGTCAAGTTCGCGGTGGCAGATACCGTCGCTGGCTTTTGAGGAAGTGTCATTTTCCGCATAGAATTTCCCTTGACAAGATTTTAAAGTTTCCAAGATTAATACAAATTCCAATAGTCATGAAAATCGAAAAAAACAAAGTAGTTGAGTTCAGTTATGAACTTGAAGTCGACGGAGAAATCGTCGACCGCACCACAGAGGAGCATCCGCTCGACTATATTCACGGTACAGGCAGTCTGCTTCCGAAACTGGAGGAGCATATCGAGGGCATGGAGCCGGGAGCCGGCTTCGATGTAACGCTCTCCCCTGCCGACGGTTATGGCGAGGTGGAGCAGGACAGGATAATCGACCTTCCGAAAGCAGCTTTCGAGGTGAACGGAGAGATCCGCGAGGATCTGCTTGTGCCGGGCAACACGATACCTATGCTGAACAGCGCCGGTGCTGTCATTCCGGGAGTCGTGCTTGAAGTGAGCGAAGATACCGTAAAAATGGATCTGAACCACAGGATGGCAGGAAAGACACTGCATTTCACCGGAAAGGTTCTGTCCGTGCGCGAAGCGACAGAAAAAGAGCTGACCGAAGGACTTCACGGCGAGTATGTACATTCATGCGGATGCGGCGGATGCGGCGGGCATGGACACGACTGCGGCGACGGATGCTGCGGTGACGGATGCGGATGCGGCGACGAAGGTTGCGGATGCAACTGAGAAAGCCTGTTTAGTCAAGACAGACATAACTTATGTGGCTGGTATTGTCATTTGTGTCGGCAGCCCTTCTCGGCTTCTATGACACATGCAAAAAAGCGGCACTGAAAGACAATGCGGTTCTTCCGGTGCTGCTTTTGAATACCTTTTTCTCCACACTGATTTTTCTTCCGGCAATCATAAGCGGTTCATCCGGCACATACAGTCTTGCGGAAACAGCAGGGGCCGAGAGCCAGAACCTTTTTAGGGCACACATGCTTGTGGTTCTGAAAGCATTTATCGTGCTGACATCATGGACGGCAGGATATTTCGGTCTGAAACATCTTCCGATAACGATAGTCGGCCCTATCAATGCGACAAGACCGGTGCTCGTGCTTGTCGGCGCAATGCTCATCTTCGGCGAGAGGCTGAATTTCTTCCAGTGGTCCGGAGTTCTTCTGGCAATGCTGTCGCTCTTTCTCATGAGCAGGACAGGCAAAAAGGAAGACATCGACTTCACGCACAACAAATGGATTCTGTGCGTTATAGCAGCTACACTTACCGGTGCGGCCAGCGGCCTTTATGACAAATATATTATGAAGGAACTGGATCCGGTCTTCGTACAGAGCCGGTTCAATCTGTACCAGTTCATCATCATGTCAATAATCTGCGCCGTCCTGTGGTATCCGGCAAGGAAGCGGACTACACCGTTCCGCTGGAGCTGGGCAATTCCTCTCATTTCAGTTTTCATAACGGCTGCGGACTTTGCATATTTCCATGCCCTGAGCGACCCTGACGCCATGATTTCAGTAGTTTCGCTCATCAGACGAGGTTCGGTGCTCATTTCCTTTGCCTGCGGTGTCCTGATATTCAAGGAAAAGAACATAAAAGGAAAGGCCGTCGACCTGGCCCTCGTCCTGGCCGGAATGATTCTGATCTGGCTTGGCAGCAGATAGCCCGGCCCAGCCTGAAGTGCGCCCCCAAGCCGGACATACAGCTATTGGGATGCACTCCAGTCCATACATTTTTCGCGAAGCATAAGCAACATATTTTTCTGATTATCAGATTATTTACGGCATCATTTTTGATAACGGAGCATAAAAGTGCCAAAACTTTAATACTATGAAAAAACACTTGCTTCTCATCCTCTTTTTCATTGCCGGAAATATCTGCTGCCTTGCACAGGAAAGCATTAATGTAACCTCGCCTTCTGCGACAGAGTTCGTTAAATACGAACGTATACCGGTCAGCTATTTCAACGGGCTGCCGTCCATAGAAATACCTCTGTATACCATTGAGTCCAACGGCATGACTCTGCCTATCTCAATATCCTATTATGCTTCCGGAATCCGCGTGAATCAGTATCCGACATGCGTAGGCCTGGGCTGGAACCTCAGTGCCGGCGGCTGCATCACACGCGCCATAAACGGCATTCCGGATGAAACCGATAAACAAGATCAAGTAGATCAGACAGGCTACGGCTATAATTGGAATCCGGGATATTATTTCTCTTCTACTGTTATAAGCAAAGCGAACTGGGCATCGGAGGACATACTTAAAGTTATAAATTCATTTCAAAGCAAGCATTGTGAAATTGATACAGAACCTGATGAATTTGCAATAAATGCATATGGCATAAGCGGCAGTGTCTATTTTTACCGGGATTCGACCGGAGTACTCAAAAATAAAGTAAAAAGCAACAATGGAGTATCATTCCGTGTGGAAGCGCCTAAAATGCTTCAGAATCCAGAAGCGTTCAAGTTCCCCGGAGGCGGTACTCAATCTTTGCAGTCGTACCGGATATACGAACTTTTTTATGAGTTTACCGTGATAAAGAACGACGGGACGAAACTTGTTTTCGGAGGAAGCGACGACAGTATCGAATTTTATACGGAAAGAACGACTAAAAAGAATTATGCAGGACCAAGTGCCCTTATTATGAAAACATGGCCGACTGCATGGATGTTGCGTGAAATAATCTCTCCTGAGGGAAGGAAGATAACGTTTAATTATATGAGAGACGGAAGTCCTATAATAATTAGCGATGTACGGAAGGATTTGACAGTAATAAACAATGGAATATATGCAGACATTCTTCCATCACAGAATGCCGACTCATGGAAATCATTCATTGTACAGCATCCCGTATATCCGAAGTCAATCACAGTAGATGGAGGGCTATGCATCGATTTCTACATGTCCAAAGCCGATGACATGAATACTGTCGGTGACAATTATAAAAAATGGCTTCAGAATGACGGTTTCTCTCCTTATATTGAAGATAATGTATGCTATGAAAAAACCGGAAGCAGAATCCCCTACGCACCGCATAATTTCTCTATGAAGCTGAATGAAATTAAAGTTTCTTTTAAAGACGACCTGCTCCGGTCATTCGGATTTTCCTACACGGAGAACAAAAACGAAAGAATTAAACTGAAATCACTTACTGTCAACAACGGAAGCATCTGCATCCAAAAATATCAATTCAGTTATAATCCTCTGAAACTGCCGGAATATAACGCTACCGTCACCGACAACTGGGGATATTGGAATGCAAAAAACTACCGTTCACTGGATGAACTCCCCGTAAGTGAACAGGCAAAGATTTTTTTCGACTTCCGTTCATCAGATGAATTCTATGCAAAGGCAGAAGTCCTTACAGGAATCACCTACCCTTCCGGAGGAGACGTATCATTTGAATATGAACTTAACGACTACTCAAAGGTTGCGACCCAGGCTCCTGATTTTGAGATTCTCAACAAAAGCGGCAAGGCAGGAGGCTTGAGAATCAAACAGATAAGATATTCCACTGATACCACATCCTATATTCACTCTTTTACATATAAAAACGAGGACGGGAATTCATCCGGGATTCTTTCTGGAATACCTGTTTATTATGCCAAAGGGGGAATTCATGGAGTATCCTATTTTTACTCCTCATGGAGAGGACTTACATATTTCAGAGAGCATGGCACCATAACACAAGACTACAGCCTGTGGTCGGAAGCATATATCAATTCTCTTGGCCTTACAACAGGAAACAACGTGACGTACAGCAGAATAACGGAGTCAATAGCGTCCGAGGAACCTCTTGTCAAAGAATACCGTTATACTAATCACGATTCTTGGCCGGATACAGCAGACTTCAAGATGTACACAAACATTGACAACGTATCGCTTGACAACAAGTTTACCTCCAGAGCACTGATGCGCGGACTGCTGACAGACGAAATATGGTACAGCAACGGAAAAGTCGTGAAAAAAGTGCAATGCAAATACAAAAGCAATACTGAAGATTTCAATGACTATGCAAAAAGCATTGAACAGTTTACTATACCGGGAGTTTCCGGTTATCTCATAACAATCAACTTTGTACGATATACCCCATATAAAATCCTGACTTTCTATCCGGGCCTCGAAAGCCACACAGAAACACTCTACGACCCTTCCGGCCAGACAGTAATATCTTCGGTAACGGAAAACTGCACATACAACAGCAATCTGCTGCTCAAGACCAAAAGCAGCAATCTGTCCAACGGGGACATTCAGACCATGACAGTTACCTATCCGGACGAATACAGCACGGAAATATTCAAGACAATGAACAGCCGCGGCATGGTGTCTAATCCTGTAGAGACCGTCATCTACCGGAACGGAAAGGCTGCAGAAGGCAATCTTCTGGAGTACCGCCTGTTCAATTCCGTCATTGTGCCGGACAAGCAGTGGAGACTGTGCCTTACGGAGGGCCTGGACAGCGCATCATTCCGGAAATACAACGGCTCTGCGAGAGACCCGGCCTACCGTCTTGATTATGAAACCGAGAAAGCAGACAGGTATGGAAACCCTCTGCTGGTCAAGTCATCAGACGGAATGGAAACTTCTTATCTGTGGGGATACTCATATTCATATCCCACTGCTGCCGTATTGAATGCCGCCAACACTTACAAAGAAACGATTGTCCATACTCCGCAAAATGAAACCGGCTACATATATTTGCACCCGGTCAATACAACGGAAAACCTGAGGACATATACCTTCACGTCTTCAGAGAGCAGCGATGTCACATTCAAGTTAGGCGGTGCCCTCGGCTATGACTGGTATGTGGAAGGTAAACTTGACGGACAGCTGTTCCATGTCGTGCAGACGCGCAGCGGACTCCCGCTTGCCGAACCGTGGAACAGATATGTCCAGGCATACGGAAGCTCATATACGTTCCGCAGCATTCCGGCCGGTGAGCATACCATAACTATAGTTGTGGCCTCCATGAGAGAAGGAAGCTATGCAGGAAATGAAGACGGAGGATTGTCATACAGCTACAGGGGCAGTACATCCCATACTGAAACAAGCGGTGCCGACGAATTTCTTTATGAAGACTTCGAATCTTCTTCTCCGTACACCTATCCTTTCGGATACAACAGCGGCAGATGCTTCGTCGGCAAATATACAATAGACCTCAAAGGTGATTCTGGCAGGAAACTTATCCTCGACTACCGTGTTTACCGCAACGGCAGATGGGAGTATGTGATGAAAGATTTTCCGGGTATGCCATATACAATCGACGAAGGCCTGAATCCGATTGACGATGTGCGTGTCAGACCGTGCGATGCAGGCATGGAGACATATTCATGGTATCCGTTTACCGGCCTGCGCAGCCGGACAGACGGAGGAGGTGTTACAGAATCATATTCATACGATTTTTTCGGCAGACTTCAGACAATAAAAGACAACGGCGGGAATATAACAAGCCAGTACGATTATCATTATGCAGGCATGTCCGTTCCCGGCTACGTGCCGGTCTATTACAACGAGAAGATGAGCATGGATTTCAGCAGCAGTCTGTGCGACGAATCCAAGGGGCGCATTCCGGTTCCGGTCACATATACCGTCCCGGCCGGAACATACTGTTCCCACGAATCGGTGGAAGATGCCAACCGTCTTGCTTTTGAAGACCTGATTGCCGACGGCCAGAAATATGCAGACAAGAACGGAACCTGCCGGTCTTACGTGATTGTCACGATATTCAACTCATTGCCTGAAACTCTCTCGCTTGAGTATTACTGGGGAACCCAGGGAGATGTAAAATCAATGTCATTCCCGATACCGCCATTCAGCCAGGTTTCCGGGCCTACAGTAATCTATATTCCGCGGTACAATTACCGGAGCGTTGTACTGAAAAACAGCAATGGCGATTTTATTCCTTTCACGGCAGAGTCAGGATTCACTACATTCGACTTTACTTACAGCGAGGCGGACTACCCTGACTACAAGGACATATATATTATCGGCAAATAAATACCTGTTATCATGAAAAAGCCATACCTCATATCGTTGCTTATGCTGTCCGGTACCGTCTGTGCACAGTCACAGGGCCTTGACTACAGCCGCACTTTCCTGCGTGAGACACACGTGCTGAAGTCCGGAGCCGCAGACACCGCAGCCGTCAACGCCCTTTCCTCCGCTGATGCGGCGCGGACCGTCACATATTACGACGGACTCGGTTTTCCTGCACAGGTCATTTCAGTCGCTGCCGTGCCAGGAGGACTCCAGGACATGGTACTTCACCGCGAATATGACCGCTATATGCGCGAAAGCCGCGTGTTTCTGCCATACGCAGACCAATCCTCCGGCGAGGGCTTCCGCGCAGATGCGGCCTCGGAGACAGTGAAGTTCTACACCAGCCCGGAAAGAAGCGGCATGGAGCGGGATACCTGCCCGTATTCCGTGACAGTGTTCGACAACAGCACCCTTGACCGCGTGCTCCAGCAGGGCGCACCGGGGAGAGTATGGCAGCCGGCCGTCCAACGCACGGACACATCCGGCCGCACAGACGTGACAGAATACGGCACATGCCAGGCAGCCGGACCGGAGGCGGTACGCCTGTGGACTGTCACGGCCTCCGGGATTTCATGCAGCGGGAACTACAGTCCGGGCAGCCTCGTGCGGAACACCTTCAAGAATGCGAACTGGACATCCGGCAGGGACGGCATGTCGGACGTGTTCACCGATCTGTCCGGCAACACCATATTAGAGCGCAGCTGGTGCACCGCGGACGGAGAACTGAAACACTTCGACACCTATTATGTCTATGATATGCAGGAACGTCTGCGATATGTCCTTCCTCCCCTGCTGTCCGAGGCGCTTTCCGGCAGGAATTCGGCAGGTGACAACGACACCGCCATGAAGTACTACGCATACATATACCGCTATGACGGCTGGGGCAACTGCATCTGGAAGCGTCTTCCCGGCTGTGATCCTGTAACAATTAAATATGACGCCAACCGGCATCCGGTCATGACACAGGACGGCAACCAGGCCGCAGCCGGGAAATGGACAGTAGTGTACTACGACGGGTTAGGACGGCCAGCCGTGACATACGAGGGGCCGTCCCCTTATGACGGCGATGTCTCCGGCACGGTCTTTTCTGCAGTCTGCTCCGATGACGGCATGACAGGGGGCTATACCCTCAGTCCGTCCCTGCCTTCAGGCGCATCGCTCCTGAAAATACAGTATTATGACGGCTATGACTTCATCTCATCCTCTCCGGCGCCGTGCCGCGACAGCCTTTCCGCCCGCAGCCGCATTTCAGGCACCGCCACGGAAGAGTATGACCGGTACGGAAGAGGAAAGGCCACCGGTGCAGTGACATGGACTGTCGGAAGCAGCCATACACCGCTCTACTCCTCGTGTTACTATGACGACAGGGGGCTTGTCGTCCAGGCACGCTCCCAGAACCACACCGGAGGCTTCGACACGGAGAGGACAGAATACTCGTTCACCGGGCAGCCGACATCCAGATTCCTGTGCCACAGTTCCTCAGCTGCCGGCACAGTGACAGAAACATATTCATATACCTACGACAACATGAACCGTATCCTGACCGTGACGCACTCCCTCGGCGATGGTGAACCGGTCACGCTGTCGGACAACTCATACGACCCTCTTGGCCGCCTGAAAGAAGACCGCAGGAACGGTACGGAGGCCCTTTCCCGCGGCTACGCCTACAACATACGCTCATGGATGACTGAAATGTCCGAGGACATATTCTGCGAACGGATGCATTACAATGAGATCCGCCCAGGAGGCCCGGCGCCACAGTTCACCGGCAATGTCTCAACCGACGAATGGTCATATTCCGGCGGTGTGCAGAACGGTTGCGGCTATTCATACGACGGACTCGGCCGTCTGACAAGGACAGAGCGGCACCAGGCCGGCACTCATGATGCAGGACCCGGAACCTCCTACTCTTACGATCCGCACGGCAACCTCCTGTCAATATCGAGGGACCGGAATACAGGATACGGAGACGAAATCCTCATGGCATATCAGGGCAACCGCCTCACTGCTATGTCGAACCGTGGCGGGAGCATGATACCGGACTATATCGGAGACTACATGCCGTCCGGAACAGGCCAGTATGAGTACGACAGGAACGGGAATGTCACCGACGACCTTAACAGCGGCATGCTGATGATGTCATACAACACCATGAACCTGCCGGCAAGAATAAATTTCATCACAGCAGCAGGCCCGTCGACGACAAGATACCTTTACAGTGCCGACGGTGTGAAACTGCGCACGGCAATGTCCGGAGCGGCCGGAAACCTCAGCGAGGACTACTGCTCAAATGTTGTGTACCGCGACGGTGCAGTCGACAGGATTATTGTCCCCGGAGGGTACATCCGGGACGGAAAGTACCGTTTCTTAGTGACTGACCGGCTCGGAAGCATCCGTGCCGTGGCCGACTCCGCCGGGACTGTCCTCCGGAACTATGACTACTATCCATATGGTCTGGAGATTACGGCTTCAGGGCAGGAAACGGCAGACGCTTCCGATTCCTGCGGAGTGTATTCTGTTCCGGAGCACGCACAACCCTACCGATTCAACGGCAAGGAGTCGCAGGAGTTTGCCGGACTCCCGTACCTTGACTACGGCGCAAGGTTCTATCACCCTCTGCCGGCCCGCTGGACAACCCCGGACCCCCTCGCCGAAAAGTATTATTCCATAAGCCCGTATGTCTTCTGTGCCGGAAATCCT
>CAYMVG010000032.1:0-13525 GCA_964394295.1 uncultured Muribaculaceae bacterium | reverse complement strand
AAGCCAACATAAAATCAGTTTCCGCGGTTAAGCAGCGAGATGGCATAATGGCTCTGAGAATTATGATGAATGATGGCATGTCAATGATGATACCGATGAATAGCCAAGACGAAAATCATTATCGCCGACTATCCCCAAATGATACTCAAGACTTCCTCAATAAACTTGCTATTCATTACCTCACGCGAGAAGATGCTCGGTCAATCATTCAGCGTATCCGACAGACAACAAAGGATCAAACAGCAGTCCGTGTGCTCCCACAACCCAAAGACTTCACATCGCAGATGGCAAAATCCTTCTCCCTCAATCTCGCTTCGTCCCTCTCATTCCTCAATGTTGATACAAGCCGAGGCGAAAACCGCGAATGGGAAGTAGGCCACCGCTCTCGCTACGACGATATAGACAACCGACAATCCGGCACCCGCCTTTCTATGTAAATTATAGTGACTAATCCAATTTTTGTGTGGATAGTCACTATTTTTGTGTGGAATTTAATAAGCCTTTAATCGGGTCGAAAATTAAAAGGTCATATTTAACGGCATTTAATCAATCCGATTTAGGCGAGTGAAAACACATTTAATGCACAAATTTATAGGTAACTTTATAGGTAACTTTATAGGTAACTTTATAGGTAACTTTATAGGTAACTTCGGCGATTTGGGTAAAAAGAAAATCGCTAACTCTTTGAGAATTAGCGATTTGAGATTTTGGAGGTGGTGCCACCAGGAATCGAACCGGGGACACAAGGATTTTCAGTCCTTTGCTCTACCAACTGAGCTATGACACCATTTTGTTCTTGAAGAACTTCCCTTTCTTCCGATTGGGATTGCAAAGGTAGGCAAAATATTTTATTCTGCAAATTTTTTCCGCAAAAAATGAGAAAAATGTATTTCTGCCTTAGAAACTGTTTGAAAGAAATTCCAACAGTTTCTAACTTCGCACAAAGAAACGGTTTGGATTTTCATCATCATAAATTTCATGAAGCATTTCCGAGAAACTGTCTGAAATTCAGAGTGTCAAAAATGTTATGATGTACTGCAAAATATATCCCATTGCCGGAGCCGGTTAAAAAGTATTTGCCAAGCAACTCCATTTTGCCGTTTTTCGGTGAGGTCGCCCCGACATTGACTCCGGATATTCAATTCTCAAAAAGTTGTGTAAACTTTTCAGTCTCCGGCAAGACGACATATAGCAGATTAGCGCAAAAAACGGTATCAATTTCTAAAATATTTAGATAAATTTTAGAAACTTCCAAGAGTGTTTCTTCGCTGCTACTTGCAAAAATCGTGTGCAATCAGGAAAATCGTCCTGTAAACTTTTGACAGAGGGCAGCTGCGGCAACAAGACAGCAAGACAGGCAAACAGAGCTGTCTGACTGAAAAAATCGTGACAAGACCCAGAAAAAATCAGGCTTTTCATCCCCCTAAAAAAGAGTTCTTCAAAAGAATTGCCTAATTTTGCACTTGCCAGTTGACTGTACACACAGTAAAAAGATACAAAAGAATTAAAATTAAATAAAAAACAGTTTCCAATAAAAAAAGATGACAAATGGCCGGAACGCACTACATATCCGTCATTCTCCCGCTCAAACTTGAATGGGAGCCATACTATAGTATTCCCGGCTCATTGCTATCTGACGCTCAGCATATTATCAATATCGGAGACAGGGTTAGAGTAGATTTTGCCGGACGCGAGTATCTGGCTGTTGTCAGTCAAACCAACGTCACCCCTGCGGCCGCAACTGATAAAATCAAACCGATAAAATCCATTGAAACATCAATGGCAAAAATATTGCCTGAGGAAATAAGCCTTTGGAAAACCGTTGCTGATTACTATCTGTGCACTGTAGGCGAAGTCTACAAAGCTGCATATCCATACGGTAAAATAAACAGTGAAGAAACTGCAGCAGCCGCAAAAGCCAGAGCGGAAGAAAGACTGCTCCGCAAAACGGAAAAACAGACCGCTGCCCTCGAAAAACGTATAATTCAACTGGAAGCCAGACTTCTGAAACGCGAAGAAATGCTGCTGAAGGCCTGCAAAGAAAACAGCATTCAGAAATACACAGACGAAATAGAGTCCATCAAGAACTCAATCTCGGAAACAAAATCGGCGCTTGAATCTCTGAGAGGAAATCCCGCCAAAACCTCAGCAGCTACAGGCACAGAAACAGCCGCAGACAACGCTGGGATGGCTGCCGGAGCTGCCATTGCCGACACGATTGTCCTCTCAGAGGCCCAGCACAAGGCATACGAAAACATAAAAGACGGATTTGCACAAAACAAGCCAGTGATGTTGAAAGGCCTTACCGGCTCAGGCAAGACCGAAATATACATAAAACTGGCATTCGAAGCCATGGCCAAAGGGCTTAATGTGCTGTATCTCGTTCCGGAAATAGCAATCAGCCGCCAGCTTGAAGACCGGCTAAGGACACATTTCGGCAATCGGCTCTTAGTCTTTCATTCAGGGGAACAGGCCGTCGCAAAAAGGCATACGGCGGAAACTCTGCGCCAGGCTTCAAAAAACAGCACCGCGACACCATACATTGTGCTCGGCACACGTTCATCGATTTTCCTGCCGCACCGCAGGCTCGGCCTCATAATCGTGGACGAAGAACACGACAGTTCATACAAACAGGACTCCCCTGCCCCAAGGTACAACGGAAGGGACGCAGCCCTGATGCTGTCGTTAATCCAAAGCACGCCGGAACACCGCTGCAACATCCTGCTCGGCTCCGCTACCCCTTCCCTCGAAGAGGTATACAACTGCTACACAAAGAAGCATATTCCCGTCACTTTGTCAGAACGTTATCACGGTTCGGAAGACACTGACATAGAAATTATTGATACAAATGCAGAGCGCCAAAAGAGAGGGATGGCCGGAAATTTCTCCATAAAGCTCATACAGCATATAAAGAAAGCCCTGTCAGCCGGAGGACAGGTCATCATTCTGCGGTCCAGAAGAGCCTGGGCACCAGCCATGCAATGCACGAACTGCGGAGAAATACAAAAATGTCCCCACTGCAATGTAAGCCTGAGTTATCATCACGGCACAAGCCCACAGGACGAACTGGTCTGCCATTATTGCGGCTACAGAAGCGTCTATACAGGCAAATGCGTAAAATGCTCGGGAGACTTGCGCGGACTCGGTGCAGGAACACAGAAAATAGAAGAGGAAGCTGCAAGGCTTTTCCCGGAGGCAAGAATCGCAAGGCTCGACAGCGATACAAAGCAAAGCAAAAACTACGAGACAAAAGTCATAAGGGATTTCAGCAAAGGCGACATAGACATTCTAATAGGCACTCAGATAATAACAAAAGGATTCGATTTCAGCAACCTGAGATTAGTGGCAGCTATAGCAGCCGACTCGCTGCTCGGAATCCAGGATTTCCGTGCAGACGAAAAGGCGATGCAGGTTCTGGAGCAATTCCGCGGGAGATGCGGCAGACGTGCGGAAAAAGGACTGCTGGCAATACAGACATCTCAGCCCGAACATCCTGTATATCAGAAACTATCAGGCCATGAGTCTGCAGCATACAGCATGGAACTGCTTCGTGAAAGGCAGGAATTCAATTTTCCGCCGTTTACAAGAATCATCGAACTCAGCGTAAAAGACCGTGACGAACGAAAGGCGGAAGAAGCTGCGCATACACTGGCACAAAGGCTGAGGATACATTTTGACACAGGCATAAAATCCGACGGCACATCCATGCCGGAAATCGTCGGGCCATACGCACCAGGCGTAAGCAAAATATCGGACATGCACATACGCATGATACGCATAAGCCTGAGAAAAGACAAAAGGCTCACAGCCGGCAAAGCGGCAATCAAAGCCATTGTAAACAATACAGCCAAAGCAGCAAGAGGAAGCACTACAATAACAATAAATGTCGATCCTTCGTGACAGGCTGCGGCCTGACCACATTGATGCGGCTGTCCAGAACCTCAAATCTGACAGGAGCACAGCCGACAACCTCGCCGTCCACTTCCACAGGCTCACCGTGCCTGCCGTCTGCCGGCAACACGGAAACACATTTGCAGCGCGCAGTAACCAGTTCCTTGACACTTAGAAACTTTCCGGTAAAGAGTTTCGGAGCCTCAACGGCAATACGCAGCAAAGGCAAATCCGGAATAAGAGTCATGTCAAGCAGGCCGTCGTCGGGTATAGCATCAGGCGTCTGCCTCATTCCACCGCCGGAATATTTTCCCGTACCGAAAGAAATTGAAAGAAACTTCCCGCGGAACACTTCCCTGCCGTCGCATTCCACTGCAATCTCAGAAGGAATCCTGTCCCGTATACATTTCAGCAAAGCCTCCACATACAGCTTGCGCCCTCTGAAACCCTGTTTTTTCTTCCTGTTCACAATCTCGCAAACCCTGGCATCCAGCCCTACGCCGGCGACGTTCATCATATACGACACAGCCTCGCCGGCCGAGGATTCCGCCCCCACGGAACCAACCCTCACCACATCCTGAGGATATGCCACGCCTTTGCCAATAAGGGCAGCGGCCTCTGTCAGACTACGGGATATTCCCGCCGTCTTTATCCAGTCATTTCCGGACCCGACAGGAACCACTGCTATAGTGAAGTCGTTGAATGAGACTGAGCCTGCACAGGAATCAATATATTTTCCGATACCGTTGAGGACATCATGTATGGTACCGTCACCGCCGACCGCGATGAATTTGCGGCAACCGCTTGCGCAGGCATCAAAAGCCAATGTCATGGCAGTACCTCCGTCACCGGTGGACATGACGCCAAAGCAAACGCCTTGTTCTTGCAAAAGTTTCTCGGCCTTTGCCCAGATTGCCCCGGCCCTTTTCGAGGCGGCAAATACATTCACGATTGCAGTCCACTCATATTTTACAGCCGATAAGACCATGGTTTACAATTCATTAATACAACACATCCACATTTATTGAGCAAATGCATCCGCTTCTGCGGCATAGTACGTGAACCGCACGCGGCATGCATCCTGGCTCGTTTTTTCAAAAGCCGCCTGATTTTCACCAGACACAATTTATCAACAAAAGTAGCAAATTAAGGGATTGAATGAAATTTATTTTGTATCTTTGTGAGTTAGTGAGGCATTGCGGCCCGTAGAAAACGGGAGTACAAAACCGAACGAAAACCTTAAAAAAGAATAAATGGGAAAAGTAATTGCAATCGCAAATCAGAAAGGCGGAGTAGGAAAAACGACGACAGCCATCAACCTTGCCGCATCATTGGCTGTACTGGAGAAAAAGGTGCTCATCATCGACGCCGATCCCCAGGCCAACACCACGTCCGGACTGAACTTTTCTCCAGACAACAACCAGAAAAGGACGCTTTACGAAGTTCTGATCGGAGAAATAGGCATCAGGGACAGTCTGCTGCAGACCGAAATAGGCTCTCTGCACATGATTCCGTCACATATCAACCTCGTAGGAGCGGAGCTTGAACTGATAGACAATTCCAACAGGGAAGCTGTCCTCAAGACAGCCCTTGAACAAATAAAAGACGAATACGATTTCATCATCATTGACTGCTCACCGTCGCTCGGCCTGATTACAATCAATTCACTGACAGCCGCAGATTCGGTAATGATTCCGGTACAGCCTGAATTTTTCGCCCTCGAGGGTCTCGGAAAGCTTTTGCAGACAATACGCCTTGTGCAGGCCGGCCCGAATCCGTCCCTGACCATCGAAGGCTTCGTTGTCACAATGTTCGACGGAAGGACGAAGGTGCACAATCAGGTTCTCGGAGAGCTTCAGGAACATTTCAAAGACATGGTATTCAACACAATAATACAGAGAAACATACGTCTGAGCGAAGCGCCTTCCTTCGGAAAGCCGATTATTCTATACGACGTCATCTGCAACGGAACAACCAACTATCTCAACCTTGCCAAGGAAGTGCTTGAGAAAAACAGCTAAGGAATAACAGATGGGCAAACAGCAAAGAGGCCTTGGCAAAGGCATAGGAGCGCTCCTCGGGGCAGACACCGACCTGAGCAACATCAGAAAACCGGTCGGATACATAAACAAAGAAGTTGTAACTTCGGATCAGCCGGCCGCAGGTAGTGCGGATATACTCCGTATACCGACAGACCTTATCGAGCCGAACCCGTTCCAGCCGAGAATGAATTTCGATCAGGAGGCACTGGAGGAACTTGGGGAATCCATTAGGACATTAGGCCTTATACAGCCTATAACAGTACGCAAAAAGGCTGACGGAAGATACCAGATAATCAGCGGAGAACGCCGTTTCAGGGCCTGCAGGGCAACCGGGATGGAAATGATTCCGGCATATATCCGTGACACAGACGACCAGGGCATGCTTGAAATGGCCATAGTCGAGAACATCCAGAGGGAAAACCTCGACCCGATAGAAGTGGCCATGAGCTATCAGAGGCTGATCGAGGAATGTAACCTCACGCAGGAACAGATGGCAGTGCGCGTCGGAAAGAAACGTGCATCGGTAACCAACTACCTGAGACTCCTCAAACTTCCGGCAAAAATACAGCATGACCTTAAAGTATCCCTCCTCAGCGTAGGGCACGCAAAGGTTCTGCTGGGAGTTGAAGATCCCCAAATGCAGGAATATCTGTGCGATCTCGTGATAAAGGACGGACTTTCCGTGCGGCAGCTCGAAGATAAAATCAAAAAATTGAGCCAGCAGAAAAGCGGGACCGAACCTGAAGCCCAGGATTTGCCTGAAGAATATTTCAAAGTACTGGAAATCGTTGGAAAATATTTTGAGAACGACATCAGTCTCAAACGTTCATCAGGAGGAAAAGGTACAATGACAATACGCTTCTCTTCTGATGAAGAAGTAAAAAAATTCCTTGCAGCCCTTGAGGAATCCAAATTCTGAACCGGAAAAACCTGAGATGCTGTACAGACTGCCGAAATACATATCCGCCTTGCTCGTATGCCTGATAGGTATTACGGATTTTTGTCATGCCCAATTCAAGGAAAATGCATTCAACCAGACGTACAATAATCCGGGCGACACGACGGCATTGGCTGACAGTACCGACAAACTGTTCTCGTTCAAGGAATACTTCGGAGGCCTGTCACACAAAAACAGCATGAAAATAGGCACAATGTTCGCCGGTTCGGTCGTGCTTCCAGGAACAGCCCAGATTTACAACAAAGACTACTGGAAGCTCCCTATCGTCTACGGAGGAATCGGAGCATTTGCCGGAAGCGGAGGCTACTATCTGCACCGCTATACAAAATCAAAAAAGGCATACGACAATTTTATGTCGGAAAAGGAAGTATTCGAGAGCGAATCAGGGCTTCCTTACCCGTATCAGGCGCCAGCGGTTGACTACAGCGCGAAGACAACCGGAACATGGCTCATGATAGGCGCCGGACTGGTATACTGGGGCAGCCTTATGGACGGAGTAGCCAGCTACAAGTCGGACAGACATCCGCATCCGGGCAGGGCAACACTGTATTCCGTCATGCTGCCGGGACTTGGACAGATATATAACGGTGAACTGTATAAAGTTCCCATATATTGGGGAGGACTTATGGTATCGGTGCATTTTCTCACCACGAACAACCTGAACTACAAGAGATTCAAGCGAATACACAACGAAGCCACAAACCCTGACATAGCATACGACGGACCGATATCCGCAGAAACGGCGAAATGGTACAGGGATGTGTACAGACGGTACAGGGACTATTCAATAGTGGCGACAGCGGCAGTTTACCTGCTCCAGGTGATAGATGCCAACGTATTCGCATATATGCACGATTTCGAAGTCACTGACAATATAACGATGAACATAGAGCCGGCCATAATAGCGCCGGACAACACATACGCCATGCACCGGCAGGGCTGCTCATTCGGACTTGAACAGAATGCCGTCGGACTGAGGCTGGGAATCAGATTCTGAGATGTGCCGGCGAAATATTCCAAAAGCCACAAAGATTATGAAGATAAATAGAATTATTGCAGCCATAACTGCGGCTGCGCTCACGACAGGGGCCGGTTTCGCCCAAAATACAAATACGGACTCAAAAAAAGAGAAGCCAAGGAATATACGCACGGAATACAGCAGACTGCAGGAAGAAAATGCCATGCTGCGTGAAAAAGTAGACTCATTGGTCATGGAAATAGAGGCATACCGCACAGAACTTGGCGTGGCAGACAGTCTTGTATCAGAATATGTCTATGAAAACAGCGGAGACAGAATTGCGGCAGGACTGACACCGGATGACTACACTCCGGAAGTATCCGACAGCCTGCTTAATATATGGTATGCACACAGAGTGGCCTGCACAGGAACCCAGGAGGAATACGACATGGACTCCGTAAAATTCCAGTCAAATGTTCCTGATGAGGTGTATATTGAAAGAATACGGAAAATGAATTCTTTCATAACACTTCCGTATAACGATATTGTAAAGAACTACATCATACTGTACTCGGAAAAAATGCCTACAAAAATGGCACATATCCTGGGGCTTTGCGACTATTATATGCCGATATTCAATGAAATCTTCAACAAATACGATTTGCCGGAGGAACTTAAGGCCATGGCAGTCATTGAATCGGCTCTGAACCCTACCGCAGTGTCAAGGGCCGGAGCGAAAGGCATGTGGCAATTCATGTACTCAACCGCAAAGATTTACGGACTTCACATAGACTCGTTTGTCGATGAGCGGCTTGACCCTGTAAAATCGGCGGAAGCAGCTGCACGCTATCTTAAGGATTCGTATGAAATCTTCGGGGACTGGAATCTTGCAATAGCCTCATACAACTGCGGAGCCGGAAACGTGAACAAGGCAATACGCAGAAGCGGAGGCAAAAGAGCTTTCTGGGACATCTGGCCTTATCTTCCGAGGGAAACAAGGGGCTACGTTCCTGCATTCGTAGGAGCACTATACACAATGACTTATTACAAGGAACACGGCATAAAACCCGAGGCTATAGAGATGCCGTCCATAATGGACACACTGAAAATAAGCAATATGCTGCATCTGAAGCAGGTATGCCATTTTACAGGTGCGCCGCTGGAAGAACTGAAAAACCTAAACCCACAGTATATGCATGACATCGTGCCGGGAAACGACAGGGAATATATACTGAGGCTTCCATACCGCTATACAAATTCTTTCATAGAACATGAGGACTCGCTGTATGCACACAAGGCAGAGGAATTCTTCAATCCTGTGACAATCAAGAAAATCAAGGACGGAGCAGACGGAGAGCGCATTGTTCACAAGGTCAAAAACGGCGAGTACCTCGGAAAAATCGCAGCAAAATATCATGTGAGCGTAGCACAGCTGAAGCGTTGGAACAATCTGAAAAACAACAATATCAGAGTCGGGCAGAAACTTATTGTCTATCGCGGCGGCAAAGGTCCGGCAGCCTCAGCACAGACTTCACAACATACATCGTCTTCCGGAACCGCTTCCGCCGCATCGTCACAGCCAAAGCAGACCCCGGATTCACAGTCTGCCCAAGGTTCATCAGTGTACATAGTAAAAAGCGGTGATTCGCTCTATTCAATTGCGAAGAACTACCCCGGAGTAAGCGCACAGGACATAATGAACTTCAATGGCATTAGTTCAAATATCAAGCCCGGCATGAAGCTGAAAATACCTGTAAAATAATTCAGATTCTGAACATGCATTGCAGTCTAAGCTCGGCTTTGCCTGGCTTTCTTTTTTCCGCAGCCATAAAAGGATAGGCGGTACATGAGGCTCTGGCATACACTTTCAGCCATTTCATACAATTCCACGAGCATACGGCTGACGCCCACAATCCCCTGCCGTAAAATGCAGGAACAAGAAAACTCCCCGGAGCATCACGCTCATAAACATAAATCCTGTCATTCCAGTTGTCTATACCGAAGAATCCCTGCCGAAGAAACACCGAAACGCGCGAGGCCCTGTACCCGCCCTCGGCATATCCGAGAAGTCCCAGTCCTGTACAAACGACAGCATTCATACGGACAGACGCAGCCCAGCGGCCGGAAATCACTGAAACATCGGTGCGCAAATCACATTTGAACGGCTCACCCCAATCACGGTACCGAAATACCGTCCTCAAAGAAAATTTCAGCCAATCTGCCGCCAGATGTTCCGTCTGCACTCTGGCCTGTACCTGCACATTATTGTGCGACCCCTTCAATTTTCCTGACGGGAACAATGCGGCATCGGCAGAAAATGTCCCCCAGTGCTTTCTACCGGATGCCCCGAAACCTTGCTGTCCGCGCATTGTCACCCACTTTCCGGCACTGAACTCACCGGCAAACGTTACTCCACATTCATTTGTACAGGACGAAGCACTGCATGCTGCCCCGGAACGTGCGGCACTGTATCCGGCAGAATAGTATCTTGCCATTGCAGACAGTCGCACATCTTCGCCTGGCCGGAAAACAGTTCCGGCCAAAACCGCCGGCCGGCATGACACCCAGTCAAATGCAAGCTCTGAAAACACATCGGTCCCACGGAAACAGAATGCCATATCGGCAGAAGTCTTCATATCCGGTATTCCTGACCGTACAGGGGAAAATATTTCCGAAACTTCGGCATAATGCGTCAATGAAATCTGACCTTGCCGGCAATACCATGCGACATTCATCCCCGGCAACAGGGAAATGTCGGCAGGAGTATAGGCAGACTTTTTGAGTCCCGGCATGGCGGCAAATGCGGACATGACGAATTTGCCTGCGGTAAACTCTGCTGCAGCACCTGTATAGGCCATACTCCCGGTATAAGACCACGGAACGGATATACCGGAAGGTCTGCGCATAAAGGACGACGGCGAATTCAGTGCCCCCATTGTCATGCCGTTCCACAGCGCAAGCCCCTGGCCGAAACGCACATTGAAATCTCCGATGACAACCTTTCCCCGGATTTTTCTTAAGTATGCGGAAAGACTGCCTGTAAAGGCAGAGGGCACACCGTCCGCAGATGAATAATCATTCGAAAATCCCGCTGTACAATTGACATTACGACCTGATAACAGACGCAGTTTCATTCCATAATTCCATTCTAGTTCAGACCAAGCCGACTCTGAAGGAGTGCCCGCAGGACCGGCCCTCAGAGCGGAACGTACAGCCAAATCCCCACGCAGCGAAGTCTGTCCAGGAGTTCCCGGTCCGTCCCTGCTGTCAAGAGATATAAAAGGAGTGACAGCCTCAGTAAATTCATTTCCGAAACCGTCCACTGC
Organism: uncultured Muribaculaceae bacterium; assembly: GCA_964394295.1. Taxonomy (GTDB): domain Bacteria; phylum Bacteroidota; class Bacteroidia; order Bacteroidales; family UBA932; genus Cryptobacteroides. The sequence goes on along the minus strand of CAYMVG010000032.1, from coordinate 2,350 downwards.
TGCAAGTTCCGCAAATGACAAAATGTCACCATGTCTTGAACGGTAATCGCCCAGAGAGGCCTGCTGATACCGTGAAAACAACCCGGAGGAACTTACCTCATGAGCAGCGGCCAGATTTATTTTCAGCGGCCGCAAAAGCAATGCTGCCAGACGCTCATAGTCCACCTCGTCAATCTCTTCAGGAGCACTGCACCCGGTCAATCTCAATATAAGCTCAATCTCACTGCCGGTCTGTGCCGAACCAGTAAGCGCACCGGCACAAAAAAGCAGTATAATCATCACACGCCTCATATCCGTCATTTTTTAATACGGTTCAAAAGTATGCATACGGAATGGGAATCTTGTTGTTTTTATGAAAAACAACGGAATTTTTTTCTCTTTTTTTAACGTTTTATACTTACTTTTGCGGTCTGTTGTAAAAATGCTTCTATGGAAAGGATAAAATTACAGGACAAAACATTCAGGACTTTCATTCCATATGAGAAAATCCTGACGGCAATCGATGATGTCGCAGTCAAAATCAATGCGGATTTCAAAGGCTGCAAAGACATACCTGTCCTATTATGTGTCCTGAACGGTTCCATTATGTTCACAGGGGAACTCATGAAAAGGCTCGATTTCGACTGTCAGCTTGTATCGACAAAATTGTCATCATATGAAGGCACAAACACAACAGGGCGCGTAAAGCAGGCTCTGGGACTTACTGCAGATATCACCGGAAGACGTGTAATCATTGTGGAAGACATTGTGGATTCAGGGAATACCATAGTTGAACTGAAACAGATCCTTGCCGAGCACGGCGCAGCTGAATCACGTGTCTGCACACTGCTTTTCAAGCCTGGTGCACTGAAAAAAGAAGTCATCCTCGATTATGTGGCAATGGAAATACCAAATGACTTCATAGTCGGTTTCGGGCTTGACTACAACGAACTCGGACGCAATTACAAGGACATATATATTCTTGATGAACAATAATCTGACAACGTATAATTTTGACAAAATGAAGTACTACATTCTTTTTGGCCCTCCGGGTGCAGGAAAAGGCACTCAGGCTACGGCAATGGTCGAGAAATACAATCTTCACCACATTTCGACAGGAGCACTCCTGCGCAAGGAAATCGCAGCCGGTACTGAATTGGGACTGAAGGCAAAGGCACTCATCGAAAACGGCAATCTCGTTCCTGATGAGGTTGTCGAGGGCATGATTGAAAATGAATTCAAGACCGTGACAGGCGTGGACGGCTTCCTGCTCGACGGTTTTCCGCGTACACTTCCGCAGGCAGAGGCTCTCGATGCAATTCTTGCCAAAAACTCCGAGGAAGTTACTGCCACAGTTTCCATTATGATACCTGACACAATGATTATGGAGCGCATCAAAGGACGTGCACTCAAAGAAGGACGTGCCGATGATGCCAGCGAGGAAGTCATAAACAACCGTATAGCGACTTACCATAATCAGACTGAACCTCTCATTGAGTTTTACAGCAAGGCAGGAAAATATTGCGAGATTGACGGAATCGGCACAATAGACGAAGTGCGCGACCGAATCTTCGGCACAATGGACAAATTCTGACCATCCAGAATATCCGGCCTGCCCGGAATGGATGGCGAACTACAAAAGGTGGCAGAAAGTCAACTGACTTCCGGCTGCCTTTTTTGCATAGCAATACGTCCTTTGGCCAGATACACCGGACGCCCGGCCATGGTGTGTTTTGAACTGTCAGGTGGAAAATGCTGTGGTTCGTTCCGGAAATGACATGTTGGGGAACGGACGGTCTGAAATGTCGTAGTTAGTTCCGGGAACAACATATTCTGAGGTACAGACAGCAGAAATGTAGGAACTTTTTACTGTGAGGGTGTTCCAGGTTGGCAGTACGGACGACCAACCCGGAACACAAATTCTTAATATACGACGCACAATGCACATCACCGTTCCAGGTTGGTAAAATAACACGCCAATCTGGGACGGTTTGCACTGAAAAACCGACTTGTTCAATCAAATCGCAACAGGTCTCACCGGCATACACTTGTGGGCCTTGTAATTGTTCGCGCCATAAAAGATCTGTTGTGGAAAAGCCCAGTGGTTCGTGCCGGAAATGCCCGTTTGGGGAACAGTCATGCTTGAATGTCGCGAAAAAGCCCGTTTTTGTAACGGTCGTGCAGAAATGTCATGGTTCGTTCCCGAAATAGCCTATTTTTGGGAACAGTCGTGCTGAAATGTTGTGCTTCGTTCCCGAAAAGCCCTGTTTTGGGAACAGTCGTGCTGAAATGTTGTGCTTCGTTCCCGAAAAGCCCTGTTTTGGGAACGGACGGAGAGAGTTTGTGCAAAGCAGTGCATGTCGGTAATCGT
>CAYMVG010000031.1:7303-13798 GCA_964394295.1 uncultured Muribaculaceae bacterium | reverse complement strand
CTGACCGTTCCCAAAACGGGCACTTTCAGGAACAAACCACAACTTTTCAGTACGATTGTTCCCAAAACTGGCATTTTCAGGAACGGAATACGATATTCAGTTCCGACCGTTCCGCTCCTCCCCAAAAGCTTTGCTTTAAAATCGTGTAGTTAGTAAATGTTTGATTGATAGTGATTTATATTGTATAGGGTATCGGTTTTGAGCCTCACGTTATGACATAAGCAGTTGTCGTACAAAAAGTTGTTCTCCACCATTCCATTCGCTACCGGAACAGCATTTTCTCCCATGCCATACGCATTAACGAAAATTTTCCTAAATTTACAATCGCTTGCATATATGGACACTGAAATTAAAGCAAAAGAATTCTTTTTATCATGAAAACTATACTTGGACTTGATCTTGGGACGACATCTATAGGATGGGCGCTTGTCAAAGAAGCGGAAAATGCAGAAGAAAAATCATCTATTGTCAGAGTTGGAGTAAGAGTCAATCCGCTTACAGTTGATGAGCAGACAAATTTCAATAAAGGGAAACCTATTACTACAAATGCCGACAGGACTCTTAAGCGCAGTGCAAGGAGAAATCTCCAGCGTTATAAGCTCAGACGTGACAGTCTCATAGAGATTATGAAAGAGGCAGGCTTGGTTAAGGATGATACTGTCCTTGCAGAGCAGGGTCCTGCCAGTACTTTTGAAACTCTTGGACTGAGGGCAAAGGCGGCAAAGGAGAAGATTACTCTCGGACAGTTCGCACGTGTCCTGTTGATGCTAAACAAGAAACGTGGCTATAAGAGTTCGCGCAAGGCTAAAAATGATGAAGACGGGCAACTGATAGACGGAATGTCTGTAGCGAAGGAACTGTACGACAATAATCTTACACCGGGACAATATGTATATGCCTTGCTCAAGGGTGGAAAGAAATTTATACCTGATTTTTACAGGTCGGATCTTCTTGCTGAATTTAATAAAGTATGGGATTGCCAAAGACAGTTTTATCCGGAAATATTGACTGAAGGGCTTAAGGATGAACTGAGAGGCAAGAATGAGAAGCAGACCTGGGCTATATGCGAGAAGCCGTTCGGCATACAGGGAATAAAGCGTTCGGCAAAAGGGGATGAACTTAGAAAAGAAAATTATGAATGGAGGGCAAAGGCTGTTTATGAAAAAATGGATCTTGAATCACTGGCCGTTGTCTTGCAGAAAATAAATTCCCAAATCACTGGCTCAAGCGGATATCTCGGGGCGATAAGCGACAGAAGCAAAGAATTGTATTTCAACAATCAGACTGTCGGGGAATATCTTGCGGAACAAATCAGCATGGATTCGCATTATAGCTTGAAAAACAAGGTGTTCTACAGGCAGGACTATCTTGATGAATTTGAAAAGATATGGTCTGTACAGGCAGAATTCCATCCTGAACTTACGGAAGAACTCAAGAAGACGATAAGGGAGATGGTCATATTCTACCAGCGGCCTCTGAAAAGCCAGAAAGGACTTGTCAGCATCTGCGAATTGGAAGGGCGTGAAACCGAAATCACATACGACGGCAAGACCAGGAAAAAAGTGACAGGGCCGAAAGTCTGTCCGAAATCCTCTCCTTTGTTTCAGGAATTCAAGATATGGCAGGTCTTGAACAATCTGACTGTGAACAAAAGGTATCTTGAACAGGATGAAAAGGAACGATTGTATGACAGATTATGTACTTGCGATAAACTTACGAAGCCGGAAATAATCAAGTGCCTTAACCCTAATGCGTCTTCCAAAGGACGTCAGCAAGGTTCGTTGTTTTCTCTTGAAGAAATGTATGAGCCGGAGGATCTCGTGAAGATTGAGAATAAAAAGAAGGAAATCAATCTGAACTATAAAGAGATTGACGGACACAGGACATTTGCCGCATTGTTTCGGGCATATTCCAAAATTATTGTACTGACTGGCCACAAAGAATATGATTTCAGTAAAATGCCTTTCTCAGAGGCCGTTAAGATTGTTTCTGAAATTTTCGAAGGACTCGGATATCTGGAGGTTCAGGATCCTTCAAAAGATAAATCTGATCCCTTAAGATATAAATCAAATTTCCTGCACTTCGATTCTTCCCTTGAAGGCAAGGCTTTTGAGGAGCAGCCGTCATTCAGACTATGGCATCTTCTCTATTCATACGAAGGAGACAAATCCGTTTCCGGAAATGACAGACTGATTTCAAAAATATCGGAAATTACAGGATTTGAGGAGGAATATGCCAAAGTCTTGGCTGAAGTTACTTTTGCACCTGACTATGGTAGTCTGAGTACGAAGGCAATGAAGAAGATTCTCATTTATCTGAGGGCCGGAAACGAATATAGTCTTGCATGTACTTATGCAGGATACAATCATTCTAAGAATTCCCTGACGAAAGAACAGATTGAGTCACGGGAACTTAAAGAGCATTTGGATATACTGCCTAAGAACAGTCTGCGCAATCCTGTCGTGGAAAAGATTCTTAACCAGATGGTGAATGTCGTCAATGCATTGATTGATGAATACGGCAAGCCGGATGAGATAAGGATAGAGCTTGCGAGGGAACTGAAGAAAAGTGCTGCCGAACGTGAGGAATTGAGCAAGGCAGTTGCAGATGCGGACAGGAAGCATACGGAAATAAGGGACATCTTGCAGAAAGAATTCGGAATCGCCAATCCGGGCAGGAACGACGTTATACGGTATAAACTTTATATGGAGTTGAAGGACAATGGATACCATACATTATATTCAGATACATATATCCGGCGTGAAAGACTCTTTTCAAAAGATTTCGATATAGAGCATATCATACCTCAGTCCAGGCTTTTTGATGATTCATTTTCAAACAAGACACTGGAGGCGCGGCAGGAAAATATCGAAAAGAGCAGTTCCACGGCATACGACTTCGTGAAAGAAAAATACGGGGATGCAGGGCTTGAAAGATATGTCTCTAAAGTTGAGGATTTATTCAAGAAAAATGCGATAAGCAAGGCCAAAAGGAATAAACTGCTTATGCCGTTCTCTGCGATTCCGTCGGACTTTATTGCCCGCGATCTTCGTGATTCACAGTATATTGCAAAGAAAGCAAAGTCTATGCTGGAAGATATTGTCAGATATGTCGTTCCGACAACAGGTTCTGTAACGGACCGTCTTAGGGAGGACTGGCAGCTTGTGGACGTAATGAAAGAACTGAACTGGGACAAATATGACAGGCTCGGTCTTACTGAGATCATTTCTGACCGCGACGGCAGAAGAATCAGAAAAATAAAGGATTGGACAAAAAGAAATGACCACAGGCATCATGCAATGGATGCTCTGACTATTGCATTTACCAAACGTTCGTATATTCAGTATCTCAATAATCTGAATGCAAGAATCGCAAAAGAAATCGGCAAGGAATATATGGTGGACTTATCTGAATATCAGCTGTATGATATTCCTGAATCGGAGCGCGGCAATGTCGTTATGGCAATAGAGCGGACGCAGCTTTATCGTGACGGCGGTAAATTGCGTTTCGTGCCGCCTATTCCGCTTGATGAATTCAGAAGGGAGGCACGCAGGCATTTGGAAAACACTCTTGTATCGGTTAAGTCGAAGAATAAGGTCGTTACACGGAATGTAAACATTACTAAATGCAAAGGCGGCGTAAAAAAGAAAGTACAGCTTACGCCGCGCGGACAGCTTCATAATGAGACTGTCTACGGTCAGATTCAAAGGTATGCGACTAAACTGGAAAAGATTGGGCCGGCATTTACTTCCGAAAAAATTGCAAAGGTTGCAAGTCCTGTATATCGTGATGCATTGCTTGCCAGACTGTCGATGTTCGGAGGTGATGCCAGGAAAGCGTTTTCGGGCAAGAACAGTATTGATAAAGTTCCGGTATATCTTGATGCAATGCATATCCGCATGGTTCCGGAGAAAGTGGCTGTTCTGTCTATGGAGAATATGTACACAATCAGAAAGCCTGTATCACCTGATTTGAAGGTTGACAAGGTTGTGGATGCAGGTATCCAAAGAGTCCTTAAGGCCCGTTTGAATGAATTCGGAGGAGATGCAAAGCTGGCGTTTTCCGATTTGGAAAATAATCCGATATGGCTGAACAAGGATAAGGGAATACAGGTCAGGAGTGTGAAAATCAAGGGCGTCAATAATGCTGTGGCACTTCATGACAAGCATGACTGTTACGGGAAGCCTTTATGTGATGAAAACGGCAGACGTATTGTTACTGATTTTGTAAGTCCTGGCAATAATCATCATATCGCGATATTCCGTGATGCTGAAGGAAATCTGCAGGAGCAGGTTGTGTCATTCTATGAGGCGGTTGTCCGTGTGAGTCTGGGAATTCCGGTAATTGACCGTGAATACATGAAGGACGTAGGCTGGGAGTTTCTGTTTACGATGAAGCAGAATGAGTATTTTGTGTTTCCTGATAAAGATACGGGATTTGATCCCCGGGAGTATGATTTGATGAACCCGGATAATTATGCGCTTATCAGTCCTCATTTGTTTAGGGTGCAGAAAATAGCATCTAAGTACTATGTTTTCAGGCATCATTTAGAAACAAATGTGGAAGAAAGGAAAGAACTTCAAGAAATTGCTTGGAAGCGTATTAGTACTCCGAACAATCTTGATGGAACAATAAAAGTTCGTGTAAATCATATCGGACAAATTGTAGCTGTCGGAGAATATTAACCTAATATATGATGTCATGATAAAGCGCACGCTATATTTCGGGAATCCGGCTTATTTGTCGATGAAGTTTGGACAGCTTGTAATACGGCTTACAGAAAATGAAACGGCCAAAACAGTCCCGATTGAGGATATCGGAATGATTATACTTGACAATAAGCAGATTACAATAACGCAAGGACTTATGGAAATGCTTATTGACAACAACTGCGCAGTCGTTACCTGCGGCAGCAATCATCTCCCGGTCGGACTTATGCTTCCGTTGTATTGCAATACTATTCAGAATGAACGTTTCAGACAGCAGCTGGATTCATCGGTTCCACTCAAAAAACAGTTGTGGCAACAGACGATACAGGCAAAAATATACAATCAGGCGGCAGTATTGAAATATACGACAGGAGAGGTGCATAATAATATGTCGGTATGGATGAATCAGGTCAGAAGCGGCGATACGGAAAATATGGAAGCACGTGCAGCAGTATATTATTGGAAGACGGTCTTTCCTGAATGTCCGGATTTTGTCAGGGGACAGTTCGAGGATTTTCCGAATAACCTGCTGAATTATGGCTATGCGATACTTCGTGCTATAATTGCCCGAGCATTGGTCGGGAGCGGTCTTTTGCCGACGTTGGGTATTCATCATCATAACCGCTACAATGCGTATTGTCTTGCAGATGATATAATGGAACCTTACAGACCATACGTTGACCGGCTTGTCTATGATATTGTTTCGGGAGGTTGTCCGACGGAGCTGACAAAAGATGTGAAAATTAAGTTATTGTCTATTCCGACTTTGGAAGTCTTAATCAATGGCAGGAGAAGTCCTCTTATGGTTGCGGCATCTACGACAACGGCATCTTTGGCTAAATGTTTCAATGGGGAATTGCGTAAAATCATTTATCCGGAAATGACTTGATGGATCGTTTCAGCGAATATAGAGTTATGTGGGTACTTGTTTTCTTTGACCTTCCGACTGACACAAAGAAGGAACGGAAAGCTGCTGCGGAATTCCGTAAGAATCTGCTGCTGGACGGATTCATAATGTTCCAGTTCTCAATCTATATGCGGCATTGTCCGAGTGCAGAAAATGCAAATGTCCACATAAAAAGGGTAAAGACATTTCTTCCGCCGTTGGGCCAGGTCGGAATTCTGACAATCACAGACAAGCAGTTCGGTTCTATGGAGTTGTTCGCAGAAAAGAAATCAAAGGAACCGCCGACAGAAAATCTTCAATTGGAATTGTTCTGAATCTTTTATTAATATGTGTTTCTTGACGAGGCTGTGAGTCGTTTTTGACATGGCCTGTTTGGGGAAATGTGATTTTGCAATACTCATAAGCGGTTCTGGTTGGTATATCTGATGACCAACCTGGCGCGTTGGAACATTCCGAAACATTTACTCGGTTGTAATCAGTCTGTGTCAGGATGAGAAAACGCTATGACAATAAATAAAAAATCCGATATTTCTATCGGATTTTTATTCTGATAACAATGTTCTAAAAAGTTGTGATTAAATAACTTACTGTAATCCTGTTGTTATCAGTAAGTCAAAGATACAAAGTTTGAAAGCAATTCACAACAATTATGAATATTTTTTAGTTTCAGAATATGTTGTTATCAGTAAGTCAAAGATACAAAGTTTGAAAGCAATTCACAACCCTATCAATAAATCTGACCCCGACTCAGCCGTTGTTATCAGTAAGTCAAAGATACAAAGTTTGAAAGCAATTCACAACTGCTGGCTCTTATCGTTATGCTCTTCACCCGTTGTTATCAGTAAGTCAAAGATACAAAGTTTGAAAGCAATTCACAAC
>CAYMVG010000031.1:0-7203 GCA_964394295.1 uncultured Muribaculaceae bacterium | reverse complement strand
GTTGTTATCAGTAAGTCAAAGATACAAAGTTTGAAAGCAATTCACAACACAACAATGCAAAGGTAGTAAGTTGTTTTTGTTGTTATCAGTAAGTCAAAGATACAAAGTTTGAAAGCAATTCACAACAGCATACGATTCTACCGAGGAGAGGAACTCTTCATCCTTGTAGTCATATTTAGGCTTACGCCCTAATTTGGATTTTTTCTGACTTTCAGACATTTTTGTTCTTATTGTTCTATTTCTTAGTTTTATTTGTTATATTTGCATTAACAAACGGAAAGCTGCAAGTAGAGCCTGTATGTATGGTAAGTAGGCATGGCATTTTAGCTATGAGCAACAGTTCGATTCTGTCGCTTGTAGCTTTCTTTTTATATTTTCTTAAAGCGTGTCCTATCATTAAATTCGGACTTTCCCTGAAATTGGTTGTCACTTTTAGAGCGGTTAAACTAACATGATTTACAATATCACTGACTGGGTTTGCATTGGTATTTTTTATCTCTAAAAGCCTTTACAGAATCAGATTTACAATGCTGTTCTTAGACTGATTCTGTCTGTTCAGATGCGCCTGAAACTGCTTTTTGTGAATTTTAGTTGCAGCATTGGGAGTTTTTGCACTACATTTGGTCCCGGAATTACAAAAGATGAAAAATGACATTAAAATCTTTGATTATGATTATTGCTGCCTCCCTGACGGCATTTTCTGCGGAAGCACAGGAAAAATGTGTTTCTGAACCTGATGAAGTAGTGGTCGGGGCGGCACGCACGGACTTGTATATAAATATTCTAAACGGTAAAAGAGTCGCATTGTTCTCAAACCATACAGGCGTGGTGGACGGAAGGCATACACTGGACCTTATGCTGGAGAACGGCATAAATGTAGTGGCTCTTTTTTCTCCTGAACACGGATTCCGGGGTGATGCCGATGCCGGTGAACACGTGGCAAGCAATGTAGACAGCGTTACAGGCCTGCCTGTAATCTCGCTCTATGGCTCTGACAGCGGCGGTATGTCACTGAGTGAAGTCATGGAGGACATAGACATTGTCGTTACTGACATTCAGGATGTAGGTCTGCGTTTCTATACTTATTACTGCACCATGGTCGATCTCATGAACAAGGCTCTGGACTGCGGAAAGGAATTCATGGTGCTGGACCGCCCTAATCCGAACGGAATGTATGTGGACGGGCCTGTCCTCGATATGAAATATGAGTCCGGAGTTGGGCGTCTGCCGATACCGGTAGTCTATGGAATGACCATGGGTGAACTTGCGCTTATGGCAAATGGCGAAGGCTGGCTGAATGGCGGCGGCACAGTGCCTCTGACTGTGATTCCGTGCAAGGGCTACACGCATGCGACCCGTTACCGTCTGCCTGTAGCACCGTCTCCGAATCTTCGCAGTATGCTTGCGGTCTATCTCTATCCGTCCATCTGTTATTTCGAGGCCACTCCTGTAAGTCTTGGCAGGGGCACGGATTTTCCTTTTCTTGCCTACGGGCATCCGGATATGAAAGATCGCACTTTTGACTTTACGCCGCGAAGTGTGCCGGGTGCGAAGAATCCGCCTTTGCTGGATCAGCTTTGCCACGGTGTCGATCTTCGTGGAATAAGCGAGGAGGAGGCCATTGCGCAGGGCATTAATCTGGATTATATCATTGATGCTTACCGTGATCTGGGCTTGGGTGACGAATTCTTTACAAGTTTCTTTGAACTGCTCATTGGCCGTGGAGATATACGCACCATGATTGAGAACGGCTGCGGCACAGCCGAAATAAAGGCGAGCTGGGCCGGCGATGTGGAGATGTTCAAAGTGCAGAGGGCGCCTTATCTTCTTTATCCTGAGAAATACTAAAAAGTCGGGATAACTCTCAGAGAATTGAAAAATCGGTGCCGGTGTCGGCCATGCCGAGAAACGATAAAAGGGGCCTGACCAATGCTTTAGTCTGCCCCTATATAAGTCAATCCCTATATTGTTTTAATGGTTTTGGCCGGGACTCCGCCGACGACAGTTCCAGGGGCAACATCTTTCGTTACCACGGCACCGGCGGCGATAATTGCACCTTCGCCTACGGTTACTCCCGGCAGAATGGTGGAATTCGATCCGATCCAGACCTTGTCGCCTATGTGTACGGGGCTGGGAACGATGTCACCGCGATGTTCAGGGTCCATAGAATGGTTCAGCGTGGCAATCACCACATTGTGGCCAATTAAAACATCATCTCCGATTGTAATTCCTCCCTGGTCCTGAAGCTTGCAGCCTGAATTGATGAATACCCGCTTGCCGAGATGCAGGTTCTTTCCGCAGTCTGTGTTTAACGGAGGGAAAAGGGCAAAGGAACTGTCTATGTTTCTGCCTGTAAGTTCCGACATAAGTGCCACGATTTCTTCCGGAGTGTGATAATTAGTGTTGATGTCGAGGGTTATGCGTATCGCCTCCTGGCTCAGACGGTGCATTGCCTGGTGGACAGGGGAGCCTGCTGTTACTGTTTTCCCTGAATCCATGTATTCTATAAATTCCTGTGTCGTCATTTTTTCCTGAACGTTATTTTTATATTGCCTTTTCCTACAGCTTCCGCAAGTCCTGCCTGGTTGCTTATTCTGCCTATCCCTGTGTAGCTGTATGGCGTCTTGAATGATTTATAGAAAAGCACTAAGCAATCGCTTCCCCACAGCATAAGGTCTCCCGACACGATATTCCCGACGGAAGCAGGGGAGGCGGGCAGTGAAGTGCCAAGGTCGCAGTATTTCTCATTCCCGTTCAGTTCGTTCATGTCAAGCGTCAGCGGCAGCATATCTCCGAACGCTTGTGCTGCCTTTGACTTATCGAGAACAGCCGTGAAATCCATGCCGTTTATGCTGATTTCAATCATAGTGTCATTCTTGCCGTCCGGCGTACTGTCCTTGTTTTCTTCACCGTCTTTGCCGGGCTGTTCCGTCTGCTGTTGCTTCGAGGGGCCGGGCCTGTCCTTTGAACAGGAGACCGGAAACGTGCTCAGTGCGGCAGCCACGGCCAGAATTACCGGTATCGTCCTCATTTCATATTCTCGTTAAAGAAAGAAACGATTTCATCGAACGGTATGATGTCCAGCCGGTCATAAAGGTCGCAGTGCGATGCGCCTTTCACTGTCAGCAGTTTTTTGTTTTCACCTTTCAATTTTGCAAAAGTGTCTTTGCTGAAATAATATGAGTGCGCTGCGTCACCGTGTACAATCATTACTGCGCTTTCAAGTTCATCTGCATATTCAAAGAATCTGAAGTTCAGGAATGGAAGATTCGATGTCTCGTTCCAGCCGTCCGTGGAATTCCCGGAGCGCGGATGGAAACCTCTCGGTGTTTTGTAATATGCATGGTAATCCTTTACGAACTGAGGAGCATCGTCCGGAATGACGTCTGCCACTCCTCCGCCGCGGCTGTAGTTTCCGCTGCGGAAGTCTTCCGTACGTCTTGCGCAAATGGCAGCACGTTTGGTATTTCTGGCTTCCGGACTGTCCTCACCGTCGAAATATCCGTTGGCGTTCACCCGTGTCATGTCATACATGGTGACGGAGACAGTGGCCTTGATGCGCGGATCATTGATTGCCGCCTGGATTGCTATTCCTCCCCAGCCGCAGACACCGAGTATGCCTATACGGGCGGTATCCACATCAGGCTGTACAAGCAGGAAATCTGCTGCAGCAGAAAAGTCTTCTGTATTGATGTCCGGTGAAGCCACGCGGCGAGGCATTCCGCCGCTCTCTCCTGTGAAAGAAGGATCGAAGGCGATTGTCAGGAAACCGCGCTCCGCAAGCTGCTGGGCATAAAGTCCGCTCGACTGCTCCTTGACTGCACCGAAAGGGCCGCTGACAGCAATTGCAGGCAGTTTGCCCTGTGCCTTCTTAGGGGTGTACATGTCTGCGGCGAGGGTGATGCCGTACCTGTTTACGAAAGTAACCTTTTTGTGCTCCGTCTTGTCGCTTTTCGGGAAAACCTTGTCCCATTCCTGTGTCAGCTTCAGCTCCTCGGCCGGAGCAAGCGATGTGTTTGTGTTCAAATTGTACATGTTTTGAGAATTTGCCGTTAAAACTCCGCACAGCATTGCGGCTGATATTATTGCTTTTTTCATATATCCTGAATTTTCATATCGCAAAGTAACTGCCTAAATGCGATACCGTACCAACCAATTTTGCGGTTCTTGATACCAGAATTGCGGTTTTGCGCATCCGGATGTGCAAGTGTCAATAAATAAACATTAAATTCGCGGCATGGAAAATAGAATTGTAACCCTGGATTCAGTCGGTGCATACAATAAATTATACGGACTGCCGACTTATCACCCGCTTGTTTCAGTAATAGATTTGAAACAGGCAGTACATTCAGTTAATCATGTCCGTATGGATTATGGCATATATGCCCTTTTCCTGAAAAACGGCGTGAACTGCTCGATCAAGTACGGCCGCCGTCAGTATGACTATCAGGAGGGGACAGTCGTGAGTTTCTCTCCGGGCCAGATTATAGATGTCGAGATGCTCAATGAGGAGGTCGCACCGGATGTCGTCGGGCTTGTCTTTCATCCTGATCTGATGTATGGAACTCCGCTCGCCGACAAAATAGCGTCGTTCAATTTCTTCAGTTATTCCCAGACAGAATCCCTGCATCTTTCGGATGAGGAGCGCGCCAGATTCCTCGACTGTCTTGAACGGATAAAAGAGGAGACAATGCACCCTGTGGACAACCATTCGGCTGCATTGATTTCTGCAAATATCCAGGTTATGCTCGAATATGTCCACCGTTACTATGACCGTCAGTTCATTACAAGACACAAGGTCAATTCGGAGATTGTCGCCCAGTTTGAACGTGAACTGAAATCTTATTTTGAAACTCCCGGGCAGGGGATGCCCAATGTCGCCTATTTTGCAGACAAGGCCAATCTGACTCCTGGCTATTTCGGGGACCTCATACGCAAGGAAACAGGAGCATCGCCTAAAGATCTTATCACTCTGCATCTTGTCTCCGTCGCAAAGCAGCGTCTGGCCAATACGGGTGACGATGTGAGCATCATCGCATATGATCTCGGCTTTGAATATCCGGCGCATTTCTCCCGCATGTTCAAGCGTGCTACAGGCCAAAGCCCGACCGAGTACCGTACGCAGTTGTCAAGGTCTTAAAAACTGTTATGCGTATCACTCAACAGAATGATAGGATCACTCGCTATACGTCATATCGTCTTTGATAAGCTGATTTTAAACAGTTTTCAGGATTATAATAAGGGACGAAAAAGCCGGAATAACTCTCTGAAAATTGAAAATTTGTTGACAGCACCGAGGTTCATCGCACGGAAAAACGAGAAAAAGGGGCCGGACTTTTTAGTCTGCCCCTTATGCATAACAGTTTGTTCGCGCTTTACAATCCCTTGCTGTCGTAGTCGAATTGTCTGCGGAACACCACCGGACGGTCGGTCGCCACGATGTCCACTTTGAGATCGACAGCCTTTTGGTTGGCTTCCGTCATATCATCGAGACCGAGGCATAGGGCCAGTACCTGCAGACCTTTTGCATGACATTTTTTTACGAATTTCCGTGTGAGCAGGTTTATGCGGCATACGATTACATTCGGTTTCTGTTCGGCCAGTATTTTGTCGAGGTCGTCGGGATTGCGGACGTATGCCTGAAGTTTTTTGATTTCAGGGAATTCCTTGCGGAAAGCTATCACGTCTTCGTCTCTGCTGAATGTGAAGGAGGTGCGCTCCAGCATATCCTCTGATTTCAGCAGGTCGACAAGGTCACTGTATCTGCCGTTGCGGTAGTCTATAGTGACGTCCACTCCGCCGTCATGCGCTTTTTTGAGGATATCGGCAAATCTCGGCAACTTCTGTCCTGCCCATTCCGGCCCGAACCATGAGCCGGCATCGAGGGTGTCGAGCACTGCGGCCGGATAGTCGCCCGGTTTTCCTGTTCCGTTGGTTGTCCTGTCAAGGGTACGGTCGTGGAGCAGGTAGAATACGCTGTCAGCGCTCATCACTACATCGAGTTCCATTACATCGACGCCGTATCTTATGCAACTGTCAAGCGAAGCCATTGTGTTTTCCGGTGCTATGCAGTTTGCACCCCTGTGTCCGCTTACCAACGGATAGCCGCGCACTTCAGACGGAAGTTTGGCGGAAGGGCCACAGGCATTTGCTCCGGCTATGACTGCAAGCAGAAGCAGGGTCCTGATGAATTTGTTGTCTAAAATGTTCATGATTTTATCTGATATTTTGTTTCCCTTTTATTGAAATTGTCCGCAAATATACAAAGTTCGCAGAAAACTGCATTGATTCTTCATGTTACTGTTTGGGCTGTGCCTGTCTGATTCGCTCTGTTTTTGTAAAAATAGTCCGGCTTTGGCTGTCGGCATGAGGCCTCTGATTTTTTGTTCTGTCGAATTGGAAGAGGGGCTTTCTTGAAAAATAAGATTTTTGTAAAATTTATGAGAATTATGAATGATAATGTAAATGAAGTTTGTTTTTTCGTGTTATAAGGCAGCGGATGCGGTTTTGAATATATTTTATCTATTGGGCCTTCCTGTATTTCAAATGTTAATCCGGCAGTTTTTGTTGCTCGGACTGAATATTGCATATTTTTTGGAATGGTTATTGCATATAAAGAAAAAAGTTGTACCTTTGCAACTGAGTTGATTCGGGAGTCGTTCTGAAACTCTCACAACTTATTGGTTATTAGTTTTAGTGTTATTAATTATGTGGTTAGTATGAGGTATCCCCGCGCGAGCGGCGATGTCTCATTTTTTTATTTGCTTTTTCGCCACTCCGTCCGGTCTGTTTTTCAAAAATTTCGAATATAATCCTGGCAAAAAAGTCGTCTTCCGTTCCCGAAAGTACTTGTTTGGGGAACGGTTATGCTGAAATGTTGTGGTTCGTTTCTGAAAATGCTTGTTTTGGGAACAGTCGTGCAGGAATGTTGTGCTTTGTTCCTGAAAAGCCTTGTTTTGTGAACAGTCGTGCAGAAATGTTGTGGTTCGTTTCCGAAAAGCCATGTTTTGGGAACAATCGTGCTGGAATGTCATGTTTCGTTCCCGAAAGTACTTGTTTGGGGAACGGTTATGCTGAAATGTTGTGGTTCGTTTCTGAAAATGCTTGTTTTGGGAACAGTCGTGCAGGAATGTTGTGCTTTGTTCCTGAAAAGCCTTGTTTTGTGAACAGTCGTGCAGAAATGTTGTGGTTCGTTTCCGAAAA
>CAYMVG010000030.1:0-14226 GCA_964394295.1 uncultured Muribaculaceae bacterium | reverse complement strand
GAAAAGCCCTGTTTTGGGAACAATCGTATAGAAATGTCGTGGTCCGCTCCTGAAATGACTTGTTTTGGGAACGGGCGGGCGGAAAAGTTAGGGTTCGTGACTGAAAAAAACACCAGAAGTTGTCAGTAAGCCAACGGTAAACTTTGGCAAACTTTTGACACGATGATGGATACTTGCAGCACTTATGCCTGGTACACAAAGTTTAACACATTAATTATTGCATAGGTTGTCTGCAAATCCAATGGTCGACATGGAACAATAAGGTCTCTATAACACAGGAAAAGTTATGGTTCCATTACCGAAAAAGGTCTGCATCGGGAAATGCCGGACTGAAATGCCGGACCCGTTATTGAAAAACGGACGGACTGAAATATAGAAGTTTATTACTGAAAAGCACCAAAATGATTGATAAGTACGGCATTACCGCCAGCGGTAAACTTCGGCAAACTTTTGACACAATGGTGGATACATATTTGCCATACGGTATGAATCAATCTTTGTACAAAGGCATGAAAAATTGGATTGCGCTTTGATAACCGGAAAACATCGCAGTTACCGAAGCACAATCCAACACAATCCTGTGGCGGAGTCTTTTCCGGACTGTACTGACCTGGGTGAGGAGAGCAAGAAACAGAAAAGAACGTCTTACCGTCTTATTGCCGAATATATGTTGCAGGTAAGAGTGTCTACAGGTATCTCTTTATAGACCATCTCATATCCTGTCGAATCCGAATTGAGAGTCTCCTCGTAATAAAAGGCAATATTGCCGTTCGGCTGCTGCACCATAGTGGAATATGCAGATTCTGTATCAGAGACCTGATAAGTGATGTCCCAACCGGCTACAAAGTCAGCAGGTGTCATTTCAGCAAGCTTTTCTGACGGTATTTCTTTGCATTTGACACCCACATTTGTGCGCTTCGGACCGAAAGGCACGGACTGCAGTGCAATGACGACTTTCGCTTTGTCTGCCTTGCGTATTGCCGGAATAATGAGAATCTCACCGTTGCAGGCATTCTCAACGGCAGTACAGCCGTTGTTCTCCGCTCCGGAGAATGCAGGTTCTCCCCATGAGCCTTCACCGGTCCCGACATTGGTATAAGTGTAGATATTGAAGATTCTGCCGCCCCATGCCCTGCTGCTGAGTACTACCCTACCGTCAGGAAGTTCCTCGCATTTCGGCTCGTCCCCGTGCGGTGCAGGCAATTCATCGATACCACCGAGACGGTTCCATGTACGGCCGAAATCATCACTGTAAAGCACTCTGTTGCCGTTAGGACGGGCTGCAATCGACGCATACAGGCGATAATATTTTCCGACCTTCACCTGTCTGCTCTGACAGATTTTTCCGGAACCTACGAAACAGCTTTCTACACATCCGTACGAACTCTCATCGAAAAGCGAATATACATCTTCCGTAATTTCCTCCCATTCAGTCCATGTGGCCCCGTTGTCATAGCTCCTTATGACAGCAACACGGTTAGGATTCTGCCGGTTTGTGGTCGGACGGCCGTAAACGGTCTCTCCGCAGACAGTAATCAGCAAAATTTCAGGGCTTTCACAATCGGCAACCAGTGCAGGGTCTCCGAATCCGCAGTCCACAGCTCCGTGAACGCCGGTGCCCTCTACGACCACGAATTCATCCCCCCATGAAGCGCCGTTGTCACGGGAAATCCTGCCGTGAATATCTACACGTCCGAAACCTATATCGCTGCGGCAGTGGCGGTAATCGGTAAGTGCCAGCATAGAGCCGTCATCGAGCACGGCAATTGCCGGTATGCGATACGGAATTCCTTCCGGATTATTGCAGGTGAACAGAACGTGCGAACTCAGTTTCGTCTGTCTTGAACATGAAAGTGCTGCAGCAATGCAAACGGATGCTGCAAACAAAGTGAACAATATCTTCTTCATAGTATCTAAATTTTTATCAGCCACACAAGTTTTACATGGAAAGTCCGTGACTATTCTTCATTTTTCACGGAATACCGTACCCAGTCGACAATCATTTCCACAGGAAGGTCGCCAGAATTTACACCGCCGACCCAGGCTCCTCCGAGCTGCTGGTCAATCAGCAGATAAAATTCCCTGTCGAACGGAAACTGTCCGTATTCCCTGTGCGCGTCAATCCTCGGATATTTATAGGTAACGCAGCCGTTCACGGAAAATATCACGGCATCCTCCGTCAATTCGACTCCGAATACATTGAAGTCATCCGCATTGACAGGAGCCATGACCGTATGGGAAGGCTTGTCCTTAATTTCATGATTACGGGTATAAGCAGAATGCACGGTCTGATAGACATAATCATCATAATTCAGCCGTTCCATTATGTCGACTTCCCCGCCCTCCGGCCATGCAACAGGCTTAAAAGGCAAGAGCCACATTGCCGGCCATGCACCTGCGGCAGGTTGCAGCTTGGCCCTAATCTCAATACGTCCTTTGCCGAAAGCCACCTTGTCTTTGGTAATAATGCCACCGGTAAGATAACGGGCGGTATCGGCTTCAAAATTGTCATTGGAAATGCCGCGCAGCACTATGCAGCCGTCACGGAAATCAAAGCAGCGCGGATCCGTACTCTGGGTATTGGCCCAGTCTGCCGTGCCCCTGGAGGTATTGCTCCAGTAATTTCTGTTGAGCTTGCCACCGTCAAATTCATCATGCCAGGCGAGTTTCCATTCGCTCTTTTCCGGATGAGATACTGCGGATATGCGGAAATGGATATCATGTTCTTCATCTGATACGGAATATTCAGGGAGCGTCCCGGTTTTATAGCCGCAGCTTCCGTTTCCGACTCCTTTGTTCACAGCATCGAGATGCAGGACAATACGGTCCGACTCAGGAAGTTCCCACTGATGATCAGCCTTCATGAGTTCCTCATCCGTATATCTTATGGCAGAGAAAGCGCAGGTTCCGTCCACCTCGATGCAGAAGCCGTTTCCGGTATTGTCGGTCAGTTCCAGTTCACGGAGTCCGCCACGGTTGCCGGTGCTCTGCGGCTTTACATACGGGTAAAGCATTTCATCTACGCTCTGGCAGTATCTTCCCGGCATTGCCCCGTCGCAGCGGTCAGAATAATTCTCTACAGGGCCCAATGCGTAGTATCCGGCCATGCCGTAGCGTCCGTCAAGATCGCATGACACGCCTGCACGGAGGAGATTTCCTGAATGGGGAATTATTTTTACCCTTACGTCCACGATGCCGGAGTAATGCATGGTGTAGGTTATTTCTTGGTCGGCAAGAGTTCCTTTTCTGAAAGTCCGTACAGACGGAAGACCGCCGTCGGCAACATTGAACGAGAGTTCCCCTGTTTCTTCAAGGCCGTTTCCCGGAACAACATTCCTTTCGTTCTCGATCCATCTGAAATTGTCAAAGATGAATCCGGCTCCGCCACGGAACATTTCACGGTCATTTAAAACGAGGGAAAGGGCCTTTCCGGTAGTCTTGTCAAAACGCATGGTGACCTTGCCGCAGATGACGGTCAGCAAGCCGTCCTTCTCTATCTTCGCATAGCCGTCACCTTTCTTTACTCCCGGAAGTTTCTGCATCGGCGCCCGCTGAGTCAGGATGAAATGGGCAGAAGCCTCCTCATGTCCGGCCTGAGCATAGACAGTTCCGTCATGTCTGAGCAAATGAAGCCTAAGACATATTTCCTCACCGTTTTTGGCTGCGGCAGAAAGAAGTTTTCTGCCTGTATTCAGAACAACCTCTGTCTGCTCCCCGGGCTTGACGTCGCCAAGGGCTACTTTGCCTGAATATACAGGATAACCGTTGCTGAGAAGGTCGTATGCAAGGTCGAATTCCTGCAATGACGTAAAATGATACTTATTCCTGAGACAGACTGTCACTGTGCCTTTCCTTATGTCGCTTCCGGCAAGGCTGAATGCCACGAACTGATGTGCAGCCTTGACTTCGGCAAGTTTAGGTCCCGGTGTACGGTCTGGAAGCAGGATGCCGTTGCTGCAGAAATTTCCCTGATGAGGTCCCGGGAAATCATATCCGGTGCGCAGGCGGTTCGTCCAGGTTCCGTTCTTTATCTCAGCCGGTTCATATATGGCCTGGTCCACCCAGTCCCAGATGCAGCCTCCGATCGTGCTTTCGGAATTTTCGATGGACTCCCAGTATTCCCTGAGGTTGCCTATGGCATTTCCCATCGCATGAGCATACTCGCAGATGAACATAGGTTTGTCAAGTCCGGATGTGTATTCCTGCATCCAGTCCATATTGGGATACATTTTGGAATAGAAATCACTGTAAGCGCTTCCTCCGTACGGTTTGTCGATGCGTGTTCCCTCATAATGCACAGGACGCGAATCGAGACTTTTCGCAGTATCGTAACAGGCTGCAAAGTTCTTTCCAGAGCCGCACTCGTTGCCCATGCTCCACATTACCACGCACGGATGATTCCTGTCTCGTGTCACAAGTCTCGCAATGCGGTCGGTAAATGCAGGAATCCATGATTCCATCCCGGAAATCGACTGGTTTGCATGGTCCTCAAGGTCAGCCTCATCCACACAGTACAGACCGAAATAATCGAACATCGCGTACATTTTGGAATGATTCGGATAATGGCTTGTGCGGATTGTATTTATGTTGTTCCGCTTCATGAGCAGGACATCACTAAGCATAGATTCGACCGATACGGTGCGGCCTGTAAGAGGATCGGTGTCGTGACGGTTCACTCCTTTGAAGAATACCCTCTTTCCGTTTACATAAAGAAGCGAATTCTTTATTTTCAGATCACGGAAGCCGTATTTGGTGCTGAATGCCATTTCCTCTTTGCCGGCCTTGTCTTTCTGGACGATCTGCACGGTATAGAGTTCAGGATGCTCTGCGCACCACAGTTTGACATTTGCAAGGTCAAAACGCACATCGGCCTCCTTTTCCTTGTCGGCTTTTGAGAAATGTACATCAACATTCTTTGTCGCAATATGCTCTCCGTCAGTACCGTAAACGGATACTGCAATGGTCTTGCCGCACTCGAGGCAGTCACGGTTGTCGACAAGAAGATGCACATTCAGAGAAGCATTGCGGTAATCATCCGACAGGACAGATGTGAGCACATGGTCACGCACGGAAACGACAGGAACGCTGTACACATACACATCCCTGAAAATTCCGCTCATGCGGAACATGTCCTGACACTCGAGGTAAGAGCCGTCGGACCAGCGGAACACCTGCACGGCAAGACGGTTGCCTCCCTTGCGCAGATACTTGGTCAGGTCAAATTCGGCGACATTGTTGGCACCCTGGGTATAGCCGACATAATTGCCGTTAAGCCATACATTTGCAGCGGAATATATACCGTTGAAATGAATGAAAGTCCTTCTGCCGTCCCAATCCTCCGGGAGAGTGAATTCACGGATGTATGAACCGACAGGATTTATGCCGTAGTTGCTTCCTCCGTCATTGAATCCCGGACGTGCCTGAATATAAGGAGGAGTATTGTCATGCGGATATTCCACATTGGCATATATAGGCCTGTCATATCCCTGCATTTCCCAGCATGACGGCACCGGAATTTCATCCCATGACGAGCAGTCGTAGTCTTCGCGGAAAAATTCCGCAGGCCTCGACTCAGGCTCGCTCACGAAGTTGAATTTCCACATTCCGTTGAGAGGAAGATACAGCGAACTTGCCGGATCGGACCATGGCCGGTTGTAATAGACCTCGTCCGCAAGCATTTCCGCCGATGTCGCATACGGCATATATGTAGCGATGCCGGCTTCTTTGTTTATACAGAAGACTTTCTCGTCCTCCCATATATGATAGGCTCTGTTGCCGGAAACAGCGGCAGAGGTTTTCTCCTGACCTGAAGCCCTCACTGAGACGCCGCCTGCATCATAGTCTATTTCCTGGGCGCAAATCATGGCCGGGGCCAATGCCGAGAATACGACGGTTAGATACAATTTCTTCATTCTGTCACAAATTTTACAATTATCAGTTTACAATTATCTCATCTATGCATATCTGGGCATCTTTTCCGGGACGGCAGTGAATCCTCGGGGTAAGTCCCTGCCCCTTAAGCTTAAAGCGCACGAAACGCGCTGTCGCCTTTGCATCTATGACGGCATCCGTCAAGAATGTTCCATCTGCAAAACCCAGATTTTCAGGACAAGTCCATCTTCCTGCCTCTGAGAACGATACGCCGTCGGCAGATATTTCGGCAACTATTTCCGACGGCAGGTGAACCGCCATACCGAAGTCATTTATACATCCCAGCGCGACAGACGATATTTCCTGCACTTTGCCGAGATCCACAGTGAATTCAATATTGTCGTTCCTGCTCCAGGTCATCCATTCAAAGTCCGACTTCTTGCTGCTGCCGCGTACACCGTTCACAAGCACGCCTCCGGCACCTGACAATTCAGCTGCGGTAGCCTTGTTCCATGCTATCGGCAATTCGAGAATCTGTCCCTGCATCCGGCCGTTTTTGAATGTGGCGCACTTTATCAGAACATTGTTCTCCACGATGAAAGGTTTCCGGTAAAGTCTGGACGAAGATGTCGGCTGAGAGCCGTCCAAAGTATATCGAATCTGCACATCTGTGCGCTCACACGCAAGCCCGACGGACAGTTTGCCGTCCTCCGGCCTCACAGTGTGCTGAATGTTGTACATAGAACGGGAAGCCCGTACACCAAGCAGGCTTATGCGTGAAACATATCTGTCAAGGCGCTGCAGGAAACCGTTCCAGTCTCTGTTGTCCCTGCCTGTCCATGCTATTTCCGCCAAAGCTGCAAGACGCGGAAATGCAAGATAGTTCACATCTTCTGCACTTTTGCAGAATTCTGTCCAGAGGCTGGCCTGCACTCCGAGCAGCAAATCCTCCATCTGCGGCGTCCAGTCATCTTTTACAGGCTCGTATGTATAGATGTCATACAGTCTGTTGTTACCGAAATATGTGAACGGTTCGAACCACTGAGGCCCCTGATAGCGTATAAGATAGGTGACAAGGGCCGGGGTCATCACTATCCTGTGGCCGAGACGCGCGGCATCGACGGCAGCCTGGCCGCGTCCTCTCCATCCGTACAGGATTGCATCCTCAGGTATCGCAGTGTTTGCGAGTTCGTCCCAGCCGGCGACTTCCCTGCCCTTTTCTCTTACATATTTAGCCATACGCGCCATAAAATAGCCCTGGAGGGCTTCTTCATCAGCCAGGCCTTCCTCTTTCATGCGGGCCTGACAAAGAGGACATTCTTTCCAATGGGTCTTCCACGCCTCGTCGCCTCCGAGATGGATGATATGCGACGGGAAAAGCTCAAGCACTTCATCGAGAACATCCTGCAGAAATTCATATACCTGTTCATTTCCTGCACAATAGATTATGTCGGCATGGTCTCCTCCGAGTCCGGGAAGGACTCCTATGAATTTGTCCACGACTGGACAGGCAAGGAGAGGATAGGCTGCAAGGGCGGCATTGCTGTGGGCAGGCATTTCTATTTCAGGTATCACCTCCACCATACGTTCCGAGGCATATTCTACGATTTCCCGTATATCGTCCTGAGTGTAATAGCCGCCGGAAAGGACAGGCTCTCCCTGACACGCATTCCGCCTTTCGGAAAAATATTTGCCGGGACGGTCCACACGGCATGAGCCTACTTCATGCAAAAGAGGATATTTGCGTATTTCAAGCCGCCAGCCGTTGTCATCGCACAAATGCAGATGCAGTTTATTCAGTTTCAGCATCGACATGCAGTCGATAATGCGCAGCAGGTCGTCCTTCGGAGTAAAGAAACGGGCTACATCGAGCATGAATCCGCGGTAGCTGAAACGCGGCTCGTCATAGATCTCGGCTGCCGGGACAGAATAGCCGGAAATGCTCGCATCCTCATATCCGGACGGAAGCATCTGCCTCAATGTCTGCATTGCATAGAAGCAGCCCTTTCCGCCCTTTGCGCGTATCGTTATTCCGTCAGGAGTGATTTTAAGATTATAGGCCTCGTCTTTCATCGAATCATCCTGTATGAAAGCGATTCCGTCCTTTTCAGGTGTCCTGAAATCCAGTGAGGGCCTTCCCTGAAATACGTATGCTCCCCTGCCTGCCGCCAGCCGGACCGGTTCAGGCACGGGAGCAATGCTTTGGGCCATGGATGATATTACAATTGCATAAGCGGCAAGAACGGCCAGCAAATGTTTCATAAGAACATCAATTAAAATTATCTACACGCGCTTTGTCGCAGCCGAACCGTACAGGGTCGTCATATTGTTCCTGCAATCTGTAAAGTTCTGCCTTGAGTGATTCGGTAATCTCCTCATAGCCATCCTTTCCATATATATTATTCATCTCGTGCGGATCTTCCTGCAGGTCATACAATTCGAAGAAGTCCTTGTCGTTATAGAAATGGGCCAGCTTATATCTGTCCGTGCGCACGCCGAAATGACGCTTCACCATGTGCTCTGCCGGATATTCGTAGTAATGGTAATAAAGCGAAGTCCTCCAGTCCGACGGATGCTCTCCGCGGAACAAAGGCAAAAGTGACACGCCGTGTATATCCTCCGGCACATCTGCACCGGCGAGCTCAAGGAAGGTCGGTGCAAGGTCGATGTTCTGCACCATTTCATCGATGTCGCCCTTTCGGCTGTAATTCTTGGGGAAGCGCATCACAAGAGGAGTTCTGAGCGACTCTTCATAGATGAACCTCTTGTCGAACCAGCCGTGCTCTCCCATATAGAAGCCCTGGTCGGAAGTATAGACTACCAAGGTATTGTCTGACAAACCTTCGGCATCAAGATAATCGAGTACGCGGCCGACATTGTCGTCAAGACTCTTGACGACTTTGGCATAGTCGCGCATATACCTCTGGAACTTGAACTCGGCCAGTTCTTTCCCTTCGGGCTTCTTTTCAATGAAATCTACAGTAAGAGAATCATAGAAGGCATCGTACACCTTGCGCTCTTCGGGGTCGAGACGGCCGATGAAATCTTTATACGTCTGTGTCAGCCTTGTATCGGCACCTTTATAAAACATCTTTGTGTCATATACGATGTCCATATCTTTGGCTATGCCCATTTCCTGCTCTGCGGCGGCAATTCGGCCGGCATAGTCATCATAGAAATTCCCGGGAATTTCAAATTCCGTGTCTTCGTACTCACGGATATATTTCAAATCCGGAAGCCAGTTTCTGTGGATGGCCTTGTGATGAATCATTATGCAGAAAGGCTTGTCTTTGTCGCGTCCGTTTTCAAGCCAGTCAAGGCTCTTGTCTGTGATGATATCGGTAAGATAACCTTTTTCGGTATGGGTGTTTCCGTCCATCGTAATGAAACGCGGATTGTAGTAATCTCCCTGTCCGGGAACAATCTCCCAATAGTCGAAACCTGTAGGATTGGCTTCCAGATGCAGCTTTCCGACCAATGCGGTCTGATAGCCGGCTTCCTGAAGAAGTTTCGGAAAGGTCTGCTGGCTAAAATCGAATACGCAGGTGGAATTGTCATAGAAATGATTGGCACAGCTGTGCTTCCCGGTTATCAGACAGGCTCTGGAGGGTCCGCTCAGGGAGTTTGCCACAAAAGCATTTGTAAAGCGCACTCCGTCCTGTGCTATTCTGTCAAGATTAAGCGTATGGATATTGCGGGTATCATAACAGCTCATCATCTGTGCAGTATGGTCGTCAGTCATGATAAAGACGATGTTGCACCTTTTGTCTTCATTTTTCTGTTTTTCTCCGCACGAGACCAGTGCTCCGGTAGCAGATACAGCCGCCAAAGAATAAAAAAGTCCTGAATATTTCATTATAGTGTTATTAATTATGTTTTAGCACATTTCTCCTTTACAGAAATTCTTGTCACAGGAAATGGGAGGCATTCCTGTAAAGAAGCCTAATTTTGCCAAAAATAGTAAAACCCTTCCGATTCTGCAAGAACTTCAGGAGTCAAAAATGAATCATGTGTTAATATCAGGAACAGGATATGCTGTATTCAGCTATCAGAGCCTTGTAATATCCGCTATTCCTGATATTTTCCAGATACGGGTCCTGATGCATACGAAAATAATTGTCATAATTGTATATGAAGGATTCTGTCAGGTAATATATTGATTTCGGGATGTCTCCCAGAAGCGAATACAGGCAGGCGGCATCGTAGGAAAAGCGTTCTTCGCTAAATTTCAGAAGCCTGTCCATAAATTCAACGGCATTTCCGGTCTGCCCCAGATAAAAATAGGCAAATACGGCACTGCCGATGTCTTCCGGGATACAATCCAGCTTCACACATGTAATGAAATCATTCTTGGCAAGCCCAAGCTCATTTTTCATGAGATATGCGCGACCACGGCACAAATAATTGGCCGCGACCTCAGGCACGAGAGATATTGCGACAGTAAAATCATTCACGGCACCGTCGAAGTCACCTTTCATGAGCTTGTATTCGCCACGCATATAATAGTGGGACGGGTTGGCTGGTTCTGCCTCCACAGATTTTGCCATTACAGCAACGGCAGAATCAAAATCACCTCTATACCCATGCAGTTCCGCCTTGAATTGTACATAAAATAAATCGTCCGGAGCAAGTTCAATGGCCTTGTCAATATATTCCAGTGCCATTTCCATATTTCCCGTACTCTTGTAGCAGTGTGCAATACGGAAAAGGACTACGGCATCGGTGTCTGAGGCAAGGTATTTGCCATAGGCTTCGATGGCACAGGAAAACTTCTGTGCAAACTCATTCAGTCCTCCTATGCAATATAACCATTTGCCGTTGTCATTGTCTTTAAGCGACTTCGCCGTAAAGAACAGCAGAAATTGCGGATATGCCTCTTTTGCATACTTGCACATAAGATCGAATGCCTTATTGTTAAAGTCAATTTCAATGGCTGCGACAACATCGGACGCACCGCCGGAATAATCTCCAGATATAAAATATGCCTCCGCCCTGAAAGCGAATGCATCGGAGCAATCCGGGAACAATGACAGCACTTGGTCAAAATGCTTGACAGCATCACGGAGAATCGGGATCAAGTTTCAGGATTTTCCTGCAGTCTGCATAAGCCTGGTTGTACAGACCGGCATTATACAGGAAATCAGCCCTCTCTTTGAGAAATTCCACTTCTTCGGGAGAGGTTCTGACTGCTTTATTATAAAATGAATAAGCGTTATTTACATCGCCGGCTTCATTGTAAATACCGGCTATAAGGGAATACAGTACGGATCTGCTGTGTTTTTCCTTTTTTGCAAAACTGTTTCAAGGCCATTTTTGCAAAGACAAGAGCCGCATCATAGTTTCCATCGGACTTGTACAGCAGCGAAAGCATTGTGCTGGCGTTGGAATTGTCCTCATGAATCATAAGCTCAGCCTTGAGATATTTTATTGCGGCAGAACAGTCGGAGTTTTTCAAGGCTTCTTCCGCCATTTTATAATTATATGAATCTGTATATTTGCCGGCAATCTGCTGACCGTTGCATATAATGGAAACAGCAATAAAACACTGTAAAAATAATATGATACATTTCATTCCGCATATTGATTATGAAATGGCCAGACACCTCCTTTGGGAAAGCACAGTCCCAATAAACCTGAGATGCAAAACCATGATTTACAAAAATATGTCATGAAGCATTGCATTTACGGAAGCCGGCCGCAATGCTGCGGCAAAAATATAAAAAAGGAAAAAGAAAAACAAGCGCATTCATCTTGTCTTATTTTGCCTATCTTTGCCGGTCGGAAATGCACCGACATACGAAACAATTGACGGTTTTGATTTGAAAAATATGGGAACACTTCAGGAAAGAGAGTTTTTTTTGACAAATTATATGCTCAAATTCTGCACAGATTTGGGTTTTCTGTCAGGTACGCTGCTGAAAAGCGAGGACATAGACAGGAAATGGCAGGAAATGGCCCCGGAATTCTGCGCTGAGGCCGCACGGGAATTTAACGGATATCCTGAATTCTGCCTTGCCTGCGCCGGATTTCTGGGTATGGCTGTGTCTGCCGTATGGGACGTTGACTGGAGCAGATATGCTGAAAGGGACTATGCCTTTTTCAAAGGTCCGGGAGGTTTTGACACTATGGATGAGCATATACTTTGGCAGCTCCTCAATATGCCGAAAGGCTCTCAGGAAGAACAGGCTGCGGTCAGCCAAATGCAGTCATGCAGCACTGAACTGTATCATCTGATGAACAAATCGACGGTGGAGAGAGGCACGGCTGACGCTTACCGCATGTTCTTGTCGGCCATGGCAGTAATGTTCAGCATAGGTGAAGCGATTGAGCTGCACAGGCTCGGATACAAATTCGAGAAACTGCAAAATCTATAATCAGGGTCAGTATGCAGCTATTGAATGACGATACCATATACGCTCCCGCCACAGTTCCCGGAACAGGGGCAATTTCCATCATCAGAGTAAGCGGAGCGGAGGCATTGGCCGTTGCCGACAAGGTAATCCGGTGCAGACGCGGAAAAATCGCTGATGCGAAGGGATACACGATGCTTTTCGGAACGGTGCCGGCAAAAGACGGAAAAGTGCTGGATGAGGTGCTTGTCAGTGTTTTCCGCGCTCCACATTCTTATACAGGCGAGAATTCCGTTGAGATTTCGTGTCATGCTTCGTCATATATCGTCAGTGAAATAATGTCCATGCTGGCTGAGACAGGGGCCCGCGCAGCTGCTCCCGGAGAGTTCACGCAAAGGGCATTTCTGAACGGAAAGATGGATCTGGCGCAGGCCGAGGCTGTCGCAGACGTGATAGCTTCGCAGAATGCAACGGCGCACAGAGTGGCGTTCAGCCAGATGAAAGGCGGTTTTTCGTCTGAACTGAAAGCTATGCGCTCTGAACTGCTTGAAATGGTGTCGCTGATGGAGCTGGAACTGGATTTCAGCGAGGAGGATGTGGAATTTGCAGACAGGACGCATCTTCTCGCACTGCTTGACAGGACGATTTCGCATATAAGACGTCTGTCGGATTCATTCCGTCTCGGGAATGCCATCAAGAACGGTGTGCCGGTAGCAATTGTGGGGGCGACAAATGCCGGGAAAAGCACTCTGCTGAATGCCCTGCTCGGTGAGGAGCGCGCGATTGTGTCGGATATTCACGGCACGACACGTGACACTATCGAGGAGACGCTTAATATCGACGGTGTACTTTTCAGGTTCATCGATACGGCAGGTTTGCGTGTGACTGAGGATGCAGTCGAGAAGATCGGAATCGAGCGTTCATACAGCAAGCTGCACAGTGCGCAGATTGTTCTGGGTGTGCTCGACGGAAGTCTTCCTGAGGGTGATATCATGAGGTCTGCGGAGGAGATTTTGTCGCAGGTCAATTTTGATGAGCAGAAACTGTGGCTGCTGGTGAACAAGTGCGATGCAGACGGTGGACCGGATGAAATAATGATATCGGAAACGGGCGGAATCATAAGGTATGAACAGGCGGAGGAGATGGAGTCAAAACTATCGGAAAGAAATGGTTCAGAAACAAGTGCTGAATGCGATGAGGAGTGTCCAGACGGTGAATCCCGTGCGAATGCGGACAGGAAGTTTAACCATACTGATATTCAATATGATGATCAGGTCCCGAACGTCTTCTGTAACAAAATTGTTATTAAGTTGAATAATATTGTTTCACAGTCTAATAACGAACGAATTACAATCCTGAACATCTCTGCCAGGTCAGGGCATGGCCTGGATGCTCTCAGAAGCGGTCTGGCTGCCTCGCAAAAGGACATTTTCTCTGCCCAGGACACAACCTTGGTCACAAACCAACGTCACTACGACGCGCTTATTGCAGCCGCCTCTTCCCTATCCCGCGTCAAGTCCGGCCTGGCCTCAGGCATCCCGACCGACCTCGCCGCCCAGGACATCCGCGAAGCCCTCTACACTCTCGGCACCATCGTCGGTGAAATCTCCACCGACGAAGTCCTCGGCAACATTTTCCGGAATTTTTGCATCGGCAAGTAAGAGACCCCAAACAACCATAACCAATTATAAACAATTATCACAAACGCATTGAACATCAATGCGTTTTGTTTTTATGCGCTTTCCGGTTGCTATTTGGAGTTTCCCGTTTTTAAGCATATTTTTGAACCGTATTTCTACCGCGGGCGCGAGTGACGGAATGCGGCAATATCACACCGACGCATTAGTTTACAATGTCGCATTTGGGACATCCGCCACCGCAGCACAGAAGTTGACGTCTGTTGACAGTGGTTTACGTGAGTTGACAGATTTTCGGCGACGGCAGAGATAAGGGAACGGTCAAAAACGAAAGGAATATGGAGGTAAAACGAGTATGCCAATGGTGC
>CAYMVG010000029.1:0-14228 GCA_964394295.1 uncultured Muribaculaceae bacterium | reverse complement strand
TGATACCGGCTTCGGTAATCTCGAATAACGGCATCATGACACTTTATCTGCAAGGCTCATATTCTGTTCCTCAGGATCTCATCAGATGTCGCCTTGACTTTCATGCGGATGTCAATTCTCGGCAGCATTTCGGATGGACTGATTCGGATTGTTTTATATGCATCATTCCATAGCTTGCGCGGATCCGTGTCGTCGGGTTCATAATAGCCGGAAAAATATAAAATCCACTTCTTGAACGGGATGTATTCCATTAGGCATCGGAAATTCTCCCGGCATGACATTTCCATTTCATCAAAGCACACTTCCGTTGTCCCGCCCGTTTCCTTGAAAATTTTAGCCGGCATTCCGGGTGCCATATAAAACCTGATACCGTAGATGTCGGTATAGTAGCACAACTTTTTCATTAAAGCCGAATCCGGCCTGCGCTGATTTATCATAACCATCATGTCAGGAGCTGAATATTTGTTGGAGAAAAATGAAATTATATTCAGGCCTTGAAAAGCTGACGGGCAGTCCGTCATAGAGACATCGATTAACTGCACGAATTTCTTGTCTGTGATTTCAACCTGCCGTAATACGGATACGCACCGGGAATCCTGTGCGTACAGGCAGTGATGCCTTAATGCAAAGCCTGCCAGTATCATGAAAAGGCAGACAACAAAATATCTATTCACCATACATTCCGTTTATTAAAATTCTCGCCTCCTTGAACGGTACATAATACACCCACTGATAGTGTGCTGCTCCGGTGAACGGTATATCCTCTTCCGGTTCAAATACCATACTTCCACCTGTAAGCCTGAATGTATTCCAAGGTATATCGTCAGTCAAATAATATACATATCTTCCAATTCTGACATAGTACCTGAAATCTGATTTTTCCAGATGATATGGATGATAATCAGCCACAGAATAACTGTCCACAGAAACGAAATAATCATCAGAAAAATTTGAGCGGCTGAATCTCAGGGAATGAAACCGTACACCGCAAAAGGACTTTCTGCATGGAGCATGAACCAGCTTGTTAATTACATTTTTGAATATGCTGTCAACTATGACGACCTCCTGGACAATTATCGTGTCCTGCGAAACAGTTCCGGCCTGTACAGATGCCATGCCAGACAGGAGAATGACCGCTATTGCAAATATTTTTATTTTCATAGTTAATATGCTTTTTTTACAGACGGTTCCAGAAGAAGTCCGACAGAGTTTTCGTTGTATTCCGTATAGGCCCCATCTTCAGGAGTAAAGATATAAAACATTATGTTATATCCCTTGACATTCTTCTTTACAAAAGACGCAAAATAAGCATCACCATTTCTGGTTTCTGATGACATTCCTGATACATCCTTTGAATTATTGGCATGAGAATGATTAAAACATCTTCCCGTATACCCGTATTTTAATTGCCATTTGACTAAATATGACATACCCTTATCAGTATCGTATAAATGAGATGAGGTTAAAAAATTTAAACCATTTTCACCTGCCTTTCCAAGCATTGCGTGCCCCCATTCGACATTTGTGTTTTTTGCAAGAAATTCAAATAACGCTGTTCCGCTGCTGTCTCCTCGTACTGTATACAAATCGTAAATTATAATATTTTCATAAGATACTGTACGTTGTGCCTCAACAGTTCCAGACTCAAAGCTGACAGATAGTCCTGTTCGGTGCCAGTTGCCTTCTGAATCCTGCTTGACAATCTGGAAAGTATCTTGCTTATCGTCTTTTATCCTGTTGATTATATTTCCTTTGCTGTCAATTTCCCATACATCCATCCCGTCCAAATCTACAAAGTTAACCGGATTTCCTGCACAGAAAGCATACGGACTTATGGAATAATACTTTTCGGCGAGCGGGTCCGGGGTTGTCCAGCGGGCTGACAGAGGGTGATAGAACCTTGCACCGTAGTCAAGGTACGGGAGTCCGGCAAACTCCTGCGACTCCTTGCCGTTGAAGCGGTATGGCTGTGTCTCGTCATCCAGGTCTCCAATTTGACTGTCCGTGTTTTCCAGGACTGCTCCGTACGGATAATAATCGTAGGTTTGCAAAACAGTTCCGGCAGCATCTGTGACGGCACGTATGCTGCCTATGTGATCTGTGACAAAAAAGCGGTATTGTCCGTTTTCGACATAGCCTCCTTCGAACATCATCCTTTGCAATACTCCGTCACGATATACAATGTTCGAGCAATAATCTGTCACAGATGTGTTTCCTTGCCTTACAGTCTTGGCCTGCAGCTTTGTCCCGTCTGCCGTATACATATAATTGGCGGCAATCGGATTGTTTCCAGGACCGGAAATGACTGTATGAGGAAGGTTCAGCAAATTGTATGACAATGTCATTTCCGTCTCCGGGTTGCCAAACGATGCCAGACCGTCGGAGGTCATATTGCCGTTGGCATCGTAACCGAAAGCCCCGAATGTCCTGTCTGACTTTCCTGATTCGGAGAAAGTGGCAGACGCAAGCCTGTTTCCGCTATGTGAGAACGTCATTTTCTCCATTGTTCCGCCTTTGTCATTTGCAGTGAAGACAATGTTGCCGTTCCCGTCATAAAGATATTTTTTATGGAAAACGTTTCCGGATTCTGAGACAGATAATGATGTTTCAGACAGTCTTCCGGCACCGTCATAATTGAATTTGTAAATTTTATTGCCGGAGCCGCCGGTTTTCCAGCTGATCGCCGAGATTGCACCGTTGTATTGCGGTGAGATTCCCTGAATACTGTCAGTTTTGTCGTATGACAGCTCTTCCCGGAAGATGTTGTTCCTGATTGCCGTGTTCCATGCGCGTACATTATATGAATAGGCCGTGACAAGATTTTCTGAACCGTTCCGGCGATTGACGGCAAGATTGCCAAGGTCGTCATATACATAGTCTGCAATGGTCATTTCCTCGCTGTTGCCTGCCCTGTGCTTTGTTTTGAGCGGTCTGTCAAGATGATCGTATGTATAGGAACAACTTTCCTCTACGGCTTCCGATGAAGCGTTCATCGTGTGCGTGGAATGGCTTTTTACAATCTTTTCACTGAATGAATATTCCATTGTCTTTCTGTCGGCCCCTCCGAGATGATTGACAGCGGTTACTTGTATGCACTTGCCGTCATCATCATAATGACGGGCCTCGATCACAGGAATCGTATCTTCAGACAGAGCGAAAAGGAGGCAGCCGGTTTCAAGTCCGGAAACAATGTCGCTTTTGTTTGAATATCCCGACTGTTTGTGAAAGTTCAGTTCCGCTCTGATATCCGGTTCGAAAATTGAAACGAAATCATAATTGTCGTAGTAACGTACTGTATGAGGTGTAAATGCACCGGAAATTCCGTTTGCAGGGGAAATCTCATATCCGAAGACTTCCCCGCTCCCTGTAAATGATGCAGTGAATGTTTCCGATAGTGCCGACGATGTAATGTCAGTCCGGCAAATCCCATAGACTGCCGGACGGCCGAGATTGTCATAAAAGACGATGCTCCATTCTCCGCGTGTCCTTTGATTTCCGTCCTGGGTCATTACCGGTCTCAGGGCCTTGTCATATACTGTGACAAAAGGTTCACATCCGGGGAGCCGCTTCCAGATGCAGTTTCCGGCTCCGTCGTACCTGTACACATAGCCATACTCTTTCATCAGAGCTGCGGATTCTGCGATTGATGACATTTCTGCGGTCTGTGCCGAAAGCAGCGGCGGCAAAACATATCTCAATCGTCCGATGTCGTCATATATATAATAAGTGTCAAGGGATTCTTCTTCGGAAACCCAGTGCCGTTCAAGTATGCCGTGTCCCGAAATGTCCGTGAATTTATCGGAAGTGCCTTTCCTGCCGGAAATCCAGTTCTCATCCTTTATGGTCGTTCTTGCCAGGCTGCCCGGCTTCCAGTTGCCTTGGCATGACAGGCCGGATGATGTGATTTCCCATTTCCTGACAGCATCCGCGCCGGATTCAGAGCATGTTCCATAATCTGTTATAACAGTTCTGCCGGCAGTCCCGCGTGTCTGCGCCGGCTGCCAGGATTCGCCCGGAGCTCCTTGTCCGAGTATTCTGTCGAGCAGACTTTCCTCATATTCCGTAATGGCGAAAGGAGCGGAAGTCCCGGCCTGTGCCTGTCCTGATGCAGGCGAGTAATATGACAGGGTTTTTGAGTATGAATCTTCCCTGAAATTACCGGATGCCTGTCCTGAATTGTCTGTATATGGAAGAAAAACGCGGCTCTCGCGTAAATATTCATCATATTCATGGTGCCTCACAAGATCGTGCAGTCCGTCGGCTGACCCTCCTTTTGTAATCTCCTGTTCAGGATAGCCGAACGAATCGTAGTATGTAATTGTCGTTATTGCATCCGTGACTGTTGCACCGGCAGCTTGTGCCTCTGTTTTTATTCCCTCTTTGAGTATGACTGTTTCCGTCTTATAATTGCGGCTGTCTGTCTGCGCCGGACATGGAATTCCCGTCAGAAAGACCGTAGCGGCCAGTATTGTCAATATGTTCGCTGTTCTACTCATCTCGCATAATTTCTAACGGATTACAAATGTGTCTGACAGGCCCGGAAAATAACGGTCGTAATATTCCAGTGAGCCGGATTCTACCGTGACAGGTTTTTGCGTGCCGTCCGGACATGTCGCGGAAACGAATCTGTAATTGTGTTTGGGAATGTATAATATATCCGGCCCGTTTTCCCCGGTAGGTGCTATTATATAGTGCCGGTATTCAAGTGAACCCTGTACACCGGATACCATTTCAATCTCAATGTAATTGCCTGTCAAGTTGATGACATTTATGATTATGCATTCTTCGTATGTGCCGTTCTGATCCGCATAAGCCTGGCCGTTCATAAGTATGTCCGTAAATGCCATTCTGTTGGCTTCGTCCTGGGATACCGTAGAGGTGTATGTGTTTTCCGGGACGGTATATTTTATAGGTTTCGGAACATAGCCCAGAGAAAGATCGCAAGTTTTGCCGGTAAATTCCATTTCCATTTTCTCATTCGTGAAAGGTACTGTATACGGCTGGCCATAGGAATCACCGTAATGAACAGAATAATGCCGTATTATATTGCCGTTGTTGTCTTTTATACATTTCAGTCTCCCGGAGCTGTCATATTCATACGAGGTTGTTCTTCCGCGCATATCCGTGCTGCTGGACATTCCGATATACGGAATCCACGTATATGATGTCACTTCTGCGTCTTCAGGGAATACACGAACGTTGTCTATCGGATTTATTCCTTCATCGATCACATCGCTGCGTCCTTTTGCCGTGCGCCTCCTGTATTGCCATTTTCCTTGAAAATATACCTGGTAATCGATGATATATTTTCTGTCAGAGTCTCCGTTAAGATTGATTCTGTAGGGACCGGCAAAACATTTTCTGCTGTGGAAGCCGAAAGGATATATGCCATTGCTGCCGGTGCTTT
The DNA here is from genome assembly GCA_964394295.1 of uncultured Muribaculaceae bacterium. GTDB lineage: Bacteria > Bacteroidota > Bacteroidia > Bacteroidales > UBA932 > Cryptobacteroides. The sequence goes on along the minus strand of CAYMVG010000029.1, from coordinate 8,821 downwards.
CAAAATCCTCGAAGATGAATTCATCGGTTCCGCTTGTTTCTGTATGCGATAATGTGCCCCGGTATGCGACGGACATACTGCCGTTTTCATGTCTGTTTTCATTTTGTTTTCTGACATCCGTACTTTGAATCTTCAAGGTGTGTTTGCCGGGACTGACAGAACGGAAGACAACGGATGATTCTAAAACAGAGTACAATTCCCATTCCCCGGAAACCGGTTTTCCGCTTCTCATTTGTTTTATCTGGAATGACTTATCATCGAATGTGCCGCTGACATACCAATCGTAGCCAAGCATACCTTCGAGATTTATTGTCACATCTCCCTCTTTTGATGTCGTTATCGAGTATTCTTTATGATTATATGACGGTTCGTCCGGATTCAGTTCGATTCTGTCGATGCTTTGTACAGGAGTCTTTATCGTTGTCTCCTTATATGTGTTTGCGGCGTTTTTTGCTGCGAAAACAGGTTGTGCCGCCCTGGAGTCCCATATATATGACAATTCATCTCCGTTTCTCAGAAGTATATGTTCCGGATTCCCGCGGCCGTCATATTTGAGCGTCTGTGTCAGGGCCATATATCTGTTGTCCATGATCGAGCCATCGAATTTCCGGTATGACATACTGTCGGCAGGACTGCTGAGTTCAAGTCTTGAAATTTTTGCCGGGAGGATGGAATTGCCGGTGACGGCATATTCACGGATTTCCCCGGATACGATTTTCCGGTCCGTATAGACAGCGTTTTCGACAGGAAGACCGAACATACACTTGCTTTGCATTTTTGTATATGGTTCGAACTGGTATTTGTCGGCGTATGTCGTGGTGGCCGTGACTTTTTTGCCGTTCTTGTCTGTTACTGTATGTGTGACAGGCATCAGATTGCTGTTATACGTCCAGTTCTCTTCGGTGAACGAAACCGTCGAGTTTCCGGAGGTGTCGTATTCTGTTGTCGTTTTAGATTCGAGATATGGATAAAATGCCAAAATCTTATATGGCATTATGCGGAAAAATAACGTCCCTATACGCGTGTTCTGTATACTTTTTACAAATTCATCATATCGTTCCGCACCGTTGCGGTAAGTATTATGGATATGTTTGATTTTCACGTTGTCGCTGCCATACCAGATTTCGTCTGTAAGCAGTCCGCGTTCGAGGGCTCTTGACGTGAATTTGTCAAGATATGTCATGTTGTCGATGTCGGTATAAAGGCAATAGTCCAGTGTATCCGGAAAAGAATCGTGATTGGTGTACCTGTATTCTTTTGTCAGAGGTTTGTCAGAGCCTATTGTCTCCACTACTCTGCTATATGTCGTGTGGCGTCCCGAAGTAAGTCCAAGTATATTTATATGGGATTCCGATGCGAGCCGATAGCCCCTTGTGACTGTCCCTGGTGCTGCATTTATTTTCTTCCAGGTCGTGTAAATCGCGTCGGTGTACAGCTTTCCTTCGGATATGTAGACAGGAACTCCCGAAAGTATTCCTGAAGAGGCCCCGTTTTCGTCAGCATAACGGAATCCGTGTTTCAATACAGTTTTGCTGTTTTTGTCCGTATAGGTCATTTCTTTTATGCGCAATCCTCCGGACGTTCCGCATTTGTCCTGCAGGCTGAAATCCGGTGCCTGCATGGCAATCCGGGAGTAATCATTCAATTCGTAGGTGAAATTTACCGAACCGCCTGTCGGATATGTGACAGAAGTGAGGGATTCGGCCATTGTGTACACAAGGTTTGCGCTCCTGTAGCCGAAGAAATCGTTTTCGATATCGATGTCGCGATAGTTTTTTCCGTTGTAATATCCCCAGGCATCGCTTGATGTCGCTGTATACTGTGGAAGTTTGTGGGTGTCATATCCAAATTTATACGTCTGTTCTATTTGTCCGCGCGGAGCCTGAATCATTATTTTATTTAATTTAAGCCGCTCTCCGGTATTTTCCGTATATGTGAAATGATAACTCGGAAATACCGTCCCGCTTGATTCGATCCGTATTCCGTCAAGTTTGCAACTGTAGTTGTGAGGTGCGCAGTTGCCTGTCATATTCGGGTTGTTTTTGTTGTAACAAATTTGCACATAAGGTCTGGCAAGTCCCTCTGTCGATAAATATTTCTCATCGTCTGCACTTAGTGAGCAGAGGTCATTGCTTCTTGACGTATCGAAAGAGATTGTAAGATCATTGTCAATGACAATCTTGTTCAGATAGACAGGGTGGCCGAGAATGAATGATTTTCCTCTGTCTGGAGCCGAGTGGTTTGTCGAGATGTATTCCGGCCAGGAATCTAATTTGTAGTGTGTCTCTGACGGAATTCCGTTTTGAATGCTGTATGTTGTCAAGTCTGTCCTTACGTCGGTCATACTGATTGGGCTGCCGTCCCTTTTGTATTCGAATGTGGCAACATGACCTTGCGGTGTCGTGATTTTTCTCAGCATCCATGTCGAGGGAATAGTCTTCATCAACAGCAGATCCGGTTTTCTGTGCCGCGGCTCAGAAAAGAACTCGATTGCATTATAATCTCCTCCAAATACAAGTTCTGTCCCGTCATTCTTGATGACGGTAAATTCGAATAGCGGATTTATAAGGAAATATGGATGTAAACAGTTGTCTGTTGCAGATGACGGGAATGAAAGTTCCTGATCTGGCGTCTCTCCTATGACAGGAGGTTTGATTGTAAACGGTACGCCGTTATTGTTTTTTATTTTGCTTTTGATTTGTCCTGTATTGTCCCGGCAGAACCAGATGCTTGCACTCAGGCCGCATGCATTTATTATAAATTCATCCGGTTCCGAGTCGCAGCTGAGAGGACCGAGCATCATGCTTTCCAGTGCAGTCTTGTCAGTCCAGTCCTCGCTGTCAATTGTCTGAGAGTAATATATATATCCTGGCTGACTGTATGATTTCAATGGGGCCCCTGCAATGTTTTCCAGAATGTAGTCGTCCCAGGTACATTCGTCCTGCCGTCCATTTATGACTCTTGTAATTCCTCCTCCTGCATTTAGTTGCCAGCCGAGTCCGACACATGTCGGATGTTGCCCGACCAGTATTCCGGATGCATGGTATGAAATGGAGACTGGCAATTCAAGATCTCCCAAAACAGCTTTATATATAGGTATCTCGATGTTTGGCAGCCCGTTGAAATAACTTACAGGTATGCGCTCATATTTTATAAATTCAGCTGCCGCAGGTGAACTTATTTTTACCTGTGCCCGGACTGTATGCGGAATAATTGTCAGGGCAAGGAGCAATGGGAGCAGGTGATTTTTCATAGTCTTGGTTTGTTTTTATATATTGGATTTTCCCGAAAGCTCCAGGAGGATAAGTTCACGTTTGAGGGCCGGGCCGAGGGCATAGTTGCCGAAATCCGTCTGGCTGAGAAAGCAGAGGTCATCTCCTTTGAATAGGGTTACTTCCGCTTTCTTCTTTATCTCGTTTATTTTGTCGGCCGATTCCTTTGGAATGACAAGGTGGCACGGAATGACCACCGAAACCGGGTTAAGTCCTATTGCGTGGGCCACGGCCCTGACTCCGGGACGGTTCCCGCACAGTTCCGCAAAATCGCTGTAGCTTATCAGTTCAGGTTTTGAACCGCTGTCCTGATGCTTTCTGAGTTCAAACAGTTTCTTCCAGACTTTCTTCTGGAACGGGGTTCCGAAAAGCATCATGTCCTCCCAGCGGAGCGTCCGGCACAGCTGCCACACTTCGCCGAACCCTGTTTTGGAGCATGAAATTTCCTTTATTCCCGAGGTACAGTCGGGGCGCATTTTAACCAGTGCTTCAGCAATCCTGGCGAAAAGCCTGTAGTCATTTGAAATCGCAGTGACTTTTCCGTCGATTCTGACTATAATCCACGGCCTGTCTGTTTCCATGATGTTATAATTATGTGGTTATTGTTTGTTCTGGTCAGGCACTTCGGAACCATGAGTGTCCGGTTCCGAAGAAAAACGATGGAGAGGGTGACTAAAAAGTCAGAATAACTCTCTGAGAATTGAAAATTTGGTGACAAGGGCGAGGCAGTCCACACATAAAAATGAGAAAAAGGGGCTTGACTAATACTTTTTAGTCTGCCCCTCAGAATATTATTTGAGAAGATTGACTATTTCCGTCCACGGCACCGTGACGTGTGTAAGCCCGATTGAGTAAGGCCCGATTTCATATCTTCCGTACAGATAGGTCACTCCATGGTCAGTGACATAGAAATTGCCGTTCGGTGCGATTTCCTTCACAAACAGAGTCTCGTAGTCATCCTCATTGTCAAAGGAGTCTTTCAGATGCGCCGTAAGGGCTTTCGACATTCCGGCTTCAAATCCCTCGACGAAAATGTCTTCTTCCGAAACGGCCTCTCCTGTCGTCAGGTCGAATGTCAGCGCGGTCTCGTTGTCGATTCCGTGTGCACCTCCGGTATAGTTGTATTCATATATAATATAGCTGCTCAGATTTCCATATACCGGAAGGAAATGGCCTTCGATTGTGTTCTCCCAGCTGAGCATCGGGGAAATGTCCTCGTTCTCCGTCCCGTCCGAATTCTGCATCTGAGAATAGTATTCAAGAATGTCGATGTTGTCTTTGCGGTATTGTTCCGAGATTTCCTCCTTGAAGCCTGCGATTGCCTGTTCCGGGTCCGGTGATCTGTGGCCTTCGCCGAAGATTGCCGCCACAAGATTTTCCTGCATTTTTTCAAGCGGCTCCGCCTTTGGTCCGGAGACAGGGAATTCGATGCTTATGCTTACCCTGAGCGAATCGCTGCTGCGGCTGTCCAGAGCGAAATTCTCACTGTCTTCTATAATTGCCGTCTTAAGATTCTGCTGTGACAGGCAGCCCGCCAGCATCAGCACTGCCGCACATGTTGCGGCGAAAGAATAAACACGTTTCATAATTTTAAATAGTTTTGGTCAAATGGCCCTGTTTATAAATTTGCTGTCAGCAAAATTGAGGCCATGCGGCCTGACAGAAAACAAAGATATATAATTATATTCGGGTTATCAACAATTCAAGGCACTGAAATTCAGCTTTTTTGTTGATAAGTAAAAATTTATTTGTATATTTGCATCCCCTAAAATGGGGTAAAGAAACATAAATTAAAGATTTACAATCATTTATGCCTACAATTCAACAATTAGTTCGCAAAGGACGCGAGGTTATCGTCGAGAAGAGCAAATCTCGCGCGTTGGATGCTTGTCCTCAGAGAAGGGGCGTATGCGTGCGTGTGTACACAACCACACCTAAGAAACCTAACTCAGCAATGCGTAAGGTTGCCCGTGTACGTCTTACCAACTCAAAAGAGGTCAACGCGTACATTCCTGGCGAGGGCCACAACCTTCAGGAGCACTCAATCGTGCTTGTCCGCGGAGGTCGTGTAAAGGACCTTCCGGGTGTGCGTTACCACATCCTTAGAGGAGCTTTGGATACTGCGGGTGTCGACGGAAGAACAAATTCACGTTCTCTCTACGGTACCAAAAGGCCAAAGAAATCTAAGAAGTAATTTTATTCATTATCACCTTTAATTTTCTGAAAAAATGAGAAAAACGAAGCCTAAGAAGAGGATTCTACTTCCTGATCCTAAGTTTCACGATGTGATGGTAACACGTTTCGTGAACAATCTTATGTTGCAGGGAAAGAAGAGTATCGCGTATTCTATTTTTTACGATGCCATTGACATGGTAGGCGAGAAGATGAAAGATTCTGACAAGGCTCCTCTAGATATTTGGAGGAAGGCTCTCGAGAATGTGACACCTCAGGTCGAGGTGAAAAGCCGCAGGATCGGCGGAGCCAACTTCCAGGTGCCTATGGAGGTGCGCCCGGAGAGGAAGATTTCACTTTCTATGAAGAATATGATCGTATTCGCCCGCAAGCGTTCCGGCCACACCATGGCAGAAAAGCTCTGTGCCGAGATTATCGCAGCTTACAATTGCGAGGGTGCGGCATTCAAGAGAAAAGAAGACATGCACAGAATGGCAGAGGCCAACAAGGCATTTGCACACTTCCGTTTCTAATCCCCAAGAAGAACAGAGACAATGGCAAGAGATCTTAAATACACCAGAAACATCGGCATCATGGCTCACATTGATGCCGGTAAGACAACAACTTCAGAGCGTATCCTTTTCTATACGGGAAAGACCCACAAGATCGGAGAGGTTCATGAGGGTGCTGCTACAATGGACTGGATGGTTCAGGAGCAGGAGCGTGGTATTACCATCACTTCCGCTGCCACCACCGCTTTCTGGCATTACAAAGGGGATACTTATCAGATCAACTTGATTGACACTCCGGGTCACGTGGACTTCACCGTAGAGGTTGAACGTTCTCTCCGTGTCCTCGACGGTACTGTAGCTACTTTCTGTGCGGTAGGACGTGTACAGCCGCAGTCTGAGACCGTATGGCGTCAGGCTGACAAATACGGAGTTCCGAAGATTGCTTATATCAACAAGATGGACCGTGTCGGTGCCGACTTCCTCGCAGTCGTTGAGGAAATCAAGGAGAAACTTGGCGCAAAAGCTGTGCCTATCTGTCTCCCTATCGGCTCGGAAGACAAATTCCAGGGCATCGTCGACCTTATCGCAAACAAGGCGATGGTCTATGACGGTTCCGAGAATCTTGTAAACTATCAGATTACCGACGTTCCTGCAGAGATGGCGGACGAGGTCGCAATGTGGAGGGAGAAACTCGTCGAGGCTGCTGCCGAATATGACGAGAGCCTCATGGAGAAATTCTTCGAGGATCCTGACTCAATCTCAGAGGATGAGCTTATCGCTGCCCTCAGAAAGGCGACCATCGACATGTCTATCGTTCCTGCGTGCTGCGGTTCTTCTTTCAAGAACAAAGGCGTGCAGTTCCTTCTCGATGCGGTTATGCGCTATCTGCCTTCACCTCTCGATGTTCCTGCAACAAAGGGAACCGACCCGAGAAGCGGAGAGGAAATCGAGCGCAAGCCTGATGTGAAAGAACCTTTCTGTGCGCTTGTGTTCAAGATTGCGACAGATCCGTTCGTTGGACGTCTTGCATTCCTCAGGGCATATTCAGGCCGTCTGGATGCAGGTTCATATGTCCTCAATACCCGTTCTGACAAGAAAGAGCGTGTCGCAAGGCTTTATCAGATGCACTCAAACAAGCAGAACCCTATCGAGTTCGTTGAGGCCGGTGACATCTGTGCTGCAGTAGGATTCAAGGATCTCCGTACAGGAGATACAATCTGCGTGGAGTCTGCTCCTATTACGCTTGAGTCGATGGAATTCCCTGATCCGGTTATCGGACTTGCAGTAGAGCCGAAGACTCAGAAAGATCTTGACAAACTCGGAATCGCCCTTGCAAAGCTTGCTGAGGAAGACCCGACATTCACTGTAAAGACTGACCACGAGACAGGACAGACAGTCATCAGCGGTATGGGTGAGCTTCACCTCGACATCATCGTTGACCGTCTGCGCCGCGAATTCAATGTGGATATCAACCAGGGTGCGCCTCAGGTTAACTACAAAGAGGCAATCACTCAGCCGGTACAGCATCGTGAAGTCTTCAAGAAGCAGACCGGTGGACGCGGTAAGTTCGCTGACATCATCGTTGAGATCGGGCCTGCAGACGAAGGGGCTACAGGACTTCAGTTCATCGATGAGGTCAAGGGAGGTAACATTCCTAAGGAGTTCATCCCGTCTGTGGAGAAAGGATTCAAGTCTGCCATGGCAAACGGTGTCCTTGCAGGATATGAGGTTCCGTCACTCAAAGTTACTCTTAAGGACGGTTCATTCCACCCTGTCGACTCCGACCAGCTCTCATTCGAGATCTGTGCACGCCAGGCATTCCGTCATGCGTGTCCTAAGGCAAGACCGGTTCTTCTTGAGCCTATCATGAGCCTTGAGGTCGTTACTCCGGAAGACTATATGGGTGACATCGTGGGTGACCTCAACCGTCGCCGCGGACAGATCAATGCAATGGACTCTACTGTCGGTGCACGTATTGTCAAGGCATACGTTCCGCTTGCAGAGCAGTTCGGTTATGTAACCATTCTCCGTACCATATCGTCAGGACGTGCAACCAGCACGATGACGTTCGACCACTATGCAGAGGTTCCTGCTAACCTTGCAAAAGAGGTTATCGAAAAGAGCGGTTACAAGAGCACTGACGATGACGAATAATTGTTTAACAGAATCCAACGAAATCTGATATGAGCCAGATAATAAGAATTAAACTCAAATCATACGATCACATGCTGGTAGACAAGTCGGCAAAGAAGATCGTTGAGACAGTGTCTGCTACCGGAGCTCGTGTGAACGGTCCTATTCCGCTTCCTACGAACAAGAAGATTTTCACTGTCAACCGTTCGACTTTCGTAAACAAGAAGTCACGCGAGCAGTTTGAATACAGTTCATTCCGCCGTCTTCTTGACATTTACGATGCGACTCCAAAGACTGTCGATGCACTTATGAAGCTCGAACTTTCAAGCGGAGTTGAAGTTGAAATCAAACTCAGCTAAATTTTGCATCAATTGATGCGGAATCAAAAATAATTCGTATATTTGCATTCCCGTCCGGCTGTCGGACAGATTGCCGGGCAGGATGCAGATATTTGAAAATTTTGAAGTTTAGTTTTTTCCCGCTACAAGGAAGATGAATATCGCATCAACCGTTTGGTTGTGAGACACGAGTATTCGTAATCTGACGCAGTAATGGGTGAAAAACAAAATCGGTCCCTTAGCTCAGTTGGTTAGTAGCACCTGACTCATAATCAGGGGGTCGCAGGATCATGCCCTGCAGGGACCACTATAAAACATCAAAAGGGGCAGACTAAAAATTATTAGTCAAGCCCCTTTTTCTCATTTTTATGTGTGGACTGCCTCTCCCTTGTCA
>CAYMVG010000028.1:0-17959 GCA_964394295.1 uncultured Muribaculaceae bacterium | reverse complement strand
AGGCTGCATGTCGGAAGTGCCTGGGATTCAGGACATGCTGGCTGCGTGGTGGAGGACAACATTCTGTCACACAGTGTTTTACGCTCTGACGGGTGTCCAAAATACGGCACCCGTTGTCAACTAATTCTTTGTTTCACAATAGATTGTCCTCCACCCCGCGACGCCTCCTGTCCTTCCGGTTCCCAACACCTGGCATTTCAGGAACGAAGCATGGCGTTTTCTCACGACTGTTTCCAAACGTGGTCTTTGGGGAATAGTCGTGAGGGCAGGAGGGCGTAGGTGCCCTAACTTTAGGACAGGACTGCTATGTGGTGGAGGCCAACATTCTGCTACACAGCGTTTTATACTTCAGTAGGTGCCGAAATTTTGGTACCTGATACAAAGTAAATAGCTGTCTCATAATGAGTTAACCTCCACCCTACGCAACATTTCCTCCTGACCGTTCTCCAATCAGTGCATTTCAGGCACTTTCCAAAACAGTGGTTTTTGGGGAACGAAACACAACATTTCTGCCCGACCGCTCCCAGATAACGAGGGGCATAAGGAAAGGATGGGGAGGGCCATGTTTGGGAGCTGGTATTCCGGGGTGGCAAAAATACTGCTAACCTGGAACGGCATGATGCCATACAGAGCGTGGATTAATGGTTGGCGTGCCGGGTGGTCATGCCAAATGACCGGTCCGGCATGTCTATCCGGCCGTAACGATGCCGCCAGCCCGCCTGTCATCCGGAGCGTCATCCAGTCCACCTGCCCATATCATCCACGAACACCTTTTCGCCAGTCACCCCACCCCGGCCCGTCTCTCGCCCTCCTGCCCGGCATCGACCGCCAGCCTGCCACGCCGTTGCTGTGTCTGCGGATTTTGTGCGAGTTTTGTCCTGTTGCAGCGGGAACGGGGCCTGTAGCAGCATAGGGGCGTCTGACAAGTCTCCGAAATTGGAAATCTACCTGTCGGAGTTCATTCTGGCCGGGAGGGTGAAATCGTTAAAACAAGATTTGTCGGACATTATCCTGCCATGACGCTTTATTGGGGGAATTGCCGGAAACGCTTGGTGATCGGGGCGAAATCGGCAATTATACTTCCATGCCATTGCCGGACAGGCGCAGTAAAGCGGATGTGCCGGGGAAGCAGGACATCGAAAATAAACTGGCCGGACCGAAAATGTGCATAAAAGTGAGGCGGATTTTAGTGAAAATAATTATGATTTGATTATTTTTGCACCTGCATTATTAACAGAGAGTAGCATTACCTATGACTATTTACACTTTCCTTAAGCTTCTCGGCTGTCTCGCTCTTCTTATGTACGGGATGAAGACAATGAGCGAAGCGCTTCAGAAACTTACCGGAGGCCATTTGCGCAGTGTGCTTGGCGCCATGACAACCAACCGTTTCACAGGCTTGCTGACCGGAGCTTTTGTCACGGCCGCCGTCCAGTCTTCCACTGCAACCACCGTCCTGACGGTGAGTTTTGTGAATGCCGGCCTTCTTTCCCTTGCACAGGCAATCTCAGTTATCATGGGAGCCAATATCGGTACTACCGCCACTGCGTGGATCATGTCCGTATTCGGGTTCCAGTTCGATATGAGTTCTGTGGTCTTCCCATTGTTTGCGGTTGCCATAGTGCTCATTTTTCTTAAGAAGAACTCTACAAGGTCGCTCGGTGAATTCATCTTCGGATTTTCCCTTATGTTCCTGGGACTGTGTACCCTCAGGGAGAATGCCCTCGCGATGGACCTCGCACACAATCAGGCCATTATTGATTTCTTCGCTTCATGCGGAGGCTGGGGCTTCGGCTCGACCCTCCTTTTCCTCCTTCTCGGAAGCGTCCTGACCATGTGTGTCCAGTCATCGGCCGCTATCATGGCAATCACCATGATACTTTGCTCCAGCGGAGTCCTGCCCATATACCACGGAATCGCCCTTGTCATGGGAGAAAACATAGGAACGACAGTAACCTCGAATATTGCCGCAATGAGTGCCAGCACACAGGCAAGGCGTGCCGCTTTTGCCCATATGCTTTTCAATGTGTTCGGTGTGATATGGGTGCTGATTGTTTTCCGCCCGTTCGTAAATATGGTGTGCCGGCTTGTCGGCTATGACCAGTCTTTCGTGCCTGTCACTCAGGCAGATGTCGCCGCCGTATCTGTGAAGCTGACATACGTGCTTGCAGCCTTCCATACTGCATTCAATGTCTGCAATGTGCTTATCCTTATATGGTTCGTCAAGCCTATAGAAAAAATCGTCAGCCGTGCCATTCCGCAGAAGGCTGAAGATGAGGAGGGCCGCCTGCGCTTCATCTCAAGCGGTCTTCTTTCCACTGCCGAGCTTTCGCTCTTCGAGGCAAGGAAAGAAATCAACCTTTTTGCCGAGCGGAGCCGCCGTATGTTCTCCTTTATTCCCGAACTGCTCGTACTGAAAGACGAGAACGAATTCAACAAGCTTTATACCCGCATCGAGAAATATGAAGGCATAAGCGACAATATGGAAATAGAGATAGCCAACTATCTCAACAAAGTCGCCGAGGGACGTCTGAGCCCTGAGAGCAAGAACACGATACGTTCGATGCTCAGGGAGATTTCCGAACTGGAGAGTATCTGCGACAGCTGCTACAATCTCGCAAGGACAATCGACCGCAAGCACAAGGGCAAGGAAGACTTTACGGAAAACCAGTACAAGCATATCGGACAGATGTTCGAGCTGTGCGACAATGCCATGGTACAGATGATCCGCCAGCTGAAGGATGAGGTTCCTGTGTCAGAGGCCGTCAAATCGCTTAACATTGAGAATGAGATAAACAACTACAGATCACAGCTCAAGGAAATCAACCTGAATGACATAAACGAACAAAGGTATGATTACCAGATGGGAGTCAATTACATGGATATAATCAACGACTGCGAAAAGCTCGGAGACTATGTCATAAATGTCGTCGAGGCCCATTCGCATAAGAAACTGACAGCATAGCAAACACTTTTATAAACCGATAATTTCGTAGAATTGACGTAGACAGTTTATGCAGACACTGAAAAACGGAACATTGGCCATTGAAATCAATGAGCTTGGAGCAGAGCTTGCAAGCATCAAAAAGGGAAGTACCGATTATCTTTGGTATGGCGGGCCTGCCTACTGGGACCGCCGCGCACCTGTGCTTTTCCCTATAGTGGGCAGCGTTTGGAATGCAAAATTCCGCGTTGAAGGCAAGGAATACACCATGGGCCAGCACGGATTTGCGCGTGACATGGAATTCACTGTAGTCTCAAAGACTGAGGACAGCATAAAATTCAGACTCGAATCCTCGGAAGACACACTTAAGATCTATCCTTATCCTTTCATCCTCGAAATCGGCTACCGTCTTGACGGAAACAAAATCGGGGTCAGCTGGGAGGTTTCCAATCCGGCGGACAGGGAAATGTATTTCCAGATCGGAGCACATCCTGCTTTCCTCTATCCTGACTACGGCTCCGGAAAAGAGGGCAGAGGACATTTCGCCTTTGACCGTTCAGACTCTCTCGTATGTACCGGACTTGCCGGCAAGGGCTGTGCGGATGTCAATGTAAAATATCCTCTCCCTATGACAGACGGGGTGTTGAAGCTGGATTCACGCACTTTCGATGAGGTGGACACTTTCGTGCTTGAAGACTCACAGGTCGGCAAGGTCGCTATGTTCAGCGAAGACGGTACGCCTTGGCTTACTATGACTTTCGATGCCCCGGTGCTCGGGCTTTGGTCGCCTCCTGAAAAGGATGCTCCGTTCGTGTGCATCGAGCCGTGGTACGGAAGATGCGACCGTGCGGAATTTGAAGGAGAGTTCAAGGACAGGGACTGGGTCAACCGTCTCGGAGCCGGAGAAAAATTCAAAACCTGCTACACGATAGAAATCGCTTAGCACGCTTTTGAGTTTGCCTGTATTCAAGATCAGTTATCAATTGTTTAAATACAGGTATTCTAAAAAATAGAAAGCACGATTCATCGGTTGTTCCGTCATCCGACCTTGAGCCTTATCTTGGCACATGATATGAACTTGCAGGATATTCTCTCTGCAAGGACGGAAAAGTGGATGTAATCAACTCCTGATGGAAAAACGGAAAAGAAGACAGCTTACGGAAAGGCAAAGCAGAGGGTGAATAAAAAGTCAGAATAACTCTCTGAGAATTGAAAATTCGGTGACAGGGACGAGGCTCACCGCACCGAAAAACGTGGACGAAGGGGATGGACGGATACTTTTTAGTCTGCCCCCTGCACAGCTGGGAGTGTCATTCCTCTGGTTTTTCTACAGTTACTGCAGTGTGATGATGCTTGACAAGGAAAACGGTGTTTCTCCGGCCGGCAGCTCAAGCCCGGAATACCGGAATATCTGTGGATATTGTCAAGAACTCCGTCAGTCAGCGAGGAGGTAAGGAAGAAATTCCTGGACGAAGCAAAAACACGCGGTTATGACACACCCAAACTCATATTTGTGGATCAGAGCCGTAAATATGTAGGCCGAATCATCATTAGTTATTATAATGCAGCGCCCTGTCTCGCAATATGTCGTGACAGGGCTTATTTTTGTGTTCCAGTAAGCGAAAAATGGTCTATATTTGTATATAATTTAATTAAGAGGCGGTTTGATTCAGATTGTCAAAAACGTTATGATGTATTGCGAAGCATGTGCAATTGTTATTTTGAGCGGGACAGCCGGGCTGCCTTGCACAAAAGACAGGACGCAATGCCGGCAAGGCATATAAGAGAAGCGGTTATATGAAACTTTCGGAACTGAATACTGGTGAGCGCGGTGTCGTGGTCAAGGTTTATGGCCACGGAGGTTTCCGCAAAAGAATAATAGAAATGGGTTTTGTCAAGGGCAATCCGGTAAAGGTTGTCCTTAATGCACCGTTGAAAGATCCGATAGAATATGAAATCATAGGCTACAAAATATCACTGCGCCGCGAAGAGGCGGAAAAGATAGAAGTGATAAGCGAGGCTGAGGCAAAGGAAGAAATATGGGGGGGCCGTCAGGAAAAACAAGTGGAGAAAGACGCAGGAGGGGAGAACGGATCCTGCGACGAAGACAGGCTCCGCGCAATCGAAGCCAGCGACTGCGACGACATCAGCATAGAAAACCGCATGAATGACATGGCCGAAATGAGGAGAAAAGTGATAAAGGTCGCCCTTGTGGGCAATCCGAACTGCGGAAAGACTTCGCTTTTCAACATGGCCTCAGGAAGCCATGAGCACGTCGGAAATTACAGCGGAGTGACTGTAGACGCCAAGGAGGGGACATTTTCTCAAGGCGGATACAAGTTCGTACTTGTGGACCTTCCCGGAACATATTCCCTTTCTGCATACAGTCCTGAGGAACTTTATGTCCGCAAAAACCTTCTGGAGGAGACTCCCGATGTTGTCGTGAATGTTGTGGATGCCTCCAATCTCCAGCGCAACCTCTACCTTACCGCCCAGCTGATAGACATGAATCTCAGGGTCGTAATGGCCCTCAATATGTACGATGAGCTTAAGGCAAAAGGCGACAGGCTCGACATAAGGCAGCTCGGCTATCTCCTCGGTATGCCTATTGTGCCGACAGTGAGCCGCAGCGGAGAGGGGATTGCGGAACTTTTCGATACCGTCATACAGATATATGAGAAAAGCGACCCGCATCTGGCCCGCCATATACATATCAACCACGGGGCGGAGATAGAGCAGAGCATCGACCGCATCAAACATCTCATACAAAGAAATACGGCCATACGCAATAAATATTCCACCCGCTGGCTTGCAATCAAATATCTCGAAAACGACAAGGATGCAGAGGCTGTAGTCGAGGGCTTCCCCGGCAGGGATGCGATAATTTCGGCCAGGTTCGAGGAACAGAAAAGAATCGCAGATATCCTCGGCACCGGTATGGAATCCGCGCTGGTCGATGCAAAATATGCATTTATACAGGGAGCAATAGCAGAAACCTTTGAGTCTGGCCGGACCAAGAGGAAAAGGCATACGCTTACGGACAAGATAGATGCTGTCGTGACCAACAGGTGGCTGGCTTTCCCGATTTTTTTCTTGCTGCTTTACATCGTTTTTGACGGAACTTTCGTGCTCGGCGACTATCCGATGAAGTGGATAGGATGGCTTGTGGAGAAATTCAGCGAATTCGTGTCTTCCGTAATGCCGGAAGGCTGGCTTAAGGATCTGATTACGGACGGGGTAATCGGAGGTGTCGGCAGCGTGCTTGTCTTCCTGCCGAACATAATGCTGCTCTATCTGTTCATTTCCCTGCTGGAAGATTCCGGTTATATGGCGCGTGCAGCCTTCATCATGGACAGGATGATGCACAAAATGGGGCTTCACGGAAAGTCCTTCATACCGATGATAATGGGTTTCGGCTGCAATGTGCCGGCGATTATGGCTGCCAGGGCGATAGAGAGCCGCAAAAGCCGCCTGATAACGATTCTGATTATTCCTCTTATGTCGTGCGCCGGGCGTATGCCTGTCTATATTCTGCTTGCAGGCGCATTCTTCCCACGTCATGCGGCCCTCGTGCTTCTCGGACTTTATGCTCTCGGAATCGTGCTTGCTGTCTTTGCGGCAATGGTTATGGGACATTTCATAAAGGATGATGACCTGCCGTTTGTCATGGAGCTGCCTCCGTACAGGATTCCTACTGCCAAATCCGTGTTCAGACACACCTGGGAGAAAGGCCGGCAGTATCTGCAGAAAATGAGCGGAATCATCCTCGTATGTTCCGTGACGATATGGTTTCTCGGCTATTTTCCTAATCATGACGCATATCAGGATGTGCGTGAGCAGCAGGAACATTCTTTCATAGGCTATGTCGGCAAGGCTATGGAGCCTGTGTTGCGGCCACTCGGCTTTGACTGGAGGATGGGAGTGGGAATCGTCGCGGGAGTAGGTGCAAAGGAACTTGTGGTGAGCACGCTCGGCGTGATGTTTGCCGAAGATGTTCCGGCCGTTGTTCCGGATGCCGCCCCGGATACGGCCCCGGCAGCTGTCTCCGGAGAAATTCCTGTTAATGAGGGCAGGGCAGACGGGGACACAAGGCTGCAGAAGGCTCTGCTTCGTTCCGTTACCCCTGCAGGAGCTTTGGCCTATATGGTTTTCATTCTGCTGTATTTTCCTTGTGTCGCGACTTTTGTGGCTATAAAGCATGAGGCCGGAGGATGGAAATGGGCTTTTATTACCGCAGCATATACGCTGGCGCTTGCCTGGAGCGCCGCTTTTGCCACTTTCAGAATCGCTTCCCTGTTTCTGTAGCGGCTGCAGGATTGCTGAAAGTATTCCTTTATGTTGAAAGTCTTTTATTACAGGATTTTTTGCTAATTTAGCAACTGTTAAGTAACTGTGATTTTATAAAGCGGAAACTATGAAACTGTCAGCAAAAGGAATGAAGGCGCTTAAGGTCATTCACCTTATCTGTATTATCGTGTGGCTCGGATCTTCCATATCTCTGAATCTGTTGCGTTATCTGGCCGGCAATCTTGATGCAGCCGGCATGTACTGGATGGCCAGGATTCTCGAAATCATCGACATGAAGATTCTGGTACCTGGAGCAGTCGGCTGTCTGTTTACCGGCATTGTCTACGGCTTTTTTACCAATTGGGGATTTTTCAGGCACAGATGGCTGACTGTGAAATGGGTTCTGACCGTTTTTCTGATACTGTTCGGAACATTCTATACCGGCCCGCTGATCAAGGAGAATGTACTTTTGGGCAAGGCAATTATGGAAGGATGCGGAGATGCCGTTCAGTACATGAAAAACGTTCATGCCAATATGGCTGCCGGGCTGATGCAGGTGCTTCTGCTTTTGGCCATAACTGTTATTTCGGTGTATAAACCGTGGAAACGCAGTGCTGTTAAATAGCTTCGCAATATTTTCCGCAGGTGCATATACCAATAATTGGGTATTGTAACTGTCACTATATCAGTGTATATTTGCAAAAGAAAATGTAAGCCATTATAGTTTTAGTTATGTCCCGGGTGAAGGGCGGCGTGATGCCGCTCTGATCCGGCGTTTATGGAGGTAACAGAAGATTGTCGGATATATCAATTGCGAAACTTGTGTATTATGAACAAAATGAAATTTACGGAATCCATGAAGCTGGCCGAACTGGTCGGTCTGAACTGGAAACTTCTGAGCGTGCTCTCGCGGCTTGGAATCGGCCTCGGTTTCGGTGAAAGTTCCATTGCGGAGGTCTGCAGCCGCTACAGAATCAATCCGTCCTCATTTCTGATGATATGCAGCGTCTATACTTATGACGATTATGTGCCGTCTGCAGAAATGCTCCATGATGCCGAGCCGCTGTCGATTGTTGAATATCTGCACAATTCCCATTCATTCTACCTTGACAAAGAGTTCGCCTCGCTTGACAGAAACATGAAAGTCCTTACGGAATCCTGCGATGCCCTGCAGAAAAAGATTCTGATGCGTTTCTTCGAGGAGTACAGAACGCAGATTGTAAACCATTTCGCATACGAAGAAACAGTGGTTTTCCCATACGTCCGCGCCCTCGTGAACGGAGAAATTTCGGAGGGTTATTCGATAGAGCAGTTCGAGGAGAACCACAGCAATATCAACGAGGCTCTCAATGACCTCAAGAACATAATTATGAAATATATCCCCGATACCTGCGATGCCGTCATCCAGAATGAAGTCCTGTACGGAATATTCAGGTTCGAGGAGGATTTGCGCAAGCATACGGCCATCGAGGACCGTGTGCTGATACCCATGGTAAACCGAATGGAGGAGAAATGAAAAACGGAATGAAAAAAATCCTGCTTATTGTCCCTTCTATGATAATAGCCAGGGGAATAGAGGCTGTGCTCCGCGATTTCAAGGAGTTCAGCATCGAGGGAATCCTTACGGATTTGTCCAGGGAATCGGAGCAGAGGCTCAGGAATATCGACGCGGACATCATCATAGTGGATCCGCTTGTATTCGACTATTGTTCGCGCAACAATGTCAGGAGCCGTATTGCCGAAAATTCGGATGCTCCCGTCGTGCTTCTGAATACTCTTCCGCAATATGACGAGGTACTGCGCCAGTATGACGGTGTAATCGGTATTTATGATACCCCTGCCGTGATGGTGAAGAAGCTCCGCGAGGCGGCGGTTTCGCACGCCGAGCTGTCAGGCTCCGACGGGCCTGACCTTTCCGCGAGGGAAAGGGAGATTCTGGTGTGCGTTGCCAAAGGTATGCTTAACAAGGAAATCGCAGACCATTTCAAGCTGTCCATCCATACTGTAATCACCCACAGGAAGAACATAACGCGCAAGACCGGAATCAAGACAATCGCCGGCCTGACGGTCTATGCCATGCTGAATAATCTGATAGACCCTGAGGTATAGGGTTCTATGAATATTTTCTCGGCAGGCGCAGCATAATCGCCATTATTGCGAAAATGCCCATTGTGAACGGATAGTACAGATACCCGATTATGGATATCGACGATATGCCTGCCAGACCGGAGGCCATGAGAAGCTGTGCACCGTATGGCAGCAGTCCCTGCGTGAGGCAGGAGAAAGTATCGAGGATGCTTGCCGTCTTGCGTGAATCCAGCTTGAACTTTCTGCTTATGTCTTTGGCAATCTGTCCGGTCGTTATGATTGCAATCGTATTGTTTGCCGTACACATATTCGCAAGCGAAACAAGGGCGGCTATGCTCAGTTCCGCGCCTCTGCGCGACTTTATGTGACGGGTCATTCCGGAAGTTATATAGGCAATCCCTCCGTTCGTCCTTATGATTTCGAGCATGCCGCCGGCAAGCAGAGTCACTGTAATCAGGTCTCCCATGCCGCTTATTCCGTTTCCTGTCGATATGAGCCAGCCGCTCCAGGTCAGATTTCCGCTTGCAAAGCCGGTCACTGCATTTATCGCTATGCCTACAGTCAGCACGACGGCCACATCAAAACCGGAAAGTGCAAGGGCTATGACGGTTATATAAGGAATCAGCAGCACCCAGTCCACCTGTCCGGCTGCCGGTGAAGCTGTATGTCCGGCTGATATTCCTGCGATTATGTAAATGACCGTAACCAAAAGCGCAGCAGGGCCTGCAATCCGGAAGTTTACCTTGAATTTGTCCGCCATGCTGCAGCCCTGGGTGCGTGTTGCGGCTATTGTCGTGTCCGATATGAAAGAGAGGTTGTCCCCGAAAAACGCTCCTCCGACGATTATCGCCGTCAGGAAAGGCGTTCCTCCCATATCGCCGGCTCCAGGAGTGCAGGACAGTTCCTGTGCGATTCCTGCCGCCACAGGAACTAAGGCCGCGATAGTGCCGACACTTGTACCGATCGACATGGATATGAAGCAGGCCGCGAGAAAGAGTCCGGCATAAATGAATTTGCCAGGCAGGATTCTCATTGCGAGATTTACCGTCGCGTCTATTGCCCCTATTTCTTTTGCAGTCGAGGCGAAAGCCCCGGCAAGCACGAAAATCCATATCATCAGCAGGACATTCCTGTTGCCCGCACCGTCTGAAAATACA
The DNA here is from genome assembly GCA_964394295.1 of uncultured Muribaculaceae bacterium. Taxonomy (GTDB): domain Bacteria; phylum Bacteroidota; class Bacteroidia; order Bacteroidales; family UBA932; genus Cryptobacteroides. The sequence goes on along the minus strand of CAYMVG010000028.1, from coordinate 7,483 downwards.
GTTACCCTTTGCTCTATGGTCTTCCCCCTGCATATCATAATGGAATAGACCGAGGCAATCAGGAAGGCCGCACTGACCGGTATTTTGTAAAAGTCGTGCGCCGCTGCCGAGGACAGAAGGTATACTGCCAGAAAGACAAGCACCGGACTTACTGCAAGAAAACCTCCCACAGGCCGTCCCTCGCGGGACTCCCATCTCTGTTTTACGCTTTTGCTCAGCTCCCTGATATATTTGTCCGGAATTATGCCCATGATTTTATGCTTGCAGGTTTCGTTTGCCATGACTTGTCATCGGCCTCCGGCCTCAAAATGGCAATATTTGCGGATGCAAAGGTAAATAATTTTGCTAATTTTGCTGAATGAATGCTTTAAGTTTCGCAAGCCGCACTGACCTTGATATTATAAACTTGACGCTTGCGAAACTTGAATTAATGTAAATCAGATGAATCCGGTAAACATTCTCGAAGTGCCGTTTGGAGAAAAGGAAGTCCTGCTGCATACCTGCTGTGCCCCGTGTTCGGGCGCTATTGTGGAGTGTATGCTGCAAAACGGTGTCAGGCCTGTAATATATTATTGCAATCCGAACATATATCCTATGGAGGAGTATCTTGTGCGCAAGAACGAATGTACACGCTATGCGCAATCTCTGGGGCTGGAGATTGTGGATGCCGACTATGACCACGACGCCTGGCTGGCCGCTATGGCCGGGTATGAGAATGAGCCGGAGCGCGGAGGACGCTGCCTTAGATGCTTCGGACTGCGCCTTTACAGGACCGCCAGGTATGCCCGGGAACGCGGAATCAGGGTCATCACGACCACGCTTGCTTCGTCACGCTGGAAATCGCTGGAACAAATCGGCAAAGCCGGCAAATGGGCCTGTGACAGGGCAAATTCCGAAAGTGACGGCCTTGCCGAAGCAGTGTGGTGGGACCATAACTGGCGCAAAGGAGGGCTGCAGGAGCGCAGAAGCCGGATTATACGTGAATGCGGCTTCTACAACCAGCAGTACTGCGGCTGCGAATTCAGTATGAGGAAGTAGTTAATTATGCCTGTTTCCTGTCTCTGAGAATACCGATGAGCTTTTCCGGTGTCATTTCCGTGAAATCGTCGATTACCATATCGCAAAGCGGTTCTATCGCCTTGCGCGGATTGGTCGTCGCAAGGCCGATTAAATATGCGCCCGAATCCTTTCCGGCCCGGATGCCGTGGAAGGAATCCTCAAATACCACTGTATTCCCCGGAGTCCCGCCAAGCATATTCATGCCTTTCAGAAAACATTCCGGATCCGGTTTTGATTTTATTATATCTTCGCTTGTAATGATACAGTCCACAAGCTGCCTCAGCTCCGGTCTTGCCTTGTGGACCTGTTCCATTTTTCTTCCGTTGGAACTTGTGACGATTGCTGCCGGGATTCCTGCCGCTTTCAGAGCTTTCAGGAAATTTTCCGCTCCTGCGGTATATTCGTAAGACATATTCCGTTCGAATTCTTCCAGAAGCCTGTCGATATGTCTCCTGTCCCTTTCTTCAGGAAAATATTTGTCGAAAATCTGTGTCAGAGTCTGACCTTTGATTACGTGACCGAAATCGTCGATTCCAAGGCTGTCTGTCCCCAGATCCTCCCAGAATGCAGTGTAATGGCTTTCGGTGTCGGCTATCACGCCGTCAAAGTCAAAAAGTACTGCAATGCCCTTAATTTGTGCGGTTCTCATCTGTGGAATAGTTTGCGGACAGCCATCCGGCCATGGCGCGCAATGCCTTGCCCCTGTGGGAAATCTCATTTTTCTGCTCTTCCGTAATGTCGGCGAGAGTCTGTCCGGGATACTCGTCGGGAATGAAAATAGGGTCATAGCCGAAGCCTCCGTTTCCGGATTTTTCGTATGCAATCATCCCCTCGAGAGCGCCCTCGAAAATGTGTTTTTCTCCGTCGATTATCAATGTTATGACACTTTTGAAACGTGCCCTTCTTGAGACAGGCTTCACCTTAAGCCCGAGTGTCTGGGCCATTCCGGCCTCCGCTGCCGCTACATCGAGTTCATGGAGCACCTTGTCCATATTTTTCCCGAAATCCTTGTCTTCTCCCGCATATCTTGCAGTATAGACTCCCGGAGCGCCGCCAAGTGCGTCCACTTCAAGTCCAGTGTCATCTGCAAAACAGTTGCAGCCGATTTTGTCATAAAGATACTGGGCCTTCTGTACTGAATTGGCCCTCAATGTTTTTCCTGTTTCCGGAATATCTTCCGAAATACCTGCCTGTACAGGGGTAACGAGCTCAAAGCCCCCGCCTAAAATCTCTGATGCTTCACGCAGTTTGCCGCTGTTGCCCGTTGCAAAAACCAATTTCATAAAACTGCTTATTTTAAAATCTCTAAAAATCACCGCAAAGGTATAAAATATTTCGTACTTTTGCGGCATATTATATGCAGGGATTCACGTCCCGGCGGACAGAAGCAGGCAAATCGCATACCACAGCCTGTTTTTGCGGTCCGCATTGAAAATCATGACAACAAACAAAATTTCCGACAGGATGAAAAAAAACATAGTCACCTTTTTTGCGGCGGCTGCAGTGATTGCTTCATCAGCACTGCCGTCGTCGGCCCAGTCAAAAAGTTTCAAGCTCGGCCAATGGTCAGAAATCTATAATTCAGTCATCAAGGAACTGAACCGTTCATACGTGGACTCCCTGCCTGTGGACAGGATAATGAGAGCCGGCATAGACGCAATGCTCGGAGAGCTTGACCCGTACACGATCTATATCCCTGAAGAAGAAAACGAAGACCTTCAGATGATGCTTTCCAAGACATACGGAGGCATAGGGGCGATCATCTACAAGAAAAAGGACGGAAATGTTATAATAAACGAGCCTTATTACGGCTCGCCTGCCCACAGAAGCGGTCTGACCTGCGGAGATGAAATCCTTGAAATAGACGGGCAGTCTACCGTAGGGCTTGAGACGAAGGAAAGCAGCGACAGGATGAAAGGCAAGCCCGGCACTACTGTCACTTTCAAAGTCAAAAAGGTGCGTACAGGCGATACGCTTGACATTCCTGTCATAAGGCAGAGGATACATTTCCCGGACATAGAATATGCCGGTATGCTCGACGGGGAGACTGGCTATATCCTCCAGAGCGGATTTACGGAGAACGTATCCGGTGAACTGCGACAGAAATTTCTTGAACTGAAAGAACAGGGAATGAAAAGGCTGGTGCTCGACTTGCGCGGAAACGGAGGCGGACTGATGGATGAGGCGATCAACATTGTCTCGCTCTTTGTGCCGAAAGGTTCTCTTGTGGTTTCGTCAAAGGGAAACACGGCATATTCCACAAGAGAATACCGCACGACATCTGACCCGATAGATACTGAAATGCCCATAATAATACTTATAGACTCGTCTTCTGCCTCATCTTCGGAAATCGTGGCAGGTGCCATGCAGGATATGGACCGTGCGGCTATAATGGGAACAAGGAGCTACGGCAAGGGACTTGTGCAGTCTATAAGGCCGCTCGCATATAACGGCCAGATGAAGATCACCACCGCAAAATACTATACTCCGAGCGGCAGGTGCGTGCAGGCAATCGATTATGCCAACAGAAATGAGGACGGCAGTGTCGGGCATATCCCTGATTCGCTTACGCGTGAGTTCAGGACGGCTTCCGGAAGAATTGTCCGTGACGGCGGCGGAATCACTCCGGATGTCGAGGTGGCCCCGCAGTCATACAGCCGTCTGGTATATGCGCTTGTTCTCGGAGGGGTAATCGACCAGTACGTCATTGATTACGCACGTCGCCATGACAGTATTCCGTCCGTGGACGATTTCCGTTTCAGTGACGATGATTTCGAGGACTTCATCAGTTTTGCAAAGACGCAGGACTTCGACTACAGGAGCAGTGCCCGGACGCTTTATGACCAGATGAAGAAAGAGCTGGAAAAGGATGGCCTTGCCGATGCCATGTCACAGGAGCTCGACGCTTTGGAAAAGGCTCTGGAGATGGACAAGGAGAGGTTCATACGCATAAAGAAGGATGAGATAATACCGTTCATCGAGGAAGAACTGGCGACAAGATACTGGTTTCAGGAAGCAGGTGTGAAAATCAGGCTCCGCTATGACCGGCAGCTGAAAGAGGCGCTGACAAAACCTGTGATTGATGCATTCCGCCATTGACCTTATAATACTTCATGTCACCAAGTGCGGTGAAAGTTCCGCGGTTGTCCATACTCTGAGCAGGGAGTACGGGCGGCGCGGATTTCTTGTGCGCGGCCTGGGAAAGAAAACGTCGATGGCCCGTTTCCTGCCTTTGAATATCGTAGAGGCCGATGTCGTGCCTCCGAAACATTCTTCGCTGTATACGGCCAGAAATGTCGTTCCCAAGTATGCACTGAACGGCATACGGGGGAATATGTTCAAAAATTCCATGACTATGTTCATGAGCGAGGTATTGTTCCGTGTCCTTAAGGAAGGGGCGGTCGAGGAGGGACTGTATGAGTGGTGCGAGAAAAATATTCTGCTTCTGGACGCGATAGGGACGGATTTCAGCAATTTCCATATAAGGTTTCTTCTGGAGTTTGCGGTCGCTTTGGGCTTCCGTCCCGGTTCGGAGGACCTTGCCCCCTTTGTCTCGGAGCATTATCCGGTTGTGGACTGTTTCATGAAGGGGTCTTTCGCTGAGTCGATGCTGATTCCTCTTTCCGGTCAGGTCCGCAATGAGATTGCCGAAGAAATTCTGCGCTACATAGAGTTCCACACCGAAGCTGCAGTAAATGTAAACTCGCTGAAAGTTCTCCGTGAACTCTTTGCCTAAGACTGAAATCTTTTGCTATATTTGTACTGAACGCATTTTTGGTGAGACGATGAATATAATAACGACATCAATAGACGGTGTGGCTATAATCGAACCCCGGGTTTTCAGAGATCCGAGGGGATATTTTTTTGAATCATTTTCCGAAAAGGACTTCAACGCAAATGTAAGGGAAGTGCATTTTGTCCAGGACAATGAGAGCAGGTCGGCATACGGAGTCATTCGGGGCCTTCATTTCCAGAAGCCCCCGTACGCCCAGAGCAAACTTGTGCGTGTTGTCAGCGGAACCGTCCTCGATGTCGCCGTCGACATAAGGAGAGGCTCTCCTACGTTCGGACAGCACGTCGCCGTGGAGCTTACAGGAGAAAATCACAGGCAGTTATTCATTCCGAGAGGATTCGCGCACGGCTTTGCAGTCCTGTCGGACGAGGCGGTGTTCCAATATAAATGCGACAATTTTTATGCGCCTCGGTCAGAAGGAACGATAGCCTGGAATGATCCTGCCATAGGCATCGGCTGGAGAATCCCGGAGTGCGACGCAATTCTGTCCGACAAAGACAAAACCGCTCGGAAACTCTCTGAGGCGCAATGGCTTTTTGACTATGCCGATGATTTGTACAGATAAATCTGCGGCTGATATGCCCGGACTGTCCAAAACCTGGCGGACCGGGTTCACAGAGAAACAAATGAAAAAATAACTGCGACAATGAAAGGAATAGTACTGGCAGGAGGAAGCGGTACCCGCCTCTATCCTATAACCAAGGGGGTCAGCAAACAGCTTCTGCCCATTTATGACAAGCCTATGATTTACTACCCGGTTTCCGTGCTTATGCTGGCAGGAATCAGGGAAATCCTTATCATTTCCACTCCGCATGACCTGCCGGGATTCAGGCGGCTTCTCGGTGACGGCTCCGACTATGGCGTTCATTTCGAATACGCAGAACAGCCGTCGCCTGACGGACTTGCCCAGGCCTTTGTCATCGGCGAAGACTTTGTCGGCGAAGATTCGGCCTGCCTTGTACTCGGAGACAATATTTTTCATGGGGCCGGTTTCCAGGGTCTTCTGAATGAGGCTGTCCGCTCCGCTGAGGAGGACGGCATGGCAACTGTGTTCGGCTACTGGGTCGCAGATCCGCAGAGATACGGAGTCGCTGAGTTTGACGCCGACGGCAAATGTCTTTCGATAGAGGAGAAACCGGATGTCCCCAAGTCCAATTATGCCGTTGTCGGACTGTATTTCTATCCGAACAAAGTCGTGGAAATCGCAAAAGGCATCAGACCGTCGGCCCGTGGAGAACTGGAGATTACAACTGTCAACCGGACGTTTCTGGAGAGCGGCGAGCTGAAAGTGCAGACTCTCGGACGCGGCTTTGCCTGGCTTGACACCGGTACGCACGATTCTCTCAGCGAGGCTTCGACTTATATTGAAGTGCTGGAGAAACGCCAGGGGCTGAAAGTCGCCTGTCTTGAAGAAATAGCGTTCAGAAAGGGTTGGATATCAGCGGATAAACTTGCCGAGGTTGCCAAGCCTATGCTGAAAAACCAGTACGGCCGATATCTGATGGACCTTGTCGGAAAGGCCGGGCATCAGGAGATTTAATCCCAGACATAAACCTTGTCGGAGCGGCGCAGACGGCTTTCTTCTATGGCTTTGCAGGCGGTGCTGCTGCAGCCGTCTCCGCACAGGCCGAGGGCTTCCTCGCGTGCTCCCGGAACGGCTTTGCTCCAGTCTATCGGAATTGAACAGAACGTTCCCTTTGCTGCCTCCCCGACAGGTTTCAGGTCGACCCGGATTTCAGGAACAGTATATTCGACCACGCCGGAAGTCGGGCCTATGATCAGGATTCTGTCACCGACTTTCAGTGCAGCCGACTCCACAAGTATTTCCGCTACACCGAGCCTGCCGAACCAGTTCGTAACCTTGCCGCAATACGTCTTTTTGCGCGTTGCCTTGCTGCCGTATACCTCGCTCCATTCGCCCAGGCGTGCTCCCTGGTAATATCCGTCCCAGAATCCGCGGTTGAACACCTCTCCAAGCTCTGCCTTCAGTTCCGCCGCAAGCTCTGCCGTATAGCGTCCCCCGCATACAGCGTCAGCCGCACGCCTGTAGCACGAGGCCACCCTTTTCACATATTCCGCCGAGCGTGCGCGTCCCTCGATTTTGAACACCGTCACGCCTGCATCTATGATTTTGTCCATGAACTCAATTGTGCACAGATCTTTCGGCGACATGATATATTTATTGTCAACAAGCAGGGTATTGCCAGTTTCCGCATCTTTCACCTCATATCCTCTGCGGCATATCTGGTAGCACGAACCTCTGTTGGCGGAAGCTCCGTATTCATGCAGGCTCAGATAGCATTTCCCCGAAACCGCCATGCACAGCGCCCCGTGCGCGAACATTTCTATTTCCACGCGACGTCCTGACGGGCCGCATATGTTTTCAGAATCTATTATGGACTTTATCTCTTTGACCTGTCCCAGATTAAGTTCCCTCGCAAGCACGATTACATCGGCGAACTGCGCATAGAAACGCAGGGATTCCGCATTGGATATGCTGAGCTGCGTCGATATATGCACTTCGGTCCCTATGCTCCGTGCGTATGCTATCGCCGCCATGTCGGATGCGATCACAGCCGTTATTCCGGCCGCCTTTGCCGCATCGAGAGTCTTGCGCATATCCGCCAGATC
>CAYMVG010000027.1:0-18510 GCA_964394295.1 uncultured Muribaculaceae bacterium | reverse complement strand
GGCGAGAATGCTTTCCTTTGGGTTACAGGTCCCAATAACGTGCTTCCTACTTCTGCCACAAATACAGGAACTTATACAGCCCCTTATTACTCTGAAGGCTTAAAAAGTATGGTTGACGCCCTCCCCGTCCGCTGCACGAAAAGATAAAGATTAAAGGAACCAAAGGATGCCGCTCTTCGGTATCCTTGGCGCGCAATGTGTAGATTCCAAATCGAAGTACAGAATTTGATATTTTGCAATGTTTTCATATATTTGTAACTTGTACTAATATTTAGAAACTTATGTTAGATTTATCTGAATTTGAGAGCATAAGCCCTTATACGGATGAAGAGGCTGCCGAGGCGCTGAGCGTCCTTGCAGATCATCCTTTACTTTCAGAGGCTTGCAAGTATTTTTTTCCGGACCAGTCTCCTGATTTTCTGAGAGGCCTCCTTAAGAGCATAAAGACGATTGACGATTTCCAGATTCTTGTCATGTCGAAGTTTGTGGAGTGGGCTCTTGCTCACACAGCCCGCAATTTCTCGTACGACGGCATCTCCAATATCGACAAGGACAAGAAATTCCTTGCGCTCTCTAACCACCGCGATATCATTCTGGATCCGGCCATCACACAGCTTGTTCTTTACAGGAACGGCATTCCTATGACCGAAATCGCTGTAGGGGACAATCTGATCACCAGCAAGACAATAGAAAGGCTTATCAGGTCTAACAGGATGATAAAGGTCATGCGCGGAATCTCTGCCCGCGAGCTTTATTTGTCCTCACAACTTCTTTCACGCTATATCAGGCTGAACATAACAGAACAGAGGAGCTCGATCTGGCTCGCCCAGAGGCAGGGACGCACAAAGAACGGCTACGATGTCACTGAACAGGGCCTGCTCAAAATGCTCGACATGAGCGGTACAGGCGATTTTCTTCAGAACTTCAAGGAACTGAACATCATCCCTATGAGCATTTCATACGAATATGAGCCGTGCGATATTCTGAAGGCCCGTGAGCTTGTAATTTCCAAGAAGCATAAATATGTCAAGGCCGAGGGAGAGGATCTGAACAGCATCATGGTCGGAATCATGCAGCAGAAAGGCAATATACACCTGAATATCGGCAAACCGCTTACCGAGGAGGAGATTGCAGAGGCTGCCAAATGCGACAAGAACGACCGCTATCAGCTCATCAGGCACGCAGTCGACCTCAGGGTCATCGAAGGTTACAGACTGTGGAAAAACAATTATGTGGCTTTCGACCTTGTCAACGAGTCATCCCGCTACAGCCATCTGTACGAGCCTTGCGATGTGGAGAAATTCGTGGAATATATGGCGCACCAGCTTGAAACTGTCGAGCCGGAAGTCAACAAGGAAGACCTCAGACGAATATTCCTTGACATTTATGCCAATCCGGTCGTCACAAAGGAGCTTCTTGAGAAAGAAAAGGCCACAGGGGCTATACTTCTATAGACAAATAAAATAGGGGTGCCGTTGGGCATCCCTATTTTATTTGAAAAACATTTATGATTCCTGTTATGGGTGCGGACCCGCAGTCCTGTCCTTGCGGAACATGGGGCCGAGATGGTTGGTCATTTGTTTTTTATGGTTACATCGAGCTGTGGGAACGGGAAGTATATGCCTTTTTCCGGAAGGGTCTCATAGACTTTTTCTGTAATGGAGAAGTTTACGTCCCAATAGTCAGGAGTCTTGACCCAGGCCCTCATGATGAACTGTATACTGCTGTCGCGCAATGAACCCAGAACAACAAAAGGGTCGGCCGGAGCGCCTGTCGCCACGGTAAGCACTCTCGGATCGTTTTTGAGCAGTTCCATCAGGATTTCCCTGGTCTCCTTAGCAGATGAACCGTACTCCACATCTACTGTCCAGTCCACGCGCCTGAGGGGATTCTGGGAATAGTTGTTTATCGTTCCGTTGGACATCGCGCCGTTAGGAATGATTATGTTCTTGTTGTCAGTGGTCTTGAGCTTTGTGCTGACGATATTTACTTCTGTCACCGTGCCGGAATATCCCTGGGCCTCGATGAAGTCCCCGGCCTTGAACGGCCTGAATACAAGAATCATGATTCCTCCGGCGAAGTTCTGCACAGTACCGTTGAGAGCAAGTCCGATCGCCATTCCGCCTCCTGCAAGCAGTGCTGCAAGTGAGGTTGTGTCCACGCCTAATGTTCCGACAGTTACAAGTATCAGAACAATGGTAAGCGCAATGCTTACTATGCTCTGTACGAAAGATACGATTGCCGCATCGGTGTTCTTCCTTTCGAAGATTCGGGTGAGCAGCCCTTTCAGCCTTCTGATGAGCCATGCTCCCACAAAATATACAATCAGGGCAACCAGGACTTTCAGGCCGAAGGCAATTGCCTTGTCCAGCAGTTCCTTGATAAGCTGGTCTGCCGGAGTCGTCACGATTTTTTCGGCGACATTGATAATTTCTTCCTGGACTACATTAAGGGAATCTTTCGGAATAGGAATCGTGGGAATCTCTATTAACGGTGTAAAACTTGCCATTTTGTTCTTTATTTGCCTCTTTCAAACAGTTTCTCGACTTCGGCGATGATTGTTTCCGCCGGCAGTTCCGGATTCAGCACAAGGTGCGGTTCCGCATATACAACCTCCGATTCAGATTTTGCAAGTTCTTCGCCGCCTCCGGTGATATTCAGCATTATCATATCGTCAGTCTTCACCATGCCTTTTTCCACGGCCTGTGCGAGCGAAGCCACTGCAACCGCTGCGGCATTGTGGATGTCGATTCCTTCAAGCGACTTGAATTCCTCTTTCCAGAAGGCGAGATCCGCATTGTCCACTTTGAATATTTCTCCTCCGGCATCCGACATTGCGTCGAAGAGTCCGCCTGCAAGCGAATAAGGAGGTTTCCTGTTCGAAAGGACTTTGGCATCTATGATTGCCGCAGCCTCACGCGCCTCTTCCGGCGACATAGGGACAAGCTCGCGGCTTCTCTGCTCCCATGAGTCATACATGATTGTGAAAGGGGCGTTCTGTGACGGATACAGCTTCATCTTGTGAGAGCCGTATCTTCCGTCTTTGATCAGCCTGAGATTGTTCTCCCATACTGCAATCGCTCCTGTACCGCTTCCAATGGCCTGGAAATAGGCGTCAGGAATCCTTCCTGTCTTCTCGACGGCCGAGAGCAGGGTAGTGCCCATTCCGTCCCTTCTGGCAACGTTTTTTGCGCCTCCTTCGGCCATGAACTTCGGAGACTGGCAGACCTTGTCTGAAAGCGCTATCGCATCGAAATAGTCCGAGCCTTTCGGAGATGCGATTATCTTCACGCAGTCATTCAGCGGTTTTTTGAACCATAGGGCCGAAATGTTGTCCTCAGGAATCGAGAGCAGCAGCGGAATGTTGTTGTCGGAGCAGACCTTTGCAAAGGCGCGGGCTGTATTGCCGGCTGAAGCCACGACAAGAACGCGTCCGCTGTTTTCCGGCAGCCTTCCGCAAACCGAATAAGCCTCTGTCTCCTTGAATGAGCAGGTTTCCATTTTTGCGCCTATGGCCGGCCAGTAGCCTGAGAAGGTGACAAAAAGGTTTGTCAGTCCGAGCTTCCCGGCAAGGGCCTTGCTCTTGTAGGTAACAGGGGCGCATGAGCCTGAAAGGGTACGCTTTACCGGAAGCCAGTCCGCATAACGGTAGAAGCCGTCGAGTTCTGTGCGCGGTGAGTATTTTTCTGTTTCATATTCAGCCCTTACGAGGCTCGGGACGGGACATTCGGGATCGGCAAGGGTCCAGTCTCCGTCTTCAAAGATGCGGCCTGTGGCGCAGCATCTGAGAGTGTACTTGGTGGGTTTGAATGCCATGGTTTATGAGTTTTGTGATTTGTTCCCGTGGGTCGCCCTGTCCACTATTTCCGCAATGTCGTTTACCGGGCGGTCTGCATAGCGGCTGAATGTGGTCCGGCACAGAGGACAGGCCGTGACGATGATGTCAGGGGAGTCTGCGGTAAGATTGGCCAGTGCATTTTCCGTAAGCGGCTTCCTTTTGTCGAAACCGAGAGAGATGCTTCCTACGCTGCCTCCGCAGCAGATGCTCTCTTTGCCTGTCTTGGAGGCTTCCACGAGGATGCCTGCGCCTGACACGACATTTCTCGGACTCTGATAGATTCCGCAGCCGCGTCCAAGTTCGCACGGGTCATGATAGACAAGACGCGCATCGCTTTTCCTCATCTTCAGACGTCCCCCGTCGATCAGCCTTTCTATGTATTCGGTGTGATGCAGAATTTCGATACCTTCAAGTTTGTATTCCTCCTTGAATATGCGGTAGCAGATGGGACAGCTCAGCAGAAGAATATCCGCTCCGGACTCTTTGATTATTTCCGTATTCTTTTCTATCATCTGTCTCGCCGGTTCCGGTCTTCCGGCCATAAGCATCGGTCTTCCGCAGCAGATTCCACCGTCCCGGTCCATGACAGTGTAGTCTGTTCCTGCTTTTTCAAGCAGGGAGAGCATGGATTTCATAATTACCGGGGTGAGGGCAGTCATACAGCCTGCAAAGTATAGAACTTTTTTATTATCAGCGCATGAAATATTTTTGTTATTCTCTATAACATTTTTGTTGCAACTGGTTTTCAGCCCATTTGTACTGATGTTTGAGTAGTCTGGCGTAAGATTGTATTTCCGCACGGACCTTTGGGCGATCCTGATTTTGTCGCCCTCTACACCGACAGGACAGACAGCCGTACATTTGCCGCAGAGCAGACATTTGTCGCTGATTTCCTCGATGCGGCGTCTGTTGTTGCGCTTGATCTGCCTGTTGAGATAGACTGTGGAATCATTGATATTGGCCTTGACTGCTCCCATGGGACAGGCGTCTATGCAGACTCCGCAGGAAGGGCAGGAAAAGACCTGTATCTTCGCCATTCCCCGTCGTGCGCCGCTGACGCTGATACCTGCATTCCTCATCGGAATCAGCAGGATTTCGGCCGGTATGTGCATATAGCGGCTGAACGGAAGCACGCACATGAATATTCCAAGTGCGAGTGAGTAGGCCCACCAGGTAGGGAGCATATTCATGTGGTCGCTAAGGAACGAGTGCAGTACGATGTTCAGTGACTTTGTAAGGAAGGAGCCGCCGCTTATGTCTGCGGTGAAGCCCTCGGCAAGCAGTCTGAGGGGGAAGATTGACCACAGTGAATAAAGTCCTATCAGGTCCGTGAAGCTGAGGCGCGTGGTGCGTCTCATTCCGAACATCATGGAACGGACTCTCTTTATTATGGCCAGGACTATTCCGCTGAGCACTACAAGCAGGAAAAAATCCATGAGGAAGAAGAAGAACGAGCCTTTCATCGTCTCTTCCGATACGGAGACGAAATAGCGGAAAAATATCGGATACCATATCCTGTGAATCCTTTCTGGAGTGTACAGGAAGACCTCGATGTGTCCTATTACAATGAGCATGAACCAGCCGAAGGCGATGCTGGAGTGCATATATCCGAGGAGCTTGTTCCTTTTCCAAAGCTTTACATGGAAAAGGCAGTCGCAGAACCAGTCGCGGACATTCTTTGCCATTGTCTTCGGATTGACAAGGGACAGAAAGAATCTGCTGCGGTCTTTGGCAGGAAGCTGCAGGATTATCCTTATTGCGCCTATTGCGCACCAGGTGAGGCAGAACAGCATTCCGATGACGAACGGAAGCACGAAGTTGTTGTAGCCGGAAAGATATATTTCTCTCATTTTGTGTCCTCCTTTCCGTAAATTCTGCTGATTGAAAGTATCAGTCGTCTTGTGTTGATGCCGCGCGGACATACCATGCTGCATTTTCCGCAGAGCATGCAGTTGGACATCATTCTGAAGGCTTCCTTTTCTTTGCCTCTCTGGAGGCACAGGAGCACTTTTCTCATGCTCATCCCCGAGAATGCGGCTGCGGGGCAGGTCGCGCTGCAGGAGCCGCAGGCCATGCAGCGTGCCGCGTCGGGCTCGACGCGGCGGAGCTCTTCAAAAAGAGCTCCGTCGACCCTGTCCATATCAATGGCAGAGCTTGGGGATATTCTGAAACCGAAGATGTTCTCCATTATTTCCTGCTTATATGTGAATGTATCTCCAGTACGGCAGACCTTGCCTCGGCCAGTGTCTCGGGAACGGTTTTCGGTCCTGTGCATGCACCTGCATAGAAGATCCCGTCCTTGGGTGATGAAGTGATATGCAGCACATTGTCATGACTTTTGAGGAAGCCGTCGGAATCTACAGGCAGGGCCAGCATTCCGGCTGTCTTCGCGCTGTCCGGATTGCATACCATTCCGGACATGAGCACCAGCAGGTCGAGACTCATCTTGACAGGCTTTCCTGCCAGAGTGTCCTCTGCCTTCACGACCACCTTGCCCTCGATATTCTCGCTGACCTCCGACACCCTTCCGCGCACAAAATGGATTCCGTAGTCGCGCTGCGCCCTGGTATAGAAATCCTCGAACTTCTTTCCGAAAAGCCTCAGATCCATATAGAAGCACCAGATGTCGGCCTCGGGGAACTTCTCCTTCATTTCGATGGCCTGCTTGATTGCAGTGATGCAGCACACCTTTGAGCACTGGGAATTGCGCGCTTTCTCGTCACGCGAACCCACGCAGTGTACAAAGCCGATCCTGTCTATCTTCTTTCCGGTGATACGGCTGTCCTTTCCTGTATTGAACCACTGCTCCAAGTCGCCATTTGTAATGACCTGGTCATAAATTCCATAGCCATATTCCTCCTTCTTGCCTGCTTCGAACAGGCTGAAACCGGTTGTAAAAAGTATATAGCCAGTGTTTATTGATATTCCGTTGGACAGCCTGATGTTGTAGCTGCCTTTCAGGCGGTTTATGAATGATATTTCCGTATTCAGAAAAATGTTCGCTCCCTTTGTCCGTTCCAGCAGTTCCGTTACGACATCCGATGCCGGAGTCATGTCCGGAAACAGTCTGTTCCACTGCGCCACATGGCCGCCGAGCCTGTCGCTCTTCTCAACAATGATGGGGGAGTAGCCCAGCTCAAGAAGCTTGGATGCCGCTTCGAGTCCGGCGATTCCTCCGCCTATTATGACAATAATCTCTTTCATCTGATTATAGGTTTTGTACGCTTGATTTACGTCTGTTCGATGTGTCCTCTCTGTATCAGAAGCATTTCATGTTCTGCGGCAGTCCCGGACGCATTATGTCCTTTTTGTTCAGTCCCCTGTACTTGTCTTCAGGATTGTACGGGATGCCGATTTTGTCTAAAAGCGGTTCGACAGCGACCTGGTGAAGCTGCAGGCCGAGATCCCACGGGTCATAGCCCAGCACAAGTCCCGCCAGTTCCTCGTAGGTGAATACCGGGATTCCGTAGCCGTCCATGCCGTAGGTCTTGCCTTCCATTTCGGCAATCACATACTGCCACCTGTCGAGGAAATAAGGACAGCCCGGACAGTTGGTTATTATCATGTCCGGCCTGTACGGCTCCATGGACTCGAACTTCTTGTGCGTATTCGAGATCGAGTAGCCCCTGTTGGCCTTTATGTGATATTGTCTGAAACCGTAGCCGCAGCAATGCCTGCGCTCAGGGTAGTCGATTACGTTGCCTCCCCATGATTCGACCATTCCTGCAAGCACATAAGGATATTCCGCACCTCCGACTCCTTTTGAAGGGAACATCTTGGAATAGTGGCAGCCGATGTGCTCCACGACTCTCAGAGGTTCGCCGGTCTCCTTGTCCACAAGACGGAACTTGGCTTTCTCGGCTATCAGATTCCTGTATTTGTATATCAGATCGCTTGCATGCGCGAGGTATTTGGGCTTCTTGAATTCTCTCCTGCAGGCTTTCCAGAGCAGTTCCCGTATTTTTGTCTCCAGTTCCGGAAACTCATGCCAGGTTTCGAGAATCTCGGTATAGTTGCCGAATGAGGTGATGCATGATGCCACATAGTTCTCATAGCCGGCCTCTGTCATGAGGGCGAACTGTCTTGCAACTATTGTCATTGCCGTTTCCTGGGGGATGGTATCGCAGTGGTAGGCTATGCCTCCGCAGGTTGTATGATATTCAGTCTCATAGAAATCCTTTTTCAGGACGTTGCGGCATATTTCCATGAACATCCTTTCAGATGCGGGGAAGAAGTTCTGCCTTATGCAGCTTCTGACATAGAACCAGTTGTCTTCCGGAATCTCTTTCTGGTATTCCGACCATATTTTTTGTTTGCCCTGATAGATCATACTCTCAAGTTCCGCAATTATTCGTTATCTTTAATTATACGCAATTATTCGTTATTAAAATGGCCTTCGGAGCAGTGGCCGAAAGTGTAGCTGAAATACTCATCCATCGTCATTCCCATTTCACCGGCCTTGGCCTCGGAGAACTTCTCCACATTTTCCACACGCTCCGTGCCTCCGGTCACATCAAAGATACTTTTCAGTTCATCGAGCGACTCCTGCGGAATCTTTCTCAGCACCCCGGGGCCTTCTCCGCGGAAATTTGCTCCGAGCCTTGCGAAATTGTCCTCAAGATGCTCCGTGTGCCATTTCCATACAGGGCCTGATTCTACATGATCCTCCCATCTGAACGTGTCCGGATGCACGCAATAGCCGTATTTGAGAATGTTTCCCGTCATTATTTTAGTAAGAGGGTAGAGCTGCCTTCCCTTTTCCGAACAGACGAAATATCCGAGTTTTGCCGAGAGATTGCGCAGGGCCATGATAACCATTCCAGGGCCGTTCTTTCTCGGACAGCGCGTTACGCACGACATACATTCGCCGCAGTACCATATCACGTCGCTTTTGAGCAGTTCTTCAATTTCCTCGTCGTTGCCGCGCTGCACCGTGTCCACAATCTTGCGCGGGTCATATCTGTAGAATTCGGCAGCAGGGCATATCGCCGTGCAGGTGCCGCAGTTTATGCATGTCTTGAGACCTTCCTTTACACGGTAGTCTTCCCTGAGCATATCGTAGAGTTTTCCCATTGCCACGATTTTAAAAAGGATTGATGAATAGCCATGTCATGTATGCCGCTTCCATCGCGAGCAGCATTCCGCCCTCGAACCGGTCCAGTTTCTTTGTCTCGAAAGTGTGGGCGCTGGCGAGGATGAAGATTGCGCAGATCATTACAGCCCCGAGATCCACAGGAGTCATTCCCTTGAATGACAATGGATTTATGACAGCTGCGCCTCCGAGTACAAGCAGTATGTTGGAGATGTTTGAGCCGAGGATGTTTCCGAGTGCCAGCTGGCCGCGTCCCTTGATTGCCGCGACAATGCAGGTAGCAAGTTCAGGAAGCGATGTTCCTACTGACATGACTGTGATTGCAATGAATTTTTCCGACAGGTTCAGATATTCGGCGATTCTTGCCGCTGACCCGACGAAAAGTTTTCCTCCTCCCACAAGTGCCGCTATGCCTGCAACGACAAGAACAGCCGCTTTCGCTCCTGAAAGGATCTTGGTGTCCTTTTCTTTTTCGCCATCTGTAATATTCTGGCTGTCATGCCTGAATGACGACCAAAGATACCATGAGAATATTAGGAGAAGCATGATTCCTTCCGCGCGGCCGATTTCATCTTTGCCGATGCCGAAGATACTTGCCTTCATACCGAGGAGGATGAGCAGGCCTGTCACAATAATATTCAGCGGTATGTCGCTCCTCAGGTTGCGTTTTGTTATGGTCAGCGGTGTTATCAGGGCGGTTACGCCGAGAATCATCATTGTGTTGAAAATATTCGAACCGATGACATTGCCGATTGCCATATCTGCCTTATGCTGGAATGAAGATATGAAACTTACCACCATTTCCGGGGCGGAAGTGCCGATTCCGACAATCGTGAGCCCGATGAGGAATTCGCTGAGTCCGGATTTTCTTGCCACAGCCGAAGCACCGTCAACAAGCCAGTTGGCACCGAGCAATATTAGCAGCAACCCTGCCGCAAGTATCAAAAACTGTATAGCCATGTTTTGCAAAAGTTATCCCGTCCGTATAAGGGAATAAACATGCAAAGATAAAAATAATTCGGAAACAGTTTCCCGAAAAAGGGACTTTCCTTTGGCTCGTGACGGATTATTCCGTCTATTTTGTGTATGTTTGCGGTCGGAATATCAATTTTATATATCATGAGACGTTTTGTTTCGATTGTCAGCGGCCTTATTCTGTGCGTTGCGGCGTACGGCAGTGATTCGTTGGCGGTTTTCTACAGAATCAGGGTTGACGGGGACATAAACCGGCAGTCGCAGAGGAGACTTGTGCTCGGACTTGAAAAGGCTGCACAGGCCGATGCGGATTATGTCCTGCTCGACATCGATACCTACGGCGGCGCTGTCGATGCGGCTGACAGCATGCGGACTGCGATTCTTGGCTGCGGCATTCCTGTAGTGGCCTTTGTCAATCTGCAGGCCGCTTCTGCTGGTGCGCTTTTAAGCATTGCCTGTGATTCGATATATATGAAGCCGGGAGGCACAATCGGTGCGGCCACTGTCGTCGATGCAGCCGGGAAAGTCATGCCGGACAAGTACCAGTCGTTCATGCGCGGCATGATGAGATCTACGGCTGCTGTAAACGGGCGCGATCCGCACATCGCCGAGTCTATGGTAGATACTGCAGGAGTGCTGAGCCTTACGCCGGAGGAGGCCCGTGAAGCCGGATATTGCGAGGGCATTTGCAATGATATTCATGAGGTCGCCGCTGCGGTCACAGGAGGGGAAGACTATGCTATTTCAAATATGGACGATGATCTTACGTGGGTGGAGCGTCTGGTGCATTTCCTGCTTAATCCTGTGCTGCAGAGCATCTTTCTGATGATGATAATAGGCGGTATTTATATCGAGATACGCACTCCGGGCATAGGCCTGCCTCTTGCAATCGCCGTAATTGGTGCGGTTTTCTATTTCTCGCCGCTTTTCGTGGAGGAACTTGCGGCCTATTGGGAACTGCTGCTGTTTGTCATAGGGCTGGTACTGATTGGTTTCGAGATATTCGTCATACCGGGTTTCGGAGTATGCGGAATATCCGGAATCGCCGCCGCGGTGCTGTCCCTGGCGTTTGCCATGATTGACAATACCGAGATTTTCCGTTTCGACGGCACTGTCACGCTTATGCCGGTACTCAGGCCCATAGGGCTTGTCATTGTTTCCGCATCTGCCGCAATCTTCGGCTCTGTACTGATAGTCAGAAAGTTATATGCCACACGTTCGTTCGATCACATTGCACTCAGGCAGTCTCTGGACTCGGCCGACGGCTTCACGGGCGTCGTATCAGGCCTTGAAAGCCTTGAAGGAGAGCCTGTTGTGGTGTTTACTGATATGAGACCGTCAGGCAAAGTCAAGACTGTTGACGGGCGCATTCTTGAAGCGACTCTCAGATTCGGCGGCTATGCCGTGAAAGGAGAGACACTGAAAGTGCTGTCTGCCGAACAGGGACGCCTCTATTGCGGGAAACTCAGGTAATATTAAGAAATTTACTATTTGCGGCAGAGGGCAACTACATTCTCGACATGGTGCGTATGCGGGAACATATCCACCGGACGCACTGCTGTAATCACATAGTCCCGGCACAGTATCTCCAGGTCGCGTGCCTGTGAAGCCGGATTGCAGCTCACATACACTATGCGGTCAGGCGCTGCATTCAGAATCACGCGCGCCACATCAGGGTGTATTCCTGCACGCGGAGGGTCGAGTATGACCACATCCGGTCTGCCATGTTCCTCTATGAAGCTGTCAGTCAGGATATCCTTCATGTCTCCGGCGAAAAACTCGCAGTTGGTCATACCGTTGGCCTTTGCATTGGCCTTTGCATCATCTATTGCCTCAGGAACATATTCGATTCCTATGACCTTTGTGGCATTGCGTGACACGAACTGTGCGATTGTTCCTGTACCGGTATAGAGGTCATACACAGTCTCTGAGCCTGTGAGGGCCGCATATTCGCGTGCCTGGCTGTACAGATTGTAGGCCTGGCGCGAATTTGTCTGGTAGAAAGATTTCGGCCCTATCTTGAATTTCAGGCCTTCCATATACTCATATATGGCTTCTTCTCCTTTGTACAGGATGCATTCGAGGTCTCCGATAGAGTCGTTCGGCTTGCCGTTGATGACATAGTACAGCGAGGTTATCTGCGGGAATTTTTCCGCAACTGCATTCAGCAGGGCAGTGCGCGCCTCTGCATCCTCATAATACATGCACAGAATCAGCATTACATTTCCGGCCTCGGTAGTGCGTATGAACATATTGCGCAGAAAACCGCTGTGTTCCCTGATATTGAAGAATGTCAGGCCATGTGTCAGTGCGTATTCCTTTATGAACAGGCGTATGCTGTCGGACGGCTCCGGCTGCAGCCAGCAATGGCTGATGTCCAGAACTTTGTCGAAGAATCTTCCCACGTGAAAACCGAGCCCGTAGCGCTGCTGTTCTGTGAGGGCCTCCGGATCTTCGTCCTCAAAAATCCATCTGCGCTGCGAGAAGGTGAATTCAAGCTTGTTGCGGTAATATTCGGTTGCTTCGGAAGGTATAATAGGGGAGATTTCAGGCACTTCCAGATGTCCGATTCTCACTAACTGGTCATAGACCTGCTGCTGCTTGGCCTGGAGTTGCATTTCGTATGGAAGCGGCTGCCATTTGCAGCCTCCGCAGACTCCGAAATGACTGCAGAACGGTTCCAGGCGATGTTCGGAAGGCTTTACTATGCGCAGAATATAGCCCTCCATGTAATTCTTTTTCTTTTTTGTCACCCTGACATCCACAATGTCTCCCGGTACGGCGAACTGTACGAACAATACAGTGCCGTCAACTCTTGCGAGCGCTTTTCCTTCTGCTGCGACTGCCTCTATGACAACATTTTCAAGAATTATGTCCTGTTTCCTCTTTCCCATACGTGCTGTATCTGTATCTCAATCTTCAAAATCAAAGCCCCGAAGATTATCGGGGCTGCAAAATTATCAAATATATTTGGAAGCTGTCCAAGAAGCAGCTTAAAATTTTTTCAAAAATTTATAATGGCATTATTGCCCGAGTATTGCGCGAAGACCTGTTTCGCTGAAAACCAGCCATAAGTTGTATGCGGCAAAGCAGCAGAGCATGAGTATTCCTGCAGTCCGTCCTATCCGGCCTTTGAGTCCGGCTATAGGGAGGGAGATGACGGCAGCGGCCATCACGATATAGTCGATTGCCGTGATTCCGGCAGGATGCAGGGGAGTCACCAGTGGCGTAATGCCGAGTATCAGTGTGAGATTGAATATATTAGAGCCGACAATGTTTCCGAGCGCAAGGCTTGTGTTCTTTTTGAGTGCTGCTGTAACTGAGGCGGCAAGTTCAGGCAGGGAAGTGCCGCAGGCTATGAGAGTAATGGATATGAAGGCTTCGCTTGCTCCCCATGACCTGGCTATGACTATGGCTTCGTCAACGAACAGGTCGCAGCTGACAGCCAGAAGGATGAGTCCGGCAACTGTTTTTGCGGCTGATTTCCAGAGAGGGGAGACTGTTTCAGCTGTTGCGGGAGTTTCTTCATGTGTGTTCTGTTTTCCGCGATGTATCGAGTACACCATGAATACTGCGAACATCAGAAGCATTACTGCGGCATCAAAGCGGCCGAGTACCGGTTCTCCTCCTGTGAAGAAATTGAACAGCAGCAGTATCATGAGCATTGTCACGAAAATGCAGAACGGGATTTCAAATCTCATGTTTTTCCTGTGCACGGCTATCGGAAAGAAGACGGCTGTAAGTCCGAGTATTCCGAGTACATTGAAAATATTGGAGCCTACTACATTTCCGATTGCAATGTCTGCATTGCCGTTCACGGCTCCGACCATGCTTACTATAAGTTCCGGCATTGAGGTGCCTATTCCGACAATGACTGCGCCTATGACGAATTCTGAAAGTCTGAAACGCTTGGCAATCGATACCGCGCCGTCCACGAGCCAGTCAGACCCGAAAATTATACCGGCAAATGCGGCCGCAATGATGATGTATTCCATTTTTATCTTCCGGCAAGGTTGGTGAGTGTGTCAGTATTGCATTCGAATACCCGGGTGCAAGGGACATATTTGTAAGGAACATACTCAAAAAGCTGGGCGTATGCGTTTCCTGATTTTTTGTTTCTGTATATGTCCAGCCTCAGTCCGCTTCCGGTGCCTTCTTCTGTGCAGACAGCTGCAGCTTCCCTGGTGTCTCCGCCGAGCTGCGATTCGATGTCGGCCCGTTTGCTCTGTGGGAAGAAACACTCTTTCTTGCAGTATCTTGTGCCTGTTTCCGCGTCTTTGTAGCCTGTCTTGCAGAAAAGCAGCATAATGATGCCTGCGAAAATCATAAAGAAACCCACCAGGTTCACTGACACTGATGTCGGGAGTGCGACCAGTACGAAACCTGCTATTGTTAGTGTTGTTGAAATTATAATGTCCTTTGTTGAACGTATTCTTGCAAATGTCTTTTCCATAATCAGTTATATAAAAATTGTGAATAAATTCCTGTACAGCCCTTGCTGAAAGGGCGTTTGCAGGCGCGATTGTGATATATAGCCGGTTCGTCCTCCGGATTTGCGGAGAACAGGAAAAGATGCTAAATTACAAGTTTACGGAGACTTATGAATTTGTGCGAAGGTTCATCTGAACCGGACGGAAAACGTCTTGTGCAGTTCAGGAAAGGGGAGATTGTGATATTATTGTGTATCTTGTCAGATTTGACAAAAGATGAATTTCCGCTTTTTTGCGCCTGTGTACGTTTGGCATTCTGGCTGTATCTGGCTGATGACGAGCAGTTTGTCTGTCTCGGTGGATTGCAGGCAGCCTTTTGCTGCGAGAATGATGCTGAATCCGGATTCAGATATGCGGTTTCTGCGGTGGTTTCTGTGATTTGGAATTCGGTGTGCTGTGCCGGCAATGCCTCTTTTCCGGATGAAAGGAAGAGGCAGATGACGGCGGAAATAGCGTATGTGAGCAGTCTGAATCCCATTTTCGTTTATTGCTGAAATGCGGCTGTTTTGCCGCGCGACAGTATTGCAGAAATTGTGCCATTCTTATTCTTCATATACGTACTTAACATAATGTACATTGTATAACAAAATCGGCAAAGGGGAGAAACTGATAAAACAGTGTGTATAAAATACATTTTCAGTTAAACAAAATATATTTTTACTTCACAAATATACAGACAGTTTCTTATCTTTGCGTCTGAAATATTTGACGATATGACGAAACATAAGTTTACTTTGGGCGGACGCACGACTGCCGTTATGTTTGCCATCATGCTTACGGCCGCGTATTCATGCGTGGACAGGAATTATGATCTCGGCAAGGACATCGACATGAATGCAACCTTGTTCAGGAACGCGACGCTGCCTGTCGGCAGTGTTCCGAAAATATATCTCAAAGACTTGCTTCTGGACGAAGATGAGGCTTTCCTTGAGGTGACAGCTGACGGGAATTATCTTCTGAAATTTGCTGACGGCAATGTGCGTGAGCAGATTACGGTCCCTTCTTTTGTTTCTGAGGCCTTTATGCATTCTGCCGTTATAACTCTGCCTGCGGCAAATGCCGCTTCGCTCTCCGCCAGTGAAAATGCTGCCGCTACAGCTGACATGGGAACGATGCGTCTGGCTTTTGAACAGCACACGGACGAGCTGCCGGAAGTAATTACAGGAATGTACAATTGCGATGTCGATTCGAGACTGACTATCGCGTTGTCATCATCTTCTGCAGCAGGAAGTGTCCGCCTTGCCGGCGGTTCATCTCTTGTCTTTCCTGATTTCCTTGTTCTCGGCAATTCAGTGCCGTCAAAACTTAAAAAGACCGGCAATAATACATTTGAACTTACGGAAGATATGCCGCTCTACCCTGCCCTTGAACTTGATTTCGATATTATATCATTGGATTTCAATGCCTTGCCTTCCGGTCAAGGCCTGGTTCGTCCCGGCTGTATGGAAATAGATTCCGAAGTGCTTCTCAGCGGAGCTGTCAGGTTCAATAAAGTTCCGATGGAATCAGACATTAAAATAACCGGTACTCTGGATGTCGGAGAGATGAGATTTCTCAGTGCCGAGGCGAGCATAGACATGGAGACTGATATCAGCCTCTCCCCTTTTGAAATAAGCGGTTTGCCGGATTTTCTGACAGCTGACGGTGCAGTCATCGGCTTGCGCGGTTTCAGGCTGGATATGTCCGTCGACAACTCTTTTCCTGCCGGAGGAACAATCGCGGCAGGCATAAGGACGATAAAAAATTCTGCGGAAGTCGCCGATGCCATGCTCGGGCCTGCGCATTTCTCTGCTTCGTCACGCAGCTCATACTCATTCTCACAGTCCGGAACAGGTGCTCCCGACGGTTATTCAAACGTAAAGACCGACGATTTCGACGGACTCCTCAGGCTTATTCCTGATGCTGCGGAATTGTACGATTTCAAGGCAGTTACAGACAATGAGCGCATAAAGGTTGTGTTCGGCAGCCCTTATTATATGGATGTCGAATACCGTCTCGGCTGTCCTCTGTGCTTCGGAAATGATATGACTCTCTCTTTCACCCGGGACATCACGGGCCTGAATGTGGACATGTCTGATTTCTGTCTGGGTTCCGTACAGCTTTCTCTTGGGGTAATCAACAGTATTCCAATGGATTTCTCAATCGAAGCATCTGCTACGGATACATACGGCAATGAACTTTCCGGAATCATTGTCGGCATGGACGGATATATACGTTCCGGTTCCATTGATGCTCCTGTAACATCGGAACTTGTCATTAACCTGTCATCAGCTTCCGGTCCTGTGTCTTTCAGCGGACTGAGGCTTTCAATGAGTGCCGTTTCCGGAAATTCATCCGACAGTTGTATTGCGCTCAATCAGGAGCAGGGACTTGAACTGACCGGAATCGTGCTCCGCCTGCCTGAGGGAATAACAATCGACCTTGCCGGAGAATAACCTAATATAAACAATGGATATGAAAAAGACACTGTATGCAGTTGCTGCCGCTTGTGCACTGTTTTATTTTTGTGTTCCGTCCCTTGCACAGCAGAATTTCAGGACAGGATATTTTCTTGACGGCTATACCTACCGCTATAAGTTAAATCCGGCCTTCCAGGGTGAGCGCGGCTATTTTGCGCTTCCTGTGGCCGGCCGCACGGAAATAGGTGTACAAAGCAGTCTGGCACTTTCCGACCTGCTTTATCCGACAGGAAACGGCAGTCTTGTGACTTTCCTGCATCCCGCTGTTCCTGCCCAGGACTTTCTCGCAAGAATAAAGGACAACAACAGGCTCGGACTGAATATGGATATGGGAATTCTTTCGGCAGGTTTCAGGACAGGCAAATGTTACCATACATTGGACCTCTCCATGAAGGCAGGCATTGCGATGAATCTTCCGGGCTCTCTCTTTGAATTTGCCAAGAACGGTGCCGCCGGCGGCCGCACTCAGTATGACATCTTCAATCTCGGTGCGAAGATGGATTCAAGAATGGAAATTGCATATGGATTTTCACGCAGCGTTACCGACAATATATATGTGGGTGCAAGACTGAAATTCCTTGTCGGCATGGCACGTCTTTCCGTTGTAATGGACAGGATGAGCCTTGAGATGTCCGAACAGCAATGGGCTGTCAGTGCAAACGGGAGCATGACGACTTCCGGTATGCTGGCCTTCAATATAAATGGAGATGCTGACATTTCGGATGAATTCATGTTCAGGGGTGCCAGTTTGTCAAATTTCGGTGCTGCCGCAGATTTCGGCGTTACATGGAAATTCCTGAAATATTTTACCTTGTCCGCATCTGTACTTGACCTCGGCTTCATTTCATGGGGCAATACAATGAGGGCAACGACACCTGAGGTGTCATGGAAATTCGATGGGTTCGGCGACGATATTTTCGGTGAAGACTCCCCTTCTTTCGGCGAGCAGCTTGAAAGTATGGGTGAAGATCTGATGAATGCCTTCAATTTTGAGCACAGGCAGTCCGGCCTTAAATCTGCGGAAAGGATAGCCATGACGACTCACATCGGACTTGAAGCGCGAATGCCTTTCTATGAGAAAATGTCTTTCGGACTTTTGGGCACAAGACGTTTTGAGGGGCGGTATTCATGGACAGAGGGACGCCTTGCCCTGAATTTGGCACCTCTCAAATGGTTCGGCATAACCGGCAACTATGCGTTCTCCGACTTCGGTCATTCTGTAGGAGCTGCCCTTTCATTCCACACGAGAGGCGTGAACTTCTGCATCGGAACGGATTCGTTCCTCCCGCTTGTGCATGTGACTCCTCAGTTCGTGCCGGTAAGCAACTGGAACACCAATGTAACTTTCTCGCTTACCGCTTCATTCGGCAAATACTGCAAGACCAATTAGACAGTTGTATATCACCATCCGTCAAGGTCGCTCTTAAGTCGGTAATTGTCCGGCTATAGAGCGACTTTTTCCGGATAATCTATCAGTATTTGAATTTGTCATTCTCCCGAATTCCGCATGACTTGGAGCCTAATAACCATAATTTCTGAATTACAAGTTCTCCAGCAATTCTATCATTTTGTAGATGGTGGTTGACGGATTGTTATATGGCCTCAATGCCTTGGCTCTCGACGTTGCTTCCGGTGTCTTTCCGGACAGTTGCTGTT
>CAYMVG010000026.1:0-18907 GCA_964394295.1 uncultured Muribaculaceae bacterium | reverse complement strand
AGCAAAATATACGAATAAGTCGAGAGCAGAACCAAATTTATTTGAGTTCTGCCGATATTGTGCGAAGTACAAATTGGTAAAAAGCAGAGAACAATCGTCAAGCTTGTTTAACACATTAAGGCTAAGCGGGAGCATAGGCAAATTTATTTTGTTCTTTCCGTTTATTTTCCTATGTTTACCGGACTTAACACTAATAGCCAAAACTATGGAACGATTCAATCAAAAGTTTTTGAGCGGCATTTTCCGGATGCTGCTTTTGTTGACTGTATTTTCATGTCAAAAAAGTCATGTTTGTGAATCTGTGGATGAGCTTCCGAGGGTGGAAATAAATTTATGTATATGAGAAAAATAAAAATTATATTGTTGGCCTTTGTTCTGCTTCAATTCTTTTACGGATGTACTAAGTATGGCGGTTACCATTATGGTGACATATATATACTTGAAGGCGAGGAACTGGTAGATGCCCAAAACTATAAGGTTACGTTGCCGAAAGACGGCACTGGTGTTGTGCTTAATATTGTTTCTTTAAGTAGCGATTTGAGTTGCGGCAAAGAAAAACCGAACGACTGGCTTACTGTAACGAAACAGGGAGATGCGGAGACGTTTACCAACAAGGAAAGTGCCGGCACTCACTGGTATATGCAGAGGGTTTCTTTCAGTGCTTCAGCAAACAATTCAGGTGTCCGCAGATCCGAAAAATAACTCTCATTGCCTTTTTCTTTCACGATGATGTGGCCAAAATCAAGGTGATTCAAAATAAATGAGACAGGCTGTCAGACAAGTTTCCGAAATCGGAAGCGCCCCGTCAGAATGAACTGCCCCCCAAAAAAAGGTTTTGTGTCTAACTTTTGGGGGCGCTTCAAAATCTGACGGAGGGAACTTGTTGAAATGGGATGAATTGCCGCAAATTTCTCCTGAGACACGTTGTATTATAATGTAAAAAGATTTGTCGTTTGCTTTATTTTATGTGTTTTTGCAGTTGTATTCCAAATTTGCATAAAAAATGGGGGCGAAGTATATCCGATGTGAGCTGTCCGATGTAATAGAGGAGGCGTACCGCTATTTTTCTGTAATTAGAGCAAAATGACTTTTGCTCCTGAATTATCCATTCCCGGCATTGTCATACCTATACAGGCATTTGTATATGTAGGGTCACAGACGAGGTATCTCTTTCCATTTACGACAAGGTAGTCTCCAGGTATATCCTCATCGAATTCGACGGCGGATGCAAGATGCCCAGGGTAATACAGCAGAATAGTTTCCAAGCCCATAAGGTCTCTTACAAGACGTGAAAACAATATTGCCCTGTCTTCACAATCGGAGAACGGATAGTATAATGTCTCGTCAGGAAACAATGCCCTCTCATATCCCCAAAACGCTTCGTCCGTTTTATAATCAAAGGCTGTCTGTACAAAATTTATGAGAATATTGGCTGCATCCTCCTGGCTTTTTCCGGATATACATCGTCTGAGGGCAGGGTACATAATGTCTTTTGTGGCTGTGCTCAGATTAGTGTTGGCATAAAAACTCCAATGGGAATATTTATTTCCGCGTCTGTACGGATGCGGATATTCATTGTAAAAATCCATAAGATTGAGATTCGTACATAACGAAACTTCTGCCTGCGGGTATCTTTTTGATTTGAGAATTCTTTTACTGCTCCAGTTTTCAGAAAATCTGTTTTCTCCGTTGATGTCCAGGAGCAAAGCCTTTTCTCTCGGGAATTCCCGGTTGAAGATATATAATGAAGAAACGGCAGTTTTGTCTGTAAGATAGTAGTGGTCGCCATTTATATCCCAGTAGGGCATATTGTAGATGTCATCTTCAAATGAAAGAAGCACATGCAGGCTATTGCCGGAGCGTCCTAATCTCAGTTTGAAGCCGGACTGGTTCATTATGTATGCGCAAAGCATTACGGCTTCATTGCCTTTTCCGTAAATTCCTTCTGCCGCCGTTTCCGCAAGTCTATAATATGCCCAGTCGCACAGACTCAATGAATCACGTGCAAAAAGACAGTCATACAGAATGTTGTCATAGTCCTGCGATGACAGTTTTGTCCACATTTCGGAAGCGGCTCCTTCTGTGGCACCTTCCATTGCCGTCCTTTTTGACAAGTCGAACCTTATCCGTACAGGTGTCCCGTAGAATTCAATCTCAATGCAAGTTTCTTTTGACTTTTGCCTATATGGCATCGGGGATACATTCAAAGGCTCTCTTTCCCTGAATTTTATAGGGATGATTTCTATGAATGGAATTTCATCGCCGTCCGGTATTTCAATGGCATCAATATCGGGAAAAATAACAGGCGGTATATCCGGTACTTCTTTGACCGGTTCCGGAACAGGTTCTTCGCCTTGCATCTTTTTCCACGGATCTTTCATATATTCGGCAAAATCGGCATTGGCTTTTTTCCTGAAATCTTCGAAATCACGTTCTGAGTTTATTTTGAATGTTTCAAAGTCTTGCTCCATTTGGGCTTTCTGTGCCAGAAAACTGTCTTTATAATTCTGGGCGGACACTATTGTGCCGCCCAGAAACATCATTATTGCGATGCAGGTGTTTTTCATTATCTCTTTTTACGGATCTTGATGAATTTTCCGAAATTGAAACCGACTTTTATCGATGCATTGAATGCGAACACATTGTCATAACCATAATCATAATAATCACTAACGCTTCCCGCAGCAATATCGCCCATAATATATAATCCATTTCTAAAGAGCACTCCGCCACGCATATCGGTCATAAGTGCATCATTGGTATTCAATTCGACGCCGATGCCTCCCACGAATGATTTTCTTCTTGAGCTATAGTCGCCGATTGTCGTCATCACACCGAAAGCGAATCCTAAATCATAGTCACTGTAATAACCGGTGCCGATCATATTTTTAACGTCAAAGTATGCTCCCAGTCCGAATTTATTGGTAATAGGGTAGGCGAAGTCAATGCCAAAAGAAAACACGCCGCCGAAATAGTCTTCCATTCCGACTCCGGCCCCGACGTTTAAGCCAAGGAACAGGTTTTTATAATCGTATGTCGGTTTTACCGGTACAGGAACTTCTCCGTATGTCCAGCATACGCCTCCCTCATGTGCAAGAGATGTATAGCAAAGGAGATTTTGCCATTTCTTAACAAGACTTTCCGCGATATTGCTGAAAGTGTATTCAAGATTTTGCATATTCTCGAGATAGGTAAACCTGTCGCTGAATTTGTCGGGAATAAGATTTTCCAATTCACGTTTGAATTTGGATATCTGTTCCGAAGTTTTGAGGTCTACTCCTTTTGCTCCTATTATATACGACTCTATATGAGAGCCTCTGATTTGAGTTTTGATAACCTTGTCCTGTATGTATTCGTATGCCTGTTTTGATGTAAAAATTTTTTTATCTCTAAACTGGGAGGAATTGTCGATTCCGTCAGTAAACGTAAGTATATATGTGCCTTCATAGTTGTCTTTCATGTCGAAATTTTCAGTCACATATTGACTTAGCATGTCAACGGCTTTGTCTACAGCATAATAAAGTGCGGTATTGTCGTTTGTGGACAGATTATTTATGAATTTTATGGCTTCAGCATAAGTGGATGTATTCAATTCTCTAATGCCGAAAGTCTGTCTGTTTGCGTCTGCAATAGAAGAAAACCCTATGATTCCAAATCTTACATAGTCTGATGACGATGCCGACAGAAGTTTCTCTATGAAAGAGATCGCTCCTTTCTTTACTTTGTCAAAATCTGTTCCCAAAGACTTGCTGCAATCAAGAACAAGCATGATGGTTATATATTTATTAAGCCTGTCTTCTGCGATTCCGGTTCCTCCCTCTGCATCCGTTATCCATTCCCCGAACTCATCTTGCCGCCAATATTGAAGCTTTTTCCCCCGAAGCGATATTGACGGATTCGTCGTTATTTCCTCAAAGCGGAATAATGCTTTTTCCTTATCTTCTATTCCGACCTTGAAGTTTT
Organism: uncultured Muribaculaceae bacterium; assembly: GCA_964394295.1. GTDB lineage: Bacteria > Bacteroidota > Bacteroidia > Bacteroidales > UBA932 > Cryptobacteroides. The sequence continues at coordinate 14,944 of CAYMVG010000026.1, read as the reverse complement.
CCTTTTTACATGAAAATCCTTTGTAAGATATGTCCCGCAGTGTCACGGTACCGTCATTCGGATCAATAGTCGTTGTACCGCAGATGTAATATGGATATGACAACGGATTTGTCTTTTTCTGTGCATATACGGCCGTTGAAGCCATAAGGCAGATAATAATGTAAAATATTTTTTTCATTGCTTTAGTTTTTATGGAATCAAAATGTTACTTTGCCGCCTGCTCCAATACTTCCCTCAGAAGACACGGCAGGATATACTATTATCCTCTTGCCTCCCGGAGCGACGGTTGCATCGACGAGATTGTACACGTACAATGAAACAAGGCTGCCAAGGCATATATACATACCTGTATTAAAATTGTTGGCACGTGCCGCATATTGCTGTTTCACATTTGCACTGTGTGTATTCGCCATTTTGGAAAGACAGTTCTTTCTTGTAAGACTGCATACCGCAGCTCCGCCGGCAAGTGCGGCCGCCCCGCCCAGAATCAGACCTCCTTTCAGGTACGAACCTTTGTACATCTGGCCCCAGCCCGGCACTATGGCTGAACGCCATAGGCCGCGGGTACCGTAATTGGTCGTGATTGCCATTTGATTATATGCAACCTTACTCGTATTGGGATTGGGAATCGCACACAAGAAATGAAATACGTTTCTGTCACAGAACTCATCTATGATACGAAGCTCTAAATTAATTTTATGAGCTTGTGTAATAACAGTGTCGGTCATAGTCTCAATTGTGTGGCTTTTCTTGTTGCCATTGATGTATATATTGGACACATCTGTTGTTTCAACTGTAATACCACTGATACTGTATGATCGTTCCATATAATATGCAGCTTCATCCGGCAATTTGCGTTTTGCTTCACTTAGATTTGAAGCCTGGATACGGAACGTATTAAATATATATGTGCTGTTCCCGGCTTTAGGTGGAATTGACAGCCATTGAGGCCTGATCCTGTCGCAGTGTGTTTGGGCTGATGATGCGAGACTAAAGGATAAAAAGATACACAATGTAATAAATCTTTCTTTTGTGTATTTAGAATTGCGCATCGATAATCTCCTGTACTTTCTGGTTATAGTTTTTTACACCTTCTGCTTCATTGATGGCCTCTTTGAATGCTTCCTGTTTCAGGTTTTCGTATTTTTTCTTGTTTATATAACAGTATGACTGGCAGCTGATATTCCCGTCTGCCTGAGTTTTGTAAAGAACAAAAGAAACAGAAATTTCATTTTCTGCTTTACCGGAAAATTTGCTTATGCTTGCAGTGGTCAAGTTGTCAATAGTCTTTTTGTCAAGCATTCCTTCCAGTTCATTTCCGACTCCTTTCATTTCGGTGCCGGCCAATTCAATGAACTCTCTTATCGCATCCCGCCTTGCTGCATTTTTTGCTATTTTCTCATTTCCCTGATCTGAGGAACGCCCGATAATAAGTTCGTTTTCTGTTTCGATCTCATAGTATTTAAGGAGATATGATTCAATGGTGCGATGCCCTCCGTCTGTTCTCCACCCGTCTTTGGCAAGTGTTTTCGCTGTTTTTTTTGCAGTTTTGACATCATACTTTGTTTGTGCGTAAGATACATTGATTGCCAAAACCAGGCATATCGCCGTTGCAGCAAGTTTAATAAATGCTTTCATAATACTTTTGTTTTAATTGGTTAATAATAAATATCTGAATTCGTTTTTATATTAGTAATAAGTCTGGAATTGCAAGGTCTCTCCGTATACATAACCAAGTCTTGTCTTGACATAGGCTCTGTAATAGATATATTTGTTTGCAGGAAAATTTGTGACCGTAAGCGAGTACCAATAGGCGTCCCCATCTTTTTTGTACCAAGTGCCTGCTACCACTTTGTTTTTGCTGACAGTGGGATTGTCATAACAGTCATAAACGAATCCCCATTCCGTTACCCCCGGGTCTCCGTCATAAAATGCTCCATAAAGCGTAGCCTGATAGTATATCGGCATATTCTCAACTTGCCTGATATTTTTTACCGCTTGCGTAGCAACTACAGGCTGTGTATATGTTTCTGCCGTTTTGACATTGCCATAGTATACCGTCCCGTCCTGTATTACGTATGAGCGTATATAATAAGTCGTGCTTTCCGACAGACCTTTTACGTCTGCCTTGAAAGTACCGTATGCAACACCGGATACTTTTATCCGATTATGTGAAATAGACGGAAAACTATAGCTGTCACTGTAGCAAAATCCTCTTTCGGTTATGTATGGGTCACCGACAGATGTGACACTTCCGTTAAATGTCAGTGAATTGTATCCGATATTTGTCGCTTCGGAGGTCTGTACTTCTGCTTGTATATATGAAGTACGGAAATACAGGCTCTCTCCATAGATTGTTTTCCCGTTCTGAATTGCGTATGCACGGAAATAGTATGACGTATTGTATTCAAGATTGCTTATTGAGACGGAGAAATTCCCGCTATTGTTGCCGCTGACAGTTATTTTGGTGTCATTTATTGTTGGAGTGTATCCCCGGCAATAACAAAACCCTTTTTCAGAGTATGCCGGACTGCCTGCTTTGATGATTGAACCGTTAAGTGTCGCAGATGAAGATGTTATATTTGTCGCTGCTGATGTGCTTATTGTTGTTGCAGACTGGTCCGTACTGAAAGATGTTGTTGTTCCATAGTAAGTAATGCCGCATTGGATTGCGTATGCCCTTACATAATAAGTCGTGTTGCTGCCAAGGCCGGCACACCGATAAACGTATTCTCCGGAATTGCTGCCGGATACAGTAATCTTGTTTTCTGCTGTCGTAGGTTCTCCGGAGGTGTTATAGCAAAATCCTTTTTCCGAATATACCGGATTTCCGGCAGCTGTTATGCTTCCGTTGAATGTCGCTTTTCCGTTGACAACATCGACCTCTGTGACATTGGAAGTCGATACTGATGTGATACTTTCAATCGTAGTGAACGATACCTCATTGCTGCTGTATGCGATGCCCTTACTGTTTTCTGCAAAGGCTCTGACATAATATGTCGCTCCGGGCTGGAGACCTGATACCTTTGCCGAATAATTGCTTTTTTCATTGACTTCAGCTGTTATTGTTACGTCTGCTGTTGTCGGATTATGGTTTTTGCCATAGACAAATCCTCTTTTTGTATATTTCGGTGAACCTTCGCTTGCCGTTTCAGCATTCATCGTAGCCGTTGATGTCAGGATGTCTGTAACCTCCTTTGTGTTTGATACAGGCAACGCATTTGCATTTACGGCAGTAATCTTTACTTGTGAACGGCCGTTGTCTGAATATATTATAATGTTTGTTTCGTTGTTGCCGTATGGAAGCTTAGTCCTGTCAATCGTTACAACAATAGTTGCGGTCTTTCCGTATTTCAGGACTTGTTCAGCGTTTTTCTTGGGAGAGGTTTCCTTAATCCATTCGCAATCATAGACTGAATGCCATGTCAAGTCGACATATCCGCTGTTGACAATTCCGAATGACAATTGCGTTACACTTTCATTTTCTCCGAAATCAAGTACTTCTCTGTCTGCTGTAACTATAGCGGGTATTCTTTCTATAAGAAGATGTAATTCGCTGTTTTTTCCCTCAAACACTACTATACTATAACTTTCAAGCTTATAGCCTTCCTTTTGTAAATCTACAGTGTATGCTCCTGCCTCCATGTCAGAGAACAGGAATGTTCCGTCAGAACCGGTTACGGTCTTCTTGCCTCCGGGGGAAAGAGCAAGGCTTACTGTGCTGACAGGTTCTCCCGTTGTTTTGTCTGCAACAATGCCGGATATGCTTCCGGTGGAAACCTGTTCACTGATTGCTTCCGAACACGATGTTGCAAATAAAATAATGAGGCCAAGTATTACAGCTCTTTTCATACTATAATTTATCTATTGAGGTATGACGGACAATTGGATAATTGTTTCGACAGTTTCATCGCTTATGGCAGTGATGTTCTTTCTGTTGGCCTGATAACCGGATTTCTGTACAGAGATGGTATACAGCCCTTCTTCGAGACCGGTAAATTCAAATTTGCCGTCGGATGCGGTCTGTTTTGTCGATGAACCGGGCACAAGAGTTACTGCAGCAGCAGAAATTGGCAGACCGGATTCGCTGTCGGTTACTGTTCCTGAAATGGAGCCGAAGATGTTATAGCTGTAATTATTGCATCCGCATATTGAAATAAGCGCGAAGACAATAGCAGTCAGATGCCTGGCAGTCATTTTCACTTGATGAGTATTGTTCTTGTCCGGCACTGCCCTTTCCGGACTGGGTACAAAAAAGACGTGGGAGTCTGTACTTCGCTCATCCCGCTATCAGGCCTTCGCTGCCTATCAGAAAGGATAAGCAACGTAGCCAGCCCACGTCATAGATGAATATACAGAAACTCCACGCCAAAGCGCGTGTGATCGATATACATCACAAGTGGACGCTCCCGTTGCCGATATCTTCTTTCTGAATTCAAAGTTGCGAAGTTTGATAGCAGAAGATAAACGTCAAGTAACGTCTTACAATATGTTGTTGCCCCGCCCGCCCTATGGACTGGCTAAGCGGTGACAAATATATGAATTTTTATTTTACTAACGGCAATTTGTATAATTACATTTCAATTAATTGGCTTTGTACAGACCACCCCGTAGCAGTGATGTGTCATTCAGAGCATATATCAAAGCAAACGGTGCAGATTGGCCGTCTGACGTACCAATCCGCACCGCTTTTTCAAATAAATTCCCGGCTCCGGAATCAATAGACAAAACTGCAGGAGAACACGTCGGTAGTGATTCCGCTGCCGTCCGCTCCGCCGTTTACATACCGGTAGCCGAATGCGTATGCGACATATTCCTTGCCCTTGACAAGATAACCGCTCTGGTCTTCCGTATATGTTCCGCTGTGCAGATTCGCCTCAAGATACCCGTAGCTCTTCATTGTCAGCACATAATCTTGTGCAATGGCCTTAGGAGTCCTGTACTCGTCCCAGATGTCCTTTGCCACGACATCGCACAGATATGTATCGTAGCTTGCAGTCGGAGTGCATTTGAGGACCGGGCCGCTCATCGTCACAGTAATCCTGTTGGACGACTTGGCCGCCGCCTTAGTCCTGAATGCCTTCAGTGCCACGACTCCGCTGCTCTTGCCCTCCCTGGTCAGGTCGAATGCCGTCGCATAATAGTCAGTGTCATCATTCAGAGTATTGGCCGTGTTACTCATGCTTCCGACTGCAAGGAAGCTGTCAAAATTTACATCGGGATATATTTTTATTATATCGTCGATTTGTTTCAGACGCGCCTTGATATACCCGTCCGCCCCGAGTGCCTCATACTCATCCTTTGTGACCACACCGTAAAGCCAGCTGATCTGCGAGTCCGGAATCACATTTATGTCTGCCCCGACAGTGGTGATATTGCTGACCTTGATTTCGAAATGAGACTTCTCCTTTTGCGCTGCGGCAGCCTGCATGACAACCGCAAACACATCCTTCGCCCCCTTGAACGAAAACGTCACCGTTGCAGTTCGGTCCTCAGGAGTCGTGTTTTCTTTGATTACAAGCACAGCCTCGCTGCCTGTCACACTGCTGATCTCAACCCATTTGCTGTCGGACACCACCGTAGCCACGCTGCCTTCCGGAGCATCCTCCAAAGTATAGCCGACAGCCTCGCCGTTTCCGGCTGCCGGTGCTGTCAACAGCGACTTCGACAAGGTTATGACAGGATGATATTCCGGTACTTCGTCGGTCTCAATCTTGTTATCGCAGGAAGACAGGACACCGCCGGCCAGCAGCACTCCCGCCGCCCAAAATATGCAAAAATACTTTTTCATCTCAGACGCTGTTCAAATTACCGGTAAACCCTGCATGGCGCTTCAGCGGATGCCTCTTTTGCGGAAAATACGGGCCTGCACAAAGCCGCAGTGCCGGCAGCCGTACCCTCGTAGCGGAAATGAAGGTATGATATATCAGTAGTTATCTCACCTTTTCTTGTATCATATCCGAACGCGTATGCCACATAACTGCCTGCCGTAAAATTGGATTCTGCACCGTAGTTTACCGAAGCCGTTCCCTTGTGCATCCAGCGTGTGACACTGTAGCCCTCATCAAAGACCCATTCGAGGAAATCCTGCGCATTTGCAAGCGGATCGCCTCCGTAATAGTCCCACGTCGACTCTTCGACGACATCGAGAACATATTCCACGGACATATCTTTCGGGACTACGCTGACAACTCCTCCGTCGACCGATATCGCAAAATCATCGGAAGATGCCGGAACAGGCAGAGTCTTGAACTTCTCCTTGAAAATCTTGCCGCTGCTCGTCCCCGAAAGCGACATGTCGAATACCATTACATAATATTCCGTGTCCGGATAAAGTTCATTCATATAGGCATTATAATAGCCGACCTGAAGAAAATCCTTGTACGAACAGCTTACTCCGAGAGAACCGAAAGACTGATTCCACGAGTCTATGTCGCGGTCAAGGCTCTTTTTTGCCGCCGCCACAATCTCGTCATCGGATTTGAAGTCGCCGTATGCCGACACGGGCATAAGTCCGATATAATAATAAGTGTCCGTGTAGACAGGCCTCACAGAAAGTCCGGCCTCATTGTATTTGATGCCGGATACGACAATCTCGAAACTCTGCCTGACATTGGGCTTGTAATAAGGATTCGAGCCTTGGAGTATATTCACATACGCATCCCTGGCCCCCGGAAACGACAGAGTCACCGTCATCGTCCTGTCCTGGTCAGACCGGTTCTCCGGTATGGAAATTACGGCAGACTCCTCAGTGATTTCACCCGCCAGCATACCTTCGTCCGATACCGTCACCTCCGGCACAAGTCCTGTGCCCTCGCCTGTGATGCTGTATGTTACAGTCACTTCTGACGGATTATAGTCTACGGTGACAATCTTTGCGGAAGTCACCTTTATCTCGGCAAGCTCGCCGGCAGGCTTCTCATCGGGCTTTTCCTCCTCACCGATAGGAGAGCAGGCCGCCCAGACCGCAAATGATGCGGCCAGGGCAGCTGCTCCTGTCAAAAAATTCCTCATTATTCTCCCACGAATGTTATTTCAATTGAAGTATACAGAACCTTGTCATTGGCAACGAACTTGAACCACATATAGTCCTCGTCCTCATTCTCTATGACTGAAGTATAGACAGATTCTTCATTTGCTGTGGCTGCATTCAGTCTGCCTGACCATGTATTTCCGTCCTTGCTCAATGTCACATTGAATCCGCTGTATGCCGAGGTACCTGCCGCCTTGTTCGCAACGATTGTCATGCCGGAAATATATCCGAGTGACTCTACAGACTTGATTACGCCCTGAGAAGACTCGGAATATCCTGATTTGGCCGTGATGTATTCGCCGACATTGTCATAAAGAATATTTGCGAATGATACCGGCACGGTGAGGGTCTTGCCGCTTCCGTTTGTTGCAACCGCTGTGATGTCAGATGTGAATGACAATGCCGAAGTAGCCGACAGAGTCCCGGTATATGCCTCGGCCGCTGCCTGGAAATCAGCCTCTATTGCCTTTGCGTCTATGGTCAGCTTATACTCTATTGCCATTGCACTTGCCTGCTTTACATTGATCGTTGCAGTGGATTCTCCGACACCTTTCGCAGTCACAGTGATTGTCGCAGTCCTCTTGCCGCTCCCGTTTGCGGCTACGCTGTATAAAATCTTTCCGTCAGCGTATGAAGCGGTAAGCCAGTCCTCGGACACACTCACGGCAGGCTCTCCCTCAGCAAGGAATATGCTGCACTCGATTTCTCCGCTCTCTGCCGTCGCAGGTACTTTTACGGACTCTGTTCCGAGCTTGATTCCTGGAGCAGTGTTGAGAGTGATTTCACCGATATATGCACGTGCGGAAGTGTTGCTGTAGTTGTCCCACACCAGTTTTACCCGTCCGTATGAAGCGGACTCAGGTACATTGAAATAGAAATCAGTACCGGCTACATTTGCATTCGTTCCGGTAATCTGTACGGCAGGTGCCACGGCGGTTTCCTTGCCGGCCTTGTCTACAAAATATACAGTGAAGTCGCAAGTCGCGTCATTGGTGTAGATTCCGGTATTGACCTTGATGTTCTTCACTCCTTTGAATGCTGCTGCAGATTCGAGAACGACGCTTCCTCCCGTGATAGGATTGTTGTTGACAATCTGTGCACCGGAAGCGCTTGTCGGGTAGTTTGAATTGGTCTCGCCGGGATATGATACGCCGAACACCATTTTTGCCAGCTCAGGAATTGTTCCCCATTCTTTTTCCTTTGCAGTAGAGGTCAGATATGAACTGTAGCCGCCTACCGATGTAATGTGCTGCCACATGACATCTCCCGTAAGGTCTATGTCGTGTGAGGCGACAGTATCTGCAGCTTTGCAGTTCACGGTAGGGCTTACAATCTCGGAACGCCTGATGACAAGTCCCTGACGCTCGAAAATGAAATCGGCCGCATTGGTCTTCACTGTAATCGTCACATCGAAAGTGCCCGGATTGGCGACAAACCATGCCTTGTAGTCGCTGACAGTGGTTTTCCCGTCTCCTGCAAGAGTGATTTTGCTTTCTGCCGATGCAGGAGCAATGGCAAAGTCCGGATCAAGCACGTCTTTTGTAAGGTCAATGTAATATGAACCTGTCAGGTTTTTGTTGCTTCCGGTCGCAGATATTGTCACAGTCTTGACAACCTGGTCCTTATACTCTTCAGGAATGCCTGCGAATGAAATGCAGCCGAATCCGAATATATGGGCGAACTCTATGGTCTCGCTTTGCGAACTTGTGTACTCCTGATAGTTTTCATCGTAGGTATAATCTGCCGTTGAGATTGAAGACGGCTTTACTACCATTATGTCCTGGCTGCCTTCCCACGATGTCTGTGTCGATTTCTGCTCGGATTTCAATGTAATCCTTGCCTTTGTGAGATCTGAACTGTTCTCGTTATAGAGTGCGGCCTTCGGGTAAAGTCCATAAATTGTATAAGTGTCTGACCAATCGCTCTCCACGATGCTGAAAAGACTGCCCTTGAACTGAGGCTCCTCTGCAGCAGCGTCCACGATGCTGAATGAAGAGAAATACTGCGATGCCGCATAACCGGCTTTACTTGCTACCTTTACAGGCTTTCCGGTCTCAGGGTTGACGGCTGCGATCCACAGATTGTCGCCTGACACCCATTTGATATGGCTTCCGCCCTCGTAGACAACCTTTGTCTGTGGATTTGAGACCTGCAGGGTCATGCCGAGATCGACGCCTTCCGATTTTTCAGATGAAGCGAGACCGGCTTCTTTTGCACAGCCTGCCAATACGGCAAGTGCAGATATTGCATATATAATCTTTTTCATTTTTAACCGATTTTAAGAAGCGTTACCAATTGATATAATCTTCATCATTTCCAGTCCAGATGATGCTCCCGTAAACTCCGTAGACATCTTTGTCGAACACTACATACTGCGAGTAAGATGCACCGTCGCTGTTCCTTACGGCCTTGACGATGACATATCCTTTTGCAAGTGATTCAGGTGCGGTTACAGTGACAGTGCAGTTCTCCTCGTCTACTGCTGCCGTATAATACTGTGCCTCGGCAACCACGTGGGTTGTCTCGTCGGCACCTGTAAGCACATAGCCGAACTCTACGGACCTTCCGGCCTCTATCTTTACCTTGTCAGTGACAAGTTTGATTGTAAGGTCGCCCTTTGTCTTTGGAATCCTGATTTCGTTGCCCTCCCCGATGGTGAACACATATTCAGTCTCGGTCTCGGTGACGGTGATTGTCTGTCCGACCTCAGTCGCTGCAGGGCCTACTTCCTCCCAGCTGCCGCCGTTGTCATAGGATACGAACCATTTTCCGTCCTCTACTTTGAATTTAGGGGTTATGCCGTCCTTTCCGTCTTTGCCGTCCGTACCATTGTTGCCGGTGACAGGTACATACTCATCGCCGTTTTTGAGCGGAGTTCCGTTCACGGTCCAGCAGAATACTCCGTTGATTTCGGTGACACCGATTACCGGAGTCACGCCATCCTTTCCGTCCTGGCCATTCTGACCGTCTTTTCCGTCAGCGCCGTTCACTCCGTCTTTGCCGTTTGTGAGTGTCGCTGTCGTTCCATCGCTGAAACTGATTGTATAGCCTGCCGATGTAGTTGTAACCGAATTGATTGTCACAGCCGACTTGTTTGCGGCGACAAGTTTCTCGATTGCGTCCACATTGGCCTGAACTTTCGCCTCGAGGGCCGCTATGCGGGCCTCAAGGGAATCGATACGCTCTTCTAAAGCGTCAGTGCAGGAGCATACCATAACCATGGCAGCGGCTGCAAGCATTTTGATGCCTGTTTTCATGTCTTTATATTTGTTAATGTTGTTAATGTCAGAATGCAAGGATAGGGCGGGCGACATTCGGATTGTTCACCCAGTCGCATCCGGTCCAGAAATACCCGTCGGTTCCAAGCTCGAAGCCGCAGGCTGCGTCTTCATCATATAACGTAGAGCACCACAGCAAGACGTGTTTCTGCTGAGTGGTGCCAAAAAACGGCGGAGCGAGTTCTTCTTTCTGTTCTTCCGGCACAAGGCTCATCGTACTGTTGAATTTGGCCACGACATCGTATGATACATAAAATTTTGTGTTATAATATGTTATGTCATAACCGTATGTGCGCATATCATACAGGAATTCGGCAACCTCCTCTCCGCAGAGATTTGCCATCATATCCCACATCTGTCCGGTAGACGGAAGATACCAGCCGCTGGTTCCGGAAGGTGCGCTCGGACTGAAATCGGTAGTAGTCCAGTCAAAGGCCGGAATCTGGTCAAGCTGTCCTGCATATTTTTCAATGGCCGCGCGTGTCTCAGTATATCCGTTGAGGTCGGTGTACCATGACGATCCGAGTTTCTTTCCGTTCATGAAATCTATGCCGGTGTCGAATGAGTACATGGTTTCCGTCTTTCCCGGAGCATGCGCGCTTTTGGTACATACCACATAACCTTTTGTGAAACCGTTCTCTTTGTCCACGCTGTGCATCCTCGAAGGGTTGGTCTGGAATACGATTCCGATTACAGTCTTGCCTGCAACCGGTGCCGGTTTTGAAGAAGCCCATACCGGCCTTGTGCCGTCTTCGTTTATACTGATGAGACCTCCGTCGCTCCATGTTCCGTCAGAATAGAAATAATCTCCTATCTTAGGCTCTTCAACAGGAACTTCCTTTGGCATTACGACAATCTCGCATACAGCTGTAAGTCCTGCAATTGAAGCTGTTACGGTAGTCCTGCCTTCTGCAAGTGCAGTCACTTTGCCGTTTACTATATCATCGTTGGGGCTTCCGTCGATACATTCAACGGTAACTATGTTCTCATTGCCGGAAATCCATTCGACATCTTTGAAAGTAGTGTTTGCCGGACTGATTGTAGCTGTCAGCATTACCGTTTCATCCACAGAAAGCTGGATTTCCTGAATGTCGAGCGTAAGAGTTTCCGGACCGACATTGGATACGGTGACTGTGCAGGATGCCGTTTTGCTGCCTGACTGGGCTGTGATTACAGCGGTTCCCTCTGAAAGTGCCTTGACTTCACCGAGAATTACAGACGCGACTTCCGGCTTGTCGGATGTCCACGCAATAGAAGGGTCGGTCACATCTTCAGGCTCGATTGTGGCCACGAGGGTTTCGGAATCTCCGACATTGAGTTCAATGGCGGTTTTGTTGAGAGTGACGCTTGCAGCTTCTTTGGCCACGACATCTACGGTGCATTTTTCTATTATATTGTCAATTACGGCAATGACGGTTGTCCTTCCGATGGAGTTTCCGTCAATGCGTACGGCCGAGACTGCCGGAGCCATATTTTCTGCCTTTGTATCCGCCTTTGATTCCAATTCCGTGATTGAGGCGATTTCCGAGTCGGCAGACTGCCAGATCAGGTCTGCAGCCTTTTCCGCCGGGAGGACTTTCGCCACGAGTTCCGCAGATTCGCCTATTACGATTGCAAGTTCAGTTTCGGAAAATTCAATTGAAGTAGGAATTTCTTCTGTAACCGGATCAGGCCCGATTCCATTCTCTGCACCGGTCCCGCATGAGAGTACAGACGACATGACCACAAGGCCTGTCAACACATAAATAAGTCGTTTCATATACAAAATTTATCAAATCTTTCGATTGGGGATTCGACAAAGTTTGTAATATTTTTAATAAAATCCAACATTTCTACAGCAAAACTGTATTTGGGAACCTGTTTGAATTTGTGCCATTATAGCCCGCTTTCCCAAATCAAAGGCGGACGCATGAAAGAATTTTTGAAAAACAGCTTCCATAATTTTTATGGGTGTATGCCTGGTATATTCGTTTCTTATATATTATAGGTATTGTCATTTTACTGAAATCATTCCTGGTGGGAAAAAAGAATGATTTTTTGAAAAAATACTGAATAAAAATTTGGAGGTTAAAAAAAAGTGCGTATCTTTGCAGCCCGTTTGAGAAATAACGGAAGTTCCTTGACAATACTGAGAGAGAAAACGAGGTTTTTAAAAGCAAGAAGATAGAAATGTCGAGAGACAGACACAGCGAGTCTTTTCGTTGCGGTCTGTTGCGGCAAAGCAATTTCAAGGCAAGTTAAATGATTCGCCGGAGACGAGAGTCGTCCGGCGGTGATTCATGAGACGAAGGAGAGAAGGATACAAGAGCGAACGGTGGATGCCTAGGCTTCTGGAGGCGACGAAGGACGCGGTAAGCTGCGAAAATCTCCGGGTAACCGCAAACGGGTAATGATCCGGAGGTGTCCGAATGGGGCAACCCGGCGGGCTGAAGGCCCGTCACCGCACGTTGTGCGGGGCGAACGCGGGGAACTGAAACATCTCAGTACCCGCAGGAAGAGAAAGAAACAATCGATTCCCTGAGTAGTGGCGATCGAAAGGGGAAGAGCCCAAACCCGGTGCGTTGCGGCGCATTGGGGGTTGTAGGGCCGCGAGCGAATCGTGAGAGAACGAACTGGAACGGTCTGGAAAGTCCGGCCGCAGAGGGTGACAGCCCCGTGCAGGCAAGTTCTTTTGTGAGATTGCGGTACCTGAGTAGGGCGGGACACGTGCAATCCTGTCCGAATCCGCGGGGACCATCCCGCAAGGCTAAATACTCCCGGAAGACCGATAGTGAACCAGTACCGTGAGGGAAAGGTGGGAAGCACCCCTTGCAGGGGAGTGAAATAGAACCTGAAACCGTTCGTTTACAAGCGGTCGGAGCTTCTTTATGGAGCGACGGCGTGCCTTTTGCATAATGAGCCTACGAGTTGCGTCCGTCCGGCGAGGTTAAGCACTTCAGGTGCGTGAGCCGGAGCGAGAGCGAGTCTGAACAGGGCGTTCAGTCGGGCGGAGCAGACGCGAAACCTAGTGATCTACCCATGGCCAGGGTGAAGTCCGCGTAACAGCGGATGGAGGCCCGAACCGGTTTACGTTGAAAAGTGCTCGGATGAGCTGTGGGTAGGGGTGAAAGGCTAATCAAACTGGGAGATAGCTCGTACTCCCCGAAATGTCTTTAGGGACAGCCTCGTAACAGCTTCGCGGAGGTAGAGCTACTGATAGGATGCGAGGGCTTCACCGCCTATCAATTCCTGACAAACTCCGAATGCCGCGAAGTGTTTTACGGGAGTGAGTCGTCGGGTGCTAATGTCCGGCGGCGAGAGGGAAAGAGCCCAGACCTCCGGCCAAGGCCCCCAAGAGCGGTCTAAGTTGAATGAACGAGGTGACATCGCAGAGACAGCTAGGATGTTAGCTTGGAAGCAGCTATTCATTTAAAGAGTGCGTAACAGCTCACTAGTCGAGCGTTGACGCGTGGATGATGAACGGGCATCAAGACCGCCGCCGAAGCCGAGGACTCTGTATGTACAGAGTGGTAGGGGAGCATTCCGGTCGGCGCCGAAGGTGTGGCGCGAGCCATGCTGGAGCGTCCGGAAAAGAAAATGTAGGCATGAGTAACGACAACGCATGTATGACCATGCGCACCGCAAGCCCAAGGTCTCCTGGACAACGCCAGACGTACCAGGGTAAGCCGGGGACTAAGGATAACCCGAGAGGGGATTCCGATGACGATGCGGTTAATATTCCGCAGCCTGCCGCGCAGGCGATGGCGTGACCGAGGAGTGGCACTGCCGCCCCCTGACGGAATAGGGGGTATAAGGACGTAGGGCGACTGAAATCCGAAAGTACGGGGAGCCTTCGGGCAACCTGACAGCGCAGGTAATCATACTCGCAAGAAAAGCGCCGGAGCGCAAAGCGCGTGGCAGCCCGTACCGTAAACCGACACAGGTGGGCGAGGAGAGTATCCTGAGGTGCTCGAGTGAATCACGGCTAAGGAACTAGGCAAATTGACCCCGTAACTTCGGGATAAGGGGACCCCGCGAGGGGCGCAGAGAAATGGCCCAGGCGACTGTTTACCAAAAACACATGGCTATGCGAAATCGCAAGATGACGAATATGGCCTGACACCTGCCCGGTGCCGGAAGGTTAAGAGGGGGAGTCATCGCAAGAGAAGCTCTGAATTGAAGCCCCGGTAAACGGCGGCCGTAACTATAACGGTCCTAAGGTAGCGAAATTCCTTGTCGGGTAAGTTCCGACCTGCACGAATGGTGTAACGATCTGGGCACTGTCTCAGCCGTGAGCTCGGTGAAATTGTAGTGGCGGTGAAGATGCCGCCTACCCGCAACGGGACGAAAAGACCCCGTGAACCTTTACTATAGCTTAGCGCTGACTTTGGGTGTCAGATGTGTAGGATAGGTGGGAGACAGTGAAATGAGCACGCCAGTGCTTGTGGAGTCGCCGTTGAAATACCACCCTTCTGACATCCGGGGTCTAACTACCAGAGGTAGGACACCGCTTGGTGGGTAGTTTGACTGGGGTGGTCGCCTCCAAAAGAGTAACGGAGGCTTCTAAAGGTGCGCTCAGGCCGATTGGTAACCGGCCGTAGAGTGTAATGGCACAAGCGCGCTTGACTGAGAGACCGACAAGTCGATCAGGTAG
>CAYMVG010000025.1:0-22364 GCA_964394295.1 uncultured Muribaculaceae bacterium | reverse complement strand
ACTGGATTACGTACTGACGGGTGCCAAAAATCCGGCACCCGACGCAAGGCAACTCACTGTCTCATAACAAGTTGGCCTCCACCCCGATTCAGGCAACTCACTCAATGAGAACTTTTTTCTTCTGATTTTGTCCCGCTTTGGCACTTCGGACTTAATTATTAACTTAGGCTCCGGCTGTCGGATGATAAATATGAGACAATGGGGCGGATTTTTTCGGAACCGGTTTTGATTTGTCTGAATTTGCCATTGTCAATGAGGGGATTGCGAAGTCGAAAGTTTTTTGCTATCTTCGCAAAATGGGAATCACAGGACATATATCTCAGATAATCGGCCCCGTTGTCGATGTGCATTTTGAACTGCCGGAAGGCAATCAGGCACAGTTGCCCTCTATAAATGAGGCATTGTCTGTCACCCGTGAGGACGGAAGAACCCTCATTCTGGAAGTACAGCAGCATATAGGTGAAGCGACGGTCAGGACCGTTGCAATGGATTCAACGGACGGTTTGCGCCGCGGTATGGAGGCTGTGGCTTCCGGTTTCCCGATAATGATGCCGTCCGGTGCTCAGATAAGGGGACGTGTCATGAACGTGACCGGGGATGCAGTCGACGGTATGACTCCTCTTGAAATGACCGGTGCTCTGCCTATCCACCGTGAACCGCCTAAATTTGAGGATCTGGCCACTTCGCGAGAAGTCCTTTTCACGGGAATCAAAGTCATAGACCTTCTGGAACCATATCTTAAAGGAGGCAAAATCGGACTTTTCGGAGGTGCGGGCGTTGGAAAGACCGTCCTCATCAAGGAGCTTATAAACAATATCGCAAAAAAGCATAACGGCTTCTCAGTATTCGCCGGAGTCGGCGAGCGTACCAGAGAGGGAAATGACCTTCTCCGCGAAATGATAGAATCCGGTGTCATAAAATATGGCGATGATTTTCTCCGCAGCATGGAGAAAGGCGACTGGGATTTATCCAAAATAGACTATGAACAGCTCGGACAGTCTCAGGTGGCAATGGTCTTCGGCCAGATGAATGAGCCTCCGGGAGCGCGTTCTTCCGTTGCCTTGTCAGGACTTACTCTTGCGGAGTCTTTCCGTGACAGTTCTGATGCTTCCGGTCCTAAGGATATCCTGTTTTTCATAGACAACATCTTCCGCTTCACGCAGGCCGGTTCCGAAGTCTCTGCCCTTTTGGGACGAATGCCGTCAGCTGTCGGCTATCAGCCTACTCTTGCGACTGAAATGGGACAGATGCAGGAACGCATTACCTCTACAAAGAACGGTTCCATTACTTCTGTCCAGGCCGTATATGTACCTGCCGATGACCTTACCGATCCGGCCCCTGCCACGACTTTCAGCCATCTCGACGCTACTACCGTGCTCAGCAGAAAGATTGCCGAACTCGGGATCTATCCTGCAGTTGATCCGCTGGAATCGACTTCGCGCATTCTCGACCCTAATGTCATAGGTGAGGACCATTACCGCACAGCGCAGCGGGTAAAGCAGATACTCCAGAGAAACAAAGAGCTTCAGGATATAATATCCATCCTCGGAATGGACGAACTTTCCGACGCTGACAGGCTTACTGTAAACCGTGCAAGAAAGGTGCAGCGTTTCCTTTCGCAGCCTTTTGCAGTTGCAGAGCAGTTTACCGGTATCCCCGGTGTCATGGTTTCGATAGAGGACACAGTGCGCGGATTCAAGATGATTCTCGACGGCGAAGTCGATGACATTCCCGAGCAGGCTTTCCTTAATGTCGGGCCTATCGAGGATGCCATACGCAAGGGTGAGGAAATGATCGCTTCAATGAAATCCTGACAGTGAACGGTAAGGACAACATATTTCTCGAGATTCTGACTCCGGAAAAGACTGTGCTTGAAATCATGGTGAGCAAGGTGTCGCTGCCGGGGTCGAAGGGGCGTTTTATGGTATTGCGCGGGCATATTCCGTTGATTTCGTTGCTGGATGCCGGTGATGTGACCTATATGAGCGGAGGAACCGAGGGCCGTTTCAGCCTTTCTTCCGGTTTTGTGGAAATAAATAATGACAGGGTTACTGTCTGTGCTGAGCAATGAGAGTAAAGAGGCTGATATTGTCTGCCGCGGCACTGTTCATGACCGCCGTCTTCGCATTTGCCGGTGCGGATGCCGCCCGTTCTGACGCACGGAATGGAGAACCCGACATAGCGGAAATCCTGTTTTCGCATATAGGAGACTCATACGGCTGGCACATTACGGACTGGAACGGCAGACATATCGCAGTTCCGCTTCCGTGCATAGTGCGAGGAAATGACGGCTGGAGGGTGTTCATGTCTTCGAAAATAGCTCACGGACACGAATACGAAGGCTTTTTCATTGCTGAAGAAGGGCCGCAGGAGGGGAAGATTGTAATGCGCTCGGCTGACGGAAGTCTTGTAAGGCCGTTTGACATATCCATTACAAAGAACGTTTTTTCGTTGATGTTCAGCAGCCTGCTTCTGGTTCTCATCGTTCTTCTGAGTGCAAGGTGGTACAGGAAGCATGACGGGACTGACGAGGCGCCTTCCGGACTGGCCGCAGCCTTCGAGCCGCTGGTCATGATGGTAAATGACACGCTTGTAAAAGAGAATGTCGGGACTGATTACAGGAAGTATTCTCCTTATCTTCTCACGGTATTCTTTTTCATCTTCCTGAACAATCTTCTGGGAATCGTCCCTTTCTTTCCCGGAGGAGCGAATCTGACCGGAAATATAGCCGTCACCTTTGTACTGGCGATGTGCACTTTTATTGCAGTGAATGTCTTCGGGAACAGGCATTACTGGAAAGAAATACTATGGCCGGATGTGCCGCTGTTCCTGAAATTCCCGATACCTATAATGCAGGTCATAGAGCTGTTCGGCATAGTTGCCAAGCCGTTCTCGCTCATGGTCAGGCTGTTTGCAAACATTCTTGCCGGCCATGCCATGATTCTCGGCCTTGTTTCCGTCATTTTTGTGACAGTGAAGCTCGGCAGCGTCATAAACGGTTCGATAACTTTCTTCACGGTTCTGTTCGGGGTATTCATGAACTGTCTCGAATTGCTGGTGGCCTTTATCCAGGCGTATGTGTTCACGATGCTTTCAGCTGTGTTCATCGGCCTGTCACGGCAGGAGGAGCACGGAGATTAAGAAAACAAAACCAAAAAATATAAAGTCATGTTTTTATCTACAGTTTTATTGCAGGCCGCGACAGCGGCAATCTGGGGAAAGGCAGCAGGAGCGATCGGAGCCTCGATAGCAGCCATTGCCGCAGGATACGGAATCGGCAAAATCGGCCAGTCGGCAATGGAGGCCATTGCACGCCAGCCTGAGGCCGCCGGAAACATCCGTACAAGTATGCTCATCATCGGTGCGCTTGTGGAGGGTGCCTGTCTTTTCGCAATCATCGCCTGCCTGCTGGCCATAGTTGTAGGTTAGCCCGATGAATCTGATGACACCTGACGGCGGTCTCCTGTTCTGGATGACCGTCATATTTGCCATAGTATTCTTTATTCTTGCCAGGTTCGGCTTTCCGGTCATTACCGGCATGGTTGAACAGCGGACAAGAAGAATTGACGATGCCCTGAAAGCTGCAAGAAAGGCAGAGGAGTCGCTGTCTGGACTGGCCCGTGAGCAGGAGACGATGATTGAGCGGGCGCGTGCGGAGCAGGCGCGCATCCTTCAGGATGCGGCTGCTGAGCGGGAAAGGCTTATAGCCGCCGCTAAGCAGCAGGCCGCGGAAGAGGCTGCCGGGATTATGGCAGAAGCCAAAGCCAGGATTCGCGAGGAGAAAGAGGCTGCCCTAAGGGATGTACGGAGAGAGGTTGTCAGGATATCATTGTCTGTCGCGGAGGAAGTTCTGAGGAAAGAACTCGCATCTGAAAAGGGACAGGAGGAATTTGTCGGAAGAATGTTCGACGAAGCCTCAAAACTTCATTCTTAGGCCATGAACTCAGGTATCGTAGTTTCAAGATATGCAGCTGCCCTGCTGAGGTACTCCACGGAAACCGGGGAGGCGGCCAAGGTTTACGGCCAGATAGGCAGACTTGTGCGTATGGCCGGCGGACTTCCCTCCCTGAAAGATGCGATGCTCAGGCACAGGGAACTTTCTCCGGAGAAAAAGATCGAACTTGCCGGTGCGGCCGTACAGGAGCCTTTGGCAGACAGTCTGTCGAGGTTTGTGATGCTGGTGCATTCGCACAGGAGAATGGAACTTATGTTCCGTATATTTCTGTCGTTTATGAAGCAGTACCGCAGTGCCAATAATGTGAAGGCCGGACGTCTTGTCACTGCCGTGCCGATTGACGGACTTGCACAGAAAATAGAGCATCTTGTGAGCGGAAATACCGGTGCGCAGGTGGAATTGGAAACGAAGACGGATCCGTCTATAATCGGCGGGTTTATACTTGAGACGGACGGATACAGGCTTGATGCAAGTGCCGCCGGACGGCTCTGCGCCATAAGGCATGAACTTCTGGACAGCGGAAACCGTCTTGTATAGCACAGGAAAATTCTTTCAAACGGATTTTGTATAAATATCCGTGCTGCCGGAGGAGTTGATGCGTATGCCGGAGCCGGATTACGAAACAGAAAATTATAAATCAGTTCAACTGACGACAAAACAGTTTATTATGTCAGAACAGATACGCCCGAGTGAGATTTCGGACATACTTCTTGCCCAGCTCAGGGACATCGATACCGGCCTTCATTTCGAGGAGGTAGGAACAGTGCTTCAGGTGAGCGACGGGGTGATTAGGATATATGGTCTTATGAATGCCGGTGCCGGCGAACTTCTCGAACTTGGCGACGGCATGAAAGCCGTTGTCATGAACCTGGAGGAAGACAATGTCGGCGCGGTTTTGCTGGGTTCAAAGGAAAAGGTCAAAGAGGGCATGTCCGTAAGGCGGACTGGCAAGATTGCCTCCATTGATGTCAGTGATGAAATCATCGGCAGAGTTGTCAATCCTCTCGGCGAACCGATAGACGGAAAAGGAAAGATAGGCGGGGAACTTTTCAGAATGCCTTTGGAAAGGAAAGCCCCCGGCGTGATTTTCCGCCAGCCTGTAACAGAACCTCTGCAGACCGGAATAAAAGCTATAGACGCCATGATTCCGATAGGACGCGGCCAGCGTGAGCTTATAATCGGAGACCGCCAGACCGGCAAGACTGCAATTGCAATCGATGCGATCCTGAATCAGCGCGAGGCATATCTTGCCGGAAGTCCGGTATATTGCATATACGTGGCAATCGGACAGAAAGGCTCGACTGTCGCCAACATCGTAGACACGCTTAGAGAGAAAGGTGCTATGGAATATACCGTCGTTGTGACAGCCACTGCCGCCGATCCCGCCGCCCTCCAGTATTACGCCCCGTTTGCCGGGGCCGCAATCGGAGAATATTTCCGTGATACCGGACGTCATGCCCTTGTGGTCTATGATGACCTTTCCAAGCAGGCCGTGGCCTATCGCGAGGTGTCGCTCGTACTGCGCCGCCCTTCAGGCCGCGAGGCTTATCCGGGAGACATATTCTATCTGCATTCAAGGCTGCTCGAGAGGGCCGCGAAAATCATTTCCCGGCAGGAAGTTGCAGAAAAGATGAACGATCTTCCCGATTCACTGAAAGGAAAAGTCAGAGCCGGAGGCTCGCTTACCGCCCTGCCTATAATCGAGACCCAGGCCGGTGACGTATCTGCCTATATTCCTACCAATGTCATATCCATTACAGACGGACAGATTTTCCTTGAGGCCGACCTGTTCAACCAGGGTTTCAGGCCGGCGGTAAATGTCGGAATCTCCGTGTCCCGTGTCGGCGGAAGCGCACAGATAAAGAGCATGAAGAAAGTGGCCGGAACGCTGAAGATAGACCAGGCGCAGTACCGTGAACTGGAATCTTTCTCCAAGTTCAGCAGCGATCTCGACCCGATTACGGCAATGACCATAGACAAGGGACGCAAGAACAACCGTCTGCTCATCCAGCCTCAGTATGCTCCTATGCCGGCAGGAGAGCAGGTCGCAATTCTCTATTGCGGTACAAAGGGACTGCTGAAAGACCTGCCTTTGAACCTTGTCGATGATTTTGCGGCGGCCTTCCTCAGCAAGATGAGGGCCTTCCATGCGGAAGATGTCCTTGTGCCTCTGTCAAAAGGCAAAACAGATCAGGAAATATTTGCAATCATAGAGAAAGAAGCGGCATCCATAGTGTCCGGAATGTTGTAGTATGGCATCACTGAAAGAAATAAAGACAAGAATATCTTCTGTCAAGAATACGATGAAGATGACTTCCGCCATGAAAATGGTGGCGTCTGCCAAACTGCACAGGGCACAGTCTGCCATTGGCGGAAAACTGCCATACGAGCGGAAACTGCACAGGATACTTGCCGGAATGCTCCAGGACGACGACCTCAGGAAAGCCCTGAGCAACGAATTGGGCTTCGGCCGGCAGAGTGACAGCCAACTTCTTGAACTTCAGGATGTCTCCCCGGACACACTCCCGTCAAAGACAGAGGCAGGGCGTGTCGCAGTCGTGGCTTTTTCTTCAAATTCTTCCCTCTGCGGAGCCTTCAATTCGAATGTCTCGAAACTATTTTCAAAGACTGTGGCCGAACTGGAGACAAGAGGCTATTCGCATGAAGACATAGATGTCTATGCTGTAGGCCGCAAGGTCGCCGAGACTGCGGAAAAGGCAGGGTTCGCGCTTAAGGCCGATTTGCAGCTTGCCGCTGAAAAGCCGTCGTATGCCGCTGCGGAAGAACTTGCATACGGGCTTGTGGAAAGTTTTTCGTCCGGCGAAGTGTCCCATGTCCTGCTCGTATACAATCATCTGGCTTCCACTGCATTGCAGCCGTCGGTGAGGGAGAACTATCTTCCGCTTGCCCTGCATGACTTTGACGAGGGCGAGGATCCGACAGACTACATACTTGAACCGGATCCTATTACGCTTGCAAAGGAACTTCTTCCGAAAGTGCTTGTCCTTAAAATTTATACGGTGATGCTGGATGCGAATGCTGCCGAACACGCCGCCAGAACAATCGCCATGCAGGTAGCTTCTGACAATGCCAAGGACCTCATAGACGAACTTACCCTTGCATACAACAAGGGCCGTCAGCAGGAAATCACCGCGGAGCTTCTCGACATAGCCGGCGGCACAATCTCCTGAGTTCAGAATATGTCTGGTGCAGGTTGGCAGTCTTTGCGACCGACTGGCACGGTTATGTACGGTGGAGCCTAATATTTTGACAGATAATGAATTACGTACTGACGGGTGCCGAAAATGCGGCACCCGTCAGTACGTAAGGTGTTGTAGGATAGTCGATTGTCCTCCTCCTGTCCCTCTGTGGGCGGAAAAACATGTGATGTGTTTTGCAGGGCCGTGAAATGGGGGCATACGGTGCAGGTTGGTCATTATCACGTCCGACCTGCACTGCAAAAGAAGGCCGGCCCTGTTATTCAGATTATGACAGTTTGTGAATTGCAAGACCGCTGCGGAGCTTAGGCTCGAACCATGTCGTCTTGGGCGGCATTATGTTTCCAGAGTCCGCAATGTCCACGAGCTGTTTCATCGAGACCGGGTACAGGGCAAAGGCCACAGCCATTTCACCGCTGTCCACCCTGCGCGACAATTCGCCGAGTCCCCTGATGCCTCCGACGAAATCAATCCTCTTGTCAGTCCTCAGGTCTTTGATACCGAGTACCTTGTCCAATAGAAGGCCAGACAGCACAGTCACATCGAGCACCCCTATCGGGTCGGAGTCGTCATACCGTCCCTCCTTTGCCGTAAGAGAATACCATTTGCCTCCGAGATACATTGAAAACTCATGCAGTTTGGACGGTCTGTATGGCTCTGCGCCTTTTTCCGAAACCTCGAAATCTTCGGAAACGGCCTTTATGAACTCCTCTGCCGTCAAACCGTTCAAATCCTTTACCACTCGGTTGTAGTCGATGATTTTCAGCTGGCTGTCCGGAAAAACAACAGTCATGAACCAGTTGTACTCCTCATCTCCAGTATGTCCCGGATTGTTCTGCCTCTTTTCTGCTCCGACCCTCGCTGCCGCAGCCGTTCTGTGATGACCGTCAGCTACATAGAATGCAGGAATCTCTGCAAATATTTCAGTTATCCTTTCAATATCTTTCCCGTCACTGATTACCCAGAAATGATGTCCGAATCCGTCGGCAGCCACAAAGTCGTATTCCGGCTCTCCTGCCGTATATTTCGCCACGATTGAATTGATCTCCTCATTGTCCGGATAAGAGAAGAAAACAGGCTCTATGTTCGCATCCTGTATGCGCACATGAATCATCCTGTCATCCTCCTTGTCCTTGCGCGTCAGCTCATGCTTCTTGATTTTGCCCTCCGCATAATCGTCCGTATGCGCACATACGACAAGGCCGTACTGCGTCCTGCCATCCATCGTCTGGGCATAGACATAGTAGCATGGCGCGGCATCCTGTACCAGCCAGCCTTTCTCCTGCCACTGTCTGAAATTGTCCACGGCCTTGCGGTAGGCAGGCTCGCTGTGCTCGTCGATTATCGGGTCGAAATCGATTTCCGGCTTGGTTATGTGCAGCAGGGATTTCTCTCCGGCCTCTGCCTTGGCTTCCGCCGAGTTCAGGACATCGTATGGCCTTGCAGCCACCTCTTCGGCATATTGCTTCGGCGGACGCACCGCCGCGAAAGGTTTTACTCTTACCATATATCGATTAGAATTTGTTCACTTGGAAGCGTGTGCAGCCTGTTGCAAAGAAATCAGCGATTTGCCTTGCAGCGGCCAGTCCGGCGTTGATGTTCGCTTCGGCAGTCTCCGCGCCCATTTTTTTCGGGGTCGCGAATACCCGTCTTCCGAATTTCTCTTCCAGTTCAGCCTGGCATGAAGGGGCTACGTCCGCTACATATTTCAGGTCGGTCCTGTCGCCGAGAACCTTTACCAGTTCAGCCTCGTTAATGACTTCCTTGCGCGCCGTATTGACCAGACATGCTCCCTTGGGCATCTTCGACATAAGTTCATACCCTATCGAGCCTATGGTTTGCGGAGTCGCAGGTATATGCAGGGAAACGAAATCGCACTCAGAATACATCTGCTCCAGCGAACCGGCAGGAACGACTCCTTCCTCCCTCATCTTCTCCTCCGGAACGAACGGGTCGAAAGCCGTCACCTCCATGCCGAGTGCCTTTGCCTTTTCCGCCACCAGGCGTCCTACATTGCCGTATGCCTGGATTCCGAGCTTCCTGCCGCGTATTTCTCCTCCGGTACCCGGATTGAACTGATTCCTTGACATGAAAATCATCATGGCAACCACAAGTTCGGCCACGGCATTGGCATTCTGGCCCGGTGTGTTCATCGCGACTATACCTCTTTCAGTGCAGGCATCAAGATCGATATTGTCATATCCGGCTCCGGCCCTCACCACAATCTTAAGCCGCGGGGCTGCCGCTATGACCTCGGCCGTCACCTTGTCAGAGCGCACAATCAGGGCATCTGCATCGGCCACTGCCTCCAGAAGCAGGCTTTTCTCCGTATATTTCTCCAGCAGGGCGACCTCATGTCCGGCTCCTGCCGCGATTTCCTTTATACCGTTCACCGCTGCGGCTGCAAACGGCTTTTCTGTTGCAACAAGTATCTTCATCGGGCAAAATTATTTTTTCAGATCTTCAAACTCCCTCATGCAGTCCACAAGAGCCTGTACGCTTTCTGTCGGGCAGGCATTGTAAATCGAGGCACGGAACCCTCCCACGGATCTGTGTCCCTTGATTCCGGTCATTCCGCGCTCCTTTGCAAATGCCATGAACTCATCCTGCAGATTCTCGCGGCCCTCAGCCATCACGAAACATACATTCATTATAGAACGGTCCTCGACGGCAGCAGTGCCCCTGAACAGCGGATTTCTGTCGATTTCTCCATAGAGAAGCTCGGCTTTCTTCACATTGATTCTGTGGATTGCCTCCACGCCTCCCTGCTCCTTCAGCCATTTGAGAGTCTCGTTCATCACGAATATCGGGAATACAGGCGGGGTGTTGAACATCGAAGCGCCGTCGATGAGAGTACGCAAATCAAGCATTGTCGGTATATAGCGGCTCACCTTTCCGAGAGCGTCCTTGCGCACAATGGCGAAAGTAACGCCTGCCGGGCCGACATTCTTCTGTGCACCTCCGTAAATAAGCGCATACTTGCTCACGTCCACAGGGCGGCTCATGATGTCCGATGACATATCCGCAATCAGCGGCACAGGGCAGTCGATGTCCTCGCGTATCTCAGTGCCGTATATCGTGTTGTTCGTCGTAATGTGGAAATAATCCAGGTCTGACGGAATCACATATCCCTTAGGTATATAGCTGTATGTCGAATCTGCCGATGAAGCCACGGCATACGCCTCGCCGAGTCCTTTTGCCTCTTTGAGAGCCTTCTTCGCCCAGACACCGGTCTCGAGATAGCCTGCCTTGTGTTCCAGAAAATTCATCGCGGCATAAAGGAAACCCATGCTTGCGCCGCCTCCGAAGAATACGACTTCGTGCGTGTCAGGTATATTGAGGAGCTCTTTCCAGAGTGAGCGGCATTCGTCCATCACCTCTTCCCATTCCTTTGTCCTGTGCGATATTGATATTACCGGAATACCGGTACCTTTGAAGTCTTTCATTGCCTCGATTGCATTGTCGATAGCTTTCTGCGGCAGTATGCACGGCCCGGCCGTGAAATTATGAACAGCTTTCATATCTAATCTTTTAAATCGTAATTTAAACAGCTATAAATATAGTTATTTGTTTTAGAATATGCTCTTTGCGTCTGTGATTTTTTCGCAAAAATGGCATAAAAGTGCAATTTCGTTATCTTTTGCAATGGTCGTGAATCTGGTCTTTACAGGCTGGTGATTCGTGATACATTTCGGATTTTTGCATTTTGCGATTCCTGAAATCTCCGCAGGCATGACGAGTTTCTTCTTCTCCACGACTTTGAAGTCCCTGATTACGTTGACTGTCGCTTTCGGGGCGATGAGGGCCAGCTTGTTCAGTTCCGCATCCTCAAAAAACTTGTCGGCGATCTTTATTATTCCCTTGCGGCCGAAATATCCGCTGTTCAGGTTTATTCCTATCGTTATCTGATTGTCGATGCCCTTGAGGTTGAGTATGTCCAAAGCCTTGTAAACATTCTCGGCAGGGATGTGGTCAAGCACAGTCCCGTTTTCCAGTGCGCTGACTACTAATTCTTTTCTTGTCATGACTCTATAGATTTTAGCGGTAACCCAGCAAATATGAAATAATGGCCATTCTTACATAGAGGCCATTTTCTGCCTGTTTGAAATAATATGCGTTAGGAGTGTCGTCCACGTCCTGGTCAATCTCAGTCACACGCGGAAGCGGATGCAGAATCTTCATGCACGGCTTCACGGCCGAGAGCATGGACGCCTTCAGGCGGTAAACATCCTTGACCCTCTCGTATTCCATCGGGTCGGTGAACCTTTCCTGCTGCACCCTTGTCATATAAAGGATGTCGCAGTCGTTGAGGTGTTCATCTATCGATTCCGTCTCTATGTATTCTATTCCTTTGGCATCCAGAAAATCCTTGTATTCCTGCGGCATTTTCAGCTCCTGCGGTGCAGTGAATATGAACCTCGGATTGAAATGCGACATGGCCTGGAGCAGCGAATGTGTCGTCCTGCCGTATTTGAGGTCTCCGACCATGTTTATCGTGAGATTTTCGAGCGTTCCCTGTGTCTGGAGTATCGAGTAAAGGTCGAGAAGAGTCTGTGACGGATGCTGGTTCGCCCCGTCGCCGGCATTCACCACAGGTACAGAGGCCACTTCCGAGGCATAGCGCGAACTTCCCTCCAGCGGATGGCGCATGATGATCATGTCCACATAGTTCGACACCATCTTGATCGTGTCTTTCAATGTCTCGCCCTTGCTTTGGCTTGTGTTTGAGGCATCGGAGAACCCGATGACCTTTGCTCCGAGCCTGTTGACCGCTGTTTCAAAACTCAGGCGTGTCCTTGTCGACGGCTCAAAGAAAAGGCTTCCTATAACCTTCCCTTCAAGGAACTTCTGTTCTTTGTTCTTTTCGAACTCTTTCGCCGTCTCCAAGACGTGCAGGATTTCCTCTTTGCTGAAATCCTGAATCGAAATCAAGCTTTTACTCATATATCTTGTCTTTGCGTTGTTTTACGTCTATTCCAGTATATATGCTTCGCACCCCTCGACATCGCGGATTCTTTCTATGAAATCATCTTCAAGCGATAGACGCACGCCCGTGTCGATGCTGCACTCCATGTCGAACCGCTGGTTCTTCTGTTCAAGCCCCAGGTCTTTGAAAATCTTCATCACGCTGTTCATACTCATGTATCCGAACCTCACCCTGTATTGGCGTGCCGCTATTTTCGTGACTGTTACGGCATTGGCAATCGCATCTGCCGAAGATGTCCTGTAGGCCCTTATCAGTCCCGGAATGCCGAGCTTTATGCCTCCGAAATATCTGACGACAACAATCAGTATGTCGCTCAGACCGTTGGAGTCGATCTGTCCGAGAATCGGTCTTCCGGACGAACCGGAAGGCTCTCCGTCGTCATTCGCCCTGAATTTTTCCCCGGTGTGTCCGAGCCTGTACGCATAACAGTGGTGCCTGGCGTCGTAATACTCTTTTTTGAGTGACGCCACTATCTGTTTCACCTGCTCTTCTGTTTCAACGGGGTAAGCATGGGCAATGAATCTGCTGCCATTGTCCTTGAAGAGGCCTCTCGATTCCGAGGCGATGCTTCTGTATGAATCCTGGATCTTCGGGTTGTCCATATCGGGATTCAAAAGTAGCGTTTTTTCATGCCATTCGGAAATTTTTTTATCCTCTCATGGAAAAAATTGCTACCTTTGGCCCCGCTTCTGCCCCATGCAGAGGCATTTTTTAACCGGATATAAAACTGTTTTGTACAGAATTCAATTCTAACTTTCTATGATACTGAAATATAGAGTTTCACTTCCCGGAATCAAGGGATTCGCACGAGTTTACGAAGTAAAGAACACCACTTCGCTTTACAGTTTTCATAAGCAGATGAGGGCTGATATGGATTTTCCTCAGGACCAGCTTGTGCTTTTCAAGGCGTTCGGTCCTGACGGCAGTGTTTCTGCCAGATACGGAGTCTTCGACCTCGGTTCGGGCACAATCGACGCCGTGACAATAGGGGACTGCCGCAAAAAAGGAGAAGACAGGTTCATATATTTCTACGATACCACAAACGTAAAGAGCGTCATCGTGACGTTGGAGGAAGAAACCGATGCCCCGATACGTGCAAACGTGATATATCCTCTGCTTGTCGAGACCAAAGGGCCTAATCCCATTGAGTTTGAAAACGGCTATGTCGCTTTCGAGGATCTTCCGGACGACAAGAAAAAGGCCATTGAGAATGACGACGACGATGATGATATCGACGACGGAGACGACGAGGGAACAGAGGAGATTTTCGACGATGACGACGACGATGAATAGTTCCGATGAGAAAGAAACTCATCATAATATTAGGCCCTACCGGAGTCGGCAAGACTGACTGCAGCATAGACCTGGCCCTCCGGTACGGTTCTCCTGTGATTTCCTGCGATTCGCGGCAGATATACAAGGAGATGTCCATAGGGACGGCTGTCCCGTCGCCGGAACAGCTTTCCGCTGTCAGGCATTATTTCATCCAGTCACACACAATTGCCGAACTTTATACCGCAGGACGCTATGAAATTGAGGCATTGGAACTTATAAACAGACTTTTTGACGAGGGCCATGACACGCTGGTCATGGCGGGCGGTTCCGGCTTCTATATCGATGCACTTGTCAACGGCCTTGACGATTTTCCTCCTGCAGACCTTGCTTTGCGTACCGGACTGACAGAGCGTCTCAGGAATGAGGGAGTGGCTCCGCTCCTCGCCGAACTCCGTGTCCTCGATCCGGAAACCTGCCGGTCAATCGATGCGGCAAACGGGCAGAGGGTGGTAAGGGCGCTTGAAGTCTGCCTTATGACAGGCCGCCCGTTTTCATCGTTCAAGACTTCCCCTCAGAAAAGCCGTCCTTTCGACATAGAAAAAATCGGCCTGACAAGACCGCGGGAAGTGCTGTACGAAAGGATAGACCGGCGCGTCCTTGCGATGATTGACAACGGACTTGTAGAAGAAGCCCGCTCATTGAGGCCCTGCCGCAGCCTTGCCGCCCTTCAGACAGTAGGCTACAAAGAACTGTTCGCATGGTTCGATTTTCAGGACGGACTTGTCCGGTTGCCTGTTCCGGGTGCCCTTCCTGTTGCTGGGGACGGCCCTGTCACAACGCTCGAACGTGCCGTGGAACTGATACAGCGCAATACAAGACACTATGCCAAACGCCAGCTTTCATATTGGGGGCGCGACAAATCGGTAAGATGGATCGATTTGGGCTGATGAACTATTTTAAAGCAGTCCCTAATTGGCCACCTCGCACAGGAATTTTATGCGTACAAGCCTGACTTCTGTCTCGTCATAGTCCGGGCCGAGTTCTTCCATCGCAGCCTCAAGCGAATCGGACTCTGCGTCATTGCGGAAATAATCATAGATTTCATCCACAACATCATCGTCCATTTCCTGCCGGATATAATAATTGATGTCCAGCTTCGTTCCGGAGGACACGATTGTCTCGATTTTTGTGAGCAGTTCATCCATTTCGATTTCCATTGCCTCGGCAATGTCGTCTAAAGACAGTTTCCTGTCGGTGCTCTGTATTATGAACGCCTTGTTCACCGATTTGTTGACAACGGACTTGATTATGAAATTGTCAGGCCTCATAATGTCGTTTTCCACGACATATTTTTCAATTAGGGATATGAATTCTCTGCCGAATTTGTTTGCTTTTCCCTCGCCGACACCCTGACAGTTCTTCAGCTCGTTTAGCGTAACAGGATACATTATCGCCATATCTTCAAGCGACGGGTCACTGAAAATTACCCACGGCTGAAGCCCTTTCTTTTTCGCGACGTCTTTCCTGAGGCCTTTGAGCATGGCAAGCAGCTGCGGGTCTGCGCCGCTTCCGCGCATTGCCGCCGCCTGTGCTGCCTCATCGTCATCCTCGCCGTCGACAAATTCCCTGTCTTCAGTAAGCATAAGCACAGACGGGGAAGCCAGGAATCCAAGCCCCTCTTCGGTGACTGACATTAGACCGTATGACTCTATTTCCTTGTGCAGGAAATGCAGGATTGTCCCCTGGTGTATGACAGCATTCCAGAAACGCTGCGAGTGGTCTTTGCCTGCACCGAACATATCGAGCTTGTCATGCTTGTATGACTTTATCAGCGAATTCGATTCTCCTGCAAGAATATTTGCGAGATGCTCAGCCTTGAAGCGTTCCGGCAGCGACTGGATAAGTTCGATAATCATGCACATCTCCTCCTGTCCGTCGAACTGCTTTTTCGGATGGAGACAATTGTCGCACGCCCCGCAGTTTTCCTCAGTGTAGTCTTCTCCGAAATAATTCAGCAGGAGTTTCCTGCGGCATGAATTCGATTCGGCGTATGCCACAGTCTCCATAAGGAGCTGCTTCCCGATTTCCTGCTCGGATATCGGCTTGCCCTGCATGAATTTTTCGAGTTTCTGTATGTCCTTGTGGCTGTAGAACGTGATGCACTGTCCTTCTTTGCCGTCACGCCCTGCGCGTCCTGTCTCCTGATAGTAGCCCTCGATGCTCTTAGGGATGTCATAATGGATCACGAAACGCACATCCGGCTTGTCGATTCCCATGCCGAAAGCGATTGTCGCCACTATCACATCTATTTCCTCCATAAGGAAGCGGTCCTGGTTCTCTGCCCTGGTCCTGGCATCGAGTCCGGCATGATACGGCGCCGCCTTTATGCCGTTTATATTCAGAAGTTCAGCGAGTTCTTCGACTTTTTTGCGGCTCAGGCAGTAGATTATTCCCGATTTGCCCGGATTCTGCCTTATATATTTTATAATGTCTCTCTTAGGGTCCGCCTTGTCCCTTATTTCATAATAGAGATTCGGGCGGTTGAATGATGATTTGAATATTTCCGCATCGGGTATCCCGAGATTCTTGATTATGTCGCTCTGCACTTTCGGAGTAGCCGTAGCCGTGAGGGCAATGACCGGCGCGACCCCTATGTCCTCGATTATTGCGCGTATCCTTCTGTATTCGGGACGGAAATCATGGCCCCACTCCGAAATGCAATGGGCCTCGTCAACTGCGTAGAACGAAATCTTAATCTCTTTGAGCAGTGCTACATTCTCCGGCTTTGTCAAAGATTCCGGTGCGACATAAAGCAGTTTGGTCGCTCCGGACAACAGATCCTTCCTGACCTCTGTTATCTGCGCCTTGTTGAGCGATGAATTCAGGAAATGAGCGATTCCGTCATTGCCTGTGACGAAGCCGCGGATTGCGTCCACCTGATTCTTCATGAGGGCTATCAGCGGTGATATCACTATGGCCGTCCCTTCCATTACAAGGGCCGGCAGCTGGTAGCACAATGACTTGCCGCCGCCTGTCGGCATGAGCACGAAAGCATTCCTGCCGTCCGTCAGGTGTTTGATAATGCGTTCCTGACTGGCTTTGAATGAATCGAAACCGAAGAATTCTTTTAATTTTTCTTGTAGCAGGGAGGACTCTATTGCCATATGTTCAAATATTACCTCGACTAAGTTAGTCTTAATTTTTGACTCGTCAAAACTTTTTTGTGAAAATGATAAAATAGCTATATTTGCACGATAAATATCTGAAACAGTTTCGGGCTTGCCCTGAAAGGGCCTGGCTGCGGACAGCAAGTTTCCGGAATTATACACAAATCAAAATAACTAAAAAAAATGAAGACTATCAAATTTCTGGCAGCAATGCTTGTTGCATCATCAGTCGTGATGTCATGCAGCGGACAGGGAAAGGGTGACAAGGCACAGCTTCCCACAAAGGGTGAAATCGACACTGTGAGCTATCTTATAGGTGTCAACTACGGAATGATGATTAAGGGACAGATTGCCGAAAAACTGTCTGACCTTAATATGTCCGAGATAAAGAAAGGCATGCAGGACGCTCTGAATGCGGCAGAGCCTAAGGGTTATGGCGACACTACTTTCATGAAGCAGTTCAAGGTAGACCTTAACGAGGCAAACATGCTCATCAACAAGTTTGTTGAGAAGAAGACGACATACAAGGCTTCCATAACTCTTAGGGAGGGAGAAGAATTCCTTGCAAAGAACGCAAAGAAAGCAGGCGTGGAAACTACTGAGAGCGGTCTCCAGTATGTGATCGAAAACGCCGGCGGTGACTACAAGGTAATGCCGCAGGACACCGTTGAGGTAAAGTACAAAGGCACGCTTCTCGACGGCACCGTATTCGACGAGACTACCGGTGACGAGACCCGCACTTTCACTGCGAACCGTGTGATCAAGGGATGGACAGAGGGACTCGGACTCCTCGGAGAAGGCGGAAAAGCTACTTTCTATATTCCTGCAGAGCTTGCATACGGTGAGAGAGGACAGCGCGGAATCGCCCCTAACTCAGTTCTCGTCTTCGATGTCGAGGTTGTGAAGATCGGCAAATTCGCTGACGATAAGGAATAACAAGAATGGCTATGGAGCTTGAGGGCAGGATCGCCCGTAAAATGAATGTCCAGACAGGAACCTCTGCAAGAGGCGCATGGGCGAAACAGGAATTTGTCCTCGAATATCAGGAAGGCAATTTCCCGTCCCAGGTGTGCATGAATGTATGGGGCGAGGACAAGGTCAGGGATCTGGAGCGTCATCAGGTCGGTGACCGCGTAAAGGTCTCTTTCAATCTGAGCAGCCGTGAGTACAACGGACGCTGGTACACCGATGTAAGGGCATGGCGCATCGAGCCTGTCAGCCAGCAGGCTGTAGGACATGACTATGCAGCCGGTGCCGTTGCCGGCGGTGCAGGCTATATCGGAGCTTCTGCCCCGCAGGTTTCGGCGACAGGATATGACTATGCTGTTTCGGCCGGAAGCTACGCCGCTCCGACGGGTGCTCCGCTGCCGTCTGCCGATGACATGTCGGCTCCTTTGTCTGACGACGACCTTCCGTTCTGACATAAAAGAGGCTTTCTGACAAGTCTCCGAAATTGAAAATCACCCTCGTCAGAGTTTATTCTGACGAGGGTGAAAACGTTTGATATATGCTCTCCGGGCTATGTTGCCGTTCCGGACCGGTATATTTCAATTGGTCCTTTACTGTCACGGATAAAATCAGATTTCGGTAAAGACAGCGCGGCGCTTCTCATAATGCACCGTATACCGGTAGCCGAGCGACCTGATGAACTCGGCATAACCGGCAAACTTGTCGCCAGGCCTTGACGCATCGTGGGAGTCCGAACCGAGACTTACAGCCTCTCCTCCAAATTCGCGGAAACGCAGCAGAATATTCCCGTCCAGCACCGGAGTCCTGCCGCTGTAGTCCTGATATGTCTTTGTGTTTATTTCCAAAGCCTTCCCGTTCTGCGCAAGATACTTCAGCATCTCATCGAAAACGTCCGGGAAATCCGCATACATGATGCTGGCCTGCGGGTACGGCGCATATCTGGCCACATAATCGAAATGACCCATTATGTCGAAGTCGCCGAGCCATGTCATTTCCTCGTAAATGGTCTCCAGATAATGTCCGTATGCCTCCTTCCACGTCTTGCCGCCGTAGTAGCCCCCATAGAAAGGATCTGTGTCATCTATATAATGTACCGACGCAATCACCTGGTCGAAACTGTGCCTCGAAAGATGCTCCCTTATCTGTTCCCGGCATTCCCGATACATCCCCACTTCTATTCCCTTAAGTATCTTTATTCCGCCGAGCATTGCCGACACTGCATCGATCTCTCTCTGCTGTGCCTCCACATCAAACACTTCCGGACACAAATTCCCGAACGAAGCCTTCATCGGCGGCACATGGAAATCGCAGTGGTCGCTGAAACAGATTCCTCCCAGTCCTTTTGCTTTGGCGGAGCCGGCACTCTTTTCGACGGACGTCTTTTTTCCGTCGAAAGAAAACTGGCTGTGATTGTGATTGTCGAACAAAAGCATATCCATAAAGCGAAAACGGACGCGAAAATAGTAAAAAAATCCGTATTTTTGCACCTTGGGCACATTATATGAAGCAGCATGCCCCGCTTGGAATTAACTTTAATCTGAAATACAAAACTTTAACATTTGCGAGACTTGAAAATATGATTACTTTCGGTTACAAAAACAGGATAAACGGCCCTCTCAGGGCGATAGCCGCTATCTGTATCGGTGCAGTAATGGTGGCCAATCCGGACGAAGCCATGACCGTCCTCGTGAAGATTATCGCGGCATTCTTCATGGCAAGCGGCCTTGTGTCACTCATTTTCGGCCTCAGGGAAAAGAACGGCGCCTCCCTGCCTATCATGTCGTTCAATGCGGGAGTCGACATCCTTCTCGGTATAGCCCTGTTCGCCTTTCCTGAATTTGTCGCGAGTTTCGTCATATATCTGATCGGCTTTGCACTGCTGGCATTCGGCCTTGTTCAGATAATCGCCCTTGTGAGCGCGAGGCGCATAATCGGTGTCGGCATGTGGGCCTTCCTTCTGCCTGTCCTGGTCGCTTTTGTTGGAGGCTTCATCATATTCAACCCTTTTGCCGAATCTGTCATGAGCACCATCGCGGGTGCTTCGCTCATCGTTTACGGAGCGTCCGAACTATTCTCTTCATGGAAGATGAAGAAAGCGATAGACGAATATGAAATCCACGGTGCAGCCCCGCGTGACAATGGACAGGAAACTGTTGTCGACGCTTCTTTCGAGGACATAAAAGATGTGGATTACGAAAAAATCGACGAACAATAGGCAATGATTCCTCACGAGACAGTAGACCGGATTCTCGACGCGGCCCAGATTGCCGATGTCGTGGGCGATTTCGTCACCCTGAAGCGCAGGGGGGCGAACTTCACCGCGTGCTGCCCTTTCCACAACGAGAAAACCCCCTCGTTCTACGTCTCCCCCTCGAAAGGAATATACAAATGTTTCGGCTGCGGCAAGTCCGGCACTGCCGTCGGCTTTATAATGGAGCACGAGCGTCTGTCGTATCTCGAAGCCTTGAAATATCTCGCGAAAAAATATAATATCGAGATTGTCGAAAAGGAGGCGAGTGCAGAAGAAATAGCCCTGCGCCAGAGGAACGAGAGCCTGCTTCTCGTTTCCGAATATGCCGGGAAATTCTTTCAGGACAGCCTGTATACGCAGGAAGGGCAGGACATAGGATATGCATATTTCCGCAGCCGCGGTCTTGAAGACGACACCATACGGAAATACGGCCTCGGCTGGGCTCCGTCAGCCAGGCATTCACTGTCGGAGGCTGCCCGCCAGGCCGGCTACAAAGAAGAATTCCTTGTTGAGACCGGCCTGTGCATCAAATACGATGACGGCAGGCTCGCCGACAGGTTCTACGACAGGGTCATGTTCCCCATACATTCCGTATCGGGCCGCGTGATAGCTTTCGGAGGAAGGACGCTCCGGACAGACAAGACCGTCGCCAAATATGTCAACTCTCCTGAGACAGAGATCTATGTCAAGAGCAAATCCCTGTACGGAATATATTTCGCCAAGAGCGAGATTTCCCGCAGGGACAGGTGCATCCTTGTCGAGGGCTATCTGGACGTTCTCTCGATGCACCAGCTCGGAATCACCAATGTAGTGGCCTCCAGCGGCACATCCCTCACAGTCGAGCAGATAAGGCTGATTCGCAAATTTACCGATAACATAACCATAATTTATGATGGTGACGGCGCAGGAATCAAGGCTGCCCTAAGGGGAATCTCACTTGTCCTCAAAGAAGGGATGAACGTGAATGTCGTCCTTCTTCCCGACGGGCAGGATCCGGATGATTTCGCACGCAGCCATACGCTGGACCAGGTGAACGAATACATCTCCTCCAATGCGCGTGATTTCATAGACTTCAAGACAGACCTTCTCCTCGGCGAGGCCGGAGGCGACCCTCTCAAAAGGGCCGGGCTTATCAATGACATTGCCGACACTATAGCAATGATTCCTGATGCGATAGTGCGCGCCATGTATATACGTACCAGTGCGGAAAAGTTCGGAATCGAAGAACGGCTTCTTTCCGAAAGAGCCGGTCGCACGCGTGCCGATATGCTGGCTGCCGAAAAGAAACAGGCGGAGCGCGACAGGAAGAGGGAACTACGTAAAGCAGGCAGCGATGTCCCTGAAGGCCAGGTGCCGGAAACAGAGTCCTGGCCGGAGGATTACGGCGAAGACGTTCAGGAACAGCAGCCGCTTGCCGCGGAACCTGTAACAGAGGACGGAATCATCATTGACGAACCGTATCTGGCCCCGTGCGAAAAGGAACTTCTGGGCTTTATTCTTGAAGAAGGCTGTACGCCTCTGGAGTTCGACCGGGATTCTAAGTTCTATGCCGAGGGGCAGGAAATCTGCGTCGCCGAATTCATCGACGGCATTCTTGCCGATGACGAAACCGAATTTGTGAACAGTTCGTACAGGAAAGTATATAATGAATATTTCAGGATGTATGACGAGGGGCTGTCGCAGGAGCAGATCCGCGTCAGGCTGCTCAACAGCATGGACGCTGAGATTGCCGCCGTTTCCAAGGACCTTCTTATCGAGAAATATCGTATAACCGTAAAAAATTACGAACAGTCGCTTACAGCGGTCTCTACAATTCTTGTGCAGTTTATACCGAAGACTCTGATTGCATATCAGTGCAAAAAAGTCGAACTGATTCTCAAAGATTTGAGCGGAGAGCTTTCCGCTGCTGACGATGCCGGGCGCCAGGAAGAAATACTCATGCGCATCGATGAATACAACAGGATAAGGACAAGGTTCAACAATGAGCTGGGCCGGGTGTGACGGACATTAAACGCGAAATGTTTGGATAAAATGTACCGATACGCGGAATCGTGTTTGTTTTTTTCGATTTAAAATTAATTCTTTCTTGCAAATGTAATAAATTGTACATACTTTTGCAGTTGCTTGTCAGAGTTATGTAGGCATTATTGCAATCATTCCTGTTGGTATGACGGCCAATAGGGGTGACTTTGGATAAATAAGAAACCAACAAAAACTTTATTTTTATGAACTTAAAACGTTTTTCTTTGGTATTAGCCGCTGTCATGTTTTCGGCCGCGGCTTTTGCACAGCAGAGCAAGAGCGATCCGAGTGTGGAGTTCCGTCCTTACTGGAGTATGCAGCTTCAGGGAGGTGTTGCTTATACTTTAGGTGAGGCCTCATTTGGAAGCCTTCTGTCTCCGTCGGCATTTCTGAATGCCGAGTACAGGTTCATACCGTCTCTCGGCCTGCGCCTTGGGGTTGGCGGCTGGCAGGGCAAGGGTGCCAAGGTTTTCAGCAATACGATTTACTCCAACAAGTTCGTCCAGGCGAACCTGGACCT
>CAYMVG010000024.1:20167-25164 GCA_964394295.1 uncultured Muribaculaceae bacterium | reverse complement strand
TGACAAGGGAGAGGCAGTCCACACATAAAAATGAGAAAAAGGGGCTTGACTAATACTTTTTAGTCTGCCCCTTTTTATATGTAAACCTTTATAGGATGACGAGTGGAAGACGAAATTGTAATTCCAAAAGAATGACTATCTTTGTCAGTTGAAATTTTGATGTGAGGATATTATGGCAGACAGCAATTTCATTGACTATGTGAAGATATATTGCCGTTCAGGCAACGGAGGGGCAGGCTCTACCCACATGAGACGCGAGAAGTACATCCCTAAGGGAGGGCCGGACGGAGGTGACGGAGGGCGCGGAGGCCATATCATCCTCAGGGCGAATCCGCAGTTCTGGACCCTCATCCACCTGAAATACCGCAAGCATATCATGGCGGAGCACGGAGGGGCAGGAAGCGGCCAGCTCATGAAAGGAAAGAACGGAGCCGACATCTACCTTGACGTTCCGCTCGGAACTGTGGCCAAAGATGCAGAAACAGGTGAAATTCTCTTTGAACTGGTGGAGGCCGGCGAAGAAAGAATCCTCGTCAGGGGCGGACGCGGCGGACTCGGAAACAACAATTTCAAATCCGCCACCAACCAGACACCGAGATATTCCCAGCCTGGAGAACCGTTCCAGGAGGGCTGGTTCATACTTGAACTCAAACTTCTGGCCGATGTCGGCCTTGTGGGCTTCCCGAATGCCGGAAAATCGACCCTGCTTTCAACGGTATCAGCGGCAAGGCCGAAGATTGCAGACTACCCTTTCACGACTCTTGAACCGAATCTCGGCATAGTAAGCTACTATGACGACCATTCCTTCGTAATGGCCGACATTCCGGGAATCATAGAGGGTGCGCACGAAGGCAAAGGAATAGGCATGCGTTTCCTGAGGCACATCGAAAGAAACTCCATACTCCTGTTCATGCTTCCTGCTGACGAGGATGACATTGCAAAAGGCTACTCGATACTCCTCAACGAACTGAAAGAGTACAATCCGGAACTTCTGGTAAAAGACAGAGTGCTTGCGATAACGAAATCCGATATGCTTGACGGACAGCTGAAAAGCGAGATTGAAGCCGGACTGCCTGACGACCTGCCCCATGTATTCATATCATCATTCACAGGAGAAGGAATCAAGCAGCTGAAAGATCTGCTGTGGGAGGCACTTCACAAAGAGGAATAACGAAAAATACTGCATAATATGACCTGGCATGACATTCATCTGCTCGATCAGCAGATTACACTCAAAATCAACAGTTGGAATTCTGCGTTTACAGACACCGTATGGACTTTTTTTTCTGAAATAAAGGTATGGATTCCGCTGTATGCCCTTATAATTGCCTTCCTTATATGGAGGCTCGGCTGGAAAAAAGGCCTGATAATAGTGGCTGCAGCCCTCGCCACCTTCGGATTCTGCGACCAGTTCTCCAACATAATAAAGAATATAGTATGCCGTGTGCGCCCGCTCAACGATGAATTCATGTTTGCAAACGGACTTAACGTTCTTGAACACGGGGGGGGCTACAGTTTCTTTTCCGCACATGCCGCAAACGTTTTCGGACTGGCAACAAGCACTTTTACAGGACTGCGTGCCGACAAACGCCGGAAATATTATGATTATGCGGCCTTTATGTACATCTGGGCGGCCCTTGTTTCAATAAGCAGGGTGTTCGTCGGCCGCCATTACTTCGGAGATGTGCTTGCAGGTGTGATCATAGGTGCTGTCGCCGGCCTGTTTTTCGGCTATATCGCCCGCCTCATCATGCGCCGCTTCTTCCCTGCCCCGGCCAACAGCAAATAAATAATTACCAGGGGATTTTATAAAACACACTTTACAGTTTGTAACACAGTACTATATTTGAAGAAAACTTCAATTATGTTTGAGCGCGCAAACTGTCGGTACTTGGAACACGAATGGAGGAGCCGGGACGGACACTACATGTCGTAATGGGGAGGGCAGACCGAGTCCGCAGCAGGTGCCTATATGGCAGTGCGTTCAGTCATTGGCGGCTTCCAATTGCTGTTCTGGAGAGATGACAAGAAGAACGAGTGTGACTGTGTGCTGAAAAAAATGGGAACGGCTGGTAGCGATATCGGCTCGGAAGGGCTTCCTCTTGAAGACTTCTTCCTGCCTAATATACCGTCACTCTTCCGAAGCTGTTTGAAAAACAGCTCCTAAAGCGAAGCTATGGCTTTTTCCATGCGCGTGCCACGTGAGCCTTTAACAAGAACAGCAGCACCGGAAAGAGGATTGGCGGCAAGCCATGAGGCAAGCGCACCAGAGGTCATGAACCACAGCACACGGCACTTGATGCAGGCAAACTCCGCCATTTCATCCGACTCCGAAACGG
Source organism: uncultured Muribaculaceae bacterium (assembly GCA_964394295.1). Lineage (GTDB taxonomy): Bacteria > Bacteroidota > Bacteroidia > Bacteroidales > UBA932 > Cryptobacteroides. The sequence goes on along the minus strand of CAYMVG010000024.1, from coordinate 22,825 downwards.
CGGAGCATTTTCCGCGTTCCGCAAGTTCTTTCAATGCCTTTCCGAACTCCGCCCCGACAAAAGCCAGCAGGTACGGCTGCATATCCATAGCCTTTTCTGCAGTCTGAATATGCTCGGCAAAAGATTCAGCACCAAGTTCGAGCATATCGCCGAGCAGAGCCGCCTTTTTATCGGATGAGAATACGGCGAAGTTATCAAGAGCGGCCGCCATGCTGGTCGGATTGGCATTATAGGCATCCACAATAAGCACATTGTTTTCAGTGGCAGTCATCTGCGAACGGCTGTTCGACGGCATATATGCGGCAATCGCGGCAGCCGCATCGGCTGCAGATACTCCGAAATGCTTGCCTACTGCCATTGCAGCCATTACATTGTCGGCATTGTATGCCCCCACGAGATTGGTGCACACAGTCAGTGCGTCCTGTCCGTCTGACTCAGGTATGGCTATCCTCAGACAAGGCTGATCCTTTGAAGTCTCAAGCACACGCGCATTGCTGTAACCGAGTCCGTATGGAAGAAGCAGCGAATACGGACGCTCAGGGTCATTGTGCAGACTGCGCTCCGAAGCCATTCTGCACAGATAAGGATTGTCGGCATTGATGAAAACCTTGTCGCCTGTACGGCGCAGATAATCATAGAGTTCTCCCTTTGTGGCCATGACCCCATCAAAACTTCCGAAGCCGAGCAAATGAGCCTTGCCGACATTGGTTATAAGTCCATAGTCGGGAAGAGCAATCTCCACTAATTCCTTTATGTCGCCGGGATGGCTTGCCCCCATTTCAATTACGGCAATCTGAGTCCGGCTGTCAATGCGGAGCAAAGTCAGAGGCACACCTATATTATTGTTGAGATTGCCCTCAGTCGCTGTAACCCTGTATTTCACTGAAAGTACCTCGCGGACAAGCTCTTTGGTAGTAGTCTTCCCGTTGGTTCCCGTCAATGCTATCACCGGCAGAGGCTTCCCGTCAACAAAAGTCACCGAGCGGTGCCACCTTGCAAGCTCCTGCAAAGTCTTCAGCGTATCATCGACCGGGATAATCCTGCCGTCCGATTCAGCAAGCGATGCAGCTGCAGAATCCCTGCAAACGACAGCGTATGCCGCACCGGCCTCCAAAGCCTTCAGAGCATATTCATTGCCGTCGAAATTCTCGCCCTTAAGAGCAAAAAACAATTCACCTCCTTTCAGAGTGCGGGTATCGGTAGTGACCGCTCCGCACTTCCTGAATATATCATACAATGCAGTTATATTAATCATTTTCCTGTACTTCCGAAGCCTCCTTCACCCCTTTCCGTCTCGTCAAGACATTCAACCTCATCCCATTCAATCTTTTCATATTTCGCTATTACCATCTGTGCGATGCGCTCCCCCGGATTCACGACAAAAGGAGTATCGGAAAGATTCACAAGAATCACCTTTACCTCTCCGCGGTAATCCGCGTCTATTGTTCCCGGGGCATTCAGGACAGATATGCCATGTTTCGCGGCCAGTCCGCTGCGCGGGCGCACCTGGGCCTCAGTACCGTCCGGAAGTGCGAGATATATTCCGGTAGGAATCATGGCCCTGCCGAGCGGTGCAAGAGTCACAGGCTCATTGATGTATGCCTTCAGGTCCATTCCGGCCGATTTTTCAGTGGCATAAGACGGAAGAGGCCACTGGGATTTGTTTACAATCTTAACTTTCATTCAAGTAGGCTTTATTGATTTTCAAAAGTACGCAAAAATTGAACGGTTTCCAATTTTTAAAACTGTCCTTGGACATACCGGTCAGTGCAGCGGCCTGTGGCAGCCTCTCCTGTATGCCCGGATATTGTCTTCAAGGACAGGACGTTCACTTTCCGGAAGCGCCCAGGAGAGGAACCGTTCACATATATAATCCTCCGCCTGCGAAGACGGATGACACATATCCTCGGCATAGAACCTGTAGTCCCTCAACTCATCGTTCATTATTTCGTATGCGGGGAAATAGTCCGCGGCATCATTGCATGAACAGATTTCATCGACACCGAGCAGAAGCACGGACTTGCTTATCTGATTTCCGTGCGCCCCGTCGCGGAAATGTCTTATCGGGCTGACGGTAAAGACAAGTTCCTTTCCATGACACAAGGCGGCCACGGATTCCAAGGCGGCCACAGTCTCCCCCACCTTACACAGCCGGCGTTCAAATTCAGAAGCATTCCTTTTGAGACAGTTCGACACGGCCTGCCCTTTTCGTGCATGGAAATAGCACCACGCAGTTCCGAGGGTAATTATGACTTTGCTGCAGTTCCGGAAAAATTCCGCTGCTCCGGACAGGGCTGCATTGGCACATTCAAGGAACTCCTCAGGAGACTTCCGTGCAAAGGAAGTGTGATGGCTGAACGAGCAGAACAGGTCAGAACCGGCTCCCAATTGCACCACGTCATCCTGCACAAACATTTCGCCCCCGGCAAGCCTTCCGACTGCAGAGAGGATTGAGAGCGGATTGTAGAGTGTTCCGAAGGGATTGACGCACACGTCAAAGCCGTAATTGCCAAGCCGTCTGCCGATGCTGTCCGAAAAACAGCTTCCGAGCATAAGAATCTTGTCCGAATAAGAGATGCCGGCCTTGCACTTGAGGCCGGTCACCGGTGTCTGAAGTTTAATCATGGCACAAAAATACTCAAATTCCAAAACAGTTTC
>CAYMVG010000024.1:0-20067 GCA_964394295.1 uncultured Muribaculaceae bacterium | reverse complement strand
AAATTCCAAAACAGTTTCTTATCTTTGGAAGATTTTTGTGACCACATGAAAACTGACCGTAATTTATACCTTTTCATTGCGACAGCCATTGCCTTGGCCGCACTTCCTTTCATGTCAGAGGCAAAGGACAAAGACAAGACTTCCGTTAGATTCGCCTACGATTTGAATTTTGAAATGAATTTCGACAACAGGGAATTCTACAAAAGCCGCTTTTCAGAATCCATGACCATATTCGGGGCAAGGCTTACACCGTCCGCAGGCATAAGCATAAGCGAAAAAAACGGAACAAGGCACAAAATAATGCTCGGAATAGACATAATGAAAGATTTCGGAGCATCACCGGTATCTCCTGAACTTCGTGCCCCGGAATCGTCGGAAGAAGCTTCACCGCAGCAAAACAATCTCAAACTGCTGCGCGAGGTCACTCTTTATTATGGTCTCCGAAAAGATTTCGGGAAGACTTCCATGGCATTGACCGCCGGCATTTTTCCGCGCAGATTCACCGATGAAGAGAGGTATTCACGCGCCTTTTTTTCCGATTCACTGGCTTTCTACGACAACAACCTCGAAGGTCTTCTGATAAAATTCAAACGCCCGAAGGCATCATTTGAAGTCGGTTGCGACTGGATGGGCAAATACGGCCTGTACAGACGGGAAAGATTCATGATATTTTCCAGCGGAGAAGGACAGATAGTCCCCGGCCTTTTGTCAATTGGATATGCTGCCTATATGTATCATTTCGCCTGCTCGCACCTTTACGACGGAGTTGTCGACAATTTCCTCGCAAACCCGTATATGCGCATTGACCTCGGGCATCTCATACAGCTGCAGCGTCTTTCCGTCAGGATCGGCTATCTCCAGTCGCTTCAGCAGGACAGGATGAATGTAGGGAAATATGTATTCCCGTGCGGAGGAGAACTGGACATCGAGGCCAGGAAATGGAATGCCGGAATAATGAACAGCCTTTTCTGCGGAACGGACATGATGCCGTACTACAACAGCACTGATGAAGCCGGCATAAAATACGGAAATATGCTGTATATGGGCTCTCCGTTCTATCGGGTGCATGACAACTACGCATCCGGTGCAGGTGCAGGTGCATCTGGACCGTGCATATACGACAGACTCGAAGCCTATTACGAGCCTGAAATAGGAGGATACCTAAAAATAAGGATATCCGCCCTGTTCCACTTCAACGGGAACAGATATTCAGGCTGCCAGCAAATAGTCTCACTGAAATTCGACCTGCAGAGGCTTTTAGAGAAGACTTCGCGCAAAAAGCGGTAAATCATTAATAAACATTTATATAACATGAAACGTTTTTTTATTCCTGTCATCATGCTGATTGTGTCCGCCGCTTCATGCCGCGGCCCGAAAGACGGAGAATACACATTCCGCATCATGACGACAAATGACATCCACGGACGCTACTTCGACTCGCTGTACGTAAGTTCGCGCACAAGCCCTTCGCTGCTTTCCGTTTCCTGGTATATCGACAGCGTACGCACTGCCGCAGGAGCGGAGAATGTTATTGCAATCGATGCAGGAGACTGCCTGCAGGGCGACAATGCCGCATATTATTATAACTATGTGGATACTGACAGCAAGCATCTGTATGCAAGAATGGCGGAATACATAGGCTATGATGCAGTGGCCGTAGGCAACCATGACATCGAGACAGGGCACAAGGTATACGACCGTATGCTTAAGGACATGAAAATACCGTTCCTTGCGGCCAACGCACTGCGCACAGACAACGGAAAGCCGTATTTTCCTGAATACGTCACACTCGACAGGCACGGCCTGAAAATAACCGTCATAGGATTCACCAACCCGAACATCAAGAACTGGCTGTCTCCGCTCCTTTGGGAGGGAATTGAATTCCAGTCGCTTATACCTATGGCACAGGAGGTTGTGGACAGGGTAAAGGAACAGGAAAAATCAGATGTAGTCATCGTCGCCGTACACTCCGGTACGGGAGATGGAGACGGCATGCAGTATGAGAGTCAGGGTCTCGACCTGTTCAAGTCCCTGAAAGACGTGGATTTCCTTATCTGTTCCCATGACCACCGTCCTGCAATCCACTGCAGCGACAGCATCTGTCTGATAAACTCCGGAAGCCACTGCCGCAACATCGGCTTCGGAACGATAAGCCTTAAGGTGAAAAACGGCAAAGTCGTGTCACGCGAAGTGTCTGCAGACCTCATCCCTGTGGACAAGAACAAGGTGGACACAAAGATGCGCGATATGTTCAGGCCGGACTATGAAGCCGTCAAGGCATTCACTGTCAAAGAAGTCGGAGAACTGAAAACCGACCTGCGCACCCGCGATTCGTACAAAGGAATGAGCGACTACATGAACCTTATCCATACCCTTTCGCTCGGCTGCACCCCTGCACAGATTTCATTTGCCGCCCCTCTGACATTCAACGGCTTCGTAAAGGCAGGCACGCTCATATACAACGATCTTTTCACAATATATCCTTACGAAAACCAGCTGTTCGTCGTGAAGATGACCGGAAAAGAAATAAAGGACTATCTGGAATATTCATACGATGCCTGGATCAACACTCTTAAGCCGGGATGCAGCCATGTTCTCAAAATCGTGAACGAGCCGGATCCGCGCACCGGCCAGAAACGCTGGTCTTTCGTAAACAGGTCATACAACTTCGACTCGGCGGCCGGTCTGGTCTATGACGTCGATGTAACAAAACCTGCCGGCGACAGAATCATAATCAAGTCTCTCGCAGATTCTTCTCCGTTCAGCATGTCTGATACGTACAATGTCGCAATGACCTCATACCGCGCAAGCGGAGGCGGTTATCTGATGCGTCTGGGTGCAGGAATCGACACTGACAAGATCGACGAAAGAGTCGTGGAATATTATCCGGAGATAAGGAACATTCTGTATGAGTATCTCCAGAAGAACGGCACAGTAGACCCTGCCGTCATCGGCAATCCGGAAGTAATCGGAAGCTGGAAATTCATTCCGGAAGACAAGGCAGCCCCTATCATCGAAAACGATCTTGCCCTGCTGTTCCCACGCCGGTAAGCAGCGCACGCACAGTTGAAATCAGCCCGGAACCGCCAGTTCTGCAATATGCAGCAACGCTACGGTTCCGGGCTGGTCCGTTTACCTCCCCGCTGCCATTTCATAACAGGATAATACTAAAAAATACACAAAATTATTGCAGATTCCAAAAATATAGCTACTTTTGCAGTGTACTATTTTACTAATACATAAAAATGGCAGCAATATGATCAAAATTGAAAACCTGGGATTCAGCTACGGCGAAAATGTCGTCCTGAAAAACATCACGATGAACCTCGAAGAAGGGAAAATTTATGGTCTGCTCGGTGAGAACGGAGTCGGCAAGACAACACTGCTCACACTTTTGTGCGGACTCAAGAATGTAAAAACCGGAAGTATAGACATCGACGGCCACAATCCGTACAAGAGAGAGCCGTCCTTCCTTTCCAACCAGTACTACCTCAGCGATGAAGTGCCGGAGGTAAACATGAAGGCATCGGACTATGCACGCAGATACGGCAAGTTCTGGGAGAAGTTCGACATAGGCAAGTTCCACGAAATCATGACAATATTCGAGAATGACCCTGAGAAAAAGATGAACGCGATGTCATTCGGCCAGCTGAAAAAGACATATATTTCATTTGCCCTTGCCTGCAACAGCAAATACATATTCATGGACGAACCGACCAACGGACTCGACATACCGTCAAAGGCACAGTTCAGGAAAGCCGTAACAAAATACACCGCAGAAGACTCTGTCCTGCTCATATCGACTCACCAGGTGCGAGATCTCGAAAACATAATAGACCCGATCATCATTCTTGACAGACAGGACGTGCTGCTCAATGCCACGATACAGGAAATATCCGAAAAGCTGAGTTTCGACTACAGCACAGACAGTCATCCGGAGGCACTGTACAGCGAAATGACACCGGGAGGCAGCATACAGGTATATCCGAACACCACTGGAGAGGACAGCAAGGTGAACATCGAAGCACTGTTCAACACTGTCCACCTCCACAAGGAACTTATCAAAAGTATATTCAGCAAATAGCGACATGGAAAAAAACGAAACATTCAATTTCGGCAGATTCCGGAAATATTTTGCCTACGACCTGCTCAGGTGCATAAAGCAAGCAGGACTTGCCACTGTGCTCACAGGGCTTATTCCGGCAATAATGCTGTTCTGCTCAGCCTGCATATTCACCGCATCTGGATTTAAAGACTGGTATCTCGACATTAACCTCACAACAGTTGTCGCAACAATTGTGTTTACACTATATTTTCTGTTTATGCCGATTCCATGCTACGGTGAACTGACAGACAAGAGGAAAGGAAGCAATTTCCTTATGCTGCCGGCCTCGCACACAGAAAAGTACGCAAGCATGGCCATAAACTGCCTGATAATATTTCCCCTTGCATTCGCAGCATTGTACTTGGGCATTGATGCCCTGTGCTCCACACTCTTTCCATCAAGATTCCAAGAAGGTTTTGTAGCACATGCAATATTGCCGGAAGGCGATAAAGAATATTTTTCGACATTGATATTCTTTCTTCCGGTGTTTGTTTCTGCGGCAGGTCTGTGCGGTTCTCTGCTGTTCAAGAAAAGAAAGGCATCCAAAACATTCATTACCTGCGCAGTATCGTTTATCGTATTTATCATAGTACTGCTCTCAATAGCAGAAAAGACTGATGCAGATATATTTTCGGCAGACGGAGCAAAGGCATGGTACATACTCCAGACAGTCCTGACTATCGGCCTGCTTGCATATACCTACTATAAGACAAAGAAAATCCAGCTTTAAAAACAATTCCAATGAAAGAAATATTTGACATTAGAAGATTCGGGAAATATTTCGTCTCAGACCTAAGGGGCTGTGTATCGAAATACACTCTCAACTTCCTGCTCATCAGTCTGATGGGGCTGATAATATACGCGGGCACGATAATAATGGGCCTGATATTCAACGGCACCTGGGAAGGTCCGTCCATCTACTTCCGCACAGCCGTATTCGTAATATGTATCGCAGTACTTCTGATAACCATGCCGTCAAAACTCTACGGTCACCTGACAGAAAAGCGGGCCGGAACCACATGGCTGATGATTCCGGCATCTACATTCGAGAAATACCTGTCCATGATACTCATCTGCGCTGTTATCATACCGACACTGTTCCTCGGCATCTATATCGGAACCGACACGCTGCTGTGCACCGTCGACAAGACCTGCGGAATAAATATACTCCATATCGCCAAAGAGATATTCGGTTACAGGACGGAAATTCCTACTGAAGTGATGTCGGCAATCGGAGGCCTTGTCAATCCGTTGACATATATAGATGACATTATAGGCTCTGTGCTTATATTCCTGCTCGGCTCGATATGCTTCAAGAAAGCCAAAGTCGTGAAAACCATCCTTTTCCTGATGGTCATTTCAATGGCATTCAGCATAATGGCATCTCCATTCATCACAGAATACATGGAGGCCCTCGCCAACACCCCGACAGTCACACTGGATGATTTCTTCGGCGGCGGTTTCTTCGGCAACCTGGCACTCATCGACACTATCAACGACCTTGCTGTGATTGTAATCTGCCTGACTGGAATATTCTTCAGGCTCAGGACACTGAAACACTAAAAAGTCGTCCATAGTCCGTCATACAAAAATAAAAACACTACATTATGGAATTTAATTCAAACAAAGCCATATATCTGCAGATATGCGACACTATATGCGAACAGATTCTCGGAGGTACCCTGCTTCCTGACGCACGCATACCGTCTGTACGGGAATACGGAGCGGAAATCGGAGTAAATCCGAACACGGTGATGCGAAGCTATGAGAAACTTACAAATGATGGCATTATTTACAACAAGCGGGGCATCGGCTATTTCATTTCTCCGGAAGCACGGGAAATAACACTGAACCGGCTCCGAAAAGAATTTATGGAAAGCGAGCTTCCGAAAATAATAAAAAGGATGCAGCTCCTCGGAATCGATTCATCCGTCTTCGCATAAAAAGGTGGCGTATGGCAACCCGGAAATGTCTACATCGAACAGAGATTGTACATTTTTTTGTGTTATTTATTTAAATGCGCTAAATTTGCAATGTACTGAACCCTGAGCCGGAGACAAACGATCCGGTATGAAATTATTTTTTAGAAATATCTTTGTACTGCTGTCGTTTTCGGCAGCAGTTTGCTCATGCAGTATGGCCATGGGCAACATCTATGACAACGAGGCCAGCGGCAGGATACTCATAACAGGCACCGTTTCCGAGCTTGGAAGCGCACTGCCGCTGAAAGACATCAAAATTACTTTCAAGGCTTATCCGGCAAACGGATCGGAAGTCTTTCCTGTTTTTACAGATGAGGTATATTCGGGATACAACGGCATATATGCAATAGAGGCCTCGGTATCGGATATGCCTCTTCTCTGTACAATTATGGCCGAGGATACGACCGGTACATACGAAAGCCAGACGCATGAGATAAGCGTGACATGGAGCGGCCCGTCATACGACAAGAAAAACAATTCATTCGTAGTAAACGACAGTCATTTCCAGCTATCGCGGATCAGAATAACGTCCTTCTGACTCGCGCCACTGCTTCGGAGAACAGCCGACAAGCTTTGTAAACTGTCTGTGGAAATTCGAGCGGTCGCTGAACCCTGAAAGTTCACCGATTATATTGACAGACAGGTCACGGTTTTCCAGAAGCATACGCTTTGCCTCCTCTATCCTCAGGGCAGTTCTCCAGGATTTGAAATCGACTCCCATTTTTGTCGTGAAATACAGGTGCAGGATTTCTTTTGTGGTATTCAGCTCACAGGCGATTTCCTCACGGCTTTTGTCATATTCACGGTAACGCTTTTCTTCAACCCATTTGTCTATTGAGCGTTCGAGTCTGCTGAATTCAGCATCCGGATTGGGCTGGCTTTCCTCATGTGAATAATCGCGGGAAGCCTTCGTACCGGCTTTTTTCTTTTTGTGGAAATCCTTTCCCGAAAGGGTCTTGTACGCGAATGCATCGAGAAGCAGTTTGTGACTCCCGAGGAAAGAAATGAAATTGGCTGTAAAATACAGGATGAACAGTGAGTAGAATGAAACATATACTTTCATCAGGCCCCTCGGCAGAAGAAGATATACAAGGATAAACATCTGGGTGAGCATCATTATGATGTAGCAGAATCTTATCCACCGTATCTTGTCATCCTCTTCCTCGTCATAATATTGCTCCAGCTTTATTGAACTGCTGACATAGACCTTGTTGAATACGATAATATGTATAATGCACTGCACAATGAAAAGCACTATCGACGAAACCAGCACAGCTGTTCTCGGCCAGCCGCTGTCCCACCAGAAAGACTTTATAAGCACATAGCTGACCACCGATGTAAGGCCGATGTTCAGGAAAAACTTGTCATTGTCAATGTATTTTTCGTCAAGGACATTGATGAGAGAATAAGACAGGATCGCAGATGCCATTGCCGTGATCACAAACATCATCACGGACACAAAGCTGTCATAATCCGGAATCCCTGAATAGCTGAGGGTAATGAAAAACAATACCGCACACATAAGGAAACAGGCTGCTATAGTGTTTTTCCCTTTGGATATTTTCTTCGCATATTCAGTCTGGGGTATCTTGATAAGGACCAAAAGAAGGCCCAGGACAAAAGATGTCAGGACACCGAGCAGAAGGCTTAGCTCTATATTGAAGACTACATCTACGAGAGTGGTCATTGGCGTATGAAAGGTCGGTTAAGAATGATAGATGACCGGGATGAACTGTTCCCGGCCATCTTCCTTATATTATTGTCACTTGTATTGTATGGACTTACCAGCCGAGCACGTATGAGAAAATGAGCGGAGCCACTATTGTGGCATCGGACTCGACGATGAAGCGCGGAGTGTCGATATCCAGCTTGCCCCAGGTAATCTTCTCGTTAGGAACGGCACCTGAATATGAACCGTATGATGTAGTACAGTCGGAAATCTGGCAGAAGTAAGCCCAGAGAGGAACGTCAGGCCACTCGAGGTCCTGGGCCATCATAGGCACGACGCAGATAGGGAAATCACCGGCTGTACCGCCGCCGATCTGGAAGAATCCCACGCCCTGGCCGCCGCAGTTCTCGCGATACCATTCCGTAAGGAAGATCATCGTCTCGATTCCGTTCTTGATCATGCTTGTCTCGAACTCGCCCCTGATGCAGTGTGCGGTGAAAATGTTTGCAGTCGTGCAGTCCTCCCATGCAGGAACAACGATTGGAATGTTCTTCTCGCAGGCTGCGAGCACCCAGCTGTCCTTAGGATCAATCTCATAATACTGCTCCAGAACTCCGCTGCGGAGAAGTTTGTATATCACCTCCCATGGGAAAAGCCTCTCACCGGAAGCCTTCATCTGATTCCAGACCTCCACAAGGTGATGCTCCAGACGGCGGAATGCCTCTTCTTCCGGAATACAGGTATCCGTAACGCGGTTCATGTGATTCTCAAGAAGTTCCTTCTCCTGCTCCGGAGTAAGATCCCTGTAGTTAGGCACTCTGAAATAGTGGTTGTGGGCAACCAGGTTCATTATGTCCTCCTCGAGGTTGTTTGCGGAACATGAAACGATCTGGATTTTGTCCTGACGGATCATCTCGGCGAGAGAAAGTCCGATTTCTGCCGTACTCATGGCACCGGCCATCGCCAGCATCATCTTTCCGCCTTTGTTCATGTGCTCGTCATAAGCCTTTGCAGCATCCACGAGCGCCGCAGAGTTGAAATGACGGTAATGGTGCGTAATAAATTTTGAAATTGGTCCTTTTTCCATTTTCATCAATAATTATTAGAAATATTCATTGTCTTGTCACATAAAGCCGATAAATTCCGATCAGCTTCAGAACAGACCGCGAAATTAAGGATTTTTTCGCTATTTTTGCAATCGTTTTAGCCCGATTTTGGCCACATGGCCGGAATTAGGTATATTTTTAGATTTTAATATGCTGGACATCAATTTAATAGAGCGATTCGACAAAGTTGCCACGCCATTCTGGTATTATGACATGGAGCTGTTCCGCCGGACAGTCGACCATGTTGCAGAACTGGCTGGCAGCCACAACATAAAAGTGCATTATGCCGTCAAGGCCAATGTAGAAAGAAGACTCCTCGAGTATATCAGCGGAAAAGGCTTCGGGGCGGACTGCGTGAGCGGAAACGAAGTACTTCATGCGCACTCATGCGGCTTTCCTGCAGACAAGATTGTCTATGCCGGAGTCGGCAAGAGCGACATGGAGATATACCAGGCCATCAACCTCGGGATAGAGGCTTTCAACTGCGAGTCGCTCCAGGAAATATATGTCATCAATGAAATGGCGAGAATCTGCGGAATAAAGGCGAATGTGTCTGTCAGAATCAATCCGGACATCGATGCGCATACCCACAAATATGTGACTACAGGCCTTTACGAAAACAAGTTCGGCATTTCGCGCCACGAATTCGACAAGCTGATAAACCTTATACAAAGCAGTGCCTGCATAAATTTCATCGGTCTGCATTTCCATATAGGCTCACAGATAACACGTGTGGAAGAGGTCTATGCGCTCGAATGCGAAAGAGTGAACGGAATCGTGGCATATTTTGAAAGAAATGGATTGAAAGTCAGCAATATAAATCTTGGAGGAGGCCTCGGGGTGGACTATGACGACCCTGACGAAAACCCGGTACCGGACTTCGGTACATGGTTCAGGACCATATCCGGAAACATAAAATGCCGTGAAGACCAGACAGTGCATGTCGAGCCGGGACGTTCGGTCGTGGCCCAGTGCGCCTCCCTCATATCAAGGGTGCTTTTCGTCAAAAGCGGCGAGACCAAGAATTTCCTGATAATGGATGCCGGCATGAATGACCTCATCAGACCGGCCCTTTACGGTGCATATCACAAGATTGAGAATCTGTCAGCGGCAATGAGGCCGTTCTTCCCTACCCATCAGGCCTATGACATAGTCGGGCCTGTGTGCGAATCGAGCGACGTATGGGGAGCGGGGCGCCTGCTTCCGCTGAGCGTGCGCGGAGACCTTATGGCAATACGAAGCGCAGGGGCATACGGACAGGTCATGTCGAGCAGATACAATATGAAAGACCTTGCTCCGGCAGTATTCTCGGATGCGCTGGACGAAGCTCCGCAAAGGAAGGACTACTTCTCCCTTTGACACGTCCCTGTGCAAGAACAAAATGAACAATAGAAAGAACGCAATATGTTTGAAAATTTGAGTGAAAGGCTTGAGAGATCGTTCAAGATTCTCAAGGGTGAAGGCAAAATCACCGAAATAAACATCTCAGAGGCGATGAAGGACATTCGCCGTGCCCTTCTCGATGCCGACGTAAGCTACAAAATAGCTAAACAGTTCTGCGACGAGGTAAAGAAGAAAGCAATTGGCCAGAACGTGCTCACTGCCGTCAAGCCTCAGCAGATGATTGTCAAAATCGTGCATGACGAGCTTGCAGCACTCATGGGCAGCGAATTTTCCGACATCAATGTAAAGGGCCAGCCCGGCATTGTCCTTGTGGCAGGTCTCAACGGTTCGGGTAAGACAACATTCTCGGCTAAGCTCGCCCTCAACATCAGGAGCAAGCGCGGAATGAAGGTCATGCTTGCGGCCTGCGACTATTTCCGTCCTGCCGCAATCGACCAGCTGAAAGTGCTCGGTGAGCAGACAGGAGTGCCCGTTTATGCGGAAGAAGGCGTCAAGGATCCCATTTCGATAGCAAGAAATGCCATAAGCAAAGCCAAGGCAGAGGGATATTCTGTCGTGATAATAGATACCGCCGGCCGTCTGGCTGTCGATCAGGAGCTTATGGATGAAATTTCGGCACTGAAAGCAGCTGTGAACCCTACCGAGACTCTGTTTGTGGTCGATGCCATGACCGGACAGGATGCCGTGGAAACTGCAAAGGCTTTCAATGACAGGCTTGATTTCGACGGTGTCGTCCTCACGAAAATGGACGGTGACACCCGTGGAGGTGCAGCCCTTTCAATCAAGGCGATAGTCGGCAAGCCGATCAAGTTTGTCGGTACAGGAGAGAAAATGGAAGCTCTCGATGTGTTCCATCCTAACCGTATCGCAGACCGTATCCTCGGCATGGGAGACGTCGTTTCCCTCGTGGAAAAGGCGCAGGAGCAGTTCGACGAGCAGCAGGCAAGGGAACTTAAGAAGAAGCTGGCCAAAGACCAGTTCACCCTGTGGGACTTCTACAACCAGATTCAGCAGATCAAGAAGATGGGCAATATCAAGGACCTCGCATCCATGATTCCGGGCATGGGCAAGGCTCTGAAAGACGTGGATATGGACAATTCCTCATTCAAAGGTATCGAGGCCATTATTCTTTCCATGACTCCATACGAAAGGGAGCATCCTGAGGCAATCAACGGAAGCAGGCGCAAAAGGATAGCTGACGGATCCGGCACTTCACTCCCTGAAGTGAACAAGCTCCTCAAACAGTTCGAGGGCACAAGAAAGATGATGAAAACCGTTATGGGGGCAGGCGCGATGGGCAACATGATGCGCGGAATGCGTCCCGGCAAAAAACGCCGCTGACCTGCCCTCCCGATTCAATTAATAATCCCTCCTGAAAGTCAGTCAAAAACTTTCAGGAGGGATTATTAATTACGGAGCGTCCCTGTGCCTTCTGTTTCTACAAAAGATGCTGCAGCCAGAATTCGTGGTTGGCCTCGAGGAAATGACGGCCCTGGTAGCCGCGGTAACCGTGCATTCCGTCAGGATAAATCATGAAGTCGAACTTGCGTCCGTTCTTCTGCAGGGCATCAACCAGCAGGAGCGTATTCTGGAAATGCACATTGTCATCCCCTGTGCCGTGAGTCAGTTTAAGCATGACAGGCTCTGCGCAGAGACATTCCGCACAATCCGGGGCACAGTCCTGAGTACGGGCACAGTCCACGGTCACCGGATAGCTTCCGGCATAGTCGAGCGCACGCGAAACGGCATAGCCCTCCATGTTGTTCTCCGGCGTGTCCATATAACGCTCGGTATAATGTGAATCATACAGCGCCCAGTCATAGACTCCGCCTCCGGCAATGCCGTAATGGAACTTGTCCGGAGCCTGCATCAGAAGCATTGCCGTCATCGTTCCGCCGAAAGAAAAGCCCTCGACACCGATTTTGTCCCCGTTTACGTATGGCAGGCTCTTAAGCCAGTCGGCCCACTCACAGAAATCCTTTACCTCCCATACTGTAAGCTGCCTGTATATCATGTCAAGCCCGGCCCGGCCATTGTGTCCGGCAGCCCTCGGATCAATGTAAATCTCAATGATTCCATTCTCAGAATACCACTGGTTCGCGTCAGTCGGAGATGTCCAGCGGTCACGCACTACAGGGGCATCAGGCCCTCCGTATATGTCGACATGGACAGGATATTTCTTATCTGGATTGAAATTCTTCGGATAAACAATCATTCCGGGCAGGACAAGACCGTCTTTCGTCCGCATATGCACCAGTTCACCGAGTGCCCAGTGATTCACGTCAAAGTCAGCCCCGGCCATATCGGCCACCACACGGCCGGAAACACGGGCATCACCGGATGCAGGTTTCATATTGCCTGCCTCGACATCTCCGCCATGCCCTGCGGACACGATTCCGCCGGAAGTACTGAATATCGCGACCTTCACAGGAACAGCCGCCCCCGAATATGCCGCAGTGAAATACTTTCCGTCAGGAGAGAAGCTGACAGAACGGACATCGTATGCAGGATCTGTCAGTGCGGTAATCACCCCTTTTGAATTGACCTTATATACTGCCTGGCGCACAGTGGCGTCGCGCTTTGCAGTGAAGAACACCTCTCCCCTCTTTTCGTCCACACGCAGTACGTTCACATCCCAGTTAGTCCCGTCCGTAAGACGCCTGAACTGCTTGCCGTCATAGGACAGGAAATAAATCTGCTGCCAGCCGGTCTCGAAATTCCTCGACATATACAGGCCCTTTTCTGTGAACACGACATCGCTTATCCATTCAATCCACGCCTTTGGATATGACTCGTGATATATGCACCTGCGGTTTCCGTCAACGGCATCGACACTGTAAAGGTCGAGCTGATTCTGGAGGCGCGGCATGCGCGACACAAAAAATTCCCTGCTGTCCGGTCCCCAGAAAGGAGTGCCGAAATACTGGTCCTGCTCCGGATCAAAGTCTGCCCAGACCACTTCAGGAACACCGTCACAACAAAAATCACTTACGTCGGCGATTCCGATTCTTACCTCCGGATTGGTCTGCCCTGCCTTCGGATAGCGGGTCTGCCTCAGCACGCCCCCGGCACCGAGGTCTGTCACCTTCGGACTTACTGAAACTGCATCCGCTTCACTGATATGGAACGGCGAATAAATCGGAAACAGAGGCACATTCGTATTGTCAAACCTGTAAAAACCTATTTTCCGGCTGTCAGGAGACCACCAGAACGCCCTGTACTGTGAAGGACGGCCGAAAATCTCCTCGTAATAGACCCATGAGGCATAACCGTTGAGTATCAGGTCAGAGCCGTCGGAAGTAAGCCTGAGTTCCTTTCCGGTAGCTATTTCCAGCACATACAGGTCATTGGCCTTGGTATAGGCCAGTTTGGATGAATCCGGAGAGTATGTCAGATTCAGAGCGCCCTCCGGCTTTACAGGAAAATCGGAATACTTCCCGGGGGCACTCACCCCGTCTGTCCTTTTGCCGTTTCTTGCATTTACCGAGAATGCGCAGCTGTCGGCAAATGTACCGTCATAAGTAAAGATGACTTCTTCTTTTCCCAGCCATTTCCAGGCTCTCGGGACAGAGGCAAATTCCTGCCCTGCGGCACCTGCTGCCGCAAGCATATATGCAGCGGACAGCAAAATGATTTTTCTCTTCATATCGGTTTTCATTCTTTCAATAATTTTAATTCATCTCAGGCAAAGAATTCATCTTTGAAATTCACCAGATAGACCTTTTCCGTTGCCCTTGTCAATGCTGTGTACAGCCATTTGAGGTCATCGGAAACAAGTTCTTCCTGCCAGTACGGATTATCCACAAAAACACATCTCCACTGGCCGCCCTGCGACTTGTGGCAAGTTATGGCATCCGCATATTTAAGCTGCAGCGCGTTGTAATATTTGTCCTCGCGCACAGCCTCATATCTTTTCTTTTTCGATGTTATATGTTCATAGTCCTGGTTCACGCCCTGATACAGCAGGTTGGACTGTTCGTATGTAAGCGACGCACTCTCGGACTCAAGCGTATCGAGTATCACCTTCGCCGTTATCTCCTGGTCGTCATAATCAGGAAAAGACAGACGCGCCTCGGCGAAATGAAGTCCGTAGCGGTCTTCATATTTCGAAATCTTCTTCAATTTCACTATGTCGCCGTTGGCTATATATTCCATGTCCTGGACAGAGCCTACAAACTGGTAACAGTTCTTCACGATCATGAGTTTGTCATCACGGACAAGCCTCTCCTCCTTGAACTGCACAGTAGAACGGACTCCAAGATTATATTTTATGGCACGGCGGTTAGAACGGCACAATATAACGGTATCGTCCTCGCCGTACTGCGAATATGCGTCCGAGAGTTTCTCGATAAGCTCCCCTCCCCCTATTCTTTCTATGTCAGGGAAACCGTCAGTCACGAGCCCCAGTTCATCAGCACCCAAAATCCCCGGCCCGTAGTCCGAAGACTGTATCATCTTGCGCAGAATCGTGGCATTATGCAGGATTCCGGATTCTTTCTTCTGGCGGACGACCTCTGTCAGTTCCGCGAAAATCACCCCGCCCATCATGACCATATAGTCGCGCGACAATGCAGGGCTTGCATCGAGTCCGACAGGCGGCAGCTGCGCGGAATCCCCCACCAGCATCAGTTTGCATCCGGCGCCTGCCCTGACGAAAGTTATCAGGTCATCGAGCAGATTGCCCGAACCGAATAAAGTGCTCGACTGCTGCTGCCCGGCCTCAATGCCTATCAGCGACACCTCATCGACCACAAAAAGCGTATCCTTGTCCTTGTTGGGCGCAAGGCTGAACTGGCCGAAGCCGTCGCCGCCGACAGATTTCTGTCTGTATATATGCTTATGTATTGTAAAGGCAGGACATGAAGCATACGAGGCCAGGACTTTCGCTGCACGGCCTGTCGGGGCGAGAAGTACGCATTTCGTCCTGTATTCCTTCAGGAAACTTATTATGGAAGCGACAGCCGTCGTCTTTCCTGTTCCGGCATAGCCGTTAACGACCATAATGTCATCGTCGTCCGTACTTATGAAGTCCGCAGCCTGCCGCAGCATTTTGTCCTGACATTCCGTTGGCTCATGCTTCAAGCGTGACCGAAAACCTGAATAGAGAAAATCACTGTGTCCCATAAATCATTTCCTCCTGATGAAAAGCATAGAAATGACAACCAGTACAGGATATATCTCCACACGGCCGAGGAACATATCGAAGGTATAAATGAATTTCACCATTGCAGGCTGTGAGGCATAGTTGTCCAAAGAGCCGAGCGGACCGATTCCCGGCCCTACGCTTCCGACAGAAGCCATTACTCCTGTGACGGCTTCAAAAGGACCTGAGCCGCAAATCATGACTGCCAGAACGGATATTATTATCACCATAATATACAGCACGATATACATCATCACGGCTTTGACGGTTCCGTCCTGGAGATGCTGGCCGCTCATATTGACCTGCGACACTGAGGAAGGATGAATCCTGCGCCTCAGGTCATTGACTATTGCCTTGGCGGATATTACAATGCGGTCAACTTTTATTCCTCCGGTCGTAGATCCGGCACAGCCGCACTGCAGAGATGCCAGCAGAAGCACTGCACAGGCAAGCCACGGCCATCCGGAATTGTCGCAGACCGCGAATCCGGCAGTGGTCATATAGCTTATCACATTAAAGGAAGCGTCCATAAAGGCCCGTCCCCATCCTTCATAGCCGCCTTTGGCCATAAGCGAGAACATAGTCACAACCGACATCACGGCCAGTGAGCCTAAGTAATAGAATACTACCGGATTTTTCAGAGGCTTCAGAGAGCGTGTGGCGAATACGGCATAGATAAGCCCGAAATGCATTGCACCGACTGTCATGAAAACCATAACGACGACATTGATAAGATCCGAGCCGAAATGACCGACAGAAAGGTTCTTTGTGCTGAATCCTCCGGTAGCGATTATGCTGCAGGCATGATTCAGTGCATCGAACCAGGACATGCCTGCCAGCCACAATGAGAGGAAGCAGACAAACGTAAGGCTGCAATACACAATGGATATTATCCATATTATCTTGGCCGATTTATACTTATAGCCTACCCTGGCAAGCGATGAGAGTTCCATATTCGTCAGCTTAAGGCGATACGGACTCGCATCCGGCATGACAAGAAGCAGAAAGGCCACGATTCCCAGACCTCCGATATAGTGAGTGGAAGTACGCCAGAAAAGCAGACTTCTCGGCAAGGCTTCTATATCATTCAGTATTGTGGAGCCTGTAGTAGTATAGCCCGAAACACTCTCGAACCAGGCATTTATAAGTGTGAACTCTCCTCCCCAGAGAACGTACGGCAGCATTCCGAGGATAAATGAAAGTGTCCACGAAAAAAAGATTGTGAGATAGCCGTCACGGAGCGACACAGGCTGCGTCTTATGAACAAAAATAAACGGGAAAGAACCTATGATGAGGGTTATGACAAAACTTATAAGAAGCGGTGCCAAAGCGGAATCTCCGCCGTCAACAATGGAGATGATTACCGAAATGAGCATAAACAAGGCACTGACCAGCAGCGCCTTGCCGACGTTCAACGATATTGCCCTGACATTCATTCCCTTTCTCCGGTTTATGCCTCCGCATCCGTTTTTTCTTCAGCAGCCGCCGGCCTCTCACGGTCTTCCCTCATGGCTCTGAGCCTCCGTCTGAGTTCAATGTTTTCTTCTATCAGTTCAGACAGGCCGGTGTTTATGTTGGCCAGCTGGTCATCACCGTCAAAAGTATAATTGTGCCTGCTTCCTGTACTTCTGTACCGGTCGATTCCGTCTGAAATGCGGTATATCGGATTGACATAACCGGTCAATATGAAATAGAACAGGAGGAAGACAAGCATAAGTCCGGCACCGACAGAAACAACTCCAGGAATAATGCTCCTGTAAAATCCTGCGTCGAAGTCTGCGGAATCATTCATAAGCCCGTCATAAATCACCTCGTTGAGTGCGCTGATGTCGTGGCGCATCTTCACGAATCTCGGCTGCAGCGTCCCGAAGAACCATTCTCCTGTATCCACATTGTCTGCGAGGAAAATCTCGTCGAATCTCAGGGAAGTCAGCATAAAGGCATCAAAGGAAGCCGCAAGCGTATCGACTATCGGAAGTGCCCTCTGTGATGCGCAGGTATTCCTGAGAGAATCCGAAAGGGCCATGAAATATTCCACATCGAAGTCAGGCATTATGGAAATGTCGTTCTGCACGACCACCGCCAGCATCTGATGATTATATTCCTGTGTAAGGTCAGCAATTTTCTTGGAAATATTGATGCTCCGTATATCGGAGGCAATGAGTTCCGATACATAGTTGCTCATCCTGCGGTATTCCAGTACTGAAATCACGCTCGACAGCAGGAGAATAGCCGCAATCGAACCCAGCGCGAAGAAAAGGCGCAGCCTCATAGACGGCCTGCGCTCACGCATTTTTCTTATGAACTTGCCAAACATCCCTGTAACACTTTTTTAATTGTCCTGCAAATGTAATAAAAACTATGAGTATATTTGTATTCCATTTGTAACATCCTTTGGAAGGATTACAAGATTCGGAACAAGTTGTTTTGAAAATCTCAAACCAGTTTCCGGATTCACAATCCGGTTTTAAGATAGTAAACATAAAATTTTGACAGCATGAAAAAGACTTGTACAATTGTCATGTCGGCGATGCTTCTGTGCCTTGCCCTCACCGCCTATGCACAGGAAAACAATGGCAAAGAAAACAATGCCCTGGAAATCCATGACAGGTGGCTGGCAGACCATTATACAAAAAGAGAGGCCATGATAGAGATGCGCGACGGAGTTCATCTCTACACTGCCGTATATGAGCCTATTACGAAAAAGAAGAGACCTGTGCTTATGCTCAGGACCCCGTATTCATGCGCCCCCTACGGTGAGGGCTGGGATTCCGACCTGGGCAAGTATCTGAGGGAATTCGTGCTGAATGACTATATAATAGTCTTCCAGAGTGTCCGCGGACGCTTTCTCAGCGAAGGCACATTCGAGAACGTAAGGCCGTACAACCCTTGCAAGAAAGGAAAAGAGACCGACGAGGCTTCCGATACATACGACACGATTGAATGGATAGTCAGAAACACAAGGAACAACGGTAATGTCGGAGTTACCGGAATGTCATATCCCGGATTCTATGCGAATATGGCGGCACTTTCGGGACACAAAGCACTGAAAGCCGTATCACCGCAGGCACCGATAATCGACTGGTACAAGGGGGACGATGTACATCACAACGGTGCGCTGATGCTTCTCGACAGCTACACTTTCGGGCAATATATGTACAAGAAACACAGCAATCCTACCAAAAAGGAAAAACGTCTGCCCTATCCGGTCAAGGGAGATGCCTACGACTGGTTTTTAGAACACATCACTCCGGCTTCCATGACATCAGCCCTTGCGGACACTCTGAAATTCTGGAATGAAATCCTGGAACATCCGGACTTTGACGATTTCTGGCAGCAACGATCGCTTGAGCCTCACCTTAAGGACATAAAGCCTGCGATTATGGTTGTAGGAGGTGCATTCGACACTGACAACTGCTACGGTGCGCTGAACACATACAGGCTTATGCGCGACAATTCAAAAAGTGCCAAAATCCATTTCGTCTATGGCCCGTGGTGTCACGGATGCTGGCACAGTTTCAAATACAAGGGTGTCGGCATCCTGGAGACTGAATCCGAGGCAGCGGAATATTTCATGAAAAATATAGAATTTCCGTTTTTCCGCCATTATCTCGAAGGCAAAGGGCCTAAGCCTGAACCTGTCCATGTATATGTGTCCGGAGACGGGGGCTGGAGTGTTTCGGATATATGGCCGCTTCCTGAAACTGAATATGTTCCGCTGTATTTAGGAGAGAAGAATACGCTTTCATTCGTTAGACCGGCAGCGTCCGAGTCTTTTTCGGAATATGTGTCAGATCCGGCCTCGCCCGTTCCTTTCATGGAGAATACGGCAGAAAGGGACAGGAATTATATGGCAGCAGACCAGACCTTTGCGTCAAAACGCAGCGATGTGCTTACTTTCGCCGGAGATGTCATTGAAACTCCGTTCTCTATCGCAGGGCCTGTAAAAGTCGATTTGGCCCTGTCGCTGACAACTTCGGATGCAGACATTATCGTGAAACTGATAGATGTGTTGCCTGACGGACGCCAGCTGCTGCTCAGGTGGGATGTATTTCCTGTGCGGTACCGCAACGGTCTGTCGAGTCCGTGTCCGGCAACTCCGGGCGAGGATTTCAGAATAGGATTCACCATGAATGACGTGGCCCATAAAATGAACAAAGGGCACAGGCTCATGATACAGGTGCAAAGTTCATGTTTCCCTACTGTAAATATGAATCCGCAGACTTTCCTTGCAAACATATACGAAGCAGCTCCGGAAGACTACACGTCTTCTGTTGTCAGGATTTATCACCAGGCAGGTAAGGCTTCTTATGTGACACTGCCGATTTTGAGGCAATAATAGCCCGCCATTTGTGCTCCGCTGAGCATTAAAACCGCAAAATCAGCTGAATCCGCCGACAAAAATGCAGGTTTATTTTGATAATTTAAAAATATATACCATATTTGCATCCGCAATCGGGGGTATAGCTCAGTTGGCTAGAGCATCTGCTTTGCAAGCAGAGGGTCGTCGGTTCGACTCCGACTATCTCCACCGCCAAACCGTCAGACCATTCTGACGGTTTTCTTTTTGCCCATACGTCAGCAGTGCTTATGCCGGTGAACGTTGTCCTCCACCGCCCGTGACACAGGACGGGAAAAAGGCAGGCAGGAACCTCTTG
>CAYMVG010000023.1:0-34816 GCA_964394295.1 uncultured Muribaculaceae bacterium | reverse complement strand
CCGTTATTCCGGCCGCCTTTGCCGCATCGAGAGTCTTGCGCATATCCGCCAGATCCTCATTGTAAAGTACGATGTTAAGCGTAAGATAGGTCTTCACCCCTGCCTCAGAGCAGATTCGCACGATTTCTCCGAGGTCTTCAATATGGAAATTGTTGGCCGAATGAGACCTCATATTCAGTTCCCCGACCCCGAAATATACAGAGTCGGCTCCTCCCTGTATCGCTGCGGCCAGGCACTCGAAGTTTCCGGCCGGAGCCATTATCTCCAGTTTCTTGTTTTCCATTATTTCACCCTGTATAGAAGTTTCTCCGCATAGCCGCGCAACAGGCTGTGGCCTTCGTCTGTCAGACCGAGTTTTCCGGCTGACTCAAGAGCGCAAAGATGAAGCCTGTTTATTTCATTGCGGGCATCATCACCGACACCGAGCGCATCATATATGTCCTTGACCCTGCTTATTTTGGCCATGCGTTCCTCAGGGATGTCCACCGGCATCGCCATTGCCCGGGTCAGTGCCGGGACCGCTGCCTCATTACCTTTCTGCATCGCACGGATCATGAGCCATGTCTTCTTGTTGTTCACTATGTCCCCTCCGATTGTCTTTCCGAACACGCTTGTGTCACCGTAGGTGTCAAGCCAGTCGTCGGCAATCTGGAACGCCAGTCCCAGGTCGTAGCCGAATTTGTAAAGAATGTCGCACGAATCGCTGTCCGCCCCTGCTATTACAGCTCCTGTCTTTGCAGCACAGGCAATCAGCACGGCCGTCTTCAGGCCTATCATCTTTGTGTAGTCCTCCATCGTGACATTCTGCATATTCTCGAAATCCATGTCATACTGCTGTCCCTGGCAGACTTTTGCAGCCGTATCGGTGAACAGCTCCAGAACCTGGGGAAGAACTGCCGCAGGCGATTTTGCTATGAATCTGTAACTCTCGATCGACATTACGTCTCCCGACAGGATCGCCGTATTCCCGTTCCATTTCTTGTAGACCGTAGGCATGCCGCGGCGTACAGGTGCTTTGTCCATGATGTCGTCATGTATCAGAGTGAAACTGTGGAACACCTCAAGGGCTGTTGCAGGAGCCAGTATCTCTTCCGTGAAACCGTCCTTGAACAGGGCGTATGCTGTCAGGCAAAGGCGCGGGCGTATCCGTTTCCCCCCGATTTCTATCATATATGTCAGCGGTGCGTAAAGCCCCTGCGGTTCGCTGCTGAATTGCAGTTTGCTGAAAATGTCGTTTACGGCGTTTTCGATGAGTGTCTCCTTGGTCATGCGATTGCGTTTTCGTAACTATGAACCGCAAAGGTAGTGATAAAATATGAAATTAGTTATCTTTGCACCCGCCTGAAAGTCCGGACATATAACATCGCGTTTGACCTGTCCTGCTGCCGGGCGAAAGAATTTTTGAAAAATCAAAACCGTTTTTATGTCGAAAGGAGAAGCAACTGTCGTCAAGCATACCGGAAGCCACTATCTGCTGGCCTGCCTTCCGGACATGAACCTGTTTCCGGCAGTGCTGAGAGGCAAAATAAGGCTGAAAGGCAGTTCCGCCACCAATCCTGTCGCCGTGGGTGACAAGGTAATGTTCGAGGCCTCGGGAGAGACAGGGCCGGAGAATCCGGCAGTCATAACGCAGGTGCTTCCGAGGAAGAACTATATAATAAGGAAGTCCACAAATCTTTCACGCCAGGCTCATGTAATCGCTGCCAATCTTGACAAGGCGTTCATTGTCACGACAATAGATTTTCCTCAGGTTAAACTGCCGTTCCTCGACAGGATACTGGTAACGTGCGAGGTGTACAATATACCCGCGGTAATCGTGCTGAACAAGGTGGACCTGTACCGTGAGACGCACAGTGAGATGCTCGCTGCCTTTCATGCGATATATGAGGGCGCAGGCTATCCGGTGATGGAGGTGTCCGCGCTTACCGGCGAGGGTGTCGGGGAGTTGCGCGAGGCCTGCCGCGGGAATGTCTCTCTGTTTTCTGGCGTGTCCGGAGTGGGAAAGTCGTCGCTGATAAAGTCGCTCGACCCGTCTCTCGATCCGCGTATAGGGGAGATTTCGGACGCGCATCTGCAGGGACGGCATACAACCACGTTTTATGAGATGTACAGTCTGGCTTCCGGGGGCTTCATCGTGGACACTCCCGGGTTGAGGGGCTTCGGGCTTGTGGATGTGTCTAAGGAGGAGATCGCCCTGTATTTCCCGGAGATGCTGAGGGTATCGGAGAATTGCCGCTTCGCTCCGTGTACGCATACGCATGAGCCGGGATGTGCGGTCAAGGAGGCTGTGGAAACCGGAGAAATAAGCTATGAGAGGTATTCGTCCTATCTCGGGATGCTCGATGACGAGACCAAATACCGTTAGATTTGCCGCAGACTGCACCGTCCTCAGGACAGGAGACGGTTTGCAGTCTGAGAAATTTGAAGAGAACGAGAATGAAGATTGTTAACCGTGACATATTGAAACTGGCCATACCGAGTATTCTGGCCAATATCACAGTGCCTCTGGTGGGCATGGCCGATATTGCCGTCGCCGGTCATCTTGATGCCAGTGCGGCGACCATGATAGGAGGCATTGCGGTCGGATCGATGCTTTTCGACCTCCTGTACTGGAATTTCGGCTTTCTGCGTGTCGCGACAGGAGGTCTTGCTGCCCAGGCCTACGGAAGGGGGGATTTTGCCGAGTGCGCAAAGATTTTTGTGCGTGCCGCAGGAATAGCTCTTGCCTGTGCCATGTTTCTGCTTGCCGTTCAATGGATTTTCGTGCAGCTGGCCTTTTCTGTAGTTGACTGTACCGACAATGTACGCGAACTTGCCTCACTTTATTTTTTCATCCGTATATGGGCCGCTCCGGCCACATTGTGCCTTATGGCTTTCAAGGGCTGGTTCATCGGTATGCAGGACAGCGTAAGCCCTATGGTTACGGATTTTGTCGTCAACGGAATGAATGTGCTTATGAGCATAGTGCTTGCCCTCGGATTTTCTGCCGGGAATTTCCGGTATGAGGGCATAGGATTCGCCGGAATTGCAGCAGGCACGCTCGCCGCACAATGGTCCGGGCTGCTTGTGGCAGTGATTATAATGCTTGTAAAGTATCGCAGACGCGTTTTCGCCGGCTTTTCCGCAGCGGATATCAAGGCGGCTTTCGTCGGGGACAATATGCGGCGTTTCTTTGTGATGAATTCCGACATTTTCGTGCGGTCTCTGTGTTTCATCGCGATTTATATCGGATTTACGACAATATCTGCCCGCTATGGAGACGTGATTCTCGCCACAGGATCGATAATGATGAAACTTCTTCTGCTGTTCTCATATTTTACCGACGGTTTCGCATACGCGGGAGAGGCTATGACGGGCCGCTATATCGGTGCCGGGGACAGGGAAATGTTCCGGAGGACTGTACGCTGGACCTTTGCCTGGAGCATGGGGATTGCCGCTGTCTTCATGGCCGTCTATCAGTTTGCCGGCCGGCCGATGCTCAGGCTGATGACTTCCGATTCCGCTGTGCTTGAAATGTCCGCGGCTTATATGCCGTGGCTTCTTCTGATGCCTTTGGCCGGCTGTGCCGCCTTTACATGGGACGGCATATATATAGGTGCCGCCGACTCCAAGGGCATACGCAATGCCATGCTCGCGGCTGCAGTGGCTTTTGTTGCCGTATGGTTTGCCGGAGCTTTCGCATTGGATGCTTTCGGGCCGCAGAGGGAGTCCGCCGTGGACCCGACAGCCGCAGGCTGGTACGGGACAGCCGCCCTGCACATTCTTATGGCGGCGTATTTCGCTCATCTGCTTGCAAGGACAGTATATCTTACCGCAAGATACCGCAAAGGGCTTCTTTATGCCATAGACTGGAAGAACAAATAATTTTACAGACATGGGATTGTACTCGTTTTACAGAATAAGCAAGCCGTCGGCGGCGAAAGTGCCTCAGGACAAGGTTCAGGATACGTACAAGTCCTTGCGTAACCGGACTTTCTGGGGTGTTACCCTTGCCTACAGCCTTTATTATGTGTGCAGGATGAGCCTCAGTGTCATAAAGCAGCCGCTGATTGACGAGGGGGTGCTCACGGCCGGACAGCTCGGACTTATCGGTTCGGCCCTCCTTTTTGTCTATGCCGTCGGAAAGTTCATGAACGGCTTTATTGCCGATTACTGCAATGTGCGGCGGTTCATGGCAACGGGGCTTCTGCTTTCTTCTGCGGTGAATCTCGCAATGGGCGCACTCGGTATCCTTTATGGTGCTTTCGGCTTCGCCTCCGTGATTATATTTGTCTCGTTTGCCGTGCTGTGGGGCATGAACGGCTGGATGCAGTCTATGGGCCCTGCTCCCGGAGTCATAAGTCTTTCACGGTGGTTTCCGCAATCCCGCCGCGGGACCTGGTACGGCATATTCAGTGCAAGTCCGTATTTCGGCGAGACGATTTCGTTTATTGTCACCTCTGCCGTCGTCGGTGCTTTCGGTTGGCAGTACGGTTTCATCGCAGCTTCTGCCGCAGGGCTTGCCGGCTCGGCAATAATTTTGTTTTTTGTGTCAGACACTCCTGAAAGCAAGGGCCTGCCGCCCGTGCAGACACTTTCGGGAGAGAAATTGAAAAAAGAGGACAGCCTGCCGACCAAAGAACTTCAGAAACTGATTCTTAGGCATCCCGGAATATGGGTGATTGCTCTGTCAAGCTCATTCATATATATAACCAAATATGCCGTGGCCGGCTGGGGAGTGCTCTTTCTCCAGAAAGCCCGCGGCTTCTCTTTGGAGGAAGCGTCACAGGTGATTGCGTTCTCGGCGGCCTTCGGTGTACTCGGTACTGTGCTGGCAGGGTGGCTGTCCGATACCGTATTCCGCGGTGACCGGGCCAAACCTGCAGTCCTGTCCGGCATTCTCGGCACTGCATCCCTGGCACTGTTCCTGTCCGCAGGCGGAGGTTTTGTCCTCCACGTCCTGTATGTCTCGCTGTTCAGTCTTTCTGTAGGCGTACTCTATTGCATAGTCGCCGGACTTATGGCTGTTGACCTTGTGCCGAGGAAAGCGACCGGGGCCGCCCTCGGAATAGTCGGAATATCGAGCTATATAGCTGCCGGAATACAGGACATAGCGAGCGGCTATCTTATCGAAGGTTTTATGGCCGGTGACGGCGATGTCTATGATTTCGGGCCGGTCTCCTGGTTCTGGCTTGCCGCGTCGGTCCTGTCTTTCATCCTTCCTGTCCTTAACTGGAAGAAAATGAAAAGCTGAGAGGCACTCCTGATTCAGAGTCTCAAAAAATGTCACAGAGTCTGCCCGGCAATAAATTCCCTGAGAATCGAAGTCGGCGGAATGGCCGCAATCTCGGCAGGGGAGAGCGCGATGATGTAATCCAGGAATTTCAGCATGCGCGATGCCTCCGGATAGGCCGGTGATGTCGGAGCAATCCGCCTCAGGAGCGGTTCCGCATAGTATTTCAGCACAGGCAGCTCGAAAATGTGGGCCGAATTGAAAACAGCGTCTGCATTTTCCTGGAACGGGAAGATGTTCCTGTTCTCTCCGCGTCTCACGCTTTGCCATCTCATGATTGTTTCTTCCGGCATGATGCCCCTCGTCCTGTTGTCGCGTATCATCCTGCGCAGCATTCTGTTGTCCGAGGTGGATATATTGTTGTTCTCGTCGATTGACAGCGAGGTCAGCGCAGACGCATATACCCTGAACACCTTTGAATTGTCCACATCCGGTATCATTGCCGGGTTGAGGGCATGTATACCCTCCATAATAAGAAGATCCTTTTCGTGCAGCTGCATGAAATCGCCGTCGAAATATCTCTTTCCTTCCTTGAAGCTGAACCGCGGTATTTCCACTTTCCTGCCGGCAAGCAGGTCGTTCAGCTGCTGTCCGAGGAATTTCAGGTCCATTGCCTCCAAGGCCTCGAAATCATACTCTCCGTTCTCGTCACGCGGCGTCTTGTCCCTGTCCACAAAGTAGTTGTCGAGTTCTATGACCTTCGGATTCAGACCGAGTATTCGGCACTGTATTGCCAGCCTTTTTGATGTAGAGGTTTTCCCGCTGCTTGACGGGCCTGCAATGAAGACGATCTTCACATTCTCCCTGTTCCTGTATATATGGTCGGCAATCTCGGCATATTTTCTTTCGTGCATCGCTTCCGAACAGTTTATCATATCGATTATTCCGTCCGAAAGTACTTTTTCGTTCAGTGCGCCCACTCCTCTGACTCCCATTATCGAGCACCAGTCCGAATGTTCCTTCAGGGCTGTGGCTATCTTGGACTGCCTTTTCATCGGCAGCACTTTCTCCGTATCTCCGTCCATAGGATACTGGAGACAGAAGCCGTCATTGAAGCCCATTATGTCAAAGGTCTTCAGCACTCCAGTCGAAGGTGCAAGAGGCCAGTGGAAAGTGTCAGCAGTGTCGCCGAGACGATAGACCTCGTAGGTGAAATGTCCGATCGTGCGCAGCAGATTTACCTTGTCGCTCTGGTTGTTTCTGCCGAATGTCTCCTCTGCCTCCTGAGCGGTCATTATGACTTTTTCAAAAGGAAGGTCGGCGGCAATCAGTTCACGCATGCGCCCGGCAACCTCACCGAGTTCGCTGTCGGATATGCAATATGTCCTCGGACGTCCGTCCTCCATCGGCTCTTTCCCGCGGATTTCGCAGTACAGACCGCTCGGAAGCGAATAATCTATGACCAGCACCTTGTCCGGAAACATCTCGCGTATGACCTTTTGCAGTACAAAGCACAGAGAGCGGATGTATGTACGTCTGCCGTCAGGATGACTGTAGCTTATGAAAGTGATGCTGTGCGGATTGAATATCTCATATCCCAGCCATTTCAGCTCATTGTCCACGAGGGCGGCAAGTACAGGCAGACCTTCCGCGCAGCCCAGTGTTCCGGCCAGATCTTTCAGTGCAGTTCCGGCCGGCACTGTCTCAAAAGTTCCTGTATTGTTGCAGTATATTTCTATGTATTTCATAATAAGTGTGTTTGGGGGCATTGTCAGGATTGGGTGAGTCTGTAATGTCCAGTTTATTGTTTCTCCGGAAGTATTTCTTTCAGGAACGGCCCTGTCACAGAATCGGGATTGTCTGCAAGTTCTTCCGGTGTTCCCCGAGCAATTATCACTCCTCCGGACTTGCCTCCTCCCGGGCCCATGTCGAATATGTAATCCACCGATTTCAGCACATCCAGATTATGCTCAATCACAATGACCGTATTTCCCTGGTCCACGATTTTGCGCAGCACATCCAGCAGCACTTTTATGTCCTCGAAATGCAGGCCGGTCGTAGGCTCGTCGAGAATATACAGCGTATTTCCGGTGCCTTTTCTTGCAAGTTCAGCAGCGAGTTTCATCCTCTGGCTTTCGCCCCCCGAAAGCGTCACGGCCGACTGTCCCAGCCTCACATAGCCCAGACCGACATCCACAAGCGCTTTCAGCTTCTGCGAAATGGACGGTATGCTGCCGAAAAATTCGTATGCCTCGCTTATCGGCATTTCAAGCACATCATTGATATTCTTGCCCTTGTATTTCACGGCAAGCGTGTCATTCTTGTAGCGTCTTCCGCGGCATTCCGGGCACACGACATTGACAGACGGCAGGAAATTCATCTCGATTACCTTGATTCCTGCCCCTTTGCACTCCTCGCACCGTCCTCCGGGGACATTGAACGAAAAACGTCCGGCCTTGAAACCGCGCACTTTTGCATCAGGTGTAGCCTCGAACAGCAGGCGTATGTCGTTGAATACACCTGTAAAAGTCGCCGGATTGCTCCTCGGCGTGCGTCCTATCGGACTCTGGTCTATCTCTATGAGTTTGTCGATATTCTCCGCTCCGATAAGCTCGTCATAAGGCAGGGGATGCATCCGTGAATTGTAGAACCGGTTTTTGAGTATCGGCATCAGGGTCTCGTTTATCAGAGACGACTTTCCGCTGCCGCTCACACCGCTGATTCCTATGAGAGTTCCGAGAGGGAAGTCGACGTCCACATTCCTGAGGTTGTTTCCTCTTGCTCCCCGTATTCCGAGAGTCCGGCCGCTGCCCTTTCTGCGCTCCTGCGGAATCTCTATCGACTTGCGGCCTGTCAGATAATCCATAGTCACGGATTCGTCTGTGAACACGACAGTTCCGTCGGCTTTTTCCCGGCTGCAGGATTCATGTGAGCCGAGCATCCCGACCGGTGCGCTCAGACATATCCGTCCTCCGGCGTTTCCTGCTCCGGGACCGACATCTATAAGCCAGTCGGCTGCCAGCATTGTCTCTGCGTCATGTTCCACCACCATCACTGAATTGCCCTCGTCCCTCAGTTTTTTCAGAGATGCGATGAGCTTGCGGTTGTCCCTCTGGTGCAGGCCGATGCTCGGTTCATCGAGTATATACAGCACATTGACCAGTTTCGAGCCTATCTGCGTGGCCAGCCTGATTCTCTGGCTTTCTCCTCCTGACAGCGAGGCCGTGGCCCTGTCGAGCGACAGATAGTCAAGCCCCACATCGAGCAGAAATGATGTCCGGTCTTTCAGTTCTTTAAGTATGTCGCGTGCAATCGTGCCCTCACGTTTGTCCAGTACTCCGTCCAGAGAAAAGAACCAGTCGTGAAGCTGGCTGATTTCCATTGCCGAGACTTCGGTAATGGTCTTGCCGTCAATCCTGAAATATGATGCCTCCCTGTTCAGTCTTGAGCCGTGGCAAACCGGGCAGGTGATTTTTTCCTGTATATCCTCTACGATTCCCGGAAACGAAATCATTTCCGAAGATGTGCCCTCGCCGACTCTGAACAGTTCGTCCGAGCCATACACGATAAGGGACACGGCTTCCTCAGGCAGCTCGTCGATCGGATCATAGATCGAAAAGTTGTATTTGCGGGCAATAGAGCGTATTATGTCGAACTTCTTTGTCTCCCTTATCTTTCCGAGCGGAGCGATTCCGCCGTCCGCGACGGACAATTTCCTGTCAGGGATTATTGTGTCCATGTTTATGTCCACGATTGTTCCGAGGCCTTTGCAATGCGGACAATATCCCTGAGGCGAGTTGAACGAGAATGAGTGCGGGGCAGGTTCGGCGAGGGAAAGGCCGGTGTCCGGACATACTAAATGTTTGGAGAAATGGCTTACTTCCCCTGTTTCCATGTCCATGATGGCCAGTGAGCCTTTGCCGTAGTTCAGGGCCGACATTACTGAATCGCGTATTCTTTTCAAGTCTTTGTCGGACGGCTTCAGTTTGTCCACAACCAGTTCGATAAAATGCGGCTTGTATCTGTCGAGCGGGGCTGTCGAGTTCAGTTCATGAATCTCCCCGTCGATTCTGACCTGTGTATAGCCTCTTTTGCGCATCTGTTCGAGCAGTTCCTTGTAGTGTCCCTTGCGGCCTTTGACAACCGGGGCGAGCAGATAGCATTTGCGGTCGCGGTAGTTGTCCATTATCAGGGACACGATTTGTTCGTCAGTGTAGCGCACCATTTCCCTGCCTGTCTCCGGTGAGTAGGCCCTGGAGGCACGCGCATACAGCAGTCTCAGGAAATCATATATTTCCGTAATCGTTCCGACAGTAGAGCGCGGATTGTTTCCGGTGGTTTTCTGCTCGATTGCGATTATAGGGCTGAGTCCGGTTATGGATTCGACCTCCGGCTTCTCCAGTATGCCCATGAAATGCTTCGCGTATGTGGACAGGGTGTCCATATACCTGCGCTGGCCCTCGGCATAAATCGTGTCGAAGGCCAAAGATGATTTTCCGCTTCCGCTCAGTCCTGTCACCACCACGAATTTCCCCCTCGGGATTGACAGGCTGACATTTTTGAGATTGTGGGCATTTGCGCCCTGTATTTCTATATATCCGTTCTTTTTATCCATCGTTATTCTTCGTAAGGCTCGTTGAACGGCATGAGGAAAGGATTCTTTGTCCGTTCATCGGCTATTGTCGTGTCAGGCCCGTGTCCAGGAAGCACGGCTATGTCTCCGTCAAGAGTCATCAGCTTGCCGAAAATGCCCTCCATAAGCATATCGTAGTCTCCTCCCGGATGATCGGTCCGGCCTATGCTTCCTGCAAAAAGCGTGTCGCCGCTTATCAGCAGCCTTTCATTTTTTTCAAGAAAGCAGACTCCTCCGGGCGTATGTCCGGGTGTCGCGATGACTTCAAAATTCATATTCCCGGCCTGTACCGTGTCTCCCTCCGTGATGAAACGCGCATGGTTTCCGTCGGGACATTGTGCGGCGGCTCCGGAAGAGGAGGACGGTTCAAACGGATATGTGTCCGGAACCGGCAGCCCGAAAACTTTGCAGAGCGCGGGATTGGATGTGTGCATCGTGAATTTTTCCTTTTCATGAACATATACTGGTATGCCGTATTCCCTGCACAGGCGCGACATTCCGTATATATGGTCGAAATGGGCGTGCGTAAGCATTATGCAGGCAGGCGAGAGGCCCTTTGATGAAACAAATGCCGTAATTTTCCCGATTTCTGCATCTGAAGCCGCTCCCGGGTCTATTATTACGCAAGTGCCTTCGGCATCCCATATCACGAAACAGCGTTCCATGAAGCTGTTAAAAGTAAAATATTCAACGTGTATCATTCAAAAAATCATTTTCAGACACAAAAATAAAAAAAGGTTTGCTATTTTTGCTAAAATAATTTCAGAAGCCTGAGAAACTGTTTTGAATTTTTTTGAAAATTCTTTTATGTTTCTTTCCGGTGTTTCAACGGGACTTTTTGAAACACTCGCGGGAATAATTCATAAAATTATAATGACAAAAATCAAAACAGTTTATGAGCGGTTTCGTACTGAAGACCTAATTTAAAGTTTCTAAAACAAAAGGCTATGCACATTGCTATTGCAGGTAATATCGGCAGCGGAAAGACTACACTGACCAAGATGCTTGCCGCCCATTACGGCTGGACTCCAAAGTTCGAGTCTGTCGATTACAATCCCTATCTCGCCGATTTCTATGACGATATGGAGAGGTGGTCATTCAACCTCCAGATATATTTTCTCAACAAGAGGTTCAAGGATGTCGTGGACATATCCAAATGCAATGAAGTCATAATCCAGGACAGGACCATATACGAGGATGCGAGAATTTTCGCTCCGAATCTTCACGGCATGGGCCTTATGAGCACAAGAGATTTCGAGAACTATTCCGACCTGTTCGACCTCATGATGTCCCTGGTCAATCCGCCGGACCTTCTCATTTATCTCCGTTCGTCCATCCCTAATCTTGTCAGCCAGATTCAGAAGCGCGGCCGCGAATACGAAAAGAGCATCCGCATAGACTATATTACAGGTCTCAATGAACGTTATGAGAACTGGATAAAGGACTATAAGCACAAACTCCTGATTCTCGATGTGGACAGAATAAAGTTCGAGAACCGTCCTGAGGATTTCCGTGAAGTTACGGACAGAATAGATGCCGAGCTCTTCGGCCTTTTCAAAAACGAATAACCGCGGGTGGCTATACATATTCGTGCGGCCTCCCTTTATAATCTAATGACTATGACAGAAAGAACTACTATCATTGACTTTGTCGGGCATTATGTCGACAAATATGCAGACAATCCTTTCCTTTGGGAGAAAATAGATGAAACATGGGAATCCACGACTTACCGTGAGACGCTACGCCAGGCTTGCCGCATAGGAGCCGGACTTATGTCCCTCGGCGTACAGAAAGGCGAAAAGGTGTCCTATCTCAGCGAAGGACGCAATCTCTGGGTCATCGGAGAGCTGGGAGTACTCTATGCCGGCGCAGTGAATGTTCCCCTCTCGATCAAACTGGAGGAGGCCAATGACCTTGTGTTCCGTGTCAGACATTCGGATTCCAAGTATGTGATTACCTCCAGATTCCAGCTTCCGAAAATACGCAAGATTCTCCCCGAGTGTCCGCTTGTAGAGAAAGTGATAGTATTCGACGAGATTCCGGACATGAGGGAAAATGAGATTTATATCGGCGAAGTCATGGAAATGGGAGATGCATTCCTTGCCAAAAATCCGGAACTGTTCGAACAGAGATACAAATCCATAGGGCCTGATGACTATGCCAATATCAGCTACACGTCAGGAACTACCGCTGACCCTAAGGGCATTCTTCTGACCCACCGCAATTACACTGCGAATGTGGAGCAGGCCCAGTCAGTAATCGGTGTGACGCCGGAAGACAGGATGCTCATCATCCTTCCGCTCGACCACTGCTTCGCCCATGTGGCCGGCTTCTACACGATGATGTCATACGGAGCCTCAATCGGAACCGTGCCGTCAGGAAAATCCGGCAAGGAGGCCCTGAGGAACATCCCGTCCAGCATCCGCGAGCTGCAGCCTACGGTCATGCTGTCAGTGCCGACTCTCGCCAAGAGCTTCAAGAAAAACATCGAGACAACGATAAAGAAAAGCGGCCCGTTTGTGGAAAAACTCTACAATTTCGCCCTGAACAACGCCATAAAGTACAACAAGGAGGGATATAACAAAGGCGGTTTTGCTGACTGCTGGAGACTTCCTCTTATGTGGCTTTTCGACAAAATCATTTTCAAGAAAGTCCGTGAGGGACTCGGCGGCAAGATGCGTTTCTTTGTCGGAGGCGGTGCGCTTCTCGACATTGACCTGCAGAGATATTACTACGCCATAGGCATACCTATGTATCAGGGCTACGGACTCTCCGAGGCCACTCCTATCATTTCGGCCAATGCTCCTGCAAAACATATCCTCGGCTCGTCAGGAAAAGTGGTTTCACCTATGGAAATCAAGATTCTGGATGCCGACGGCGTGGAGCAGCCATACGGAGCCAAAGGCGAGATCTGCATCAAGGGAGAGAATGTCATGGCAGGCTACTGGAAGAATCCGAAGTCCACTGCCGACACTATTGTAGACGGCTGGCTGCACACCGGCGACATGGGCTATATGCGCGATGCCGAGATGCTTTATGTCGTGGGACGCTTCAAATCGCTGCTCATCGCATCCGACGGAGAGAAATACTCTCCGGAGAGCATAGAGGAATCCCTTGTGGAGAACTCAAAATATATCGACGGTGCCCTGCTTCACAACAGCCAGGACCCATATACTATCGCTCTCGTGACTCCGAACAAGGAGGCTCTGAAGGCATGGGCGCAGTCTGCCGGCTTCGACCCTGAAACAGAGGCCGGAAAGACAGCAATGCTTGAAAAGATTCAGGAAGAAATCAACTCATACCGCAAGGGAGGCAGCAATTTCGGGGCTTTCCCTGAAAGGTGGCTTCCGGCTGCCGTATGTGTGCTTCCTGAGCCGTGGACCGAGCAGAACCATTTCATGAACAGCTCGATGAAGGTCGTGCGCGGCAGGGTTGAGGAGGCATACAGGGCCAATATGGAATTTGCCTATACTCCTGAGGGAAAGAATATAGTGAACAGGATGAATTTGGCATCTCTCTAAAATTTTTGTCTATGGATTTTTCTGAACTTGTACAAAAAAGGCAGAGCGACAGGAAGTATTCTCCTGCAGGGGTGTCGAAAGAAGATGTCCTTAAATGTATAGAGGCGGCACGTCTTGCACCGTCTGCCTGCAATTCGCAGCCATGGAAATTCGTGGCTGTCGATGACCGGGCTAAGCTGATGGAGATGTCGGAGGCTGCTGTGGGGCTCGGAATGAATAAGTTTGCTGTCCAGGCTCCCGTAATTGTGGCAGTAGTGCTTGAGAAGATGAACTTTTCCGCAAGGGTGGGCAGTCTTCTGAAAAAGAAGGACTACTGTATGCTTGACCTCGGAATTGCCGTGGAACATTTCTGTCTGCAGGCTACCGACCTCGGTCTGGGCACCTGTATAATGGGGTGGTTCGACGAAAAACGGATAGCCCGTCTGCTCGGTGTCCCGCGCGGGAAAAGGATCCCGCTCATCATTACTCTCGGTCATCCGGACGCTCCTACACGCAAGAAAGTCCGCAAGGAAATGGATGAAATGTCCTCCTGGAATACATATTGACGGGCAGACCGCAGGTCCGGATGAACTGATATGTTTGCCAGACAGCTGATTAATACGCTGTTTCGGGAAATTTAAAAAATTAAAACAGTTTTTCAAAAAACAATATTATGAAAACAATGATTGCATCTGTTCCGGTTGTCGCCGGAATCATTTTAACCGCTGCTGCGGCTCTCTTTTCAGGCTGCGGAAGTTCAAACGGCGAGGGCCCGGACTCATCTTATGTCGGAATAGTAGCCCACCGCGGCTACTGGAACTGCGAGGACGGCGGATATGCCCGCAATTCTCTGGCTGCATTCAAGGCTGCCGGCAAAGCAGGCTTCTGGGGAACGGAGTTCGATGTAAACATGACTGCGGACGGTCAGCTCCTCGTGTTCCATGACGGTACGATCGGAGGCAAGAGGATCGACCAGAACCCTAAGTCCGAGTTTGACTACTATCGTCTTGAGAACGGCGAGTCTATCCCGACTCTTGAACGGTTCCTTGAGTATGCGTCTTCGCAGAGCGGTTTCCCTATGCTTGTATTCGAACTTAAGACCCATCTCACGGAGGAACTCCAGGACAGGGCAGTGGCAGCATCAGTCGGGATGCTCAAAAAATACGGAATGTTCTCCCCTGACAAGGTGATGTTCATTTCATTCAGTCTCCGCCAGTGCCGCCTGCTTGCAGAGGCCGCTCCGGGCTTCACTGTGCAGTATCTCAATGTAGATGTGGATTTTGACGAACTTCCGCGGAACAATGTAAATGGCATCGACCTCTATTTCCAGAATCTTCTCGGAGATTCAGCATGGCTCAGGAATGCCCGTGAGAATGGCTTCAGTGTGAACGCATGGACTGTGAACGAGGCTGAGGACATGAAAAACGTTCTTGCAGTCGGAGTCGACCAGCTCACTACCGACTGTCCTGATGTTGCACGCAAGGTTATGGCGGAGTCGGGAATCCCTGAACTTCTTCCCGGACAGACCAAACCTCTGCCGACTCCCCGGAAATAGTCTCTAAAAGATAACGAAGATGAAAGCATTTCTGTTTTTCGGAAACCTCGGGGCAGGGGAGATTGCCATCATAGCCTTAGTGGTGCTGCTTTTGTTCGGAGGCAAAAAATTCCCGAGCTCATGAAAGGGCTCGGGAAAGGAGTCAAAAGTTTCAAGGAAGGAATGAACGGGATTGAAAAAGGTCCCGACGGAAACAGCGAAGACGCCAAATAAGGCTAAAGCCGCTCCGCTACTTTGTCCCAGTTTACAATCTCCCAGAATTTCTCGGCAAAAGCCGCCCTTCTGTTCCTGTAGTCAATATAATAAGCGTGTTCCCATACATCGATTGTAAGAATAGGCTTATAGCCTGACTTCATCGGATTGCCGGCATTTGGTTCCGGGAGAATGTGCAGTTTCCCGTCCTTGTCCTGTGCGAGCCATACCCAGCCTGAGCCGAACAGGCCGACGGCCGCGTTCTGGAATTTTTCCCTGAAATTATCCGCTGAGCCGAAGTCGCGTTCAAGAATTTTCTGCAGCGGTTCCGGAATTTCTGTCTTTTCCGGAGTCAGCGAATCAAAGAAAAATGTATGGTTCCATGTCTGTGCCGCATTGTTGAATACGGCTCCGTCTGCATTCAGGATGATTTCCTCAAGACCGGCATCCTCATAAGGTGTACCGGCGACAAGACGGTTCAGATTGTCGATGTAGGTCTGGAGGTGCTTGCCGTAATGGTATTCTATAGTTTCGCGGCTCATGGCCGGCTCCAGTGCATCCATTGCATACGGGAGAGGTGGTAATGTAAATATCATAATAGTTTGTTTTAATAAGTCCGGCTGCACAAAATCAACAGTCGTGCCAATCTTGGACGCCGTTTGAATTTACCTGGATATTTTTTGATATAGATCCGTAAAGCATAAGTAAGGAACGTTTTTTGCACGTTTTTGGCAGCTTTAATCTGAGTAAAATGGAAGATATTGCATTTCATAATATCAGCATCAGCCGTCTGAAAGAAAATTTCCATGATTCGCAATGGGTGGGAATCGGCGATGATTTCGCTGTGTTCGTTGTCCACGGGGGCAACCCAATGCATCTGCTCGAACACCCTTTCCGCTTTGACGGTTATATAATGCTGTTCTGCGTCAAAGGAAGCCTGCGCATGACGGTAAACCTCAGTGAATTTGAAATGGCGGACAATACCATGTTTCTGTGCGTTCCGGGCAATATTGTGAGGATAAATGAAGCGGTTCGCGGCAGTGCGGCGGAAGATATGCGTTGTATCGGCATAGCGATGACAAAGGATTTCGTGCAGGGGCTGAGGATTGACGTGAACAGATTTTTTAATGAGGAAATGTCATTGCTCGACAGTCCGTGCGTTGCATTGAGCGGCCGCGAAGCGGAGTTGTCCCTGCGCTATATGGAACTTATTTACGATGTCGCCAAATCTGAGCTGTCATATAAGAAAGATGCCGTATATTCCCTGCTTTCATCCGTGTTATATGTAATGGCCGGCGTATGGACAGACCGCATGAATGAGAAACGCAGGGAGGAGCTCCCGTCCTGCAGAAGCAAAATGATATTCGAGCAATTTATCAAATTGGTTTCGCAGTACCATACACATTACAGGACAGTCGGATTCTACGCGGACAAGCTGTGCCTCACCCCTAAATACCTTTCAAAGCTTATACGCAGTGTGTCAGGACGTTCCGCCCCGGAGTGGATAGATGCCTTCGTCATACTGGAGGCCAAGAATATGCTCAAATACTCAGGCGCCGCCATAAAGGAAATCGTCTACAGTCTCAATTTTCCGAATCAGTCGGTCTTTTACAAAT
Source organism: uncultured Muribaculaceae bacterium (assembly GCA_964394295.1). Taxonomy (GTDB): domain Bacteria; phylum Bacteroidota; class Bacteroidia; order Bacteroidales; family UBA932; genus Cryptobacteroides. The sequence continues at coordinate 18,108 of CAYMVG010000023.1, read as the reverse complement.
TTTTCAAAGCCCGTACGGGCATGACACCGACCCAGTACAGAAACTCCTGAAAGTCAGTGTGCGAAGATGAACCCGAAATAAATCCTCGGACCCGTGGGCCTGTTGATGCCGTTCCCGTTGATTGCCAGAAGCCAGTCTGCCTTCAGAGTCAGTCTTAGGGCCTTGCCTACCGCAAATTCCGTCCCTACGAAAGGGTCGGCCGCAAAAAAAGGCTCTTTGTGGAAAACGGCTCTGGTTTCCGGCAGCCAGTCGGACGAATCTCCGTTGAACATATACCATGAAGTCTTGCTGCCCCCTCCGAGAGTGAGTCCGGCGTATGGGTAGAACTTCCCTTTTTTCCAGTACCAGTCGCAAAGTGCTCCGGTCCAGAACACCTGGCTGAAACTTCCGTTGCCCATTACCGGGAGTTTTGAGAAATATCCCTCGAATCCGGCGCGCAAATGTCTGCCGGTGTGTATCTTGACCACGCCTCCTATTCCGAAAGTCGCCCCGGACGGTGTATAGCCGTATGGATTGTCGCAGCCGCTTATGTATCCGGAGTGAATCATCATCCCGCCAGAGAAACCGCTGATGAGTTTCTTGTCTTCACTTTCAAAGCCTCTGTCACTGCCCTTGGCGCCGTGGCAAAATGCCGTTGCCGTCATCAGCAATATTATCGAAAACAACAGTTTTTTTGTCATGACTGCAAATATACGAATATAAATATAACCCCCATGAACGGCAATGGCGAAATTTTGTTCTTTTAAGTAAAATATCTGCACTCAAATTTGAAATTGGATGCAAAATATTACGTTTTCGGAATAAAATGTTGAAATTTTTTATGAAAAATTTGGAATTGTATATTAAATCATTACCTTTGCAAAAGACATCAGAATTTTTCGTGTCTATTTGTTAAGTTCGTTTTATATATGGCAGGATTCCTTGGGGAGGGAATCCTGCTTTCTTTATTTTATCAGTAAATTAATTCGTCAAACAGGATGCCGATTGTGTTTTTTTTGTACCTTTACGCACATTTCGGATTCAATTCGTAATTATTAACATAAAAAACAATTAAAAATGAACAAAAAAGGTAATGTCCTTGCAATCGCAATCATGTTCTTCCTGTTTGCCATGATTTCTTTTGTCACCGGACTTCAGAACCCTATGGGTATCATCGTAAAGGCTCAATTCGAGGCCTCCAATGCCATGTCTCAGCTCGGTAATCTCGCAAACTTCATTGCGTATGCATTCATGGGACTTCCTGCAGGATTTATTCTCAAGAAATATGGCTACAAGATTACGGCTCTTGCCGCTGTCGCCGTCGGCTTCATCGGAGTCGGCATCTCATTCCTCTCAGGAGTGGCAGGAAGTTTCGCCGTATATCTTACCGGAGCTTTCGTGTCAGGCTTCTCAATGTGTATGCTCAATACGGTTGTTAACCCTATGCTCAACACTCTCGGAGGCGGCGGAAACAGGGGCAATCAGCTCATCCAGTTCGGAGGAGCGCTCAACTCTCTGTCCGCTACGATTGTACCAGTGTTCGTCGGCTATCTTATCGGCGACGCTGCCAGTGCAAAGATTTCAGATGCAAACCCTGCCCTTTTCATCGCAATGGGCATCTTCGCGCTTGCATTCATAATCATTGCCTTCTCATATATCCCGGAGCCGGAACTCGAGGCTGCAAAGAACTCCGAAGAGAAAGGGGAAAGCACGATGGACAGCATCAAGGGTGCGCTTGCACACAAGAATCTTGTATTCGGCGTCATCGCAATTTTCCTCTATGTCGGCATTGAGGTAGGTGTTCCTAACTTTGTCAATCTTTACATGACATCAGGAGTCGGCATCTCTGCTGCAGTTGCCGGTACCATCGTCGGTATGTACTGGTTCCTCATGCTTTGCGGACGTCTTGTCGGAGGTGCTGTCGGCGGAAAGGTGAACAGCAAGGTCATGATGGCTTTCGTAAGCTCTGTTGCGATTGTCTTCCTTCTTCTCGGAATTTTCCTTCCGGAGACAATGGTCAAATTCCCGGCAATCACATCAAGCCTTTCTTTCAGCCTTGAACTCATCCCTCTCGGAGTCGTATTCTTCGTGCTTTGCGGTCTCTGTACCTCAGTAATGTGGGGAGCGATTTTCAACCTTGCGGTAGAAGGACTCGGCAAATATACGTCAATCGCTTCAGGCCTTTTCATGGTAATGGTATGCGGCGGCGGTATTCTTCCTGTAATACAGGGTGCTGTGGCTGATGCAGCCGGATTCCTCCAGAGCTATTGGGTGCTTATCATCGCCCTTGTATATATACTCTGGTTTGCCATTTTCGGTTCAAAAGTTACTAAGAAAGCATAACCGGTACTGTCATGAATTCACAATTTGTCGTAGGTATCGATGTCGGAGGGCAGACTACCAAACTCGGTGTAGTGGATGCAAGGGGAACAGTGCTTGCCCAGACTGTAATCCGCACGGATACATATACCGATGTCGAGCCTTATATCTCTGAACTGGCCGAAGCCCTCAAAAAGATTATCAACGAGTCCGGCTGTGAGGACGGCATCCGCGGAATCGGTGTCGGTGCTCCCAACGGAAACTATTATACGGGTACAATCGAGAATGCGGTGAACCTCTCATGGGGCGGAAGCAGGACTATCGAATTTTCAAAACTTCTTTCAGAGGCCATGGGCGGCATGCCTGTCGCGCTGACCAATGATGCCAACGCAGCCGCTGTCGGCGAGATGACCTACGGTGCCGCAAGAGGAATGAAGAACTTCATCATGATAACCCTCGGAACAGGTGTCGGAAGCGGAATCATCATCAACGGCGAGGTTGTTTACGGACATGACGGATTCGCCGGAGAGCTTGGACATGTCACCGCCGTACGCAACAACGGACGCTCATGCAACTGCGGCAGGACCGGCTGTCTTGAGACATACGCTTCCGCAACGGGAGTGGCCCGTACTGCACGCGAATGGCTCGGGTTGACCGATGAGCCTTCTGTTCTCAGAAGTCTTGACAATATCACTTCAAAGGATGTATATGAGGCTGCCAAAGAAGGTGACAAGCTTGCTCTCAAGATTTTTGAGTTTACCGGCAAGATTCTCGGCCGTTCTTTCGCGGATTTCATAGCATTCAGCTCTCCTGAGGCAATAGTGCTTTTCGGCGGTCTTGCGAGAGCGAAGGAATATCTTCTCGGCCCTATCGAGGAGGCAATGAATGCCAATGTGCTTCCTTTGTGGAAGAATAAGGTGAAGATTGTCTTCTCCCAGCTTAAGGAGTCGGATGCAGCCATCCTCGGTGCTTCCGCCCTCGCGTGGGAACTGTAGGACTTGCCAGTCCATAAAAAGAATCTCCGGTTCACATCACATGGACCGGAGATTCTTTTTATTCAATATTTATGAAAACTGACTAAGTGCGTTTTCTGAAAGCACCGATATCGTGCCGAAGCTCTTTCCCGAAACCTTTCCCTGCGGCTCCTGCGAACATAAGAAACTGGGCGGCAAAATATGGTACAAGAACGACATAGTTCCTGTACGGAACCGGGCTGATGAATTTGTTCCATGCGAGCATAAAGTCAGAAAATACGAACAGGATTGCCCCTGCCGCGAAAATGAATTTCTTCTGCATCAGTGCCGTCACGAGCATAAGGCAGATTAGACAGGCGTAAATTCCTGTGCCGCTTCCTATGACCGCACCGTCCTTTGCAAATGCCTGAGGGACAATCGTCCACATTACAAATGCCAGCAGGGCGGCAGTCACTGCAGCGCAGGCCGGCATATACAGTCTGCCGCAAGCCCCGGAATTGTTTGTACCTGCATTATATCCTTGTGCCGCCACCTGTCTGTATCTTGCAGTGAAATAGACTATATAGAAAATATGTCCTGCGGCAAAAAAGCCCATCTGGCCGAGGAAATTGCCGCAGGAGCCCATATAGTCGCCGAGGGCGGAAAAGAGCAGGGCCGCGCTCATCTGCCACGGACATAGCCACAGGGAACCGATGAACAGAACCGTCAGCGGAACCGTAATCTTGTGCGGGATGTCTGCAGGCAGAAAAAACAGTATGCTGAAACATAAAAATATGCCCGCCGTCACTGTGGCGACAGGCATAATCTTTTTATTTTCAAGTCCAAATGTAGGCATGTCGGAATAATTTCCCGCTAAGTTAGCAATTATTCCTTAATCCGTGCCGGTTTGTTCCGGAATCAGAAACGGCAGGAGAGGGCGACAGAAATCGTGTCGTCCAGGACCGGACTGGCGAAAAGATATGAGGCCTCTATGCAGAGACCCCTTAAACGGAAGCCTATGCCTGCCGAAGCATATGACGGCAGGACCGCTGCACCTGCACCACCGGATGCCGCGGTGCCGTAATGGTAGCCGGCACGTACAGTGGCAATTTCCATAATTGTGTATTGGGCACCGGCATTGAACATCCATGAACTGTTGTTCAGCATATAATTGCCCTCAATTCCTGTCTGGAGTCCCTTTGCCGGACGGATATTGACTCCGGCTTTGATAAGCACAGGCATATGGGAGGCCGGAGCACCGCCATAATATCTGACAGGCGTTCCGAGATTGGTCACGGCAAGGACTGCGCTTGCATATCTGCTGTTATAGCCTGCATAGACATCGGCGGAAACAGCAAATGCGTTATATTCAGGGTGAATGACTGAATATATGCCGTTTGCGACAATGCCGGCAGAAAAGCCTCTGCCGAAAGCGTATGCCGTCCCGAATGAGAACCTTGCGTTATATGGGAGGCAGGTGCCGTTTTCCGTTCCATTGTCATCATAGACAGTATAGGCACGGCCATCTATATAAGTGTCTGCGCTCATGGCGAATCCCCAGTTCCTGCATTTGAACGAAGCCGCCACAGACGGAAGATGCCTGGGTTCTCCTGCGGTATTCCACATCGTATATGACAGTGCCACGGCTGACTTGCAGTCCATGCAGACTGTCCCGGTGATGTTGTCTCTGGCTGCGAATGCCCAGCTGCCGTAGGAGGAGACTGTGCCCATCGTCATGGCAGCTGGGTTGGAAGGCACCGCAACTGAAGGGATGCTTCCATTGTCTCCGGCCCTCAGGATTATGCCGGTGCATAAGGCCAGACATACAAGAAATGTATTTTTCATTAAAGCTTGATTATCGTCTGTTTAACTTGCGTGCCGTCTGCGAGTCTGACAATGGCAGTATATGCCCCCGGAGCACATGAGGCCGGGACGTTTACAGTTGCCGGACTGAACGGGCCGACCCCCTTATAATCATTGTTGAGCACAGTTTGTCCGCTCTGTGAGACAAGACGCACATTGATGTCATTTTGCACAGTTGTTCGGACATAAAACACGGATGTCACCGTCGCAGGATAAATGTCTGCCTTTCCTGTGCCGGCAGAAACAGCCAGACGGAACTTTCCTTCTGCGCTTTCATTATATTTGTCCGTAATCCTTACTGTCACCTGTGCATCGCCGGCCTTTCTGGAAGTAAGCCTGAGCACACCGCTGTCGTCAAACCACGATGCGACCTCATTGTCCATCTCAACATTCACCATAAAAGAGGCATCTGCTTCGAAGTAGTCTGACAGTGTGAGGTACATCCGGTTTCCGACTCCCGCTATAATCCTGTCTTCAAAAGTCATTTTCAGCATCGGGGAAAGATGATTGAGCACCGTATATGTTATTTCAAGCACAGATGTATTTCCGAACTCGTCGGCAACATGAAGGGCTGCAGTGAAAGTGCCTTCTCCGCTGTTTCCATATATTGCCGTGCCCCTGAACTCGATTTCCATAGTACTTCCGTCGATTCTTGCGCAGCCCAAACCGTGAGTCTTGCCCGTTATGCTGCAGGTCCATGAATCGTCTTCGGCATCATGTACAGAAAAACGCATTTTCTTTGTGACATTCCTGCCCAATGTGACGGCAGTGCCGTCAAGAGGGGTTATGGACGGTGCCTTGTTCGGCTCTGTCCTTATTTCTGCGGCCGGAGAAATTTTTGACGGAACCCCTTCTTCGTTGTATGCCCTCACTGTAAATGAATATAAAGTGTCGAATTCCAGGTCGCGGAAAACATACCGTATCTTCTCTCCCGTCTGTGCGGAAGTCTCGAATATAATGTCCTCCCCGTTGATTGAGATTACGAACGAGGCTATCCTGTGTCCGGCATCTGCTTCCGGAATTGTCCAGGAAAGAGTAATCGTATTCTTGTCGGCTGTAACCGTGAGATCGGTCACAGGCTGCGGACGGTTTGCCGCAAACATCGCACCTGCATCAAGCAGACCGGCTCCGAGCTGTCCTTTATAGGACATGTTGTAATTATAGACGTCGGGATTGGCCGCTTCCTCCAGAATGTTTATCAGGCCGTCACGCGTAAATCCGTCTCCACCGAATACTGAAAGAGCCAGGGCAGCGGCACCTGTCACATGAGGACAGGCCATAGAGGTCCCCTGGTAGTAGTCATATGAACTGTCGCTTCCTGAAGTGCAGCTGTAGACACCTCCGTTGACGATTCCGAAGGCCTGCTGGTCGCCTCCCGGGGCACAGATGTCCACCCATGAGCCGTAATTGGAATAATATGCTCTCTTGAAATCAGGCCCGACGGAAGCCACGGCAAATGCCTCGCTGTACATTGCAGGATAGCCTGCTGTGGAATTTTCGTTTCCGGAAGCGAAGAATGCGACTCCGCCTTTCATCGGGCTGCCGGGAAGCTGCGCACCGTTTTTGTCGCATCCTGCATAGTCATTGAAATATTGGATTGCCCGGCGTACTGCGGACGAATGTTCCGAGCTCCAGCTGTTGTTTGAAATCACAGCTCCGTTATCGGCCGCATAGACAAATGCGGCGGCAAGGTCAGACGGCCAGTTTTCTGTCGGATTCTTTTCCTGTATAATCTGGCAGGTCATGATACGCGCGCCTTTGTGCATTCCGTCCCCGCCGGCAATTCCGCATCCTCCTTTGGAATTGTTGTTCACGGCAGCTATCGTTCCTGCCGTATGCGAGCCGTGGTCTTCCGGAACGATTTTTCCGTGCATTTTGCTGTAAGACTCGACATAGCAGAAATTATAGCCGTATATGTCATCCACATACCCGTTCCCGTCATCGTCGATTCCCGGTTTGCCGTTAAGTTCTGCCTCATTGACCCACATATTGTCCCTGAGGTCTTCATGGGTGTAGCGCACACCGCAGTCAAGGACGGCAACAATCACCTCAGGGCTGCCTGTCGTGAAATCCCAGGCCTCGCTGAGGTTTATGTCTGCTCCGGATACGTAGCCGCTCTGCTGTGCCGTATTGATATAATGCCACTGGCGGTAAAGCATCGGGTCGTTGAAGTATGCCGCAGTGCTCTGGGCCACAGGCAGTCCCTCCGCCAGTTCTATTCCGGGAAGCATGGAAATGTCTCCCGCGGCCCTTGTCGGCGATTTGCCGCCGTCGTATTCCACCGTAAACCACAGGTGCAGTCCGGAGGCACGGTGACGTTCGGTATAACGCGGATCATCAGGGAAGACCGGCCTGACAGATTTTACATTTACCGCTTCCGAAAGCAGGGCTTCCACCGCTTCCGTACTCTCCGGCTCATCTGTAAGCTTGACTGTCATGATGCCGGGACAATAGCCTCCTGCAGTTATGTCATTGACAGCAGGTGCAGGTATCTCCTGGGGCTCTTTGGGCTCGTCGGCAGGAATATCCTCTATGGAACAGCCTGTGGCCGTAAGGCTTATGGCAACGAGCAAATGCGGATAATGATGTTTCATCTGTCGGTTTTGGGATAACAGGGAGAGCCGCCCGGCGGCAGCCCTCCCTTGTACGGTATCATCAAATAATTATCAGAAAGCAGCTGCTTCTGCCGGTTTGTTCTCGGAAAGAACTTTCTTGAATGCCCTTTCAAGACGCGTATCCCTGATTTCGCAATAATACATCTTTGTCTTCCTGTACTCTTTTTTGATTGCATCTGCTTTCCGTGCAGCTGCAGCGGCCTTTGCAGGCGAATAGCTGTTGACAGGAATAAACATGAAATCTTTGGCTGCTCCAAGCCAGCCGATGGACTTGCAAAAAAGGAAGGTACACATGTAGTTGCCGAAAACATCGCCGGCCAAATCGGTTTCAGACGCATAGTTCTCAGTGCTGATGAGTGCGATTGTGCCGTCTTCATCCACGACTCCGCCGCCAAGAACACCGTATAGGCCGCCGTATACATAACCGGAACCTTCAAAGCCAACCTTTGTATCGAAATCCGTATACACGGTGCTTCCGTCTGCCACCTTTATAAGGTCGCCAAGATCTCCTTCCTGAGAATAGAGCAGTCCTTCATATAAGTCAAACTGATAAATGTCATGGCTTAACCTGTAATTGGCATTGAAGAAAGAATTCCAGATTCCTTCGACATTTATCCAATTGTACTCGAAGCCCTCCTCATCGACAGACGATTCCCCGTCGCTGAATGTGACGGTATTCAAAAACTCTCTGTCGCCCCAAGGATCTGACAGGCTTTCAGTAGTCCTCGCAAGGAAATAGTAGTTGCCATAAAGCTGTGACTTGTTCTCGACCGGATAGATTCTGCTGTCTTTGTCATAGTCGTTGAATATGTTGGTTGACAGAGTGGTCGCGCTTATGACATAATAGGCTTCATCATCACCGTTAGTCGCCCAAACTACAACATAATATGTCGTCGAAGGTGTACAACTTGTCGAGATTGTCAAATTCAGACCATTGTTATTGACGTAGCTGAGCCACAGGTCAGTGAACGCCCTTCCGTTTGTCTTGGTCGAAGCCTTGACGGCATCTGCATCTGCTCCGGCGAACTGAGTCTCAGTATAAATGTCGCTGAATCTTACAGCTGTCACACCGGTGCCCTTAGTCTGTATGGCAATAGTATTTGTCAAATTGCTTCCTGCGGTACTTGACTGTGTCGGAACAAGCGATACGGTCATGAACACGCCTTTCTGGCTTACGGCAATTTTTCCTTTGAGAGTCTCGGAACCTTTGACAGCCCATTCCACTGCGCCTTCACGTGCATTGCCTGTATTGGACAGCACATTGATGCAGAATTTTCCGTCTTCGGTGTAGGTCTCTATCCAGTCCTCATCACTGCTGACCTCAAGTTCCGAGTTGGTCGTGTATTCGTAGACAACCTGCGCTCCGTCGCATCCGGCTGTCACAGCCTTGAAATTGCCGTCTGCAAAATCAGCACTTTCAAGATTTGCCTCGGCGGCTTTCTGACTCACGGTGAATGTTCCTTTGGCTGCACCGATTGACCATTCCACATCTGCCGCACGTGATTTGATGACCTCATTGGCAGCTGCTGAAAGCACAAGCTCAGTCTCCTTGACCTCTATGGCAAGCCAGTCGGCATCCTCGGCCGCTGCCTTGAGTGCGGCCTCAGCTTCGTATGGGAATGAATACTGTCCTCCCTCAGCCCCGAACTCATAGTCAGACGGAGTGAAAGTGAAGTTCACGGCGGCCTGGTTAATCCTTACGGTCACAGGCTCAACGTTTCCTGAATTGGTTATAGTGACAGTGGCGGTACGCGGCTCGTTTCCCTCATAGGCATCGACAGCAACTTTGACATTGCTCTTGTCTACAACAGTTGCCGCTGCCCAGCCGGCAGAGCTTTCTGCAGTGAGACCGCTGGTGGAATTGACCTCAATGGCGACATCTCCTCCTCTGGCGGATATCGTGACAGTCTCGGCACTGACAAGTTCCAGGACCTCTTTTTTCTCCTTCTCAGTACATGAGGACAGGAGAAGGGCGAGCAACAGCATCGCAAAACCTAAAATTTTTTTCATAACGTTAAAAATAAAAAGTGAATGTATAAGTGAATTATTGCTGCGATATACTCAGTTCTTTCAGACGGAAGCCTCCTGAGGACATACCTGTCTTGGAGCTGTTCAGCCAATACTCAAACCGGAATACGGGTTCATCAAACTGTTTTTCAAAAGGTTTTGTCTGAAGCGTTCCCTGCCATTTCCCGGTCTTGCTGTCAATGAGCATACTTAAGCCTATTGTTCCGGTTGTCTCCAATGTGGTAACCGAACCGTTTGCTTCACCGTTTCCGACGGCAGGGATTATATGGTAGTTCCTGCCTCCCGTCTCGTAGCGTCCTATGGAGTTCCCGAGCGGAATATTCAGCTCGTTCTTTGTGACGGACGCAGGGAAAGACCAGTCGATCCCGTCTCCTGTCAGCTTCATCGTATAGTTTGAGCCAAGCTTGCTAAGCACTCCCGTCAGCGAAAGTGTGCTGCCGTCCATGAGGGTTCCCTCCAGTTTCCAGTTCCTCTTGGAAAGTATCTCGGCAGGATCAAGCTGCACGACCGGTACTTTATATGTCTCTGTGCCGAGTCTGCAGGTAAGCACGCCTGCACGGTACTCCTCGGCATTGTTCCTCTTGATATGGACTGCTATACGGTCTTTCTCCGCTTCTGCCGTCGCCCATGGCACATTTGAGGTCACTTCGGCAATCATGTTGGATCGGTAAACGATTTCCCCTTCTCCTCCTGCATAGCCGAGAACTACCGCAGAATCATCGAACGAGGCAGTCAGCGGGCCTTCCTGATGTACATTCAGGGCAACTGAATCTTTCTTGTGGTAGATGATGACCTGTGCATAGCGGTTGGAAAGGTCAGCATGGTTTGCCGAAGTCTTTACGGCCACTGAATCCCCGAAACATTCCACAGAGCACCAGTTTCTGTTTGAGCGTGCACTAATACTGCCCTCAGCCTTGACAAGCACATAGCCCTCGGAAGCATCGGGTGAAAATATGATGCTGCTTTTCAATACTTCGATAGAGTTCTTGCCGCCCACATTGGACGGAAGTTCACCGTCGATGACAGTTTTGTCGCAAGAGCAGATTGCTGCGGTACAGGCCATTAATATGTATAGATACCTTTTCATGTTATTGTCTTATTTTTCTCATGCTTGTAAAAGGACGGAGATTGTTCGGTACATACTGGCCGGAATACTGTCCGCCGAATCCTTCGCTGCTTGAATAATTCCACAGCAGGAAGCCGGTGACATTTGCCGTTTCAGTCCCCGAGACAAAATTGAATGCCGGCAGTTCCTCGGATGCTCCGTTCCATACTCCTTTCATGCTGTATGAGGTTGTCAGAGAACCTTTTGCATCGCATCCCATAAGAGTGACATAGTATTCACCGTCAGGGCATACTTCGTCACCGACATGGATATACTGCGAATAAATATCGAGGTGGCCAGTGTTGACGTCATAATTCATATAGAACTGATAGGTGAAGCGGTTGTCCGTGCCGCTTACCTCAAGTTCGCGTGCGAACTCGTCTTCTACTGTGACATTTACGGTGAATGTGCTGCCTCCGGCAGAGAGCGAATATGTGCCGGGAATATTTTCAAACCTCAGGTAATCGTCCGGAATTGCCTTTGCAGTGATTGTCACATTGCTGTTGTCGGTCATGATTTCTCCGGGAATGTCCCCGAAATCGAAAGTATTGAACTCCTGTCCGCTGACCTCGACCGGTTTGTAAACCTTCACTCCGGTCGTGGTATAGATGAATTTCTCTGAAATTTCTTCGCCTTTGACAATGCCGTCCTGGTCATACTGTCCGAAGATGACGCTTCTGTCCGTCAGGTCGAACCGTCCTGACCAGGATTTGTCATTATCCGGAAATTCGCAGTCGAATCCGAGTACGAGAGTGTTCTTGATTATGTCCCCGATTTTGGCCGTGTAGTCTGCGACTGGCTCTGAAAGAGGATACAGATGTGCGATGTAGCCGCTCCTCTCGCCCTTAAGTACGACTTCATTCGGGGCTGCACTGAGTATTATGAACTCAAAATCTCCGCCTTTGCCCTGATATTCGCTTGAAGACGGGGTCGCGAAAAAATGCAGAATCTCGCTGTGCGTGTCGAAAGAAAGCACAGGGCCGTCATCGGTAGCAAGTTTGAAACAGGTGGTCTCTGTAATGCCTGGCTTTATCTCGCTTGATGCCAAAACCTGGCCGTCAGAAAATTTGAGGGCATAGTTGTAACCGCCGTAATCAGTGAAGTATTCCATTCTCCAGCCATACTCGGCACCGGCAAGCACGGACCTTGCATTTTCTAAAAACGCCTGCATACGTGCAGATGCCGTTTCATCGAAAAGATCGCGCTGATCCTTAAGGCATGACTGGGAAACTGTCAGCACAACTGCAAGGGCGGCATATTTCAATATATTCGTTATTTTCATAGTTATCGGATTGTTATGTCATTCAAATCAACTTTCCCTGTAACCACATCATCCTGGCGGCGCAATATGGCGGCACGGAGGACATCGAGGTCGATCCGGAATGTCTCTTTCATATAGGTGCGCACCATCTCAAGTTTGGACTTGAGAAACTGTGCACCTTCTTCTGCCTCAGTCAACTGTCCGTTCCACCATTTCTCGTCATGGGTTATGTATTCCGACATCATCTCTGCAAAATCCTCAGTGTCCGAGTGCTGTGAATATGCGGAGATAAACCCTCTCTGGAGATAGCCCCTGTTGTAAGGTTCATCGCTCCAGCTGTCAGCCACATAACCTGTGGCCGTCACCATCTTGAAGTCTGTGCTGTATTCTTTCGTCTGGTTAAGAATATGCGTGAACTCGTGATGGATGGTCTTGATATAAAAGTGGTTGAGGTCTTCGGCCGTACTCATGTACTGCGGAAGATAGTTAAGTCCCGAGAGCATGATTTTCTTTCCTCCCTCGGCTGTGCCGAGGATGAACGTACCGTTATTGTTGTATTCCCATTCTCCCATGCAGAAGAACATCTTCGGGAAATACTTTCTGGTAAACACGATGCCTGCGACCTCATTGTATGTTTCCACGCAGAGATACTGGACAAGGTGAGCCATGATGACAGCGCAGTCCATTTTCGCGGGAATGGTAAAATAGTTCAGGTCGGATTCATTGAGTTCATAGCGGTAGATGAACTCAATGTTGTAAGGATTGCGGTAAGTCGCCTCAAGCCATCTGTCGAAATCGTTCTGCTCTGTTGCAGAGGTGATGATGACGCTCGTGCCGCTCAGTACCTCTTTGCTGCAGGAACCTGACAGCAATGCCAGGACTGCGATAGGCAATATCTTAAATACATTTTTCATAATCTCCCTCCTTGCTTGTTGTTGTTTCTGGTCCTGAAGGCTCATAGTAGCCTCCTGTCATATCTTCGGAAGAGGTGTTCCCGGCGCTGCTTCCTGTCCTTACATTTGCAGGAAGGCCTGCCGAGATGACCTTTATCGGAAGCTGCAGTGCCCTGCGGCTGTCATCCTTTGTAAGGACATCCGTAACTCTGAGGACGCTTCCGGCCGCGCTCATTCTTCTGCGGGCCACCTCGATGCCGTATCTCTTTATGTCGAACCATCTCATTCCCTGGCCGATGGTCTCGATTCTGCGGAGTGCAAGCACACACTGGAGCATGGCTTCTTTCCGCCCGCCTTCCGCACCTATGTCAAACTTCGGATACAGATGCTTCTTCGCAGTCCAGACAAGGTCTTTGCCATCAAAAGAAGAATACTGCATATCATTGTAGAACTGGGCTATCTGTGCTGCACTGTAACTGTTCGAAGATGTTGTCATATTTCTGATCCATGCAGTGATGTCCTGCGCAGCGGCATCATAATCCTCAAGCATGATGTAGGCCTCTGCCCGGTTGAGCAGGCACTCGTCCGACCACAATGCAGGATAGACAGTGTGGGTATATCCGATGCCGGCGACAGGATCCGTGTACTCGAACTTGTACGGGAGTTTCCACTGGATCTTGCGGTCGAGGGCACCGATATAGGATGCGACTCTGAGCCTGTACTCTGAACTTCCCCACAGCTGTCCGGCCTCGTATGTCTCGGTCGATGAAAGATAGGCCCCATGCGAATATCTGTTGACAGAAGAGTATGGGCCGAAAACGAAGCCTACTCCTGAATAAGGTGCCATGAGCAGCAGGTTTGAATTGGATTCGGTCTGGATGTATGCGTTCCAGATGACATCAGGGTCATAGAGCAACTCTGTCATTGCCTTCCAGTCGCGGAGCATCGTGCCGGGTTCGTTGCCGAGGCATTTGGTTGCATATTCGGCTGCCTTGTCCCATTTCTCGAAATAGAGGAAAAACCTTGCGGCAAAAGCGTAGGCCGCCTTGGTATTGAAGTGGTACTTCGGGACTTTATAGTTGCCGTCGCCGACGGTCTTCAGTGCCTCGACGATGTCTTCCTCAATGAGTTCATATACCTGAGCCACAGTGCCTCTCGAATATTCGGGGCTTAGCGTAGTCTCGGATTCGGTCGAATACGGAATTCCGGGATCCGTTTCCGAAGTCTCTTTGTTATAGGCCTGACAGAATACATTCACGAGAATGAAGTGGTTGTAGGCGCGGCAAAGAAGAGCCTCTGCCTTTGCCTGCTGCATCGCCTGTGAGTCACTGCCGATTTTCCCGATTGACTCGAGGGCCAGGTTGGCAGCGGCAATCGACATATATGAGGCATTCCAAAGACGCTCCGGGCTGTCGTTGTCGTCCTCAGTGACATCCTCCCATGAATAGAGCTGGTCATAAAACCTGTCCGTATTCTTGAAACTGAGTATATAGTCGTCTTCATTGTCGGAAGACATTTCGGTCAGGACAATATAAGTGTTCTGAGGATAGGCTGAGGTAAGCAACGCTATCACCTTTTCTTCTGTATTGATCTCTGTACGGTTGTCAGGCATATGGCCGAGGAATTTGTTGCATCCCGATACGGCCAATGCCAGAAAAGCCAACATTATAAATTTATTTTTCATCTTTTTCTGCGTTTTTAGATACCGATTCTCAGAGTAAGGGTAAACTGCTTTGGCATAGGCACCGCCACGCCTCCGGTGTTGAAGAATTCCGGATCCTGGCCGTTCAGCTTGGGGTCGGCATAAATGAGGAAGAGGTTTGTTGCCTGCAGTTTCAATGAAAGTGCATTGAGTTTCATCTTCGCCACAGTTTTCTTTGGCAGGTCATAACTCAGCGATACCTCCTTCATCCTTATGAAATCGCCCCTTGCTATTCGTGCGCTCGAGTAGTTGTAGGAGTTGTATGCAATGGAGAGGTTGCTGTCGTTGCGGTTCTGCACGCTTGATGCGATGACAGGTATATTTGTCTTGTTCTCATCTCCAGGCACAACCCATCTGTTGCGGAACTCCTTCGGCATTGAATCAAGGTCATTGTATCTGCTGCTGAACACGGGGTCAAGACGGATGACATTTCCGAAGGAATATGTCATGAATACGTTGAGCTTGAGTCCTTTCCAGGAAAATATGTTTCCGAATGAACCGACATCGGTAGGATCAGCATTTCCGCTGTATTCCAGAAAGCCCAGTTTCTCCGGGTCACTTGTCTGGAAATACACTCCTGTGGTGGTTATGTTGCCGTCCTGGTCACGGAATGTAGGAAGTCCTTCGTTGTTGAGTCCTGTGAAGGGAATAGAAAAGATGCCCCGCACAGGATAGCCTTCCTGGGCAAATCCGTATCCGCTGACAAGGTCTATTACACGGCTTGCGGTCTTAAGATCCGTCACGACATTGTTGGAATGGGAGTAAATGAAGTTTGTCGTCCATGTGAAATCCTTTGTCCTTATGTTTGCCGTGGTCAGGCTCAGCTCAACTCCGTCAGATTTCATCGAGGCGATGTTTCCGAACTTCATTACCTGGCCTCCCACACCCTGTGTGGCAATAGCTCCGATAAGGTCGAAATTGTTGCGCGTGTACCAGTCGAATGCAATGTTGATACGGTTGTCGATGAAACCGGCCTCAAGACCGATGTTAAGCTCATTCTTTTTCTCGTATGTCAGCTCCGAGTTGGCGAGGTCGGTGATTTCCAGCTGTGTTTCTTTGATTGACGCGAACGGACGGTAAGGATTGCTGCTCTGCACAACGACGGTCGAGTTGGTGACGTTTGAAGGGCCGCGGTCCGCCGTGAGCGAATAGGATGCCTTCAGGGACAAATGCGAGAACCATTTGCGTATAGGCCGGAAAAATGACTCCTCACTTACATTCCAGCTGCCGGAAATATTCCATGTCGGAAGCCAGCGTGACGAACGCGATTTTCCGAGTTTGTTCGTTCCCTCGTAGCGGATAGTGCCGTTGATGATGTATCTCGCTGCGTATGAATATGTGGCATTCGCGAAAAATGCTACGCTGCGGTCGTATGTGTTGAGAAGCCCGAAATAGTCGGTGTTCTCTTCCGCGCTCTTCTTGAACACCTGATAGGCATAGCTCGGAATCTCACCCATGTTGTATTGCATACCCCAGCCGCGGAAGCTTGTGGAACGGCGGTCGATGCTGTTCATCTCCATACCTCCATATACGTTCAGGATATGCTTTTCTGCAAATGTGTTGCTGAAAGTACCTGTCGCACGGAAATCCCAGCCGAAAAGCGAATTGTCTACTCTGTCATAAATACCTCCGTCAGGAAGGACAGTGACCGGAAGTGCCGTAAGGTTGTCCGGATCAGAATAAAGGAATGGGTTTTTGTCCCTTATGGTAGAGTTGTCCATTGCACGGTACGCCCTTGCCTGGTTCGAATCATCGAGAATATAGTGTTCCTGTGATGATGAACTGCTCTTGACGGCCCCGAGAACAGAAAAATCAAGCGATCTGACTGGCTTGTATCTGATTTCTGTCTGCACTCTGAAATCCCTGACGTTCAAATCTATATAATTGTTTTTCAACTCATGGAAGATGTTGAACGGAGCATAGTTCCTTGTATAGAACTCATCCGGGTCAAGCGCACGTGAGGTGTTGAGTGCGTATGAATACGGGTTGATGTCGAAGTCCCTTTTCACTTCGCCGCTTACTGCATCGATGTCGGAACTGATTGTACCGGGGGCGGTCTGCTTTCTGTATGACGCATTGCTTATGAGATTGACGGAAATCTTGTCGAATATCTTTATGGTGGTATTGACGTTTCCGGTGTAACGCTGCACGGCACTCTGGAGTGTCCAGCCCGGATCCTGAAGAGTTGAGATGGACACATAGTAGTTCGCTTTCTCCGTACCTCCGGACATACTCAGGGAGTGGTTGTGCTGGAGACTGTATGTAAACAGCCTGTCGAACCAGTCTGTATTGCGATACTCTGCAGCACGCAGGTATGCGGCCTTTGCCTGGTCTGTGTTCGGAAGCCCGAACTGGCCGGAAGTCTCGTTGTACTGGCCGATGAGCTGGTACATTTTTCCGTATATACCGCTGTCGGCGGCATTGGCTGTTCCCGCATAGTTGAGGTATCCTTTCTGCTCAAGTTCCTGATATATGTCCATCTGGTCTTGTGAGTTCATGATGTTGAAGGTACTGTAAAGAGGCTTAAGGCGCATGGTGTATTCACCTGTATAATTAATATGGGCCTGCCCGGCCTTTCCCTTCTTGGTCGTGACGACAATCACTCCCGCCATTGCCCTCGCTCCATAAATAGAGGTGGCTGAACCGTCTTTCAGGATGTCGAATGTTTCGATGTCGTCAGAGTTGAGTCCGGCAATCGCCGATGAAATAAGCGTAGTGGCATCTCCGGAAGACAGCTCATCCGCACTCACATCCACAACGTCTGACATTATGACTCCGTCGACAACCCAAAGGGGCTTGGAAGAACCGTATATTGAGGTCGCACCGCGTACACGGATCTTGGGCGCAGTTCCGAATGTTCCTGACACATTCTGCACGGATACTCCTGCCACCCTGCCTTCAAGAGACCGGCTGATGTCGGCAACACCGTCTATTTTTGCGTCGTCGGCATTTACTTTGGCCGCAGAACCGGTGAACAGTCGCCTGTCCATCTGCTGCATTCCTGTCACCACGACTTCATTCAAAACCTCGGAATCATTCTCAAGGACAATTTTAATCGACGGTCCGATCTTGACTTTGGCATCCTTGCATCCCATGAACTTCGCGACTACGTATTCCGCTTTCGCCGGAACATTGTCAATCTTGAAGTTTCCGTCAATGTCAGTCAAGGCACCGATTGTAGTACCGACGACTGTTACATAGGCGCCTGCTGCCGGTGAGCCGTCATCAGCATACGTGACATTACCGCTTATCGTTCTTGTCTGCGCAGACAATTCAAACGCAGACAGCACTGCAAGCGGCAAAGCCAGCAAAAAAGCACTTAATCTTTTCACACTAAATCTATTTAATTGTTAATACACCTTCTGCCTTTGCACTTTTAAACGAGCGTTT
>CAYMVG010000022.1:0-37288 GCA_964394295.1 uncultured Muribaculaceae bacterium | reverse complement strand
ACTGGATTACGTACTGACGGGTGCCAAAAATCCGGCACCCGACGCAAGGCAACTCGCTGTCCCATAACAAGTTGTCCTCCACCCTCCGCAGCGTTCCCGCCCGTGGGCACGGGCCCGTTCTTCGGGACATTCGGCTGGCACACGCCTCCCGGTCCGGGCGCGGCCCCGGTGGTGGCCGTAGTATTCGGGCCGCTTTAGGACGGCCGGCGGCGCGGAGCCGTCCCCTGGCCTGGGGCAGGGCTGCTGCCGGGCGGTGGAGGACAACGTTCTGTCGTACAATATATTACGTCTCACCGGGTGCCGAATTTTCGGCACCCGACGCAAGGCAACTCACTGTCCCATAACAAGTTGGCCTCCACCACTTCACAGCGTTTTCCGCCCGCCCGTTTGAAGAACCCGGCCATTTCAGGAACGAACGGTTACCAAACCCCACGACTGTTCCCAAAACCGGTTTTTTCAGGAACGGACGATGACCAAACTTCGCGACTGTTCCCAAAACCGGCCATTTCAGGAACGGACGGTGATCAAACACTTCGACCGTACGAAAGTGCCCGTTTGGGGGAAGCGAGAGGCAAGGCAGAGGGGGGACTGAGGGCTGGCAGGAGAGAAATATCGAACTTGCCGCAGCAATGAAAGCCAGAGGAATCTCACTTCCCGTCATTGCCCCGGCATCACTGGTTTGCAGGAAAAGGAAGTGGAGGTATTGTGACCGTTGTCTGCGGTCATTTCCATAAGGTATTATATGCTGCCCTAATGTGTGTCGGCAAAATGCTTGTTTTTGCCCATACGATCGTCGCACATACAGATTAACCTGTCAAGAGTAAACATACTGTCACTAAAACAATGTTGATGAGACGACGCGACACTTAGCTTTTTTATTCACTGACGAATTTCGGGAGGCACGTTGGCGAAATCAATAAAAAAATTCCGGCCACGGAAGCAGTATGCTGCCTGTTGTGGCCGGAGTGTTATTTCGTGACGCGGATTTATCTGTATCTCAGATTTTCTCCCGGATTTTGTAGTGGTTGCGTTCGCTGCTGTTGCGTGAGATCATTTCGCAGATAAAGCCTGCAAGGAAGAGCTGAATGCCTATTACTACGGCAAGAAGTGCAAGATAGAACAACGGCTGATCCGTGACTGCCCTGAAGCGTAGACCGTTTGTCTGCTGGATTATTTTGTCGATAATAAGCCAGAGTGCTATTATGCCGCCTGCAAGGAAAGTAAGCATTCCGGTGAAGCCGAAGAAATGCATGGGTTTTTTCCCGAATGTACTCAGAAACCACAGTGAAAGAAGGTCAAGAAAACCGTTTACAAAACGTTCTATTCCGAATTTGCTCTTTCCGTATTTCCTCTTCTGGTGATGTACAGGTTTTTCTGTTATTTTGCAGAAGCCGGCATTCTTTGCGAGATATGGTATGTAGCGGTGCATTTCTCCATATACTTCAATGTTTTTTACGACTTCATTGGCATATGCCTTCAAGCCGCAGTTCATGTCATGGAGCTTTATGCCAGTTATCATCCTTGCAGTTGCGTTATACAGTTTTGAAGGAAGATTCTTTGTAAGCCGGTTGTCTTTCCTGTGCCGTTTCCAGCCTGAAACTATTTCCCAGCCCTCGTCCACTATCATCCTGTACATTTCCGGGATTTCTTCCGGTGAGTCCTGCAGATCAGCATCCATAGTGATTACAACACGGCCTGTGGCTGCCCTGAATCCTTCGTACAGGGCAGCAGACTTTCCGTAGTTGCGTCTGAATGATATCCCTTTGATGCAAGAGTTTTTTGCCGCAGACTCTTTAATGATTTCCCAGGACGAATCGGTGCTTCCGTCATCGGTCATGATAATTTCGTAAGTGTAGCCTTCTCTTGTCATGACTTCTTCTATCCATCTGATTAGCTCCGGCAATGATTCGGCCTCATTGAAAAGTGATATGACAATGGAAATGTCCATGTTGTAATTCATATTTGCATTAAATTATTCTGCCTTCATATCTGAGAACGGATCCTTGGAAGGAATGCTGCGTGACAAAATTGCAGACAATACAGTACCGAACAGAAAGCAGTATATAAGATTGGAGAAAAATGTTATCTGAGGAAGTTTGTCTATTATATTGTCCAAGGCGTTCATTGTATTGGAATCAAGAACTTTCGCATATGTTTGTATGGTAGCGTCGATTACTTCCTCATACTGGTCAGGATGTATGAAAGCTACGTCGGCAAAGGCTGCTGCCGAAAAGATGAGAGCCGACAGAAAGGCTGTAATCGTTCCAAACCTGAATGTGGCTGAATTGTCTGCTCCGCTGTTTTCTCTGACAAACTTTTTCATAAAGAACACCATGAGCCAGATACAGCCTCCGAATTTGGACGCCCACAATATGAAACCCAGCAGTCCGTTTGCGAATGCCGGCAGCTGTATTTGCCCCAGATATTGTGTGATTAACATATAGGCTGCCGATGTAAGTCCGAGAAATATTGCGGCTTTGCCGGCGCTGTTCCACATGTTCTTGCGCAAAATGTCATGTTCCATATCAACAAGTAATTTATGTTCAGCAACAATTAAGATTACAAAGTTAAGAAACTGTTTTGATTTTTATAATTATAAATTTTATGAATTATTTATAATGCGGCAGAATCATAAACATATTTGTGCAATTGCATGAGAATAAAGTACGGCTTTAGAAAAAAAATCATAACTTTGCAATCTTGTATTTATAAGAATTCAAATTTTGCAAGTTATGATAAACATTACATTTCCTGACGGTAGCGTCAAGTCCTTTGAGAGCGGCGTGACAAGCTACGAGATCGCACAGAGCATCAGTCCGAAACTTGCGGCCGAGGTGTTGGCTGCCACTGTTGTCACAAAAGATGACGCGACAGGAAAGGGTACAGTATATGACCTTGACCGTCCGATTTTTTCCGATGCTTCCGTAAAGCTGCACAAATGGGAGAATGATGAGGCGAAGCACGTGTTCTGGCACTCATCTTCACATCTTCTTGCTGAAGCACTCGAGGCATTGTATCCGGGAGTCAAGTTCGGCATCGGCCCTGCAATAGAAAACGGGTTCTATTATGATGTGGATCTCGGAGACAAGCAGATAACAGAGGCTGACCTCAAGGCTGTAGAAGACAAAATGATGGAGCTTGCACGCAAGAAAGAGGCTTTTCACAGGATAGAGGTGTCCAAGGCTGAAGCTCTGAAGACTTTCACCGAAAAGGGTGACGAGTACAAATGCGAACTTATAAATGAACTTGAGGACGGAACCATAACGTTCTATACAAACGGAGGCTTTACCGACCTTTGCCGCGGACCGCACCTCAGGGATACGTCTGTAATCAAGGCTGTAAAACTGACTTCGATTGCCGGAGCATATTGGAGGGGAGATGAAAAACGTCAGATGCTTACACGTATATACGGTATATCTTTCCCTAAGAAATCGCTTCTCGATGAATATCTTGCCCTTATGGAGGAGGCCAAGAAACGTGACCACAGGAAAATCGGAAAGGAAATGGAATTGTTCACATTCTCGCAGAGAGTCGGACAGGGACTTCCGCTCTGGCTTCCGAAGGGTGCGGCCCTGAGGGAAAGACTGGAGAACTTCCTGAAGAAGGTACAGAAGTCATACGGCTATCTTCCTGTGATTACTCCGCATATCGGCAACAAGGATCTTTATGTGACCTCAGGCCACTATGCCAAATACGGCAAGGATTCTTTCCAGCCGATTCATACTCCTCAGGAGGGAGAGGAATATCTGCTTAAGCCGATGAATTGCCCTCACCATTGCGAAATATACAGGTCAAAGCCGCGTTCATACAAGGATCTCCCTCTCAGGCTTGCCGAATTCGGGACGGTTTACCGTTATGAACAGAGCGGTGAACTTCACGGTCTTACCCGTGTACGCAGCTTTACTCAGGACGATGCCCATCTTTTCTGCCGTCCAGACCAGCTCAAGGAAGAGTTCTGCAAGGTAATCGATATCATTCTGTATGTATTCAAGACTTTGGATTTCAGCGAGTATATCGCACAGGTATCTCTCCGCGACCCTGACAACAAGTCAAAATATATCGGAACGGACGAGAACTGGGAGAAAGCCGAGGCTGCAATTGTGGAAGCTGCACACGAGAAGGGACTGAATACTGTCGTTGAGTACGGCGAGGCCGCTTTCTACGGTCCTAAGCTCGACTTTATGGTTAAGGATGCAATCGGCAGGAAATGGCAGCTCGGTACAATCCAGGTTGACTACAATCTGCCTGAACGTTTTGACCTTGAGTATGTCGGAAGCGACAACCAGAAGCATCGTCCTGTGATGATTCACCGTGCTCCGTTCGGTTCACTGGAGCGTTTCGTTGCTGTTTTGCTGGAGCACACAGGCGGCAAACTTCCTTTGTGGCTCACTCCTGATCAGGTTAACATCGTGCCAGTCAGCGAAAAATATGAGGAATATGCAAAAAAAGTTTGCGAATTGCTGAATAATTCCGATATTCGCGCCTCTGTTGACGACAGGAATGAAACTTTGGGTAAAAGGATACGTGAGAGCGAGTTGAAGAGGATACCTTTCCTTGCAATCGTAGGTGAAAAGGAGATGAGCGAGGGAACGGTTTCTGTCAGAAGACAGGGGGGAATTGACTTAGGTTCTATGCCGGCTGATGACTTTGTCGCTTTGGTTGCCAAGGAGATAAAAGAACAGTTGTCATAGTACATTATATTAGTAATTAACTTAACTTATAGGAGGATTTATTTATCGCAGCACCATTTAAACCATCCGGTCCACGTCCCTTTGGTCCAAGGCCAGCATCGGGGAACGGACCAGGTCGTCCGGGCCAGAGGCCTACAGTAAAAAAGGATGACGACGGATTGAGAATCAACGAGGAGATTACATCTTCAAATGTACGTCTTGTCGGGGAGAATATCACCGAGCCAGGTGTATATTCCTTGTCCGCAGCATTGAAGATGGCTGATGCGCAAGGACTTGATCTGGTGGAGATAAGTGCGAAAGCAGATCCTCCGGTATGCAAGATCATTGATTATCAGAAGTATCTCTACCAGCAGAAGAAAAAGGCCAAGGAGATGAAGGCCAATGCAGCCAAGATTGTTATCAAGGAAATCCGCTTCGGACCGAATACCGACGAGCATGATTTTCAGTTCAAACTTAAGCACGCACAGGAATTTCTGCAGGAGGGGTCCAAGGTGAAGGCTTCTGTCTTTTTCAAGGGACGTTCAATCATTTACGCAGACCAGGGAGAAAAACTCCTTCTGCGCTTTGCTGTTGAACTCGAAGACTACGGAAGGGCGGAGCAGATGCCTAAACTCGAGGGCAAGAGGATGATCATGATGATCGCACCGCTGAAGAAAAAGTAGTCCAAGCGATTGGAATGCTATAATTATTAACTAACAGTCAAAAAATTTAACTATGCCAAAGATGAAAACCAACTCCGGTTCAAAAAAGCGTTTCACGCTTACCGGAACGGGAAAGATCAAGAGGAAACATGCTTACAAAAGCCACATCCTCACCAAGAAGACCAAAAAGCAGAAGAGAAATTTGACTCATGTCGGTCTCGTCTCAAGTGTAGACACCAAAAGAGTCAAAGCTTTGTTGGGCCTGTAATTTATTTACAAATCATTTAAAGTTAAACTTGGAATGCAGTTGACAAGCTCCGCAAAAACGGACACTGCCTCCATAAAACAGTTAAATTTATGCCAAGATCGGTAAATTCAGTTGCCTCAAGGGCACGCCGCAAGAAAATTCTTAAGAGAACCCGCGGTAATTTTCTTTCAAGAAAGAATGTTTGGACGGTAGCAAAGAACACCTATGAGAAAGGTCTCACATACGCTTACCGTGACCGTAAGAACAAAAAGCGCTCTTTCCGCGCTCTCTGGATTCAGAGAATCAATGCTGCCGCACGTCAGTATGGTATGACTTATTCTCAGTTCATGGGCCGTATCGCCAAGCAGAACATAGGTTTGAACCGCAAGGTGCTCGCAGACCTCGCCATGAATAATCCTCAGGCATTTGAGGCTATCATCAATTCTGTAAAATAGTATTGCAGGATGGGTCTGAAGGAATTATACCGCAACAAATGGGCAAGGTTCATATTCTGGGCCGTGCTTTATGTGCTGTGGGTAATATGGGTCGGAAACTATTGGTGGCTTTTCGGTCTGGTTCCTATTTTTGACTACCATATCACAGGAAAGGTGAAGTGGCTGTTCTGGAAAAAGGAATACATGCCGGGCGAGAAGCACAATGTACTGCTTGACTGGCTCGATGCCATAATCTTCGCAGTCGTCGTCGTCACTTTTATCAATACTTTCTTTTTCCAGGCTTTCAAGATTCCTTCATCTTCAATGGAGAGCTCTCTGTATACGGGAGACCATCTTTTCGTGAGTAAACTGGCTTACGGACCGAGAATGCCGCAGACGCCGCTGACGATTCCGTTTACCCACAACGTAATCGGACGCAGAGAATCATATTCGACCCTTCTTCAGTGCCGCTATAAACGGTTAAAAGGTTTCGGCCATGTGGAGGCGGGAGATTACGTGGTCTTCGGGTTTCCGAACGGGGATACGGTCCTGACAAAAGCTCCGGCTGATGATTATTATATGGCAGCCAGGGCGGTTGGACGCGCAAATATTATCCGCGAGTACGGACCGTTGAAAGTAAGGCCTTCTGACAAGAAAGACCACTATGTGAAAAGATGCGTGGCTGTTGCCGGCGACACTTTGGAAATACGTGACGGCGATGTATATCTGAACTCTGTGGCACAGACTGTCTGGCCGGGTGTGCAGAATACGTACAAAGTCATAACTTCTGGGCAGAGAATCAACCCGGTTCATCTCGATGAACTCGGAATCAATGCAGCAGAAGCAATGTTTTCTCCGTCGCTTCCCGGTTATCCGCAGCTTCCGCTTACAGCCGGTATGCTGGAGTCTGTCCGGTCGTTTTCCAATGTCGTTTCGGTCACAAGGAATGTGGATGCATATCCTCCTGATTTCCCGGATTCCGAACTCACGATATTTCCGTTCTCCGGTGATTTCAAGTGGACGCGTGACAACTTCGGACCGCTCTGGATACCTGAAAAAGGTGCCACTGTGGAGTTGACCATGGCAAATCTTCCTCTGTATGAACGCATAATAACATCATACGAGGGCAATGAACTCCAGGTTTCCGACGGCAGGATAATTATAAACGGCGAAGAGACCCGCAGCTATACTTTCAAACAGGATTATTACTTTATGATGGGAGACAACAGGCACAATTCCCTCGACTCAAGATATTGGGGATTCGTTCCTGAGGATCATATAGTCGGAAAGCCGGCATTGATATGGCTCTCCATCGACGGGAACAAGCATTTCCCGAAAAACGTAAGGTGGCGGCGCTTTTTCAAATTTGTATAGAAATTTGCATTTGCAATTTTTTTGTGCGATATTTGCAGCCCGCTAATTATGAATTAATTAAAAAAGTTATATACAATGGCAAAGGTTTGTCAAGTTACAGGTAGAAAGAGAATGGTAGGAAACAATGTTTCCCATTCAAAGAGGCGTACCAAACGCATTTTCGCCCTGAATCTCAAGACCAAGAAATTCTGGTCAGAGGAGGAGCAGAGGTTTGTTACACTTAAGGTGTCTTGCAAGGGCATGAGGATAATCGAGAAGAACGGTCTCGATGCTACTATCAAAGACGCTCAGAAGAAAGGATTTATTAACCTTGTTTAATTTTTCGGATTATGGCAAAGAAAGCTAAAGGTAACAGGGTGCAGGTCATCCTTGAGTGCACTGAGCAGAGAGAAAGCGGTGTACCGGGTATCTCAAGATACATCACGACAAAGAACAAAAAGAACACGACTCAGCGTCTGGAGCGTAAGAAATACAATCCGTTCCTTAAGAAGGTTACACTTCATCGCGAAATCAAATAATTAGGAGGAACAAGAAATGGCAAAGAAAGCGGTCGCAACTTTCAAGGCAGGTACACAGAAGAAAATGGTAAAGTGTATCCGCATGGACAAGTCACCAAAGACTGGAGCTTATGTCTTCACCGAGCAGCTCGTTGAAGAGAATCAGGCTAAGGACTTCTTCGCAAAGAAATAATTCTTTCTTTAAACTTGTAAAGTGGCATGGCATTTTAAATGTCGTGCCACTTTTTTATTAAGCCAAAAAGGATTATCTTTGTAAGTTAAGTTTCGCAGGCTTTACTCGCTTTTGTTTAGCAGTGGTGTGTCGCTGCGGAACCTGAACGTTTACTAAAGTAACGGATATGGGGATTTTTGATAAAGGAGTCAGGAAGACGAACAAAACCTTCTTTGAAAGGCTTTCTCATGCCATTGCCGGCAAGACTGAGGTCGATGCCGATGTGCTGGATGCTATGGAGGAGGCGCTTGTGGCTACGGACATGGGTGTCGACACTACATTGAAAATCATAGACAATCTGGAAGCAAGGGTGAGCCGCGACAAATACGTGTCTCAGAATGAGCTGGTTGAAATGCTGCGTGAAGAAATCGCAGCTCTGTTGGATGTGAATGGCGATTCTGTTGACAAGGAGGCTGTACCGTTTGACTTCAGCAAAAAGCCGTATGTCATAATGGTTGTCGGAGTCAACGGAGTGGGCAAGACTACCACGATAGGAAAGCTCGCAAGCAGTCTTAAGGCTTCCGGCAAGAAAGTGATGCTTGGGGCGGCTGACACTTTCAGAGCGGCCGCCGTTGACCAGCTCACCATTTGGGCGGAACGTGCCGGTGTCGATATAGTAAAACAGGAGATGGGTTCGGATCCCGCCTCTGTCGCTTTTGATACAGTCAGGTCAGCTGTCGCTAAGGATGCCGATGTGGTCCTGATTGACACTGCCGGCCGTCTGCATAACAGGATCGACCTTATGAATGAGCTTACCAAAATTCGGAATGTCATGCGCAAGGTCGTTCCGGATGCGCCGCATGAGGTTCTGTTGGTCCTTGACGGTTCCACTGGACAGAATGCCTTCCAGCAGGCTAAGGAATTTGCAAGGGCCACTGACATAACCGCGCTGGCCGTAACCAAGCTGGACGGAACAGCCAAGGGAGGCGTCGTTGTGGGAATTGTGGACCAGTTCAGAATTCCGATAAAATTTATTGGAATAGGAGAGGGGATAGATGACCTGAAGGTATTCGACAAAAAAGAATTTGTCCGTTCCCTGTTCTCAAAGGAGGATTTGCAGTAATTTCTTGGATAAATTAAAAGTAACAATATGAAGATTTCGTACAATTGGCTCAAGGATTATATTGAGTGCGACCTTGCTCCGGAGGCTGTTGCCGATGCATTGACATCCATTGGTCTGGAGGTGGATTCAATGGAGCAGGTGGAAGAAATACCCGGCGGTCTGGCCGGTGTTGTCGTTGCTGAGGTTGTTGAATGTTATGAGCATCCGGATTCTGACCACCTGCATATAACAAAGGTCAATACAGGCAATGGTGAACTGACGCAGGTCGTCTGCGGTGCTCCGAATGTGGCTGCAGGGCAGAAAGTGCTGCTCGCGACAGTCGGCACTGTACTCGGTGAGGATTTTAAGATCAAAAAATCAAAAATCAGAGGCGTGGAGTCATTCGGAATGATCTGCGCGGAAGATGAACTCGGCATCGGCGAGTCTCATGAAGGAATTATGGTGCTCGAATCGGAGGCTGTTCCAGGCACTCCTGCAAAGGACTATCTTGGACTGGCAACCGATACAATTATCGAAATCGGGCTTACTGCAAACCGTGTGGATGCGGCTTCGCATATCGGTGTCGCCCGTGACCTGTATGCATATCTCAGACATAACGGAATATCTTGCAAACTGAATATACCTGACGTGTCTGCTTTTGCCGACGGCGATGAAGGAGAGGCCATTCCTGTGGAGGTTGCTGCCGTTGACGGCGCACCGAGATATACAGGAACCACAATCAGAGGTGTGCATGTCTGTACATCTCCTGACTGGCTTCAGAAAAAGCTTCTGTCTGTGGGCCTTCGTCCGATAAACAATATCGTAGACATCACCAATTTCGTGCTTATGGAGACTGGGCAGCCTCTCCATGCCTTTGATGCAGCCAAAATCGAAGGAGGCAAAGTAGTGGTGCGCAGAGCTGCAGAGGGTGAGAAATTCGTGACTCTGGACGGCGTGGAAAGGACTTTGTCGGCAGCTGACCTTGTAATTGCCGATACTGTGAAACCTATGTGCCTTGCAGGGGTGTTCGGCGGAGAGGATTCCGGTGTCACAGACGGAACTGCGGACATTTTCCTTGAAAGTGCATATTTCAATCCTGTTTCAATCAGGAAGACGTCAAAGCGCCACGGATTGAAGACCGATGCCTCTTTCAGATATGAGAGGGGAGCAGATCCGCTGATCGCAGAGTATGCGGCAAAGAGGGCTGCGCTGCTCGTACTTGAACTTGCCGGAGGAAAAATTACCGGAAAGATGCAGGGGTGTTGTCCGGAACAGATTGAGAAAAAGACAGTTGAGCTTGATTATGACCGCATAGAGAATTTTATCGGAAAGAAAATCGGCCATGAGGTCATAGAAGGGATTCTGGATGGACTGTCATACGAATTCATAGAGAAAAGGCCAGGAGGGGCGAAGGTTGCAGTGCCGTCGTATATGATAGATGTTTACCGTGAATGCGACGTCGTGGAGGAGATTCTGCGTATTTACGGGTATAACAACATCGAACTGCCGAAGACTATGAGAGTTTCTGTAAATGCTTCGCAGAAGCCGGAACCGGAGGCTGTGCGCAAAAGCATTTCCGATTTCCTTGCAGCCAACGGCTTTGTCGAGACGATGAACAATTCGCTCACAAAATCCGAATATTATTCCAAACTGTCAACTTTCCCTGAGGACAAGTGCGTAAGGATTCTTAATCCGCTCAGCTCTGACCTCAATGTAATGAGGCAAACACTTATTCTGAACGGCCTGGAGGTAATCGCATATAACATCAACCGCCAGATTACGGACATAAAGACATTCGAGTACGGTTCGGTCTACGCTCTCGATCCTCAGAAAGACGGCAAGACGCTCGATTCATACGAGGAGCACAGCTGTCTGGCACTTTTCATGAGCGGCAAATCCGAGAAATCATGGCGGTCCGAGGCAGGAAAGGGCAACTATTTCATGCTGAAAGGTTATCTTGAACTGTTGCTCAAACGTTTCGGAACAGACATATATTCTCTTGAAACAGAACCAGCTCCGTCTGATTTGTTCTCGGAAGGCCTGCTTTACAGACTGCCCGGTACACATCAGCAGCTTGTTGTAATGGGTACGGTTTCGCCTGCAAGACTTAAACAGTTCGGCATAAAGCAGCCTGTTTTTGCGGCAGAAATCAGTTGGCCCGTATTGTTCGAACTTGTCAGGAGAAATCGGGTGAAATATAAGGAACTGCCTAAATACCCTGAGGTAAGGCGTGATCTTGCGATTCTTATTGATGAGTCTGTGAATTTCGCGGATTTGCGCAAGAGTGCTTTCCGTGTAGGCAAGAAACTTCTGAAACAGGTTTCATTGTTCGATGTCTACAGAGGGGACAAGATTGCCGAGGGCAAGAAACAGTATGCAATGGGCTTTGTGCTTCAGGATGCAGAGAAGACTCTGACAGATGCCGATGTCGAAAAGATGATGTCCAAGCTGCTGGCTACATTCCAGAACGAATACGGAGCGTCATTGAGATAGGAATGAAGCGCAAAACGTGGCATATTATTTTGTTGTGTGCGGCATTGCCGGTCCTGTTTTTTTCCTGCGGGAAGGACGGGGCCAGAGTAATTCCGCGTTCGGTTTTGGCAAAGATATATGCCGAGATGCTGGTTACGGACCAGTGGATTGCGTATGAGCCTTCTGTAAAGCATGTCGCCGATACTTCTCTCGTATATGAGCCGATACTTGAAAAATATGGCTATACATCTGAGGATTATCGCAAAAGTGTGGAACACTATCTTGATGATCCGGACCGTTTCTCACGGATATTCCGTTCCGCATCGGAAATTCTGGATGCGCGTATACGGGAATTGAAAGAACTTCTGGAAATCAGGGACAAGATGATGATAAAGCATGATTTCGGCATTTCCGTCGGCCATGTCGTTCCTGATATTGGAAATATACCGCCGTCATATACTCCTGACAGCCTGGCATTCGATTTGGATACTGCGCTGATGTATTTCCGCATGAGGTATGTGGAAAGGTATGACACCGTTTACCGTGGGCCTGAAATTATAGTCAGGACAGATTCGGTTTCAGTTTGTGACAGCATCTGCAAAGATGGTTCCATGCCTGCGCGGAGTATACCGGAGGAGAATCCTGCTGAAGTAAAGCAGCAAAGGAACGGAAGTGCCGGCAAAACTGCGCCTCTCAGGTCCGGTGTGGAATCTGCTGTGTTTAAAATGTCTCCAGATACGCTTGCCGGCAGGATTGTGCCGGATAAATAATTTTTCGTCTGACTGATTATGAGTGAAAGAATAACAGCATCATTTGTATATACTTTGGAGTCCGGCGGGCCGATAAGGAACGGTTATGTCGAATATGACCCTGTGGACGGAAAGATTCTGGCTGTAGGAAAATGTTCTTCCGGTGAGACTGTGATGGATGGAGCTATTGTGCCAGGTTTTGTCAATGCGCATTGTCATGTGGAACTTTCGCATCTGCACGGCAAGTTCCGCAAGGGTACCGGAATGGCCGGCTTTATAGACCAGATAAATGCTTTGCGCGACTGGGCCGGCCGTGAGGTTAAAGAAGAACTTGTGCAGCGCTGGATGGACAAGATGTGGGCTGACGGCGTGTCTGCAATGGCTGACATAAGCAATGACGATTCATCTTTTCCGGTGAAGAAGTCCCACAGGATGTACACCAGGACTTTTCTTGAAGTCTTCGGTACTGAGCCTGAAATGTGCGGCAAGGTGATGGAGGAGGTCGGGGAGCTGAAAAAGAAGGCCGACGGGGCCGGAATAGATGCCGCTCCTGCTCCGCATTCCTGCTATACGATGAGCCCGGAATTGCTTTCCGCTTCTTCTGAGGCAGGCCTGGCTTCTGGCTACCTTTCATATCATTCTCAGGAAAGTGCTGAAGAAGAGGAACTTGTGCGCTATGGAAGCGGGGCGATGTATGAGAACCGCCGCCGTGCAGGGATGAGCACTCCTCCTGTTACGGGTGATTCTTCGCTCAAATATTTCCTGGATCGTCTGCCTCGGACTGGATTGCGTGACGGACATATACTTCTTGTGCATAATGTCTGTCTCGGACAGGAGGACATCGATGCGGCCAAAAAGGTTTTGAAAAATGTTTACTGGGCTTTGTGCCCTCTTTCCAACATATTTATCCACAATGCTTTGCCTCCAGTACCGCTAATGAGGGAGAATGGGCTTGCAATAACGCTCGGCACGGATTCGCTTTCAAGCAATGACGATCTTGACATCGTAAAGGAATTGTATTGCCTGCATGAAAATTTTCCGGAAGTCCCTATGTCGGAGCTTCTGACCTGGGCCTGTCTCAACGGGGCGCGCTTCCTTTCCAAAGATGATGAACTCGGAAGTCTGGCTGTCGGAAAGCATCCGGGAATCGTGCGTGTGCATTTTGTGGACGGTGACGGTTTTGTCACCGCAGAAAGTTACTCTGAACGTATAGTGTAATGCTGCATTTTGATGAAATAGCGTTCGGGCCGATTTTCAGCCGCCGTCTCGGCTCTTCTTTGGGAGTCAATATCCTGCCGCGTGAAGGCAAGACTTGCAATTTCGATTGCGTTTATTGTGAATGCGGCTGGAACCGCGACGGCATCAGCAGAGGACGTTTCCCCGGAGTTGCAGAGGTGCGTGAGGCTCTGGACTGCAAATTGTCAGCAGCTTCCCAGGACGGAATCTCTGTCGATTCGATTACATTTTCAGGGAACGGAGAGCCTACTCTGAATCCGGACTTTGAACGGATAATAGATGTGACTCTGGAACTCAGGGACAAGTATTTTCCGGAGGCAAAAGTTTCGGTGCTGTCAAATTCATTCCTTATAGGGAGGGAAGATGTATTCAGGGCACTTATGAAGGTCGACAATGCCATACTGAAACTCGATGCGCCTTCGGATGCTTTGGCCGGACTGATAAACAAACCTGCCGGAAAGTACAGTGTGGATGACATTATTGAAGGAATGAAAAGATTTGACGGACATTTTATCCTTCAGACAATGTTTCTGAAATCTCCGGACTTTGACACTGCAACTCCTGAGGCCATTGCAAAATGGAGGGAAATCGTGCGCATGGTCAGACCGCGGAGAATAATGGTCTATACCATTGACCGTGAGACCCCTGACAAATCTTTGTCGAAGTGTACGGCTGAGGAGATGGCTGAGTATGTCAGACCGTTGGCCGAAGAAGGGTTCGATGTGCAGATAAGCGGATGATGCAGCTGTATTTGGAATTTAAATTACTGATATATGGATTATTTGAAGAAATATGATTATGCTCCGGACATGGAGCGTATTGCAAATGCATTGGAACTTATTGCAGCCAATTCTGCGAATGTCGCCTCTGAACAGGTGTACAGGGATTGTTTCTCGGTGATGGACCTTACAACCCTTAAGACCGATGATACTCCGGCTTCAGTCGCCGGACTTGTAGAGAAGGTCAATGTATTCAGGCAGAGCTATCCTGAATGGCCGCTTCCTGCATCTGTCTGTGTCTATTCAAATTTTGCTTCCGTTGTCAAGAATGCACGGAAAGAGGATTTCAATATCACAGTGGTGTCGGCCTGCTTCCCGTCTTCGCAAAGTTTTCTGGAGGTAAAGCTGAAAGAATGTGAACTTGCTGTGGAACAGGGTGCCGATGAGGTTGATATAGTATTGGCCCTCAATTCATTTCTGGCAGGCAATCACGAGGCTGCCGCAGAGGAGATTCGTCAGGTACGTGCCTGTATCGATGCTGTCGCTGCCGCCCAGAACCGTCAGGTGCATCTTAAGGTGATTCTCGAGACAGGGCTGCTGCGTACTCCTGAGGCTATTGCGACGGCTTCTTTCCTTGCAATGGAGGCCGGTGCCGACTTCATCAAGACTTCCACCGGAAAGGTCGATGTGAACGCGACTCCGGCAGCTGCATATATAATGTGTGAATGTATAGCTAAATATTATGCTGTAACCGGAAAGAAAATTGGATTCAAGCCTGCCGGAGGCATATCTACAGCCGCTGATGCCGTATGCTATTATTCAATCGTTTCATCTGTTCTCGGAAAGGAATGGCTTGGCAAGAACCTGTTCAGACTGGGTGTGAGCCGTGTTGCCAACAGTCTTCTTTCGGCCGGAGAGCAGAAGACTGTCAAATTCTTTTGATTCTGAAGTCGTCCGAATGAAGTCGGATTTATAAAAACTCAGATAAAAAATGTTGCATAAAAGTGCCTTGCAGACTGTTGCAGGGCACTTTTTTCATAATATCTGCGTACATTTTCGTTACGCGGATATTGTAGGATAATTTTGCCTCCGTAATAAATGAAAGAATTATGAGAGGTAAAATTACACTTGTGCTCATGACCTTGCTTATGATGTCGTGCAGCAAAGACGGGCTTATGTCCGAGCGCGGAATTGATTATTCATACGGCAGGCAGCTGCCGCATGAGATGATTGTATTGGGAAACCGCCTGGAGAACCCGTACAAGACAGAAAACATTGCAAAGGCTCTGCAGAGCCTTTATCCTACCAAAGCGGACAGAGTGGATGTCAAGCCGACGAATATCTATGTCCGTTTTCTTCCTGCCGATGATTCTGAATATAATCTTCTGGTCTCAACAGGTCTTGAACTGGTCGATCATCCGCTTGACTATGACATCGTCGTGGAGGGAGACTGGTATCATGACCCGACAGTGCCGGAAGGAGAACTGACCTGGCAGTATGCCGTAGTTTCTCCTGATTTCAGCTTTCCTGCCGTTAGATATGAGATTATCGATGAATGCTACATTGCTGAGAATGACCGCAGTACCCGTGCTGATGACGGAATCGACTGGCAGGCGGTCGAGCGTATGTCATATATATTGACAGGAAATGAGGACAGACTTTCCGGGCCTGGCACCAGAGCCGTTTCCAAAAGCCGTCCTTCCGGCCGTATAACCGTGGTCGATGAAGACGCCAACGGAGGAAAACCTTTCGGAGTGGCTGGAGTGTGCGTATCCTGCAATTCTTTCGTCAAATTCGACAAGGCTTATACTGACAGGGACGGTTATTATCAAATGGGCAAGGAATTTTCGGCCGACTTGCGGTACAGGCTTGTTTTCAAGAATGAAAAAAGCTTTTCAATCGGCTTCAATCTGGTTCTGCTGCCGGCGTCCGTATCGACATTGGGCAAAGCCGGACCGGAGGGCGTGAACATGACTGTCACCAAGGATTCCGAAGGCAAACTGTTCCGCCGGTGCGTCGTGAACAATGCAGCATACGAATACATTGGCAGGTGTACTGAAGAGGATCTCGGCATAGATACCCCGCCGTCAGATCTGAGGATATGGATACTTAACAGTATGGATGCGAGCAGTGCTGTCATGCTGCATCACGGCACGCTTCTGTCTTCAGAAAAAATGAGTTCATTCCTCGGCAAGTTCGCCTCGATTCTCAAGACTTTTCTGCCGGACATTACAATCGGAACAAAAGATATGGACAGCTATAGCATGATATATTCAACTACAGTCCATGAATTGGCCCATGCCAGCCATTTTTCCGGAGTCGGCAAGTCATATTGGAACAGCTATATATACTACATAATCGAATCATATCTCACTTCCGGAGGCATGACGTACGGCAATGGTACGGCAGCGGGAGCAGGGAATTGCGAGATAGGTGAAATGTGGGCATATTACCTTGAAAGCAAAATGTACAAAGAACGTTACGGAGGCCCGTTCCCTTCTTTCGGAACATCCTTCTGGTTTTATCCGCAGATATTCAGATTCCTCGATGACAGGGGAATTCCGTGTTCCGGAATATTTTCGGTCCTTTCAAAGGATATCCTGTCAAAAGATGCGCTTAAGGCGGCTCTGATAGCTGCTCACCCGTCCAAGAGGACTTCAATAGAACAGGTATTCAGCAGATATTGAGCAGATGAGGAAAATTGTGCTTATATTGTATGCCGTCTCCGTACTTTTGTTGGCACCCCGGGCCGGTGCACAGAAATTCAGTGTTTCTTCCGACCTTCTCGGTTATGCCTGCCTCGGTACTCTCAATGCAGAAGTCTCATATTCCGTGTCTAGGTATTGGTCAGTTACAGCGGGGGCCAGATATAATCCTTTTACATTCAGAAAAGGGGATTCCTCCAGACAGTTCCAGCTGCGTCAGCAGTCGTATTCAGCAGGTGCGCGTGTATGGCCGTGGCATACCATGTCCGGCTGGTGGTTCGAGGGAAAACTTCGCTATCAGGAATTCAATGCCGGCGGTATTCTTTCGCGGAGCACGAAGGAGGGTGACAGGTTCGGAACGGGAATTTATGCCGGATATACTCACATGCTGTCGCGTCATTTCAATCTGGAATTCGGAGCCGGACTGTGGACGGGATATGAGATTTTCTGCAAATATTCATGTCCGGCCTGCGGTGTGACGACTTCTTCCGGGGTATGCTGGTTCGTACTTCCTGATGACATTAAAGTAGCTGTGGTATATGTGTTCTGATCTGAAATTGCTGGCTGTACTTCTTGCCGCTGCGGTGGTGTCATGTACTCAGTACCGTAAAATACAGCGGATCGGTTCCGGAGAATATGCCATAGGGCTTTCTGTCTGCGATGACCCTGTACCTGACGAGGCACGGCCTGATACGGCTGCGATAGATGTCATACGCGGAACTCTGGAGGACGGGCCTGTGATAATGAATGCGATACGCGATTCTGAGACAGGGGAGATGGTCGCGACCGATGTCATTGCCGCTTCAAAGGTGACGGCAAGATTCCGCAATGTGGCAGAACGTGCAGGTCTGGTCACTATAAATTTTGACATTACCGTGCCGGCCGGCATGGCAGATTCAAAATGGCAGCTGAAGATACTGCCGTCCATGCTGATACAGGATGATGTCGAGCGGCTTGAACCGGTTTATATAACAGGGGCGCATTACCGTGCCGCACAGTTGAGGGGATATGAGAGGTACAGGGCCTTTCTTGCCTCAATTATAACTGATACGACCGATTTCATCCGTGTAGGGCAGCTCGAGATTTTTCTTGAAAGGCATTTTCCGGATACTTACCGAATGAAAAATGATTCATCGTTCATATCCGGTGCCGATGAAAAGAATCTTTTCGGAGTGACGCAACAGGATGCACTGATTCATTATACTATGCAGTGGAAGCGGAAAATGAACGAGAGGCGGAAGGCAAGGACGGGGCAGATGTTTGCCAAATATGTGAAGGATCCGATTGACGGAAACGGAGTAAGGCTGGATACGGTTATTGCGTCCGGGGAAGGGCTGACATACAGATACAGCCATACTTTCCACAGCCGTCCTCAGTTGAAAAAGGTCGGAATCTCGCTTGGAGGGAGCATTTATGAACTTGGCGAGAAGCTTCTTGACATATATTTTCCGGAAGACCTCACGTTTTATATAAGTTCGCTTTCATCTTTGGCGGATGCGACTCCGAGATATAAGATGACAGTACTGGAACGTGTCGTCAGGGACAATACGAAGGCTTTGATAGATTTCCGGCAGGGCTGTTCACAGGTAGACACTTCTTTTGGTGACAATGCTGCCGAACTGAGGAGGATAAGACGGTGTGTGGAAGATGTGGCCGCGAGGACTGAGCTTGCCCCGGATTCAATCGTGATAGTGGCTTCATGTTCGCCGGAGGGGGCCTATTCGGTAAACAAGACTCTTTCTGCGGCAAGGTCGGAGGCTGTAGCCGATTATATGGCCGGTCTTGTGCCGGATGAATGGAAGTGTCTGCTGAAAACTTCGGTGTTGCCGGAAAACTGGGAGCAGCTGCGGAAACTCGTGGCAAATGACACTGTGATTTCTTCAGAGGCAAAATGCCTGGCTTTGGGCTTCTCTGAGGATCTGAGAGATCCTGACCGGGCTGAACAGCAGATCGCACGAATGCCGGAATACCGGTATTTCAGGGAAAAACTGTATCCTAAGCTCAGGAGCGTGCAGTTCGATTTCTATCTTCACCGGATCGGAATGGAAAAGGATACTGTGCATACGTCGGAAATCGACACTGTTTATATGAGGGGCGTGCAGGCGTTGAGGGAACTGGACTACAGGACAGCTGTGGAGATTCTGCGTCCGTACGATGATTATAATGCTGCCCTCGCCTTTGTTTCCGCAGATTATAATCATTCCGCCCTGGATGTGCTCGGACGTCTGGATGACAGCAATCCGAAGGTCTGTTACCTCAAGGCTCTGGTGCTTTCGAGGTTCGGACAGAATGATGAGGCTGCAAAATATCTTGGGCTTGGGATTGCATATGACCCGTATCTTGTACATCGGGCGAATCTCGACCCTGAAATGTCCGTTTTGATTAAAACCATTAATAACCTATAATTTTTTGATAAATGAAATGCGAAATTTTGATTATGGCGGCCCTTGCATCAGTTGCAGGGCTGGCCGGATGCAGCGGAAAGGCTGCGGAAATTGCAGAACTTCAGGAAGAGGAAGTTGTGCTGACAGTAACTGTTCCGTGTCTGACGACAAAGACTTCCGGAGTACCGTCCGGAGAAGATGCCGTGAATGATCTCCAGATTCTGGTATTTGATTCAAAAGGCAAACTGGAAACCTACAAGCATGGTACGGGGAATTCTTTGTCGATGACTTGCACGTCCGGAGAAAAGCGTGTCGCGGCTTTTGTCAATGCCGGAAGCATGACTTCTGTGGGAAGTGTAAGTGAGCTGGCTTCTGCCGTTACCGATTTGGCGGACAATGCCTCCGGCGGACTTGTGATGTCCGGTGAAACTTCAGTCGCGCTTACGGCTTCTTCCAATGTCAGCATCAGAGTGAAGCGTATGGCTGCGAGAGTGAGGATAAGCAAAATCGAAAATGCGATGGAACTTGAACAGCACCGCAATATGTCTTTTCAAGTGAAGGCTGTCTACATGGTGAATGTCGCAGGGAACAAGGCATTTTTCTCTGATTCCGGACCGGATGTATGGTATAACAGGGCGGGACATGAATCAGGGGCGCCGGCTTTCCTTTATGATTCCGTGACCGCTGCGACTGTAGGTGCCGGAAGTTCATATACCGGTTCTCATTATTTCTATTGCTATCCGAACCATACTGCAGCAGATGTGTCGGGAGGGACATGGTGTGCGAGGAAGACGAGGCTTGTAGTTGAGGTCGCCCTGGACGGTACTGTGTATTATTATCCTGTCACGCTGGACGATGTCGAGAGTAATACGGTATATTCGTATGAACTGAAGATTACACGTCCGGGTTCATTATCTCCGGATAAGCCTGTGGAGGGTGCTGCCGCCGGAATTACTGTTAAAGTGGAGGATTGGGTGGAGTTGCCTTCTGTTCTTGAGACAATCTGAAAAAATCCGGCCATGAAGAAGATGCGGTCAAGAATATTGTCAGTTGCATGCAGCATGATTTTGTGGTCAGGCTGTTCTGTAAAAGAAGCCCGTAATGCCTGCCCTTGCCGGTTGTATCTGGATTTTGAAGAAGGCAGCGGAGATGTGGCTGAATATGCCTGTCTGGCGGTAACTTCCGTGGACGGATTCGTATATTCGGACAAGGTGGATGCGGAAACCTTTTCAGAAGAATATATGGTGCTTGTGCCGCGCGGAGGGGTGAGGGTGAATGCATACTGCGGAGCGGATGATTTTGTCGGTAAGGACGGGGCTATGACTATTCCTTTGGGAACTGACTGTCCGAGGGTTTACATGTATTCGTCTTATGTGGATACCGGCGGCGACATTGCCCGTGCGGAAGTGGCCCTGCGCAAGAACCATTGTGTGATTACGGTCCATGTCGGGGAGTCTGAGTTTCCATACTCTTTGAATGTCAGAGGAGATGTGGCCGGCTATGATTACGGAGGACAGCCGTATACAGGGGAGTTTGCCTGTCAGCTGCAGCCTGATTCAGAGGGCAAGTGCACGGTATCTGTGCCGCGTCAGACAGACAGGAGTCTTGTGCTGGATGTGGATGACGGCACAAATGTCCTCAAGACTTTTGCTTTGGGGGAATATGTCGCGGCAAGCGGCTATGACTGGAAAGCTGAGAATCTGGAGGATATAACCGTAGGATTGGATTATTCATTGAGCCATGTGACATTGAAAGTGGAAGGGTGGAGCAGGGAATTGCATTTTGAAGTTGAAATTTGATGCACAATATTGCGTAAAATAGTTCGTATTTTAAAAATTTTGCTTATATTTGCCCCACTTTTCTGAAGCGCATGTGGTGAAATTGGTAGACACGCTACTTTCAGGAGGTAGTGCTTCACGGCGTGTAGGTTCGAGTCCTATCATGCGCACGTTTCAAGAAGGGGCTGGCTTGAAAATATCGGTCAGACCCTTTCTTTTTGTTTTTCGGTAAGGCCAATCAGGCCTTGTCTACGAGTATTCGATTCCCTGAAAGTTGTGCCGATTATTGGAAATGGTATCGCACTTTGCCAAAAAATAACTATTATTGTGGCCATGTTTGCAGAAAGACAAATACAATACGAGAAGTTCGTTGTGGACTATCAGCCTCGGCTGATGGCCTATGTGTCGCATTTTGTAGATAACAGGAATGACGCCAAGGATATTCTCCAGGATGCATTCCTGATGTTGTGGACTCGGTATTCATCCTGTCCGCCGGACGAGTTGCCTAAGCTGATATTCCGTATAACACGCAACAAGTGCATCGATTATCTTAAGCACAGGAAGGTGCACGATTCGCATTTCGAGTCTATGGCCGCGGCCGGCGAGGAAAGACTCTATAATTATGATTTCGGTCTGGGGGGGGCAGATTCCGGATATATTTATGAAGAATTGCAGTCTCAGGTAAATGCAATTCTCAGCACACTTCCGGCAAAATGCCGTGAAGTTTTTGTCCTCAGCCGGTTCAAGAAGATGAAAAACAAGGAAATAGCAGAGCATCTCAATATCTCTGTTTCAATGGTCGAGAAGCATATACGCAAAGCGTTGAATGTCTTTACGGATGCTCTCAGTGACAGTACGCCTCTTCTGTGGCTGCTGGTTATGTCATGGAAAATGATGGATAAACTTTAGCGCGGCCTTGCGGAAAAGCATTTTTGCGATTTTTTTAAACAGATGAGGTAAGGCAGGACGTGATTGTGTCGTTATTATGGTAAAACGACACGGATTTATGGACACCAGACTTATTATACGCTATCTTGAGGGGCATCTTGAAAGGGAACGTGAAAAGGAACTCTTTGAATGGCTCCATGCTTCAGAACATAATATGTCGCTTTTCCGTGAACTGGAGGAGGAATGGAAAGCAAAGCATATTCCTTCCGTGGAATCATTGGCGATGCTCCATAATCTAAGGAAAGCTATGGAACGGGATATGCCGCAAAGGCGGCGTATTTCTTCCCGGTTGTGGTGGATTTCTGCTGCAGCAGCTGTTGCAGTCGTGGCAGGACTGTTTGCATTCGATTTTGCCGGACTTTCCGGCAGGGATGAAGAAGATAAGCAGATTTTTGCTGTGGAGGCCCCGATGGGTGCGCATTCCAAAATTTCCCTTCCGGACGGAACGCAGGTCTGGCTGAATGCCGGTTCCGTTCTCAGCTATGACTCTGACTTCAACAGGAATACCAGAAATATAAATCTGAACGGCGAGGCTTATTTCGAGGTGAAGCATGATGCGGAAAAGCCATTCTGTGTAAATGTGGACGGCTGTTCTTTCACAGTGCTCGGCACCAAGTTCAACATCAATGCTTATGAGGCCGATTCCATGGTACAGACAGTGCTGATAGAAGGTTCATTGCGCTTTGACAGCGGTATGTCGCATGATGTGATGCTGCCGGGGGAAATGATTTCATGGAATCCGTCCGAAAAGGTCTGTCACAAGGAAAAGGTGAATGCAAGCCAGTACCGCTCCTGGATAAACGGAGTCATTCTGTATGACAGTATCACGCTTCCCGCCCTGCTTAAAAGACTGTCGCGCGAGTATAATATAAGCATCAGTCTTGAGACGGACAAATTCAATGACAAGTCATTCCGCGTATCCTATACAAACGGAGAATCTGTCGATTCCATACTTTCCGCCCTTTGCCAGATACTTCCGATAGAAGTGTCCGGAAAAGACGGCAGATACTATGTCTATGGCAGATAGAATGTCAGCCATCCCTGAAAAATCTCACTAACCAATTAACAATATGCTAACTAACCTTTCAAAGATCATCACGATCTCAATGTGCGTGCTGTCATTCAGTCTGGCCGCGAACGCGCAGAAAGTCTCGAAGGAATTCAAGGAAGTTCCGCTGAAGACTGTATTGGAGGAGATAGAGGCCCAGACCGGATGTTCGTTCATCTTTGAGAATTCCGAGGTCGGTGCGGACCGGCTTATTTCGGCTTCATTCTCGGATGCTCCGCTGAACACAGTACTGAACAAAGTCCTCGGGCCGAATCTCCGGTATTCAATTGACGGGAAACTCGTTACCATCACCAGACGGACACCGGACCGTACGGCTTCGAGGCCGAAGACTACTGTCAGCGGAACGGTAATCTCCGCCCTCGACAACCAGCCGCTTATCGGTGCGGCTGTGCTTGTGGACAATAATGCCGCATTGGCAGCAGTGACCGATATCGACGGAAATTATTCCATAGATATACCGGCGGGGGCGGCAGACATTTATTTCAGCTGCATGGGCTACGAGACCAAAGTGATTCCTGTCAAGGATCTTGTGCTCCTGAAACTTGTTTCGATGAGCGAGTCATCGAGCCTCATCGAGGATGCCGTGGTCGTCGGATTCGGAGTCCAGAAAAAGGAGACAGTGGTCGGGGCAATCCAGGCAGTAAAACCGGCTACGCTGGACTATCCTTCAAGTAACCTTACTGCCTCATTCGCAGGAAAAATAGCCGGAGTCATCTCTACGCAGACAAGCGGCGAGCCTGGTGCTGACGGCGCAAACTTCTGGATAAGGGGAATCTCGACATTCGGCACGAACACGTCGCCGCTCATTGTTCTTGACGGAGTCGAAATCAATACGACTATGCTCAATTCTATTGCCCCTGAGACAATCGAGTCTTTCTCTGTCCTGAAAGATGCCACCGCAACGGCTCTTTACGGCTCACGAGGTGCCAACGGTGTCATGATCATCACGACCAAAAACGGAAAGGACATGGAGCGCATGAGCATCAATGTCCGCGTGGAAAACGGTTGGTCGATGCCTACAAGCGTGCAGAAAATCGCAGACGGAGTGACATATATGGAGGCGTTCAATGAGGCCATGGGAATGCAGTACTATTCCCAGGACAAAATCGACGGGACGAGGGAAAGTCTCAGCCCTTATGTTTTTCCGGACAACAACTGGTACGAGGTCCTTTTCAAGAAGTCCACGATGAACCAGAATGTCAATGTCAACGTGACAGGCGGCGGAAAGAGGATCGACTACTTTCTTAATGCCACTTTCTTCAATGAGAACGGAATCCTGCGCTCGGGCAACGAGTCTTCGTTCAATACGAACATCAACTACAAGAAATTCCTTTTCCAGAGCAATGTGAACGCATGGATTACCAATACTACAAAATTGGGAATCAGGATGAACACCCAGCTGCATTACCGCCATGCTCCCTATGAAAGTGTGAACAATCTGTTCTACTATACCATGCGAAGCAACCCGGTGCACTTCCCGGTGACATGGCCTTCTGAGGAGGACGACACTTTTGTGCGCTACGGAAGCGCTGACGATCCGAACGGAGGAAACAACGAACTTAACCCGTATGCCCTGATGAACAGGGGATACAGCGACAGGCATTATTCATATTTCACAGAAGTGATTACACTCGACCAGGACCTGAAGTTCATAACACCGGGACTGAAGGCCAAGGCGCAGGCATCTTTCTACAACTATGTGTATGCCGCCACAAGCAAACTCGTAATTCCCCATTACTATAAACTTGTGGACTACAGCCTCAATCCTGAGACAGGAAAATACGATTATGTCACTTCAGCAATAGGTGCGGCTCCGCAGGACTATTATTCAATTGCGACCTCAAAAGACGGATACAGGGAAATATCTTTTCAGGGTTCTCTTGAATATACCAGAAATTTTGCCGGAGACCACGATGTGAACGCACTGCTGCTGTATCATCAGAAAGAAAAGGTATTCAATACTCCGTCGGCAGCTGAAAATGAGGTGCTTCCTTACAGGGAGCAGGGACTTGCCGGACGTGTCACCTATGCCTATAAGAACACCTATATGCTTGAGGCCAATTTCGGCTATAACGGTTCTGAGAACTTTGCAAGAGGAAAGCGTTTCGGCTTCTTCCCGTCAATGGCAATCGGATACAATATATCGAACGAGAGATTCTTCAGGCCGGCAAAGGATGTGGTGAGTCTCCTGAAATTCAGGCTGTCGTACGGACAGTCCGGAAATGATGCGCTGTCCGTGCGATTCCCGTATCTGACGGAGGTGCGCACAAACCAGTCGATGTACTGGAAAATCGGGCCGGAGTTCTCATCGATATACGGAACAACAATTGCGACTCTCGGAAACGAAGATGCCACCTGGGAGGTCAGCACGAAGCTGAACTTTGGAGTGGAACTGGGGCTTTTCAATGACTTTACACTCATTGTGGACATTTTCCGTGACAACAGGACCGGCATTTTCATGCAGAGGCGATCTGTGCCCTATTCCGCAGGATATTCCGACACAAAGCCGTGGTCGAATATCGGGGCAGTGCTGAACAGGGGAATCGATGCCTCTTTCGAATACAACAAGGTGTTCAGCAAGGATTTCACGTTCTCTGCAAAAGGATCCCTTACGTATGCGCACAACGAGATTACCGAGCGGGATGAACCCGTCGGGATTCTTCCGTACCAGTCTGAAATAGGACATCCTATCAATTCCGTCACAGGACTCGTGGCCTGCGGACTTTTCAAAGACCAGGATGATATAGATTCGTCCCCAGTACAGACCTATCAGACTGCAAGGCCGGGCGACATAAAATATATGGACTTGAACGGCGACGGAAAAATCGATGACAATGACATGACTATAATAGGGAGGCCGTCCACACCTGAGCTTGTCTATGGATTCGGTGCGTCTGTACAGTATAAGCATTTTGATGCGTCATTCTTCTTTCAGGGCCAGGCACTGTCTTCCATCCTCATGAGCAATATGCATCCGTTCTGCGACAGCGGAGTGTCCGGCTTCGGGCTTACACAGTGGATTGCAGACGGGCACTGGAGCGTGAATAACCCGAATCCTGACGCTGCATATCCGAGACTGGATTCCGACTGGAACCAAAACAACACGAAGACTTCCACATTCTGGATGCGCAACGGCTCGTTCATCAGACTGAAAACCGTTGAACTCGGATATACATGGAAATGGTTCAGATTCTATGCCACAGGCTCAAATCTCCTGACTTTCACGAAGTTCAAATATTGGGACCCTGGCTTGGGCTCAGGCAATGGCCTTTCTTATCCGTTGCAGAGGACTTTCAATGTAGGAGTACAATATAATTTCTAAAATTTTGATAGCGTGAAAAAGAATATAATACTGCTTTTGGGAA
Source organism: uncultured Muribaculaceae bacterium (assembly GCA_964394295.1). Taxonomy (GTDB): domain Bacteria; phylum Bacteroidota; class Bacteroidia; order Bacteroidales; family UBA932; genus Cryptobacteroides. The sequence continues at coordinate 10,705 of CAYMVG010000022.1, read as the reverse complement.
TCCTTATGCTGAATTCCTGCAATTATCTGGACATTGTTCCGGATACAAAGGCTACATTTGACGATTGCTTCAAGTCCCAGGCGGAGTGCAAGAAATTCCAGATGTATCTGTATCAGAGTATGCCGTCGCCCGGAGGCTGGTATTCCGTTCCGGAGACGTATGCCGGTGACGATTTCATATCAGGCCGAAAAGGCTCCGTGAAATATTTCCAGTACAAAAGTCTTCTCTACGGACTTGAAAGTCCGAGCCAGAGTTATTTCGGATTCTGGTACACCGGTTCGGTAGACGGACTGGACAATTCGAGGCGTACTATACTCGAAATGTATGAGAGCATAAGGCACTGCTATATGTTTTTGGCCAACATAGACCGCGTGCCTGACATCACTGCCGAGAATCTGAGAACCTGGAAAGGCGAGGCCTATTTCCTTATAGGATTCTATCATCAGATGATTTTCAGCTATTACGGCCCGTGTGTGCTCATAACGAAAGAAGTGTCTACCAACTCGTCTCCGGAAGAACTTCTCGTTCCGCGCTCGACCGCGGACGAATGTGCGGAGTTCATCTGCAGGATGTATGATACTGCTGCGGAACTTCTTCCTGCAAAACGCATAGAGGCGGAGCTTAATCTGGCTACAGCCGCCGCAGCCAAGGCATACAAGGCAAGAATGCTCCTTACTGTCGCAAGTCCGCTTTACAACGGAAATATGGATATGATAGATTTCAGGAACCATGACGGCAAGAAGCTCATAAGCACTGTCTATGACAAGGAAAAATGGGCGCGTGCAATGGATGCTGCCAAAGATGCATACGAATATTGCGAGGCCAACGCTTACCTTCTCTATGACCACAAAGACAATACGATTGCAGACGAGTTTGAACGTAAGGTGCAGAATTATCATGATGTGTTCTGCAAGAATCACCATAATCCGGAGGAGTATCTTATCGCATACGGCGGATTATATCTCGCGGAGCAGACGATCAGGCATTCTCCCCCGAGAAGTGCGGATCCGTCAGGTACCGGAAGCTACTATGCCGGCGGTTGGCGCGGATATTATGTTCCTACATTCGAGGCTGCCGAGATGTACTATACTGCCGACGGACTGCCGTGGGACAGAGATCCGAAGACGAAGGACATCAATCCTTACGAATATGACCCAGCTACCGGAACGGCAAAGATGCATACCGGAAGAGAACCTCGTTTTTACGCAAATATCGGCTATGACAGGGGCACGTACGATATAAACGGAACAACTATAATTATACACGCACGCGGAGGTGAGGAGCATGGCAGCGCACTCAATGTAGAGCCTGAGTACCAGAACTGTACGGGATATTTCAACAAAAAGTTCATTAACAAGAAAAACCGTTTTGACCCTACTACCTTGCAATTCAGCTACTTTGAGTATAACTATCCTATGATGAGACTGGCTGAACTGTATCTGGACTATGCAGAAGCTTCTTTCGAGTATAACGGAAGCCTCGATGCCGCTGCATTGCAGTGCCTTAACAAGGTGCGTTCCCGCGCCGGCCTGCCGAATTTTGAAGATTCATGGAGGCTTGCAGGAGGAATGCCGTCGGGAGATGAACTGCGTGAGATTCTGCATCGGGAAAAAAGCATAGAATTCTTTTGCGAAGGACACAGGTTTTTTGATCTTCGCAGGTGGAAGGAGGCCGAGACTGTAATGGTGCGCAAGCCTAAGGCATGGAATCTTGACGGGAAGACTGCCGAGGAATTCTATCAGGTGTCCGAGATGCCTGAACTGATGGAACGTGTATGGAAATCATACTGGCTCGCCATTCCTTTGCAGGAAATGAACATAAATCCGAATTTGGTCCAGAATCCGGGATATTGATAATCAAAAATATTGGATATGATGAAACGTAATATTTTAATGTATGTAATATTGGCCTCTGCCTGTGCGCTTGCATGTTCATGTTCCGGAAAGTTTGAGGTCGGGCATGAGGTGGATTCGAGCCTTTATCTGCTGAATTACGGCAAATGCGAGGTTGAGGTGTCTCCTGACAGACTGGAGAAGAATATACATGTCTGTAAAGGAGGGCTTAATGACGATGTTTTTGCCGTGTCCCTGATTGTGGACATGGAGGATCTGGTGGTCTACAACGCCAAATATATGTCGGATTACAGGATCCTGCCTCCAAACAGCTATGAATTCAGCAGGACAAATGTGCTGGTAGGCGGAGATGAAGTCAAGACTTCCGTGCAGGTGTCGTTTATTTATGACTGTCTGCCGGAGGGCACTTGTGTGCTGCCTGTGAGGCTGAAATGTACATCGGACAGATTTGTCCGCATGCCCGAGGAATATTCTGTATCTTATCTTTTCGTAACCAAGGAGAAATAATCTTAATAATCAGTAAGTTTAAAAGAAAAAATGAAGACCATGAAAAAAATATATACCATATTGTTAGTCCTGATGTCGGCGGCAATTGTCGGCTGCAGGGAGGTTGCAGAAATAACGCCTGTGCCGGAAGAAGAGGCATCGCTGGCAAAGACAGGTCCGGCTACCATTGACGAGACCGAGGTCACTCTTGAGGGACGTTTCATATATGACGGCCCGGAGTCCGTTTCGGCAGGTTTCCGTTATGCAAAGACACAGACTGAACTTGAGATTGCTGACATTATGCCTGCATCGATGGCCGGTTCTGACAGTTTTTATCTTGTGCTGCCTGATGTTGCCAACGGCGACTGGTGGTATCAGTCGGCTGTGAAAATAGGTCAGGATATGTACTATGGGAAGCCCGGATTCTTTAAGGTCAGCTTCAGTTCTGTTCCGTCCGTTTCTACGCTTGCCGCAGAAATGACAGAAGATTCATATATACTGAAGGGAAACTATGTGTTTGAGAGCAAGAAGATAACAGTCGTTCCCGGGTTCTTCTATGCAGCTTCGGAAGAGGAACTTGAAAATGCCTCTTTTGTAAGGGCTGATGTCAACGGAAAGAATTTCTCGTACGAAGTGCCTGCTTCATTCGGCGATGACTGCTGGTATTCGGCTGCTGTGCTTGTGAATGACGAGTACTACAGAGGGGCTGTGAGACACACCGGAGTAACCAACCTCAGCGCAGGCGGTACGGCGAACTGTTTCCTTGTAGATGGCCCGGGTGTATATGTATTTGACGCGAAAAAGGCTGACGGAACGCAAGTGGCAGGTGATTCAGCCGAGTGGTTGTGGTGCACAGGTACGGAGACGATCCTGTCAGACATAAAATATAACAGTGGAAAGATAATGTTCTCGGTGTCGGACAAGACCGGAAGCGAAATGATTGCGCTTCTCAAAGACGGTGTCATACAGTGGAGCTGGCATATTTGGGTCGCTGACGGCGTAAGGGAACAGAGCTGGGACGGCATTACAATGATGGACAGAAATCTCGGCGCCCTTTCCGAGGATGCCGCCACAGCAAATTCCATCGGGCTTATGTACCAGTGGGGCAGGAAAGATCCGTTCATCGGAACGAATGTGATGGACAAGACGATTGATGTAAACCTTTATGAGAGCGTAGCTTTCAGTCTGGAAGCGCATGACAGAACCTGGACTGCCCCTTATGTATTCAATAAGGAGGTAGTTCCTGCAGGGTTCTCACTGAAACAGACAAGATGTACTGAAGAACTTGCAGCACAGAATCCTATGGTGTTCTACGGAAATTACAACGGCGGAGACTGGGCCGGAACCAATGAGCAGATAAGGGATTACTGGGGCGGAGTCTCACTTGCAAATACAGTCAACAATCCTTGTCCGGCCGGCTGGCGTATCCCGACCCATGCTGAAATGGCAGGATATATAAACGGACTTCTCGGCAATGCTGGAACGACTTCCGTTTATGCCGACTATGCAAAAAGTTGGGGAAGAAAGCTCACCAACGGTTCGGAGACATATAATTTTCCTGCCACAGGATGGAGGGAATGGCATGCCGCTCTTGTACGTCCCGGTTATGTCATCGCCATGCATACGTCTACATTGGGGGCTGCGGAGTGCAGGGCCAGCATATATTGGGATTTCAATTCCGCACCGGGTAACAATTGGACCACGCAGGCTTTCCCTGTAAGATGTGTAAAAATAAAATAATTTTATCATGAATAGAGCATTATTGACAATTTTGTTGTTTGGCCTTGCGGCCTGCGGAAATCAGGCGGTTTCCAATGACAGGAATTCATCCAAACATGAAGTCCCCACATTGGAGACATCGGCAAGGCAGCTGATTCTTACCGAGCAGGCCTCCAATACAATCTGTATCTATGACCAGCCGACGCGTCTGCTCCTTTGGCGGTGGAATCCTGCAACCGACGGGCTTCCGGAGTCAAGGGCCAAGTGGTTCGGTCTTCCTGATGAGGTGAAGCCTATATATAACAAGTCCTGCCTGCTGGTTACGGCCAGCAACGGAGGCTGTGCAATCGTCAGGATAAGCGACAAGAAAGTTCTGTTTCTTGCCAAGCCGGGAGGAAATCCTCATTCTGCAGAAGTGCTGCCGGACAATAATGTCGTCTGCGCCTCTTCCGAGGGGTATCTCACATTGTGGAAATGCGATACGCTCCGGCAGTATGCCTCTGATTATGTTCAGAAACTTGATTTCAAGGGCGTGCACAATGCGGTCTGGGATTATAAGAGGAACTGTCTGTGGTGTGCCGGAGACGAGGAGATGCGCTGCTATCTGTACAGGGAAGGCTTGCTTGAACTCGACAAATCGTTTGCTCTGCCCTCTGTTTTGGGCCATGACATGGTTCCGGTATATGGAGAGGACAAGCTCCTGCTTACCACATGGGCGCAGGTGCTTTATTTCAGGCCGGAGGACTGCACTTTCGAGGAAGCTCCGTGCTTCCTGCAGAAGAATGTAAAGAGCGTCGCTACCGGTGATGCCGGCCAGCCTGCAATATATACGACCCCGACCGAAAGCTGGTGGTCAGACGAGGTCCTGGATTTCTTTACCGGAAACCGACTTTTCCATGCGGAGGGCACGCGTATATACAAGGCCCGCTGGAGGACGGAAAATCCATTCTCTTATCCTGCCAAACACACTTTGTGATGAAACGATTCCTCATGCTTTTATCGGTGCTTGCCCTGTCGGTTTCGTCATGGGCAGGCACTTTGAAATGCGGCCGCACGGATGTCGCGGTAATTCCGCAGCCTCAGAAAATGGAAATCAGCGGAAAAACATTCTGCCTGAAGCCGTCGTTCGGCATCTGTTTTCTGTCTGACGACAAGGACCTGATGCTTTCCGCCGGACTTCTGGAGCGAAGTCTTGCCCCTGTTTTCGGCAAAGGTCCGGAAATCGGAAAGGGCAAGGCTGACGTGAGAATCGGACTTTCGCCGGCCATGAAACCTGAGGCATACAGGCTTGCCATAGGCCCGAAAGGGGTAGACATAACCGCGGGTTCGGCAAGCGGGGCATTCTATGCTTGCCAGACTCTGCTGCAGCTTATGCCCGCCGCTTTACCGTCAGACGGCCGGATTTCCGGAATCGAATTGCCGTATGCCCTGATTGAAGATGCTCCGGCATATTCACTGAGATCGATGATGCTTGACTGTTCGCGCCATTTCTTCACTGTCGACGAGATAAAGAATCTGCTTGACATTCTGGCTATGCACAAACTGAATACATTCCACTGGCATCTTACAGACAGTCAGGGCTGGAGGATTGAAATCAGGAAATATCCTGAGCTTACGAGAATAGGCAATTACCGTCCTTATACTGTGGAGTGGCCTACATGGGAGCCTAACGGGGTTCCTGTCGACGGCTATTATACGCAGGAGCAGGTAAGGGATATTGTCAGCTATGCATCCGACAGGTTCATCACCATCATTCCTGAGATTGAGGTTCCGGGACATTCCAATTCCGCTCTGGCTTCCTATCAGTGGCTCGGCTGCCGCGGCGAGGGCTACAAGGTGCTGCCCAATTTTATGATCAGCAGTGAGGTATATTGCCCCGGAAAGGAAACTACATTTGAATTTCTTGAAAATGTCCTTGCCGAAATAATCGGCCTGTTTCCGTCTGAATATATCCATATCGGCGGCGATGAGTGCCCCAAGGGGGAATGGGAGAAGTGCCCTATGTGCCAAAAAAGGATAGCCGACGAAGGTCTTGAAGATGAGAAAGAACTGCAGAGCTATACGATACGCCGCGTGGAGAAGTTCATCCGTTCCAAGGGGCGCAAACTGGTCGGCTGGGACGAGATTTCGGAGGGCGGACTGAGCACAACGGCAGTTGTAATGCAGAGGTATTTCGGCGAAAGGGCGAAGAAGGTGTTCGCCAACGGCAATTATTCGATACTTTGCCCGAACTATTACTGCTATTTTGACTACTATCAGACGGCAGAGCGTGAGGGCGAGCCTTATTGCCATGTCGGAAGCAACAAAAATCTGAATGTTGAATGCGCATACAGTCTCGATCCGGCGCGTGAATATACTCCTTTGGAAATGAAACAGGTGCTTGGGCTTGAATGCAATCTGTGGACTGAGCACGTCTTTGATTTCGATATGCTCCAGTACAAGCTCCTGCCGCGCCTCGACGCTTTCTGCGAGGCTGCCTGGACTGCATCTCCAGACAGGGACTATGCGGAATTTGTCCGCCGGCTCTCTGTTATGGCTGAGCGCTATGATGCAATGGGACTGACCAATTATGCAAAGCATGTGTTCAATGAAAAATAGCAGGCCTTTGCAGCAGAGGCTATTCTGCACCTGTTTTATGTGCTGCAGTCTTTTGTCATACTGTTTCTCGCTGCAGGCACAGAACAGGGCTGACCCTCAGCGGCTCTCTGACGGGGATTCATTCTCGATGATTCTTCTCGGGGATCCGCAGGGGTATACCAAATATGACATATACCAGCCTATCTTTGAGCTTTGTACGGCATGGATAGCCGATAATATATCGACCCTGAATATCAAGGCTGTACTTTGTACCGGTGATCTTGTTGAGCAGAACGAGAGTTTTGTGCAGGATGACAGGATGGTGAACCGGACGAGTAGGGAAATGTGGGAATCGGCCTCGCGTTCCCTTGCCCGGCTGGACGGGAGAGTGCCATATATCATATCGCCCGGCAATCATGATTACGGATACAGACGCTCAGAGAACGGCATGACGCATTTTCCTGAATATTTCGGTTTCGAGAGGAATCCTTGCTGGAGGAATATCTGTGTGGCAGCTTTTCCGAACCGGAACGGTGTTGTGTCCATAGAGAATGCCGCCTTTGAATTCAAGGATGACAAATGGGGCTGTCTGCTTGTCGTTACGACGGAGTTCGCTCCTCGTGACGAAGTCCTGGACTGGGCTGCCGGTCTTATTTCCAGTGACAGATACAGGAATCACAAGGTCATTTTCATGACGCATTCCTTTCTTATGCACAAGTCAGCCGAAAGAACGGACAATGAACGGTATTCCATATCACCGCGCAACTGGGGCAGGCAAGTATGGGAAAAACTGGTATCGAAGTCCTCGAATATCGTCCTTGTGATATGCGGGCATAAGGGGCAGCCGGGAGGATTCGATGACTCGGTCGCCTATCGTATTGACAGAAATGCCGCAGGACGTCCAGTACATCAGATGATGTTCAATGTACAGGCTATCGGAGGAGGCTGGGACGGAAACGGGGGTGACGGCTGGCTGCGTATTCTGGAGTTCATGCCTGACGGCAGGACTATCAAGGTGCGCACCTATTCTCCTTTGTTCGGTATTTCCCCGTCCACAAGGCATCTTGCATATCGTACTGAAAGTTTTGACCAATTCGACATGATTGTCGAATAATTAATTTAAATTTGTGATATTGTTTCTTATAATTAACTCTGGTTTTTGGTATGGAAAATAATGGTGTCGCGCAGCAGAAGCCCGGACGGCTCATGTCGATAGATGCCCTTCGGGGTTTCGATATGCTTTTTATAATGGGATTCACGGGGCTTGTCATAAATATCTGCAATCTGTTCCCGTCCGGGGCGGACTGTTTTCTGGCAAAGACAATGAGGCACGTCCCGTGGAACGGGCTTGCTCATCATGATACGATTTTCCCTCTGTTCCTGTTTATTGCGGGGCTTTCGTTTCCGTTCTCGCTTGCCAGGCAGAGGGAGCAGGGAAAGACTGAGCGGAGCATCCTGCTCAGGATTTTAAGGCGCGGTGTTACGCTTGTTTTTCTCGGAGTGCTTTGCAACGGGCTTCTGAGACTTGATTTTGCGAATCTAAGGGTTGCGAGCGTGCTTGGCCGCATCGGTCTGGCATGGATGTTCGCGGCACTTATATATGTATATTTCAAGCCTGCCGCCCGTGCATTGATTGCCGCTGCGATACTGATTGTGTACTGGCTGCTTATATGTTATGTGCCTGCCCCCGATGCCGCAGGTGCCGATCCGCTGTCGATGCAGGGCTGCCTCGTGGGATATGTGGACAGGATTCTTCTTCCCGGACGTCTGATATATGACGGAGGCAGATTTGACCCTGAGGGACTGCTCAGTACGGTGCCTGCCATTGTTACTGCGATGCTCGGAATGGCTGCCGGCGAGTTCGTGCGGTCGGAAAAGCATGACGGACGCACGAAGGCTGGCTATATGGGGCTGGCATCGCTTGCGCTCTTGGCTGCCGGGCTTCTCTGGAGTCTTGTTTTCCCGCTGAACAAGATGCTGTGGAGCAGTTCTTTTGTGCTTGTGGTAGGAGCCTATTCCCTTGCTCTGTTTGCCTTGTTCTATTATGTGATCGATGTGAAGGGGTATAAGAGGTGGACATTTTTCTTCCGTGTGATAGGAATGAATTCCATAACTATATATATAGCGCAGAGCATCATAGATTTCAACAAAATCAACCGCTTTTTCCTCGGCGGAATAGCAGACAAGCTGCCGCCTGAATGGGGAGCGGTGCTTCTCAGTGCCGGCTATGTGTCGGTCTGCTGGCTGTTTCTTTATTTCCTGTACCGGAAACAGGTATTTCTGAAAGTCTGAAATTGCGTTTGCCGACAATCTGTGCCGGAATGTCCTGCTGTGCCTGGACAATTATAATTCAGGTATTATTTCCTTATTTGTCATATACCTGTGAAAAACCGGGATTAGCCGATGAATGCAAACTGACAGCAGCACTGTTCTTCGGCAGTCCGTGAGGCGGTGCAGGTTGGTAACTATACGTACCAGCCTGCACCGCTCAGCTGATATATGCTATGTGATGGTATCCATGCGTTCCGGTGCAGTCGTTTTTGTTTTCAACCTGGAATGATTACCGAATTTTTCCTCCTGTCCGTCCCCAAAACGTTTTTTGGGGAGGGGCACGAACTCCAAGGTTTTCTGTCAACTGTTCCCGAAACATGACATTTGGGGTACGAAACACTCCATTTCGGCACAACCGTTCTTAAAACATTCCATTTCTGTCACGAACTGCGACTTTTCAACACGATTGTTCCCAAGCCAGTGCCTTTCGGATACGAACTCTGACATTTCTGCACGCCCGTTCCCAAAACATTCCATTTCTGTCACGAACTCTGACTTTTCAACCAGATTGTTCCCAAGCCAGTGCCTTTCGGATACGAACTCTGACATTTCTGCACGCCCGTTCCCAAAAACAGTCGCTTTTTGGCCCCTTATTTTTCCTGTCAATCGTTCCCAAAACGTGGCATTTCGGGAACGAAAGGCTCCGTTTCAGCACGACTGTTCCCAAAAACAGGCACTTTCGGGAACGACCTCCAACATTCCAGTCCAACTGTTCCCAAGCCAGACCATTTCAGGAACGAAGCCCGACATTTCTGCACGATTGTTCCCAAACGTGGTCTTTCGGGAACGTGATGGCTGCTGGGCTGAGGTGCTTTGGCTTTAGAACAGGATGGCTTTGCGGTGGAGGCCAACATTTTGCTACACAGTGTTTTATACTTCGACGGGTGCCGAAATTTCAGCACCCGTCACAAAGCAAATCATTATTTCACAACAAGTTAGCCTCCACCCTATGCAACATTTCCTCCTGACCGTTTCCCAATCATTGCATTTCAGGCACAAACTCTGACTTTCCAATCCGCCCGTTCCCAAAACCCGATTTTTCGGGAACGAAAGGCTCCGTTTCAGCACGATTGTTCCCAAAACGGGCTATTTCAGGAACGAACCACGGCATTTCTGCACGATTGTTCCCGAACCAGGGATTTTCGGGAACGAACTGCGACTTTTCAACCCGCCTGTTCCTAAAACATGGCTTTTCGGGAACAAAGCATAGCGTTTCCTCACAACTGTTTTCAAACGTGGTCTTTGGGGAACAGTTGTGAGGGCAGGGGGGCTGAGGTGCTTTGGCTTTAGAACAGGATGGCTTTGCGGTGGAGGCCAACATTTTGCTACACAGTGTTTTATACTTCGACGGGTGCCGAAATTTCAGCACCCGTCACAAAGCAAATCATTAGCTCACAACAGGTTAGCCTCTACCCTATGCAACATTTCCTCCTGACCGTTCCCCAATCAGTGCATTTCAGGTACAAGCTTTGACTTTCCAATCCGTCCGTTCCCAAAACCGGCTTTTCCAGGAACGAACGGTAGCAGGGCAGATGTGCGCTGGGATTCAGAACACATGGAGGTCTCGTGGTGGAGGCCAATGTCCTGTCATACAGTATTTTATACTTCAACGGGAACCGAAAATCAGACACCCGTCATAAAACAACTCATTATCTCACAATAAGTTAGGTTCTATCTAACAAAAAAGGGATTGACTGAAAACAGTCAATCCCTTGTGGTGGGAGCAGAGGGAGTCGAAC
>CAYMVG010000021.1:0-38517 GCA_964394295.1 uncultured Muribaculaceae bacterium | reverse complement strand
TCGTGCAGGAATGTTGTGCTTCGTTTCCGAAAATGCTTGTTTTGGGAACAGTCGTACAGAAATGTTGTGCTCCGTTCCTGAAAATGCCAGTTTTGGGAACAATCGTACTGAAAAGTTGTGGTTTGTTCCTGAAAGTGCCGGTTTTGGGAACGGTCAGGACGGAATGTAGTGCTCCGTTCCTGAAAAGCCCTGTTTTGGGAACAGTCGTGCAGGAATGTTGTGCTTCGTTCCTGAAAAGCCATGTTTTGGGAGCAATCGTGCTGGAATGTCATGTTTCGTTCCCGAAAGTGCTTGTTTTGGGAACAGTCGTGCAGAAATGTTGTATTTCGTTCCTGAAAAGCATTGTTTTGGGAACAATCGTACAGAAATGTTGTGCTTCGTTCCCGAAAGTGCTTGTTTTGGGAACAGTCGTACAGAAAAGCTGTGCTTCGTTTCTGAAAATGCTTGTTTTGGGAACGGTTGTACTGAAATGTTTGGCTTTCTTTTCCGTGGTGGCGCGCCAGGTTGGCAGCCATGTGCCCAAGCTGCACTGCAATTCCTTTAATATATGCTCTACAATGGACATTACCGTACCAAATTGTGTGAAAAACATACCGGCTTGAAACAATTCGTGCAGGAATGTTGTGCTTTGTTCCTGAAAAGCCTTGTTTTGTGAACAGTCGTGCAGGAATGTTGTGCTTCGTTTCCGAAAATGCTTGTTTTGGGAACAATTGTGCTGGAATGTCATGTTTCGTTCCCGAAAGTGTTTATTTGGGTAACGGTTGCAGTGTCTTGTCATCATTCGTTCCCGAAAGTGCCTGTTTTGGGGAACGGTTGTACTGAAATGTTTGGCTTTCTTTTCCGTGGTGGCGCGCCAGGTTGGCAGCCATGTGCCCAAGCTGCACTGCAATTCCTTTAATATATGCTCTACAATGGACATTACCGTACCAAATTGTGTGAAAAACATACCGACTTGAAACAATTCGTGCAGGAATGTTGTGCTTCGTTCCTGAAAAGCCTTGTTTTGGGAACGGTTGTACTGAAATGTTTGGCTTTCTTTTCCGGGGTGGCGCGTCAGGTTGGCAGCCATGTGCCCAAGATGCACTGTAACTCCTTTAATATATGCTCCACAATGGATATTACCGTACCAGATTGTGTGAAAAACATACCGGCTTGAAACAAATCGTGCAGAAATGTTGTATTTCGTTTCCGAAAATGCCTATTCTGGGAACAGTCGTTCTGAAAAATTGTGCTTTGTTCTGTAAAGTACCTGTTTGGGGAACAATCGTGCAGGACCGCCGTGCAGAAAAGTTGGTGAATAATCCGGTTATGGGAACGGCTGCCGGGAAAAGGTTGACTTGTCCAACCGAATAATGGCTCATTGCCGGGGCTGCGGGCTGAAAATCGCATGACAGTTCTCTCAAAAACATAGGGGGAGGAGACGGCGGCATCAGAAATTAAAATGTCCATAGTGCCACGGCATATATGTCGGTTTTCCGGCTGCATATATAATAAGGTATCCATGTGTTTGCCAGTACAGGATAATAGGTGACAATATCTGTTTTGTGTACGTACACAGAAATATCGGGCATCTGAGAAAAAATGGAGGTGGAACCTCTTGTCCTGAGATTGCAGTTTGCGCTGTTTTGGAGGTTTTTGTAAGTTTTTTAAACTTTTTTAGTCTGAAATTATAATTTGTTTCTATATTTGTGGTTGTACACAAATTTGATTGACGATACAAATTTACAGACATGAACAAAATAACCTATTTCCTGGCACTGCTTGCCTTGGCGTACATCGCTGCTCCATATTCTTCCGCAGGGGAGAGAGGGCAGAAGCAGCCGGATCTCACGAAGTTTGAACTTGGCAAAAACAAGATTTACCATAAAGGCTGGATTGACTTCAACAAAAACGGAGTAAAGGATGTCTATGAAGATCCGGAAGCTGCCATAGACGACAGGATTGAAGACCTTATAGGCCAGATGACGCTTGAAGAGAAGACTTGCCAGATGGTCACGCTTTACGGATACCGCCGGGTGCTTTCCGATGACCTGCCTACTCCTGAGTGGAAAGAAAAGCTCTGGAAAGACGGAATCGGTGCGATCGATGAACATCTCAACGGCTTTTATGGCTGGGGACTTCCATACGGCCAGAATGAGAACTGCTGGCCGGCATCGCGCCATGCCTGGGCCATGAACGAGGTCCAGCGTTTTTTTGTCGAGCAGACCAGGCTCGGAATACCGGTCGACTTTACTAATGAGGGCATCCGGGGCGTGGAGGCATTCAAGGCCACTAATTTCCCGACACAGCTCGGAATAGGACATACCTGGGACCGTGAACTTGTGAAAAAGATAGGCTACATAACGGGCAGAGAAGGACGCCTTCTCGGATATACCAATATATATGCGCCGATTCTCGATGTCGGCCGCGACCAGAGGTGGGGCCGTTATGAGGAGGTTTATGGCGAGTCTCCGTATCTTGTCGCCGAACTTGGCGTACAGATGGCCCTCGGACTGCAGACTGACCGGCAGGTGGCTGCAACCGGCAAGCATTTCATTGCATATTCCAATAATAAGGGCGCACGCGAGGGCATGGCCCGTACCGATCCGCAGATGGGACCGCACGAAGTAGAAAATGTACATGTATATCCGTGGCGCGAGGTTATATCGAGGGCAGGGCTTCTCGGAGTCATGAGTTCGTACAATGATTATGACGGCGAGCCTGTGCAGGGGAGTGCGTACTGGCTTACGGAAAGGCTGCGTAATGATTTCGGTTTCCGCGGATACGTGGTTTCCGACAGCGATGCGGTCGAGTACCTGCATTCAAAGCATAAGGTCGCTGCCGACATGAAAGAGTCTGTACGTCAGGCTGTAATGGCCGGATTGAACGTGCGCTGCACATTCAGGACACCGGATACATACGTGCTTCCTCTGAGGGAACTTGTGGAAGAGGGCGCAATACCGATGGAAATTATAGATGAAAGGCTGCGTGACATTTTCCGTGTGAAATTCCTCGTGGGACTTTTTGATGACCCTTATCAGAGGGATTATGCAGCAGCCGACCGTGAGGTCAATTCCCCGGAGAACAATGAGGTCGCTCTGAGGGCTTCGCTGGAATCCCTTGTCCTTCTGAAGAATGCGGAGACCGGTTCATCATACGGAACTGACGGCAAGGCGCTTCCTCTGAACCTCGACCGAATCCGCAAAGTCGCCGTCGTAGGTCCGAATGCGGACGAGACTTCCTATGCGACAACTCATTACGGCCCTGTCGGAGTTGAAGTCGTAAGTGTACTTGAAGGACTCAGAAGACGTCTGGACGGTATTGCGGAAGTCGGCTACGCCAAGGGCTGCGAACTTGTAGACAGCAGCTGGCCTTTGTCTGAGATAATGCCGGTCGCAATGGACGCAGAGGAGGAAAATATGCTGGCGGAGGCAGTCGGCCTTGTCAATGGCTCGGATGTGGCGGTAGTCGTTGTCGGCGGAGGCGTAAGGACCTGCGGGGAGAACAAGAGCCGTACAAGCCTCGAACTTCCCGGGCATCAGCAGAGACTGCTCGAGGCTGTGAAAGCGACAGGAAAGCCTGTAATCGTGGTACTGATAAACGGCAGGCCTCTGTCGGTCAACTGGGCCGATATGTATGCCGATGCTATTCTCGAGGCATGGTATCCCGGATCTCACGGAGGCGAGGCAGTGGCTGCAGCCCTGTGCGGAGACTATAATCCGGGCGGAAAGCTGACCGTGACTTTTCCGAAGACTGTCGGCCAGATTCCGTTCAATTTTCCGTACAAGCCTAATTCTCAGGTCGACGGATATGCAAAGCCGGGACTTGACGGCAATCAGAGCCGCATAAACGGTGCGCTGTATAATTTCGGATACGGACTCAGCTATACTACGTTTGAATATTCCGGCCTGCACCTGTCTTCGGACACTGTAATGCCTGACGGAAAGGTCACTGTGTCATTTGACGTTACGAATACCGGCAGCAGGGACGGTGATGAAGTCGTTCAGCTGTATGTAAACGACATATTAAGTTCTGTAACGGTCTATGAACTGCAATTGCGCGGTTTTGAGAGGGTGTCGCTCAAGGCAGGGGAGACCAAGACAGTAACAATGACGCTCGATGCCGCGCATGACCTCAGCCTGCTCGACAGAAATATGGAAAGGGTTGTCGAACCGGGCGACTTCAATATAATCGTGGCGGCATCCTCTGTGGATTTCCGCCTGCAGAAGAGACTTACGGTTCTTGACAGTGAGGGCAGAAACGTATCGGCAGTTTCCGCACCGAAGGGAGGCAATTCATATTACAATATGATAAAGGGAGACGAGATTTTGATCGATGCGGGTGGAAAGACGATTGACGGGATTACAATAGACTGGAATCCCAATACGTCAGGCTGCGGGTTCGTGATTTCGGTAACAGACGGAGGAGGGCAGTTCATACCTGTCCGTGAAGGCAAGTCCGTCAATGGAATAGGGTCATACAGGTTTGCGCCGGTAAAGGCAAGTGAACTGAAGATTACTGTCACGGAAGGAATAGGCTTTTTCGACGGCATCTATCTGAACTGATGACATTATGCTGACATGGAAATGATTGTATGACAATGAAAAAATCTAAAAAAATGAAATTTATAAATACGGCTGTCATGGCGGCCGTTGTGTTTTCGGCCGCCTGTTCGGATGTGGTTGCTTCAGGGCCTGAGGATCCTGCGTACGATGCGGTTGTCGATGTCTATGAATATGCCCCCTCCGTCGTGCCGTCCATGAGATATTCTGTCAAAGTCGACGGCACAGAGGCTTTTGTGCTTCCGACGCTTGAACATGATGTCTGCATTTTCGGCTGTGACAAGCCTGTCACTGTAGCCGTGGATTACCTTGGGGGGGGTATAGAATCTGCCAAAATCCTTCCGGTATCGAAGTCTTATGATTACAGCCTGACAAATGGGCGCGTTTCTTTGCGCCTGTCTCCCGGTGATGAAGCCGTTGTCGAAATAAACGGTTCCGAGGAACATTCTCTCTTTATATTTGTCAATCCTCTTGAAACAGAAAAACCGGACCCGTCGGATCCGGATGTCAGATATTTCAAGTCCGGCACGGTCTGCAATGAGCCTAATCTGAACCTAAAGTCCGGACAGACCCTGTACATTGAGGGCGGGGCGGTCGTGAAAGGAAACATCACCGCCGCAGGGGCCGACAATATCGCAATAAGGGGCTGCGGTATCATAGATTCCCGCGATGTGGATGCAAGGGGAATCCAGCTCGACAGGGTGAACGGCCTTGCAATCGAAAACATTACTCTTATAAACAATATCAACTGGTCTACCTTTGTCGCGAGGGCAGCCGATGTCACTATCGGCAACTATAAAGTCGTGGCAGTCGAAAACCCCAACCATTCCACAGGCTGCGAGAATGACGGACTCGACCTTCTCGGCTGTACAGATGCATCCGTCAAGGGCTGCTTCGCCTATTGTCATGACGATGTGTTCTGCATCAAAAGCTACAAATGGGACTATGCCGGGGAAGTACGCAATGTCGTCTTTGAGGACTGCACTGCGTGGAACTATCTGAGCGGCAATTCTTTTGTAATCGGTGCCGAGACTGAGAAAAATATTTCCGGCGTGACATACCGCAACTGCCGCAGCATCCACAGCGGAGGGCGGTCTACAACCTTGTACCGCGGAGGGCTGAGCATACACCACTGCGCCGGAGGCCATATCTCGGATATTCTTTTTGAAAACATCGTCCTCGAGGACTGCAAGGAATACGGAATCTATATAGACATACGCGAAACGAACTATCAGATCGGAAACGGAGTGACCTGGAGACCGGGGACTATGGAAGGCATTACGCTCCGCAATGTCACCCTGCTTCATCAGGCCAAGTACAAAAATGTGTTCTACGGATATGACAGTTCGGAGCACAATATACGCAATGTCAGGATAGAAAACCTTGTCATTGACGGGAAAAAAGTACAGTCCCAGGACATCCGTAAAATGTTCTTTGCCCTCAAGGACACGGAATATACCGTAGAATAGCGGCTGAAAACAGTCTGTCAGTTTAATTCACAAATTCGCTTAATAGTCATAAAATGAACAAAATCAACACATTTTTGATGTGCCTGTGCATGATTGCATACGTGTCATGCACATCATGTATCAGCAAACATGCAGCTGACGGTCCGGATTCCGGAATCATGCTTGCGGATGAAATGGAATATTATGAGTTTGCCCCCCAGGTAATGGAGTCGTCGAAGTACACGGTCAAGGCAAACGGAAAATATATATTTGTATATCCTACCATAGAACCGCATCTTGCCTGGGTCGGTGCAGGCGGGGGCATGGTGAAATGCGAGATTTCTTTGGCCTCCGGCAGGGCGGAGTCGGTCGTGGTACACCCTGTTGCAAAGAATTACCGGCAGTCGTTCAAGGACGGCAGGCTGACACTCTGGCTCGAGGCATACGACAGAGTGTCTGTAGAGTTCAACGGAGATATTGACAATCCTCTCTTCCTGTTTGTCAATCCGATAGACCGTGAACGTCCCTCAAAGGATGATCCGTCTGTGCTGTATTTCGAAGGAGGAAAGGTGCATGACTCCGGTGCGGTCACGCTGACGGAACAGTGCCGTGAAGTCTATCTCGAACCGGGCTGCATCGTGAACGGAACCATATTCGGACGCAATATAGACGGTGTAAAGATACATGGCGGAGGTTTCCTCAATACATACAACTGCGCGCGCAGCGACAATGAATTTTACCAGCCTTTTTCAATAGCCCTCGACCGGTGCGAAAATTCCGAGGTGCGCGACATCACCAACCTGTCGAACTGCGGAGGCTGGGAGTCCCTGTATACCAATTGCCACAACTCAAATATAGTCAATGTCAAGACGCTCGGCACAAACAGCGCCCCCGGAGTGAAGACAAACAATGACTCGATGGATATAATCGGAGGTAAAAATGTCCGCGTATCCAAATGTTTCCTCTATGGACATGACGACTGCTATTGCCTGAAGTCACAGAAATTCAAACTGAAAGGCGACGTAGACGGCATCTGGTACGAGGACTGCGTCGGCTGGAATGTGGATGCGGGAAATACTTTTGAAATAGGCTACGAGACTAACATAGACATAAGCAATGTGCATTACAAAGACATCTATGCGATTCATTCCGGGACAGGAAATTCTGAAATGCGGCGTGCCGGCCTGAGCATTCACAATGGCGCGGCCGGAACAATCTCCAACGTCACATACGAAAATGCGTGGCTGGAGGACTGTATGGAATATGCGATTTACATCTCGTGCCTGAACCACAGTTATAATATCGGCTATGATGACAACGGGGTAGCCCTGCAATACAAGCCCGGACATATCGGCGGTGTGACATATACGAATGTCAATGTCCTGAGTGTCCGCGAGGGCAAGGGCAAATGCGTAATCCTCGGCTATGACGCCTCACACGGAGTTTCGGATGTCACATTCAACGGCTTCACCTGGCTCGGCCGCAAGATAACCTCTCTCGATGACGACATTTGGAGAGTCAGGAAAAATTGTTCGGATATAAATTTCAACTGATATGGGACACAGTGTATTGACAAGACTGATTTTCTTTCTTTCCCTGTTTATGCTGCCGCTTTCAGTGTCTGCACAGGACATGGTGACTGGAACGGTGACAGATTCGGAGGGCAACCCTCTTCCCGGTGCAGGCGTAGTCTATGCGGGAACCGGTGTCGGGACAGTGACCGACACCGACGGAAAATATTCAATCAGGAGCATAAAGGGGAAGACCCTCACATTTTCGTTTTACGGAATGGTGCAGCAGGATATAGCAGTTGCCGGCCGCAGCGTAATCGATGTCGTGCTGCAGGAAGACAGTATGCAGCTCGATGATGCGGTGGTCATAGGCTACGGCTCTCTTTCAAGGAGGGATTTTACAGGCTCCGTAAGCTCGATGAAGTCCGAGGAACTGGCCAGGACCGGAAGCAACAATGTATTCGGTGCGCTTCAGGGACACGTGGCCGGTCTGAGTATCACTTCGCAGTCCGGAGAGCCGGGTTCCGGCTTCAACATTAAGATAAGGGGAAACAACTCCATAAACGCCGGCACTGCTCCTCTTTTTGTAATCGACGGTATGCAGATGGACCTTTCGTCAAAGGAAATTGCTACTACGTCGACGACCGGCAGCGGAACTTTCGATCCGCTTTCATTCCTCAATCCCAATGACATAGAATCGGTCGAGGTGCTGAAGGATGCCACTGCTACCGCCATATACGGTTCAAGGGGGGCCAACGGTGTCGTCATCATAACGACCAAATCAGGGGCGACCGGAACAGACAAGACAATTGTGAACTTCGATGCCTCGGTGGGCGTGTCCAATGTTCCTAAATATATAGGTATGCTCGATGCACAGGGATATGTGGACTACAGGTTCAACAGACGTGACTACGGGTGGACAGGCTATGGCATAGACCTGAACGGCGACGGAGTTGCCGATGACGCTCCGCTGGATGCCTCCTCATATGAATACCGCGACTGGCAGAAACTACTTTACAGGACTGCCGTTACTCAGAATTACAACCTGTCTGTCAATGCGATAGCAAACAAGAAGACCCAGCTGCTCGCCACTTTGGGCTATCTTAACCAGGAGGGACTTGTAAAAAACAATAATTTTGTGCGTTATACCGGAAGGATAAAATTCGACCACCGGATAAGCAGCAGCGTCAAGGCCGGAGCGAATGTGACATACGGGCGCAATATTTCCAACGGTGCGGTTTCCTCCGGAGGAGGCGCGCTCGGCAACAGCGGACTCATACAGCTCATTTATCTGCGCAGGCCGATCGAGGTATATACCGAATCCGATGCTTCCGAGTATCTGAACGGTTATACCCTGCTTGACTGCATTACCGGAGAGACATACCGCAGGACTGTCTATTCGAGGATTCAGGGAAATGCCTATGTGGACTGGACTATTGTTGACGGCCTTGATTTCAGGGCTTCCGTATCAGGCAATGCCTCCGATTCGAAAGGAATGGAGTTCTATACGAAAAACAGCCTCTGGGGATATTCCAAGAACGGATATTCCAAGATAAAGACAGTCAGCACCTACGGCTACAATGCATCGGCTACTCTTACATACAGGAAACAGTGGGACAAGGCGCATAACTTCGATGCCATGCTCGGTGCGGAGATGAGTGCCTATAAGATTGAGAATCTCGCCATCGGAGCCTACGACTTCATAGACAGTTCCACAGGTGCGTTCGATATATCCAAAGGACAGGTGCAGGAGGCTCCTGACGAGAATGTCACCATGAACACGAGAATGTCCGCTTTCGGACGTATAAGCTACAATTACAGGCAGAGATATTATATGTCTTTCAATATGCGGTCTGACGGGTCGTCGAAATTCATGGCCGGCAGCCGTGTCGGATATTTCCCGTCAGTGTCGCTTGCATGGCGGCTTTCGGAAGAACCCTTCATGGCCGGTGCGAAAAAGTACATGGACCAGTTCAAGCTGCGCCTCAGTGCGGGTGCTTCCGGAAACGACAGGATTACGGACTACGCGGCCCTTGCGCTCATGACGACCAACTATTATGCGGTGAACGGCACTGAGATAATGGGTATGGCTCCCTCTTCTTCCCCGAACTCCAGGCTCAAATGGGAGACGACATACCAGTACGACCTCGGACTTGATGTGAGTCTTTTCGGCAACAGGATAGACCTTTCTGCCGATGTGTATTACAAGGATACGAGGGATATGCTTTACCGTGCTACACTTCCGGCCCAGACCGGATATACGGAGCAGTGGCAGAATCTCGGACGTGTGGACAACCGGGGTATAGAGATCAGCCTGAATACGCACAATATACAGACGCGCGACTTCTCGTGGTCTACGAACGTGACCTTCGATATGTCACGCAACAGGGTTCTGGACATAGGAGGCATAGAATATACGAGTGTGAATATTCCGAACGGAGTGCTTTCCAACGACATTTCACGCATTATGGTAGGGCAGCCTATCGGTGTCGGATACGGCTATGTCTGGGACGGCAACTACCAGCTTGACGACTTTGTCGCCGTCGACAGATACGGAAATGAGTTCGAATGGCCGTCGGATGTAGTCACTTCTGACAATATCGACAATTTCAGCTACCGGCTGAAAGACGGAGTGGTCTCGATAAATTCCGTTGCCGTGAAGCCTGGCGACAGAAAGTACAGGGATCTTGACGGTGACAATGAAATAACCTCCGATGACCGCACTGTCATAAGCAACTCCAACCCGAAGTTTACAATGGGCATGGGAAATACTTTCTCATGGAAGGGGCTGGAACTGACATTCTTCTTCGAGGGAGTGTACGGACGCGATATAATGAATGAATTCAGACTCAGGTCTGAGTCCGGCCAGAGCGGCGGAACCCAGTTCAACAATCTGAGGCAGGATTACTGGGACGGGCACTGGACACCTGAGAACCCGTCGAATGTATATGCCCGTCTTCTGAACCAGACGAATACATGGGTGTCGTCGTATTATGTCGAGGACGGTTCTTTCCTGCGCCTTAGGACGCTTTCGCTTGCATATACTTTTGCAGGCAAGAGGCTGAGCAAAGCGAAGATAAGTTCCATAAAGGCATACGTCAGTGCCGAGAATCTGTTTGTTCTTACTAAGTACAGCGGCATGGACCCTGACGTAAGTACCTCGAATGCACTGTTTACGGGTTTCGACAGGATGTCGTATCCGAAGGCCCGCACGTTCACATTCGGAATCAGTCTGTCATTATGATGCCAAGAACATTAAAAATATCCGATATGAGGAAAAATATATTTTTTGCGGTGCTGGCCTCCGCATTGGCCGTTTCCTGCGAGAACGCCGCCTTTCTGGACCAGGTCCCTTACTCGCAGACTTCTCCTGAGAATTTCTACAGGACGGAAGCCGACATGAAGATGGCTCTGGTTTCATGCTACGAAATCATCAACGGACACAAGATTCCGGGATATTCTTATGTGCAGAGAGGAAGTTATGCCCTGGGGCTTATCTATATGATGAACGGCCCTGCTGACGACATTGTAGCCGTCACCTCGTCGTCCGATGAGGGGCTGGAAATGTTCTGGTGCAACTATACTGAGAGCACAAGATGTGTCCGGGATGCCTGGAAGGTGCTTTATGCCGGAATTGCCAGGTGCAATATAATACTCCACTATATAGACAATGTGGATATGACGGCGGAAAAGAAAACCGCATATATTGCCGAAGCCCGTTTTGTCAGGGCGTTTTTCTATTATCATCTTGCATGGATGTACGGAGGAGTTCCGATAGTGACTGCCTATGATTCTGACGGGCAGGAACCGCGTTCTTCTCTGGAGGATGTGTACCGTTTCATTCTGGACGACCTTGACTTTGCCTGGAAAAATCTGGAGTCCGAAGGCATTCTTCAGACATCTTCCGCAAATAAATATACCGCCGCGGGATATGTCGCAAGAATATGCAATTATCTGGCAGCCTGCAGGAGGTACGGCACGGGTGCTTCGCTTGTGGCGGAGCAGCCTTTGAATGATTTCTCTTTTGTCGATGCCGGGAAAATGACGGCAATGGCTCTTGAAGCCTGCCGGGACGTGGTGGAACATTCGCAATATGTCCTGATAGATGACTATTCGAACCTGTTCAGGGAGACTACGAAGGGACAGCAGTACAGGGAATGTATGCTTTTGGCCGAAAATCCGTTGTCAGGCTCGGAGGGCTACTGGCCGAACAGCTTCTATCTGCCGACTCCGGTCAACAGCGGAATAGACAGTCCGAATGTATACGGTGGCCGCAACATCCCTACGCCGAGGGCATTCTACATGTATCATCCGAAAGATCCGCGGCGTGACCATAATTTCACCGGTCGTCTTTCCGACGGCAAGAACAAGGTTATTGTGGACGGCTATACATACTGGGATCCGGCACCTCCGAAAGTGATGGTCAAGGTGATAGTGGACGCCTCGGGGAATCCTGTGGGCGATTCCGGCGAGGGAGAGGGAGTCGCCACAGTTGAGATTCCGCATCCGCTGTACGACAATCTTGAGACTCAGACCTATCTTCCGATTTCGGGAATGCAGCTGTGCGCAGGAAAATTCCGCCTGTGCAATTTCGACGAACTGCAGCATACATGGCAGCAGCATGCTGTGTCATATCCTCTTATGAGACTCGCGGACGTATATCTGATGTATGCGGAGGCCCTGTATTTCAACGGCGACGAATCCGGTGCGCGCGTATGGCTCGACAAGGTTCTGGAAAGGTCGGTCAGAGACAGGGAGCTTTTTGAAGAGATAAAGGAATATTACCGCAGGGATGATTTTGTTGAGGAACTTCTCGAAAGCCGTGAAAGGGAGCTGATTTTTGAGTTTTCCCGCAAATATGATCTTATAAGGTTCAATATCATAGATGAAAAAATCATGAGCCTGGACGAAGACAAAGTCGTGGAGAAAGAGGGTGAAATGGATGACAAATATCTGAAATATCAGGTCGACGGCTATCTGCACATGAGCATTCCGTCCCTGCGTCAGAATTGGTCATATCACAAAATATGGCTTCCGATTTCCGAAGAACAGCGCGGCGTGAACAGGAACCTTGTCCAGAATGCCGGGTGGGGAAGTTCTGTACAGAATTTATAAATACGTACAAAAGAACATATTAATACATTAATTCTATCATTATGAAACGCAATCTGTTATTTATTGTTTTGGCGCTTTCTGCAGTTGCCTGCGACAAGACACCGGAAGAGAAGGGGTATCCTGAGCCGGAGGCAAATGTGCCTTATCTGCTGGAGGGAACTGTCGCGACAGAAGGCTTTGCCTGGAAGACCGGCTCTGCTGTCGGCCTGTATTCCGCTATGGATGAGATAAAAATCATCAACAAGGAATGCCGCATTGTCGGCTGGGCGAACACAGCGCCTGTCATCGACGAGGAAACGGGAGAGAATATCAATGACTACACCCCTTCCGAGTATGAGGGAAAGCCTGTCGCAAGATTCAATACGCCTGCTCTCGACCTTGTCGCAGGCGAGAACAAGTTTATGGTATATTCTCCGTACAATGCCGATCTTGTGTACAGCCGTGGTACAATCTACGGACTCGACATCGACGACAGGCAGGTGCAGGCTGCTCCGAATGTGGCGGCGGACTGCTTTGCGCTCGGCATGGTGACGGGGATTCCCGGAGTGGACGAAGCTTTCAAGTTCGAACTTAATCCTGTGACAGCAGTCGCTCAGGTGACAATCTCGTCGGATGAACTTGCCGGATACGCACCCAAGAGAGTGTCTATCTATGACGACAACAATACTCCTATGGCCGGAGGTTTCAATCTGAATCCGGAAACGCTGGAGATTACTCCGACCGGACAGCCTCTCAACCGCGTGTCTGTCACAGTCACGAATCCCGGCAAACTGTCTGACGTGAAGCAGCAGAATATCTACATGAATATTCTGCCTGTGGATTTCACCGGAAAGGAAATATGGGTTATTGTGGAACTTCAGAAAGAAGACGGGTCGACTCTGACAATTCCTGCCAAGAAGTCCGGCCTCGTGTTCAAGGCCGGGCAGACGACCCGGATCGACCTGAAAGACCTGAGCGTATCCATGAATGCAGCAGGAGAGTGGTATGCTGCGACTGAGACACGCTATCTGCCGGGACCCGGGGTAGCCTATGGAGAAGCGAACACATATCTTATCCAGTGCAAGAACGGTTCCACCTATAACGGTGCGGCCTATATTCCAGACCCTGACATTCCTGACGAGATTAAGATTGACATAAGGGCAAGGGGAAATTTCTACAATGCAACCGATCCGCGCGGGGCGACATTCGAATGGGCAACGACCATGAACGGTACAGTCTACACCTGCAGGACAACAGGATATGAATCGAGCGCCGTAGACCCTACCGGATATGAATTCAGTTACGACGGCAACTATACGGTGACTGTCAAAAACGTGAGCGCATACGCAGGTTCTCCGATTCTTCTTATGAAGAAGGACGGCAGGATTCTCTGGGCATGGACTTTCTGGAATATCGCGGCTGACGGCACTTCCATGAAATCTGTGCCGACGGCAGGATATGAACTTGCCCCGATGGATATCGGACAGGCCACGACACAGTTCGACAAGTGGATCGCGAACAAGAGCGGAGCAAATCCCGATGTCGTCTACAGGACAACCAACCTGTATCAGTGGGGCCGTTATATGCCGGTGTTCTGGACTTCATACTGGACAATAACAGGAGGGCACGACGGTGCGAATGCCGTTACGAACGAGCAGTGTCTCGCAGTCCTGTCCACACCTCTTTCGTATGACGAAGCCATGGCGAATCCGGTCGGGATAATTTATTCTCCGGAAGACAATACCGATCAGGCGAACTGGTGCTCCGAGGATGTGACAAAATTCTGGGGAAGTGTTACCGGAAACGGTGAGAAAGAGGGCATCAAGTCAATCTACGACCCTTGTCCAAAGGGCTGGCGCGTACCTGATTTGACGGTGTTCTCGGCAATTGCGGAGTCCTGTCCGTCAAACGGCGTGGGATATTCGTACCTCGACACGGCAGGGTATCCCGGCATAAAGATAGGTGACAACAATTTCATCTGTGCCGGCTATCTCAACGGAAAGACTTCGGCAAACGGACGTGTCGCCAATATGGGAGGTGCAAATACCGGAAATGTTTCAGGTTCGTCCCACGGAATGCTTTGGTGCAATGTTGCCGGAGCTACCCAGGGACAGTCGCTTTATTTCAGGACTTCACCGTCAAAGACGGCTCCTGTTGTAAGCACGAGGAACAAGTCCTGCTCTGCCCCTGTGAGGTGTATGGTTGACAAGGACAACAGGTAATCCTATGCAGACAAGGATATTTTTTGTATCACTGTTCATGGCCCTTGTTCCGCTGTGCTCATGCGGAGGAGTTTCGCCGGACGACAATGAAAACAAACCTGACTGTGGCCCTTCGGCCATGGTCAGGTTTGAAAAATCAGGCAGCTCGGAGGTGTTTTATGTGGCTCTCCGCGACAAAGTAAGCAAAAGCAAATATTTTGTTTTTTCCATAAACCATTACATGAATTTGTCCGATGAGGCATACATGAATCTGTGGCGGCTGAACGGTGCCGGACTGGAACTGTACAGGCAGGATGACGGGACGTTCGTGAGACTCGTTGACAACCTGCTTACAAGCGGTGAGAATGAATCGGTGTTCCGCGACTGTTCCGACGAAAGTTCCATGGCGGACTTTACGGGTGGCTTTCACGGAGATGAGAGAATCGACCTTGAAGACGGCTGCGGAGCGAGGTTTTTTATTGATGATGCGGAAATCGATGCTTCGCGCATGGCACAGTCTTTCGGCTGGGTCGAATGCAGCAGCTTCCGTTACGAGCAGCTTTCTTCGATGCACAAGACCGGCTCTTTGACTGACGGCGAATTCACGGCTTCGGATCACAGGGTTGTAGCTGAGCACGTCAAGACGACTGTGTTTGACAATGCCGGATACCGTACAGTGAACAGGCTTGTTTTCAGGGAAAGTCTTCCTATATACTGGTATTGCGGAATCTGCTGCGTAGGGCACAACCTTGCCGCGAAAGGCTGCAATGAAGATTTTGTCGTAGAGACTTTCGACAGCTCAGGGGCGAACAGGCTTGACGCTGCCGGCAAAAATGAATTTCATGCCTGGAATGACGCAAACGGGGTTGAGGTCAATATTACGGATTCGATGCTCAGTGGCGGTTCCGACGGGCAGTGCAGGATGTTTATATGGGATACAAGTGCCTATGCCAAATATTACAGGAGGATTCCGGCCCACGGTTCCATGCAGGTATCTTCAGGAACAGTGCTTGAGGCGGAGATGGATGTCCGTATGAATGTCCGCTGAGTCTACTCCGGGCAGTCTGTGTCTTCGATTCCGGCGGCTGAGGCTGACTGGAGAAGCTTTTCCCTCAGGCTGCGCGGAGTCACGTTTTTCTTGATTACCGTGAGGTAGGAATGGTTTATTTCGCGGCATACGATTTCATTGTCCAGCATATCGATGTTTACGTCATTCCAGTGTTTCTTGTTGAAATGCCATGCAGGAGTAATTGACGGCCAGGTGTCACGAAGCAATACGGCTCTGTCAGGATTGCATTTCAGGGCAATGATCCCGGGACGGTCGAATGCCGTGCAGGCAAACATTTTTCCGCTGATTTTGTAAACAGCGAAATCCTCGCCGAAAGGCTGGCATTCCTCGCAGAAGGGGAGCGACAGCAAATAATCTCTTGTTTCAAGTATATCCATGCCGCAAAGTTATGAATTGTTTTGAAATCACAGGGTTTGGGCCTCCGGAAAATTGCAGGCTGTTTCCATGTCCGGAAGTCATGAAAATGGCAATGTATGATAATGCAGCTTCCCGGAAGTTTTATTATTTTTGCCGTGCATTAGAATTTTGTGCTTATGAGACGTTTTTTGGAATGCTGCTGTACTTCTTTGGATGAGGTTGCGGAGGCCGTGGCTGGAGGGGCTTCGCGAATAGAGCTTTGTGAGAATCTGGATGTCGGGGGAGTGACTCCTTCGGAAACTCTGCTTGAATCAGTTATGGCGCATTGTCCTCTGCCGGTCAATGTGCTTGTCAGACCGCGGGGAGGGGATTTCGTATATACGAAAGAGGAAGAAGACTCCATGCTGAGGGATATAGAAATGTGCAAAAGGCTTAATGTCAATGCTGTTGTAATCGGTGCGCTGAAGGCTGACGGAGATGTGGATACGGAAATGGTGCAGAGGCTTATTGCGGCTGCGCGTCCTCTGCGGATTACTTTCCACAGAGCATTCGACTGCTGCCGCGACCCTTACACTGCGCTGAACGATATCATGGCCCTCGGATGTGACCGTCTGCTTACTTCCGGACATGAGGAGTCTGCATATACGGGCCGTTCACTTATTGCAGACCTTGTATCGCTTTCCGCCGGGAGGCTTGTGATTATGCCGGGCGGAGGAGTCCGTCCGGCAAATATAGCTGAAATAGAAAAAGATACGAATGCTCCGGAATACCATGGCTCGGCGCACGGAGAAAACGGTGTTACAGACCGTCATGTGGTTTCCCTGATGGTCGGGGAATGACTCCGGCCTGTTATTCTTCCGGTGTCAGGTAGGCCTCTTCGATGTCTTCTTTGTAATTGTAGCCTCTCAGTCTGTAGATGTCGAGCTGATGCAGGAGGCGCTGCAGGAAAGCATCCAGGTCTTTCTTTTCCGGTGCTGTCCACTGGGTTTCGCACAAGGCGGCGATACGCGGCATCATCTGCCATTCCATCTTCTCCCTGTTCTTGGTCCATTCGGTCCATATACAGCCCTGGGTACCTATGATGTTCTGCTTTTCCTGTTCGGTCAGAACATCTGCGACAGGCTCGAAATTATACACTCGTCCTATGCTTTCCCTGCCTCTCAGCCTGTTGAATCCCGGATTGCTGAAATAATAGTATGCAATCGGAGCGACAATAGTCTTGTGGTTCTGCCGTGCCGACCTGATACCGGCATTTACGCTCGTCCATGCCATGATTATGGAGGTTTCAGTCGGAAGTCCCTCAAGAATTTCATCCCAGCCCATCATTTTCCTTCCGCGGGCAGTGATGACTTTTTCGACTTCTCCCATAAAATAGGTCTGAAGCTGATTTTCCCTGGTATGTCCCGGAGTTGACGTCAGCCCGAGTTCACGGATTTTTGCCTGGCATTCCGGACATTCTTCCCAGCGTTCCTTTGGGCATTCGTCTCCGCCGATATGAATGTATTCGGACGGGAAAATATCCATTATTTCTTCAAGCACGTCCTTTGCAAACTGCAGGGCTTTGGGATTTCCGCCGCACAATACTTCTCTGAACACTCCGAATCTTGTGGCAACCTCGTATGGGCCGCCGGTGCATCCGAGTTCAGGATAAGACGCCAGCGCCGCCTGCATGTGTCCAGGCAGATCTATTTCAGGAATCACGGTAATGAAACGCTCGGCAGCATAGCGGACTATTTCTCTTGCCTCCTCCTGTGTATAATAACCGCTTACAGGAGTCCCGTCATATTCCTGAGAGCCGGGGGCGGTAATGGTTTCTTTTCTGTATGAGCCGATTTCTGTAAGTTTTGGATATTTTTTGATTTCGATACGCCAGCCCTGGTCTTCG
This sequence comes from uncultured Muribaculaceae bacterium, assembly GCA_964394295.1. GTDB lineage: Bacteria > Bacteroidota > Bacteroidia > Bacteroidales > UBA932 > Cryptobacteroides. The sequence continues at coordinate 20,411 of CAYMVG010000021.1, read as the reverse complement.
GTGAGATGCCAGTGGAAGTAGTTTATATTGTGCAGGGCGAGCATGTCGATAATCTCTTTCAGATATTCCACAGAGAAAAAGTGTCTTCCCACATCGACCAGGAAGCCGCGGTATCCGAAGCGCGGACAATCCCTGACTGTTCCTGCAGGCAGAGAGGCAAGTGCCTCGCCGCAGGTCAAAGGAAGCGCCTTGAAGATTGTCTGTATTCCGTAGAACACAGCTGCTTCCGTCGCTCCTTTCAGGGTGACTCCGGAGGCATCCACCTTTATTTCATACCCCTCCTGCTGAGGAATATTCTCATCAATCTCCAGGGCAATCCTGTTTTTTCCCTTTGCTCCGGCCTTGACTTTCACTTCTGTTCCTGTAGCCTCTTTGATATAGGAGGCCAGAAAACGGGCATTTCGCTCCATGGTTTCGTTTCCTTTCGGATAACATACCTGAACGGACGGTTTGATTACAAAAGGAGCTGCGTTCCCGGCAACAGTGATTTCCTGCGGAAGCGGAATGACATTGAAGTCTCCGCTTGCAATATTTTTCTCCGTGCAGGCTGCCGTTACGAGTACAATGAGGCATATTGCAGCCAATCTCCAATAGATATTTTTCATTCGGCCTGTAATTAATTATGTGTTTCGATTTTGGAAGCCGTCCGGGATTTTCTCAAAAATCCAAACAGTTTCTTGTTTTCAATATTTTCATTTAAAATCAGCAAGTCCGTGAATCCTTAACTGTAATTGCGGATGCACGGACTGAAAATTTTAATTTCCTTTGACTGCTGCGGAGTTGAGACAGTTTTTCAGCTGGGCGCCAAGCGATGTATTGTAGCCCTGTGAATAATATATCACACGTCCGAAACTGTCCGCGACTATAATTACAGGGAGGCCGCGGTAATCTGGCTTGCATCCTTCGTATATCATGTTCAGCACGGAGTCGCCGGCATCTATTCCGTAAGATACATTTTCTATTCCGGAAAGATAGTCTCTGAACCTTGTGCAGCCGGCCTCATCCTGTCCGAGTACAATCAGCGGGCGTCCCCATGCGTTCAGTTCTTCTGCCAGTGAACCGAGCTGCCTCAGTGCATGAATTGACGGCTCGGAGAAATCCCTTATTACGGCAATCGCGAAATATCCACGTCCTGTTTCTGAAAGTATTGTTTTGGTCGTCTCCTGTCCTTCTGGCAGATAATGTTTTTCTGCATCGATGTTTCCGATTACAGGCCAATTCTCCAAAGGTGCTGCCAGGACAAGAGGGACAGTCGTCATTTTGCCCGGTTCGATATTGAAGAATTCCAGATGGGCTGCCACGCTTCCGTCTGCCATTCGTACACCTGATGTCATGCAATACCAGCCTTCTTCCAGTTCGCAGCTGTCGGACAGCAGCTCTTTCCAACCGATTTCAGCATCCTCGTCGAATGCAAGAAGACTTGCTGAGCCGTTTTCCATACGCGATAGAGTGAAATGTCTGTAATACAACGGATTCTTCAGCCATGGCGTAGGCTCGTATGTCGCCCTCAGTTTGCCGTGCAGGGCAGTCTTCGGAGTTTCTTCGCTCCACTTCACGTCTTTCCATGCTTTTCCGCTGCGGTACTGTGTCTTTCCTGTCACCTCATCGATTCTCGCCTCTATTCCTTTGCTGCGGCAGGCTGCCACAAAAAAGATGTTGCGCGAGCGAGCGTCTGCGATTCTTGAACGCCATACTGTTACAGGCGGGATTCGTATGCCCTGCGGATTGCTGCGGTCATCGACAGTGATGTTGGAGAGTGTCCATTCCATGATTTCCTCTGCTGAAGAAGCTTGGAGCCCATCGCCGATTTCTTTGAAATACGGAAGCAGCGGCTCGATCGATACTCTCGGACAGTCACGGTATGCAATGAACTTTTTGCCGCAATGCGATATCGCATCTTCAAGCACATCGGCCCTTACGTCGCCCATGTCTTTTGCCGAAAGGGAAGCGAGAAGGGCTTCTGCATTTTTGCCTTTGTGCGCTTTTTTGAAGGCCTCTATTACATCGGCATTTCCTTTCGGGCGGGCATTTCTTATGGAATCCTCCTTTGCAAACCTTACGGCATTCATCTGCGACTGTTCGGCTGTCGCTTTTGACGGAATCGGATTCTCAGCAGGAGGGGTTACTGTCATATCTATGCTGAATGTTTCCCCGATTTTGTGCGACAGCGTTATCTCGCTGTATTCTCCGGTCGCCTTGCCGATGCCGAAACTGTCGTCTTTGCTGACCCAGATCGCCATGTCACCGAGTCCGGTGTCCAGTCCGGCCATGCCGTCAGGTCCGGTGATGACCCTTGCGACTGTATAGAATTCCGCATAGTTGTATATCTTGAATTCCACTTTTGCACCTTCGACCGGCCTGCCGTCCGTGTCCAGAATCTTCACGGACGTGCGCCTTGTCGGTATATAGCTCTTGATTACGTTGATTTCAGTGAATGAATGCGTTTTCCTGATTATGTCCTCTGGACCGTCATATTCTCCGAATGCGAGTGTATGGAGAAGCATGGCCCTCGATACAGGGGCATTGAACCATGCGAGGTCGAGCACCGGCTCCGGTTCGCAGGCTCCCATAAAATGCCAGTTTCCGTCGACATAAACCTCGACCCATGCGTGGTTGTCGTCTGTATGCGCCCAGCGCGGCGTATAAACCTGGCGCGCCGGTATTCCGGCTGCCCTCAGTGCGGCGACTCCGAGCACGGATTCCTCTCCGCATCTTCCGAGGCCTGCCTTTATCGTACCGGTAGGAGGCAGTGTCCTTGCGTCGGAAGGGGTATAAGTCGCCATTTCGTGGCACCAGTGGTTTACTTCAAGGGCTGCCTCTTCTGCATTCATCCCTTTGATGCGCTCTCTCAGCACTCCGGAATAAGTCGTCCTGAAATCATCCAGAGCTTCATTGTTTGCCCTGACAGGCAGCACGAAATGACGGAATTCCCTTTCCGGGACTGTCCATGCGCTGTTCTTGCGTGTATCCAAAGTATTGCGCACATTTTCAATCCAGTAGCTGAAAGGATAGCCTGTCATGTCCGGCAGAGGCATGGACTTGTACAGGAATGCGAGATATTCTTCTTCCTCCTCTGTGATTTCCGCGAGCTTTACCTTTATTATATAGTCGACGGTGTCTTCAGGCAATTCCGGAATACTGAGAAGAACGCCTTCCGGTGTATGGGTGAACGGGATTTCCCTGTCACCGTCGAATGACTTTGCCTCGAGGATGTTGTGTGCGCGGAGCGGCAGGAGAATATGTCCGCCGTCGGCCTTGTCTTTGCCGAGTATGTGCACGTATAGTTCATTCCCTTTCTGTGTCGTGACTCCCCATGGCTGCTCTGGTATGCAGCCTCCTTCCGTTCCGTAGATTGTCTCTCCATAGACGGCGAGCCATTTGCCGATGGCCTCAAGCCTTTCAACTGCTTCCTCCGGCAGAGTTCCGTCAGGTCTCGGGCCTATGTTCAGGAGCAGGTTCGCGCCTTTTCCTGCAGTCCTTACAAGATACTGAATCAGAAATTCCGGAGATTTGTAGTCTTTGTCCGTTATTCTGTAGCCCCAGCTGCGGTTCATGGTCTGGCAGGTCTCCAGCGGAAGCCTCGAAATCTCCTGGCCGGAAAGTCCGTATTCGTTCATGCCGGGTATGTCGCGTTCGAAAATCTGTATGTCCTCGCCCTCGAACGGCTGTAGATGGTGGTTGTTTCCTACAAGGCAGGCCGGCTGGAGGCTGTGTATGAGGTCGTACTGATGACGCAGATTCCATATCGACGGCTGGTCCTCGCGCGGTCTGTTGTCCATATCCCATACTCCGTCGAACCATATCGCACCTACCGGACCGTATCCGGTAAGCAGCTCGGTCAGCTGTGCATCCATGAAGTCAAGATAATGCTGCCATGCCTCGCCTGTTCCGCATGAGGCACTTGTGCTGTCGATCTGGCCTGGCCTGCCGGTTCCTCTGCCTGTACGTCCGGCCGGACAGAAGTCCGTGCGTCCCCAGTCGAGGTGCGAATAATAGAAATGCAGTGCTATGCCTTCTTCCCTGCAGGCTTCTGCAAGTTCTTTCAGGACATCTCTGCCGAACGGAGTCGCATCTACGATGTTGTATGAACTCGCCTCTGAATCATACATCGAGAAACCGTCGTGATGCCTGGAAGTGATGGTAATGTATTTGGCTCCGGAGGCCTTGATCGCCTCGACCCATTCCTTTGCATTGAACTTTGACGGGTTGAAGCCTGCTGCAAGTCTCGGATATTCACGGTAGTCGATGTTTTCGTTCTGCATGACCCATTCACCGTGGCCCAGCATAGAATATATGCCCCAATGGATAAAGATGCCGAAGCGCGCATCCGAAAAGGCTTGGCGTGCCGCCAGATTTTCCCCGGTCGGGATGTAGGATTGGGCGGATGCTGCATTAAGGCCTATGATTGCCGCGAATACGGCTGCAATGATTGAACGTGCTTTATTTTTCATAGTATTTGCGTTATTTCTGTGGCTAAGGTAATAATATTTTATCGATATAATGTCAGTCTTTCATCGAAAAAAGCGATATTTGCATTATAATGAATACTGAAACAGTTTATAAATTTTCGGCAGCATGAAAAAAATCGGTGCACTTGTTCTTTGTGTCCTGTTTTCTGCATTTGCTTATGCAGAGACAAAGATGATTTCCGTTGAGACGGCCAATGTCTCTATGATAATGAAGACTGACAATGGGGGAGAACTCCAGTTCTGCCATTTCGGAGGCAAAATTGCGGATCTGTCACAGTTCAAAGGCTACAAAAGCTACAGGAGAGCCGATTATGGCACTGAACCTCTTGCCTATCCGGCTGCAGGAGGACGCAGTTTCAACGAGCCTGCCCTGCTTGTTGAATATGGGGACGGCTATATGAATACGGAACTTAAATATGTGTCGCACAAGAGTATCGTTGTGGATGACAACGTTGTCAGGACGGAAATCGCTCTTGAAGACAAGGCAACTTCGCTCCGTGTGCTGCTTGTGTATACGGCATATTCAAAGGAGGATGTCATTACCTGCCGTTCAGAGATTTACAACGGTGCCGGGAAGCCCGTGCTGCTGAAAAACTATTATTCGAGTTCGCTGCCTGTGACTGCCGGCAAATATTGCCTTACTCATTTTTATGGAGCATGGGCGAGGGAAATGCAGGTTGACACGGAAATTCTGACGCACGGAATCAAGACAATCGAATCGAAAAAGGGAGTCAGGACGACGCATACGGAGAATCCGTCCTTTATGCTGAGTCTTGACGCTGACGGTCTTGACGAAAATTACGGTGAGGTGATTGCCGGTGCGCTTGCGTGGAGCGGCAATTTCAGGATAAGCTTCCAGATGGACGAGACTGACCGTGTGAATATCCTTGCAGGAATAAATCCATACGCTTCGGAATATAGGCTGGACAAAAGAAAGACTTTTGTGACTCCGGAAATGATTTATACTTACAGTTTTGCAGGAGCGGGCCAGGCCAGCAGAAATCTGCATGACTGGGCGAGAAACTACGGCTGCTATGATTCTTCCGTAATGTGCCCGACTCTGCTGAACAGCTGGGAGGGAGCTTATTTCGATTTCAATACGAAGACATTGACGGACATGATCGATGATGTCCGCGATATGGGGCTGGAGATGTTCGTACTCGATGACGGCTGGTTCGGCAATGTCTTTCCGCGCAATGATGCGAAGCACGGGCTCGGGGACTGGGAAGTCAATAAGGCAAAAATTCCTGAGGGAATAGGCTATCTTGCCGACTATGCGCACGAGAGAGGCGTGAAGTTCGGAATATGGATAGAGCCTGAAATGGTGAATCCTGAAAGCGAACTTGCCGGGAAGCATCCGGACTGGATTGTCAAATCCGGGGGCAGGGAAGTGCCTACAATCAGAAACCAGTGGCTTCTCGACCTGTCTAATCCTGATGTCCAGGACTTTGTGTTCGGCGTGTTTGACAGGACGATGCAGGCTGCACCAGGCATAGACTATATAAAATGGGACGCTAACAGGCACGTGGAGAGTTTCGGGTCTGAGCATATCGGCAGGCAGAGCCATTTCTTCGTGGAGTATGTCCAGGGATTCTACAATGTCATGAGGAGGCTGCGGGAAAAATATCCTGAGGTGATTGTGCAGGCCTGTGCGTCAGGAGGAGGACGCGTGGAATATGGAGCACTTGAATATTTCAATGAAGTGTGGACCAGCGACAACACTGAGGCTCTGTCAAGGGTGTTCATACAGTACGGAACCAATCTTATTTATCCTGCATGTGTGACTGGTTCTCACGTGTCGGCTGTACCTAATCATCAGACAGGAAATGTCACGCCGCTTAAGTTCCGTTTTGATGTCGCGTCTGCAGGGCGTCTCGGAATGGAACTGCAGCCTAAGGATATGACTGACGAAGAAAGGGAGATCGCAAGGACTGCAATCGAATCTTACAAAGAATACCGCGATCTGGTGTTCTATGGTGACCTTTACAGAATTATGTCTCCATACGGAGGAGACCACTATGCACTAATGTATGTGTCCAAGGACAAGAAGAGGGCTGTCGTATTTGCATATTGCATCAGGTTCCAGGGCCGTGCGCTTATACCTCAGCTGCGTCTGTACGGGCTTGACCCTGCCATGAGATATTCTGTCAGGGAACTTAACGTGAAGAAATCCAAGTTCTGGGGTTCCGGAAAGGTGTTCGGCGGTGATTATCTTATAAACAGGGGCATAAATCCGCAGCTTGTCAAGATTTATGACAGCTCCGTTTTCTATCTGGAAGCCGAGCAGTAATTCACGGTGGAGGATAAATAACTGTCATATAGTGACTTAAATAATGACGGGTGCCGGTTTTACGGCACCCGTCATTGCGTAAGTTATTGTCAGTTATGAAGTTGGCCTCCACCCTTATACCAGACCCTGCGACATCATTGCATCGGCCACTTTGATAAAGGCGGCAATATTGGCGCCCTTGACATAGTTGACATAGCCGTCTTCTTCTGTGCCGTATTTCACACAGGCTTCATGTATGTCTGTCATTATCCTCTTGAGGTAGGTGTCCACTTCCTCGGCTGTCCATTTGAGCCTTATGGAGTTCTGCGTCATCTCGAGTCCGGAGGTGGCTACTCCGCCGGCATTGGATGCCTTGCCCGGAGAATAAAGTATGCGGGCTTTCTGGAAAATCGCGATCGCTTCCGGTGTAGAAGGCATATTCGCACCCTCGGCCACACAGATGCATCCGTTTGCAACGAGTGCGGCAGCTTCCTCTCCGTTGAGCTCGTTCTGGGTTGCGCAAGGCATTGCGATGTCGCATTTTATGCCCCAAGGACGGCCTTTCTCGAAATACTGTGCGGAAGGATATTTTTCGGCATATTCGCGGATACGGCCTCTGTATACGTTTTTGAGTTCCATTACATAGTTCAGCTTCTCCTCGTCTATTCCGTCAGGATCGTAGATATATCCGTTTGAATCAGAAAGGGTAACGACCTTGGCTCCGAGACGGAGGGCTTTCTGGGCAGCGTACTGGGCCACATTTCCTGAACCTGATATCGTGACAGTCTTGCCCTCGAAACTTTCGCCTTTGGTGGCGAGCATCGCAGAGGCGAAATAGCAGGTGCCGTAGCCTGTGGCTTCCGGACGAAGAGGGCTTCCGCCCCAGTTGAGTCCTTTTCCGGTAAGCACTCCTGTAAATTCATTCCTGATACGTTTGTACTGTCCGAACAGGAAACCGATTTCGCGTCCTCCGACTCCTATATCTCCGGCAGGAACGTCCGTGTCATTGCCGACATGACGGTAAAGCTCTGTCATGAAGCTCTGGCAGAATCTCATCATTTCATTGTCCGACTTGCCTTTCGGATTGAAGTCCGAGCCTCCTTTTGCCGCTCCCATCGGAAGGGTGGTGAGACTGTTTTTGAAGGTCTGCTCGAAGGCGAGGAACTTCATGATGCTGAGGTTTACGCTCGGATGGAATCTGAGTCCTCCTTTGTAAGGGCCTATGGCGCTGTTCATCTGCACTCTGTAGCCACGGTTGATATGTACTTCTCCTTCATCGTCAAGCCACGGGACACGGAACATTATCACTCGTTCAGGCTCTGCTATACGTTCGAGGATTTTCAGGTCCATGAGATACGGATGCTCCACGATGTACGGGGCGACGCTCTCCACAACTTCTTTTACAGCCTGATGAAATTCTTTTTCTCCCGGATTCCTGGCAATGAGATCTGCCATAAAGGAGTTTACGTACTTCTGCGCAAAATCATTCATGATATTTGGGGTTTATTTGTTAAGTCGTGTACAAAAGTCGGCATTATTTTGTAGAATTGCAAGGCTGGGAGACATTAAATGCCGTTCGGGAACTTCATTGCCGCCGGAAAAATGTTGTTCAAAAATTCTTTGCAGGACAATGGGAAAATTTCCGGGAAAGTTAAATTATACAGTGACGGATGCTGATTTCATTGATTGTTTTATTCGTATTTTTGCAATAATTACGTGTTTTCCGGATTTGGATGCACTATGAAAAATTTGATAATATGAAACACTGTTTTTTCTATGCGCTTCTGCTGTCTGTAATGTACATGGTTTATCCACCTGAAATGCAGGCCAGGAAAAAGGACAAGACACAAAAGGAGGAAACCGCCGTGAAGGTCACGCTTTATCTCAACGGAAATGTCAAATCCGGAGAAAGTGTCGTAAACGGCTATCTTCGTTCCGCTATGGCCAACGACCCTGAGTTTTTCGAGGTAAGCGACACTCCGGACGGTGTAAGGGTAAGATATATTAGTGAGGATGTGGACTCTCTGACAGTAATGGATAATATGAGATATGTCAAGCGCAAATGCCGCGGGACAGGAGTGTCTGCGACACCGAAGATACGCTGGGTGAGGGTCTTCAGTGAGGGGCGCGGAATCGATGTGTATTCTGCATATTTCGTGACGGCGACGAAATTCGGCAACACTACTTTGGTGGAGACTTCAATGAACTATTATATCAGCCTCTCCGGCGATATCGCCATATATGTGGAAAGCATAAATTGTGATAATCCGTATTATACCGGAATACCCGATGCATACCCTGCCGCGCTTGCATATTATTTCGGAAAGATATACGGCTATCATGAATTTGCGGAACGAATCAAGGCAAAGGAATTCGGTACCTTGGCTGATGTCGTGAAGGCATGGGAAAATGAATGGTCGGAATATCCTGTGATGAGGGACGGCAAACTGAAGGAAAGCCAGATCGGTGTACAGAAAAATATCCTCGCGGAAAGTGCTTCAAAGGGAGCCGGCCGGAAAAGAATGAAAAATGAGGTAGTGTTTGCCAAACATACGAGAAATGTTTCTGCCGGTGTTTCTGCCGATGTGGCAAAGTGGTCGCGCCATATCGGACATAACGGTGACAATTATAAATTGTATGTTCCTCCTGTCGGCGTATATGCTGATATATGTTTCGCGGATTTCAGCAGATTCGGAAGCATAGGCTATGTCTTCGGGATGTCATACAGCCGTTTCGGATATGACTGGCAATGGGACAACGGTTACGGGCCGAAGGTTCAGGACACTATGTGCAACCGCTTCGATGTGGAAGCCGGACTGAGCTGGCACATAACTGTTTGCCGTAACTTCGAGGCCTATGTGAGGGCCATGGCTGATCTTGCTGTCATTGGCGACAGAACTGTAGAGCGTGAGACGGGGAACAAGAACAGTTCGGCAAGCAATTTCAATACGTATGTATCGTTCGCAGCCGCAGGAGGACTCAGATATTATTTCAGCAAAAATTTCGGAATATATGCTGAAGGCGGATATGACATCGGGTATGCTTCCGCCGGCCTTACATTCAAATTCTGACATATTTCCTCCGGCATGAACTCAAATTAAATTTGGTTCTGCGCCCGACTTATCATTACCTTTGTGCGGATAAAATTCGCACTATGAAAGCGCTTGCAGATTTGCATACACATACCGTTGTTTCGGGACACGCATACAGCACCTTGCAGGAAATGGCGAAGGCCGCAGCTGAAAAAGGAATAGAGATACTCGGAGTCACTGAGCATGGCCCTGCCATTCCCGGAACTTGCAATTTGTTGTATTTCAAAAATATGATAGTCATTCCGCGCCTCATGTACGGTGTGCGTCTGCTGCTGGGTGCCGAGATAAACATCCTTGACACTTCCGGCACACTCGACATGACGGAAAAGGAATGCGGATGGCTCGACCTGAGGATTGCTGGCATACATTCAATCTGCTGGAAAGGGGGAACTGCCGATGAAAATACCGAAGGAGTCCTTAATGTGATGCGCAATCCGTTGATACACATTATAAGTCATCCTGGCGACGGTACGGCTGACCTGGATTTCGAGGCTCTGGTGCTGGAGTCTGCGAAGTCGCATACTCTGCTGGAAGTCAACTCTCATTCCCTGCATCCCGCGCGTCACAAGGCAAAAGCGAGGGACAATAACATTGAGATTCTGCGGCTCTGCAAGAAACATGGCGTGCCTGTGATTCTCGGAAGTGACGCCCATATAAGTTTTTCTATAGGCTGCTACGATTACGTGCTGCCGCTTCTTGCCGAGACAGCTTTCCCGGAGGAACTGATAATGAACGACAAACCGGCATTTCTTATGGACTGGCTCGGAATCCGGTTTTGATTAAAATCCTTCGAGATTGAGATAAACCGTCGGAATAAGCAGCAGGAAACCTATTATAATCATGGCGAGAATTAGTTTCCATGCCCATCTGACCCATTTTGAGTAGGGGATTCGCGCTATTCCAAGCACTGCCATAAGCACACCTGAGGTAGGTGTAATCATATTCGTGAAGCCGTCTCCGAACTGGAATGCAAGCACGGTAGCCTGCCGCGACAGTCCGATGAGGTCGGAGAAAGGTGCCATTATAGGCATCGTAATCGCCGCCTTTGCAGTGGCAGACGGGATGAACAGGTTCATGAATGTCTGGATTCCGTACATAAGGCTCAGGGAAGCGAGTCTGCCGGCTCCGTCCAAAGACGATTCCATTGAGTGGAGAATCGTGTCTATGACCTTGCCGTCCTGGAGTATGATTATGATTCCGGAGGCGAGTCCCACTATGAAGGCTGCCGAGAATATGTCCTTTGCTCCTGCGATGAATTCATTTGCGATTTTGTTGGCTCCGCTGCCTGAGGCAATGCCGCTGAGGACTGCCAGGGCAAGGAATAGTGCGCTGATTTCCGGTATGTACCAGCCGAAGCATACAGCTCCGATAATCAGATATATTATTGTGAAAGCCAGAAGATTGACAATGTAGAAATGCACGGATTTGCGGAGAGAGTCGATTGAAAGCGCTGCGAAAAGCAGGGCCGTGAGCGGCATAAGCCATGGCACATTATAGCTGGCTGCTCCGATATCTATGGAACATTCACTGCTGTAAATTATTGTGAACAGGAGGATTGTGCCCGTTGCAAGCGCGAACGACAGCCATGAAGCCCTGTTTGTGTATCTTGTTATCTGCTCAGAGTCTGCAGCCGCCTTTGCTCTCCAGAAGCCGTCGATTTCGTACATAGGGCTTTTCTGCGGATTTCTGCGTATGTGTGCGGCATATACAAGAAGCACTGCCGTCAGAAAAAGGGTAAGTACTGCCCAGCATACAAGCCTGTAGCCCATGCCTGAAAAAAGTGGCAGACCGGCCATGTCCTGTGCCACTCCCACTGTGAACGGGTTGAGGAAAGCTCCGGCGAAGCCTACGTGCGCACCGAGATAGACCATTCCTATGCCGACGATTGAGTCATAGCCCATTGAGATTGCAAGAGGTATTGATATCGCAACGAAGGCGATGCATTCTTCGCTCATTCCGAATATGCTTCCGAAAAGGGAGAACAGGAGTGTCATGCAGACAAGGATGATGTTGCTTACTCCTATTTTGCGGAATATTGCGAAACGCTCAAGTTTTCGGGCTTTGTTCAGGAAGACTGCGATTCCTGCATCGAGGGCCTTTGTCGAGTTTATTATCCACAGTGCTCCGCCCACGATGAGTATGAATACGATGATGCCGGCCTGTTTGCCGAAACCTTTGTACAGCGCTGTGAAAATCTGCCATGTCTGCGGGGAGGATTCGGTGCGGGTATATGTCAGTTCCCCGTTGCTTCCCTGTATGTATTCTCCTCCTGGCACGAACCATGTCGCAGCCGCGCACAGGAGAATTACGGCCGATACGATTACGTATGTGTTGGGAAATTCAAATTTCCGTCCTGCAAATATGTCTTTCATTTCAGATGTATCTTTGTGTAGTGGTCCGTGAGTTGGGGATGCTGTGTCTAATTGGCGGAACGCAGTGCTTCCCCGATTTCCTGCAGAATGTCCGTGTCGGCAGGAAGCCATTGGACTGAGTACAGGTTTTCACTGCTCAGCCAGCTGGCGGCTTCGTGTTCGCTGAGGTGCAGGGCTTCGGATTTGAGGCTGCACCAGAAGCAGTGCATGGTGAGGTGGAAGGCAGGGTAGTCCCACTCTATTGTACGGATGAGGCCGCCTACTTCAATTTCTGCATTGAGTTCTTCGCGGATCTCCCTTTCGAGTGCCTGCTGCGGAGATTCGCCGGACTCGATCTTTCCCCCTGGGAATTCCCACCAGTCCTTGAATTCTCCATAGCCCCTCTGTGTCGCGAAAATCTCATTTCCTCTTCGGATTACCGCTGCCGCTACTTCTATCTTTTTCATTTTATTTCTTCTTCTATAATCCGCAGGGCAGTCTCTTTGTCCACAGTGAAAATGTGCCCGAGTATTCCCAGTGACACTTTCTTGCTTTCTCCGTCGGGCAAGTCGAGTCTGCCTATGCTCAATATGAAATAGTTGTCCACATGGAGTATACTGTCAATTGTGATATTGATTAATTTGGAGCCTAAGAAAAAAGCTAAATATCCCAGGCCTGTATCATCTCCTGAAATGTTTTCATTTATTATTTCGTCCACGACTGCCTGCAGGACATCTTTATGCTGCTGTTTGTCCGGACAGGTTACGGTCATGACTGCTGCAAGGCCGGCGACAATGAGCAGAGCCGTTATAAATTTCTTCATTGCAATATTAAATATCCAAGTTCTTCAATCCGATTTCTTAAAAGGGCGGTTATTCGAGGACGACGATTCTGTTGTCAAGTGAGGCCTTGACTGTGCGTCCCGAGGCTGCGAGTTTCCTGACGTGCGAGCACATAAGTTCATATATGAATCCGTCGCCGTCTTTGCGGGACAGATAATTACCGAGGCAATAGTGGTCTGAATTGGACAGATAGTCGAGCGTGCAGACTTTGTATGTCTTTTCTGCATCTATCTTTTGGCCGTTCAAAGTTACGGAAACCATCTTTCTGTCCTTTATATTCAGCTGCACACCTGCGCTGACAGGTTCTCCTCCGTGCTGTGCAATTGCCTCGAACAACTGGAGCAGGACGCTGCCTTTCATTTCCAGCAAAGCAAGTTTGTTGTCGAACGGGAAAATCGAGTATATGCGGCCGCGGGTCACATTTCCTGCCGGCAGCTCGGATCGCAGACCTCCGTTGTTGCATATCGCCATATCCGGCTTGACTCCGAAAGTCTCCTGACATATTTCAGTCAGCGCGTCTGCCGCCCAGTTTCCCAAAAGTCCCTGGGGCGTACCTTTCCTCAGCGTTTCCGGGCAGCGTCCGAGCACTTCATCCATTGTCATTTTCAGTTTTTCGGAATATCCGTCGAGGACAGAGGCGAAGTCCGGATCTATACGTGAATCCAACCTTGAATCTACCGGTATCAGACGGTAAGAGAAACGGTCTTTTCCGGTTCTGTCCATCTTGATTTTCATATATCCGAGGCAGACTCCGCGGGAGCCGGTCTGTACGACAGGTACCTGATTTCCTGCAAGATTGGTTACATAGACCTCTTTGTTCAGAAAGGTGTGCGAGTGGCCTCCGATTATGAAATCTATGTTTCTGGTATTCATGGCAAAGCCCATGTCGTAGTATTTCGCATCGCTCTTGGCATTGTAGCCGAGGTGTGAAAGGGCAATCACCATGTCCGCCCCCTTTTCTTTAAGTTCTGCAGCCAGCCTGTCCGCATTTTCCCACGGATATGAATATACGACCCCTTCGCAGGCCACCGGATCGACCAGGCCCTCCAGGCGCGCTCCCAGGCCGATGAAGCCGATTTTAAGGCCGGCTGTTTCGATTATTGCGGATTCCCGTACTTTGTCCGAAAGGAGGGTCGCGGAGAAGTCGTAGTTGCTGCTTACGGTCACGACATCGTTCTGTGAAAACATTCTGTTCAGTCCGGGGATTTTCTTGTCGAATTCGTGGTTGCCTATGGTGCGTATGTCATAGCCGATTTCTTTCTGGATGTTCATCTCCACGTCTCCGTTGAGGCAGGTGAAATAGAATGTGCCCTGCACGAAGTCACCGGCATCTGCAAGTATCACTGCCTTTTCGGCTGCACGTACACTGTCCACGAGCACTTTTATCCTTGCGGCTCCTCCTCTGCCGGCATTGTAGGTCGAAGCCGGGTCCAAAGGCTCGATCTGGCTGTGCAGGTCGTTGGTGAACAGCAGTACAAGTTCATCGGCAGGCTTTTCCTGATTTTCGTTACTGCCGGCGTCAGGTTTCCTGCCTGTGAAATTATTGTTGTGGCAGCCTGCAGCCAGAACTGCCGCGCAAATGCACAATAGTCTTTTCATGTTCCGTTTCATCTTTCCTGAATTTTTCGTCCTGCAAAAATAAGGAATATATTCCGGAAACTGTCTATGAGTTGATTGTGAATTTGCATCCGGGGTAGTTCTGGCATCCGTAGAAACTCCCGTATTGTCCCTGGCGGCGGATTAATATGCCTCCGCAACGCGGGCATTTCCCGGATGCTATAATCTGCTGTCTTTTTCTGATATTGGCCTGTATGTCTTTGATATGCTGTTTACGGGCTTTTCTGGAGCCGATGTTGGATGAAAGCAGATGTCCGCTGATGGATTGCGTCTGCTTTTTTGTTATTACTCTGTTCTTGAACCTGAGTATAAAGGGAATGAGTTCATGCCAGTATATAACCGGAACATCCGATGATATTCTGAGCTGCGTTTTTCCGGGGAAAGCAATTATGGAGATATACGGAATATCGGAATATTTATTCAGTATATTTTTCAATGCCTTGATATGTCCGTAATTCTGAAGTACCGGGTTCCTTAACCGGTATTTGCGCCCGTAAATATTCTGGATCCAGTACTCGCAGTGTTCGCTGCCGTAAACAGTGCCTTTATAGTTTTTTGTCTCAATGACAAAAATTCCATATTCGGATATTACGATATGGTCGATCTGAGAAGTGTGACCGTTGTTGTTTACGAGCAGATTGTTTATTGTCGTATATTTGTCTTTAGGCAATTTGCGGAGAATTGATGCAACCTTTTTCTCGCCGATATTTCCTGTGGACGGTCTGCAAAATATCCACCAAATGACGGTAGCGACCGCTAAACAACATATAATGACATCAACCTCCATTGTTTTTCTATACTGCTCAAATCAGTTCATTGGCTTCAGTTTCAGTGCTTCCGTTCGTTCATTGTTCATCTTAAAGCCAATGATATAATCATTTGAAGATATAAGTGTGTAATGAATTTTCTGTGTCAAAAATAATCGAAAACTATGAAAAACTCAAACTTTGATTTTCGATATTTTCCTATAGGTGTATTCTGTTTTTGGGGCACTCCGGACGGAGGTTCCGGATTATTATATAATCCTGTTACTGTTCTTTGACAGTGACGAAGCCGGCCTTGCCTTATATACGGCCTTGTCGGCTGACAGAGAAAACATGGCATTCCCTTTTCACGAAGACATTCCAAAATGATCGCAAACGGAACTTTGGGCGCATCCCCAGGCTGAAAAACGGCTCCATACGGAAATCTGACGGCAGCATTGTTTTATCGGACTTACCGGTCTGGCTTTTAAACCATCAATACTGTTGTGTCATCGTTTCAGGGCTATCGGAATACGGAGAACAGTCCTCAGTCTGGCCGGCTGGCACTTTCTCGGGTCGGACAGATAGATCTCATGATGACGGCGTGTGCAGGTAATATCCTTGGCATAGCCGCCCGCCTCCAGATATTTGTCCACAATGTCAAGCGTCTCCGGCTCATTGTCATACGGCCCTGTATGCATAATCTGTACGCATAAGCCTTCCTCTAAAGTAATAAACTCGAGGGCGGAACAGTCCAGCCCCTTTTTTCTGCAGACTTCATTTTTCGCCCATTCCACATCTTCGCGTTTTATGAAATCCGGAACACGGATCATCGCAATCCAGCGGAAATCGGATTTGTCTGTGAATTCGCCGTTGCCTGTCCACCACAGGCCTTCAAGCGGAGGTACGGCATATTCAAAGAAACCATCTATCCTGTAATCTGTCTTGTGGCTCATTTTCAATGTGTAAGCCACAGGGTAGAGCAAGCCGAGGGCGTGCCGGTATTCTCCGTCCTCCTCATTCGGATTGCCGGAACCTTTTACTGCAATGTAGTTCATTGCCGGAATGTCCACCACAGCCGGAACTGCTTTCGGCATATAGAATTCCTTGTATTCTTTCTTATAGTCGAATGCCATTTATTTCTTTTTTGATTTAGGGAAGGGGAGTGCTTCCCATATCGTTTCTATTATTTTCCGTGCCTTCTGTATATCGTTGAAATCAAGGATATAAGACTCTTTCGCACCGGGATACGGACATCCGCATTCGGCACCGGACATAATGTCCGCAATACATGGAAGTTTCTTTACAAAGGCTTTCCCGTCGCATGCTGTCACTACGCATTTCCCGTTTACGTATATGACATAATCGCCGACCATCTTGCGGCTCCTGACTTCTCCCAACGGTGCGAGAGTTTCACATATATGTTCTATGAATTCCGTTGAACAAGGCATGATACATAAATTTGATGATAGGCGGACTATTCCTGTTTTTCTCCAGGAAACAGACTGCAGAATCCCTGTTTGTTGAACTGATAATACATCTCAATACATTCAGGAGTGTCATTTTCGAGCAGCAGAAGCAGTTCCTTGGCAAATTCCAGAGCAGCCGAGCCATTTGCAGTCACTATTCCACCGTCCGAGACTGCCTGGCGGTGCACATAGCCTTGCAGGTTGGTATACTTCCCGTTTCCCCAAGATTTGAGCTGGTCAAGTCCGTTGCCTGTGTGGCTCACTCCGTTCAGGAAACCGTGTCTTGCCAGGAAAGATGCTCCGTTGCAGATGGCTCCGACGATGATGCCCTTTTCCCTGGCTTTCCGGACAATCTGAGCGATTTCATCTGCCTCCGGGGCATGCCAGCCGTAGCCTCCGATAAGTACAAGTGCTGCATAGTCATCAGGCATATTTCCGAAAGAGTAGTCCGGCACGACCTTGAAGCCTCCGATTGCGGTCACAGGCTCCATTGTCCGGGCAAGAATCTTGTTGACATATTTAGGATCGGGTTTCAGCTGCTGCGCATCGCTGCTGACAGCCTCCATAATGTAGACCATCTCATGTGAAGCGAAATCCGGCAGAAGCAAATAAAGAATTTCGTTACTTTTCATTTTCTTTTCGTATGTTGGCATTATCAAAATTGTCTGCCTCCCTGCCCGCCGGTCTGTAGAATTGACTTTATGGCAATAGCATGGCATTTCGGCAAATTGTTATACCCGTGATTGGCATATTTAATTTTACAAAGTTACTGAAAATAATCATTCCATGACTATATATTTATAAAAGGCTTATAAAAGGCTTGCCGGAAACCGGACTGAACTCACGGCGCAGCGGCATCTGGCATTTGCGGCAGTGCAGTATTGGCTATGGTGCCGATTCATCATGATGGATTCGGGCATATATGCCGATGTATTTTTTTCTTTCGATGTAACTTACTTTGGCACAATTGCGGTGTAATTTTGCATCGGAATAAAAAATATAAATATGGATGCAGATGTTAAGGCAAATAAAGTCAAGTGTATGGAATTGCTGAGGTCCACCGGCAGGGATGGAATTGAAGAACTGCTGATTGAACTTGAAAAAATGGGATACTTTACCGCTCCGGCTTCGGCTGTATACCATCTTAATTGCGAGGGAGGGCTTGCTCAACATTCTCTTAATACTTTCAATGCTGCTTCGGCAATATGGGAAAGCATGAAGACGTTCTGTCCGCATCTGGCAAAGGAAGTAAGCCGGGACAGTATAATTATTGCATCTCTGCTTCATGACCTCTGCAAATGTGATGTATACAAACGCAAGCATGAGGCAGGATGCCGCCCATACAATTATACCGCTGATGTGCCTAAATATAGCGCATCGTATGATGAATTCCCGATTGGACACGGCGAAAAATCAGTGATTCTGGCCTTGTGCGCCGGAGTGATGCTGTATGATTCTGAAATGGTGGCCATAAGGTGGCACATGGGGCCTTGGAGTGTGAACATGGAAAATAATGAGGAACGGATGTCATTCAAGGCAGCTCAGGACAAATATGCCCTGGTGACGATACTGCAGGTTGCCGATACATTGGCGGCAAGGATTATCGAACGGTAGAGAATTTTGCCTTTGCGGAAAATTAAGTTCAACATTCCGCTCTGAAATCATAGAAACCGATATCGGTCTGGGATAATTGCGCTGGCTGATAAAAGTTGGTCACTGCATACAATCTTTTGATATTTCAATGATATTGTCTATTTTTATGCGTAGATTATTGATTTGTAAATAGATAATCATGCGGGGCGTTTGCTTCGCTTGGCCAGGCATTTGCCGGATAGCGTCCCGGAGGTCTGTGTTTCATCAACTTCTACAACTCCTTGTAATTGATTTCCAGATTTGTTATGTTCAAGCATATAACGAATCTTGTGTAACAAATACCAAGCCATCTTTTGTGTCACACCGATTGTTTTAGCCAACTCAACGGAACTAATCCCTTTCTTTGATAGAGAGATTAGATATAATGTGAGAAACCATTTCTGCAAAGGGATATTGGAGTTCTGATATATCGTTCCTGTGGTTACATTGAATTGCCTCTTGCAGTGGGAACACTTGAATGTCCTGCCGTTTTTATAACGGTAAATCTTCTGTGCATTTCCGTAATGAGGACAAACTGGAGTACCTCCCCATCTTCGTTCTTCAAGGTATTTCCAACAAGATTCCTCGTTTGGGAATTGTCTGAAAAAGTAGAATAAACCTCCGTTGTTAGTTATGCTTTATCAAAATTTTATTTAAATTTACGAAAAATCCACAAAATGTGCAAGTGCTTGTGTTTTAATACGTTATGTTGTTTTTATAAAGATAACATACTACGTTAAGTATTAAGGAAGTACAAGCGAATGAAATATACCGATAGTTGGGAAGCTTTATTTTAAGGGTTAAGATTGTATATAATTACCATCAACAATACATTGCCTCTGCGCGGAATGACCGCAGACCGACGCCGACAACTCTTCAACGACAACTCCTATATACTCGGCTGGCTCAACGAACTGCGGGAACTTGCCCGCCGAATATCCGCTGTTATAGACGAGCTGTACAAACCTAATCTGATACCGCAGGGAGCAACGAACACTCCGAACACCGATTCCGATTTATGATTGCCAAAGCTACCGCCATATCGCACGGAATAAATGCGCTTCGATACATCACGGGAGAGTCCGCGCACAAGAAACATCCGGAGAAAATACACCATATCGCCTCCTACTGGTTTGATGCAGCTTTTACTGCCGGCAGCATGTTGGAGGCTATAAAGTTCAAGTGCGCCGACCGTCCGCGATTGAAAAACAATTTTATCCGCATTGAGATTAGTCCGGCGGAAGAATATACGCGGAACTTTACCGATGATGATTGGAAGAAACTTTGGGACGAGTTCGGCTACATCAACAATGACCACCAAATTTATCTACGAGCACAACGTGCCACCGAATGCATTGTCCGAAGGCGCGATTGGACCACGGCAAGCAACAGACACTATGACCACATTCGGCAGGCATCGGATGATTGTCAGTATGTATTGAGAACAATGCAACGCTGGTCGTGGTATAACTATGTAATGTTGCTTGGACTGAAAGCTTACAATGTCCGTGAGCGTCTGGATAGCAAAGGCATTCTTCGCGGTTATACGCTCCGTAAAGGCAACATTATTATCAAATCATCGGAACTGAAAGGACGGGCATTTATGGTCTCACGCATAGAGTACTTGGCGAAAACTCAATGCGCAGAAGAGCACCGATATCACGACGCAGAGAACGGCGGGACATCGTCGGCACCGAGTGTTGTGCAGCCTACAACACTAATAGACTATACTCGCTATCGCGCCGGCACAACCTCATATACACTCGAACATGACGGTAAAGAACAACGCTACTACATTCCCGAAAAGGTTATGGACTTGTCCGACGACGAGTTCGACTACCGCTAAACGGCCAACTGGAAGGAACTGACAAACCTTGCTGTCGCACTCTTTATCGGTATGGCTGGCGGTCCGGCAACAGTTCCGTCC
>CAYMVG010000020.1:22924-41312 GCA_964394295.1 uncultured Muribaculaceae bacterium | reverse complement strand
TATATACGCTTGCTCCTCGGTATATGGTATCCAAAGTAATTTTGTCCACCCAATACATTTTTCTCCGAAAAACGGCCCCTCTTAACCCCGTAAACTATGTTTACGATCCCTGGTTAGTGATGTTTCGGGCCTATGGTCCTGTCCCTTTGGGATTTTTTAAAACAAGTTTGCCGTTTACTCCCGTTTTTTGCAAATTTGTGCTTACTGTGCATATATACGCTTGCTCCTCGGTATATGGTATCCAAAGTAATTTTGTCCACCCAATATATTTTTCTCCGGAAAACGGCCCCTCTTAATTCCGTAAACTATGTTTACGACCCATTGTTAGGGGTGTTTCGGGCCTATGGTCCTGTCCCTTTGGGATTTTTTTCAAACAAGTTTGTCGTTTACTCCCTGTTTTTGCAAATTTGTGCTTTCTGTGCATATATACACTCGCGCCTCGGTAAACATTCTTTTTCATTCGCTTCATTGATTTCAAACAAGTTTGCCGTTTACTCACGGCTTTTTGCTATATTTATGCTTCGCATATATATACGCCTTCGCCTCGGTAATGTTCAAATAAATTTGACATTACTCCCGGCTTTTTGCTATATTTGTACAGCACATATCGGATAAACTTTGAGGTATGCCACGACTTTTGTCTGAATATGTCAAGTGCCGGAAACATAAAAATTTGAAAGATGAAACAATATATCGAACAGAACAGGGAACGTTTCTTCGGGGAACTCTTCTCATTGCTAAGAATTCCGTCAGTCAGCTCATCTCCTGAGCATAAACAGGACATGGTGCGATGTGCAGGCAGACTTGTCGAACTGCTTAAAGAAGCAGGCGCGGACGAAGCTGCAGTCTATCCGACAGACGGTCATCCGGTGGTCTTCGGACAGAAAACAGTAAGCGGTGCGGTAGGAACAGTATTGGTATACGGCCATTATGATGTTCAGCCGGTAGACCCGATAGAACTTTGGAAATCAGACCCGTTCGAGCCTGAAATCCGTGACGGTGCCATCTATGCCCGCGGCGCCAACGATGACAAGGGACAGCTTTTCATGCACATAAAAGCTTTCGAGTTCATGCTCCGCGAGGGGAAACTGAGGCATAACGTAAAATTCATATTCGAGGGTGAGGAAGAAATAGGAAGTCCGTCGCTCGCAAAATGGGCCAAGGAGCACAAGGAACTGCTGGCGGCAGACATAATCCTCGTGTCAGATACCACAATGATTTCAGAATCAGTTCCTTCAATCAACTGCGGAATGCGGGGCCTTTCATACGTCGAGGTGAAGGTCACGGGGCCGGACAAGGATCTTCATTCCGGACATTACGGCGGAGCGGTTGCCAATCCGATAAATGTACTCTGCGACATGATTTCATCTCTGATTGACAAAGACGGGCATATCACCGTAAGGGGATTCTATGACGATGTGGTTGAACTTTCTGCAGAAGATCGTGCAAAACTGGCGCGCGCACCGTTCGACATGGACGAATACAAGGCTTTTCTTAATATAAATGAAGTAAAGGGAGAGAAAGGATATACTACATTGGAGCGTACAGGAATACGTCCTTGCCTCGATGTGAACGGCATCTGGGGCGGATTTACGGGAGAAGGCTCCAAGACAGTCCTTCCGTCCGAAGCCCATGCAAAGATTTCAATGAGGCTTGTCCCGAATCAGGACAGCGAAACAATAACAAAGCTTTTCTGCGAACATTTCAAGGCAATGGCACCGGATTATGTAAAGGTAGAAGTCAAGCCTTGCCACGGAGGGGACGGTTTCCTTATCCCGATTTCCTCAAAGGCATATCAGGCAGCTTCAAAGGCTATGACGGAGGTCTATGGAATCGAACCTGTACCGAGCAGGGGAGGCGGAAGCATACCGATTCTTGCTGATCTTAAGCGTATTCTCGGCATTGACCCTCTCCTTATGGGCTTCGGACTTGAACGCGACACTATACATTCCCCGAACGAAAGCTATCTGCTGAAACAGCTTTTTGCCGGAATAGAGTCCATAGCCCTGTTCTACAAGTACTATCAGGACTGACAAGGCAGGGAGACCGGAGAGTTTTGGAGCAGAACTGCAATTCTGTGACGCTGACAGGTATAAACAGTAAAAATACAAATATATGGACAGAGAACAATTGTACAGCCGCATAAAGGCTAAGGGAACGATGCTCTGCGTCGGCCTTGACGTGGATTTTGACAAGATGCCGGAGCATATCAAGGCCCTTGCCAATGGCAGTGAAGCCGCTTTCATGGGCAGGCTTTTCAAAGGCAGGGCACGCTCTGTTGTAGAATTCAACAAGGCCATAGTGGATGCCACTGCCCCGTACTGCGTGGCCTATAAGCCGAACCTTGCTTTTTATGAATGTTACGGTGCCGACGGCATAAGGGCATTGGAAGCAACCGTAGACTATATCAGAAGCAACTATTCCGATATGTTCCTGATTGCAGATGCCAAGAGGGGAGACATCGGAAATACTGCAAAAATGTACGCAAAGGCATTCTTTGAGGAAATGGACTTCGATGCCGTTACTGTCGCTCCTTATATGGGGGCTGACAGCGTGACACCGTTCCTCGGATACAAAGACAAATGGGCGATAGTGCTTGCCCTTACCTCGAATGCCTCCGCAATTCAGTTTCAGGCGGCGGTGAAGGACGGAAAGCCGCTTTACAGGGCAGTAATGGAGGAAATGATGGAGATTTCCACTCCTGACAACATGATGTTCGTAGTCGGGGCGACCAAGGCTGACAAACTGGAAGAAATCCGCAGCTTCTGCCCGGACAACTTTTTCCTTGTTCCCGGGGTGGGAGCGCAGGGAGGTTCTGCCGAGGAGGTAATCGCTCACGGAGCGAATGACCATGGCGGTCTGCTCATCAACTCCTCACGCGGCATTCTGTATGCGGACGGTACGGAGAACTTTGCCGAGGCTGCCGCCTCTGCTGCGCGTGCAACCGCACATATTTGATCCGGGAGCTTGGAACAGCTTATTCGGCGTTCAGGGCTTCCGAAAAGAATTTCCTGCACATTCTTCGGCTTATCCCGTAGGATGTGCAGACTGTTTTTCTCATTATCCTGTCTACATTCCGCATGTCGCAGACATACAGCCTGTCCAGCAGCGAGAGATATAGCGTAGAATATTTGATGTCCAGATTCCTCTGCAGGTCGCTCATATATTCAATAGTCAGCATTACATCCTCCTCGCTCAGATTGTCCCTGCAGAATATATACAGCCCGAATTCATCGAAATCCCCGTAAAAACCTGCCCCGACTTTCTCCACCTTGCTTGCAATGATGCGCTTAAGAGGCAGGGCAAGCGCCCAGTAGTCATATTCGATATGTCCGATATACCTGCCTTCCTGAAGGCCGTATCCGTAGCCGCTGCTTATGATTTGACCCATTTCTTCCCTGTCCTCCCCTGACAGTTCAAGCCCGGCCATGCCTTTGAGCAGCCTGTTTGCCGCATCCTTGCTCTCATGCATGGCCCTCGTAACCTCTATTCCGAGAGAACGGTCCTTCATCTGCAGGTCTGGCCTGTCTTCATTGAGCAGGCTGCCGTACTTCTCTCCCATGACTGACCTCAGGGTAATGCGGGCATATCTTTCAAAAAAATTAGTATCGAATCTCTTGTTTGCCATTTTGTGTTTCGCTTTGCTTGCGGAATTCCTTTGGAGTCATCCCTGTCTTTGACTTGAAGAACTTTGAAAAGTGTGACGGCGTGGAGAAGTTGAGGTCATAGCTGATTTCCTGTATCGTATAGTAGCTGTGCGACAGCATTCTCTTAGCTTCAAGCAGGCTGTATTCCTCTATCCATTCCGAAGCCTGTTTCCCGGTTGTCTTTCTGAGGGTCTGTGACAAGTGTTTCGGAGTTATCCCGAGCTGGGCCGCATAATGCTCCACATTTTTCTTTTCCTTGAACTGGTGTTCAAGACAGCTGAAAAATTTCTGTGTTATGTCAGGACACTCCTGTCCGTAGACAGAAAACCTGTCCCCTGCTATTATGTTGCAGGCCTCCCAGAAAAGAATCCTGATGTAGCCGTAAACTATAGTTTCTCTGTATATGTTGTCATTCTCTTTTGTTATAACATTCAGGTACGAGTGGATGTGATGGAACATTTTAGTCTTTTCTTTACTCAGCCGATACACCGGATTTTCGTAAATCAGACGGTTGAGATGCATTTTCAGGGGTGCATCGTTAGCAATCTCGAACAGGCTCATACCGACGCGAAGCACATCGATTTTCAGATTGTCATCCGCCTTCTTTATTTCGAGCGGAGTATCGGGGGTGACTATCACAAAATTGTTCTTTTCAACAGCATATTCTTTTCTTCCGATATGCACAAGCATATTTCCTTCAAGGCAAGTGGCTGCAAGCAGGGAATCGCAGCTTTTCATGCCGTTTTTAAAGAATCGGAACTCGAAGTCAGGCATAATGCCGCTGTAGTTGTCATAGATTGATATGTCCATTGCCAAGGTAAACTTTTATAAAAACATAAGCAGTTGACAAAAATGACAGATTATGTCACAAAAGTGATAGTTTCATAGTACTGTTTCTGTCTATCTTTGCATTGTTCCTGAGAAGGAACATTCCTTAACACACACAATTCAATTCTAAATTTTCTTTTGGCAGGACAGTACTTACAGGCTGTCCTGCTTCGTTTTTATTCAAATTCTTTGGCCAGACCTCCCTCACTCGTCTCCTTGTACAGCGACGGAAGATCCTTTCCTGTCTCTTTCATCACTTTGACTGCCTGGTCAAAAGACACCCTGTGCCGTCCGTCCGTATAAAGCGCATAGATGCTGGCATCCAATGCACGTGCTGCAGCATAGGCATTACGCTCAATGCAAGGAATCTGCACAAGTCCGCACACCGGGTCGCAGGTCAGGCCGAGATGGTGCTCCAGGCCCATTTCCGCAGCATATTCTATCTGTGACGGACTGCCGCCCATAAGCTGCGTAACAGCAGCGGCAGCCATTGCGCAGGCCACTCCGACTTCGCCCTGGCAGCCGACTTCCGCCCCCGATATGGAAGCATTGTACTTTACTATGTTGCCTATTATTCCTGCTGTAGCGAGTGCCCTGACAATCCTCTGGTCGCTGAATCCGTAGACCTTTTTAAGATGGTACAGGACTCCAGGAATCACTCCGCATGAACCGCAAGTCGGTGCAGTCACAATCGTGCCTCCGCAGGCATTCTCCTCGCTCACTGCCAGTGCGTATGAAAAAATAAGCCCTCTTGTGCGCAGCACATCTCCGTAGCCTTCCGCACGCACAAAATAACTTGCCGCCTTTCTGCGTATGTTCAGCGGTCCAGGCAGAGCGCCCTCTTCGTCGATTCCTCTCTCCACAGCCTCCTGCATGACCTTCCAGACAAGTTCGAGATGTTCCCATACTCCGTCGCCCCGCCCCTCGTTTCCGTCTACGAACTCCCAGAACGTGCGTCCGTTGCGGTTGCACCATTCCAGCAGCTCATTCATTGTGCAGATATCGTATACATTGCCCTCATCCTTTTCTTCGACAGGATGTTCCATACACATAATATCGCCTCCGCCAACACTGTAATAAGTCCATTTGTCATGCAGTGTACCGTCTGCACTGACTGAGGCTATCGTCATCCCGTTCGGATGCAGCGGCAGAGTTTCTTTAGGCTTCCATTCGATTGTCACGTCACCGTTGCGCTTTTCCTTGTTCTCGTAGGTTTCGCGGTCAGTGAATTTCCATGTGCTGAAGGCTTCCTCTATTGCCTTGTCGGTCAGGTGGCCTTTGCCTGTCGCTGCCAATGAACCATACAATGTAACATTAAGACAATAAGCGTCCTGATGATTGTCAAGATAGTTCCTGACAGCCTTGAACGGGCCCATGGTATGGCTGCTTGACGGTCCTTTTCCTATTTTGAAAATTGATTTTATCGATTTCATCTGCAAGTCCGCCGTTTTCTAAAGCCAGTTGTCGAAATACATTGAAACTTTGTCCATTAGATGAACCCTGTCTTTCCCGATGACATTGTGCTCGTGGCAAGGATACGGGAAATAGTCAAGCTGCACATTGTTCTTGACGCATTCGCGTACAAAACTTAGGCTGTGTTCCCATACCACAACAGGGTCGATTGCACCCTGGCATATAAGCAGCTTTCCTTTCAGGTCTGCAGCCTTGTTGATGAGGCTGACCTTGGCATATCCCTCCGCATTCACGGCAGGATTGTCCATATATCTTTCGCCGTACATTACCTCATACCATTTCCAGTCTATTACAGGGCCTCCTGCGACAGCCACCTTGAAAATGTCCGGATAGTTGGTTATAAGCGAGATTGTCATGAATCCGCCGTAGCTCCAGCCGTGGACACCGATTCTGTCCCTGTCCACGAAAGGCAGATCCATGAGCATTCTGACACCTTCAATCTGGTCTGCCATTTCCGCCTGGCCGCATTGTCCGTGTATGGCTTTTTCAAAATCGGCACCCCTGTTGGATGTGCCCCTGTTGTCCTGGACATAAACCAGATATCCTCTCTGGGCCATATACATTTCCCATCTGCGGAGTTCCGCCATGAAGGTGTTGCGCACCATCTGTGAATGAGGGCCTCCGTACACATATACAATGACAGGATATTTCTTTGACGGATCGAAATCCTTGGGTTTGATGAGGCGGTACCAGTTGTCGAACGCTCCGTCTGCGCTCCTGACCGTTCCAAGCGAAATCTCTGTATAGGCATAGTCGAGTGTAGGATCCGCGGCTGTCAGCAGATTCTCCTCCACTTTTCCGTCGCTTGTGCACAGATTCGTGACACGCGGAGTACAGAGGCTGCTCCAGCTGTCGGTGTACATTGTGCAGCCTTCGTTCATCGCTATCTCGTGCCAGCCCTCTGCTTCTGTCAGACGCTCCGGCTTGCCGAACTTTATTGCCGATATGCCTTTCGACGCTGCCGAAGACGGAATTCTGAGGCTTATCCTGAAAAGATGGTTCTCGACAGGAGATACTTCGGCAGAAGTGTACCATACATGTTTGCCGTCATTTCCGATATATTCTACGTCGGCATCCGTACAGGTGAGGCGGCGCACATTGCCGTCCATGTCGCACAGATACAGATTCCTGTAGCCGTCCCTGTTGTCGGTACGGTAGATGAAAAGCCCGTTGTGGCCCTTTATGAAATAGACAGGGTCGAGAGGCTCGACATATTTGCTGTTCTCCTCCGTAAGCAGAGTTTTCTCAAATTCTCCGGTCTCTGCGCTGTACATATTGAGCATCAGATGTTTCTGACTTCTGTCCAGAACTTGGATGAACAGACGTGAGGCATCCGGAGACCAGCAGATGTTGGTAAGGTATCTGTCCGGGCCGAAACTGTTTTCCTTTATATATACGGTATTGCCGCTTTTGAGGTCGTATATGCCGACGCTGATTATTTCGGAATCCATGCCTGCCATAGGATATTTGATTTCGCGCAGGCTTCCTGTGCGTGTGGTGATGTCGAGAAGAGGGAACGAAGTCACTTTGCTTTCGTCCTTGCGGTAGAAGGCGAGACGTGTGCTGTCCGGAGACCAGAATGTACCCCCGTTTATGCCGAATTCGTTCCTGCTTACCGACTGGCCGTAAGTTATGTCGCAGTTCTCGCTGAGTGCAACGGCGGTTTTGCTTCCGTCTGCCTTTTTGATGAACAGGCTCTGCC
Organism: uncultured Muribaculaceae bacterium; assembly: GCA_964394295.1. Lineage (GTDB taxonomy): Bacteria > Bacteroidota > Bacteroidia > Bacteroidales > UBA932 > Cryptobacteroides. Next base: position 33,662 of record CAYMVG010000020.1, on the reverse strand, counting down.
CGTCATTTACGGCACTCAGTGCCTTTGCGCTGCTTTCGTACTGGCTGTACAGGCCTGTCTTCACATCGAGTACCTGCCATTTCCCGTCCTTGTGGATGAGGAGTTCCGACGGGCTCTTCCATGTGCATCTGAGACTGGCAGGGGATAGCTCGCGTGAAAGTATGGTCTCTTCCATTGTCAGAATCTTTCCGGAAGGGTCATTTGCCTCGCGTGTGCTTACAACGCCTTTCTGGGCATACATAATCGAACCTGTGCAAAGCATGCACAGGAGCGTCAGTGTCTGTTTCATCGTATTTTTATTCTTTTACTGATACAATCCGGTCCACGACATACACCTGCTTGCCTCTCCATGGCAAGGCTCCGAGGTATTCTTTGTAGTGCAGTTCCACAGATTTTCCTGCACAGCGCATGAGAGAGTCGGCAATGGCTTTGTCTGTGATCGAGAAATTGAATTCGTATGACTGTATGGAACCGGCATTGGGACCCTGGCCCTTTCCGAATCCGGCCAGTATCGCCCTTCCTTCGTATGTCTTGAACATATAGCCCTTGTATACCACAAAGTTCAGGTCTCCGGCCTTTACACCCTCACCGAATACAAAATAGAATTTGAAATAGACTGTTGCGGCAACGGCAATGAACACTATGGCCGCAATGATGCTTATGATTTTCGTTTTCATCGTTAAATAAAACAAACTTCCTTGTGCAAAGGTATGAACTGTTTTGAATAAATTCAACGCCTGACGGAATTATTCCAGAATTCCTGCACAGCGGAGCAGGGCTATGAACGGTGTCTGCTGCCTTTTTATGTGCGGCTTCACGTTTCCTGTATTGATTTCCTCCCATTCCCTGATTGTATCGTATGCCGCAATGAAATCCTTGGCCGTGAGATACTCTCCCTTTTCGGCTCTTTTGGTTCCGGGCGTGCCTCCTTTCAGAAAAATACATTTGCCTACGAATGTCGCTGTCAGGCTAAGCCCTGTCATCGTAGTCACTTTACTGTCGGCTGCGATATGATCGACTACTGTCTGCCACGCCTGTTCACCGTCCATCTGCCGGAAGGCATCTTTGATTTTCATACATATATATTTTAGAGTCCATAAACCCCAAATGTAAGTAAATATTCCGGTTCAGCACTGAAATGTGTGCATTTTCTTGCAGTTTTCAAGCCTTGTCAGGCTTCAGACTCCTTTCCTGTTGTCGTATATATCTATATGAAGCCTTCCTCCGTACCTCACGCTGTGTCTTACCGCCATTTCCAGAACCTCCTGCTTCTTCTGCGGACTAAGCTGCATACGTGTCTGTCCTTCAGGCATAAGTATAATCTGTTCTCTTCGGACATATCCAGGTGCAATGAAATCTGTTTCTATTTCGTCCCAGTCCCTGCCGTCTTTTACCACGAACTTGAACCATGCTTCTTTTGCGTTCGGCATTTGCCGCAGGGCCTCCGGATGATATCTTTTCTCTTTCGCTATGCCGGAATGGCTGAGTTTCGGCGAATTGTTCCAGCAGTCTATTATTTTCCAAAGCACTTCATTGCCGGGAAGTACGGATATGCTGCATTCATTTTCGATTTCAACGAACAGTTTTTCTCCGCATTCTTTTTTCAGTACTGTAAGAAAGCCTGCGATTACATCCTGCTGGAGCATGGGAGAGCCTCCGGTGATGACAAGATGATGGCCTCGCATCAGTCTTCCGGTTATGTCTCTGGCGTGAAAAATATTTATAAGCTGCCCGATGTCGAACTGCGCGGATTTTCCGAGAATGTCCGCCGTATCGCACCATTGGCATTTGATATGGCAGCCGGCCAGCCTCAGGAATACGGCAGGGCAGCCTGCGTATACGCCCTCTCCCTGTGCTGCATCGGCAAAAAGTTCACAGACATAAAGCAGACCCTTCCCCGGATCTGCCGGCCTTTCGGGTGATTCTCCCGGTTGTATTATATATTCTGACATTGCTTACGTCAGTTTGGCGAATTGCTCACACATTGTCTTCGTAAAGGAACGGTCTTGGCCCGTCCGGTCCTCCGCATAGGTCTGGAGCCGCGGAAATGACTTTCCATGTCTCATTCCAGCATGCGTCACTGCCCATTATTCCATCGGAAAAGACGCATGAGCCTGCGAGTGAGGCCATTGCATTGAACAGTCCCGTGTCCTCCGGTCCGGTTTCCGCCCAGCCTGTATCGGTTTCGTGTATTCTCACTGCATGGACTTTCACATCTCCCTGGCCGTTTGTCGGGGCAGTGCTGCCTATGATTTTCTGTATGACGACATGGAAAAACAGGGCGAGATTTTCAGCGGTAGGGGAGAACGGAAGCTCAATCCACCTTTCGTTCTCGTTCCTTATGAAATCGACAAGCTCTCCCTTGTCTTCCGACCATATTATGTATGAATGGTCGAAGGCATCGAAAAGCCGGCCTATCCTGCCTTTCAGCAGACCGAAATCGAGAACCATCCCTGCATTGTCAAGAGATGATGCCTGCAATACAAGCTCGGCCTTGAATGAGTGTCCGTGTATATTCTGCCGGCATCTCACTGTACTGCAATTCCTGACAATATGAGCTGCCTCGAATTTGAATAATTTTCTGATTTTCATAAATATATGTCTGGCTTCTCCCGCAATGTCCCGCCTATGCCATAGCTGATTTTACCGCTTCTGCAAGAACCTGCATATCGCATTTGGCGGCAGAATAGGCATGAGGGAAAGAAATTCCGCCAGGCTGGCATCCGGCTGTGTTTTCCGGCAGTTCGACAAGTCCGAATCCCAATGCCTGTGCCTGCTCGGCAAGCAGCCTGACGCTGGTGCCTGCCCATGAATACGAGCCGAAAGCGCAGAATCTGCGTCCTTTGACGCCGCGGGCTGCAATCGCTCTCATAAATGTTTCCGCAGGAGGAAAAATTCCTCCGTTGTATGTCGGTGCTCCGATTGCTATCGTGTCATATTTGAAGACGTCGCGCAGAGCCTCGGAAATGTTTTCTCTGCACAGATCATGAACGGCATTTGTTACTCCGAGTTTTGTAAGTTCTTCCGCAAGACTGAGGGCGGCTTTGGCAGTGTTGCCGTACATCGAGCTGTATGCTATGCATACTCCGGGGCCGGCTTCGTACTTGCTGAGCTTGTCATAGATGCTTACGATTCCGGCTGCAAGGCTTTCCCATACCGGGCCGTGAGTGCTGCAGAGACGCTTCACTTCAAGTCCTGACAACTTTTTGAGCGCAGACTGTACGGTCGTGCCGTATTTGCCGACGATATTGGAGTAGTAGCGCACCATTTCATCCCTGAAAATTCCAAGTTCTGCCATTCCCTTGTCGATAATTTTATCCGGTATGCCGAATGTTCCGAACGCGTCTCCGGAGAAAAGAGTTCCGCTTTGAGCCTCCCATGTCATCATAGTTTCGGGCCAGTGGACCATCGGGGTCATGCAGAATGTCAGCTCAGTCTCTCCGAGCGACAGTTTTCCTCCGTCTGACGCGACTTTTATCCTGTCGGGCATGATGCCGTAGTAGCCTGACAGCATAGGGACGGCCTTCGCACTTGCGATAATCTGTATGTCGGGGAAAGCATCGAGAACTGCCGATACCGATGATGAATGGTCCGGCTCCATGTGGTTGATTATTAGGTAGCTTATTCCGGAGTTTCCTGCTTCTGCCTTTATGTTCGCGATAAATTCGTCTTTGAAACGCGCATCCACAGTATCGACCAGGGCGATTTTTTCGTCCATTATGAGGTATGAATTGTATGTCACCCCGTAAGGAAGCGGCCACAGCCCCTCGAACAAAGTGGTTTCGCGGTCATTTACACCGACATAGCGTATCTTTTCAGTAATTTTGCTCATTTCGTTTATTTCTTGAATTACTTTTTATCTGAATAGATATCATAACTGTATGACAAAGATAGAGTTGAATCGGCACTAAAGTATATTCAGACTCTGCTCCTTGATTTTCTCCAGCTCGTCTTTCATCTTTACGACGATTTTCTGGATTTCCGTATGGTTGGCCTTCGAGCCGGTCGTGTTGATTTCGCGTCCCATTTCCTGGGCTATGAAACCGAGCTTTTTGCCCGGGCATTCCTCGTTGCATATTGTTTCAAGGAAGTAGCTGCAATGCTGGCGCAGACGTACTTTTTCTTCATTTATGTCCAGTTTTTCGATATAAAATATCATTTCCTGTTCGAGACGGCTCTGATCAGGTTCGGCTTTCAGTTCTGCGAATCTGTTCAAAATTTTTTCCCTGATTGCCGTGACTCTTTCTGTTTCGTATGCCTCTACCTGTTTAGAGTATGAGAGTATGCTGTCCACTTTCTCTGTTACATCCTTGTACAGTACCCGGCCTTCCTGTGTCCTGAATGCATTGATGTCTGCAATGGCTTCCCTGATGCAGGCCTCTACGGCAGGCCAGTTCTTTTCGGTGATTATCTCCTGCTGCTTCTTGCTGTCGATAACTTCCGGCATCCTCAGTATAGTAGGGATGAGTTCCGCAGTGCTGACGTTTTCTTCTCCCAGACTTTTTTCAAGTTGTTTAATCTGCCTGAAATACTCCGCGGCCAGATCCATGTTTATTTGTTTGGCACTCTCCGCGCTGTTCGGCTCGTATGTTATGAAAAAGTCAATGTTGCCTCTCTGGAGGTCATTTGCAATCATCTTGCGGACTGACATCTCCTTGTCCTTCGGCAGGAGCTGTGTCTTGATGCTTATGTCCGCTGTCTTGCCGTTCAGTGAACGGATTTCCACTGTTATCTTACCTGATTCGAGCATGGCTTCGGCTTTGCCGTAACCTGTCATTGATTTTATCATAATCTGTTGTGTAGAAACTGTTTAAACTTGTTTTTTAAATTGCGGCCCACTGCCCGGCAAGGATTTTTTGCAAAGCTGTCATGCAGGCTGGCACAAAAGTACGGATTTTTCTTTTAAAAAATGTTTTTTGGCAAATATCTTGTTGTGCGGGCCGGATGTTTTTGCAATAGTAATATGAGGACACGTCTGTTTTTTCTGTGCAGCCTGTTTATTATGATTCCGGCTGCCATATTGAATGCACAGCAGCACTCCAGAGTCTCTCCGGAGGAAGCGCATACCGATTCCCTGAAGGCCGGACACAAGGTCAGCTATTTCGGAAGCGGAGAGAAGCCTGATTCTCTTAGGGAGCGCCAGTTGATAGACCTTTTTTATTATGACCAGTTCAGACATTTCAATGATCCGCGTGCACCTTATTTCCTGTTTATGAGCCGTGATGCGAATCTTGCCATGGGAATGGGAGGTGTTGTCCGCATGAGGGGCTGGTTCGACTGGAACGGTGTCGTGAATTCAGGAGGATTCATACCGTATCTGATTTCTGTACCTGCCGATGAGGCGAACCGCCGCAAGATTGGCAGTACTCCGGCTGGAACTTCGCTTTATTTCAGAGTGCTCGGACGGAATCTGTCAGTCGGGGATTACCAGCTTTATATAGAGGCCAATTTCAATGGCTATCAGTCCCGTGACTTCATGCTCAAAAAGGCTTATGCAACAATAAATGACTGGACTATAGGCTATACTAACTCCACTTTCAGCGATCCTCTCGCCGCTTCTCCTATGGTGGACGGCCAGGGGCCTTGTGCGGAGGTCAGGACAACGTCAGTGCTGTTGCGCTGGATGCATACGTGGCAGCAGCATTGGAGCACGGCGGCTTCTGTCGAGATGCCCGAGCCCCGTATCGGTGCTGACGGTGTGCTTACGCAGGCTCTTGACGGGTGGATTCCGGATGTGGCCGCCTTTGTGCAGTATGGATGGGGTTACAATGAACATGTACGTCTGTCGGGGATTATGCGCACTCTGCCGTGGCGTGATCTGACGAAAGGTGAGAATCACTCCCGATTGGGCTGGGGAGTTCAGCTTAGTTCAGTTTTCAGGCCGTTCAGACCGGTCACCGTATATGCGACTGTCAATACCGGACAGGGATATGCCGGTCTTGCCAATGACCTCATGGTCGGAAATTTCGACCTTGTGGGCAGGCCAGGTGCCTCCGGTCAGATGTATGCACCGTGGGCATTCGGCTGGACCGGAGCTGTACAGTGCTATCTTCACAAAGATGTCTTTGTGTCATGTACATTCGGGCAGCTTTGCTATATGCCCCGCGGAGAGGTGGATGGAGCGACATACAGATATGGCTTGTATGGTGCCGCAAATATATTCTGGAATCTGACGCCGCGCATCCAGGCCGGAGCGGAATTCAACTGGGGACGCCGCGAAAACTACAACGGTGAAGGCAACAACGCCAGACGTGTCAGCCTTGTGGCCCAGTTCGCATTCTGATGCTGCCTTCTGCCGGACTTTTTAAAAATAAATTTGTCATTGCGCCCTACTTATTCGTATATTCGCGGATTGTTTTGTAAAAGAGCACTTCGCGAATATGGAAGAACTGAACAAAGAGGTCAACGAGACCAGAAACCTCAATTTCCTTGAGGAGATTATCGAGGCAGACTTAGCCTCTGGCAAGCATGAAAGCATAATGACGCGTTTCCCTCCGGAGCCGAACGGCTACCTGCATATCGGTCACGCAAAGAGCATCTGCCTGAATTTCGGCCTTGCCCAGAAATATGGCGGAAAGACAAACCTCCGTTTCGATGACACCAATCCTGTAAAGGAAGACACCGAATATGTGGATTCAATCAAAGAGGACATACGGTGGCTCGGCTTCCAGTGGGAAAATGAAAGATATGCCTCAGACTATTTCGAGCAGCTTTACGAGTGGGCTGAGGAACTTATAAAGAAAGGTCTGGCCTACGTGGATGACCAGACACAGGAAGAAATCCGCGAGGGCAGGGGAACAGTGCAGACCCCGGGAAAGGAGAGTCCGTACCGCAACCGCAGCGTCGGGGAGAACCTGCAGCTTTTCCGTGACATGAGGGCCGGCAAATATGCCGACGGAGAAAAAGTGCTCCGTGCCAAAATCGACATGGCGCATCCAAACATGATGTTCCGCGACCCTATAATGTACCGCATCATCCATGCGCATCATCACCGCACCGGCGACAAATGGTGCATCTATCCTATGTACGACTACACCCACGGCCAGTGCGACTCGATCGAGAACATCACGCATTCAATCTGCACTCTCGAATTCGATGTTCACCGTCCGCTTTATGACTGGTTCATCGAGCAGCTCGGAATCTTCCCGTCGCACCAGTATGAGTTCGCAAGGCTCAACCTCACATACACCGTGATGAGCAAGAGGAAGCTCCTCGAACTTGTGAAGAACAATTTCGTAAGCGGCTGGGACGATCCCCGTATGCCTACCATCTGCGGCATCCGCCGCCGCGGCTACACTCCTGAGGCCATTAAGATGTTCGCAGAAAAGGTCGGGGTTGCCAAGAGGGAGCAGCTTATAGACCTGCAGCTTATGGAATGGTGCGTGCGCCAGGATCTTAACGAAAGGTCAAACCGCTATATGGTTGTCCAGGATCCTGTCAAGGTCACAATCACCAACTGGGAGAAAGGCAAGGTGGAGTGGTTCGATGCGCCTCTCAATCCTGCAGCTCCGGAAGGACCGTCACGCAAAGTGCCTTTCACAGGCGAAGTCTATATCGAAAGAAACGACTTTATGGAGGAGCCTCCAAAGAAATATTTCCGCCTCAAACCTGAAGGAGAAGTCCGTCTAAAATACACTTATATAATAAAGTGCGAGGAAGTCATAAAGGATGCCGACGGCAAAATTATCGAAATCAAGTGCACTTATGACCCGACTTCGAAGCCGGGAGCAGGGGAGTGGCGTTCTGTCAAGGGTACGATTCACTGGGTATCGACTGAGTTCGCAAAGGAAATAGAATGCCGTCTATACGACAAGCTCTTCACTGAGCCGAAGATGGGCGATATTCCTGAGGGCCAGGACTACAAGTCATATCTTAATCCGGATTCACTTATCGTGGCAAAAGGATATGCGGAGCCGGCCCTGCTTGAGGACAACAGCGGCATTGCCGTGCAGTTCGAGCGCGTGGGATATTTCTACAAAGATCCTGACAGCACTCCTGAGCATTTCGTCTTCAACAAGACCACTGCCCTGAAAGATTCTTTCAAATTCTGACAACAGACCGGCGCAAGTCGGGAGAAGCCAATAATTTTTGAATTCCCCCTATAGTTTCAATGTCTGCTTTAGGGGGAATTTCATGTCAGGAACTCAGAGTTTTTCTACTTCGTGTTGCGCCAGACCTGTAATTTTGACAATCTGAACGAATGGCAGGCCTTCTGCCTTCATTGCAGCGGCAAGTTCCAGATTCCGTCTCCTGCGTCCTATGGCTTCACCTTCAGTCCGTCCTTCGGCTCGACCTTCGGCTTTGCCTTCTGCGAGTCCTTTGGCGTAGTTTTGAGATATCTCGTATTCTCTGTCCAGTTCGTTTAACATATCCATTTCAAATTTCAGTTTCTGCTCCGTGCTGAAGGCAGCATATTCACAGGCGGTCACCATATCCTTCATGAACGGCCTGTCGCGGATGACTTCCGGAACCTCTTCCAACAACTGACTGTTGATGAACCAATAGAACAGGAAATCCAGGTCACTTTCGCACTCCTCCAGAGTCTTCGTGAAACGCTCCAACTCTGCAAAGGTAATGGAAATCGTCTGATTTGCAAACTCTTTCGTTCGCGTTTCCATAAATTCGTAGTGTGAAACAATGTGGTTGCTGTCCCACAGACCCTCGTCATCATGGTCGAGCTTGTAGTTCAGTATGCTCACCACATACACAGGATGCAAATCTTTGTAGTCCCTTCCGCCTGGCAGCTGGAGGTGGTATACTCCTGAAGCGTAGTACACGACTCTTTTGAAGAAGTCTGCGTATTCCTTCCTCTGCACCTCCACGATGAACTGCACCCCGTCTTCGTCCTTGCATATCAGGTCCAGTACCCCACGCTTGGAGTTGACGGTGTCTTGCTGCTGTTCGCGGTCGCAGTATTGGACTATGTCGCTGACGACGACTCCTTTCGGCAAGAGGCGGTTAAGGAGTCCGATGAGCAGTTCCTTGTTCGACCTGCAGGAGAACACCGCCTTGAACCCGGCGTCCGAAATGAGCGAGACAAACCGTTTGTCGTATTGTATCATAAATGTAAAATTTGTTTTGGCATTACGTCCTCGCCTGTCTCCGTATCCCTGAAGCTTCCGGACAGAACTGCCTGCCTGTTAAACATCCCGTCCGTATCAATGTCGATTCATCGGAACGGCTGGGGCAAATGTACAGGTTATTCCGACAACGGCAAGTGCTGCAAACACCCATCAAACAAGGTCTTTCGTTTTCTTTAATTCATTTTTCTCTTTTTTTAAATTATTGCATTTTTCTTTAATAAACGACGTCATGGCAAAGTACAGTCGACCCTGGCATCTTCATTATTATCTTCTCTTTATGAGGTTATTCCAAAGATTTTCAGTAAATTTGTCCTTAACTGTACGGGACGTGTTGCTGGGCAAGGTTTTGCGCCATCCCAAAAATATCGGCAATGTACAGGCATTTGGTACACATAAATAACACTACACTATGGAAAGGACATTGGTAATATTGAAACCGGGAACCCTGCAGCGCGGACTTGTCGGTGAAATTATTTCGCGGTTTGAGAAAAGGGGCCTGAAGCTCGTGGCGATGAAAATGAAACAGCTGACTCCGGAAATTCTTGATGTACATTATGCACATCTGAAAGACAAGCCGTTTTTCCCTTGGCTCAGGGACGGTATGATGGCCGCTCCCGTCGTGCTGTGCTGCTGGGAGGGTTTCGAGGCTGTAAGGGTTGTGCGAGAAATGGCCGGTTCAACCAATGCCCGCAATGCCGCTCCGGGAACAATCCGCGGGACATATGCCCTCAGTTCACAGGAAAATGTAGTCCATACTTCCGATTCTGTGGAGAATGCCGCAATTGAACTCGCCCGCTTCTTCGTTCCTGAGGACTATTGCGAATATCCGTCCCCTCTGACCCGGTATCTCTACGCTCCGGATGAGAAATAGAGACAGAGGCCCGGTTGTTAAAATATATTGGCTCTTATCTTTGTCGTGATTGACAGCGAAGATAAGAGCAGAAAGCGGAGGCTTTCTAACAAGTCCTCTAAATAGAAAACCACCCTTGTCAGTTTATTCTGGCAGGGTGAAATCGTTAAAACAAGACTTGTTGGACAGTCTCTATGCGATGAGTCCGGTGGTCAGTTCTGCTTTCAGGAATGAATATACGTATTGTGTACTTTGAAAATAGAGTCCTGTGTCCTGGCACACATTTGGCATAAGTTTCTGAACTATACAATGTGTCAAGCGATTCGGTGACATTCGTGCCGAAATCCTTTGACAGCAGTTCTGCCAAATCTGTGGCCAAAGCTTCTTTCATATATTTGAAATCGCTGTCGCTCATAATTTTATCAAGTGTTAACAGCTTTCTCAGAACCAAAGAAATACAAAGGGTAATGCCTTTCATATATTTCAGCCGATTCAGAAACTCTGCTCTGTCGATACTGCCGTCTTTTAGCTTGCGGATTTGCAAGCCTATTTTGTCATTTACAATCGGACCATATACGATATCGTACTGTTCTACATTGTTTCCTTCACGATTGGCAAAGACGAAATCTGCCCAATCTTCAGAGTCATTATCGGATATCCTGATGTGGAGGTCTGCTTTGCCCATTACTGCCTCATCGAATTCAAATCGGGGTATTACGGCTCGCCGCCCAATTGCATGGATTTGAATTTCGCCATCTCCATAGCCTGCATTTCACTCTCGGACAAATAGAAACCTTTGCCAAAA
>CAYMVG010000020.1:0-22824 GCA_964394295.1 uncultured Muribaculaceae bacterium | reverse complement strand
TACAGGTATGCCTGCTTGTCAGACATACCGGACCTTTGGGCAAACTCATTCACCAAGGCGATTATATACTCGAATATGTCGCGGATGTTGTATTCCATAATAATAAGTCATTGCTGTGTTTACCGCAAAGATAGTGCATTCTGTGGATTGAAATCCTATTTCCGGCCTGAAATTCAAAGTTCCTCGTTCCGGCTTTTGAAGCGGTCGATGTCTATGATGAACCTTTCGTGCAGGCCCTCTCCGATGAGGCCCTTTTCATTGTAGGCGGCGACCTTGAAAGTCAGCCTCCTGCGGTCGATTTCAATCAGCTCGCACTCGCACCTGACCTTCATCCCTACCGGAGTCGAACTTACATGGGATACATTCACATGAGTTCCCACAGTCTCCTGTCCCTCCTCCAGATACGGCTTCACGCAAATTCTGCACGTCTTTTCCATCTGCGCAATCATCATCGGAGTCGAAAACACCCTCACGGTGCCGCTTCCGATGTGGCTGGCGGTCAGTTCCTCCGTAACTGTCTGCTCAATGCTGTTTTTCAGTCCTGTAATTACCATAACAAAACACTTTTTTACTCTGCAGTGGCCTGCAACGCTCCATAATGCTCATCATCGACAGCCTCAAGCCATTCATTGGACGGCTCCGGACCTGTAGGGACACTGTATGCAAGATGCTGGAACCAGCTGTCTGCCGCAGCTCCGTGCCAGTGTTTCACTCCTTCGGGTATGCATACCACATCTCCCGGCTTAAGGAACCGGGCCGGCTTATTCCATTCCTGATACCAGCCGAAGCCTCCTGCACAGATAAGAGTCTGTACGCAATCATGATGTATGTGCCAGTTGTTTCTGCATCCCGGCTCAAAAGTTACATTGGCCGGTGCTCCCGGGCCTTCAGCCAGCTGGACAAGATAACTGTTTCCTGTGAAATATTTGCCGTATGGATTCATCTCTCCGACAGGGAAAATCATATTCTCAATAGGCTTTCCGCTGAAAGATGTTCCGTATATTCCTGAAATCGTTCCGTTGTATACCTTGGCAATGGCAGTGGCAGCCCTGTATGCTTCTTCTGCGCATCCGCGTGCAGCCAGGCTTGTCGGAATCGATTTTATTTCATCATCTCCCAAACCCATATTCTTTGCTCCGCGGACATGGGCCTCAAGCTGAGGTTCCGCACCTTTCAAGGCACTCAGTGCGCTTACAGTCACAAGTTCACGCTCCTGATATGTAAGATTGTCACGTGAAAATATATCCCCGAACAGATGGGCTTTCAGATAGTAGTCGGTAGCAGGGGCAAAGGTATAGTCAAAAGGCTGTCCGCTCAACTGCGTCTGGATTTCAGTTCCTGCCGCGAGAGCATCAAAATCTGCAGGAACCGGAGTGGCTTCCCGTCCTTCAATCACGGCAAGCCCTTTCTCTTTCCGTACAGCGATTACTCTCTGCAGTGCTCCCAGCCCGTTCAGACTGCGCGGGAAACCGGTATAGGCATAAAGGTGGGACAGGGCCTCCTTAACCTGGCTTACTGAAAGTCCTGCGTCAAAGCCGTCATTTATTGCTTTTTCAAGATTGCTGATGTCTCCTTTGGCCTCGAAGCAGGCGATTGCAGAAAGCATCTGCTGCTTCGGTGTCAATATATTTTCCATAATTTGTGCATTTATTTTGCAGCACATTGCCAAAAGCAGTGCCGCCGTTATTGCTCTTTTCATATTTTACTGCTTCTTTCCGTTTGCGGCATTGGCGGCAAGGCCTTCTCTCAGAAATGCGACAAAACCGTCTATGTCGAGATTGTATCCTCTTGGAGGAAGCAACTGTTCACCATCTGACGACAGAATGATATAGTTCGGCTGTGCATTGACATTGAATCTTGTACGCGCAATATATGAATTCTTCCTGCCGAGATCCTTGTAAACCTTTCCTGTGGCGGCATCCGTTATATAGTCCTCCTTGTCGAGTTTTGTCTTGTCATCATTGTACAGAGCCACAATGACGAAATCATTCCTCAGCATATCGAGTACCGCAGGGTCGCTCCAAACACGCGCTTCCATCTCGCGGCAGTTTACGCAGCCGTGTCCGGTCACATCCACGAATACAGGCTTTCCTTCCGCCTTTGCCGCTTCAATTCCTTCTTCAAGAGTGAAATATCCATTCAGTCCGAGAGGCAGGTGCAGATCATATTTCCTGCCTGCAGGCACTGCTTTCTGCGAGACCTCCACAGTCTTTCCAAGTACGAAATCCTGCGTGCTTATCGGAGGCATATAACCAGACAGCATCTTCAGAGGCGCACCGAACATTCCTGGAATCAGATATACGACGAAAGAGAATACTGCAATCACAAGAGCCAGGCGTGGCACGGATATGTGCCCGACCTCCCCGTCGTGTGCAAAACGGATTTTGCCGAGCAGGTAAAGCCCCAGCAGCGTAAATACGACAATCCAGATGGCAAGATAAACCTCCCTGTCGAGTATGCCCCAGTGATATGTCTGGTCTGCCACACTCAGGAATTTCAATCCGAGGGCCACCTCAATAAAGCCGAGCACGACCTTGACTGAATTGAGCCATCCGCCTCCGCTTTTCTTGAACTTGGTCAGCAGGGAAGGGGAGAAAGCCAGTACTGTGAACGGGAGTGCGAATGCAGCCGAGAAAGCCAGCATCGTGATCATCGGCTCCCAGAATTCTCCTCTCGTGGACTTGATGAGTACCGAACCAACAATCGGACCTGTGCATGAGAAGGACACCAATACCAATGTGAGTGCCATAAAGAACACTCCGGCAAGTCCCCCCTTGTCCGCTCCCTTGTCGCTCTTGTTGATGAGGGACTGCGGAAGCGTGATTTCAAATGCACCGAAGAACGAGGCCGCAAAAATCATGAATACTACGAAGAATATCAGGTTAGGCAGCCAGTGCGTTGCCAGCCAGTTGAAAATGTCCGCTGTTACGGCATCTCCTCCGATAATTCTCGTCAGCAGTATCACCACTGAAATCGGCACTGTGTACAGCAGTATGATGAACAGACCGTACATCGAGGCCTTGAATCGTCCCTGTGCAGGATTTGCAGAGCCTTTCATGAAGAATGACACGGTCATGGGAACCATAGGAAAAACGCATGGCGTAAGCAGCATTGCGAATCCCCACAGTATGGCCTCGATTATAAGTGTCCAAAGTGAACTGTCGGAATTGCCCGTTTCAGACGCAGGGGCAACTGCGGAAACTGTGTCTGTCTGTACGGAAGATTCCGGGCCTTTCGATGCAGCGACGGAGGCTATCTTTGCCGTGAAGTCATAATACTCTGTATGGCAACTGTTTCCTTTGCACGAGGAAGACTGTATGGTACCGCTGAAAACAGCTTCTGACGATGTCAGAAGTACATCCTGCGCCAGTACTATCATCGAATAGTAATGTCTTGAACCGTCACTTTCCACTGTAGGCTCGTTTACCGCGTAGGGATTTCCGGAGAGCTGCCCGCCCTCTACGGCAAGATCATCGAATGAAGTTGCGGCAGCCTGGTCGTCAAGTGCGTATGTGTAGTAGCCCGGCTGTATTTTTCCTGTAAACTTTACCTGGTAAACGTCGCCGTCCTTGTGTGTTACAGAATGTTTCCATGCAACAATCTGTTCATTTCCTGCAAAGGCAAAACTTGCGACACTCGCCAAAAGTGCCGCAAGCATAATGATATATCTTTTAAATATCATATTGTGAGTAAATTACTTTGCAAATGCAACAGACCGTGTTTCACGGATTACCGTAATTTTGACCTGTCCTGGATATACCATCTCTTCCTGGATTTTCCTTGCTATTTCCGTTGACAGCGATTCTGCATCCTGATCGGTAACCTGTTCGGCACCTACGATTACACGCAGTTCGCGTCCTGCCTGGATGGCGTAGGTCTTTGTCACTCCCGGATATGAGAGCGCGATGTTCTCCATATCCTTCAGTCTCTTGATATAAGACTCTATGACTTCGCGCCTTGCTCCCGGTCGTGCACCTGAAATCGCATCTCCTACCATTACGAGAGGGGAGATGACGGAAGTCATCTCAATTTCCTCATGGTGCGCTCCGATAGCATTGCATACCTCCGGTTTCTCCTTGTACTTCTCGGCGAGCTTCATACCGAGCATTGCGTGCGGCAGTTCAGGATCCTCATCGGAAACCTTTCCTATATCGTGGAGAAGTCCGGCCCTTTTGGCAACCTTAGGATTAAGTCCAAGCTCGGAGGCCATTGTAGCACAGATGTTTGCCACCTCACGTGCGTGCTGGAGCAGATTCTGTCCGTATGACGAACGGTATTTCATTCGTCCGATAAGTTTCACAAGTTCTATGTGCATACCGTGTATTCCGAGGTCGATGCAGGTCCTCTTGCCGGTTTCCATAATCTCGTCCTCAAGCTGCTTCTGCACCTTTGCCACTACTTCTTCTATGCGTGCCGGGTGAATCCTGCCGTCCACCACGAGCTGATGAAGTGCAAGGCGGGCAACCTCTCTTCTCACCGGGTCGAAAGCGGAAAGCAGAATTGCTTCCGGAGTGTCGTCCACCACAATTTCTACACCTGTTGCCGCTTCAAGGGCACGGATGTTTCTTCCTTCCCTTCCAATGATGCGTCCCTTGATTTCGTCGCTTTCGATGTTGAACACTGTCACTGCATTTTCAATGGCAGTCTCAGATGCTGTTCTCTGTATTGTGTTGATTACTATTCTTTTCGCTTCCTTGCTTGCTGTAAGGCGAGCCTCTCCCATAACGTCATTGATATATGACTGGGCCTGAGTCCTGGCCTCTGCCTTCATGTTTTCCATCAGCTGATTCTTTGCCTCTGCTGCGGTCATTCCGGCAATGTCCTCTATCTGCCTGATAGCCTCGAGGCGCAGTTTCTCATATTCCTCCGACTTTTTGGCCGCAATCTCAACCTGTACCTTCAGATTTTCACGTATCGCATCATTCTCCTTCTGTTTGCGTCCGAGTTCCGAACTCTGCTGATTGAGGGAATTTTCTTTCTGTTTGAGCCTGTTTTCAGTATCGCTGATCTGTTTGTTCTTCTCATTTATGTAGCGGTCATGTTCGCTTCTGAGCTGCAGGAACTTTTCCTTAGCCTGCAGAATTTTCTCCTTCTTTATTCCCTCTGCCTCGATTTCTGCCTTTTTGATGATTTCTTCTTTCTGTCCGTTCAGAAGAATGCGGCGGATAAATATGTATGTGAAGAGTACGGCAGCTGCACTCAGTACTCCTACAAGAATGTAAATAATAACGCTGTTCATATATATTAATGTTAGTTGTAATCTATAAAAAGACCGTACAGCCTCTTTTGCGGAAGCCGTACGGTCAGATATAATAAAAAGCCGTTAGCAAGTTTGTCAGAAAATCTTAAAAAATAAGATTTGGGCTCCGGTAAACGGTTCAGACATCCTCCGTCCCACATTTTGTGGAATCCCCATGCCGGGTAAAATAGGCCCGTCTTTCCCTACCGAGTAATCCCGGTTACTTCATTAATGTTGATTTCAGCAAAAATAAGTAACTAACGGCTGTTTTATCAAATGTTGTCAAGATAACCTTCCAGTTCTTTCAGCAGCATTTCCTCATTCTGGCTCATCATTTTCATCCTCTGCTGCAGTTCGATCTTTTCCTTGCAAATGTTCAGCGCGGCAAAGGAAAGAATTTCCGTCATGGTCTTTCCAGGATATCTCTTCAGGTATGAATCGACTTTGCCATTGATTATTTCCGCTGCCTTGCGGATCCTTTCCTCGCTTTCCGGAGAGTTTACCCTCATCGGATACTGGCGTCCTGCAATAGTTATATTTATGCTCTGTTCCATTTTATCCCTCCATCAGCGCTATGCATCTGTCCACTTCCCTGATAAGCCTGTCGATCCTTTTCCTTGCTCCGGCATTGTCTCCTGCCGACTTGAACGCTTCAGCAAGCCTTAGGTTATCAATCTGTCTCTCTAACTCTTCAATCTGCTTCCTGTAGGCTTCATTCTGTGCCAAGGTTTCCTGAAGCGTGGCCCGGAGGCTTTCTTTCTCCGTTTTCTCTGCCTCATAGGCAGAAATAAGCTGCTGTATTTTTTGCTTCAGTGTGTCTAACATCGCACATTATTTACCTACCCTGCAAATTTAGTGATTCCTGCCGAAATATCAAAGCATTTCGGCAGGAATCGACTCGTGAAACTGTTCGGACCTGTCCCCGGATTCCGTACGGTTTCAAATTTGGCAGGTAAAGTTGCGTGTATCAGAGTATTTCAACCTGGTTCATGCCCTCTTCGATAGCGGCCTTGTTAAGGCTGATGAGGTCGCTGTAACGTGCAGGAATGCACTTTGCCAGTCCTTTCTCGACATTTTCCATGGTTACGACGGGATTCACTTTCAGGTATGCTCCCATGACGGCCATGTTATAGACTTTTGAATTGCCGATTTTGCCGGCGACACCGATTGCATCTATACGGCAGATGCGTATGTCCGTCCTTTCGGGATGCCTCGTGATTCCGCTCGGATCATACAGCAGCAGTCCTCCCGGCTTGACGCTCTTCTCGAATTTGTCCATCGACTGCTGGTTCAGGATGATCGCTGTGTCGTATTTCGTCAGAATGGGAGAGCCGATTTTCTTGTCGCTTATGATTACGCACACGTTTGCAGTACCGCCGCGCATTTCAGGTCCGTATGACGGCATCCATGTAACTTCCATGTCCTGCATGATGGCAGAGTATGCCAGAATCTTTCCCATGGACAGCACGCCCTGGCCGCCGAATCCCGCTATTATTATTTCTTCTTTCATAATGCCTTCTACGATTATAAATTATTTCAAAACGTCCTTAATGTCTCCGAGAGGATATTTCGGGAACATGTTCTCGACCATCCACTTGTTGGCCGCCACAGGGCTCATCTTCCAGCCGGAGTTACATGTGGCGACAATCTCTACAAATGAGAGTCCTATGCCTTTCTGGCTGTATTCGAATGCCTTGCGGATTGCCGCTTTCGCCTTGCGTGCTGCGGGGGCGGTGTGCACGGCCTGTCTTGTAATGTATGCGGTTCCGTCAAGCTGGGCGATCATCGGTGCGAGCACGAGCGGGAAACCGTTGAGCTTCGCGTCCCTTCCGTAAGGAGTTGTGGCGGTCTTCATCCCGAGCAGGGTCGTAGGTGCCATCTGGCCTCCGGTCATTCCGTAGATACCGTTGTTGATGAAAATCACCACGATATTTTCTCCGCGGCTGCAGGCGTGTATGATTTCGGCCGTTCCTATCGAGGCGAGGTCGCCGTCTCCCTGGTAGGTGAATACGTATTTTTCCGGATTGAGCCTTTTTGTGGCAGTGGCCAGCGCCGGCGCCCTTCCGTGGGCGGCCTGCTCCCAGTCTACGTTAAGATAATTGTATGCGAAAACTGAGCAGCCGACAGGACTGATTGCTATAGTGTCCTGCTGGATTCCCATTTCCTCTATTACTTCCGCTATCAGTTTGTGTACTGTACCGTGCGAACATCCGGGACAATAGTGCATTACAGTGTCCGTGAGAATCGGAGTCTTTTTGTAAACGATGTTCTCTGGTTTTTTGATGTCTTCTATAGTCATGGTTTCCGGTTATTTCATGTTGTTGAACTTCTTGAATTCTTCAGCGACCTCGTCTGGCGTAAATATGTTTCCTCCCTGTCTTCCGTAGAAGCCGACAGGGCAGGCACCGCCGACTGCAAGCCTTACGTCGTTTACCATCTGGCCGAGATTCAGTTCGAGGCTCATCATGCTCTTTACCTGGCCTGAAAGTTCCGCGAGCCTCTTTGACGGGAACGGGAACAGGGTGACAGGCCTGAGCATTCCTGCCTTGATGCCCTCTTCACGGAGCTGATCCACCACAGCCTCGCATATCCTGGATGCACATCCGAATGCAACGAGCAGATATTCCGCATCTTCGGTCATGTATTCTGTATATTTGACCTCGGTCTCGCAGATGATTCTGTATTTCTCCTGGAGTTTTTTGTTGAATTTTTCCTGGACATCCGATTCGAGGGCCAGTGAAGTTATAATATTATAGTCCCTGTCTGGCGTTTTTCCTGTGGTCGCCCAAGGTGCGGTAGCCTTGATTTCCTCTTTTGTCCTGCGTGGCTTCGGGTCGTGCAGTTCTACTTTCTCCATCAGCTGGCCGACGATTCCGTCTGCGAGCATGATGACCGGAGTGCGGTGCCTGAATGCGAGCTCAAAGCCCCAGTCCACGAAATCATACATGTCCTGGGCCGATGCGGGTGCTATCACTATGGCGTTGTAGTCTCCGTGTCCTCCTCCTTTCACGCACTGGTTGTAGTCGCTCTGGCTCGGCTGGATTGTTCCCAGTCCAGGGCCTCCGCGCATGACATTCACTATAAGGCAAGGCAGTTCAGAGCCGGCAAGGTAGCTTATGCCCTCGCACATGAGGCTGATTCCGGGACTGCTGGACGAAGTCATGACTTTCTTTCCCGTGCAGGCTCCTCCGTATACCATATTGATTGAAGAAGTTTCGCTTTCTGCCTGCAGGACAACCATACCGGTAGTCTCCCATGGCTTTTCCTTCATCAGTGTCTCCATGACCTCCGACTGCGGAGTTATAGGATAGCCGAAATAGCCGTCCACACCGTTGCGTATTGCCGATATGGCAATCGCCTCATTTCCTTTCATTAGAATTTTCTCTGCCATATCCTCAGATTTTTACCCTGTAAACCGTAATAACTGAATCCGGGCACACTATCGCGCAGCTGCTGCATCCGACGCATGCCTCGCCGATCATTTCGGCATAATGATAACCTTTGTTGTTTACCTGTCTGGCCAGCTGTATGCTGCCGGTCGGACAGTTGTCGATACATACAGAACATCCCTTGCATTTCTGCGTATCGATTTCTATTGCTCCTTTGAATGCCATATTGTACTGTTTAATATTGTTGTATATTTTCACATAAGGCTGATTCCGGCAAACCGAATCATGTTTCAAATTTAAACAAAACAAATGAAATAAACAGCATTTAATAAGAAAGTGTGTGAAAAATTTTGTATCAAGAAATTTTTGAAAATTTATAATGATAAAAAATCTAAGAGTTCCAAAGAATTTTTGTAATTCAAAACGGTTTCTAAATAAAATGTATAACTTTGAAAACTTTTATTACTTGAGAAACCTGATTATATTCAAGTCTATGGGAACGATATTGTTGAAAAGCATTGCAGTTGACGGAGCTGTTTCCGATATTCTTATTGAGGACGGAGTCATCAGAAAGATTTCGCCTTCATGCAGCGGCGGTACGGCAATTCCTGTACTTGCTTCCGGAATCGAGGTGTTGGACTGCTCCGGGAAGGCCGCCGTGCCCGGTTTTGTCAATATGCACACCCATGCAGGCATGTCACTTATGCGCGGCGTAGGTGAGGACATAGTGTTCCATGAATGGCTGAAACGGATATGGAAAATCGAGGAGAGTGTGGACGAAGAATTCGTTTACCATGCCACTAAAGTCGCCTGTCTTGAAATGATAAAGACGGGCACTACCACTTTCTGCGACCATTACTGGCACATGCCTATGGCATATAAGGCAGCTGCGGAGACGGGCCTTCGTCCTGTCTTGGCATACGTCGTGTGCGACAGGAACGAGTGCGGAGAGATGGAGAGGCAGAAGGAGCAGTGCCTGGAGATTTATGAAGCATCGAAGTCATGGAATGACCGGGCCATGTTTACAGTGGCCATGCATGCAATTTATTCGGTAAGCGAGCCTATGCTTGTATGGGCGGCTGAATTTGCGAGGGAAAACGGTCTTCTTATGCACATTCATCTTTCCGAGACGGCAAAGGAGGTCGCAGACTGCATGGCCGTGCACGGGGGGCTTTCGCCGGTGGAATACCTCGACCGTCTGGGTATTCTCGGCCCGGATGTGATAGCAGCACATACGCTTCATCTCTCTGACAAAGACATAAGCATTCTTGGCGAAAGGGGAGTGAACTGCGTACACAATATAAATTCCAATCTCAAACTGGCTTCCGGATACAGGTTCATGTACAATGAACTTCGTGATGCCGGTGCGAATGTCTGCCTCGGAACCGACGGCTGCGCCTCGTCCAACAATCTCGATATGCTCGAGACAATGAAGACTTCCGCGATGGTTCAGAAGGCTTGGCGCGGAGATCCGTCTGCCATGCCTCTTGATGAGCTTCTTGCAATGGCGACATCGAACGGCGGCAAGGCTCTCGGGCTTAATATCGGATGCATTGAAGAGGGGGCTGCTGCCGATATACTCATAGTGGATACGGAAAATTACAATTTCCTTTCCCCTGGTTCTTTCCTTGCCAATTTTGTATATTCCGCCCACAGTGACTGCATTTCGTCAGTTATATGCGGAGGGCGGTTTGTCATGAGGAACAGGACTGTAAAAGGGGAGAGGGAGATTCTTGCCGAAGCCGGCAGGATGTTGTCCAAACTTTACTGATAGACATGGACTTGCGGATGGATGATTCCGGAAAGGACAGTGAAAGATGTTTTGAGAAAATTCAAAACAGTTCTTATAACAAACAAATAATCTTGTCAAACTGACGTTGTACTATGGATACAAGAGTAGAAAGAATCATGAAGGCGGCTGACTATGTTTCAGCGGCAATAGGCGGGCGCAGGCCTGAAGTGGGTATCGTTCTCGGAAGCGGACTGGGAAAACTCGGCGACAGCATCGAGAACAAAACTGTCATACCGTACAGGGAAATACCGGGATTTCCGGTTTCTACGGCAGTCGGACACAAGGGCAACATCATCGCCGGCGAACTCGGAGGAAAATTCGTGCTGGCAATGCAGGGCCGTTTCCATTATTACGAAGGCTATCCCATGGAGCTGGTTACGCTTCCTATACGTGTGATGAAGGTGCTGGGTATCAAAGCCCTTTTCGTTTCCAATGCTGCCGGAGGCGTGAATTTCGACTTCAAGGTCGGCGACCTCATGATAATCAAAGACCATATCAATCATCTTCCTAATCCTCTCGTGGGACCGAATCTGGAGGAGTTCGGGCCGCGTTTCCCGGACATGACCCGTCCGTATGACCCGTCCCTGATTGCAAAAGCCAGGGAACTGTCACAGGAACTGGGCATAACTCTCAGGGAAGGAGTCTATTTTGCCGGAACTGGCCCTTCGTACGAGACTCCGGCAGAATACAAATATTTCAGGCTTATCGGTGCTGATGCCGTTGGAATGTCCACCATTCCGGAGGTCATAGTGGCAAGACATTCGTCGATACCGGTATTCGGAATGTCCGTGATTACGAATGAGGCGCATGACGACTATGCGGAAGACTATGTGAATGACGGTGACGATGTCGTGCAGGCCGCCGATGCCGCCGCCGACCGCATGACCCTTCTTTTCACGGAACTCATCCGCTCGCTTTAAGATTTTAATTGCCAAAAACTTTGATTATGAAAAAGATAATAATGACAGTGGTGCTGTTGGTGTCCGCATTGTCTGTTCAGGCGCAACTGAAGCCTCCGCAGCAGACTGACTCTCTTATTGCTTCCTCCGCAAATCATCAGGATGATGAAGATTTTTGTGGTGCAAGTTTTTGTGGAGTTTACGGGGAACCCGAAGCCAGTCTTGCCGGCAGAACTGTTGTAGGTGTAATTCGGAGGCCTTTTTGCGATGTGCCGGAGGGAGAAAAAATTGTAGTGCGGATTTCGGTTGACAGGTACGGAGCTGTACGGCAAGTTTCGGTCTGTGATAAAGAAACAGCAGTGACAGACAGCTGTCTGTTGGAAGAAGTGCGGATTGCCGCAATGAGAACCAGGTTCAGCAAGAAAGCCGATGCACCTGAAATGCAGGATGGTATAATTACCTATATTTTCAAATCTGAGGATATAAAGGAAGATTTTCCTGCGGATTTGGAAATGCGGCTTTCAGAGATTCAGGATGAGCAACCTTTGTTCATGGGACATGATAAAAAATACTTTTCAGAGTGGGTGACATCACAGTTGAAATATCCGAAATCTGCAAGAAGAGCAAGAATAGAAGGTGTTGTACATCTGTGTTTTACTTTGGATGAGGAGGGAGATGTGACAAATGTAAGAGTCGTAAAAAGTCTTGAACCGTCACTCGATATGGAAGCTGTCCGTGTCGTGTCTTCTTCACCGAGATGGACTCCCCGAAAAATTGACGGAATACCTGTCAGCACGACATTCAATTTTCCTGTCGTTTTTGTTCTCAGATAACCGGCCGGTGGCAGCTGACTTGCTTAATGATAGTTGTATACTTTATGAAGGTGACTAAAAGTCAGAATAACTCTCTGAGAATTGAAAATTTAGCGCTCAGGGTGAAGTTGGTCACATCAAAAAAATGAGAAAGAGGGGCCTGACTAATACTTTTTAGTCGGCCCCATTGTCAGTTGCAGTGTGATACTTGTTCTACTATATCTTTTCCAGTAATGAAAAAATAACTATTTCGATTTCTTCTTTCCTTTACGTATATTTTTTTTGCGTTCTTTTTTAGAAACATACATGGAATCTGTTTTAGAATCTACATCTGGCAAACTTTTTATTTCTTCAACAGAGTGTGTGTCTTCATTTACTGCTGCAGGTGTATTTTGTTTTGTTGTTTCTTTAATTGTAACCAGTGGCGATTCTACCGATGATTTGCTGTTTGGTTTAACATGCGGTACATTAACCTCATCGGTTTTATTAGAACCGTCTTTGGATGACGAATTCTTTTCAGGATTAGTTTTCACTGACTGAACATCTTCTGTTTTAATGTCATTTGTCTTTTCTTCATCATTTTTGTTAATAATGCCGAAAAATATTAAAAGTAATATAATTATTACATAGAGACATCCTTTCGTTTTCCTCTTTCGTTTATCCATTGCATATTCAGAGGGATTTTCTTTATAGTATTCTGTCCTGCATTTAGTTGAGCAGAATCCGTCACGATCCAATTTGGTGTTGCTGCCACACCATTTACATTTTGCCATAATTCAAAAATTTTAATTTATACTTATTGTTTATGAGTTTTTCCGGAAAAGTCACAATATTCAAGAGGTCTTGGACGAATTGCAATTAATGACACTATGCCAATTCGCTAAAACTTTGTATCAGTCTGCTTTCCGGAACAGATTCAGTATTTATAGCCTTAAGATCATAATGCTTGGCTATGCTTTTAGCTATATAGGAATTGACATACTGCAGAGAATAACTATTGTCAGCCAATAAGTCAAGATACTCTTTTAGATGCTTTCTGTCATTTTCGATAAAGCAGAAAATACGATCAATAATCTTGGTTTTATCATCATAATCTGCCAAGATTACCTGAATTAATAGATCTAATTTATTATTCATAAATCTTTATAATACCCGCAAGACTCCAATTGCAGTATTAATATATAAGAAAGTGTGGAGTCGATTTCACTTGACTTATAGAAGGTTGTGGTAGAACCCGGAAGAAGACAAATGACATTCAATACCCCACACTCGTATAGATATGGTCTATCGGTATACCATGCGTGGCTACCGCTTCTTGCCATAGTCTAAAACAAGAAATGAGTGCTGTCCTTTTGCCCTTTCTTCCTTGAAAACTACCACATTTTCTATAAAGGACGCTGTGAAAACACTTTCATTAGTATATGTGTTGATTGCTCAACTTTGCAAAGGTAGAAAATATTTTCAACAATCAGACAACACTCATGGAGTATTGAATGTCAAAGTTCAGGTTTAATTTTCAAATAAGCAATTGTGAGAACAAGTTCGTCATAT
Organism: uncultured Muribaculaceae bacterium; assembly: GCA_964394295.1. Taxonomy (GTDB): domain Bacteria; phylum Bacteroidota; class Bacteroidia; order Bacteroidales; family UBA932; genus Cryptobacteroides. The sequence goes on along the minus strand of CAYMVG010000020.1, from coordinate 9,142 downwards.
AGAAATTGTGACAGTATATGTCGTGTACCGTGCATGATGCAAATGAGAAATATGACTTGTCTTCGAAAATTACCTTACCGAATTTCTTAAGAAATCAACTTTGAAGGGTGAGGGCAAAACGTTGGTAGATAGAGTGTTATATAATGACGGGTGCCGGAATTCCAGCACCCGTCATAGAGTAAATTGCAGTGTAATAGCCTGTTAGCCTCCACCCTGCAGGCGCTTACAGCCACAAATCCGGTTTGGCGTCGGACGGCATACGCCAGTCGCCTCTCGGGGAGAGGCTGACAGAGCCGACCTTCGGGCCGTCTGGCAGGCATGAACGCTTGAACTGCTGGGCAAAGAACCTCCTTACGAAAGTCCTGAGCCATTTCCGGATTACATCCTCCGGATACTCCTCACCGAAAGCCTTTCGGGCGAGAAAGAAAACCTTGTCGGGCGAGTAGCCGAAACGGAAAATGTTGTAGAGGAAGAAATCGTGCAGCTCATACGGGCCTACAAGATCCTCCGTCACCTGCGCAATGTCACCCTTTTCGTCTGCTGGGAGCAGTTCCGGACTGATAGGCGTGTCCACAATGTCCGTAAGTATCTCCTTAACGCTGCGCATATCGCCGTCGGATGCCGCCTCCGTTCCGAACTCATGCTCCGCAGCCCAGCTCACAAGACTTCTGACAAGAGTTTTGGGAACTCCTGCATTCACACCGTACATGGACATGTGGTCACCGTTGTAGGTCGCCCAGCCGAGTGCCAGCTCCGAAAGGTCTCCCGTTCCGATTACAATGCCTCCCGTCTGGTTGGAGACATCCATGAGAATCTGAGTCCTCTCCCTTGCCTGTGAGTTTTCATACGTGACATCATGTACAGCCGGATCGTGTCCTATGTCCGTGAAATGCCGGTCGCAGGCTGCCGTTATTGAAATCTCGCGTGACGAAACTCCCAGGGCATCCATAAGGTCGGAAGCATTGCTCTTTGTGCGCACAGTCGTTCCATAGCCTGGCATGGTTATGCCGATTATACGCTCCCTGTTCCAACCGAGTTTGTCTGCGGCAAGTACAGTGACAAGCAGTGCGAGAGTGCTGTCGAGTCCGCCGGATATTCCGACCACGGCAGAACGGCAGTTAATGTGCCTGAGCCTCGACGCAAGGGCTGTGACCTGCATCGAAATGACCTCCCGGCAGCGGTAGTCAATGTCTTCGGCCGGCACGAAAGGATGAGGCTCCACGTGCCTGTAAAGTTTTTTTTCAAAATCAGTACGGCTGGCATCTCCGAGAGGAATCCTGCTGTAAAGCCTGTCGAATGACGATATGCGTGTTCCGTCAGGTGCAACGCCGTTGAAACTTGTTGACTTCATCCTCAGGGCATTGAGCCTGTCCACATCAATGTCTGCCATGACAAGCGACGATTCCATGCCGAATCTTTCATTTTCCGCCATCAGTGCGCCGTTTTCCCAGATTGAGGCTGCTCCGGCGAATACGAGATCCTGTGTGGATTCACCGAAGCCTGCCGAACTGTAGATGTAAGCCGAAAGCGTCTTGGATGAATGCTGGCAGAGCAGGTCTTTACGGTACCTGTCTTTCATCAGCACCTCATTGCTTGCCGAAAGATTCACAATGATTTGCGCTCCCGCAAGAGCGTGATATGAAGACGGAGGTATCGGGGCCCACAGGTCCTCGCAGATTTCCACGGCAAGCGTAGCCCCTCCCGTCTCAAAAAGCAGGTTTGGGGATATGTTGCATAGCTGGCCACAGTAGCGTATCTGAGGACCGAAGCCCTCTCTTACGCAGTCTTTGCCGTTGTCTAAAAGGTGGCCTGTGCCACAGTTCGCACTTCCGAGAAAGTCACTTCCTGATGAGAACCACCTGGCCTCGTAGAATTCATTGTATGAAGGCAGATAAATCTTGGGGACGATTCCCTTTATGTTTCCGTTTCTTATGACTATCGCGCAGTTGTACAGATGCCCGCGGAACTGAACAGGTGCACCGGCAACAATGGTCATGGCCTTGCCGCGGCTGAATTCGACGATAGTCCTGACACCATCCTCTGCTCCTGCCAGAAGTCTTTCCTGGCCGAACAGGTCTCCGCAGGTATAGCCAGTGACGCAAAGTTCAGGAAATGCAACAATGGATACCCCGTTGCCGAAAGCCTCGCCGGCAAGACGGCATATTTCAGATGTATTGTATTTTGTGTCAGCTACTTTTACCGCAGGTACGGCAGCAGCCGTGCGAATGAATCCGTAATTCTCCATAAAACCAGTCAGTTTATCCCCGTAAAGGTAGCAATTTTCCCGGATTTGTCTGCTGTCATGTCCCATAATTGCCAAATGTTTGCTATTGCCGTACTTTCCAGAAGAAGTGAGGAGTGTTTTGATGAGTAGATTATATCCCGAATTTTGCTCTTCGATTTGGAATATACATGTTTGCTATCGTAAATCAAGTATCATACGTTGCTCTTCGATTTGGAATATACACATAATTGCCAAAGACTACTTTTAAAATCCGGCAAGACGGGAATTACTTTCCGGATTTATAAAACCGACTTACAAAGGTTTTGTTTCTGTGAAGGTAAGAATTTATATCGCTGACACAGTTTTTACTATGTCCGGTTCCACCTACCACTTTGGGCAATTATATCTAGAACCGTGTCTGGTTTTGGGCTGCACAATAAAACACGGGGCCGGCTAAAAGTATTAGCAAGCCCCGTGTTCTTGTTTTTCGGTGTGGTCTCGACCTTGTCACCGTATTTCAGTTCTCAGAAATTTCTGATTTTTTATCGTCCTCCATTATCCGTCAGAGCTGCCTAAAGCTCTTCGAAATCCACATCTGTGAATTTGTTTCCCTCTGCCTCGTCGTCCTTCAGGCAGTTGGCCTTTATATATTGAATAACTTCTTCAAGCCCTTCCGTAAATTTCTCGAAATCTTCCTTGTAAAGGAAAATCTTGTGCTTGTCATACGCGAAATTGCCGTATGAATCCACTCTGCGCTTGCTTTCGGTGATTGTCAGATAGAAATCATTTCCCTTTGTCGCTTTGACATCAAAGAAATAGGTGCGCTTTCCTGCTCTTACCGGCTTTGAATATACATCCTCGCCTGTGCGGTCTGAAGCATTTGATACTTCGTAATCCTCACTATACATAGCTTATATTTTTTAGTAAATCTTTACAAAGTTAGGGATTTTTCTGAAAATGCATGTATCTTTGCATAAAATTTTGACTGAAAACATGCTTAACAGAAGAATTCTAAGAATCAAGGCCTTCAAAGTGCTCTATGCCAGCCTTATGTCAGGCAATACTTCGCTTGCCCAGGCTGAGTCTCAGCTCGACCTTTCATGCGAGGCCACGAGGGATCTTTATATCTATATGCTCGGAATCGTTTCGCCGTTGACAAAAATAGCGCGCGAGAGAATCGGGGCGGCCAAAGCTAAATTCAATCCTACCGAGGAGGAGCGCAATCCGAATATGAAGTTTGCCGATAATGCCCTTGCCTCCATGCTTGACTCCGACACGGACTTCCGCAAACTTTTCGAGAAAAAGAAATTTTCATGGGACAGATATGATGTCGTCCTCAGAAAAATAATGACTTCCGTTGCCTCCAAGGACTATTATGCGGAGTATATGGCCGATGACAAAAGGTCACTTGCCGCCGACTGCAAGCTCTTTACAAGGATTTTTGAGGAGGAACTGGTTGACAATGAGGGACTGGAGCATGCTCTGGAGGATATGTCGATTTATTGGAGCGACGACCTTGCATACGCTCTCACATGGTGCTGCAAGACTTTCAGAAGCCTTGCAAAAGGAGAGCAGTGGTCTCTCTATCCTCTCTATCAGAGCGATATGATGAAAGGCGGGGACGTGGAGAGCGATAAACTTTTTGTAAGGAAATTGCTCAGACTGTCTTTTACCGGATATGAAAAATATGCCGCAATGGTGGCCGATTCTGTTTCAGGCTGGGAAAAGGACAGACTGTTCTCTACCGATGTTGTTCTCATAACTATGGGACTTGCGGAGGCTGAAGGCTTTCCGACAATTCCGGTAAAGGTGACAATCAATGAATATGTCGAACTTTCAAAGTATTTCGGAACGCCGAAGAGCCGCTCTTTTGTGAACGGTCTTCTTGACAGACTTGTGCAGGGCATGGCCAATGACGGGCTCATAAACAAGGAGGGCAAGGGACTGCTTTAGGAAAAATAACAATCACCAATATTTTTATAATGAATATGTTTACATTTTTGCAGGCAGGACCTGCACAGGCTGGCAGCCAGTGGTCGATGTGGATTATGCTTGCCCTTATTTTTGTCGTGATGTGGTTCTTTATGATCCGTCCGCAGAGGAAGCAGCAGAAAGAACTCCAGAATTTCCGTGACAGTCTTAAGAAAGGTGACAAGGTTGTCACTGTCGGAGGCATTTACGGTACGGTATGCGACATCAAGGACAAGACTGTCCTCATCGAGGTCGACAATAATGTCAAGATACGTGTCAGCAAGCAGGCTCTTGTAAAGGATTTTTCAGAGACTGCCCAGCAGTAACCGTATTGCCGGCGGAAGATGAAAGGCTTGCTGCATAGGCTGCTTAAATTTTTGAATCTGAGCGGGAGGGATCTGGCAGTGCTGCTGCTTTCTTTCCTGCTCGCTTTCAGCGTATGGCTCATCCATAATCTGTCGCTCAAATACAACGGATATCTGAGCGTGAATGTTGTCGCGCACTGCAATATAAACGGCCACGCGGATGTGTCGTCGGGAAAGTCGGAGATTACTGCAAGATGCCGTGCGAAGGGATATACTATCCTGTCGTCTACATTTTTCGGCGACAGGACAATAGATGTCACTTTTTCACCTTCTGCCATGCGTCGGTACGATACTGACAGATATTATGTGCTTTCGGATGACCTGCAGGATTATGCCCATCTTCTTTATGGCGACGGAGTGACTGTCGAGTATTTCGTTTCCGATACCGTGTTTTTCAGATTTCCGGAAGTCGCCCACAAGAGAGTTCCCGTGATTCCTGTCTATTCTATTTCTTACAGCGGCCAGTATATGGCAGGCGGAGCTTTCACCGTGATTCCGGACTCAGTGACAGTCTATGGGGAACCGTTTCACCTTGAGACGATAAAGAGCATATATACGGCTCCTGTAAAGCATACTGATGTTTCCAAGGACATTCATGGTGTTGTGCGTCTTAAGAAGCTTCAGGGAGTGAGGCTGTCAGCCGATGATGTCCATTATTCGATGGATGTAAGGCGGTATGTCGAGATTGTACAGACTGTTCCGGTAGAGACTGTGAATGTGCCTCCTGACAAGGAAATGATAGTATTCCCGTCGTCTGTGGATGTAACCATGAGGTGTATTTTCCCGCTTATGGCCGACCCTTACGAGAATCTGCGCTTCGAGGCTGATTATGATGAGTTCGCTTCATCGCTGAGCGGCAAGTGCATTGTCACGGCATCACAGCTTCCCAAAGGAGTTATCAGCTGTACCGTAGAACCGTCTGCGGTAGGCTGCGTAATCGAGGACAAACGATGAAGGTTCTGGTTGTCACCGGAGGAATCGGCAGCGGTAAATCTGCAGTATGCAGGATTTTGCACGACCGCTGGAAGTTGCCTGTATATGATGCTGATTCCCGTGTGAAATCGCTTTATGCAAGTCATCCTTCACTGTTGCATGATATTGAGACTGCGTTGGGGTGCTCATTGCGTGACAAGAACGGAAAGTTCGTGCCGGCTTTGCTGGCAGACAGGATATTTAACGGTCCGGACGCTTTGGATAAGGTTGAAGGTTTGGTTTTTCCGGTTCTGAAAGAGGATTTTCGCGAATTTGCAGAGGATGAAGGAAAGGGGATAGTGGTGTTCGAGTCTGCGACAGTCCTGGAAAAACCTCAGTTCGACGGTTTTGCTGACAAGGTGATGTTGGTGGATGCTCCTTTTGAAATTAGATTGGAGCGTGCCTGTGCCCGCGACGGTGTGGGGCAGGAAGCGGTTATGGCGCGTATGAACAGGCAGAAGCTGATGAATGACTTGTCCGGCTGCAGCAATGATCCGAGGATCGGTGCAGTTGTCGTAAATGACGGTACGCCGGAGGAATTGGTGCATAGAGTGGACGCTGCCATTAAGACTTTGTTTACAGGAGGAATTTGATGTCTGATTTTATCTGAATTTGAACGAACAAAAATTATTGACTATATGAAAACAGATCTTACTAAAATTCTGGCGATTTCAGGCCAGAGCGGATTGTTCCTTTATATCTCACAGGCAAGGAACGGTGCAATTGTAGAAGCTCTTGCAGACAAGAAGAGAAGTGTTTTCGGGATGAACAGCAAGATAACTTCTCTTGCGGACATTTCGATATATACAGATGACCAGGAGGTCAAGCTCCGGCAGGTTCTGCTGAACATGAAGGAAATTCTGGGCGATGACGATGCTCCGTCAGCAAAGTCCGCCCCTGAAGTTCTCAAGGAATTTTTCGGCAAGGCCCTCCCTTCCTACGACCGTGACCGTTTCTATGTTTCGCACATGAAGAAGGTCGTGGAGTGGTACAACTGCCTCAAGAAATATGCTTCGCTCGATTTTGCCGAGCCTGAGACAGATGCGGCTGAGGAGACAGGAACGTCTTCAGAGACAGAGGAACAGGCATGACAGCGGTTCCGGACAGAAAAAAACTGCAGGCCGTAACCCTGGGGTGCTCCAAAAACAGGGTCGATACGGAACATATCCTTTCCGCTTTGGGCAGTCTTTATGAGATTGTTCCTGACGGGGAGGATATTCCTGTCGATGTGCTTCTTCTCAACACATGCGGATTTATCGGGGATGCAAAAGAGGAGTCCGTTCAGGCTGTTCTGGAGGCCGTCGGGAAGAAAAAGAACGGGGAGGCGGGAATGGTTGTCGTATTCGGCTGCCTTTCACAGAGGTACGCCGATGAACTGCCTGGCCTGATTCCGGAAGTGGACCTGTGGTTCGGCGCGAAGGACTTTGCACCTCTGATCGAGGCTCTGGGCGGTGACCCTGCCTGTGCCTGCACTGTAGGACGTCATCTCACTACGCCGTCTCATTACGCATATCTGAAGATTTCCGAGGGCTGCGACAGGCGATGTTCTTATTGTGCGATTCCGTTTATACGCGGTGCGCACAAGTCCGTGCCTATGGAGACTCTGGTGGAGGAGGCTCGCTGTCTTGCGGACAAGGGAGTCCGGGAACTGATTGTAATCGCACAGGACACAACCTATTACGGACTCGACCTGTACGGCCGCAGGGCTTTGGCGGAACTGCTTTCCAGACTTTCGGAAGTGGAGGGCATAGAATGGATAAGGATACATTATTCCTATCCGGCCTCATTCCCGGAGGATGTTCTGGAACAGATGGCCTGCAATCCAAAGGTCTGCCGATACATGGACATTCCGCTGCAGCACATAGCTGACAAGGTGCTTTCCAATATGCACAGGAACGTGGACGGGGCGTGGACACGTGAACTGATAAAGAAAATGCGCGAGAAAGTCCCCGGAGTCGTATTGCGCACTACAATGATAGTGGGGCACCCGGGAGAGGGCAAGCGTGAATTCGCCCAGTTGCTTGATTTTGTCAGGGAAGCCCGTTTCGAGAGGCTCGGTGCGTTCAAATATTCCGAAGAAGAGGGAACTTTCGGTGCGAAGAATTTCCGGGACAGCATCTCGGCAGCTGTGAAGCAGGAGCGTCTGGATGAACTTATGGAACTGCAGGGAGGCATATCCCTGGACTTCAACATGTCACGTACCGGAACCGAGGTCCGTGTCATTGTGGACAGCTATTCGGACGGTATATATGTGTGCCGCAGTGAATTCGAGAGCCCGGAGGTGGATGGCGAGATTCTTGTAAGGCATGATTCCGCAGTAATGGGAGATATTGATCCTTACTCTCTTGTCGGTGAATTTATTAAGGTGCGTATTACCGGAGCGGATGAATATGATTTGATAGCCGAACCGGTTGAAATTTAAACGTTGTTATGAAAAAGAGTTTCTTGCTTGCCCTTGTGCTTATGCTCTCAGTGTCATGCGGCCCGTCACAGTATGCGGTTCAGGTTGAGATGCGCTATCCGTCCAAGGCCGGTGCAGACCTGACAGGAAAACAGGTCTCGGTCATTTCACTTGAAGGGGACAATCCTTATGCCTCGGCTTTCAATGTAGCTGTAGCTTCCGGTTTTGCCTCCGCACTGGAGAAGGAATACAATACAGGCGAGGGCAGCATTGGGGTTTACAGGATGAGGCTCTTTCCTGGTGGAGTCTATTCTTCCCGTGACTCTTTGGTGAATCTTCTTATGGAAACAGGCTCCGATGCCGTTTTCCTGCTTGACACGCTTTCGTTGGGCACAATGACTGTTGCCGGAGCTTCACGTGTGGCTTCTCCTGCAAATGCGGATTCCGCGTATGTGAGTACGGCAAGCGTGAGCTATTCTTTCCTGATGTATCATTTTGATGCCATGGACAAGTCTGAAACTGTACGGACCTATTCAGGACGCAGTTTTGCAAAGCCTGATGTCTATTCAAACGGCAAAGAAAATTCGTATGTGCTGATGCAAAGGGCATATTCGGCTTTGGAAGATGAAGGGGAGGCGGCAGGCAGGGCCATAGCGGCTTCGTTCAGTCCGGTGTGGAAGCATGAGCAGTATTCCATAACATATTTTGATGGAGAAAAATGGTTGACTGCCTTGGCAAAGGCCGGAGACTATGACTGGAAGGGCGCAATGGACATTTGGTTCGGTCTGCTCGGCTCATCTGACATTCTCAAACGTTCATGCGCACAGTACAATATAGCTACGGCCTGCCTTATGCTCGGTGATGTATCGCTTGCCTCACAGTGGCTTGATCTGTCTGATGAAAGCAGCAAGCTCCCTCTTTCAGACGCCCTGCGCAAACGAATCGATGCCCGCGTGAGATAAGTACGCCATACATATTGACTTCCATTTGGAATGTCTGGAAAACCGTTCCCGAAAAGCCTTGTTTTGGGAACGGTTGCTTTGTTATGCTGTCGTTCGTTCCCGAAAAGTGCCTGTTTTTGGAACAATCGTGCAGAAATGTTCGGTTTTGTTCCTGAAAGGCCTTGTTTTGGGAACGGTTGCTTTGTTATGCTGTCGTTCGTTCCCGAAAAGTGCCTGTTTTTGGAACAATCGTGCAGAAATGTTCGGT
>CAYMVG010000019.1:0-44017 GCA_964394295.1 uncultured Muribaculaceae bacterium | reverse complement strand
AAACGCTCGTTTTATATTGCATCGGGTTTCCGGTTCAGGGCGGGAAAAGGCGGAATTTGAAGATGATATTCAATATTTATGTTTAACTAAAGGTTTCACTTATGAAGAAACTCAAAATCTTTCTTACAATGTTGCCGGCATTTGTCGGTATTCTTGCGTCTGCGCAGAATATCACAGTGACCGGAACAATTACAGATGCCTCTACAGGTGAACCTATACCTTTCGCATCCATACAGATCAAAGGTACGGCGACAGGTGGCAGCACAGATGCTGACGGACAATATTCGATCAGTGCTCCGTCAAAAAGCATCCTCATTTTTTCTTCCATCGGATATGTTCAGACGGAGGTCGCTGTCAATGGACGCACAAAGCTGGATGCGTCACTGAAGCCAGATGCTGAAATGCTGGAAGGTGTAGTCGTTACCGGTATGCAGCAGATGGACAGGCGTCTGTTTACAGGATCCACCGCCAAGATTGATGCAGCGAGTGCAAAGCTTGACGGTATGGCAGATGTCAGCCGTTCACTCGAAGGCCGTGTGGCCGGAGTGTCTGTGCAGAACGTGTCAGGTACATTCGGTACCGCACCAAAAATCCGCGTGCGCGGTGCAACTTCCATTTATGGCTCGTCAAAGCCTCTCTGGGTCGTTGACGGCGTGATTATGGAGGATGTCGTGGATGTCAGCGCCGACCAGCTGTCTTCAGGAGACGCCAACACCTTGATTTCATCCGCAATCGCAGGACTCAACTCAGATGACATCGAGTCATTCGATATTCTTAAGGACGGTTCTGCAACTTCAATATACGGTGCACGTGCCATGGCCGGCGTGATTGTCGTCACTACCAAGAAAGGACGTGCAGGTACATTCAGGATGAACTATACCGGTGAATTCACAACAAGGCTCAAACCTTCATACAATACGTTCAACATCATGAATTCCCAGGATCAGATGGGAATCTATCAGGAACTCCAGCAAAAGGGATATCTCAACTACGCTGCTCTCGCGAATGCTTCCGACAGCGGTGTCTACGGAAAGATGTATCAGCTGATAGGACAGTATGATGCGACGTCGGGCCAGTTCGGACTTCCGAACACAGACCAGGCAAGGGCCGACTATCTGCGTGCCGCAGAGTACAGGAACACTGACTGGTTCGATGTGCTTTTCAGCAACGGAATGCAGCAGAACCATTCATTGAGTGCTTCCGGCGGTTCTGAAAAGGGCACGTACTATGCCTCCCTGTCTGTAATGCAGGATCCGGGTTGGACTCAGCAAAGTTCAGTGCAGCGTTACACCGGTAACCTGAATACGACTTTCAAATGGCTCGACTGCGTGACTTTCAACCTCATCAGCAACGCTTCATTCCGTAAGCAGCGTGCCCCCGGAACACTGGGACAGGCCATCGATGTTGTGTCCGGTGAGGTAAAGCGCGATTTCGACATCAACCCTTATTCATACGCGCTCAACACTTCACGCGCACTTGATGCTAATGAATTCTATACAAGGAACTATGCTCCTTTCAACATTCTTCACGAACTCGACAATAACTATATAGATGTCAGCGTGACGGATGTACGCGTACATGGCGAAGTCAAGGTAAAGCCTATCAAGCATCTTGAACTCAGCGCACTGGGTGCTGTCAAATATACAGGCTCGTCACAGGAGCACTACATACTTGACAATTCCAACCAGGCTATGGCCTACCGTGAAATGAGCACTGCAACAATCAGGGACAATAACCCTTATCTGTATACGGATCCGGACAATCCTTACGCCCTTCCTATTTCCGTTATGCCTTCCGGAGGTATTTATGAGAGGACGGACAACAATCTGTTCGGCTGGGATTTCCGTGCGACAGCCAACTACAGCCAGACTTTTAACGACACTCACATTGTCAATTTATTCGGCGGTACAGAGATCAACAGCACAGAGAGGCACGGAACCTGGTTCCGCGCATGGGGAATCCAGTACGGAATGGGAGAAACTCCCAACTATGACTACAATGTGTTCAAGAAAGGCAACGAGGAGAACAGCGACTATTATTCCATGACGAATACACACCTTCGTTCAGCCGCTTTCTTTGCCAACGGAACATATTCATACAAAGGACGCTATACTGTCAACGGTACAATCCGTTACGAAGGTACCAACAAGCTCGGAAAAAGCCGTCAGGCACGCTGGCTGCCTACATGGAACATTTCCGGAGCATGGAACATCCACGAGGAAAACTGGATGAGACCGATAAGCAATGCTATTTCTCACCTCAGCCTCAAGGCTTCATACTCGCTTACTGCAGACAGGGGCCCTTCTACCGTAACCAATTCAGCTGTGGTCATATCTTCTGCAAATCCATGGCGTCCGTTCACTTCTGTCCGCGAGACCATGCTGTATATTGCCGACCTTGCAAATACAGACCTTACATACGAGAAGAAAAAAGAGCTTAACCTCGGTCTGGAGGCCGGTTTCGTCGACAACCGCATCAATGTAGGCTTTGACTGGTACACCCGTGACAACTATGACCTTATCGGAGTCATAAATACCCAGGGACTCGGCGGTCAGGTAGAAAAAATGGGAAACATCGCTTCCATGAAGTCTGACGGTGTGGAGCTTTCACTCACCACTACCAACATCAGGACGAAGAATTTCACATGGACGACGAATCTGATTTATTCGCATTCGCACAATGTGGTGACTAATCTTAAGACCACGATGCGCGCAATCGACCTTATCACCGGCAACGGTTTTGCGCAGGAAGGTTATCCTGTGCGCGGAATCTTCTCCATTCCTTATATGGGACTGAATGAGCAGGGACTTCCTACATTCATCAATCAGGACGGAGAGAAGACTGTCAGTGACATATCTTTCCAGTATTCTGATCCTGATGGACTTTCAAACTGGCTCCAGTATTCAGGAAATGCCGATCCTACCGATGTCGGTTCATTCGGCAACATCTTTGAGTTCAAGGGCTTCCGTCTCAATATCTTCATGACTTACTCATTCGGCAACGTAATACGTATGGACCCGGTATTCAAAAACAGGTACAACGACCTCGATTCAATGCCTCGTGAGTTCAGAAACAGATGGACTATTCCTGGCGATGAGAAGTACACGAATGTTCCTGTCATCGCAAGCGTTTGGCAGAATAAGGAAGACACCGACCTGAAGTATGCCTACAATGCCTACAACTACTCTACGGAGCGTATCGCAAAGGGTGACTTCATTCGCATGAAAGAAATTTCCCTGTCATACGACTTCCCTAAGAAGTGGATTGAGAAAATAAAGCTCAACTCACTGTCTGTAAAGGCACAGGCAACCAACCTGTTCCTTATCTATGCGGACAGCAAGCTGAACGGCCAGGATCCGGAGTTCTTCAATACCGGCGGTGTGGCGGTGCCTGTTCCTAAGCAGTTTACATTCACATTGAAAATCGGTCTTTAATCTGGGAGGATACATTTATGAAATTTAGATATACATTTATTGCATTGTTCGCTGCGGCCGCAGGCCTTGTTTCATGCGGCAAATTCCTGGATGTGATGCCGGACAACAGAACTGAACTTGACTCACAGGAGAAAATAAGGGCTTTGCTCGTGTCGGCGTATCCTGAGACTGACTACTTGCTTGTCACAGAGTTTTCGTCTGACAACGTGGATGATTTCGGCCCTACCAACCCGAATACCGACCGTTTCATTGACGAAGTATTCGCATGGAAGGATGTCACAGACACTGACAACGAGGACCCGGAGCATATCTGGCAGGCGTCCTATGCCGCAATTGCAGCCGCCAACCAGTCTATCGAGGCTATCGAGAACATGGTTGGGCCTGAGGCTGAGGGATATGAGGCGGAAATGGCCGAGGCGCTTCTCTGCCGTGCATACGCCCACTTCATTGTTGTAAATGTTTTCTGTCACGCCTATACAGAAGATACTGCTGACAATAAGCTCGGTGTTACCTACATGAGCGCACCGGAGCAGGGACTTAACCCTCAGTATGAGAGGGAGAGCGTAGCCGAAATCTACAGGAAGATTGACGAGGACCTTCAGAGGGCGCTTCCGATGGTGAGTGACGGCTACTATACCGTGCCGAAATATCACTTCAACCAAAAGGCGGCCTACGCATTTGCAACCCGCTTCTACCTTTATTACGAGCAGCCTAAGAAGGCAGTCGAGTATGCCAACATGTGTCTCGGTTCTTCACCGGCTACCATGCTCAGGGACTGGAGGGCACAGGCCAAGATGACTCAGGATTTCGAGGTGCTTACAAATCATTTCATCGATGCGACGCTTTCAGCAAACCTGCTGCTCATGACCGCCTATTCAAAAATGGGATTGTGTTTCACCGGCCCTTACAGTGTCTATTCTAAATATGCGGCCGGCAACTATCTCGCAACAACCGAGACAGGTATCGCACTTGCCTCGCTTCTCGGCAGGACCAACAATGCGTTCTTTGCAGTGCCGATGAAGATATATTCCGCTACGAATCACGACAAGACAACTTTCTGGAAGCTGCCTTATCTGTTTGAATATACTGACCCTGTGGCCGGAATCGGATATTACAGAACAGTTTATCCTGCTTTCACAGGAGACCAGGTCCTTCTTGAAAGGGCTGAGGCCAAAATTCTGGACAAGGATTATGATTCGGCTGTCGCTGATATGAATCTCTGGCTTTCAAACATCTCGAAGACTGACTGGAGTCTCTCTGCCGAGGACATTAATTCACTCTTTGCCGGCATGGAATATTCGACAGCCATGGCTCCTACTCTCAAAAAGAAGCTCAATGCTCCTTTCCTTGGGAACCCGACCGAGCTTCAGGAAAACCTCATCCACTTCTGTCTTCTCCTCAAGAGGGTCGATGCATACGCCCAGGGACTCAGATGGTTTGACGTTAAGCGCTATGGCATCGAAATCCAGCGCCGTGTAATGGGAGCTGACGGCTTGCCGATGTCTGCAGGGGACATCCTCACCGTGGACGATGAGAGACGTGCCATCCAGATTCCGAGGAAAGTCGTAGATGCCGGCTATGAACCGAATCCAAGGAAATAACAAAGCCACTAAAATTGATGAGATTATGAAAAAATACATTATATACTTTTCAGCAGCCGTTCTGGTGCTCGCGTCTTTCTCCTCCTGCCGCAAGGAAGTGCTCAGCGAGAAAAGCGTGATCAAGGTTGAGCTTGCTCCGCAGAACGATTTTGACAAATGGCTTGTCGACAATTATATCAATCCGTACAACATCGATTTCAAATACCGCTTTGAAATGAATGAGTCGGATCTGAACTACTATACTATTCCTGCAGGCTATGAAGAGTCCATCATAATGGCGCATCTGGTGAAATATCTTTGCATAGACACCTACGATGAAGTTGCGGGAATCGACTTCACACGCTCATATTTCCCTAAGATGTTCTTCCTTATCGGAGAATGGGAGTACCGCAACAACGGAACTTTCATCCTCGGTACTGCAGAAGGAGGAAAGAAGATACTTCTGTCCGGAATCAACTATCTCTATGATGTTCTGGAAATGGGAGCGGATGCTTTGAACTACTATTATATCAAGACAATCCACCACGAGTTTACCCACATCCTCAACCAGACCAAGAACTATCCTACGGATTTCGGACAGGTAACAGGTACAGGTTATGTGGCAGACAGCTGGAGTGAAGATCCGTTCGACAAGGAATATCTGCAGAACGGTTTCATCAGTGCGTATTCACAGCATTCTGCCGGTGAGGATTTCGCAGAGATGGTCTCAATCTATGTCACCAACACTCAGGAATACTGGGACGGCCAGCTCAATGAGGCCGGCTCATCCGCTGCTGCTCTGATAAGGGCAAAGCTGGATATTGTACGTGATTATATGAGCACTGTGTGGAAGATTGA
Organism: uncultured Muribaculaceae bacterium; assembly: GCA_964394295.1. Lineage (GTDB taxonomy): Bacteria > Bacteroidota > Bacteroidia > Bacteroidales > UBA932 > Cryptobacteroides. Next base: position 38,145 of record CAYMVG010000019.1, on the reverse strand, counting down.
CATCGACCAACTCCGCAGCACGATACTCCGCCGCCAGGGCGATGTGATAAACGGCAAGATTGACCTTGAGGATATAACTGTCAAATAAGGGAGAATAACGTATGAAATTGAATAAATTTATATTGGCCGGTGTTGCAGCTGCTTCATTGTTTGCGGCCCAGTCTTGCCTTAAGGAGCAGAAAGACATTTTTGAGGCATCTTCATCAGAGCGTCTCCAGGCTTATATCGAGGAGGCCCGCAGCGTTCTTACATCTGCCGCAAACGGCTGGATAATGGAATATTATCCAGGTTCAGAGCAGGCTCTCGGAGGCTATGCCTACTATCTTACTTTCACTGAGACCGAGGTCGAGGCCATCTCTGAAATCGACCCGGAGAACTCGTACAAGAGTCTTTACAAGATTACTACTGACAATGGTGCGGTGCTTTCATTTGATGCCGGCAATCCGATACTTCATTATTTCGCAACTCCGTCATCTTCTAAATATCAGGCTTTGGGAGGCGACTTTGAGTTTACAATAACAAGTGTCTCTCCGGAAAAAATCGGACTTCGCGGAAAGCGTTCCGGCAACCACTATGACCTCTACCCTTACGACAGCGAGCTTGCTCCGAAGCAGTACATAAGCAAAGTCGTGGAAATGGGCGGAAGTATGCGTGCCTCAATCATCGAGGGAACAATCGGAGAAACCGAGGTCAGCGGTGAAATTGATTTCGATACACGCAGGATTACATTCTCATACGAGGAGGAAAGCGAGTCTGTTTCCGAGGATGGAGAGCCTGTCATCGTTACAGATACTGTTGTCGTCAAAGTTCCATATATGTACACTGATAAGGGACTCAAGGCATACGAGCCTGTAAAAGTGGCGGGATATACAATCGACGTCATGTACTACCATTCAGGCAACAATATCCTCACCACCGGTTCCGTTACATTCGAAGGAAGGCTTCCTGATGATTATACGGCATTTGAGGATTTTGCCGGTGAATATACTCTCAGTATGTACAATGGGCGACTTAAATATAATATTACCCTTGTGCCGAATGAAAGTTCTACAGGATATGTTTTGAAAGGCCTGAATCCTAATTTTGATGTTCAGCTTGGATATAGCACGGCACGTGGACGCCTGACTTGGAATTCACAGTTCATCGCAAACGAACACGGACATTCAATCTGGATGGCTGCATGGTCGCTTACGGCTAGCGGAAATCTGATTGCGGATCCGGCCTATGGTATGACAATCGCACGCGATATGTCAAAAGACGGATACTTTGTAATCAAGGACAACGGTTTTGATCCTGAAATGCCTATTGATTCATTCATCCTTTGGGATATTGATGAGCGCGACTCGTTTGAAGATTATGGCGATTATGGACAGTATCCTTATATTGAAGCCCTTATCCGTAAATAACAATTAGAATACCATGAAACGATTATATACAATATTATGTATGAGCCTGGCAATCCTTGCTGCCTTCTCCTGTGACAAACAGGAGGAGCAGCAGGAGAAAGGTTCGGTGATTACAATTACAAAAAGTAATCTTAAGATACCTGCCAAAGGTGGAGATGCCACAATAAGGTTCGTCTCCGAGCTTCCGGTTCTGGCAACCGTTGACAAGGACTGGTGTACAGTCTCTGTTGACGATACGCTTGCAACATTTACGGCACCGGCAAATGACAGCTTTGAGTCGAGATATACAAGGGCTGTTGTCAAAGTCGGCGACGAGACTCTGTATTTCACTATACATCAGTTCGGTTACTATACGAGCGGCTTCGCGCCTGCTGACATCAAGTGCTCATCCGATGCTGCCGAATTCGACTTCCCGTATGAATACGAGGATATGATTGTGGCTTCTGCCGATGCCGACTGGATTACCGTAACGGCAACCGAATCAAATCTTCATATAGCCATAGCGGAGAATACAAATGACGGAACCGCTGAAAATTCTGCACGTTATGCGGAAATCAGCTGGGCTCTCGGTTATGATTCAGGTGTCATCAATGTGTCTCAGAACAACCGTTCTTTCATGAAGGTCGACGGCAACTGGAATGTACACTATGACGGAGTTAAGGACTATCAGGGAGAGGATGCTGCATACATATCGAATGATGTGACGGATCCAACTATCTCCGGAAAATACAGCATTTATGCTGTTCCGAAGTCTGATTTTACTGCAAGCGGCATGAATATGGACGATTTTGCCATGACTGTAGCAGATGATCTGCGTGCAGAACTCGAGTTCGTTATTGATTATTATGGCCAGTATGGAATGACTTTGACTTTCGATGATTTGCTCTATGAAGACAGCGACTACGAAATCTTCAATCCGTTTGATCCGGGTGAATATCTTGCCTTTGCAATAGGCTTTACCGGTGAAGGAGCTGCTACAGGCCACTACGCATACAGCGAGTTTACTGTCAAGAATAACGGCGGTGGCGGAGCGACAGGCTACGACGCATGGCTCGGCGAGTGGGAAATTTCGCGTGGCGGAACTACTGACACATGGAAGATTACAGCTGACCAGCAAGGCTCTACTTATACTATTGTCGGTATCGAAGGTAAGACATACCCGGTTGCAGCTTCTTATGATTCATCAACAGACCAGCTGGTAGTTCGTGCCCAGGATGGAATCGGAACTTATTCTTCTTCAAATTACGGTGAATGTACTGTAGGTTTCTTTGGAGGCTGGGGTGAATCAAGCTTTGCAACAGGAACATACATTATCTTTACCGGAAAAGCCAATGGAGACAAGGCTACGCTTTCGGCCGGTAAGGTAAGTTTCTCTGACGGATCGTCATATGTTCTGGAGCGCGCCCAGTTGATTGCCACTACTGCTGACGGCAAGTATCTTACCTTGACCAAGGACAGGACTCCTCTGCCTTCTTCACTTACCAGAAAAGGCTCCGGCGGGGGGAGCGAAGGAGACGGTTCAGCCAATTACAACAAATGGCTCGGCTCATGGAGCGTTGATTCCGGTGCTTTTGACATTACTCTGAGCCAGCACGTCGCAGACAAGTCCGTATATATGAGAGGCTGGCAGTTTGATGAGGACTTCTTCTCGTCAACTGATTGTAAGTATGGAACAACTGACGGTACGATAACAATCCCGGCAGATACCGAAACTCCTCTGGCTTCCAATGTGGATATCGGGGCGGAAGAAGGTCCATGCAATATGTACTATGCCGGCTTCTTCATCTATGATGACGGCGATGAATATTTCATCGGCGGTTCATACGATGCTGTTCTCGGTACCCTAAAGTCGGACGGATCGGCAGTATTTACCGGTCTCGATGTTAAACTTCAGTCCGGCAAATCATATACTTTGACACGGCTTGGAATTATTGCAGTTCCTATGTCTGATCCGGATGCGGAAACTGTTTATACATTCAGGTCTACGCCTAATGAATTCCCTCTTACAGCCGTCAAATCAGGCTCTTCAAGTGTGAAAGCTATGGGTATGCAGGAGCAAGGATCTTGGGTCAGGATTCCTGCAACGAAGATTTCTGCTCTGGACTCTGCTGAAGAGCAGACTGAAATCTGCACGCCATATCAGGCTCTGCCTGAGATTCCTCTGCAGTATGTCAGACACATTAAATTGAACTAATCTAATCAAATATCATTATGAAAAGAAGTTTTTTATTGGCAATCGCTGCCGCAGTACTGGCTTTGTGCGGATGTACGAAGGACCAGGAACTCTATGACAAGGTCGATGACCTCGGCAACAGGGTCTCGACTCTTGAAGAACAGGTAAAGGAGCTGAACCAGATTACCATACCTGGTATGCAGGCTATCGTTGCTGCAATCCAGGGTAAGATTTATGTGACATCTGTCACTCCTACAGCTGACGGCTATGTCATCGTTTTCTCTGACAAATCTTCTGCCGTAATCAAGAACGGTGAGGACGGAAAGGACGGTACTAACGGTACAAATGGTACTAACGGTGCAAAAGGAGACAAAGGCGATTCACCTGTTGTAGGTGTAGTCGAGGTAGACGGTGAATTCTACTGGGCAGTAGACGGTAAGGCCCTTCTTGGCCCTGACGGCGAAAAAATCCCGGTAAACGGCCCTACACCTAAGCTGCGCATCAACGAGGGAAAATGGGAGGTTTCATACGACAACGGTTCAACATGGAGTGTTGTCGAGGCTATGGGCGCACCTGGCGGATCTACCATTTCAATCGAGGACGGTGACACAACCGTTACCTTCTATATTAACGGCGAGGCCTACACAATCCAGAAAGAGCTTCCTTTCTATCTCGTATTTGACCAGCGCAAGGATATCGGTGTTCCTGAAGGAGAGGTGTACAATTTCACCTATACAATCCAGGGAACGAGCGAGGGTGACGAAATCGAGGTAGACGTTCTCAGCTGCACTGCAGGCTGGGAGGCAAACGTAAAGTCTCTTCCTGAGGGGGATGTTCCCGGTGTACTTGCTGTCAAGAATCTTGAGAACAAGGACGGAAAGATATTCATTTATGCTTCCAACGGACGCGGCAAGACCGACATCAAGTCACTCCTTTTCGAGGGGGGAGTCCTTACTTGCGAAGCTGATGTAAAACCGGTTACCGCTGCCGGCGGAAATGTGACCATTTCCGTTACTACCAACATGGAATATGAATTCTATGTAGACAAAACCCAGAAATGGATTTCTGTGCTTCCTGCAACAAAGGCTACGCACACCGATGTCTACACTCTCGTCTGCGAGGCAAATGCTACAGGTAATTTCCGCTCTGCAGAAGTTGACGTAATCAATGTGCAGACCGGTGAGACTGAAGTGTTCATTGTGCTCCAGTATCCGTCAGAGACTGTCGCTACGAATGTGGCTTCACTTTCCAACGTTGCTGACAATACCCCTGTTACTCTTTACAGTGAGACAGTGCTTGCTTACTCGGCAATTTCTGCAATTGTATCTGACGGCAGTGACTATCTGACATTGAAAGGCATCTCCGAGGCACTTCCTGTCGGCAAGGTAATCAATATAAACGGTGTCAAGAAGTCGGACGAAGACAGAAATGTCTATGTCGAGCTTACTTCATTCGAGGTTGTAGCCGAAACTTCCGATGTGACTGACCCTGCTGTAATATATTACGGACTTGCTGCAAATTATGATCTTCCGTTGTACACTTCTGTTACAGGTCCTGTGACAAAAGAGGGTGACTCATACGTTGTTACTGCATATCAGGGACAGCCTGTCGTTGTAGAGTCTCCTGCCGCAGAATATGATTTTGCATCTCTTGTCGGCAAGACCGCTACTGTCTACGGTTATGCTGTTTCTGTCGCTCTTCCTGAAAATCAGGAAGTCGAGACAATAACAATAGTTGCAAACAAGGTCGCTGCCGTTGAATTCAAGGAAAATGCAGCGTGGACACTTTCTTACAAAAACGACCCTTCTCAGAATGCATCTTATCCTGAGGTTATTACCAATACGGTATCAGGCTCGACAGTTCCTTATATGCTCGGTTGTTTTTCAGAGGAAGCGTTTGCTGAAGTGAATGGTGTCTCTGAAATTGCCTTGTCCTTCTCTGATGAACTCCAGTATTATTTCTGGTTTTATGGACTTTACGGCTATAGCGCAGAGGAGGTATTCGAGATACTTGCCCATGCCGACGGAGCGACAGGTTTTGACAGTTTCAAGGAGCTTGATTACGGCAAGTATTATGCAGTCGCAGTCGGTGTAAATTCAGACGGAACACCGACCGGAGACTACAAGGTTCAGGCATTCGAGAAGGTTGAGCCTAAGTCTATCGCAACATACGAGGACTTCCTCGGCAAGTGGGTTATGGGAGGCACCGTTCTTAACATTACGGAAAAAGCGAACGGAAAGACTTACAATGTCACAGGTATTCCTGATGCGGAAGACGATTATGCTCCTGCTGTGGCTGAGTTCGTGGACGGTAAGTTGATTCTTAAAGAGCAGAAGACACCGGATACTTATCCGAATCCTAACTACGGTGATGTCGACCTGTATATTTCCGGCATATTCTCTTCTGGCAGCAGCACCTATGCCGCATATCCTCTTAACACTGACGAGCCTGAGGTAATCTTTACAGGATATATGTTTGATGACAGCGGAAAGGTTACTGTCTATCCAGGTACTTGTGAGTACGGTGCTTTCATCGCGTTTGGCTACTCATGGTGTATTCCGTCCGGAGAGAACGCCGGAAAGGGAAATAAATGGACTCCTGCTGCAATCGGCGACATGGTCAAGTTTAAAGACGATATTCCTGAAGAACTGCTTGGCAAATGGATTTGTCCGGAAAAAGTTGACATGTGGGGTGAGGATACTTATACAAACTGGACTATTACGATGACTAAGTCTGGCGCAGGAGTAGCGATGGCGGGCTTTGATGCAGGAATGGATGCCATTGCTGCCGCGAATAAGCTTTCGCTCAAAGTGCCGGTTGCTGTATGGGATGATTCAGCCCACACGCTGACCATTGCAGACTCGACGCCTACAGGACTTGCAACTGGCGGTAATGCTATTTCATGGAGGGGATTCCTCGGTGAGTACTATTGTGATATTGTTTACAATGTAGATCTGGAGAATATGACCATGACTCTCGCAGTCGACGGATTCATGGCAGTTACCTCCAGTGGAGCATACTCCGGCTTCGATGCTCCTCTCGTATTTACTAAGGAGGGGGCTGCCGGTTCATCTGTTTCGCCTCTCAATACCAATGCCGCGAGTCACCCTATGCCAAATGCAGCTGTAAAGGCAGACAGCAAGTTCGTAAGCCAGAGCAAGACCGCTGCTGTCGCTGCAAAAGTTCCTGCACAGAAGATAATCGATGCACGTGTTGCAAAATCAAGAAAGGCTTCTGTACAGAAACTTTCCAAATAATCAAATAAGTTTTATTCTCAAGGGATCCGGCACTTGGGCCGGGTCCCTTTTAATCAATTTACATGAACGCTAAAATATGCGCATTGCCGTTGGCCCTGCTGGTGGCCTCGGCATCAATCTTTTCTTCCTGTTCCAAGCCGGAACAGGTATTCTCGGCTAAAGACGGGAACAAAGTTACTGAGGGACTGACTGTGCAGAAACCCTATACTCAGGAGGAGATAGACCGGGCTGTCTTTATTCCCGGTTCCGTGATTGTGAAATTCACTCAGGAAACAGCCGATGCAATCGAGAATGGAAATGAAGACCCTCTCATCCCCGTTTCGGGAGAATTGGGGGTGAAGCATATTGAGCGTCTTTTCCCTTATTCCGGTGAATTCGAGGAGAGAAGCCGGAGTATGGGACTTCACCAATATTATATCGTGGACTTCGACTCGTCCGTTTCCCTTGCGGCGGCGCAGCAGCTTATAGAGTCTGTGAGCGAGGTCGTTTCATTCGAGAAACGTCCTGTGGTGCATTTTACGGATTCCTACAATGATTCATATTTCTCAAGTATTTGGGAGTACACGGGAAATTACAGCATCCGTGCGGAGGAAGCCTGGAAATATACTGTGGGTAATCCGTCCGTGGTTGTCTGCGTGGTCGATGACGGTATCGATCTCGGCCATGAGGATTTGTCCTGGAACTGCGGCGATGTGCATTACAATTTTGTCTCGAACAACACGACTATCGTCGGAGGGGACCATGGCACCCATGTCGCCGGCACGATCGCTGCTGTCGGAAACAACGGCAAGGGTGTTGCAGGCATTGCCGGAGGTGACTATAAAACCGGCAGCAGAGGAGTGACACTCCTGAGCGCGCAGGTGTTCCAGGGAAGCAGAACAGCCTCGAACTTCCAGAATGCAATCAAATGGGGAGCTGACAACGGTGCGCTCATAAGCCAGAACAGCTGGGGCAACAATTATGATTTTAACGATGACGGTGTTTTGTCGGAGTACGAAAAGAATTATGCCCTCAACGACAGAATATCATCTTCTATGGCAGCAGCCATAGATTATTTCATCAAGTATGCCGGCTGCGACAAGGACGGAAACCAGAAGCCTGATTCTCCGATGAAGGGAGGTGTTGTCGTGTTTGCAGCAGGAAATGACGGCATTGCCAACGGTGTCCCTGCGCATTACGATCCTGTTATTGCGGTCGGCTCGACAGGAAGGACAGGAAGACTGTCCTCTTTCTCCAACTATGGAAACTGGACAGACATCTGCGCTCCCGGTGAGTATATCTGGAGTACGCTCCCGTCTGGCAGATATGCCCAGATGAACGGTACGTCCATGGCCTGCCCCCATGTGTCGGGAGGCCTTGCACTCCTGCTCTCTTTGTTCGGCAGAGAGGGATTTACAAATGAGGATCTGACGGAAATCCTGCTGTCAGGCGCCAACTCGGAACTTATCGATTATTCAGGCAAGACAATGGGCCCGTATCTGGATTTGCTCGGGTCGATTGAATACGGAATCGACAAATACAAGAGGGAAAACAATGCTGCTCCGGTGATCGAGACTGAGTATACCGGTGATTTCAGGTTCAGGCAGTGGGAGAACATTTCCATTCCGTTTACAGTTTATGATCCTGATGATGACCGTATAGAGGTTACTGCAGAGGTTGAAGGGCGTGCGAAATTCGCTGCGGATGCTTCACAGGAGAATGTGTACAATTTCACGCTTATGTGTGAGCTTGTCAGGGATTTTACGCCTAAGAAAGTGAAAATTACTGCCTCAGACTTGTATGGAGGCGTGTGTGAAAAAGAATTTACCTATCAAGTGCTTGAAAATCAGGCTCCCTCAGTTGTGAACCCTGTCAAGAATGTCGTGCTGCCGGCTTCCGGTGAATTCGCTGTAAATCTTGAAGGGGTGTTTGAAGACCCGGACGGGGAAGACCTGACTTATACGGTATCTGTCAATCCGGCCGGCATTGCGTCTGTTTCCGTGGAGGGCAGCATGATAAAGATTGTCAGGAAGCAGGACGGACTTGCCACTGTGACTGTCACTGCAAAGGACTATATGGAGGCAAGGGCTTCTGCGGATTTCAAGATTCTGTCACGCGACGAAAGCAGGCCGTTTGACTACTATCCTAATCCTGTAAAGGATTTTCTGAATATACGCACTTCCGGTGTCGAAGCAGAGAATGTAAGTGTACGGATTGCCTCGCTTTATGGCAGCACTGTTTTTGACGATGTGCTGCCGTGTAGTGCATTCGAGCCTGGCAGAGTGGATATGAGCCGCTATGCCCCCGGACAGTACAGCCTGACTGTGAATATCAGTGGCAAGGAATATAATAACGTGATAGTCAAGAAATAAGACAATATGAGGAATTTATTTACAGCAATTATAGCAGTTCTGTCTGCTGCCGTTTCCGTATGTGCGCAGAATGAGGCTTTTGTATGGATGAGCCAGTACCGGGATCCGGTATATTCAGCTATGGCCGGTGCGTCTGCGGCATCGTCTTCCGATATTGTCTATTCGGCGTTCCGCAATCCTTCCGCAATCCTGTTCTCGTCTGAGAGGCATGGTGCAGCGGGTGCGGCATATTCTGTGAGCCCAGGCACAGTCGGATGCGGCATTTACGCCGGCACTGGACTTAAGATAGGGAAACGTATCGGCCTTGCTGTCGCAGGGAATTACAATCCGGGTTCATCGTATGAGGTTTTTGACGATTTCGGAAATTATGGCGGTTCGTTCAAGACCTCGTCTATGATGTTTTCTGCAGGACTCGGTGTGAAAGTAATCGATATGCTTAGTCTTGGAGTGAATCTGAAATATGCTTCCGAGAGCATTGCTCCGGGAAGCACTCCCGGAGCTTTCGCCTCGGATGTATACGCGATGTTCAAGTGGAATGGACTTGGCGTCAGTGCAGGTGTTGTCAATGTCGGCACAAAGGTAAAGGATGAGAGCGGTGCGGCTTTCGCTTTGCCGTCTTCGGCACGTATGGCGGTAAACTATGCAACGACATTTGCAGCCGGACATTATGTGGAGGCAAATCTTGATGCAGACTTTTATTTCAGCGGCAAACCGTCTGTAGCATTGGGAGCGCAGTACGGATTCAATGACATCGTTTTCGTGCGTGCCGGCTACCGTTACAGCCGCACTGTCGTGCCGTCATTCGCCTCTGTCGGTCTTGGTGTCGGCTTTGCCGGTGTCAGGCTCAATGCTGCCTATCTGATAGCCACAGGCAACGCACCTCAGAAAAACACGATTTCCATCGGACTCGAATACGGCTTTTAGCCGTAAATTTATTGAGCGCGGTGGGGGTTAGCTCTAAGTGATTCGATAGATAATGTAACGACGGGTGTTGGATTTCCAGCACCCGTCGTTGTGTAATTCGCAGATTGATAATAATTTGTCCTCTGCTTTCGTAATTCGTCAGATTTCTTTGCGGAGCTGTTCGACGTAGCGGTCTATGCGGTGGAGTTCGTGCGGAATGTTTATGCTTTGAGGGCAGTGCGTTTTGCATTGGCCGCAACCGATGCATCTGTTTGCCTGGCGCAGTTCCGGAACAGCTCTGTTGTAGCCCACAAGATAGGCTCTGCGTGCCTTTGCATAGTTTTCCGCTTCCTTGCCGTTTACTACATTTCCCTCATTCACGCATTTGTTGTAATGCAGAAGTATGGCCGGTATGTCTATGCCGTAAGGACAAGGCATACAATACTTGCAGTCATTGCACGGAACTGTCGGATATTTCTGCATAAGTTCTGCTGTCTCATCCAAAAATTTCATATCATCTTCTGTCAAAGGCACGAGAGGGGAGTAGGTGGCCAGGTTGTCCTGCAGATGCTCCATATAAGTCATGCCGCTGAGTACGCACAGCACTTTTTCCGGTGTGCCTGCAAACCTGAACGCCCACGATGCCACACTTGTCTGCGGTGAGCGCTCTTTCAGCCGCTCCGCCATGTGCTGCGGAACTTTGGACAGACGGCCTCCGAGCAGCGGTTCCATAATAACAGCAGGAATGTCGCGCTTAGCCAGTTCCGAGTACAGATATTCTGCATTAGTGTTGCGTCCTGTAGCGTGTTTCCAGTCCATGTAGTTCAGCTGGATCTGCACGAAATCCCAGTGGTACTTGTCATGGAGTTCCATGAAACTGTCGAAACTGCCCTTGTCTCCGTGAAAAGAGAAGCCGAGATTGCGGATGCGCCCTGCTTTTCTTTCTTCCAGCAGGAAGTCGAGCATACCGTTGTCCACATATCTTGCATTGAAGGCTTCCATACCTCCTCCTCCGATAGAGTGCAGGAGATAGTAGTCAATGTAGTCGGTCTGCAGGTTTTCAAATGACTTCCTGTACATGAGCATCGAATTCTCTCTGGTATAGTTGCTGAAATTCGACAGCTTCGTGGCTATGAAATATTTTTCTCTCGGATGCCTTTTCAGGGCTATTCCTGTGGCTCTTTCGCATTGGCCCTGCAAATAGACAGGAGAGGCGTCGAAATAGTTTACTCCATGTTCTATAGCGTAGTCGACAAGAGCATTCGTCTCCTCCTGGTCTATGATATCCTTGCCCTCGGCATCCTTTGTCATAGGCCAGCGCATACAGCCGTAACCGAGTATGCCCACTTTGTCTCCTGTGCCCGGATTGGTCCTGTAAGTCATGCCGCCATCTTTTACCTGAGTACCTGCATCTCCATTTTTACGGCCGGTACCTGCACATCCGGCTGCCGCCGGTGCCAACAATATCGCCGCATTTCTTGCCGACCTAAGAAATTCTCTCCTGTCCATATTCTGTGATGTTTGTATAACCAGTCATTATGAAATTTTATTATGTCAGATAGTCCTGTGTACATGATGCCCCTCTACATGAATGGCAGTCAGCGGCCTTGCCGGACACAGATGCTCGCAGGCTCCGCAGCCGATGCAGCGTTCTTCATTCACTGTAGGTATTCTGAGAGAATCCTTGTCATCCGGGTTTTTGCGTACGAGTCTGATTGCTCCTGCCGGACAATGCCTTGCACAGTTGCCGCAGCTCACTTCATCGGTATTTACGACACACAGTTTCAGGTCAACCACTGCGTGGCCTATCTGTATGGATGATTTTTCCTCCTTTCCTATCCTGAATATCGCACCTGCAGGACAGACTTCAGAGCATTTTGTACATTCAGGTCTGCAATATCCTCTTTCGTATGACATTTCCGGCTGCATCAGAGTGTCGAGTGCCGCTGAAGGCCTCAGGACATTGTTCGGGCAGGCACTTACGCACAGCTGGCAGGCTGTGCAGTGGGTGTCGAAATGCCGTATGCTTACTGAGCCGGCCGGTACGATGCGTGTATTCCTTTCCGGTATATCCGGCCTGCGCACGAAGCTCAGTCCCCCGTCTGTTTTCATATCCTGTGCCTTTGCGGCAAGTGAAACGGCCGCTATTGCAGAAGAAGCTATGAATGCCCTTCTTCCGTTGTCTGTTTCATTGTTTTCTCCTCCCGCACCCTTTCTGCCGGTTTTATTTTGCACCTGTCCCGATACTGTCCCGGCTGCGACACCGGAATTCCCATTGTCTCCTGACTCAGGTTTTGTCCCGAACCGGAATTTGTATTTGATCGCTCCCTCACGGCAGGCACCGAGGCAGTCCATGCAGACGACACAGCGGCTGTAGTCGATTTTGTGAGCTTTCATATCTATGCACGATGCCTTGCACTGTCTCCCGCAAAGACCGCAGTTGCGGCATTTTGCTGTGTCGATGACCGGAGCGAAGAGACTGTAGCGCGAGATTGTTCCGAGTACAGTTCCTACCGGACATAAAGTGTTGCAGTACGCCCTGCCGCCTTTCCATGCCATTATAAAGATTATTATAAAGCTCACAACGGCAACAATGAAAGTTGGCAGTGACTTCAGCCATACATCAGTGCTGTAGAAAGCATAGCTTCCGGCCCTTTCGGCAATCCATGCAAGTACATTGTTGCCGGCCCTGTAAACCGGGGCAAACAGGTTGGATGCAATCCTGCCGTATGAGCTGTATGGGGCAATCAGCGTAGCCACAGAATTGGCCCCTGCCGCGAGTGTTATTATGAAAACTGCCAGCAAAGCATATCTAAGCCAGTTCTTGGCAGGCTTGAAGCCGAAGCGGAAACGGTTTTTCTTTTTTGTCTTTCCGTGGCACCACGATATTATGTCCTGCATGATTCCCAAAGGACATATTACTGAGCAATAGATTCTTCCGAAAACGAGAGTCAGGATGACAAGCAGGGCGACAACCCCGAAATTCATGGCCAGAAAGGCAGGAATGAACTGTACTTTCGCCATCCAGCCCAGCCACAAATGCGCAATCCCAGTTATATCAAGGAAAAGCAGGGTCACGCCTATGAAAAACATGGCAGCAAAAATGATTCTGAGTTTTTTCAGCATATTCTTATTTTATTTGTTGTTTTCGTATTTGTCCAGTGCTGCCGCCATCAGTTCCCTGCCGATTTCGGCAATTTCCCTCGCTTTCGCATAGTCGGCAATTTCTCCGTATGTGTCAAAAGGCATCTTGACCAGAACGTCCGGCCTGCAGCGTTCGGCAGCTACCTTTGCCAAAGAGTGGTTCATAAGGGAAAATGTACGTGACAGGATGCTGTAATAACTTCCGTCTATGTCGTCAAGTGCGGATTCGTGCGGATAGTTCATGTTCTGCATTGTATGCGACAATATCTTGTAGCCGTGTCTTCCTGCGAGCTTTATTTTTTCCATTACGCCCAGGCTGCCGTCATTTCTGATTGATTCGATTACGGCCTTTGTGCTGTCCGACATTTTCTTGTCGGCCGCGACCTTTTCCTTCTCCTCTCTCTCCTCGTTTTGAAGTTCCTTTGTTATGCCTTCTACATCCACGTCATTTACATCGAATGCAATCAGTATATCATGTCCGTTCCTGTCGACTCTGTCTATAGGCATAGTGTTTACGATGCCTCCGTCTATAAGAGTCCTGTATCCGTATTTGACAGGACGGAAAAGGGACGGTATTGAAATGGATGCCCTTATTGCCGTGAAGAGGTCGCCTTCGCTGAATACTATTTCTTCTCCGGTAAACAGGTCGGTGGCGATTGCCTTGTAGGGAATTTCAAGGTCTTCGATGTTTACGGCCGGCACAATTTCTTTTAGGGCGCTGATTACTTTGTCTCCTTTTACTATATGATTCCTGCTCAGTGAGATGTCCATAAGCGAGAATACTTTCCATGCATCGAGGGCGAACAGCCATTCCTTTACCTCCTGCAGCTTTCCCGCAGCCTGTATCCCTCCGATCAGGGAGCCTATAGAAGTCCCGGCTACCGAAGTGATGTTATAGCCTCTTTTTTCAAGTTCCTCGATTGCTCCTATATATGCAAATCCTCTCGGGCCTCCGCTTGACAGCACGAGCGCCACATCTTTTGTCTTGCCGGTTTCCATATTTGTTTTTATTGTCTGCAAAAATAGCAAAATGCGGACAAAAATCAAATGATGCAGGGCAAGTGCCTTATATATTGGCAGATGCCGGATTCCCGGCATCCGCCGTTGTGTAAAATGCCGAATGTCGGCGGAACGTGATTTTGCGGAGTCATATCTGCTCCGTTCCTGTTCCTACATATCAGCTGACGGTTCGTCTTCGATCAGGCGGACTTTGTTTGCAAGCACCTCATGGAACTGCTTTTCCGTGCCGTCTGCTCCCGTATATCGGCAGGTACGCAGTCTTCCGGAGACATATACAGCCCGTCCTTTGGCTATCCTGTCGATGCTCTGGATGTCTTTTCCCTCCCATGCGACGATGTTGTGCCATGTGGTCTCGGAAATCGGGTTTCCGTCCCGTGCCTTATAGATTGTTTCAGTGGCCAATGAAAAATTGGCGACTTTGCTGCCGTTGTATTCATTGGTCCGGACATTCCCGACAAATCCCTGCAATTCGATTTTGTTGATGTTTTCCATAAGATTTTCTCTTTTTGTAATAATTTTTGTCTTCCCCACATCTTATGCGCGCTTTGTAGGTCAGGGGCAAAGTAAATGAAAATAACATTCAGTTGTATAGGTATTTACGCCCTAAAAGCCATGTTTTTCTGTTTCTTTATATTTTTTCTTTTTTTTGAAAATCAGGACAATGATGATTTTGATTAAAAAAATGTATATGATTTTAAAAAGGAGAAATTTGCTGTTTAAAAAACAGAAAAAGCAGGCCGGCACTCTTGCACTGTTCATTCTGTATGCGGACATTTGGCAAAAAATATCTGACAATGGATTACGTGAACAAGATGGACAGGCACACTCCTACGTGCCTTGAATGTGGAGATCAGATCCGTTACGGCAGGACTGACAAGAAATTCTGTTGTGACGATTGCAGAAACCGTCATTACAATAATCTGGCGAAAGGCAGCCGGACATTCCGCAGAAAAGTGCTGGCCATGCTTTCAAGAAACTATGATATCCTGAACGAACTTTTGCGTGCGGGTGCAAATTCTGTGGATCTGCTTGATGCGGTGACAATGGGGTTTGTCCCGGGCATTATGACTTCATGCCGCAAGAGCGGACGGCATGATGAGTTCTGCTGCTTCGATATCCGTTATATAATGACGCGCACAAGGATATATTCCATATCCAAAATACAAAATGTTTCCTTACCTTTGCAGCCTGTTCCTGAAAAATAATGTAAAATCAGATAAAATGTCGAAAATAATGTTAATCGCAGGCGTTGCGCTTGCATTTCTAAGCAGTTGTACCGATATGAAAAATCCTCTTCTTATGGAGTCGGAGGCCCCTTATGGCGCTCCGCAGTTTGACAAGATACGCAATGAACATTACCTTCCTGCGTTCAAGGAGGCAATCGCTGAGGCGAAAAGCGAGATCGACGCAATTGCAGCGAATCCCGACGAGCCGGATTTCGTGAATACCATCGAGGCGATGGAGTATTCGGGAAAGACCCTTGACAGGATTGTGTCCATATTTTACAATCTCATGGAAGCCGATACCGATGATCAGATGCAGGAAATTGCAGAGCAGGTGTCCCCTCTGCTTACGGAATATTCAATGTATGTGTCCCTGAATGAAGACCTGTTCGCAAGGGTGAAGAAAGTTTATGCGGAAAAGGAGAACCTGAATCTTGACAAAGACCAGATGATGCTTCTTGAGAAGAATTATAAGAATTTTGTACGCGGAGGTGCGAATCTTTCACCTGAGGACAAGGAACTTTTCAGTAAGTGGAGCGAGGAACTGTCGCTTGCCACTTTGGCGTTCAGCAAAAATGTACTTGCCGCTACTAACGCTTATATGCTTCATGTGACTGACTCTGCCGATTTGGCGGGACTCCCTGAATATGTGAGGACTTTGGGGGCCGAGACAGCTGCCGAGAAAGGGCTTGACGGCTGGGTCTTCACTCTTGACTATCCGAGCTACGGGCCTTTCATGAAGTTCAGTACTGTCCGCAATCTGAGAAAAGATATGTGGACAGCATACAACACAAGGGCAATCGGAGGGGAGTACGACAATTCTGACATAGTGAAGAAGATAGTTGAGCTGAGGATAAAGATTGCCAATATTCTCGGGTATGAGACTTATGCGGATTATGCGCTTGAGGAAAGGATGGCCAAGAACCGTGCTTCCGTCGACAAATTCATAACAGAACTTATGGAGCCGTCTCTTCCGTTTGCAAAAAAGGATGTCAGGGATGTTTATGACTATGCTGTCAAAAACGGTTTTGACGGCAGCGAACTGATGCCGTGGGACTTTTCTTTCTGGTCTGAGCGTTATCAGGAGGCCGAATATTCAATCAATGAGGAACTCCTGAAGCCTTATTTCCGTCTTGAGAGCTGTATAGACGCTGTGTTCGGACTTGCCAACAGGCTGTATGGAATCAATTTCAGGGAACTTGACGATGTGCCTGTATATCATGAGGATGTCAAGGTTTACGATGTGACAGGCAGTGACGGTGAGCATCTTGCGCTTTTCTATGCGGACTTCTTCCCGAGGGCGAGCAAACGCGGCGGTGCATGGATGACGGAGTTCCGCGGACAGAGCATACATGACGGCAGGGAATACAGGCCTTTCATAAGCATTGTCTGCAATTTTACAAAGCCTTCGGCCGATGCTCCGTCTTTGATTACGCACGGCGAGTTCACTACTTTCCTGCATGAATTCGGTCATGCCTTACACGGAATGCTGGCAAGGGGACGTTATGAGTCCCTTACCGGAACGAATGTACCGCGTGACTTTGTCGAGCTTCCGTCTCAGATTATGGAGAACTGGGGGTATGAGCCGGAGTATCTCAACTCTTTTGCAACGCATTATCTGACAGGCGAGCCTATACCGGCGGAACTGATTGAAAAAATCGTTGCGGCAAAGAATTATCTGGCCGGGTATTCGCAGGTAAGGCAGCTTCATTTCGCCTACCTTGACATGGCCTGGCATTCTTTGGCCTCTGTGCCGGAGGATGGCGTGATTGCGTTCGAGCACAAGACTCTCGCGCCTTACGCAGTTATGCCTTCTGTTGAGGGTACGGGATTCTCGAATTCTTTCTCCCATATATTTGCAGGAGGCTATTCTGCCGGCTACTATTCATACAAGTGGGCTGAGGTTCTGGAGGCTGATGCTTTCTCTCTTTTTGAGGAGAAAGGCATATTCAACCGGGATGTGGCGGCTTCATTCCGCGAAAATATCCTCGAGAAAGGCGGCGCTGAGGATGCCGCTGTCATTTACCGCAATTTCCGCGGTCATGATCCGGAGCCTGCCGCTCTCATGAAGAAGCTGGGCCTTGTGAAATAAGAACAGACGAATGAGGTTGCCTCTGCCTGTCACAAGAAGAAAAATATTGGAAAATTTGCATTTGTTATAACGTTATTATACATTTGTAGTCCCAAAGAAATGAAGTGAAGAATCAGGTTACTATAAAAGATATTGCGAAACAGGCCGGCGTTTCAACTGCCCTGGTTTCTTTTGTCATGACCAATCTGCGACGCGGAAAGACGGTATACCGTGTAAACAAGGAAACTACCGAGCACGTGCTTAAGGTCGTCAAGGAATTGAATTATCAGCCGAACATGACGGCAAGGAATCTGAAATATGGCAATTTCAATACGATTGGGGTTATCTTTTCTGACATTTCCAACCCGTTCTTCTCGGAAATAGCACGTTATATCGAGGAAGAGTCCTGGCAGCACGGTTATTCAATATTATTCGGCAGTACGGATGAGAATTCGGAAAAGCTCGGAAAGCTGGTCGATGTGTTCAGAAGCCGTGGAGTCGACGGACTTGTTGTCGTGCCGTGTGAGGGGGCGGACGATATAATCGGCGATCTTCTGTGCAAAAACATTCCTGTCGTGCTTATCGACCGTGAAACGGCAGGTTATACCGGCCATTCGATAGTCCTGGACAATGAGAGGGCTGCAAATGAATTGACTGCGATGCTTGTAGAGAGGGGATGCAGAAGAATAGAGATGCTCTCATATACAATGGCGCTTACCAATATCCGGGAGAGGGAGGCCGGCTACAGGCGTGCTATGGAAGAGGCCGGGCTGGGCAGCTGCATTTCCATCAGCAGAATCCCTCACCATGAGACGGAGGCCCATGTCGGGGCGATCGTGCGCCGTGCCAAGGACAACGGTACGGATGCCTTTTTGTTTGCGACAAATACGCTTGCAGTCCAGGGAATGTCTGCCATTGCGCGCAGCGGATATAAGATTTCACGTGACTTTGAGGTCGCCTGTTTCGACAGAAACGATGCCTTCAATATTTTTGATATAGATCTTGCATATGTAGAACAGCCGGCCAGGCGTTTTGCCTCAGAGGCCATGAGGTGTATTTTTGAGCTTATAAACGGCAACAATCCTCAGGACAGGAGAGTTGTGCTGGATCCTAAAATAATCATGTCCGGAACGAAATAATTTTTTTTGTCCACAATATTATAACGATATAACTATTAACCTAAGAATATGAAATACCCGAAAATTGGCATACGTCCGATAATCGACGGACGTCGTGGGGGCATACGGGAGTCATTGGAGGCCATGACAATGAAAATGGCTGAGAAGCTGGCTGCACTGTATTCCGCGGAATTGCATTATGATGACGGAACACCTGTGGAATGTCTTATTGCTGACACTACCATCGGAGGTGTGGCTGAGGCGGCACAGGCTGCCGAAAAATTCAGGCGCGGCAATGTCGGAGCCGTGGTATCCGTCACCCCGTGCTGGTGCTACGGTGCGGAAACTATAGACATGGATCCCCTGATGCCCAAGGCCATCTGGGGATTCAACGGTACTGAGCGTCCCGGTGCGGTCTATCTGTCATGTGCTCTGGCTGTGCATAACCAGAAGGGACTGCCGGCTTTCGGGATATACGGACGGGATGTCAGGGATGCCGATGACACCGAGATTCCTGACGATGTGAGGGAAAAGCTGCTCCGTTTCGGACGTGCTGCGGTCTGTGTCATGCAGATGCGCGGCCGTTCGTATCTTTCAATCGGTTCTGTCTCCATGGGAATCGGCGGGTCGATACCTGATCCTGATTTTTTCCAGGACTGGCTCGGCATGAGGAACGAGTATGTGGACTGTTCCGAGATTGAAAGGCGTGTCACGTTGGGAATCTATGACAGGGAGGAGTATGCCGCCGCGAAGAAATGGGTATATGAGAAATGTGTCCCGAATGAGGGAGCGGACCTGAATCCGGAGCATCTCCGTATGGGCCGTGAACAGCTTGACGGTGTGTGGGACTACGTCGTGAAGATGACAATGATATTCCGCGATCTGATGCAGGGCAATCCGAGACTGGCGGAAATGGGATTCGGAGAAGAGGCTCTCGGGCATGATGCGATTGCCGGAGGATTCCAGGGGCAGCGCCAATGGACTGATTTCAGGCCGGACGGTGATTTTTCGGAAGCCATACTGAATTCATCTTTTGACTGGAACGGGATAAGAAAGCCGATAGTGTTCGCTACAGAGAACGATACTCTCAACGGTGTGACGATGCTTATGCAGCAGCTTCTCACGGGAATGCCTCAGATATTTTCCGACATAAGGACGTACTGGTCTCCTGAGTCCTACCGCCGTATCTCCGGGAAACTGCCTGAGGGAAAGGCTGCGGACGGATTCCTGTATCTGATAAATTCAGGCTCGACTACTCTTGATGCCACCGGACGGATGAAGGGCAAGGATTCCGAACCTGTCATGAAGCCGTTCTGGGAAGTGACCCCTCAGGATGTGCAGGCCTGTCTCGACAATACAGTCTGGTATCCTTCTTCGCGCGAATATATGCGCGGAGGCGGTTTCTCGAGCCAGTTCCTCACAGTAGGAGGTATGCCTGTGACAATGAGCCGCATCAATCTCGTGAAAGGACTCGGCCCCGTGATGCAGATTGCCGAGGGCTGGACTGTGGATATTGATCCTGAGGCATTTGAAATCATAACGAGGCGTACTGATCCTGCATGGCCGTCGACTTTCTTTGCTCCGCGTCTTACCGGAAAGGGTGCGTTCAAAGATGTTTATACTGTCATGAACAGATGGGGAGCGAATCACGGTGCCATAACATACGGCCATGCCGGTGCCGATATGATTACGCTTGCCTCGATGCTGAGGATTCCGGTTTGTATGCACAATGTGCCGGAAGAGAAGATTTTCCGTCCTTCTGCGTGGGATGCGTTCGGGATGGAGCCTGAAGGGGCCGACTACCGTGCCTGTGCGACTTTCGGACCTTTGTATGGATAGCATTTTACCAAATAACCCTATTAAATACAATTGATTATGTGTGGAACATTACGCAAGGCAGCGCTTGCTGTCACTTTGTTGTTCTGTACTTCCGTGTTTATTGACCTGTGTGCGCAGGTTGTGCGGGGAACCGTATATGACACGGAAAAGCCGGTTCCTATGGCAGGTGCGACTGTCATGGTGCGCGGCAAAAACATCGCGGCCTTTTCGGACGCTTCCGGAAAGTTCGAGATAAAGGCGTCTCCCGGAGATGTCCTTAATGTGCAGTTTATGGGATATGTCGAAGAGAATGTCACCGTAGGCAAGGCAGAACACTATGAAATTGTCCTGACACCGGACAGAGAAAAAATCGATGAAGCCATTGTTACGGCATTGGGCATGAAACGCGAGAAGCGTTCGCTCGGATATGCGGCTACCGACATTTCCGGAGAGCAGATTACGGAAGTGCAGTCCAGCAACTGGCTGAACGGACTTGCAGGCAAGGTCGCAGGTGTCCAGTTCAACAATGCGGCTTCCGGTCCTATCGGTTCAATGAAGGCCGTGGTCCGCGGTGAAAGTTCTCTCAACGGCAACAGTTCGGCCCTCTTTGTCATAGACGGAGTGCCTATGTCTTCGGGAACGATAGCGAATGCATCGGGAAGTACGTATACAAATGATGACGGCCCTGTCGATTTCGGTGACGGAGCGACAGACCTCAACCCTGACGACATTGAGTCGGTTACAGTCCTCAAAGGTGCGGCTGCCACTGCACTGTACGGTTCGAGGGCCGGTAACGGTGCGATTGTAATTACGACCAGGGGGGGGTATGCAGCTAAAGGACTCGGAGTCACATACAGCGGTTCATTCACTGCCGATATGCCGGGCTACTGGCCCGAGTTCAATACCGTCTACGGTTCCGGAATCGACATGGGAAAGCTACCTTATAATTTCTGGAGGGCAGAGCTTAATCCGGAGGGAATGGCCATAAACTACAGCCGCTATGCTTTCGGAGAGGCTTACGATGCATCCAAGCTCAGGTATCAGTATGAAGGATACAACTGGGATACAGGCGAAATCGTCGCTACTCCGTGGACATACAAGGATGACTGGTACACCGGTATCTTCCGGACAGGCTTCACATACGACAATGCGGTAACTGTCGAGGGCGGAAACGGCAAGGGGGCTTCGGTAAGGGCTTCGTTCAAGGACACGAGGAACAACTGGATTCTTCCGAATACAGGATATAAGAAGCAGAGCTATTCGTTTTCTGTAAACGTGCCTGTGTCGAAGCGTATAAAATTCAAGGCCAAGGTCAACTATTACAGGACCGATTCCGACAATATGCCTTCTTCTGCATACGCCAGGAACTCTCCGATGTACCAGCTCGTATGGAACAGGACCAATGTCAGCATGAAGGAGTACGCTAAGGAATATTTCGGCGGACATTACAATGCAGAGACATTCAAGGACTATGCTTTCCTTATCAGCCACACTGAGTATTACAATCCGTACCGTGTCATGTACGAATTCACCAACAGCATGGACAAGGACAGGGTGCTCGGAAATATGGGCTTCGACATCGACCTTTGGAAAAACAAGATTACTATCTCGCTCAAGACCGGAGCCGATATAGGCAACCAGTTCAGGACACAGAAGAAGCCGAAGTACAACTATACATATCCGGACGGCTTCTATCGCGAGCAGTCAACTCTCCAGATGGAATTCAACACTGATTTCATGCTCAAATACAACGATTCCTTCGTCGGTGACAAACTTACATTCATGGCGGGCATCGGAGGAAACAGCATGGTATACAATGTCAGGTCGGACAAATATACTATCGACAAACTCGATGTAGACGGTGTATATACCATAAATAACTATCCTACAGGAACGTTGCCGCAGTATGAGAGGCAAAGGCTCAACAAAGTTGTGAACAGCCTCTACGGCATGGTTTCCCTCGGATGGGACAACTGGGCATATCTCGACATAACAGGACGCAACGACTGGTCATCGACCCTTTCTCCGGGCAACTGGTCATTCTTCTATCCGTCTGTCAGCGCGAGCCTTGTGATTGACAAGCTCTGCAATTTCCAGGAACATATTCCTGCAATATCATTCATGAAGCTCAGGGCATCATGGGCTAATGTCGGAAAGGACACGACACCTTATGCAATATCCTATACTTATGCCGACACTTCATATCCTGGAGGATACCGTACCGGAGCGACTTATCCGGATGTGAATCTGAAGCCTGAGAATGTGGAGACGTGGGAGGCCGGACTTGAGATGAAATTCGTCAAGAACAGGATAGGGCTCGATGTGGCCGTATATCAGTCGGACGTGACCAACCAGATCTATGATCTTCCTGGCGACTATATCACAGGTGCGAAATATTATACCTACAATATCGGTCTGATACGCAACAAAGGTATTGAAATCGCGCTCAATTTCGTTCCGGTACGGACCAGGAACTGGAGATGGACCATCGACATCAATGCCGCCCGCAATGTCGGCGTGCTTGAAAAGATGTACGACGGCTGGGACAATTCCGTTCCTCACGTAGAGAACTATGCTTCTGTCGGCCAGAGATTTTTTGTCTATGATTTCGTGGGCGAGAAAATGGGTCAGATGTGGGCCGTCGGACTTGAAAAGGCTCCTGCCGGATCATATTATTTCGATGACAACGGAAACAAGGTGGACTGTTCGGGACAGGACGTGATAAACGCCTCTACCGGACTTCCGTCAAACAGCCAGGACTTAAGGTATCTCGGCAATATCCATCCTGACTGGACAGGAGGATTCTCCACTTCCCTCAGATGGAAGAACCTTACCTTCGGTGCGACCTTTGCCGCCCAGCTCGGCGGAAAGACATATTCCGTTACGGCAAGTATCCTCGGCTACCAGGGCAAGATGACCAATACACTCGAAGGACGTTATGACGGCATTGTCGCTCCTGGCGTCAATATTGTCGGCACAGACGATTATGGAAATGCAATATGCCGTCCGAACAGCACCGTAACGTCCAGCATATACTCTTACTATCAGACATACAAGGCCAGCAGATATAACTTCGAGGAATATATCTATGATTCTTCGTATCTGAAACTCAAGGAAGTGCGTCTTGAATACAAGTTCCCTGAGAGCATCATCAAGAAGACACGCGTACTTCAGGGACTGTCTGTTGCGGCATACGCGACCAATCTGTTCTGTCTGACGAAATATCCGTTTTATGACCCTGATACAGGCTTCCTTTCAGGCGGCGACATAAAGCGGGGAGTCGAGTCGGGTTCATTCCCTATGAACAGATCTGTGGGAGTCAACCTTAAGGTCAAGTTCTGATTCCGGTAGATGACATGAAAAAAATACATGAAATGAGACATAAGCATATAATGATAATAGCCGCGGTGTCGGTGTGCCTCCTGTCCTGCACAAAGGATTTCGGGAAAATCAACACGGACCCGACAGCAATGAATTTCGGAAGCATTAAGGCCAGCAATATGTTTGAGCCTATATTCTTCCAGACGGGTGCGAAGAACCAGTATTATTCGTGGATCTGGAGCAATGAGCTTGTGCAGGTTACTGCATTCACGGGAGGTTCTACGCGCCAGGAACATCTGTACCTCGTTACGGACGGCAATGCGCAGTCCGTATGGGATGACTATGCACGCAGGGCCGCCGATGCCCAGCACATGATCAGCCTTGCAATCGACCAGGAGGATGATTTCTATCATGCGATAGGACTCATAATGAAGTGTTGGCAGATGGCCGAGCTTGCATCTATTTTCGGTGACATGCCTTATACGGAGGCTTTCCGCTACAGCGAGAACCGCTATCCTGTATTCGAGTCGCAGGAGCAGGTGTTCGGCAACATCCTCAGGGATCTCGACAGTGCGAATGTGATTCTTGCCAGGAAGCCTACCAGCGGATACTCAGGTCTTGACCAGATGTACGGGGCGAATACTGACAAGTGGAGAATGTTTGCCAACTCTTTGAAACTCAGATATCTTTGCCGTCTCAGCGGAGTGTCCGACAAGTATTGGGACGAAATCGCAAATATCCTTGCCCATCCCGACAAATGGCCTGTGTTCAGGAGCAATGCAGACAATGCCGCCGTTCCTTTCAAGGGCGTGGATCCGTACAAGTCATATTGGGGAGAAGCAGAGACGACAAAGGGTGTATTCCAGCAGCACAGGCTTACGCAGCAGCTTATAAAGATGACTTCCGAGCTTGATTCCCAGGGAAATGCCATATACATCGATCCGAGGCTCAGCATCTGGGGTGTCCAGACGGGCGGAAAATGGAAGGGAACGGTTTCCGGCGGAAACCAGAGCAACCGTGCGTCCGACGACAACGGCACTTCAAAACCTAATTTCGAGATTCTCGGTGCACCGGATCTGCCTGCTTTTCTTATGGAATACTCCGAAATCGTGTTCATAAAGGCTGAAGGTCTGCTCAGGGGAAAGCTCAGCATACCTGGTACAACCGTCAAGGATCTGTATGAGGAGGCGCTGAGGGCAAATATGGATAAATGGACTCCGTATGCTGCCAAACTTTCAAAACCGGTGTCGATGTCCAAGTCCGAGATTGACAAATACCTTGCATCGTCCCTCGGCTCTTATGACCTGGCGGGTACGGAAGGCAGTATTTATGCCGGTCAGGAAGAGTTCCTGCTTTCGCAGAAGTGGCTTTCGCTGTTCTGGGTCGGCTGGGAAACCTGGCATGAATGGAGGAGGACTGAATATCCTCTGCTTACAATCGGAGAGGGAACCACATACAACGAGCATGAACTGCCTACGAGGTTCGTGTATCCGTCATATACGATGTCATCAAACAATGACAATGCAAATGCGGCCCTTGCCAGAATGGGAGGAAAGAACGATATGCACCTCTCCCTCGACTGGAGCTGGAAGAAACTTTCAGGAGGAAACCACAGAAGACCCTACGGATCTGACTGATAAGATGTTCTCTGAATGAAAAACAAATGAATCACAACAATTAATGAAAATATGAGAAAGAATATCATTATATGGTCTTTGCTGTCACTGCTGGCATTTGCTCTCGCCGGCTGCCGCATCGATTCGGGGCTGTCGGCTCCTGAACTGGAGGTATATGACGCATCCGGCTGTGAAATTCTGTCGCTCGGCAGTCCGGCATCATATTCCGCCGAGTACACCTGCTGGGAATATACTGACATTGCAAAGCCTGACGAGACTGCAGAGCAGATGCCTTCGCCGAAATATATGGTGGCATCCAATATGCCGTGGAGGGTGGAGCCTGCCGATGCTTCAGGGTACGACTGGATAAGGCCTTTCCCTGCATCAGGCAAAGGAGACGGCATGTTCTTCTTTTTTGTCGACCGCTATAGCGACCAGACTGCTCCGCGCGAGTCAGAGTGGGTCATTGTTGCCAATGACGGTACCAAGGACATTACTCTGGGAGGATTTATCGTGATTTCTCAGAGTCCGAGCAATGAGTTCCTCAGGAAATCGGCGGCAAGAATAGAGATGTCCGCATCTTCCGGAACAAAGAAACTCATCATTACATCCAATGTTCCGTGGGAATATGAGATGGAGCCTGACCCGGACTATGCCACCGAGAATCTTGACTGGCTTACCGTGGCGTTGAGGAAGGGCGAGTCCATGAGCGATACGCTTGCATTCACGGTGCCTGCGAACACCAATTCAATACGCGGTGCAAAGCTTACGCTTAAATATGTCGCGGACGGAGTAGAGACTTCAGAGGTCGTTCCAGTGCTGCAGAACGGTGTGTCTGTGGATGTCGAGGGCTTCCCGCTCAAATGGACAATCGGAGTCGCCGACAACAACTATGCTGAATCGTGGCCTGCCGAGGGACTGATACAGTCGACTTCCGGCTTCGGTACAATCAGATATGTCAGCATCGACAAAACCCTGATAGATGTAAACAAGGCATATAAGCTCGACATCAATGGCAACGACCCCCGTGCGATAGGCGTATGGCCCGGTGACTATTGCGAGTTCCTGTCAGAAATGCCTGTGGCAAAGGGTACGATTCTGAAAATATCTTTTGAGGCCAGGGTTTCTGCATCCTGTATGAAGTACTGGAGAATGGAGTACAAGGACGGCAGCGAATGGAAAGTTGCCGGTGCATCCATGGTGACTGAAGAGCCGGGCGAACCTGTCGTATATACTGACTTTTTCCCTGGCGGTGCGAATGCAGCAGCAAATATTCAGGTCAGCAAGACCGTGAAATACGAGAATACTACAGACAAGGTGGATTTCAGATTCATCTGCGCCGCCAACTGGACCTGTTCCGGAACCAGGCTCGACAACCCTAATGGTGCATCATGGCGCCTGACCATGAGCGACAGAAAGGAAACCAATGAGTGGCAGCCAACGATTCAGTGCATCGCCGGAGGTTCAGAGTCAATCGTGAAGGCAGACATAGAGGTGTCCGGTGTGAACGACAAACTGATTGTCTTCGAGGGAAGCCCTGAAAGCCCGGCCGTATTCAAAGTGAAGTCTGACAATGATTTCGTTATTTCTGCCGATGCGGACTGGCTTTCACTGTCCCTCGCATCGGGCGAGGCCGGCAATGAATATGAAGTGAGCCTGTCATGCGAGAACAGTCCTCTGTCCGTGACAAGGCGTGCGACCGTCGACATTACGTCAGGCATAAGCCACTATATCATAACTGTCATCCAGAGTGCCGCCGGCCAGGAACTGCAGCCGTTCATAAGTCTTGTCGGCGGAAATTCCATTGAACTGGAAAACGCACCGGGCAGCTTTGACGTGCAGGTACAGGCCAATGTCGGCTATGAGATAGAATGTTCCGACCCGTGGATAGCTCCGGCTGAGGAGGCAGTGGCGACGAAATCGCTTGTCGAATACACAGCCCGCAGTTTCAATTATACCCGCAACAATACAGGCGGCGAGCGCACAGGCTATGTACGTTTCCTGAACAGGGAATACAATATCGAGTCTGTGCTCGTACTTGTGCAGGCATCGGTTTCTCCTGAGGTTACGTTCGATGCGGTTGAGAAGACAATATATCATGACGAATCGGAGACTTCTTTCGCTGTCACGACGAATCTTCCTCTCGGTGTCGAGGTGGTCGAGGGGCCGTTCAGCGTTTCTTCAGAAAAGATTGAACCGGGAGAAACAGTTTTGACAGTCAATGCGTTGTCTGATGAGGCTTCTTCAGGCAAGATCAGGGTTTACAATGACGAATACGGCTGGGCCCAGACTTTGACCGTGAACCGTATCGAGGCAGGCCTGCTTGCCGACTGGCTGTTTACCAAGGCTAAAAAGAATCGTGTGACAGAAGAATTCCTCACAGATGCCGGTGCTTCAAGAGAGGAGGGAACAATGGGCAAGGCCGTGCATGATGATGTATATGGAACGTCATTCCTCGAATACTGGTCGGTGGACAAGACCGATGGAGCCAACGGAGACGCATTCAAACGTCAGGTCAGCTCTGCCGGTGAGCCTTATGTAACGGCTCCGTGGGAAGGCGACTACTGGCTCTATACAATCAATTCAAGATCTGAAATCAAGGCCGGAACCTCAATCCGCTATCAGTTCCAGATACGTAACACCAACAGTGCGCAGAAGAACTGGACAATCGAATATTTTGACGGAGGAGAATGGAAGCCGGCGAATGGAGCCACGTCCGACAAGGCCGGAATATCCGGAAATGTCATTACTTTCCCTGCGACTACAGGATATTATTCATTTGAAGGTGTGCTGACTCTTGAAAATGCAACCGATTCTTTCAAACTCAGGATTGTAGCAGGTGAGAACACGGGTGCGAACGGCAAGCCGGTTACAGCTACCGCAACTTCAAGGATGGGTTCTGAAAACGAAGCATTCCACAATCGCTTTGAAATCGTTAGACAGTAATGAACAATATCCGGAAATTCATTTTAGTGACAGCGTTCACCGCCTCGTTTGCAGGCGGTGCCGCTGCCCAGTTGCCACAGATGACGGAAATTCCTGCCGGTACTTTCGTTATGGGAGGTACAGGCGAAGGGGAGAACTTCGACGAGGCGCCGGCGCACACGGTGACTTTCACAAAGCCTTTCCGTATGAGTGTGACTGAGATAACCAATGCCCAGTATGAGATGTTCGACCCGGCGCACAAGGAATTGCGCGGCCACTACTGGAACATATCCACTGAAGATGACGAGGCGGTTGTCATGGTCAGCTACGATGATGCCCTGGCATATTGCCGCTGGCTCAGCGAAAAGACAGGAAAGAATTACAGGCTTCCGACCGAGGCCGAGTGGGAGTACGCCTGCCGTGCGGGGACGGATACAGACTGGTGGACGGGAGACAGCCTCGACAGTCTGTGCATGAGGAACCAGAAAGTGATGAGGAACCTGAAGAAGGTATCTCTGAAGGCCGGTGTCACTCCTGCGAATCCTTTTGGACTCAAAGAAATGCACGGAAATGTCGAGGAGTGGTGCCTGGACTGGTACGGCCCGTATTCCGATGCCGCCCAGACTGATCCATGCGGCCCTGCTGACGGACTTTACAGGGTGACGCGGGGCGGAAGCCACAGCACTCCCGTACGTTATCTCAGGAGCCGCAACAGACTGGCCGCCCTTCCTCAGGACAGGCACAGCCAGATAGGCTTCCGCGTAGTCGAGTCCGATGCCGTCCTCAATATATACGGGACGGGGACGGTGCCTTACAGGAATATGGCCGGTATTTCGGACAAGAAAGCCAAATGGAAAAAGGTCAGCGGCAAAAAGCCTGTGTTCATAGGCCCTGAGGTGTTCGTGAAGCC
Organism: uncultured Muribaculaceae bacterium; assembly: GCA_964394295.1. GTDB lineage: Bacteria > Bacteroidota > Bacteroidia > Bacteroidales > UBA932 > Cryptobacteroides. Next base: position 8,889 of record CAYMVG010000019.1, on the reverse strand, counting down.
TCCGAAAGACACGGATGTTCCGTTCACTCCTTTCTACAGCCACAATCACCAGCCTGCAATCACATGGTGCGACAACGGCGATATGCTTGCAGTATGGTTCTCGTGCGACGATGAAAAAGGCCGTGAGCAGGTAGTGCTCGCATCACGTCTGAGGCGCGGTGCATCTGAATGGGACGATGCTTCCGTTTTTCTGCACATTCCGGACAGGAATGTGACCGGAAGCTCTCTGCTGAATGACGGAAACGGCAGGCTTCTGCATTTCAACGGAATCGCCAACAGCGGCGACTGGCAGAATCTCGCCCTGTCCCTGCGCACGAGCACGGACAACGGACAGACATGGAGCCATTCGGAGCTTATCGAGCCTGAACACGCCAAGAGGCATCAGGTGATTGCCGGCCCGATCATCACTTCTTCCGGAGCGATAATCCAGACCTGCGACGCCGGTCCTGGGGGCGGTCCTGAGGGAACATCGGTGCATATAAGCACAGACGGAGGCAAGACCTGGACTGATCCGTGGAACGGAGAGGCTATGGTTAAGCCCGAGGACGGCGGAAGCGGTCCTTCCATTGCCGGAATCCACGGTGCAATCGTGGAACTTAAGGATGGCAGACTCATGACTGTAGGCCGCGGTGTAGGCATAAGGGGAGAGGACGGCAAACTCCATCTGCCACAGAGTTTTTCCGCTGACGGAGGCAAGACCTGGACATACCGTGCAATGCCTGATTTCCTCCCTATATGGAGCGGACAGCGAGTCACTCTCAGAAGGCTTGCCGAAGGGCCTCTGATGCTTGTTTCTTTCACAGGACATCCTGACAAAGGAAAAGGCGAGTCCTACGGAATGGAATTCACCGATGCCGAAGGAAATACTTTCACGGGCTACGGTATGTTTGTCGCCCTCTCTTTTGATGAGGGAATGACATGGCCGGTACGCAGACTTGTCACCGACGGTGTGGAGCGTACTCTTGACGGAGGAGCATGGACACGCGAGTTCACGATGGACGGCACCCATGCCGAAACGAAGGGCTACCTTGCCAGCGTGCAGACACCTGACGGAATGATTCATCTGATAAGCAGCAGGCTTCATTACCGCTTCAATCTTGCATGGATTCTCGGAGGCAGGGATTTAAAGGAATTTTATCATAAATAACCGACAGTATGAAAAAGAATATCAAAAATATAATTGCATGTCTTCTGGCCGCCGTTTTTGTGCCGCTGGCCATTTCATGCAGCGAAAAAGAAGATGCGACGGTCAAACAGGAGCCTCTGATGCCGTCGTCAGATCTGATTCTCGGACTTGTCCGTTCCGGAGACAGGATGCTTCCGGACGTTATTGTCACGGACGGAAAGAAATTCACCAGGACAGACAAAAACGGATACTTTACCCTTACTCTGTCCAGCGGTGCGGAGTATGTATATGTCGTGGCCCCGTCGGGCTATTCGGCCGACTGGAGTTCAGGTGTGCCTGAGTTCTGGCGCAAGACATCAGCCAGTTCCTTTGACTTCAATCTGGTGAAAGTATCTGAGGGCGATGACTATTCTTTCGTTGTCATGGCTGACCCGCAGACCAAGAATGACGAGCAGTTCGAACAGTTTTCAGGTGCTCCTCTTGCAGACCTCGTGTCCGTATGCAAGGCCAAGTCCGCAGAACGTTTCACAGCAGGAATCTGTCTCGGTGACGTATGCCAGGACGCTATGGAGCTTCTTGCCCGTTACAAGGAAAAAATCAAAGAGACCGGGGTGCCTTTTTATGCTGTCATAGGCAACCATGACTTCAATTTAGCGTATTCCGGTGACAAGGCAGCAGAGGATTTCAAGAAGGTCTTCGGCCCTCTGAACTTTGCGTTCTATATCGGCAAAGACCTCGTGATCGGTCTGAATTCCCTTAAATACAACGGAAACAAGAAATATGACGAGTGCTATTCAGAGGAAGTTCTGGATTTCGTCCGCAATCTGCTGGCTTATGTGCCTAAGGGAACTCGCCTGTATATCGCCCATCATTCTCCTTTCAAGAGGTGGTATGAACCTGAGCCTATCGAAGGGGCAGCGCAGCTGCTGGAGATTCTTGACGGCTATGATGTGCGCTTCATAACAGGACATACCCATGTTCAGAATACAATCGTGCTTGACGGTGAAATGATAGACCACAATATCTCAGGTTTCCTCGGCGCATGGTGGGCTGCGGACTATTGCCGCGACGGTACACCGAGGGGTTACAAGGTATTCGAGAACAGGAACGGGGAACTTTCATGGATTTTCCATACCGTAGAATTCGGAGATGACGTGCAGGCGGAACTTGTAGGTCCCGGCCAGAGCGAGGTTTACCCTGGCTCGGTTCTGGTGAACGTATGGGATGCGGATGATTCATGGAGCGTGAAATGGTCTCAGGGCGGTGCTGCCTATTCCGAGATGCAGCAGGTCAATGCCTACAGTCCTGTGTTCATACGGGAAATCAATGCGGCTTTCCCTGCAGGAGACATTCCTTCATACAGCACTCCGAGCAACAGCCGTCATTTCTTCTCTGCTGTTCCGGACCTTTCGGCAGGAAAAGTCACAGTGGAGATAACAAACCGTTTCGGCCGCAAATGGCAGTATGACATACCTTTGAACAATTAGAACGACATTATGAAAATCAATAACCTTGAGAAATTTCTTGCCAAGGCGCGTTCAGGTGAATGCGCCCTTGGCGGTCTTGTTACATTTACAGATCCGTCTGTCACTGAACTGGCTGCAGAGGCCGGCTTTGACTTCGTGTTCATAGACGGTGAGCACGGTACAATGGACCGCAATACCGCGATGCTTCATCTTATGGCGGTGCGCGGAACTGACTGCGCGTCGTTTTACCGTGTCCCTGCCTGTGACCATACGGAGATAAAAAGAGTGATAGATTTCGGTCCTGCGGGAATCATTGTTCCGATGATCATGAATGCCGATGATGCGAGAAGAGCCGTAGAGGCAATGAGGTATCCACTTGAAGGGACGAGAGGCTGCGGATTCCGCCGCTGCGTAGGCTACGGAGCAAAAGAAATCGACGAATATTGGGAGATTGCCAAGCATGAGCCTATCGTAATTCTCCAGATCGAGCATATCGAGGCTGTGCGCAACATAGACAGCATTCTGGCCGTTCCCGGAATAGACGCTATACTTGTAGGACCGTATGACCTGTCGACCTCGATGGGCAAGTCACGCCAGTGGTATGATCCCGAGGTTGCAGGAGTATATGATGAGGTGGCGTCCAAGGTAAAGGCCGCCGGCCTGCTTCTGGGTGCTTCGCTTGACAGCGAGTATGCCGCATGGAAAAAGCGCGGTGTGGATTTTATCGCGATAAGGTGCGACTACGGTGCCATGATGGAAGGCTTCAGGAATGCCATAAATAACTATAAGAAAGCCTGACGTTATGCAGATCAGTATATTGGATATTGCCGTAATCGTGATATACCTGCTGGGAGTAACGCTGTTCGGCTGTTCTTTCTATTTCAGGAAAGACTCCGGCGATGCCGGAACTTTTATGTCCGGCGGCGGCAAGATTCCCGGCTGGGCCATTGCCCTTTCGATTTTCGCCACACTTGTAAGCTCCATATCTTTTCTGGCTCTTCCTGCAAAGGCATATCTGACGAACTGGAACTGTTATGTGCTTACGCTTACGATTCCGATAGCGGCCCTGATAGCGGCAGTGTGGTTTGTGCCGTTCTACAGAAAGACGGCGAGCATTTCTGCCTATACCTACCTTGAAGAGCGTTTCGGCCCGTGGGCACGCATATATGCGAGTGCCTGCTTCCTTGTAATGCAGAGTGCACGAAGCGGTGTGATTCTGTTTCTGCTGGCCCTTACGCTTAAATCCGCCCTCGGTTTTTCGAGCCTGACGATTATTATCGTGACGGGTGTCCTGACCATGCTGTATTCGATGATGGGAGGCTTCAAGGCCGTTATATGGGCCGATGCGATACAGTCCCTCATACTCATCGCCGGAACTGTCGCCGTAATTGTCAGTCTTATGCTGAATATACCCGGAGGTGTCGGCAACGGTCTGCAGATGGCGTGGGATGCCGGCAAATTCTCACTCGGCTCTCTGTCGCTTTCCGACTGGAGCACAGAAACATTCTGGGTGTCGTTCGTGTACGGAATATTCATCAACCTGCAGAATTTCGGAATCGACCAGAGCTTTACGCAGAGGTATGTGGCAGCCAAGGATCTTAAGTCTGCACGCCGCTCAGCCTTCAACGGAGCAATGCTCTATGTGCCCGTGACCCTGCTTTTTGTGTTCATCGGTACTCTGCTGTGGATTTTCTCCGCCACTCATCCCGGTGCGGTTCCTGCAGAGGTCGCAGAGCAGTCGGATGCGGTTTATCCGTGGTATATAGTGCACAGGCTGCCGCACGGTATGTCAGGACTTCTGATAGCCGCCATAATTGCAGCGGCCATGAGTACTATTGCCGCTACGCTCAATTCAGGTTCTACAGTACTGCTGGAGGATTATTACAAGAAATTCTTTCCGGAGAGGGCGACCGGAGCAGCCAATATCAGGTTTCTGCGCACTATGACTGTCGCTCTCACAATCTTCTCAGTCGGTGTCGCGGTGGCCGTGATGAATGTCAAGAGCGCGCTTACGGTTTGGTGGTCGATGCAGAGTGTCTTGTCCGGAGGTATGCTTGGACTGTTCCTGCTCGGGGTGTTCACGAAGAGGACCACTTCTGGCCAGGCGGCGATAGCCACTGCCCTGGGACTTGTAACTGTTATTTATATAACCTTCGGTCAGAAGATTCTGCCTTTGCCGTCATTCATTCATCTGAATCTGGCGATAGTGCTGGGAACACTTACGATATTCTTTACAGGTTTTGTGCTGTCATCTGTACTGCCTGCCGGAAAGAAAAACTAACAATCTTATACCTATGAATTCATTATATGTAATCGGAGCGGATTTCGGGACAGATTCCGTCCGCTGTGTCTTGTCTGACACGGCGGACGGACACACAGTGGCCTGCAGTGTCGCATATTATCCGAGGTGGAAAGCGGGCCTGTATTGCGATGCCGGCGAAAACCGGTACCGTCAGCATCCACTGGATTATATAGAGTCGTTTGAAAAGTGTGTTAAGGAAATGCTGATGCAGGCAGGAGGGCCTTCAGCGGCAGGCAGGGTGGCCGGAATCTCATTCGATACCACGGCCTCCACGCCGGTGCTTGTGTCGCGGGAAGGCACTCCTCTGTCCCTTCTGGACAGGTATGCCTGCAATCCTGACGCAATGTTCATTCTGTGGAAAGACCATACGGCAATTCATGAAGCTGACAGGATAAACGAAGCCGCGTCCCGGTGGGGCGTGGACTACACGCGTTACAGCGGGGGGAAATATTCCTGCGAATGGGTATGGGCGAAGGTTCTGCATGCCTTGAAGTCGAGTCCGGAACTTATCCGTGACGTGTACTCGTGGGTGGAGCATTGCGACTGGATGGCGGCCCTGCTCAGCGGGGACACGCGTCCTGAGAATCTTGCCAGAAGCCGTTGCGCGGCAGGTCACAAGGCCATGTGGCACGAGTCGTGGGGCGGACTCCCGTCATGGGATTTCCTCGAATCCGTTGATCCTGCATTTTCTTTTTTCAAAGGTCATCTTTATGACCGCACTTTCACTTCGGACTGCAAGGCCGGCACTTTGTGCAGCGAATGGGCTTCACGTCTGGGGCTGAAAGAGGGGATTGCTGTCGGAGTCGGGGCAATCGACTGCCATTTTGGTGCAGTCGGTGCAGGCATCGTGCCGGGTGCCCTTGTCAAGGTCATGGGCACTTCAACCTGCGACATAGCGATATGTCAGCCGGAGGATGTGGGCGACAATGTAGTCAGGGGAATCTGCGGCCAGGTGGACGGTTCGGTAGTTCCCGGATACATAGGAATGGAGGCCGGGCAGGCCGCATTCGGGGATGTGTATGCCTGGTTCAGCCGCCTTCTTGAATGGCCTCAGACACTTTACGGAGAAGAAGGCAGGAGCGGTGACATAATAAAGTCCTTGTCGTCAGAGGCTGAAAAGCTTCCCGTAACCGAAGACGATATGGTCGCTCTTGACTGGTTCAACGGAAGAAGGACGCCTGATTCTGACCAGAGGGCAAAGGCGAAGATAACCGGTCTTTCCATGTCTGTCACTGCTCCGCATCTGTTCAAGGCACTCGTTGAGGCCACTGCTTTCGGGTCGAGGGCAATCAATGAGAGATTCCGCGAAGAAGGGGTAGCTGTCGGGGATGTGATTGCCGTAGGCGGAATATCCATGAAGTCACCTTACGTGATGCAGACTATGGCGGATGTGCTGGGAGTGCCTATAAGGGTATCCGGCTGCGGCCAGGCCTGTGCCCTTGGGGCGGCAATGTTCGCTTCAGTCGCCGCAGGCATCTATCCGGACATTTTCACTGCCCAGCGGAAAATGGTGCAGCCGTTCGTGGCGGAATACCGTCCTGATGCCGCACGTCATGCCGTATTCGACAAACTTTATGAGAAATATTGTGCCCTTGCTTCCGGCAGGTAGCGGAGTTTCTTCCAAATACAAAACGGAATGAATATGAAAAAATCAGTATTTTTTGTTTTTGTCGTCCTGGCACTGATTGTGTGCGATTGCGGAGATGTCTTTGCATGGGGACGCATCGGACATGATGCCGTATGCTTCATAGCGGAACAGAATCTGACGCCGAAAGCACGGAAAAACATTTCAAAGTACCTCGGAGGCGAATCCATAGTGGCCTATTCTTCGTGGATGGACGAAGTCCGGGACTGGCCTGCGTACAGTCATACGACGAAATGGCATTCCGCAGCTGTCGATGCCGATGGAGAGCCTTGCATGGGGAAGAATGTCAGTCCTGACAAATACAGGGGCGATGCTGTGCTTGAGCTTGTGAACCTGATCGATAAAATGGAGGGCTGGAAGCACCTGGACGACTCAACGGTTGCGGTCGGCATAAAGATGATAATCCATCTTGTTGCGGATATGCACTGTCCTGGCCATGTGAAATATCCCGGAGTCAAGGGCTTCAAGGTTATTTACGGCGGGAATGAGGTTACATATCACTATGTCTGGGACGATGCCATGCTGGAGAGGATGAACAAGTGGGGCTTTGTCGAGTACGGCTATATGCTCGACAGGCTTTCACGCAAAGAGGTCAGGGCGATTACTGCAGGCACTCCGGTCGACTGGGAAAGGGAGAATGCAGCCGCAAGCCGTGCAATATATGACTGGGCGAAACCCGGTGACGATCTGAGGAAAGAATTCAATCTGAAGGCAAAGGCTCTTGCGGACAGCCAGATACAAAAGGCCGGCTATCGTCTTGCCGCAGTCCTGAATGAACTTTTCCGCTGACGGCTGCTGCTGTCAGGTGTAGGCTAACTATTTATACTATAGTATATTACGCAATGACGGGTGCCATGCTTACGGCACCCGTCATTGCGTAATGTTTTGACCGTCAGGGATTTATCCTGCACCGGTCACTCGGCCTTTCTCGCAGGCTCATTGAAGCAGAAGATGAAGAGTATGGCCACTACAAGCGCATAGCCGGCAAAGATGTACCATACCGTGCTCCAGTTTGCCCCGTTTTCAAACACATTGTATGCCTCCACGACTTTTCCTGCCGCCAGTGTTCCGATTGTGGCCCCGAGTCCGTTCGTCATGAGCATGAAAAGTCCTTGGGCGGATGACCTTATTGAGGTGTCGGTATTTTCATTGACATAGAGCGACCCTGATATGTTGAAGAAGTCGAAGGCCACTCCGTAGACGATGCATGAGAGGATGAACAGAAGCACGCCCGGCATATCAGGCTGTCCGAGTCCGAAGAAGCCGAAGCGGAAGACCCAGGCGAACATTGCTATGAGCATCACTTTCTTGATTCCGAAGCGCTTCATGAAGAAAGGAATGAGCAGAATGCACAGTGTTTCAGATGCCTGGCTGATTGCAAGGAGGGCATTTGAATTCTTTACTGCGAATGTATCCGCGAAAGCTGGGTTGTCGCCGAATGAACCGAGGAAGGTGTTGGCATATCCGTTGGTAATCTGGAGCGACGCACCGAGCAGCATCGAGAAGATGAAGAACACGGCGAACTGCCTGTCTTTGAAAAGTGAGAATGCATTGAGTCCGAGGCTTTCCACAAGCGACTTGCTCTCTGCAGAAGCTTTCACAGGGCAGGCCGGCATGGTGAGCGCATAGAGGCAGAGGACAATGGAGAGGATGCCGGAAGACATCATCTGGGTATACGAGTCCTGCATTGCAGTGCCGCCTATTTTAAGCCAGTTGGTCAGGAGCATGCTGCAGATGAAGCCGACGGTTCCGAATACCCTGATAGGAGGAAAGGCTTTTACCGGATCGAGCTTTGCATCATCGAGTGCGGAATAAGCCACTGAATTTGTCAAGGCGATTGTCGGCATGAAGAAAGCGACGCTGAGTCCGTAAAGTGCGAACAGCGGCGCGAACTGTACGGCATCTCCGGCTGACATGCAGTAGAAGCCCGCTCCTGCCATGAAAACTCCTGCAAGGCCGTGGCAGAGCGAGAGGACTTTCTGTGCCTGCATATATTTGTCCGCCACTATGCCCATGATGGCTGGCATGAAGATGGAGACTATTCCCTGCATGGCATAGAACCATTTGATTTCATTTCCGAGGCCTATGCTTGCGAGATAACGCCCAAGTGAGGTCAGATAGGCTCCCCATACTGCGAATTCCAGAAAATTCATAAGGATGAGCCTTGCTGAAATGTGGTTGTTTTTCATAATACTATTTAAAAATTATAATTATTAGTCTTGGAGGTTCTGATTTAATGGAGTACAAATATACGAATAAGTCGAGAGCAGAACCAAATTTATTTGAGTTCTGCCGAGCGGTAGTATATTGTGCGCAGCAAAATATACGAATAAGTCGAGAGCAGAACCAA
>CAYMVG010000018.1:0-45774 GCA_964394295.1 uncultured Muribaculaceae bacterium | reverse complement strand
TGCCGGAAACACACAATTTTGGAACAATTGATATGAAACGTAGTGTTCTGTTCCCTAAAGTGCTTGTTTTGGGAACAATCGTTCTGGAATGTTGGGTTTCGTTCCCGAAAAGGCTTGTTTTAGGAATAATCGTTCAGAAAAGTAGTATCCCGTTCCCGAAAAGGCCTGTTTTAGGAACGGTTGTGCTGGAATGTTGGGGTACTTTTCCTGGAGGGGGGTGAAGGGGTGATGGCCGGAATGATCAGCCTGCACTGCGAACCATTAATATATGCTCTGCAATGCACATCACCGTGCTATGTCGGTTGAAGGACATACCGATGTCAATGCAGCGCGTCCAGCAGGGCATCCAAAGTATTGCAGAAGTTCAGTATGTCAGCCGCTTCACTCTTCATGAAGCCTCCGGCGCTGATATTTGCGACAAGCTCCTTTATCGGTTCATAGAATCCCCTATGGTTCAGAACATAAACCTTTTTGTCGTGTTCGCCTATCGCATTGTTGCAGGTGTAGGTGAACATCTCGTCCAAAGTTCCGTAGCTGCCTGGCATCACTATGGCGCAGTCGCTGATTTGCTCCATAGTCTTTTTGCGCTCTGCAAAATCTTCAACCCATATCAGTTCTGAAAGATTGTCGCGCACCACCTTTATGCCGCTGCGTATAACTTCTTCCGTACCCATGAAATTCTTCGGAAATACGCCTGTAACCTTTCCTCCCGCATTCTGGGCCCCGTCGGCCAGAGACTTCATAGTGCCGACATTGGCACCGCCATAAACAATGGCATGGCCGGCCTTTGCCAGTTCTTCACCCAGCCGGTACGCCAATTCATTGTATTCCGGCAGACAGTTCAGCGCGGAACCAAGATATACTGCTACATTCATTTCCTGTTATCCTTTTATTATAAACCGATTATTTGATACAACCCCTGCTTTCACCGCAGTCCTGGGCATTCACGAATTCGATGTATTCGGTCTCTCCTCCCCATATGTCAAGGAAACGCCTGAAATTGTCGCCGCTGACGACGACGGAAGCGCTGTTGTCGCATGGATGAAAAGAGATTTTCCGTGCATTTTTCAGTCCGGAATTAAGATGGAGCTTCACTCTGTGGCCGTTTTCAAACAGTTCTTTGGCATTTACTCCGTCTTTTGGCGAGCCGTCGGCATTTACAAGCGAGATGTCATTTATAAGGCCGAACGGGGACACAGAGCCGGGCTTAAGCCCAAGGCATCGCTCCATTCTCTCGGCGGAAGCAAAAGAAAGCTTGCCCTGATGCAGACTGCGCTCCAGTGAGTGTATATCCAGATTGTGATGGCATTCGAAACTGACGAGATAGTGACGGTTGCCCTTGTGGTTGCGCATGAAAAGGTTTTTGCAGTGCACCGCATCTATATCTTTCCAATATTCCATAGCTTCTGCCACAGTGAAAAGCGGAGGATGAAAATATATTTCGTAGGCTATGCCGTTTGCCTCCAAAAAATCCCTGACCTTGCGCATCGGGCACTTTATTCCCCTGGACAGAGACAACAGTTCCTGCGGAAGATGGCAGTAGCCGTCCGGATTTTTGTCAAGATAAGACTGGTGATATTCTTCGGCCCGATAAAAATTCCTCAACGGCAGGACTTCCACTGCCAGAGGCCTGCCCTGCTGTCTTTCATGAAATCCGAAGATATATTCTATGGTCCTCAGATCTTCCGGATCAGAATAATAGATACCCGTTCTGTACCGTGTGCCGGAGTCTTCACCCTGCCTGTTCAGGCTCAAAGGGTCGACAGACATAAAATACATGTCCAGCAAAAAAGTAAGGCTCAGCTGATCGGGATCGTATTCGACCTTCACTGTCTCTGCAAAACCTGTGGTATCGGTATAGACCTCTTTGTAAGTCGGTGCATCCGTATTGCCGTTGGCGTATCCTGTTTCTGTGCCGACGATTCCATGAATACGTTTGATGAAGTGCTCTACACCCCAGAAACAGCCTCCGGCCAAATAAATCGTCTTAATCATATACCTTTTGTTGCAATATGTAATTTTGCGAAACTTGAGTATGCAAATATGATGTTTTGGGACGAGAAATGCAAGCGCGATGTTCTGTTGCTTGCGTATCGGCAAATTTTGGCTATATTTGTACTTCGTACATATATATGCCTGCGCCTCGGCACACAATCAATGAATTGTTGTCTGCTCTCGTCTTGTGGCTATATTTGTGCTTTATGACTGTGTTGCCATGGCTCTTATATGGGATAAAATAAAGTCGGTAGCATCGTTCTACATCGACGGATTCCGAAGCATGACATGGGGGAGACCGCTCTGGGCGCTTATCCTCCTCAAACTGTTTATCCTGTTCTTCATATTGAGAATATTTTTCTTCAAGCCTGTTCTTGCCGGAAAATCGGAGGAACAGAAAAGCGACTTTGTGGGCACATCTCTTATGGAAAGGACAGAGCAGACTGCAGACTGAAATAATTGTAAATGCAGGACATTGGAATAGGAATTCTTTAACAGACTAAAATTAATATAAAGGCTAAAACTAAGGTTAAAGTTAAGACTAAAACTAAAACCAAGGCTAAAGTTAAGACTAAAGCCAAGACCAAGGTTAAAACCAAAACCGAAACCAAAACTAAGGCTGATGTTAAAGTTAAGACAAAAACCAAGACCAAAGCAAATACTAAAACTAAGACTGAAACCAAAACTAAAGTTAATGCTGAAACTGAATAAAAGGCCAAGATCAAAACTAAGGCTGATGTTAAAGTTAAGACTAAAACCAAGACTAAAATAAAGACCAAAACAAAAGCCAGAACCAAGCCAAGACTAAAGTTAATACTAAATAAAGACCAAGCCTAAGGCTACACCTAAGGTTAAGACTAAAACTAAAATAAAGACCAAGATTAAAACTAAAACTAAAACCAATGTAAATCTAAAACAAAGACTAAAATTAAAACGAAGATTAAACCTAAACCGATACTAAGCCCAAGACCAAAACCAATACTAAGCAGATGTTGAAATTTAATTTATATCATAATTTTTGCGTAGTTTTGATAGTTGCCGGCAAAACAGCCTACGGCTACCGCAAAAACCGCTAAGCCTGCGATTGGATCCGGTCTTAAAATAAATTTTGCTCATACTGCATGGTATAAGTCAATTTTTACGACTTACTGAATATTAATACATAAACACTATATCCATTATGATAGAGACAACTTTAATAGACTGGTCCAGGGCGCAGTTCGCCCTTACGGCCTGTTATCACTGGGTCTTTGTGCCGCTTACCCTCGGACTTGCTGTCATCATGGCGGTGATGGAGACAATCTATGTCGTCAAGAAAGACGAATTCTGGAAAAAGACAGCGCAGTTCTGGATCAAGATTTTCGGAATCAATTTCGCTGTCGGCATTGCCACCGGACTTATCCTCGAATTCGAGTTCGGCACGAACTGGAGCAACTACTCATGGTTCGTCGGCGACATTTTCGGTGCTCCGCTTGCCATCGAGGGCATAATAGCATTCTTTATGGAGGCCACTTTCGTGGCCGTGATGTTTTTCGGCTGGGACAAGGTCAGCAAGAAGTTCCACCTCGCATCTACCTGGCTCACCGGAATAGGAGCCACAATTTCGGCTTTCTGGATTCTCGTGGCTAACGGCTGGATGCAGCATCCTGTCGGAATGGAATTCAATCCTGACACCGTGCGCAACGAAATGGCCGATTTCTGGGCTGTTGCCGGCAATCCCGTGGCTGTCACAAAATTCTTCCATTCCGTTCTCAGCGGCTGGATGACCGGTGCGATTGTAGTAATCGGCGTTTCATGCTGGTATCTGCTCCGCAACAGGGAAACGAGATTTGCCCTCGCAAGCATCAGGGTTGCGGCTGCCGTCGGCATCACAGGCACCTTCGCTGTCATGTTCACCGGTGACAGGTCCGGCATCCATGTGGCCGAATATCAGCCTATGAAACTTGCTGCCGCCGAAGGACTTATGGACGGAGGCCAGAGGGCGCCGTTCTCGATAGTTCCCGGAATCGAAGTGCCCGGAGTGCTCTCGATTCTCGCAACGCACGACATAGACGGCTATGTTCCCGGAATCAACGACCTTCTTGACGGCTATGTGGATCCGGACGGAAACGAATACCTTTCTGCAGAGGCAAAAATGTATATGGGAACCGTTGCACTGAATGCATTCAGGGAATACCGCCGTCTGAAAGACACCGATCCGGAGGCGGCCGCCCTTGCTAAAAAGGTTCTCGACGATAACATGGAATATTTCGGCTATGGCTATATCAGGGACCGCAACGACCTTGTTCCGCCTGTATGGCTTGTTTATTGGCCTTTCAGGATTATGGTGGGCCTCGGATCCTTCCTGCTCCTTCTTATGATTGTCGTGCTCTACTTCGAGCGCAAGGGCAGGATTGCCGGGATGAAATGGCTGCAGTGGGCCGCATTGCTTTCGATTCCGCTTGTATATCTCGCAGGCCAGGCCGGCTGGATTGTCGCGGAGGTCGGCCGCCAGCCGTGGGCTATACAGGACCTGCTTCCTGTAAACGCAGCCATATCTGGCCTCAGCACCGGTGCTGTCAAGACCACATTCTTCATATTTGTCGCAGTGTTTACTCTGTTCCTTGCCATAGAACTGAATATTCTGTTCAAGGCCATAAAGAAAGGGCCAAAGGTGGACGAGACATTGTAACCTTCGGAAAGTATCTATAAATTGAGCAGTTCCATAAAAGATAAAATTATGTTTACATACGAATTTCTACAGAATTACTGGTGGTTCATAGTGGCCCTTCTCGCCGGCCTGCTCGTCTTTCTGCTTTTTGTGCAGGGAGCGAATGCAATGCTTCTGCTTGTCGGTGCAGATGAAAGGGAAAAGCAGCTTATGGTCAATTCCACAGGCCGGAAATGGGAGTTTACCTTCACGACTCTCGTAACATTCGGCGGTGCTTTCTTCGCATCATTCCCTTTGTTTTACAGCACAAGCTTCGGCGGTGCGTACTGGGTATGGGTTCTCATCCTTATCACCTTTGTGTTCCAGGCCGTTTCATACGAATTCCAGAACAAGACAGGAAATATCCTCGGAAAGACTGCATTCCGTGTGTTCCTGACTGTCAACGGTTTCCTTGCTCCGTTTCTTGTCGGAACAGCTGTCGGAACTTTCTTCACAGGCTCCGATTTCTCCGTGAACAAGACTGCTGTGGGAGACAGCCTCGCACCTGTAATCAGCTCCTGGGGCAACGGATGGCACGGACTTGAAGCCGTAGCGAATCCCTTCAATGTAAGCTTCGGACTTATGGTCATGGGACTTGCCGTCTGCCTCGGCATCATGTATATGATAAACAATATCGACGATGATAAACTCGACCGGAAATTGCGCCGCAGCCTCATCCTTTTTGCTGCGGTGTTTCTGGTGTTCTTCCTCAATACTGCCGTCGGCCTTCTGATGAGAAACGGTTTCGCTGTAGCCGCAGACGGCACTGTCTTTATTGAAAAATATAAATATCTGCACAATTTTCTCCGTATGCCGGCAGTGCTTGTGATTTTCCTTGCAGGCGTGGCTCTTGTGCTCTGGGGGCTTGCCGGTACGCTCGTATGCAGCAAATTCCGCAAGGGAATATGGCCTGCCGGAGCGGGCGCCGTCCTGGTTGTGATGGCGGTATTTATGGTCGCAGGCTACAACGGCACGGCGTACTATCCGTCATCGTCCGATCTGCAGAGTTCCCTGACAATAGCCAACAGCTGTTCGAGCGAGTTTACACTCAGGACCATGACATACGTATCGTTCATAATTCCTTTTGTCCTTGCATATATAGCTTATGCGTGGAAAGTGATGGACAGCAAGCCTCTCACATACGAGGAACTTGAAAATACCGGGCACAAATACTGATCTTAAATAAGATACTTTGAAAACGAGGGTGAATTTCGGGCGCCGCTGCCTGGGGTTCACCCTCGTTTTTGTGACCGCATACGGCTGTTTCTTTAAGGTTGAATATTAGGGATATATGTACCGATTTATGCTGAGAAAGCTTTCCGGTGCATAATTATTTTTGGTTATTTTTTTTGAAATTGCTCTTTCAAAGTAATATAAAACCGTTATATTTGTAGAGTTCTATCCCCAATATAACTTATTATTTAATCTTATTAATAATGAACGAACCAGTCGTTAAGGTCGTGGACCTGTCCCACAGGTATAGTGTTTCGTGGGCGGTGCGCGACATCAATTTTGAAATCGGCAGCACAGGCATTGTCGGGCTTCTCGGATCCAACGGTGCGGGAAAATCCACAATAATGAACATTATCTGCGGAGTCCTGTCCAACACTTCCGGACATGTATTCATCGATGGTACGGATTTGAAGGAAAATCCTGTAAAGGCAAAGCAGAGCATCGGTTTTCTGCCGCAGAAACCGCCTCTTTACGGAGATCTTACAGTTGATGAATACCTGAGATATTCCGCAGAGCTGCGTCAGATGCCTTCACGCGATATACCAGCCGCAATAGAGGAGGTAAAGGAAAAATGCGGCATTTCCCATTTCAGCAAGCGTCTTATCAAGAATCTTTCCGGCGGATATCAGCAGAGGGTCGGAATTGCACAGGCCATTATCCACAATCCGCGCCTTGTCGTAATGGATGAGCCTACGAACGGACTTGACCCTAACCAGATTCTCGAAGTCAGGTCTCTCATAAAGGAAATTGCAAAAGAAAAGGCTGTCCTTGTTTCTACTCATATACTTTCAGAGGTACAGGCTACATGTGACAGAATCATGATGATAGAGCACGGTTCCATCGTGTTCAACGGGTCAATAGATGACTTTGACAATTATATAGAGCCTGACACATTTGTCGTAACCCTTTCTCATGCACCGGCCGCAGATGAACTTCTTGGCATTCAGGGAGTGACTGACGTGAAGCAGATTTCGGACTTCACATCGAGATTCCGCGTATGGTTCGACGGAGACCGGGATACCTTGTCGCGCATGGTGGAGCAGAGCGTGGCAAACAAGTGGGGACTGACCGAGATTCAGATGGAAAAGAGCTCCATGAATGACATCTTCGCCCAGCTTTCTGGCAAACATCAGTAACACAGGGCGATATGAAGAATAATGTAATATTCAATATCGCAAAGACCGAACTCAAAATGATTTTCAGCACTCCGGTCGCATGGATGATGCTGATTGTGTTCATGGTGCTTTGCGGACTGTTTTTTACCGACGTATTCGCTATGTACGTCAATGCCCAGGCCGGCGGGAACCATCTTTCGTTCGTTACCAACGGAATCTTCTGCTCGGATTCGCTGGGGCTCTTCCCCAAGGTGCAGGCATACCTCTTCCTGTTCATTCCTCTTGTCACGATGGGAATGATAAGCAGGGATCTTAGTACAGGCTCCATAGGCCTGCTGTATTCTTCTCCTGTGACGGACACACAGATCGTGCTCGGCAAATTCACGGCCATGATAGGCTTCGGCCTTGCCATGATAGGTGTCGTGCTCATTTATGCCGTCTTCGGCTGCATCGTGATAAAGAATGCCGACATACCTTTGCTGCTTACGGGACTGCTCGGACTTTTCCTGCTTATATGCACATATTCCGCAATCGGAATATTCATGTCTTCGCTGACTTCGTATCAGGTAGTTGCGGCTCTGGCGACTTTTGCCGTCCTGGCCGCGCTCAACTATGTGAACAATATCGGCCAGACAATCGTATGGGTCAGGGAAATCACCTGGTGGCTCTCGATAAGCGGCAGGTGCGAGGAATTCATCAACGGACTGATATGCAGCGAGGATGTAATCTATTTCATAGTCGTTACGGCACTTTTCCTCTCGCTTGCAATCGCGAGGATTTCCGGAAAGAGGCGTTCACGCAGCAAAGGCAGGACCGCCTCCATATATTGCGGGATAGTGGCTGCCACGATACTTGTCGGCTGGGCGTCTTCGCGTCCGGCACTCATGTGTTTCTATGATTCGACTGAGACCAAAATGCGTACGCTCACCCCGTCCGGACAGGATGTCATGAGCCGCATCAAAGGGCCGGTGGATATGGTTTCCTATGTCAATATTCTCGATGAGGACGGATTTTATCTCGGACTTCCGAACAGATATACCAGCGATGTCGCCTACATCAAACAATATCTCCGCTTCAAGCCGGACATAAAGGTAAAATCTGTCTATTATTGGGCTGATGCCGGAAGCAAATCCGTCAGGAGGCGTTTTCCTGACCTTACGGATGCCCAGAGGGCCGAAAGGCTTGCGGACGTTTATGAGGTGGATATAGACAAATTCCTTTCCCCGGAGGAACTTGCGGAAAAAATAGACCTCAGCGGCGAGGGCTTCCGTCTCGTGAGGAAAATTACTGCCAAAGACGGCAGCAGCACTTTCCTGAGAATTTTCGATGACGGAATGAGGCTTCCGCAGGAAAAGGAAATCACGGCTGCGTTCAAGAGGCTCGTGGACGGTTCCGTTCCGGTGGGCTTCCTGACAGGACACGGCGAGAGGAACATATACAAGGAAGGTGACAGCGAGTATTTCGTGTTCGCCACTTCCAAGTCTTTCCGTCATTCACTCCTGAACAACGGTTTTGATGCAGTAGAGCTTTCGCTGGAGGACGGCAAGTCCATTCCTGACGATATCAGGATTCTCGTGATTGCCGACCCTAAGGCCTCATTTTCTGAGCACGAGACGGCGGAAATCAGACGCTACATAGAAAAAGGAGGCAATCTTATTCTTGCGGCAGAGCCTGGCAGACAGCAGTATGCCGACCAGGTGGCTTCGCTTGTGGGCGCACGCTTCCTTCCTGGCCGTATGGTCGTTCCCGAGGGGGACAGCCAGCAGAATCTTGTGCTTGCAAGAGTCACTAAGGCTGCCGTAAAACGCTTTCCTTCGCTTGCCTCGATCAGGAACCATAACTATAAGATAACAATGCCGAATGCAGTGGGGGTTGAAGTTGCCGCCAGGGACGGATTCGAGGTGCTGGATTATCTGTACAGCGATCCTGCAGGCTGGAATGAACTGCAGACTGTGGATTATGCGAATACCGTAGCTTCATTCGATCCCGGGACCGGCGAGAAGAAAGGCTCAGTGCCTGTCGCAGTGCAGCTTGCGAGGACTTTGGCTGATTCTGTCACTGTACAGAAGATAATGCTTCTCGGAGATGCCGACTGTTTCAGCAACAGCGAACTCCAGAGAAACAGGTATGCTGTCGCATCCGGCAATTTCTCGATACTTTATGAAGTTTTCCGCTGGCTGAGCGACGGTCAGTATCCGGTCAATACCGACAGGCCTAAGGGAAGCGACAACGGCATCAATGCCGGAATAGGCAGCCTTACATTCGTGAAATGGCTGTTCTCCTGCATAATCCCGGCTCTGATGCTGCTCGCAGCCGTCATAATTTTCGTGCGCAGAAAATCAAGATAGAAATGAGGACAATTATAAATATAGCAAAAAATGAGCTTCGTCAGCTGTTTTATTCGCCGATAGCGTGGATTCTGCTTGTCATCTTCTTTGTGCAGGCCGGCATGGCGTTCTCCGATGTGACAGGGATGCTCCTGCGGTACAGGTCGCTCGGCTTTGCCCTGTCAGGCATCACATCCCAGGTCTTCTATGACAACTGGTCAGGAATATATCCGAATATCCAGGGGTATCTTTTCATATATATACCTCTGCTGACAATGGGACTGATAAGCCGTGACAAGGTTATCGGTGCCGACAAGCTGCTGCTTTCATCTCCTATTTCAAATTTCCAGATTGTAATGGGCAAGTTCGTGTCCATGGCATTCTACGGAGCGATAATGTTCTCGATACTTGTCATCCAGGACATCTTCTGCGCCGTATGTGTCAAGACTCTGGACATAGGGCCTGTAATTTCCGGTCTGGCAGGACTTTACCTGCTAATGCTCGCATATTCCGCAATCGGAATCTTCATGTCTTCTCTGACGAGATACCAGATTGTTTCGGCAGTCGGGACGATTGCCGCCCTGTTTGCAATCAGTTATGTGACCAAGGTAGGACAGGGAGTGCCGGTCGTCAGGGAGATTGCCTATTGGGCGGGAATCGCCGGCCGTGCAGATACATTCATCCTCGGAATGGTGTGCAGCGAGGACCTTATATATTTTATCGCTGTCATCTGCCTTTTCCTCGGACTTACAGTAATAAAGATGAATACGGCCTCTGCCAGACTTGCCGGCAAGGCTTCGGCTTTCAGCTATATCGGCATCATTGCCGCTTTCTGTGCGGTAGGCTTCATCAGTTCCCGGCCTGCGATGAAAGTATATTGGGACACCACATATACCAAGTCGCGCACACTGACTGAAAACAGTCAGGAGGTGATGAAGAATCTTGAAGGGCCTATGACGATTACGACATACGTGAACCTGCTGGCCAATGATTTCTATACGTCGGCTCCGAAGAGCTATACACGCGACGTCAAGAGATTCGACCATTATACGAGATTCAAGCCGGAGATAAAGATGAAGTATGTCTATTACTGGCATGAATCCGACAAGTATCCTTTGAAGAACAAGGAGTTCCGTGACCTGAATGAACAGGAGAAGGCAGAGAAAATGGCAAGGATACAGAAGGTGAACCTCAAGCGTTTCCTCGCTCCCGGCCAGCTGGGCGAAATAAATGAAAAGTATGACCTTGAAGGCGAGTCCTACGGCTTCGTGCGTGTCATCGAGGGAGGGCCTTTCGGAAGGAGTTCGCGTCTGCGCGTCTATGACGACAATGAGCATCATCCGGGAGAGACCGAGATTACCGCGGCGATGAAGAGGCTCTATGCCGACGTGCCTGTGGTAGGTGTGCTGACAGGACACGGGGAAAGGGATATAAACAACATATCGGACAGGGGATATTTTACGTTCGCGCGCAGTTCTTCTTTCCGTTATGCCCTTATGAACCAGGGCTTCGACATTCGTGAAGTGTCTGTTGCTGAGAACGGTGTTCCGTCGGATATTTCCATACTCCTGATTGCAGACCCGATTTCTGCATTCACGAAAGAGGAGACGGACAGGATTCTGGCCTATATCGATGCCGGAGGCAATCTTATGGTGGCCGGCAAGCCTTACAACAGGAAGAATCTCGCTCCTGTGATGAAGGCTCTCGGACTCGGCTTCATGGACGGAATCCTGGTTCAGGAGAGCAGCAACTATGCTCCGGACCTTACGATAGGCGACTTCCGGAAAGAGGCTGTCGGGGTGTCGCGCGGCTTCCTTCCTTATATACTCAAAAAGATGAAGCTCGCCGGAACAGGTACAATGGCGATACAGGATCTCGGTGCAGCCGAAAAGGGATTCAGGGTGTATGAACTTGCCGTTACCGATACGGCTGCCACAGATACCACGAGAGTATGGAATGAACTGCAGGTCATTGATTTCGAGAATGAGAAGGCCGAGTTCAATCCGGAGTCCGGAGAACAGCTTCTTGACGGTGTTCCTTTCTATGTAGCTATGGACCGTACCGTCGGAGACAGGGAACAGCGCGTAATCGTGCTCGGAAACGCAGACATGATTGCAAACGGTGAACTTATGATGACCCGTTCCGGTGTGAATGCCGCCGACTATGCCATTATAATGGAGTCGTTCAGGTACCTTTCCGACGGAGAATTCCCTGTGTATATCACGCGTCCCGCCGGCATAGACAATGAACTTCTGTACATCGACGGAAAAGCAGACCGAAAACGTATCAAATGGATTTTCAATGCGATACTTCCCGCTCTGATCGCCCTGTTGGGAATATTCGTGCTGATTAGAAGAAAAAGCCGTTAGACCATGGATTTCATATCTGACAAACAGACACTGGACGACCTGAACCTTATGGGCCGTTTCAAGAAGGATTCTGTCATAAACATCTATGACAGAACCAGGACGCGTGCAGGAAGGATGCGTCTTGAGAAGGCCTTTGCCGCTCCTTTCCATGATGCCGCGCAGATTAATGCCAGAAGCTGTGCTTTCCGGTATTATTCAGGCGTGGATGCCGTGTTTCCGTTTTCTGATGATACAATGGATTCTGTGGAATACTGGTTCGGTGTCACTGATGCCGGTTCTCCTGTGTCGGTTGCCGCGAATCTGTCGTCGCTCAGGCTCAGACAGCTGTTTTCTTCAGACGAGTCATATACGAAATATGTTGCCGGACTTTGTTCTGCGGTGAAGGCTGTTGTGGAGACTGCCGGCTTCCTCGGCAAGTTTCCTGAGAAGGACTGTCCTGTATGGGGTTCAGTCTGCCGTTTCCGCGAATGTTTTCCGGAAGAAACTCTCGGCAGGCTCGCGGGCATCTGCGGAACCGGACTTTCCGGTTTCCGCCAGCAGCTTGCTGCTGATGCGCTGCTCCGCAGCGGATGCCGCGGCGGTATACCTGTCATGCTGGAGCTCCTGTATGAACTCGACTTCTGCCTTTCCGTGGCCCAGGTCGCAAAAGAACGCGGATTTTCATATCCTGTCGCCGGCGGGGACACATCCGCAGGCAGCTTTGTGGATATCAGGGGCGTATGGCACCCGTCACTTGTCAATGCCGTCGCAAATGACATAAGAATCGACTTCGACAAGAATGTCTATTTCCTCACAGGAGTCAATATGGCCGGAAAATCCACATTCATGAAGGCCGTGGCGACGTCTGTATATCTGGCCCACCTCGGTTTTCCCGTACCGGCACAGAGGCTCGAATTCTCACCGCTGGACGGAATATACACCTCGATCAACGTGCCTGACAATATTGCGATGGGCTACAGCCATTTCTATGCGGAAGTCCTGAGAGTCAAGTCAATTGCGCAGGAGGTCCACGATGGCCGGAATCTGCTGATAATCTTCGACGAACTGTTCAAGGGAACCAACGTGAAGGATGCCTTCGATGCCACGCTGGCCGTGACAAAGGCATTCGCGGCGCACAGAAACTGCCTTTACATCATATCCACCCACATAGTGGAGAGCGGCGAGGCCCTTGCGCAGCAGTGTACGAATGTCCAGTTCCACAGGCTCCCGACCACAGTAGACGGCGACAGGCTTGTCTATACCTACCGTCTCGAGGACGGCATTTCATCAGACCGCCACGGGATGACGATAATCAGGAACGAACATATAATAGAGGCGATACGCGGAGCCGCTTCTGCGGAATGACTGGGACAGACATTTAAAATATTGCGACCATGAGTTTTATTATAGACAAGCAGACTTTGAATGACTTGGGGATATTCTCCCGCAAGAAGGACATGTCTGTCTATGGCATATTCAATTCCACAAAGACAAGAGGAGGCGCAGGGATTCTTGAGGAGATGTTCTGCAATCCTCTCGACAATTATTCCCTTATACGCAAACGCTCGGTTCTCGTGGATTGGTTCAGGCATTCCGGAGCGGAATTTCCGTTTTCCGGAACATGGTTCGATGCCGCAGAGTTCTACATGTCGGACACCGATTCGAGAAAGAGGCAGGAACTCGGCCAGGACAGCGGAAATGTACAGAGCAGGCTCAGGAAACTGATAGGGGCAAGCTCTGAATATTCCCAGGCTGTCGCCGGAATTTCCGCCCTCGTGGAGATTGTAAATGCGCTTGACAGGTTTACGGCAGAGATGGCCGGAGACGGCCGTGTGCTGGAAGCCTCCGATGAATTGCGTGAAATCAGGGAAATCCTCGGAAGCGGCAGATTTTCATTTGTGCTCGGACTTGGGAGCGGCGCTTCTCTCAGACAGGAGCAGGCCGCCGGACTTGACTCGATTTTTCACGGAAAAGAGGAGAAGACAATAAGGAAGATGCTGGATTTCATATATCAGATGGATGTATATTCATCCGTTGCTGCCGTGGCCGAGGCAAGGGGCTTTGTACAGGCCGAGATCTTTCCTGCATCTGACAATATCCTCGAATTCGAGGGACTGTATCATCCTGCCCTGAAAAATCCTGTCGCCAATGACCTGACTGTCGGTAAGGACAGCAATGTGATTTTCCTTACAGGCGCGAACATGGCCGGAAAGTCCACATTCATGAAGTCTTTCGGCATCGCGCTCTTTCTTGCCCATGTGGGCTTCCCCGTACCGGCTGCGTCCATGAAATTTTCCGTAAGGGACGGAATGTACACGACGATAAACCTGCCGGACAACCTGAGCCGGGGCTACAGCCATTTCTACGCCGAGGTCAGGAGGCTGAAACAGGTCGCCCTCTCAGTCAATGTCCACAGGAACATGATAATAATCTTCGATGAACTGTTCCGTGGAACGAATGTGAAGGACGCCTACGACGCGACGGTCGCAGTGACCGGGGCCTTTGCCGGTATCAAGGAGAGCATCTTCCTGATATCCACGCATATAATCGAAGCCGGAGAGGAACTTGACAAATTGTGCGGAAATATAGCCTTTGTATATCTTCCGACCAGGATGAACGGCGGCGTGCCCGAATATACCTACCGTCTGGCCAAAGGAATAACCGAGGACCGCCACGGGATGATGATTGTCCGGAACGAGGGCATTCTGGACATATTGAAATGAGAAATGTTGAGGCCCGTTTAAAAAGATATAAGTTTTGTAAATATGATTTTTTCTCCCCAAAAACTGCTCAGGCTGTCGGTATGCTCAGTCATGTTGACTGTTGTCTGGGTATTGTCAGGCGGTATTCTCCGTGCTGACGAAAAGGACCGCAAGGATGACTTCCTTTCCGGAATTGTGACAGACCGTGTCACAAAGGAGCCGGTATGCGGTGCCGCGGTTTATTTTGAAGGCCTGACCTACGGGTCGATTACTGACGAGAACGGATATTATTCCATAAAGCGGCCTGCTGACGGCGGGACGCTGATATGTTCCTGCATCGGATATGAGACCAGGAAAGTCCAGATTGCCCGGCATGCAAAGATGGACATAACGCTTGTCGAGGCAAAGGAAAGTCTTGACGATGTGATTGTCACAGGCTTTGCCCCGATACGCAAGGACGGCTTTTCCGGCAATACTACAAAAATCAAAAAAGAAGAGATTCTGAAGGCGAATCCCAACAATATAATTTCGGCAATCCAGACCTTTGACCCCTCTTTCCGTATCATGGAGAATCTGGCGGCCGGCTCGAACCCCAATGCCATGCCAGATATCCAGCTCCGGGGACAGACAAGCATAGATGCTTCGGACATTTCGCGCGAGTCTCTGTCCGGAAACTCCAATCTTCCGATTTTCATACTCGACGGCTTCGAGGTGGATGTGGAGAAAATATATGACCTCGACCCTACGAGAATCCACAGTGTCAATATCCTCAAGGATGCCGCCGCCACTGCCCTCTACGGTTCGCGTGCCGCCAACGGCGTGATTGTCGTGGAGCTGCGTTCTCCTGAGGCAGGCAAACTGAGGGTGCAGTACAACACGACCATGACGGTCGAGGCGCCGGACCTGTCTTCATACAATCTTATGACGGCTTCGGAAAAACTCGAGGCAGAGAGGCTCGCAGGCCTGTATGACAGTACTGTACCGTCCATTGCCCCATATACCAACGGCTATTATGCAAGGATGAACAATATTCTCCAGGGTGTCGATACATACTGGCTCGCCCTCGGTCTGAGGACTGCCTTCAACCACAGGCATGCGGTCTATGTGGACGGAGGAGAAAATGATGTCCGCTGGGGAATCGAACTTAACTATTCAGGCACTCCTGGTGTCATGAAACTTTCGGACAGGTCGGTCACAAGCGCAGGCTTCTATGTGGACTACCGCATAGGCCGTTTCCAGATAAAGAACAAGGCGACATATACCGCAAGCTCAAGTTCCGATGTCCCGTTCAATACGTTCTCGGATTATTCGCATCTCCAGCCTTATATGAGGGTGTACGATGCCGGGGGGAATTATCTGCGCCGTCTGGAGAGTTTTTCCGGCTATTCCGGCTCTCTCGTGAATCC
This sequence comes from uncultured Muribaculaceae bacterium, assembly GCA_964394295.1. Taxonomy (GTDB): domain Bacteria; phylum Bacteroidota; class Bacteroidia; order Bacteroidales; family UBA932; genus Cryptobacteroides. The sequence continues at coordinate 29,959 of CAYMVG010000018.1, read as the reverse complement.
GCTTTATGAGATTTACAACTACAACAGCTACAACCGTTCTTCATATAAGGAAGTGGTTGACAATCTGCTTGTGAACTGGGACATAATAAAGGGCCTGCGCCTGCGTCTCCAGCTTTCTGCGACGATGAGGAGAAGCGGTTCCGACCTTTACAAAGATCCGGCCTCCGCTTCATACGGAACAGCCAATCTCGCGCTGAACGGAGACAAGAGCGTAAGTTCGGGTGACAGCAATATTCTCGACGGTACTTTGCAGCTGATGTACAACTGCTCTGTAAAAAAGCACAATGTGAATGTGAACCTTTCCGGAAATATCCGTTCCACGCACGGACAGACGGAATATGCCGCCTACAGGGGATTTCCCGGAGGCAATCTGACCTCAGTCAATTATGCGGCCCAGATTGTTGACAAGCCGTCAGTGACCGAGACACAGACAAGGCTTGCCGGCTTTCTGCTTACCGGAAACTATACCTGGGACAATATCTATTTCGCAGACCTTACAGGCCGCCTGGACGGGTCTTCCGAATTCGGCTCCAACAAAAGATGGTCTGTTTTCTGGGCTGGAGGTGCAGGAATCAATATCCACAACTACGGTTTCCTGAAAAACAATCCTGTGATATCCACCTTGAAGCTGAGAGGCTCGTACGGACTTACCGGAAAGACGAATTTCTCCCAGTATTCCGCACGCAACCTCTACAACATAGAGACAGACAGCTGGTTTCCTACAGGCTACGGCGTATTCCTGTCTCAGATGGGAAATCTCGACCTGAAATGGGAGAAGACCTATAAACTCGACTACGGAATCGAGACCGGCCTGTGGAAAGACAGGGTATATCTGAAGGCCTCGGCATACAACGAAAGGACGGTGGATCTCATCACTGACTTCGCGCTGCCGTCTTCGACAGGCTTCACTTCCCACAAGGAGAATATGGGAGTAGTCCGGAATGTGGGAGTCGAGCTGGACCTGAGGGTAAGGCTCTACCAGGACAAGGACTGGATGTGGTCTGTCTATGTGAATTTTGCAAGGAACAAGAACACGGTCATCAGGATTTCGGAGGCGATGAAGGCATACAATGCCAAGGTCGAGGAAATCTTCAACAACTTCAATCCGTCCTCGACTTCAAACAGTGAATATTCAAAGCCTTATCTGAAATATTACGAAGGCGCGTCCATGACGGCGATTGCGGGCATGAAGTCCCTGGGCATAAGCCCTTCCAACGGAAAAGAGATATATGTAAAGCCGAACGGAGAGATTACCGATGTCTGGGCTGCCGAAGACTGGACGGTTATAGGCGACACGGCTCCTAAAGGCCAGGGCTCATTCGGATTCACAGGTTCGTACCGCCAGTGGTCTGTATTCTGCTCTTTCCTCTACCATTTCGGAGGAGATGCCTACAACAGCACCCTCGTAAACTATGTGGAGAATGTGAACCTGGCTTCGTACAATGCGGACAGGAGGGTTCTGAACGACAGATGGCAGAAGCCGGGGGACGTGACGACAATGAAGGATATACGCGACAGGAATGTGACAACCGGAGCTACTTCGAGATTTGTTCAGAAGGACAATATGCTGCAGTTCAGTTCTGTGACGCTGAGCTATGACTTCCGGCCGGAGCTTCTGAAAAGGGCGCATATCGGGATGTGCAAGCTGTCGTTCACGGCCAATGACATATTCTATATGTCCACTATAAGGAGGGAAAGGGGGCTCGACTATCCGTTTACAAGGAATTTCAGTCTTTCGTTGAACATCTCATTCTAATCAGCTATGGAACGTATTTTCAAATATATAATTGCAGTAGCCGTGTCCGGTTTTGCGGCCGTATCGTGCAACTGGCTGAATGTTACCCCGTCCAATTCTGTGGATGAGACAGATCTGTTCACCACTGGCTACGGTTTCAGGAATGCCCTGAACGGAGTTTATCTGCATATCGGTTCTTCCGATGTATACGGCGAGAACCTGTCCTGGGGCTTCCTTTCCTCTGTTGCCCAGGAATACCTGACTGATGCTTCGCAGCAGGGTTCGGTTTCTTCTCAGCTCACCAAAGACGCCGCGGCTTTTGTCTTCAATTCTACGGAGACCAAGGCGGTGATAACCAAGATATGGGAGACGCAGTATTCGGTAATCGCCAATATAAACAAGATTATCTCGCATATCGAAGACGCCCCTGCCGGAATATTCACATACGGACAGGAAGAAAAGGATCTCATTGCCGGCGAGGCATACGCATTGCGCGCAATGCTCCACTTCGATCTTCTGCGTCTGTTTGCCCCTGCTCCGGCCACGTATCCGGAAGGAACTTATCTTCCGTACAGGGACTCTTTCTCGGCTTCTGTCGGCACAAAGCTGACTGTCAGCGAATTTCTGGAAAAAGTCATGGCCGACATGGAAATCGCCCTGCCGCTTCTGAAACATTTCGACCTCGATGTCCATCCTGAGGCCATGTATGCCTCGATGATGTCGGAGCCTGCTCCCCAATGGAATTCCCGCTACCGTTTCGACAGCAGCATGTACATAGATGACATGGGGGAATTCTTCTGGTTCCGCGGCTGGAGGATGAACTATCTTGCAGCACTTGCCCTTCAGGCCCGGATCTGCCTGTATGCCGGAGCTGAGTATTATTCGTATGCCAGCAGTGCAGCAAAGGAACTTTACAATACATTTTATCAGGAAAAGAAATGGGTCGGCTTTACACCGCAGGAAAACATAACCTGTTCGCCGGATCTGCGCTATACCAAACTTTCATGCGATGTGCTTTTCGGGGCATATTACAGGAATCTTGCGCAGGATTATGATGCCAAGCTGATGGGGTCGGACAATTCTGTCCGCTATCCTCTTGCCGGCATTTCCGAATTGTTCGCGAGTGACAACACCGGACTCTATTCCGACTACAGGTACACTTATACGATTGCCGCTTCGAATGCTTCTGCCTCTGCGTGGTACAGCCTGAAATACAGGGCTTCTGCGGAGTCAGTGGTCTCCAAGGTGGAGAATCCCATGGTTCCGGTGATACGTTTCAGCGAGGTCTGCCATATTCTGGCCGAACTGTGCGCAAGGCAGGGAAAGATAAGCGAAGGCATTGAATATCTCGAGACAGTAAGAAAGGCGAGGGGAGCGGAACGTTCGCTGTCGCTTACAGTCACGACAAGAGAGGAACTTCTTGAAGAGATACTGCTTGACGCACGCAAGGAATACCTCTGCGAGGGCAATATCTTCTATATGTACAAGAGACTCAATACTGGATATGTTCAGGACAGTTCCGACCAGTCCGCCATGAAAAATATGTCGGCCGGCTATGTGCTTCCTGTGCCGACAAGCGAAAATCCTTTCTAACAGTTTATAAATAAAGACAGAAAGCATGACAAGAAAAATTATATATATGTGTCTTTTGGCCATGGCCTTGACATCATGCCGCGAGGACAGACTGAAAGTTTATCATGGCGATAATTATGTGCATTTCACACCGGGACAGGATGATGCCGTGTCAGCCGAATACAATTTCGCCTATGGCAAGACGACCAGGGAGGAGTATGCCGACATTCCTGTCCAGATACGTCTGTGGGGCTATCTGCCGGAATCGGATTTTGAATGCGGTTTTGTTGAGGCCGACGGATCTTCCGTACCTTCCGGCTGCGGATTTCCGAGCAAATCCGTATTCCGTGCAGGGCATGACGTCGATACGCTTTGGGTGCGTGTCAAACGCAATGATGAACTGCTTGCCACCGCGTATACCTTTGAGATAAAGTTTGAAGGTGCGGACGGCCATGTTGTGGCTCCGGCCAAGTATTCAAATGTTGCGGTCAGGGTCAGGGACAGTCTTCCCGAGACAGCTCCGTCATGGTGGAATACCACGCAGGCCCTCGGTGCCTATTCTCCGATGAAATACAGGGTGCTCAATATCTACCTCGGCCGTGTGCTGACATCGCTTGACGGGTATACTGCCATGGGCTTCGCCGAAGAGGCCGCTTCTTTCAAGGCATGGTGGAAAGACAGGTGGAATGAGGGGCTGTACAGGTATTGCGATACCGTTTCCGGGCTCCCTTTGTATGATACAATTCCTTAATTAAGTCGCTATGAAAGATAAAATTATACTACCGTTGCTGTGCCTTCTCATGTGCGTTTCCTGCATCGAGGACAAAAGCAGATATGACTACCGCACAGCCAATGAGATTACATGGCTGTCGGTGCTGGAGGGCTTTTCATTCACTTCCGGCGAGGAGGCCGAGATTACCGCTCCGCTTGAATTTTCAGAACCTTTCGAAAATGAGGCGGACATAGACGAAGCCTTTGAAATCAGCTGGTATCTTGACGGCGAACTGTTCGCAACCGGCTACAGAATCAGATATTCTTTTGAAAAGACCGGAGGTTTCTCGCTTGTCCTTAAAGCTGTGAACAAGGCTACGGGGGAAACCTACATCAGCGACAAGTATGTGCTTGAGTCCAAGAGCTCGTTCGGCTGGGGCTGGCTTGTGCTCAGCGAGAGGGAAGAAGGCGCATCCGGCCTTTCCGTCATTTCTCCGCTGAACATGAATGCCGCCCACCGTCTGGAGGGCCTTGTTGACGGCGGACTCGGAAACGGTCCCAAGAGCCTCTGGTATTACTATGTACTGGGGTCGATTCCCGGTTCATATATTTCCGGACTTCCGAAGATTGTCGTCAATCAGGCAAGCGGAACTGTCACGCTTGACGGAACTACTCTGCAGAAAGATATGTGGATGCGTGACGAGTTCGAGGCAGGCACGGAGCCTGAGACTGATTTCACCATGACAGGCTTTGCATGGAAAGGCTCATATTATCTTATACAGACGGCAGAGGGCAATGTCTATATGCGCTGTATGCCTAAGTCAAATGCCGGCATCCCTTATTACGGTTTATATTCGTCTATGCCGTACTCTTTCGAGTCCGGTGCGGACATTACCTGTTTCCAGGGCTTCCAGAATGTGACATACTGGACATCTTCCGAGGACATGGCGGTCATGTATGACTCTGCCAATTCACGTTTCCTGGCTTTCTGTGCCGGCGGATACGGAAATGACTACGGGTCGTATTCTCCGAAAGTCATTTATTTCGGTTATTATGACAGCGGCACATCATTCGATCCGTCAGTCCGCAGGGTTGATGACATGGGAGACGGCACCCGCTGTCTGGCTGTCGGGGCATACGAGAAAGTCGCTACAGACCCTTCCGGCTACGGAGTGGATTTCTATCCGTCATACGTGGCGCTTGTGGATATGTTCGGAAGCGGGGACTATTATGTCTACGGCTTTACCGTAAATCCTGTCGGGGCATCCAATCATGTGATAACTGAAAATACGCAGGTTCCTTTTTCAGGCTCGTCGCTGATGACTTCTTCAAGTGTCGTAAGGATGTCATCCAATTTCGAGAAATATCCGTACTTCTTCTTTACGGACGGCGGCAGGAATCTCTATATCTACAGTATGGCGGCCGGAGATCATGCGCTGGCCTATACCGCTCCGTCAAAGATAACGCATCTGTGCCAGAGTCCTGTAGTCTGCGAATTCAGCAAATACGGAGGAAACTCTGCCGAGCCGAACGGCCGCCTTGCAGTCGCACTGGAGAACGGTTCTGTCGAGATTCTCGATGTCCGGGACTCGAAGATGGTGAGGCTGTTCGAAGGCTTTGCACCGGACATTCACATGAAGAGCATTTCCGGCTTCGGAGATATAAAGGACATTGTTTGGGCAACCAACTATGAGGGTGAATATTAATGGAAACCTTATGTTTAACAATTTAATAAAAAACAAAATGAAAGAACTTAACATTTTTTCTGCTGCAATCGTGGCAATGGCCGTTGCGGCAAGCTGTTCAGAGGGGGGGCCTCTGCCTGAGGCTGAGCCGACAGGAAACATCAACCTGTCTGCCAAATACGTGACTTATATGCACGGAAACCAGGGCTGGATAGAAGAGGATGAAATCGGAGTCTTTGTGGTTTCCGAGGCCAAGGTTCAGTCCAACCTCAAATTTGCTCCGTCAAAAGTCTGTCCTCTTGTTGAGAACGAGTATGTTCCGGGAGTATTTACATACGATTCCAAGAATTATGCTGACGGACAGGTCGTTCTTATCGGCATGGAGTCCGCATCTTTCTATGACGGCAAGCATGGTATCTATGCCTACGTTCCTTACGCTGAAGGAGAACCGGACTATAAGGCAGTTCCGCTTCCAAATCAGACAGTACAGGAATATGCAGACGACAATACCTTCTGTCCCAAGAAAAAATACTGCTTTGCGTATGCGAAGACTGAAATGGCTTCCTACAAGGCATCTCTGCAGGAACTTGAGTTTGCCACTCCGTTTATACAGATGACTGTCCCGACCCCAGTCATCTCTGACGATATGATCGGCAAGAAAGTGACCAAGGTCGTGCTCTCGGCTCCTGTAAATATCGCAGTTGAGGATGCGACAATCGACCTCAGCACAGGCAAGGTTTCCGGTAAGCTCAGCAAGTCTGTTGAACTGGTTCTTCCGGCAGGCGGACTTGAAATATCCGGCGGCTATTTCGGAGCAAGCCTGGAGACTTTGTATTTCTCGCTTTATGTCGCATACGAAACAGCAATGGACACTGAATTCACGTTTACATTTACGATAGACGGCAAGGAATATACAACCAAGAATACCCCTGCCACAGGTTTCTTCTCAACAGAGGAAAATCTCGGAATGTACCAGCGTCTTACTATCGAGTAATGTGAGCGGTGGAGGTCAATAATCTGACTGATAGTGTTTTACTGAATGACGGGTGCCGGATTTCCGGCACCCGTCATTGTGTAGTTTGCAGTCCCGCAGCGACTTGCCCTCCACTCCTCAAATATGATTGTTGCGGACAAATTATGAGCCTATCCCTCTGTTATACTTATTGAAGATTCTGCGTGTTGTAAACTCCCGTTACTGCCCCTTTATCATTTTCAACCTGTAGCATAGGATCAAGACAGCCGTTGCAAATAACCGCTGTATTTGTTACTAATTGGTACTCAATATTATACTTGCTATACGGTAGAAAAGTGACTGTAGTAGTTTCTAAATGAATTCTGCAAGTGAAAAATTAACGTATTTAACTATCCTTAAGACGAAAAGTAGAAACGATTTGCCTTCAAAAAAGAGAAAAGGACATCCTTCTTGTTGGCAAGGTACACATAACTTTATTTTATTATGTAAGCGTATATATTAGTACGCTTAAAATAAAGTGAAATGAAAGTAGGGAAAAAGATAATCATCATGCTGTAAGTTATATTTTCCCTACTTTTCTTTTTTTGAAGGCCAAAGTCTTTATAATAATGCTATCCATGCATAATTTGTCAGCTATACTACTTGTTTTATCATTAAATATTTGATTTGCTGGAAAGAAAGCAGTCTGTTTATGTTTTGATTTCACAAAAATATAGTAACTTTGTGGCAAAATATACAACTAATGGCAGAAAACAGTTCTTTCAAAGCAATGGAAGCGATTGTTGAGCGAACAGAAAATGGGAAAATCCTGATACCGGATGACTTCACATTATGTGGAACTCCGGACTCTGTTCGTTCCGGTCTGTCGCGCCTATGTAAAAACGGGAAACTGAACCGTTTTGCTAAGGGTATATACTATATACCTATATATGACAAATGGGACGGAACACCTCGCGAACCATCTCTTGATGCGATTGCACAACGGATAGCGGATAGGGATAAAGCTCGGATTATCCCAACGGGCATATATGCACTCAACCGTTTGGGTCTTTCCACACAGGTGCCAACCAATATTATATATATCACAGACGGTTCGGCACGGCAGGTGAAGTTTGGCGCAGGAAAAAGCATCATATTCCGTCATAGCAACGACCTTAGCAACTTTGCCTATCAATCCAAAGTGATGCAGATGGCAATCATGGCGATGCGCGAAATAGGAGAAAACGCCATCACTGATGAACAAATAGCCAAGATAAAAAACATAATAAAGGACTCCGTGTCGGAAGACGACTTCAATCATGATATTGTGCTCACTCCGATTTGGATAAGAAAAATTTTGCAGCGATGAAGTTTGTAGATTTATCAAGACAAGACCAGGTGGATGTGCTTGACCGCGTTTCCACAGAATTAAATATCCGTCAGCGTGAGGTCATTGAGAAAGACTGGTGGGTGACAGCTGTGCTTCGTGTCCTGTTCAGGCTGCCTTATGCCAATCACCTTTCGTTCAAAGGTGGCACTTCGTTGAGCAAGTGCTGGCACCTGATAGACCGCTTCTCAGAAGACATTGACATTGCCATAGACCGTGAATATCTTGGTTTTACGGGTACATTGTCAAAGACGCAGATTAGCGACAAACTCCGCCGTGCCGCCTGCTCGTTTGTGAGAGAAACCATGCAACACGATTTGGCGGAACAACTTTATCAAAGCGAAATATCAAAGGATAAGTTCAAAGTGAGCGTAAATATCACTCCTATCTCAACAACCGATCCGGAAGTTATAGACATAAACTACGATTCTGTATTGTCACTTTCCATTAAAGGAAACGGAGGTCAGTATATTCTTCCCAAAGTAAAAGTGGAAGTCAGCGGCAGGTCAATGAGTGAACCTGTCAATGAGATTGCGCTCAACTCGATGATAGACCAGGTTTATCCCAACGCACCTTTTGCAGAAGAGAAATTCACTGTGCGTGCCGTCATACCAGAACGTACATTCCTTGAGAAAGCGTTTCTGTTGCATGAGGAATTTGCCAAGCCAAAAGAATTGATTCGGGTGGAACGTATGTCACGCCACATGTACGACATCGGACAGATGTTGAAAACACCTATTGGCGAACGCGCCATCAATGACAAGGAACTCTATCAACAAGTAGTAGAACACCGTCGCAAATTCATCGGTCTGCGTGGTTTTGACTACGATACGCTTTATCCGGCGACACTCAACATCATTCCACCGTCTGAGATTATTGAACAATGGCAAGAAGACTACGAGAATATGCGTATGTATATGATTTATGGTGAATCCGCTTCATTCGAGGATTTGATAAATAATCTCCAAGAGTTAAATAAAAAGATAAGAAATAAAAAATTCCAACCATATAAAACGACGAGTACACGATGATGTTCACAGATAGAATGGGAATTGAAATTCCCGAAGCCCCAATAACAGTACGAAATGATGCCCCTTCTGCTTTCCGAAACTATCTGCTCCAATTGATGAGGGAATATGAAACAAGTCTTAAAAAGATACGCTCCTATGTATGTTTCGTTACAAAAGAAGCTGAAGACCCTAATAATTGGGGTGAAAATGATTTTATGAAAAGCGAAGTGCAATCCATTATAGAGAGTTGCCCTTGGTATCGTATTTATGACATAATAGAATATTTTTATACGAATTTACAGGCCAATAAAGTAGAATTTGAAAAAGACATAAACGCTTATTTTGTTGAGAAAGGCATTGGATGGAAACTCACCAATGGCATCATCAAGGTAAGAGGTGAAGAAGCATTTGAACAGAAGATTGCAGAAGCTGTTGATATATTAAGTAAAGTTAACCTAGTAACCTCAAAGAATGAAATTTTTGAAGCTCTAAAGGATATGTCAAAGAGACCTGTTCCTGATATTACAGGCTCTGTACAACATTCAGTTGCTGCATTAGAGTGTTTATGTCGTGAAATAGCAGGAAATAGAAAAGCAACATTAGGCAAACTTATCAATGACAATCCGAATATTGTTCCCAAACCACTAGATAATGTTATAAAAGAAATCTTTGGATTTGCCTCTGAGCAAGGACGTCATCTTAAAGAAGGTGGTGCGCCCAATTATGAGGAAGCAGAACTTGTTACACATCTTAGTGCCTCTCTATGTACATATCTTACCAAAAAGAAATTTCATATAGAAATAACGTTTTAGAAGATTTGTTAAATGAATAAACAGCAATTAGCGAACAAAATATGGGCATCTGCGAATAAGATGCGTTCTAAAATAGAAGCCAACGAATACAAAGACTATATTCTTGGCTTTATATTCTATAAATTTCTTTCAGACAAAGAAGTATTGTACTTGAAAGACAATGGAGTTGATGGTGATGAAATAAAATCCATTACAGAGGGGAATGCGGATGCTGTCAATCTGTTACAACAAGACCTCGGATATTTCATTTCATACGAAAACTTGTTTTCCACTTGGTTGGAAATGAAAAAAGATTTTACGGTAGCAAATGTTCGTGATGCACTATCAGCCTTTGACCGTAAAATAAGTCCTAACCACAAGAAACTTTTTGATAAGATTTTCGAAACTCTGCAAACAGGACTTAGTAAATTGGGTGCATCAACAAATGAACAAAACGCCGCAGTTAGAGACCTTGTTTCTTTAATAAGGGAAATACCTACTGATGGCAGACAAGACTATGATGTATTGGGATTTATATATGAGTATCTTATCAGTAATTTTGCAGCTAATGCCGGAAAGAAAGCAGGGGAATTCTATACTCCCCATGAGGTTTCTGTGATGATGTCGGATATTATTGCCGATCATTTGAAAGAGAATGATGAAATCCGTATTTATGACCCCACAAGTGGTTCTGGCTCTTTGCTTATCAATATAGGAAAGTCTGTGTCCCGGCATATCAATGATAAGAATAATATCAAATATTATGCGCAAGAGTTGAAACAGAATACTTACAACCTTACACGAATGAATTTGATAATGCGTGGAATAAACCCGTCAAATATCGAAGTACGTAATGGTGATACATTGAAAGAGGACTGGCCGTATTTTGATGAATCAGACCCACAAAGAACATATGCCCCCTTGTATGTAGATGCAGTCGTTTCTAATCCTCCATATTCACAAGAATGGGATCCAAGAGATCAAGAGACAGACCCTCGATATGCCGATTTCGGTGTTGCACCTAAAGGTGTGGCAGACTTTGCTTTTTTGCTCCATGACCTTTATCATGTCAAGCCAAGTGGTATTATGACTATTGTATTGCCGCATGGTGTTTTGTATCGTGGAGGTGCAGAACTTCAGATTCGTAGTCAGCTTGTGGAGTATAATCATATTGATGCCATTATCGGTTTACCCGAAAAAGTGTTTTTCGGTACAGGTATATCAACCATCGTAATGGTGCTGAAACGTAAAACTCGTGTGGATGAAAATATATTATTCGTAGATGCTTCACGAGGTTTTGAGAAAGAAGGTAAAAATAATAAGCTTCGTGCCTGTGATATAAAAAAGATTGTAGATGCAGTAACTAATCGGACTGAAGAACCCGATTTTTCTTGTTTGGTCAGCAGAGAAACTATCAGAAAAAACGAATACAATTTGAACATTTCCCGATATGTAGATAGCAGTGACAAGCCTGAGAAATTTGACATCTATGCGACAATGTTTGGCGGTATTCCATTTGAAGAGTTACAGGCTTTATCACGGTATTGGAATGTGTTTTCTGCATTGACAGATGAACTTTTTGAGCGGAACGAATTAGGTTATAGTCATCTAAAAGTGGAAAACATCAAACGGCATATTGAAAATAATCAAGCCGTACGCGATTTTATTGAAAATTACCAAAAATCATTTAAGGATTTATCTAGTTTTCTTGAAGGAATACTAATTAAACCGATGATGACAGTTAATATTCAGCAGACCCAATCGATAATTAGCAACAATCTGTTTGAGCGTTTGCAATCAATCCCATTGGTTGACAAATACCAAGCATATCAGTTCTTTAGTAAGGATTGGGAGCGAGTAGCGACAGACCTTGAAATTTTGCAAACAGAAGGTTTTGCTGCTGTAAGGCAGGTGGACCCACACATGGTGGTTAAAAATGATAATGAAACTCAAGATGGTTGGGAAGGTCATGTGCTTCCGTTTGATTTGATACAGGAAGAACTGCTTGCCGATGACCTAGCCCACATAAAAGCACTAAGTACAAGGCTTGAAACAATATCCGATAGATACAGCCAAATTATAGAATCGTTTTCTGCTGATGAAAAAGAAAAAAGCATCCTCAATGAGGATAATACTAAATTTGTGGCTGGCGAAATAAAAAAAGAACTAAAAAAGGTTCTTGACAATATCATTACTCCAGAAATAGAACTTTTACGAACTTATCCATCAAGTAAAAAAGATAAAATTGTATTTGTAGAGCAACATCCGGAAATAGCATGGGAAAGTGTGGAGCCAGATAAGTCAGGTGTTTATGGCAAAACGCAGATTAACATTCTTGTCCGAAAGCTGCAAATGGATTTTCTCTTGGAGGAAGACAGCTATGAAGCCAAAGTAAAAGAGGTTGCTTTCCTCATAGAGGAAGAAAAGGATATAAAAGATGAACTGAAAGTATGCGAAAAGCAACTTATTAATGCTACGATTGATGCCATTAAAGGATTGACGGACGAAGCGGCAGTAGATTTGTTACGCAAAAAGTGGATTGTTCCCTTAATGACTTCACTTGCCAAAATGCCAGGAGAGGTTATTTCTGAATTGACAGCAAGGATTAAATACTTGGCAGAAAAATATGCAGTCACTTATCAAGATATTGCAAATCGTGTCAGTAAATCCGAGAAAAAGTTATATGCTTTAATAGGAGAATTACAAGGGGAAACTGCCGATATGCTTGGACTATCAGAGTTTCGCAAAACGTTAAAAACAGAGAAGTAATTATGAGTAAATCAATAAGCATATTAGATAAGGATTACGTTTTATGGGTCAAGGAACTTGTAAAGCGTTACAGGAGTAGCCAAATAAAGGCGGCTGTAAAGGTAAATAAAGAAATGCTACGTTTTTATTGGGAACTTGGCAAAGATATTGAGTACAAACAAGCTGACAATAAATATGGCAGTAAATTCTATGCCACACTAAGCCGTGACTTACATCATGAAATGCCTGATGTTGACGGGTTATCCGAAACTTCTATCCGTTATGCAAAACGTTTTTATGTCCTTTATAGTCAATACATAGCAAATCTTCCACAATCTGTGGGAGAGTCTGAAAATGCAAATCTTCCACAAGTTGTGGAAAAATTGTATTCCGATTTGTTCTCAATACCTTGGGGGCATCATCGCTATTTGATAGACAAATGCAGCAAAGAACCTGCAAAGGCTATCTTTTATGCGAGAAAGACCATAGAAGAAGGTTGGAGCCGCGATGTGATGCTCAATTTTTTAGATTCAGGCTTATATGAGCGAGAGGGTAAAGCATTGACAAATTTCACACGCACATTGCCTGATGAAACGAGCGACCTCGCACAAGAGTTAACCAAAGACCCATACAATTTTGCCTTTACAGGTATAACAGGTCATTATAATGAACAGCTACTCAAAGATGCACTACTTGGTAACATATCACAATTCTTGTTGGAACTGGGTACAGGCTTCGCATACGTGGGCAAGGAGTTCCGGCTTCAGATAGGGCAAAAGGAAAAATTCATTGATTTGCTTTTCTACAATCTGAAATTGTCTTGCTATGTGGTGATTGAGGTAAAAATTGGCGAGTTTGATTTTCAAGACCTTGGGCAGTTGAGCGGTTATGTCGTGGCATGTAATCATATTCTTAGAAAAGAGGGAAGAGACAATCCGACAATCGGTTTGCTCATCTGCCGACAAAAGGATTCTTTGCTTGCTCAATATGCTTTAGAGGGAAGTAATCTTCCTTTGGGAATATCCGAATTTGAGCTTGAAAAACTCTATCCGGAAAAAGTTGAAGGCACAATGCCGTCTATTAAGGAGATAGAGGCTAAATTAGATAATCAAAATAACGGCTAAATTCTCACGATATGGAAGATAAGAAACCGAAACTGAGATTTAACGGATTCGCTGAAGATTGGAAGAAAAAACGGTTGGATGAAATAATACAACTGAATAGTGGTATGGATTATAAACATCTTGAGGATGGAGATATTCCTGTTTATGGAACAGGCGGTTATATGTTAAACGTTAACAAGGCTCTATCTTACAATGAAGATGCAATAGGAATAGGAAGAAAAGGAACGATTGATAAGCCATTTATATTAAAAGCTCCTTTTTGGACTGTTGATACATTGTTTTATGCTATACCTCAAAAAGATAATGATTTGCAATTTTGTAATTGCTTATTTCAAAAAGTCGATTGGCGAAAGCATGATGAATCTACAGGAGTCCCAAGTTTGTCAAAAAATATAATAAATGCAGTAGAAGTAAATTCCACCCTCAATTTTACTGAGCAAAAGAAAATCGGTGAGTTCTTTGAAGAACTTGATGAATTGATTTGTGCTAAAGAGCAGGAGGTGGAGAAACTGAAACAAATAAAGGCGGCTTTGCTTGATAAGATGTTCCCTAATGACGAATCTGACAAGCCAAATCGAGGGGGGGTATAACAGGGTGATTTACAATATATTACAAAATACAAGCCTTGTATATGGTGGAGATAAGCCAAATGTGCCTTGTATTCGTTTCCGTGGATTTTCAGAGCCATGGGGACGAAAGACGATTGGAGAATTATTCTTATTGCGTAATGGATATACACCGTCTAAATCAAATCCCAATTTTTGGAATAATGGCGATATTCCATGGTTTAGAATGGAGGATATAAGGGAAAATGGACATATCCTGAAATCATCAATTCAGTATGTAACCAAAGAAGCAGTAAAAGATTCAGGTTTATTTCCTGCTGGTTCAATCATCTTATCTACAACAGCGACAATAGGCGAACACGCTTTGCTAATTGCTGATTCGCTTGCGAATCAGCAATTTACGGTTTTACAAACCGTAAATCGCTGGAAAACAATAGATATGATGTATTTTTATCAGTATGGTTTTATTCTTGGCGCATGGTGTAAAAAGAATGTAAATGTTGGTGGACTTAATGCTGTAAATATATCAGATTTGAAAAATCATACTGTTCCGTATCCATCTATGCAAGAGCAGACAATGATTGCTGAATATTTATTGTCGCATGATAATAGGTTGTTAGATGCTCAGCATCAAATTATAAAACTGCGTAACATAAAGCAGGCTTGCCTGCAAAAAATGTTCGCCTAAAACTGGTATAATATGGCTTATAGCGAAGAAGATAAATTTGAGAATGCCCTAATCAAGATGCTCTCTCAAAAAGGTTGGGAAAAGGAAGTAATCAAATACCCGACAGAGAAAGAGCTTGTGCAAAACTGGGCAAACATTCTCTTTGATAATAACAATACAATAGACCGTCTGAATGGTGCACCATTGACAGAGGGTGAAATGGCGCAGTTGCTTGAAAAAATAGCATCTTTGCGTACACCACAACAGCTCAATGGATTTATCAACGGAAAGACGGTTGACATAAAGCGTGACAATCCAGCCGATACATTGCATATTGGTAAAGAGATTGCATTAAAGATATTTGACCCACACGAAATAGCCGCCGGGCAAAGCCGTTATCAGATAGTCAAACAGCCGCGTTTTTCTTCTCGTTCTCCTATCTTACACAATCGTAGGGGCGATTTGATGCTGCTTATCAACGGTATGCCAATGATACATCTCGAACTGAAAAAGAGCGGTATTCCGGTCAGTCAAGCGTATAATCAGATTGAGAACTATTCGCGAGAAGGCATTTTCTCCGGATTGTTCATGTTGCTGCAAGTGTTCGTGGCTATGACACCTGAAGAAACAGTATATTTTGCCAATCCGGGTAGAGATGGCAAATTCAACAAGGATTTTTATTTCCACTGGGCAGACTTTAACAATGTCCCTATGAATGATTGGAAAGACATAGCCACACATCTTCTTTCAATCCCAATGGCACATCAACTCATAGGTTATTATACAATAGCAGACAGGGCAGATGGTATCTTGAAAGTCCTACGAAGCTATCAGTACAATGCCGTGCGCTGCATCTATGACAAGGTAGCACTTCGCCACGATTGGAAAGACAGCGACCATCAGTTGGGCGGTTATATCTGGCATACCACAGGGTCGGGAAAAACCATGTCGAGCTTTAAGGCGGCACAGTTGATTGCCGATAGCAATAATGCAGATAAGGTAATCTTTGTAATAGACCGTATAGAATTGGGTACGCAGTCAGCGAGTGAATACCGTGGTTTCTCAGCCGTAGACGATGATATACAGGAAACGGATGATACGGCAGCACTTATTACAAAAATGAAATCACCAAAAACAGCAGATACACTCATTGTCACATCTATTCAGAAACTTGGCATTTTGGCAGATGAAGGAGTGAAACCTGTTGATTTGGAAAAGATTCTGCGTAAGCGTATTGTGTTTATTGTGGACGAATGTCATCGTTCCACTTTTGGAGATACATTTCAAAGCGTTAAAGCCGTATTCCCGACAGCAATGTTTTTTGGCTTTACTGGTACACCTATTCAAGACGAGAATAAACGCCGCCAAAGTACGACAAGTGATATTTTCGGCAATGAACTTCACCGTTACAGTATTGCGGATGGCATCAGAGACCACAATGTACTGGCTTTCGACCCATATAAAGTACTCACATACAAAGACCGTGATGTGCGAAAAGTCGTAGCACTTGCAGAGGTTAATGCCCAAACGGTAGAGGAAGCTATGGGTGACCCGAACAAATCAGAGGCGTTTAATAAAATGATGGCTTTACCTATGGCTGGTAAACAAAACGATGATGGTACATACGCTCGTGGAATAGAGGATTATTTGCCAAATTCTCAATATCAGACAGATGAGCATTGTAATACTGTGGTCGATGATATTATTGATGGTTGGCAGGTACTTAGCCAAAATAACAGGTTTCATGCTATTTTCGCGACAACAAGTATTCCGCAAGCCATTAGATATTATCGTCTGTTCAGGGAGAAAGCACCGTGGATGAATGTAACAGCCTTGTTTGACCCGTCATTACCCAATGACAATCCTGATGGCACAGCAATCAAAGAAGAGGGAATAGTAGAAATTCTGACTGACTATAACCAAAGATATGGGCAGAAATTCAAAATGGCGACATACGGTAAGTTCAAGAAAGATTTATCCTGCCGTTTGGCGCATAAGAAGCCGTATGTAGGTATAGATCATGACCGAAATAAACGTATTGATTTGCTTATTGTAGTATCGCAAATGCTGACCGGATTTGATTCAAAATGGGTGAATACTCTGTACTTGGATAAACTTTTGAAATCAGCAGACTTGATACAGGCATTTTCACGTACTAATCGTTTATTTGGTCCGGAAAAACCTCACGGAACGATAAAATACTACCATCGTCCGCATACAATGGAACAAAACATCAAGGATGCAGTTCGTATGTATTCCGGAAATAAACCGCTTGGGCTGTTCGTGAATAAACTGGATGTAAATATAGGAGGGCTGAATCAAAAATTTGTAGAAATATCAACTCTCTTTCAGGGTGCAGGGATAGAAAATTTTTCTCGGCTTCCTGAAGAGACTGTACTCAAAGGGCGGTTTGCTGTACTATTCCGAGAATATAACACCTATCTTGAAGCAGCTAAAGTACAAGGCTTTAATTGGGCGAAAACGACTTATGGCTGTGATAATGGGGAAACAGTAACAATAAATCACGGAGAAATATCCTATAACACACTGGTACAACGGTACAAAGAATTGTTTAACAATACAGGCGAAAGCAGTACGGGTGGAAATGAAGACTTGCCATACGAAATAGACCCACACCTGACCGAAATTGATACGGAAAAGATTGATACGGACTATATGAACCGTAACTTTGACCGTTACATCAAGGCTCTTGGACAACCAAATATCAGTGAGGAGGAATTAAACAAACTTCTTGATGATCTCTCCACATCGTTTGCATCTTTACCGCAAGCTGAACAAAAGTATGCTGAAATCTTGCTGCATGAAGTACAATGTAACAACATAACATTGGAGTCGGGAAAAACTTTCAGAGATTATATCACTGATTTTATGACATCTGAAAAAGATAAAAAAATCAACGGATTGGCTGATGCGTTTGGACTTGACAAAAAGTTGTTACGAACATTGTCGGAACTTCATATAACAGAACAAAACTTAGATGAGTTCGGACGGTTTACAAAACTGAAAGAATCGGTAAACAAATCAAAAGCAAAGGCTTATCTAGAACACAAGACAGGACAAACCTTGTCTATGTTAAAAGTGAATATCGAAATAAACAACGTGCTAAAGAAATTTATTCTGACTGGTAAACTATAAAACAACAATTATGAAAGAGCAATATAATGTCAGTCTTCGCTGTGCCACATGTGGTTGCGATGATAAATTTGAATTCAATGAGGATAAATCCTATGTCAAATGTACTTTTTGTAATAGAGAGTATTTTGGAGGTATTGAAGAATTGACAGAACTCAATGAGGATTTGATTGATGAGGTCAAAGAGGAAATAGAACAGGATGTAACAACATATATTCACGATGAATTAAAGAAGGCTTTTAAGGGAAATAAATATATCAAAATCAAATAGATGGATAACTTTTTTGACATATTCAAAGATTGGGGCGGTCAGATAATGGCTGCAATGGGGATATTGGGCGGACTTTGGGCTTATTTTCGTCATGATAGGAAAATAAAAAGCCAGGAAAAGATACTGAATGAATTTCAGATTAAGCAGATAGAGAAAGAACAAGCGAAAGAGAAAATGGCAGAAATGAAAGCAAATATCATTTCAAACCATAAAGGGACAGCCAGAATCCGATTCGTAAATGCCGGAAAAGCGAATGCCAATAATATCAGAATCGAAGTTCTTACATCGGAAAAAGAGATGGAAAAGATATATTACGGTGCAAACTTTGGTCCATACGAAGTTATCAATCCTCAGTCATACAGGGAAGAGAAACTTTTTCTCTGTGAGGGGCATCTTGATACTATTGAAATGAAAATCATTTGGGACGATGAGTTTCAGCACAATCGTTTTGTCATACTTTCTGTTCCTTTCTAGAATTTAAGTATGATGCAGCAAATTCTTACTTGTACACGCGTTAAATCCCCTAACATGTAAAGACAATGAATAGAGTAATACTTATAGGAAATGGTTTTGATCTGGCACATGGCCTCCCGACCAGATATGTGGATTTCATAAACTGGTATTGGGAGTTCTGTGTTAGTTCCCTAAGGTTATGTTATCAGAAAACATGGTCAGATAAATTGTGTACATTCACTCTAAAAACAGACACTACATGGAATTGTTTCTTCTTTACAAATGTTGGACGTATCAATCCACCAAAAGGACATGAGCTTGTGAGCTATTTTAGAAACCAACCTCAGGATTTTGAAATCAAGTTCTCCCCTTTCTTTGAACGTATAAGCACAAGTATAACCGAAAAAGGTTGGGTTGATATAGAGAACGAATATTATGCCATCCTGCAATCTTTGCAGAAAGAAAATATGTATAAAAGCCCCAAGCACTTGAATGATGAGCTGGAGTATATAAAGACGAAGTTGGCAGAATACCTAAAATTCGTTCAATGTTGTATAAATCAAGATATTATACTGAACGACACATTAAATGACATGCTGTTGGAACCTATTCATCCTTGCGAAATTGCGGTAAATGCCAAGGCTTTTCTTGATGAATTTGTGAACAGAAGACTTGATTATACAGAAACAGATTGGAGATATTTATGGAACTCTTGGAATAAAACATGGGGTACATGTACATCATCTTTTATGATGAACCTAAGAAAGGACTATGAACAGCGAATTGCAGAGGAAGGCATAGAAAGTATTTTGGAAGGGCAAATTCCCAAAAACTTTCTGCTTCCAGACAGAATGTTACTGCTAAATTTCAATTATACAAATATCGCGGATTCATATCTGGCATGGGACAAGGAACAGTTGCATCAGATAAATCATATACATGGAGATTTATCTAATCCTGAAGGAATGATTTTCGGATACGGTGACGAACTGGATGAAGATTACAAACGAATATCACGTATCAATGACAACGAGTATCTCAAGTACATGAAATCAGTAAGGTATCTTGAAACAGAGAGCTATCGGCAAATGCTGTCTTTCATCGAATCGGCTCCATATCAGATATACATCATGGGACATTCTTGCGGAAATTCCGATCGGACTCTCTTGAGCACATTGTTTGAACACAAAAACTGCGTATCCATCAAACCTTTCTATTATGTAGCGAGTGATGGAACAGACAATTATATGGATATCGTTCAAAACATTAGTCGCAACTTTACAGATATGAAATTGATGAGAGACCGTGTGGTAAACAAACGCAATTGTCAGCCATTGCCACAACAGACTCTTCAACAACAGTAAAACAGAGATGGAAATGAAAACTAAGAATGTTTATGTATCAAAACAAAAAATAAAGGAGTAGATGATGACTGTCTTTGAACTTCTGTTAAGTAATTCATTTAGTTTTCAATGAACTTTTCGCGTAAGTCATTTCATAAGTAAACCAATACATATGTTTCCGGAACCTGCTTATCTCATCATCAGAATAGATTTATTTGCCTGCTAAAAGAGGAATAATATCATTAAGTCCCTTGCCGATTTCGCCATTTTTTCCTTTTGCGGGCTATAAATTTGTGCAACTTTTGAACACAATACGGGCTGTCAGTGGTATCAAAAACGATGCCATTTGACTACCCACCTTGTACGTTTAAGTAATCATTTCATGGGGGCATACTGCAATGTCGCAATCAGAAGTATATTTGTACAGTAGATATTGCCACAAAACCAAATGTGGCAAACAAAAGTTATACATCCTATAAATCACAATAGAGGATTGCATCACCGTTGTACAATGTGGTGGTAAGTATGGTACACATTGTTTCGGCTTGAAACGGCTTCCTTCACGCTCCATACGCTCATATTGCGCATATGAGCAGTCCTGCAAGTGGGCTTAGTTGCGATAAAATACCAATGAGTTTTGTGGTCTTCATGCAGAGCATCTTGAAGCAAATCCGTTCTTGTTTTCGTATTAAATACCGTGTTAATTTTTGTAGAACACAATCATTTTACAGCTTGCTGACGCACAAATTCTGTGTATTTTGAGCGGTTTCCTCTTGTACATGGAAAGCATCGCTTTTCTGTTTGGGGGATTAGGCTAATAGCCGTATTATGACGATTTTAACACTGTAAATCAATTATATATAATCTATATAATTGATTGTAAGTAACAATAAAGTAACGAATATTTTTCAAGTTTGTATGTTGAAGTCAAACGAAAAAATCCGCAAAAATGGACCGCTATCAAGTAATATATTCTTTGAATATATTACTGATTCGACAACATTATACGTCTGCAATAGTGCCAGCCTCGGCTCACAGCAAAAAAGGATGTCCGAAACAAAATCATCTATAATGTGAATAGGGTAGCCAACGGATTTATGGACAAAGACCTTTTCAAGAAGTTGGGGGCACTGATATTTGGGAGTTTTGTACACTTTACAAAGACATTCAGTATCGTCTGTTGGCATTTTGGGACACTGAATCGGAAACATTGGTCGTTGCGACACCCGGATTCATCAAAAAGATGCAAAAGATGCCGCGTAGAGAGATAAGCAGATCGAAATCAATTAGAAAGATGTCTTTTGAAGTAAAAATGTAACAAAGGTATGGGAAAAATCTTATACACTTGGTGGAGTTTAGGATAAGTATATTAGCAAGAGTGGCATCCCGCAACGGGAGAAATATGAAGTCGAATTGTAGTCATCTCTTGTGGGTGAGCCAATCAAGCAGATACACCACAGAATATGACACGACATAGATTGCTGAAAAAATAGGTATACAGTGTGTGTCGGTATCAAGAATAGAGAACGGTAGAGATCTTGCGCTTACTATCGTAGTACAATGTTTTAAATTGTTAGCTTAAAATATTATTGAGTATTACTATTTGGTGTGTCAAATAGTTTCACAATAGGACATAAGCCCCCTCTTTACGAGAAGATGGTCTGCCGTGAAACAGCAGGCCATCTTCTTTAAATTATGGATATCTACTATTAACTATTTATAATATTCGCACACATCATCATATATATAATTAGCTAATGTGGCAGCTGCACTAATTATTAAACTGGTTCCTCCACTTGCTCCTGAAGCTGCTATACCACCAGCAATTGCTGCTTTAAGTCCATCTTTTACTATACGTTTAGACCACTTTCCACATACAACATTATATACTTTTTGCTTTGTTTTTTGATCTATGCCTTCTTGGGTGATTTTTAAACTAATAGACCTTTGATTCACTTCATCTTCAATAACAGTAGTACTGCCATAACTAACAAGGTAAAGACTTTCTTTAACTTTGATACGATTCTGTGCCGCAACATTGGTTACACTAAAAAGACATGCAATAAAGGTGATCGCTATTAAAAGATACTTTTTCATTTTTTTGACTTTTTATAGTTTTTTGTAAAATTTAGCCATTGAAGCTAAAGGTTAAAATAGTACTCACTTGCAACATACATAAATTTGCCACGAGCATCATTAGATTGACCGTATGCTAAATTCTTATTTATGCTATATGTAAATTTCCCTACTTTAATTGTATTGGCCTCACGATTATATATAGCAGTAACAGCCGATTTACTCCACGCTTGACTCCCAACCTGTTTGATTTGATAGACTGTAATCTCTGTTCCGGTCGTAATCTCCGCATTATGAATATAATCCATATGAAACAGCATCGAATTGTTGGCACTAACCGATATACAAATAACCGAAGCTAATATAATTACTATTCTTTTCATTGTGGTAAGTTCATTGAATTGTAAAGGCTAATCTTCTGTTCTGCTTTCTATTCTCATTGGAATTATTTTCTACAATTGGTTCGTTTTCACCCCCTGTAATCGTAGAAATTCTATCAGCGGAAATGCCTTTTGCTACCAAATACGCCTTTGCGGTATCTGCACGACGGAGTCCGACACGGTCATTAACGGATTTATAACCGATACTACATGTATGGCCTTTAATCTGAAGAGAAAGATCTGAATACTTAATTAAAACTTCTGCTATCTTGTCAAGAGATTCTTTTTGCTCATCGTTGAGGTCTGTATCATCGAACATATATTCATTAATAATAGTTATATTGACAGACTCTATTGCATTTTCCTTTGCTATTCTTTCTTTTTCAAGTCTTTCGGCTTCTTCTTTTGCTGCGATCTCTTCAGGAGTGGGACTTACAGGAACTTGCAACTGGTCTTCTTCTGTATTCAAAATAGTTTCTGCCACTTTCTCTATTTCCTCCGGCGTTTGAATAAAACCAAAGACCCTTAAATAATCCTGTTTTTCTTTTTCTGACATATCCTTAGAACTTTGAACTGCCAGAATAGTACCTGCTACTTCATCTGCGAATTCAGGACTATTTCCATTTCTAATCAACTGCTGCTTGATTTGCAGTTCTTCTGAAAGTCTTTGAGCTTTTCGTTGTTTAGCAAGTTCGTAAGCATCATATGATATTTCAGCATATCTTCTTGTGCGTGTATCGAATGCTGCTTGTTTTTCTTCTTGGGTCGTTGCCTTTTTAGATTCGCTTAAATATGTGAATTGGGCATCAGACATCCCTTTAATTGCTGTAAGAACTGCGGAATTACTACTTGACTCAATAGCCTCATCAAAAACAAAGTTTGCTACGACATTTTGTCTCGCGTACTTGTCACTGGCTGTTATATAATCTAGCCCTCTATCTACATTTGCTGTATTCAAACCGAGGTTCTCGATAAAATCATGGGTCATCTGTTTTGCCTCCTCCGGTTTATATCCAGAGTGTTCCACCGCTTGCTCAATTACTGCTCCAGCAGCAGCTGAAGCCATTCCGCCAAGGAATTTCCCAAATTTCTTCCAACCATTTCCATTTTTGGCAGAAACATCACCACCTATTAAAAGTAGTGCTATTGCTATAAAAATTGTCCCTTTTTTCATAATATTATCTATTCAAATTTTATATTATTAACTCTGCCAAAAGCATATGGAGTATTATCGGCAGAAACAAGAATCATTGCATCTTTCTGAGATTCTCCGGAAAATAATAAATCCTTGCCTGTTATGTCTTTGGCTGTAATCTTAATTTTCTTATGCTTCTTGGATAAACTCTCGACTGCATAGTTCCCAAAAGCATAGACAAACGGCTTAACAATTGTCTCAGAGCCGGATTTGACGGAGGTCATAATTGTCACATCCGTATTGTTCGTGAAGAACAATGTCATGACAACAGACTCATTTATTTCACTAGATGAACTTGGAGAAACATTCACCCACGCAGTCTGCCCAATAGTTTGTTGGGCCAATCTAGATGTTCCGCAACTGCAAAGTAGCAGTGTAACGAAAGAAGCAATTAAACATTTTCGCATAAGATTAGATATTAATATTGATATTTATGTTTAGGTATATTAATTTTTAACAGTTACAGATATGCTATATCTGCGTCCATTATCAAGGTTCTCAAAATCAACATTGGCTTTGGTTTCTCCTGCGCTAATCATAAAAGGCTTACTTTGACCACCAAGTGAAACTTCACCCCACACATTGAAATCGCATTTACCTGTCAGAAATACCTCAACACGATAACTATTGTACTGTATAACCGACGTTTGATTTTCCCAAAAAACGACTTCTCCATTAGAGAGTTTCTTCTGTCCTGCAAATACTGCAATGCAGAGAGAAATAGATACAATTAGCAATAATATTTTTTTCATACAATTATTTTTTAATTATTAATGCTCCTATGCTGACCATCTCTTTGATAGAGATAATATGATTTTGTAAATCGTTGTTTTATTGCAAATTATTATTTTATAATATGCGAAATTTCCAAACAGACCAAGCAACCGATAGGAAAATCTTGGATTTTAGAAATAATTTTTGCGCACAATGGACAGAATATGAAATAAAAGTCATATCTTTGCATTGTATAGATTAACTCTATCAAAGAGTTAGCGCGATTTTCCAAACGAAATTTCCTTTACAATTCTTTCAAAATTCGACTGTTGGCGTCGTCTATCTGGTTAGTCTGTATCGAGGCGAGGTAGATGCGGGTGGTCTCTTCGTTGTCGTGTCCCATGCCCTCCGAAATTACCGAAAGCGGCACATTCTTCGACTTGGCGATGCTTGCCCAACTATGACGGCTGACATACATCGTCAGCGGCGTGGAAATCTTTGCCAGCTGCGCAATTTGTTTCAGTTTCCGATTGACAAACAAAATCTTATTGAGGTATTGTTTGCGCTCCGTGCCGTCCTGCTTCGTAATAATCGGCAACAGGTATTGTGTCGGATTTTCGGGATATTTATCAATAATTTCCTGCATCGACCGTTCCCAACGAATCGTAAGTTGCTGCCCCGTCTTCTTGCGGATATAGGTAATGTATCCGTTGGCAAGGTCTTTCTTCCGCAGATAGGCAAGGTCGATAAACGACATTCCGCGCAGGTAAAACGAGAATAGAAACATGTCGCGTGCATAGTCGAGGTCGGGTTTGTCGGCGAGGTCTAATTCTTTAATCCTCCGTATCTCTTTGAGTGTTATCGCCCGTTTGGCGGTTTTATCCACGCCGGTATATACCCGCCGGAACGGATCGGTCTGCTGTGTCAATCCGTCCTCGACCGCACGATTATAGATACACCGCAGAATCCGCATATAAAAGGAGGTCGTGTTGCGGCTAAGGTGGTTTGTCCGCATATAACTCTCGTATTGTTCGACCATATCTGCATCAAGCATATCGAAGTATAAATCAATGCCGTTGCGAAAACGCATAAAACTGTTCAGTGTCTGCCGATATGTTTCTCCGGTGCGCACTCTGCCGAGCATCTTCATCCGCTCCGACTGACGGCGCATATACTCGAAGACAGAGGTTTGCTCCGATGCGGATTCTTTGTAGCGACGGATTATGTCGTCACCGGTATAGGGCTTGCCGACCGATTCAAAAGACTTTGCAATCTGCTCCAATTTTCTTTGCTCCCAAGCGACTTTGTTACGGATAATCTTTAATGCTTCGTTTCTCGCTACCGAGAACGGAAACTCTTTAATAATCTCTCCGCGTCGCTTATCCCATTCATATTCAAATATGCGGTAGTCAGTCTTGACCTGCTTGACAACGCGGTCGTGTATCACCTGAAAATAGAGCGCACCTTCCTTCGAGTTATCCGTATGCGCCCTGAACTTTAATTTGATGGATGTCATATAACTTATTCATTATAATTTAGTTTGAGTAAATTTCTCCGAAAGACTTCTATTGCAACCTCCGCTTCTTCTGTTTCAGCAATATGTTCATAGACCTGAATAATCTCGGCGGTATGCGGGTCTTTTTCGCCGATGATTACTTTGGCAACATGATATTTCGCGACGATATGTTTCAACTGGAGGTTTTCCTCGCGGTAGCGATGCCATTGTTTCCAACTGATGATAAAAAGTGAGAGGAAAATGCCTGCACTGATGATGCCGCTTATAGCATAGGGGGTACTATACCACCGTTTCGGACGCCTCCTCCATAACTGACGGATTCTAAATACGGCAGAGTTGAACAAGGCGGACAGCGATTTGTGTTGCGGCGGTTCATGCTTCTGCCCTGCATCTTCCTTGCCTCTCAGTTCCTCGATCAGCGTCCCGACGATTGCCTTCGCCAGCGATAATTGGGTCTCCTTTATTTCTTCCGTTTTTTCATTGCAAAGGACTTGCAATGATTCCAAAGCCTGTCGAATCTGTGAGGCAATGCGCTCGGTGTTTTTCGTTGTATCCGAACTTACATTCTTCAACGCCGCTTTGATCTCCTCGATATCTGTGGCGAGTTGTGAGAGGAGGTCTTGGATATTCTGTTTGCTGGTCTTCATCGTTATCTTCTGCGTCGTGGTTTGTATTCGTTCTTCTCTTTGTCTTTGTCGTTCCAGCAGCCTTTATCGTTTCCGCCACCGCCTCCCGAAGATATGCGGACTTGATGCGGCTGCAGAGCCAGTTCGATAAAAGTGGCTACCGTAATCTGAATGATGTTGCCAATGGTTGCAGTTGCGGCTATGTCGGCTGGGCCTCTAACTGTATTCCCACCAGCACCAATAATGTCACTATCCCCACCAATATGGCTATTGCCGTTATCTGTATAAGTGGCATTCGACTGCAGGCTGGTCTTCGGCGCACTATTATCCCAAAACTTCGGCGCGACCAATCTGCCGCTCTGTGCCAACTCTGCGAACCTCTGCCGATACTGCTCGTCGTCAGCCGGAATCCTCCGTTCATCGGCGTTGAGCATACGCCCGTTGAGTTGCCGGTCGAGGACATAGAAACTCATCGTGCGGTCTATCTTCGAGCCGCTGAATGTGCAGCCGTCGGCGGTAAACGATATGCCGATAATGCGCCCCTGCACCGTATCGTATCGGAATCGAATCTGTATGCCCTGCCTGTTGAGTGTTTTGTCCAATTCCAACCAACTGCGGCATTCCTGCATGACCGCTTTTGCTGCATCATAGATACGATAACGTACCCTGTCTTTTCCGTACAACCGCTCCCGCTGCACTTTGTCTTTGCCATTGGCTATATGCAGTCCGTACTCCTGCGTCAGTTGGCGGCAGACTCTCGCGCTGCGGCGACAATCATCACTGTCGCATATGGTGCGCCCGTCGTTGTCAACGCGGTTGGCAACAATATGCAGATGCGGGTGAGCGGTATCGGTATGGCGGCAGACAATGTACTGCGTGTTCACAATTCCCATACGCTGCATATACTCTCGTGCTATTTCGGCCATCAATTCATCCGTAAGCCGTGCATCGTCCTCCCGTGCAAAATTCAGCGAGATATGATAGACGGGATTCGCCAACTTCCGCCCCGGCTTGTCATCCGCCTGCCCCTGCATACTGGCGGCTATGGTGGCGTTGCTGTCCAACCGCACATCTTTGCCGTCAATCAACCGTGCTTTCTTGAGGTTATTGGCGTAGTTCACTAACCGCGCAAAGTTTGCCCGTTTCTTAATATCGCACATCATATCCGTGAGAGCAATCTGTTAAACTCGTCCAGCAGCGAAAGCAGTCGTTCCCGTACATTCGGCACACCCTGCTGGTGGGCTAACCGCGCCAACTGGTTAAGGTTGTTGCAGCCACCTTCGAGCATACGAATCTGCTGGCGGTCTTCCTGTGTCCGTGCTGCAACCACGCGCCCCGACAGCAACATCTCGCGCAGATAAACTGAGGGACGTTTCCCCGCGTCAGCCATACGCTTCATCACAATCTTCCATTCGGCAACAGAGAGTTTGGTCGATAGTGT
Organism: uncultured Muribaculaceae bacterium; assembly: GCA_964394295.1. Lineage (GTDB taxonomy): Bacteria > Bacteroidota > Bacteroidia > Bacteroidales > UBA932 > Cryptobacteroides. Next base: position 1,843 of record CAYMVG010000018.1, on the reverse strand, counting down.
CTTTGTTCTCGCCTTGCCTTTGGCGATACGCGGGCGACCGCCAGTATTGCTGTCAGTGTTCTGGCTAGTCGTATTCTTGTCTTTATGTGTTTCCATATCAAACTCTATAAAGGGATTGGTGGTTCACTCCGAAGCGTCAGGAATCGTTTTTGAGGGTGCAAGTTGTGGTGGCGCGTGGTGGTCGGCAGACTGCTATCGCGCCTTGACAGTGCCATTTAAGGCGGCAGTTTTCGTCTACGAAAACATAAACTTGCCAACCCTCAAAAACATTACTTCCATCTCCTGCATCTTCGATGCGCTTATACAATTTCCCATAAGGCTATAGCAGACATCAAGCTATCACACTTTGAGCCTTACAAGAGGTCGGTCGCGGCATTACCGGAAGTTGTGCCTTTGGCGGGTGGTCGGATTATGTTGTTATCGGCAACCTGCGGTACGCATATACCGATATCTGCCGTCATATCCTCTGACCCGCAAAGGTTGTGTCCATATGATTGGTTGTCGGTGTTAGATACAGACTGAACAGCCTGCTCCGACATCGTGCTATCCATACTCGCCGCACCACCTTTGCCACCTGACTTACCGCTACTCCGACCGGAATTCCGCCGCAGCGTTCCGAACCGTTGGCCGTTCAGCAGGTGTATTCTCACGCCCTCGAACTTTCCGACCGCCGAGCGGAACATCGGATTCTCAACAAGCCGCCCACCGTCAAGCCATGACCTGACGCACACCAACGAAATCAGCGATGTAAGCGGATTCGACTCAACGGCTATAATCCCGCGCTCGGCGAAGTCGTCCAGCAGACGGCGCACGGCCTTGCGACCAATACGCCACTCCTTCGACAGCCCAAGCAGCGAGCCGTCTGCCTGACCAGCCTTGACCGTATAGCTCTGTCCGCGCTTGCCCACCAGTACCTCCGCCGTCTGCATCTTCGACAGCAGGGAGAAGAAATAAAAGAGGTTGCAGATGCCGTTAGTTGTCCCGTGCAGGAAATACCACGCTTCGACGCTCATCACCACCTCCACCTTATAGCACATCATCTTTAACTGTCCCATGTTCTTCATAACCGAATTCATTAGATTATTGTACTTTTCGTAAAACAATAGCTGTTCGCCCGAACATTATTTCTGTTGTGCGGTTATAAGAGTCCGTTCTGCATCCGCTTGCGGAGCATATAGGCTTCGGACTGGGCTTCCAATTCATCCTCGGACTGGACACGATAGTGGCGGTTGTATTCGTCAAGGTCTGCCTTGTCGAAGAAGCAGAGCTTGCCACGCGGCTTGTAGTAAGGCACTTTGCGCCACATCATTAGTTTGTAGAGGTAGCTGCGCGTGATGCCGAGATAGGCGGCAGCCTCCGTTGTCGTAAATAAGGGATTTTCAGCTTTCATATTGCAAAGGTTTTTAGTTAAACACTGACCGTTTCCGGCCGCGCTCAGTTCGAAACGCAGTGCAAATGAAAGAAGAAAACAGCGACCAATTCAATGATTAACTCGCTGATTGACGAAGAAAGAAATCATTGTAAATGATTGTAAACGCCAAACGCAATCATTGTAAACGCCGGCGTGCCATAACGGGTAACCTGCGGCGTTGTCTTCGGGATTCGGTCTCGGTCATTTACACTCGGTAAACTTCCGTCGCCCTCACCCTCGACGGCCTTGCATCTTACCCGTTCTGACATACCGTCGGGAAAACAAAATAAGGGCGCATCGGACAATCCCGACACGCCCTCAATGGTTATGCTGTATGTATAAAGGAAATATCTGCGCCTATCGGTTGGGTCTGTCATTCCGCACCCAGCGGGTAAAGGAGCGGGTGTCGAAGATAAGACGGTTGCTGCTGCC
>CAYMVG010000017.1:0-47557 GCA_964394295.1 uncultured Muribaculaceae bacterium | reverse complement strand
TTGCTCATCGCTCGCGGCCATCTTATTAGTGAAGGACTTACCTCAGACTTACGTTTGAAAATACGTTAATTTGGTGAAATTTAATAAATTGAATTTCACCAAATTGACGTTAGATTATCACACCGCCGTCGACAGAGAGGACTGTGCCGGTTATGTATGAGGCAAGGTCACTCGCAAGGAACACGAAAGCGTTTGCAATGTCTTCCGGTTCGCCCATTCTGCCGATAGGTATAGTCTTGATGAGAGGCTGGATCATGCTGTCCGGCAGATTTGCGACCATGTCGGTCTTTATTATGCCCGGTGCAACGGCATTTACGCGGATTTTGTCTTTTGCCAGTTCGCGTGCAAGGGATTTCGTGATTCCGTTTACAGCATATTTCGAAGCCGGGTAGCCGCAGCCGGATGCCTGTCCGTACAGACTTACGACGGAGCTTGTATTGACAATCGCTCCTCCTCTTCCTTTCATCAGCCGTGCCGCAGCCTGGCTGCATATCATCACTGCCTTTATGTTGAGGTTGAGGATGCTGTCGATTTCCTGTTCTGTATACTCATATAAAGAGGTGCTCTGCGAGATGCCTGCATTATTTGCGAGTATATCGATTTCTCCGAGTTGCTGCACTATTTCGCCGAAAGCCTTTTCTACTGCGGCTGAATCGGTAAGGTCCGGCCATATCGCCATGGCAGAAGAGTCCGGAAATTCCGTTTTAAGGCGCTCCAGCGCATTTTTGGCTGTCGACTCCTTTGAACCGCACAGAGCGACAGAAGCCCCGGCCTCTAAAAATTTTTTCACAATGGCGTAGCCTATTCCTCTTGTGCCGCCTGTTACAACGGCGACTTTTCCTTTTAGAATGTTTTCCATGACAAAAATTATTTTAAATGCTCACTGCCTAAATGATGCCAAAATGTGATTCAGCCTTGTATATTTATAACGAATCATTATATTTGTCATGGCCGATGAAATAAAAAGACATGAATAATATTATAGCAAGAATACGTTCCGCATATCCGGTTTCGGACAAGTCGATTGCCGAACTGCAAGGCTATATGGAACCATGTACATTTCCGAAAAAGACACTGCTGGTCGAAGCCGGGAAGCCGTGCCGGAATGCATATTTCATAGAAAAAGGCATGACACGTTCATATTGGGTTGTTGACGGACAGGAAATTACGACATCTTTTTCTGTCGAGGGCAGCATTGTGTTCAGTATGGATGCCATGTACTACGGAAAACTAAGCGAGGAATATGTCGAGACAATAGAGGATGTGTCCGCCTATCGTATTGCAATAACCGACCTTGTGGCGCTGTTCTGCAGGAATCTGGAACTTGCCAACTGGTCAAGGGTAATCCATCAGGACGAATACCGCCGTCTGCACCGGTCGCACAAAGAACGCCTGACGCTGCCGGCAAAAGAAAGATATGAGGAATTCTGCAGGCAATTCCCTGAGGTCGTCCGCCGCGCCCAGCTCGGCTACATAGCCTCTTATCTCGGCATAACTCTCCCGACCCTCAGCCGTCTGCGTGCAAAATCATTCCTGCAATAGAGATTATTTGACATAGGACAAATGTTCATTGGCAGCGGTTTGCTATCTTTGCGACCTCGGCTAAAATGAAGATTATGCAACTTTTGAAAGACACTAAACCGCATTATGAACTGCTCGACGGACTTAGGGGAGTTGCATCCCTGCTCGTGATATGGTATCATGTTTTCGAGGGCTTTGCAACCAGTCCGGCAGACCAGAAATTCAACCATGGCTATCTGGCTGTGGACTTTTTCTTCATCTTGTCTGGCTTTGTAATAGGCTATGCCTACGATGACAGGTGGAAAGGTGCGATGACGACAAAAGGTTTCTTCAAAAGGCGTCTCATCAGGCTGCACCCGATGGTAATAATGGGCGCGGTCCTCGGAATTGTATCATTTGTCGCCCAGGGTTGCGAGCAGTGGAGCGGCACCTCCGTATCGGTGTGGTGGGTTCTCCTTGCCGCAATAATGACCATATTAATGATTCCTGCATTTCCGGGAACAGGCCCGGAAGTACGCGGCAATGGAGAAATGTTTCCGCTGAACGGGCCGCAGTGGTCTCTGTTCTTTGAATATATCGGCAATATAATGTATGCCTTTGCACTCCGCAAAATGTCCACAAAGGCATTGAAAGTTTTTGTCGCAGTATCAGGACTCTGTCTCGCAGCATTTTCCGTGTTTAATTTGTCCGGAGCCTGGAATCTCGGAGTCGGCTGGACTCTTGCCGGATACAATTTCCCGGGAGGCTTTCTCCGCATGACCTTTGCATTTTCAATGGGACTGCTTATGTCCAGGAATTTCAGGCCGGTGAAAATAAAAGGAGCTTTCTGGATATGCAGCGCAGTCCTTGCCGTATTCCTTGCAATGCCGTATGCCTGCGGCACAGAACTCCCGTGGATAAACGGAATCTATGACGCACTCTGTACAATTGTCATTTTCCCTCTGGCAGTGTGGCTCGGTGCATCGGGAACTGCCGGCAGAAAACTGACTTCCGGTGTCTGCAAATTTCTCGGAGACATCTCATACCCTGTTTATATAATCCATTATCCTTTTATGTATTATTTCTATTCTTGGGTATGGAAGAACGGATTTACATTCGGTCAGGTATGGCCTGTGGCAGTCTGCATATTTATCGGCAGCATTATCCTGGCCTATGCCTTCCTGAAACTGTATGACATTCCTGTAAGGAAACTGCTCGGACGGAAATATCTATGAATCGTATGGAAATCAAGCCGATAGCATTTATCTGTACTGAATTTCCGGAGAAATTCGGCATACCGAGACAGAGCGGTCTTGCCGGAGGCCTGCGCGGACGAATCGTATTTGAAAAAGAATACCGGAATCCGGATGCCGTGAGAGGCCTTGAGGATTTTTCACATCTGTGGCTTATCTGGGAATTTTCCCGCAGGAAAGGGAGCTGTGAGAAATGGCAGCCGACAGTGCGGCCTCCGAGGCTCGGCGGAAATACTGCAATGGGGCTTTGGGCTACGCGTTCACCGTTCCGGCCCAATCCTCTCGGACTGTCGTGTGTCGAGCTTGACCGGATAGAATATGATGCTTCGGAAGGCCCTGTGATATTTGTGCGCGGTGCAGACCTTATGGACGGGACTCCGATATACGATATAAAACCCTATATCCGTTACGCTGATTCGCGGACTGCGGCTGTATGCGGCTATGTGGATTCTCTTGACGAGAGATGCCTCGATGTCGTATTTCCTGAAATATTCAGAGAGGCGGCAGGAGAAATGGCTGACGCGCTGACGGAGGTGCTTTCGCTTGATCCGCGTCCGTCGTATCAGAATGATCCGGAGCGTGTCTATGGCATGGCATTTTGCGGCCTTGATGTGAAATTTACTGTTTCCGAAGGTGTGCTTACTGTCTGCGGTATTGATAAACGATGAAATTGCCTTATATTTGTCGCTGCAAACAAATATAAAATGAATAAACTTATACGTTCTTCAGTGCTCGCCGGTATCTCAATCGGAATCGCCGGCTTTGTCTTTCTTGCATTGGGAGGTCTCCCCGGAGCTGTACTCTTTTCTTTCGGCCTGCTTACTGTGGTCGGGTACAAACTCAAACTGTACACCGGAACAGCCGGTTTCATAAAGAAAAACGAGGTCGGGCAGCTTCTGCTTATCCTTGCCGGAAATATCGTCGGCTGTCTCCTTGTAGCGTTGCTTTCGAGGACTTCTCCCCTCGGACTTCAGGAGACTGCGCAGAGAATACTGGAACTGCGTCTTAAGACAGGTCCTGTGCGCTGCGGTCTGCTTGGAATCGGCTGCGGCTTCATCATGACTACGGCCGTGACTTTTGCACGCGAGAAGAACTATCTTCCTTTGCTTTTCGGCGTTCCGCTTTTCATAATGTGCGGCTTCACCCACTGTGTGGCAGATGCTTTCTACTATCTGTGCGTTCCTGTGACATTTCTGAAAGCGCATGCACTTGAAATTCTCGCAGTCTATGTCTGCATCGTCCTCGGAAATTTCATCGGGTGCAACCTTTTCAGGGGAATATCAGGCTCTGAAAAATAAGAAACTGTTTCCGGATTCCACTGTTCCGGACACCCGGTGCCATGAACAGGATTAATATGAATTCCGCGTTGATGTGAAGGTCATTTCCTTTCCATCGGCAGGATGCCGGAAAGTTATGCTCAGTGCATGAAGGCACAGTCTTGTTTCACCGGACGCATCGCCGAAAACACTGTATCCTCCGTAAAGCAGGTCGCCTTTGATTGGCCGTCCGAGTCCGAGGACATGGGCCGAATGGACACGCAGCTGGTGTGTCCGTCCTGTCTTCGGATAAAACAGCACCTCTGCGCTTCCGTCAGGATTGATGCCCATGACTTCGTATTCCGTAACTGCCTCCTTGCCCTGCTCCTTGTCGGCCTTCTGCCGTGGACGTTCATCATAGTCCGGCGAAAGCGGCAGACTGACAGTCCCTTTGCTGCCCGGTACCAGTTTCCTGGCCGCGATTCCAGGCCGGAAGTCTTCCGTTCCGGGGAAGACCGGGTCTGCTGCCGAAAGCCTTGCCATATAAGTCTTTCTGACACTGCGTTCCTCGAACTGTTTCATAAGTGCCGAAGCCGTTTCCTGTGATTTTGCGAACAGCATGATTCCGGAGGTGTCCATATCGAGCCTGTGTACGGTATATGGAAGTCCGGTCCTGCCAGTGGCGGCATATATATTCCCGAGCCATTCTTCAAGCGATTGTCTTGCCGCGAGCCCCTTGACAGACGGCATTCCGGATGGTTTGCTGACCACTGTCATTACATCGTCCTCATAAAGGATTGCCGGCTTGCCGAATACCTCCGGACAGCCGCAGCCCGGATTAGTGTTGCCTGCGGGACATTCGGAATCCGCCATACATTTTTCAGCAGACTTTCCGCCAAGCATGAAATTCAGAAGCGGTCCGCATTTGCTTGTGCAAGACGGATAGAAATGCCCGTGCGTCCGCACGGCGCTCTCAGGAGATTTGCCGTACCAGAATTCTCCCATTGCTACAGGACGGAAACCGTTTCTGTAAGCATATTCAAGCAGCTTCGGTGCCGCGCATTCTCCTGTGCCTCCGGGAGGAGCCGGGCCGGCCAGCCGGAAAATTTCAGCCACTGAACACTCCTTCCCGGAGCCGTCGTGTACGCGATATTGCGAGAATATCCACTTTTGCAGGGCATCAGACATGGCTGCACGCATGGATTTGAGATTTTTGACGGCATCTTCCTTTGCAGACAGTTCTTCCTGTACTGCCTTTATCTTTTCCTGCCATTTCGCTTTGAGCCGTCTGAGTTCTGCCTTGATGAACTGGCTCTGCCTGTCAAGTTCCGCTAATGTACTTGTGTCGGAGGCCGTTTTTCTTATTGACTCCCTTTCCTCTTTTGCTGATTTTGCCGCAGCTTTTGCCGCAAGGATTTCCTCCTCCATCTCCTGCCTCATCATTGCAAGGACTGTGTCCGTAGCATCTTTGCTGAGGGTTTCCTCCATCTCGGATATCCTGCGGTTGAGTGCGCTTATCTCTGCTTCCTTTTCTTTGAAATGGCCTCCCGGATTCAGCAGGTCATAGACAGGCGGTACAAAACCGCTGATAAGATTTCTTCCTCCGGCATTGCCTGAGAACCCTGCAAGATAGCCTTTCCGTCCGTTTGCGTCTTCGGCCACAAGCACACCGAGCATCTTCCCCTCCGAAAAGCCGTCTGCGACTCTGTTGTCTTCGAGCGCACCGATTTCCTCAATTACGGATCCGGCCGCTGCAATTACCGCAGGATGGGGAATATACCTGAAAGGGTCTATCAGACAGGAATCATGGAAAATGTCCTCCGGCATCGGACGGAACAGTCCTGCCTCCGTCATTTTACTATGAGATTGTTGCTGATGTATTCTCTGCACCAGTCACTCAGGCCGCAGTCTTCACATTTCGGCTTGCGGGCCGTGCATACATATCTGCCGTGCAGGATGAGCCAGTGGTGTGCGGTAGGCCTGAGTTCCGGCGCAAAGCCGCATGTCAGGTCCTGCTCCACCTTTTCGACCGTATGCCCGTCCGAAAGCCCGAGTCTCCTTGCAACACGGAACACATGCGTATCGACGGCAATCACGGGCTTGTCATATATGACTGACGCTATGACATTTGCTGTCTTTCTGCCCACTCCCGGCAGTGTCTCCAGCTGCTCCGGCTCTGACGGCACTGCCGAACCGAAGTCGCTGACCAGCTTGCCGGCCATGCCTATCAGATGCTTTGCCTTGTTGTTCGGGAATGAAATTGACTTTATCATGCCGTACACTTCGTCGAATGTTGCAGCGGCAAGGTCTTCCGGTTCCGGAAAACGCTCAAATATGGCAGGAGTGTACATATTCACACGTCTGTCGGTGCATTGGGCAGACAGGATTACGGCAATAAGCAGATGAAAAGGGGAGTCATAGTGCAGTTCTGTCTCCGGCCTTTCCATATTTGCAGAGAACCATTCTGTCACTTTTCCGAATAATTCGTTCCTTTTCATCTTAGAAATCCTCTTCGTCAAGGTCGTCAATGGCAATGACTTCCTCCTGCCTCTCGCAGCAGGTCTCGTCCTGACATACCATCACCCGGCCGGGATATTTGTCGAAAATCTGTCTGTTGTGCGTAACCATCACCACTGCCGTGCCTTTTTCCCGGTTGATTCCGGTGAGAAGCTGCATAATGCCTTCGGCAGTGTCGGGGTCGAGGTTGCCTGTCGGCTCGTCGGCTATTATCACCTGAGGATCATTGAGGAGCGAGCGGGCAATTGCGATTCGCTGCTGTTCGCCTCCTGAAAGCTGATACGGCATCTTGTGCGACTTCCTCTCCATGCCTACCGCACAGAGGACTTCGTTAATCTTGCTTGCCATTGCGGAACTGTCTTTCCAGCCTGTGGCCTTAAGAACAAAGAGCAGGTTGTCCTCCACGCTTCTGTCCATAAGCAGCTGGAAATCCTGGAAAACGACTCCCATTTTTCTGCGCAGAAAAGGTATGTCCCTTTCTTTTATGCCGTTAAGATTGTAGCCGCAGGCAGTTCCCGTCCCTTTCAGTAGAGGATTTTCGGCTATGATTGTCCTTATTATCGAGGTCTTTCCCGTACCTACCTTTCCGACCAAATATACGAAATCGCCGGGGTAAACATCCATGTTCAGACCGTAAATTACGGTCGCTTCCCCGTTTAGAATGTCAGCCTCTTTGAATGAAATGATAGGAGTCTTTTCTTCCATCTCTAAAATATAATCTTTAAAACACACAAATATAATGGAAAATGGCTAAATTTGTAAAATTTTTGTTTGATGATGACAATGAAAAAGATATTGGCGGCATTTTCTGCCGCGATTCTGTCTTCTTTTGCGGCTTATGCAGTGGGAGACGGCGGACCGGACATCGATGCAGTCCGTCATGCCGGAGAGTTCAGGCAGATACTGGGCCTGCATGACAACGGAATGGCGTCACGTTCGAGGAGGCTGTTCCGGGATCTTGACGGAAAGTCATGGAAGTCGGATCCGGAGGGCTATGCTATTCTGAACGAGGCTTCGATGGAAGTACCGGGCTACGAGGCCCGTATGGCCCGTTTCATAGAGGAGCACCCGTATTCCGCCCTTGTGTCTCAGATCAGATATATCCATGCGCTGAATCTGTTTGACAGGCAGGATTATGCCGGTGCAGGTGCGGTTCTCGAAACAGTTCCTCCGTCGCATCTGGGGCGCAGCATGCATGACGAATATCTCTTCAAAAAGGCATACTGTGACCTTGAGGCCGGGAATTATGACCGTGCCCTGCTTCGTTTCACGGAGATAGACAAACGCAGCTTCTCGGACTATACCGCTCCTGCGCGTTATTCTGTGGCATATATAAATTATATGGAAAAGAATTTCCATGAGGCTCTCGAATGGTTTGAAAAGGCTTCTGACGACCGGAGATTCCGTGACATATCGAATTATTATATAATGGAATGCCGCTTTATGCTCAAAGACTATGCTTTTGTGACAAAGAACGGCGATGAAATGTATAAATCCGTGCCTGACGACAGAAAAGCTCATCTTGCACGCATAATTTCGGAATCATGGCTTGTCGCCGGAGATGCTGCAAAAGCGCGTAAATATTATGAACTGAGCGCAATGCTGACAGACCGGGTGAGGACCCGCGCCGACTGGTTCTACAGCGGTTCGGTCATGTATGCCGTCAAGGATTACAGGGGAGCTGTGGAGTGTTTCGGCAATATGCCTTCAAGAACGGATTCACTTGGCCAGATCGCCAATTACCAGATGGGCTACAGCTATATACAGATAAAGAACAAGGTCGCGGCTCTCGATGCATTCAAGGCTGCCGCGACGGTGTCTTTCAATCCGGAAATGTCTGAGGATGCATATTTCAACTGGGCGAAGCTCGCATTCGACATAAACAACGATTCATCCGTATTCCAGGATTATATCAAAAAATATCCGGACAGGGAGAAGGATGACAGGATATACAGCTATATCGCTGTTGCAGCCCTTCACAACCGCGACTATGCCGCAGCTGTAGATGCTTACGGAATGATAGACGAACTGGATGAGAGCATGAAGAGCAACTATATGAAAGCCAATTATCTTAGGGCTGCTCAGCTTGTTGCCAACGGCTCGTACAGACTGGCTGTTCCGTGTCTAAAGGTGGCGGCATACTATTCCGCCCGCGGCAGCCGTTTCAACCAGCTCACGAGGTTCTGGCTTGCAGAATCCTACTACCGCAGCGACAGGTTTGACGAGGCTCTCGATGTGTTCACTGAACTGTACAATGCCTCTGCACTGTACGGAATGCCTGAATCCGGTCTTGTACCGTATGGCATTGCATATTGCCATTTCAAGAAAGCCGATTATCCGAATGCCCTCAAGTGGTTCGGCACTTACGCGTCGGGACGTTCCGCAAAATACCGCAAGGATGCCCTCGAAAGGAGCGGCGACTGCTATTTCATAGCTAAGGACTACAAGAATGCCTGCACTGCATACGATGCTGTGCTGAATGACTATTATGATGTCAATGACATATATCCGTATTATCAGTCCGCGCTTTCTTACGGACTTTCCGGAAAGCAGGAAAATAAGATAGCCCTGCTTTCGAAAGTCTTCGGTGCATCTCCTGAGGCCGATTTTTATCCTGAAGCCATGTATGAATTGGGACGTGCATACGTAGGACGGGATGATGACGAGAACGCCTTCAAATGTTTCCGTACTTTGGCGGACAGTGTGAAAGATTCGTCTTATATCGCGAGGGCATACATAGAAATGGGTTCTCTTTCGAGAAACCAGTCGCAGTTCAACGAGGCGCTCGGATATTACAAGACCGTTGTCGAGCAGATGCCGTCTTCCGGCTACGCGGACGATGCCTTGGCTGCGATTGAAGCCGTCTACCGGACCAAGAACGAACCTGAGGAATATATCGCATATATCGAGACCCTCGGAATGGGAGGCTCCAAGACTGATGCCGAGAAAGAGGAAATGATTTTCGGTTCTGCCGAGCAGATTTATCTTGCAGAGAATTATCAGAGGGCAATCGTTTCGCTGCAGTCGTACAAAGACAAGTATCCTGATGGACAGCATGTCTCCAAGGCCGATTTCTATATGGCCGAATGTTATAAGAACCTCGGAAAGTATGAGCAGGCCTGCGACTGTTATGAACGGGTGATTGCAGACGGAACAGGTTCTTTCGTTGAACTGTCCATGCTGAATTTCTCCGATCTTTCGTTCAAGATGGAAAGGTGGGAAGACGCTTTCGGGGGGTATTCGTCACTGTATTCTTCCGCAAGACTCGAAAACAACAGGAATGTTGCCCTGGCCGGTATGATGCGCTCTGCCTACAGGGGCAGAAATTGGCAGGAGGCGCTCAAGAATGCGGATAAGGTGCTGTTTGACGCTTCCGCTGATGCCGTCCTCAGGCGTGAGGCCGAATATATAAAGGCAAGGTCTTACATGGCGACGAGCCGCAGACAGGAGGCATTGGAACTGCTCGGAAAGATTGCTGAGGACGTGACAGACGGCTACGGTGCCGAGGCGGCATATCTTATTATACTCGACTGTTACGACAGGGGTGACTTTGAGGAAGTGCGGAACAAGGCCTATGCCTTTGCCGATGCCGGATCAGGACAGAATTACTGGCTGGCAAAAATATATATAGTGCTCGGCGATTCTTTCGCGGAAGAAGGCGAATTGGCGCAGGCGAAGGCCACATTCACCAGCATCAGGGACGGTTACAAGCCGGAAAGCCAGGATGACGATGTGCTTGACAATGTGCGTATCCGCATGGCCAAACTTGAAGAACTGGAGGCACAAAAATGAATAAACTGAACGAAATGAACAAAAATATACTGTATTGCCTGATTCCCGTGGCCTCATTCTGTATGGCCTGGATTCCTGCCGCATCCCAGAATCTCGATCCGACAGTTGTCGTAAGCCGCAATTATGAGGGAAAACTTATGGAGGTGCACAAGCCTTCGCTTGAAATGGCAGTTCCGGACTCCGCTACCAGATTCGATCTTGACTTTGATTATTCTGTGTTTGAAAGCCCTTACAAGGGATCATACGAATTCAGTCCGTATATACTTACTATGCGTCCTGCTTCGCACGGTTCCTATGCCAAGAAATTTTATCTGCGCGCAGGAGCCGGATATTCGCTGTATCCGACTTTTGACATGATATGGTCTCCGTCTTTCCGCAGGCAGGGCTTCAGCATGGATGTATATGCCGTGCACAGGTCGTATTTCGGCCAGTACAGAGCATTCCGCCCGTCTGAATATGCGCCGGACGGGACACTTGATGTGGACATGTGGAAAGGTGAAGACGGCAAGACCGCCTGCTGGAAAGGATACGATGCCGATACGAGAGCGGGAATCGACGGAAGCTATGACTGGAAGAAGGGCACTTTCTACTTCGACATTGCCTACCGGGGACTTGCATCCGAAGATTGGCGCAGGGAACGTTCCTGCAATGCAGTCGACTTCAAGGCAGGAGTCGCCTCTGCACCGGCAAAGGAGTCTCATTTTGTCTATGATGTGTCATTGGCCTATCTCTATGCAAATGACAGGGCGGAGTTTAAAAATTCAGGCGGCAATTCTTTGGACGAACATGTTTTCGGTGCAGACGCATTGGTCGGTCAGTGCTTCAACGGCGGTCACAAGCTTCTTTTCGATGTCGCCCTCGACATGGCTGCATACTCGGGAGGACTGCATGGCGTGGCGGGAAAATTCTCGATTACACCGCATTATGCTTTCTCAAAAGGACGCTGGAATCTTGATCTCGGGGTGCTCCTGTCGAAGATCGTGCGTTCTGACAGCCTTTTCCGCACCGGCGGACAGATTGCATACCCGGACGTGACGGTGCGCTTTGCGGCAATCCCTGATGCCATGTCCCTTTACTTCAGGGCTTCCGGCGGTGACAGGATGAATTCATATATGTCTCTTATTGAGAAAAACAGGCATCTGGATATGTCTTGCGGCAGAGGGGGTGCTCTTATGGACAATACTGTCGAGCGCGTGCGTGCCGCATTGGGGCTTGAGGGCCGCATCGGAGGCAAATTCAGTTATGACTTAAGCGGAGGCTATGCCGGTTACAAGAGTGCCGTGCTCGATGCCGTTTCGGTTGATTCCAATCCGGCTGCCGTCAATGGCAATGAAAAAATCGTGTATCTTCCCGGTGTCGGTTATGCGCCTTATCAGAAATTGTTTGCCAAGGCGGATTTCTGCTGGAAGACGGACAGGATAAGGACTGACGGAGTGCTTGTATATAATTATGTGTTCGGTCTGGACACTCAGGCCGGCCTGTTTGCTCCGGCTCCGTTTTCTGGAGATGTGGCTTTTGAGTATAACTGGAACCGCCGTATTTTTGCAGGTGTAGACTGCGCCTTTGCAACAGGGCGTACCGGAAGTGTGGCGTATATGCCGGAAGGCGTTTCAAAGAAGGCGTTCCTGCCCGGTTATGCTGATCTCGGCCTGTCTTTTGAGGTGGCTGTAAGCCGTTGGTTTTCAGTTTGGCTGAGGGGAGGAAATCTTCTGAATATGACAGTGCAGCGCAATCCTCTGTACGCCGGGCGCGGGGTCAGTGTAACAGCAGGCATTTGCATCAATTTGTAGATTTTCATTGAAAATTGGTTCGCAAATTCCGGACTTCTTCCGGGAAAAATTGCTATATTTGTAGTTTAAAAGACACACAATGAGCGAAGAAGTGATCAACAATTCTGCGGCGGAGCAGTATTCCGCCAACAGTATCCAGGTGCTGGAGGGGCTTGAGGCTGTGAGAAAGCGCCCGTCCATGTACATCGGAGACATCGGGGAGAGAGGACTTCATCATCTTGTATATGAGGTCGTTGACAACAGTATTGACGAGGCTCTTGCCGGATATTGTACCCATATCGAAGTTTATATCAATGAGGATAATTCCATAACCGTAAGCGACAACGGGCGAGGCATACCTACGGGTATGCACGAAAAAGAACACCGTTCCGCCCTTGAGGTGGTGCTTACGGTGCTTCACGCCGGTGGAAAGTTCAGCAAGGACAGCTATAAAGTGTCCGGAGGTCTCCACGGAGTCGGTGTTTCCTGTGTGAATGCCCTTTCGGATTATCTTAAGGCCGAGATCCACAGAGAGGGAAAAGTCTTCGTGCAGGAATATTCCAAAGGAAAGCCGTATAAGCCGGTTGAGGTGGTCGGTGAGGCAGGCGACACCGGTACGACAGTGACCTTCCATCCAGATCCGGAGATCTTCCAGGTAACTACAGTCTATAAGTATGAGACGCTTGCCGCACGTCTTCGTGAGCTTGCGTACCTGAACAAGGGCATTCATTTGACACTGACAGACAAACGCTCTCTTGTACATGATCTGGACGAGAACGGGAATGAACTTGAAACGGTTCATTTCAGGCAGGACGTATTCTACTCAAAGGAAGGACTGAAGGAGTTCGTAGAGTATCTTGACGGAGGTGCTGAGAAGCTTATCGAGACCCCGATATGTCTGGAGACTGACAAAATCATACCTATCGAAGTCGCCTTACAGTACAATACCGGATATACGGAGAAGATATATTCTTACGTAAACAATATCAATACGATTGAGGGCGGTACCCACCTTCAGGGTTTCAAGATGGGACTTACCAGGACCCTGAAAAGCTATGCCGACAAGAACGGCCTTCTTGCAAAACTGAAATTCGACCTTGCCGCAGATGATTTCCGCGAGGGACTGACTGCTGTGGTTTCCGTAAAGGTCGCCGAACCTCAGTTCGAGGGCCAGACCAAGACAAAGCTCGGAAACGGTGAAGTCGTATCCGCTGTTTCACAGGCTACGGCTGCCGCACTTGAGTCTTATCTGGAGGAGAACCCGAAGGAGGCGAGAATGATTGTGGACAAGGTTATTCTTGCCGCAACTGCCCGTCATGCTGCAAGGAAGGCGCGTGAAATGGTACAGCGCAAGACTGTCATGTCCGGTGCCGGAATGCCTGGCAAACTCGCTGACTGTTCCGAGAGGAATCCTGAGAAATGCGAGCTTTTCCTTGTCGAGGGAGATTCCGCAGGCGGTACTGCAAAGCAGGGGCGTGACCGTATGACCCAGGCTATCCTGCCGCTGAGGGGTAAGATTCTCAATGTTGAGAAAGCTATGGAGCACAGGGTGTTCGAGAGCGAGGAAATACGCAATATCTATACGGCACTCGGAGTGACCGTCGGTACTGAGGAAGATAGCAAAGCTCTGAATCTCAGCAAGCTCCGTTATCATAAGGTTATAATCATGACCGATGCCGATGTGGACGGAAGCCATATCGCGACGCTGATTCTGACTTTCTTCTTCCGCTATATGATCGATCTCATCAAGAATGGTTATGTATATCTTGCGACTCCGCCGCTCTATCTGGTCAAGAAAGGCAAGGAGGAAATCTATTGCTGGACTGAGGCGCAGCGCAAGGAGGCTACAATGCAGCTCGGCAAAGGTTCCGAAAAAGGCGTGTTCGTGCAGCGTTACAAAGGTCTCGGAGAGATGAGCGCAGAACAGCTCCAGTCGACGACTATGGATCCTGAGAAACGTCTGCTCCGTCAGATTACAATTGAAAATGCAGCGGAGGCCGAGCGTACTTTCTCTATGCTTATGGGAGACGATGTGCCTCCTCGCCGCGAGTTTATTGAACAGAATGCACACTATGCCAATATCGATGCATAGTCCAGATATTAATTGTACTAAAACATTATAACAGTCATGACTGATATTTTTGACAGAATCGAAAAGCATTCCGGCGGACCGCTCGGACAGTATGCCGCAAAGGCGTTCGGATATTTCATGTTTCCTAAGCTTGAGGGCGAACTTGGCCCGCACATGAAATTCCAGGGAAGGGATGTGCTCTGCTGGAGCCTTAACAACTATCTCGGACTTGCCAATCATCCGGAGGTCCGCAAGGCCGATGCCGATGCCGCTGCAAAATGGGGCCTTGCCTATCCTATGGGAAGCCGCATGATGACAGGCCACACTGCGCTTCACGAGAGGTTCGAGAGGGAGCTTGCAGAATTCGAGAGAAAAGAGGATGCCTTCCTTTTCAACTTCGGTTACCAGGGAATCCTGTCCACGATCGATGCGCTGATGGACCGCAGGGATGTAATCGTATATGATTCCGAGGCTCACGCCTGCCTTATCGACGGTGCGCGTCTGCACATGGGCAAGAGGATGACTTACCGCCACAACGACTATGAAAGCTGTGAGAAGACTCTCCAGAGGGCCACAAGGCTTTGTGAGGAGACCGGCGGCGGAATCCTCCTCATAACTGAGGGGGTATATGGAATGACAGGCGCGCTCGGCTTCCTTGACAAAATCGTTGAGCTTAAGAAGAAATACAAGTTCAGGATACTGATCGACGATGCCCATGGCTTCGGCAACATGGGGCCTACCGGACGCGGTACTTCCGAACATTTCGGCGTTATGGACGATATTGACCTTTATATAGGTGCGTATGCCAAGTCTATGGCCTCGATCGGAGGTTTCGTTGCAGGTCCGAAGTCTGTAATCAACTATCTCCGCTACAATATGCGCTCCCAGATTTATGCCAAGTCGCTTCCTATGGCTTTTGTGGAGGGAGGACTCAAGAGGCTTGAAATCATCCGCAGCGAGGAGGGAGACAGACTGCGCCAGAAACTCTTCACCGTTACACGTGCGCTTCAGGACGGCTTCCGCAATCTCGGATTTGAAATCGGTCCTGCACAGGCCTGTGTTACTCCGGTACAGATCAAGGGTGGTGTCGGCCAGGCTTCAAAGATTGCTGTCGATCTTCGCCAGAATTACGGAATATTCTGTTCTATAGTGGTTTATCCTGTGATTCCTAAGGGAATGATTATTTTCAGAATCATTTCTACTGCGGCTCACTCTATGGAGGACGTGGAATATACACTCAAGGCTTTCACAGAGGTGCGTGAAAAGCTCGATGCCGGTGTTTACGATGCTCCGGACGGAGATATCGTGGATATGGCGATCAAGTAATCTATGGGCGAATATCTTGTTCCCCCGGTTTGCGGGTGGACATACCTTTACGGCAGAAATGCCGGTGTATCAGTGTCGTCACGTATCGTGGCGACACTGACTATGCATTTACGCGACGACATTCTTTCATCTGTCCTTCAGGAGGCTGCGGTACGGTTTCCCCAGATGATGGTCAGGCTTGAGATGCGCGGAGAAAGGTTCGCTTTTGTCCCGTGCCGCGGTCCGGTTCCGCTTTTCCGGGCGGAAGACTGCAGCGGTTCCGGCATTGCCGATTTTTCTGATGCTGCACTCGGAGGCTATCTTTTCAAAGTCTCATACATACACAAGACTGTGTACTTTGATTTTCACCGTGCCCTGACTGACGAATACGGCATGATGTCGTTTGCAAAGTCCGTACTGTTCCGTTATCTGGAGCTGTCCGGCTGTCCTGTGAGAAATGACGGCTCGGTGAAACTGCTTTCAGGGACATACTTTCAGGCCGAGGGCATTGACGCCATGCTTAAAATGGAAGACATCAATGCTTCCAGACCGGTGTGGTATATGGATGCCAGGGCAGTAGTGCCGCCTTTATGCGGGAAGGGCAGTGAGGAGGTCGTCCAGGTCAGGATTCCGATGAGCGAGTCATCCGGACTTCTGTCAGGAGCGGCAGTCAATCATGTCACATATATTTCTCCGGCCTTTTCTCAGGCTGTGCAGGAGATTTATGAAGACAGGGCCGGACAGGGGGAATACGTAGTCGCATCCGTCTCTGTCAATCTGAGGCCTTATTTCCCGGCTGCATCCCTGCGTCCTTTCAATACTGATGTTTATCTTGCGTACAACAGAAGCCTGTATGATTATCCGTACAATACAGTGCAGATGTCGCAGAAGAAACTGCTTGAGGCCCAGATGAAAAATGATGCCCTTGCCTACAGTGCGCAGAGGTATATGACCGGCATTGAGGCCGCATCGGATTCTTCGGAAACTTTCGGGGAGCTCTGTGACGCGATGTCGTGCATACAGGAAAAGACGAATGCGCGTGCCACCTACCGTATCGGAGGTTTCGGAAATGTTCTGCTTCCGGAAAGTATGCGCAGGCTTGTGGAGTCTTTCTATCCTGTCATACCTTCCGGCGGAAAATCCTATTCGCTTACTGTGGAGAATTATAGCGGCAGTCTTGTCGTTGCAGTCTGCGGAAAGGAGAGGACTGCAGAGGTTTGCGCGAGATTCGCGGAGATTCTTCAGGAAAATTATATCGACGCCTTTGTCGCTGATACATACCGATTTGTCCCTATGGACATGAAAAAATGACTATGCTATGGAGAAGTACAGCTTTCCGCGCAGACTGAGGATATATATCCCTTTGATGTGCATTTTTCTGCTTATGGTGTTCCTTATGCCGAGGAGCCCTAAATTCAATTATGACTACAGCAAGGGAGCGCCGTGGATGTATGAGACTCTGGTCGCCCAGTTTGATTTTCCTGTCATCAAGACAGATATTGAGTTCGGGACTGAGAAAGAAAAGGCCTGGGCCAGTGTCACGCCTTTCTACAGGCATGATCCGCTTGTGGCCTCTATGGCTGCCCGCGGAGCAGCTTCTGTCGATCTCGGGGAATGCGGGAAAGCGAGAGTGGCAGTGACCGCGGCCCTGAAATATATCTATGCGAAAGGTGTCCTTCCCGACAGGACGGCCCGGGAGCTTGTCGCGGACGGTACTTCCGACGGGATGATATATGTCCAGAAAGAAATGCGTGCCGAGAAAGTACCTGTCACTGAAGTGTATGATGTGGAGCGTGCCGCTGTCGTTGTGAAGGAAGCCATCGCGAAGGCCTGCCCTCAATTCCGGGCGGATTCTGTCTATGCCGCTTCCGGCCTGGCTGCGTTTATATTGCCCGACCTGATTTATGACCAGCAGACCACTGACCTCATCCATAAGGAGAATGTCACTTCTGTATCTCCGACGAGAGGCGTCGTAAAGGCCGGGCAGACAATAGTCTCGAAGGGTGAGATGGTTACGTCGGAAATCGGACAGCTTCTTGATTCGTATAAGGCGGAATATGACAAAAGCGTCGGATATGACGGGCCGAAGGTCCTGCAGTGGGCCGGAAATGCCATTATTGCCTTTTTCCTCGTGATTCTGCTTTTCCTCGCGATATATTACTGCAATTGCACGATATTCGACGATTATAACAAATATCTTTATATACTTCTTATTTTTACCATATCGGCAGTGGTTTCATTCGCTGTTGCGAGAATAGACTCCTCGATGTTCTATCTTGTGCCGTTTACGCTTGTGGCCCTGTATCTCCAGGCTTTTTTCTGCAGGCGGACGGTGCTCGCTGTATATCTCATATCCCTGCTGCCTATGCTGATTGCCGCTCCTGACGGTGTGGAACTGTATATAATGTATGTAGTCGCGGGTGTAGTCGGCATCTTCGTATTCGACCGTTTCAACAAAGGCTGGCTGCAGTTCGTGACGGCATTCATCGTGTTTGTCACCCTGCTCGTCGTATGGGCTGCCTTCCGTGCCGCTGACGGACTCGGAAGCATTGTCAATTACCGTGTCATCTGGCATCTCGCCCTTGCCGCATTCATGTCTGTCGCAGGCTATCCGATGATATATCTTTTCGAGAAAACGTTTATGCTTGTCTCCACTTCCAAACTGGTGGAACTTAGCGACACGAGCAACAAGCTGCTCAGGATGCTGGCAGACAAGGCTCCGGGTACATTCCAGCATTCGCTTCAGGTAATGAATCTCGCAGATGCCGCCGCAAGGGCCATAGATGCGAATGTTCCTCTGGTGCGTGCCGCAGCGCTGTACCATGATGTAGGAAAAATATGCAATCCGCAGTGCTTTACAGAAAATGAGATGCCCGGCGTGAAATATCATGCCGAGCTTTCGCCGAAGGAGAGCGCCCAGAGGATAATCCGGCATGTAAGCGACGGACTTGCCCTTGCGGAGAAATATAATCTTCCGGAAATACTGAAAGATTTTATAAGGACTCATCACGGAACTACTTCCACAGCGTTTTTTCTTAACCGCTATCTTACGGACGGAGGAGATGCCTCTGATGTGTCCGCGTTTTATTATGACGGTACAAAGCCGGTGAGCAAGGAACAGGTCGTGCTTATGATTTGCGACACAGTGGAAGCTGCATCGAGAAGCCTGAAGACTTATTCTCCGGAGAGCATATCCGAGCTGGTGGACAGGATAGTCGACGGAAAGTCTGATGAAGGACAATTTTCCGATTCTGACATTTCTCTCAGGGAAATATCCATTATAAAAGAGGTGCTGAAGTCATATCTGAAGCAGATGTATCATTCGCGTGTGGCATATCCAAAGCGTAAGGCGGCTAAAAAATAACGTACGAAAGGAAAAAACGGTTGTATATTCCAAATCGAAGAAAAAAAACCGGTGACGGCGATATTTTGAAATGTCGTGCAGAATGATTATTTTTGCAGGCTCTGTTTCTTTGCCTTGACGGCAGGGAATAAGTTTGGAAAACATAAAAATTTTTGATTATATGAAAATTGAACAGAACAGAATCGATGATCTTAATCTTGAACTGACTCTTTCGGTTGCAAAGGAGGATTATCAGGAAAACAGAAGCAGCAAACTCAAGGATTTCAGGAAAAAAGCTGAAATCAAAGGATTCCGCAAGGGAATGGTTCCTATGTCCCTCGTTGAGAAAATGTACGGACAGTCAGCTCTTGTTGATTCGGTAAATGACGTTATCTCGGAGTCTCTCAACAATTTCATCCGCGAGAACGGATTCAAGGTGCTCGGCGAACCGCTTCCTGCAGAGGACCAGCCTGCTACTGACTGGGTGAACGGAAACGACTTTACCTTCAAGTTCGATATGGCTCTGAATCCCGAGGTGTCGATAGAACTCGGAAAGGATGATGAAATCGTATATTATACCATAACCGCGACTGAGGCTGCGAAGAAGGAGATGGCTGACAATCTGCTCCGCCAGTACGGTTCTCTTCAGGACGGCGATGCCGCCAAGGAGGAGGATTTCATCATTGTAGATTTTGAGCAGGGCGAGACAAAGGTTGAGGGTACGTATGTATCGCTGCGCAGTGTCGCTGAGGGCGTAAGACCTTCTTTTGTAGGACTTAAGGCCGGAGATTCAATAGATGTGAATGTAAATGAGGCCTTTACCAATGAGACAGACAGGGCTTCCATGCTCAAAGTCGGCAAGGAAGAGCTTGCTGACCTCGACCCGATGTTCCGCATGACTGTCAAGAATGTGAAAACTTTCGTTTCC
This sequence comes from uncultured Muribaculaceae bacterium, assembly GCA_964394295.1. Lineage (GTDB taxonomy): Bacteria > Bacteroidota > Bacteroidia > Bacteroidales > UBA932 > Cryptobacteroides. The sequence continues at coordinate 27,823 of CAYMVG010000017.1, read as the reverse complement.
GCGCCTATGACACAGGAGACTTTCGACAAGATTTTCGGTGAGGGTGTCGTGACTGACGAGAAGCAGTTCGAGGAGAAAATCGAGGAGAGGCTTCGCGCAGAATATACTCAGGAGGCGGATTTCCGTTTCTCTACCGATGCCAAGAACTATCTTGTTGAGAAAGCAGGTGTCCAGGTGGCCGAGAAATTCCTCAAGAGGTGGATTTTTGTTGCCAACGATGGCAAGTTCACTATGGAGGACATCGAGAAGGAATGGGATCTGTTCATAGCAGACTACAAGTGGCAGATGGTAAGAAGCGCTCTTATGCAGAAGTATGATGTGAAGGTCGAGGAGGCCGATATGCTTGCAAGCGCAAAGGGTTTTGCGGCTTACCAGTTTGCAATGTACGGAATGAACAATGTTCCTGACGAGCAGCTCGAGTCTTTCGCAAAGAATATCCTCGCTCAGGAAGAGCAGGGCAGGAGGATTCTTGATCAGGTCGAAAATGAGAAGACTATCGCTGCTGTGCGCAACGTTGTCACTCTCAAGAAGAAGAAAATCTCAGTCGAGAAATTCAGGGAACTGAAATAGTTTTCACTAAAGAGGATTGCTTTGAGGGTGGCCGGATTTAAGTCACCCTCATTTTGTGACAGGCCGATTTTAAATTTTATATATGGAAAAAGAATTCGACAGATATGCCCGTTTTGAGCATGGGGTAAGTTCAATGACGATGCACCGGTACAGGTCTGCCGTCGACGGTTATATCAATCCGACAATAATAGAGGAGAGGAAGCTCAATGTGGCCTCGATGGATGTATTCAGCCGTCTGATGATGGACAGGATTATCTTTCTCGGCGTGCCGATTGACGATGATGTCGCCAATATAATACAGGCGCAGCTGCTGTTCCTTGCCTCAAATGACAGTTCAAGCGACATATCTCTGTATATCAATACTCCCGGGGGACAGGTGACTTCCGGTCTCGGTATCTACGACACGATGCAGATCATAGAGCCTGACGTGGCCACTATCTGCACCGGCATGGCCGCTTCCATGGGCTCTGTACTTCTTTGTGCAGGTGCAGCCGGCAAGCGTTCGGCGCTGAAACATTCGCGTGTGATGATTCACCAGCCTATCGGAGGTGCACGCGGCCAGGCTTCCGACATTCTCATTGCCGCACAGGAAATCGAAAAGACAAGGAATGAGCTTTACAGCATTATTTCCGAGCACAGCGGCCAGCCGCTTGAGAAGATCGCCGCAGACGGAGACCGCGATTTCTGGATGACTTCATCAGAGGCTCTCGAATACGGCATGATAGACGAAATTCTTACCAGGAAGAAATAGTATGGCGAAATCCGACAAACAGAATACCAGACACTGTATGTTCTGCGGCAGGAGCGAAAATGAAGTTCCGCTTCTTCTGCAGGGCATGGATGCAAGCATCTGTTCGGACTGCGTGAGGCTTGCAGGTGATTACATCAAGGATTATGAGCGCGGTTCGGCACATTCGGCTCCGCTCGGAAAAATCGAATCCCTTTATAAGCCAAAGGAGATACACGCATTTCTGGACCAGTATGTGATAGGGCAGGACAGGGCCAAGAAACTGCTTTCGGTGGCTGTCTATAACCATTACAAGAGGATAAACAATAATCTTTGCGACAATTCCGAATTTGAGCTGGAAAAGTCCAATATTCTTATGGTCGGTCCTACCGGAACAGGAAAGACCCTTATGGCCAAGACGATAGCCAAGCTGCTTGATGTACCTTTCACTATCGTGGATGCTACTGTGCTTACCGAGGCCGGCTATGTCGGTGAGGATGTGGAGAGCATTCTTTCGCGTCTTCTTCAGGAGGCGGACTATGATGTCGCAAAGGCCGAGAGGGGCATTGTCTTCATAGACGAGATAGACAAGATTGCGAGGAAGAGCGACAATCCGTCCATTACGCGCGACGTTTCCGGAGAAGGTGTACAGCAGGCCATGCTTAAACTGCTGGAGGGCAGTGTCGTGAATGTGCCTCCTCAGGGAGGACGCAAGCATCCTGAACAGGAATTCCTGCATGTCAATACCCAGAATATTCTTTTCATCTGCGGCGGCGCGTTCGAAGGGATCGAGCGCCGTATCGCCCAGAGGCTGAATACCCAGGTAATAGGTTACGGCTCAGAGAAGCGCAGGCAGGTGGACAAGGAAAATCTGCTGCAGTATGTGGAGGCTCAGGACCTCCGCTCATACGGTCTGATACCTGAGATAATAGGACGTCTTCCTGTCATAACATATCTTGACCATCTCGACAGGAAGGCTTTGCTCCGTATCCTTACGGAACCGAAGAATGCAATCATGCGCCAGTATGAGAAGATGTTTGAACTGGACGGAATACATCTGAACATAGGAAAAGGAGTTCTTGAACTGATTGTGGATACTGCGATTGAAAATAAGCTCGGTGCACGCGGGCTTCGCTCAATCTGCGAAAAGATTATGACTGATGCGATGTATGAGGCACCGTCATCAGCCAAGAAGAGTTTTAATCTGACACTTGACTACGCCAAGAAAAAACTATCGTTGGACAGAAAATAAAGACAAGTGACGCACACACACTGTCTTATATGTTTAACTAATAGTTTTGATGAAAAAGATTCTTAACCTTGCTGTGGCGGCATTTGCTGTCATGGCTGTCGTGTCCTGTAAACCGGACACTCCTGCGGTGTATGCCGCACCAGAGATGGAATGGGCCGCCAATCCTGATTTTTCAGCGGTTGAACTGACTTCTTCCATGAATGTAAATATCAAGGTACGGGCTGAGTCCGGTATTGAGTCCTTTGTTGTAAAGGTCGCTTCCGGTGTGCTGTCTCCTGTAATTTCCGCCATGACTTCCGACAAGTCGCCGGATATGGATCTTATAGGTGACACCCAGCTCATAAGTTCTCTTGATGCTCTTACAGGCGGTCTTATGCCTGTCGGGACAAAGCTGTATGGCAAGTCTGAGGTTGATTTCGACCTGTCTGCGCTTGTTCCCATGATTCTTGAACTTTCTCCTGCCAAAGGTTCTGACCATGTGTTCACTCTTGCAGTGACGGACAGGGCCGGGAGGAGTTTGCACCGTGCCCTTGCGTTTCATTATTCCGGAACCAACAGCGTAAGTGTGTCTGACGCCGATTTGTGGCTTAATACTGCATCTTTGGAGGTGTCATGTGCAGAGTCCGTGACCGCTCCGGCCGTTTATTGCGGCATAAAGGGAGGGGCTTTGTATGAGGTCACCGCGGATGCAGTGGGCAGATATACGGTCGTTCCTGAATATATGTCCTCTCTGAATCCGGGCGGGCTTGAAGTGTTTTCCGTGAAGTCCGGAACAGGAATCTTTGCCGGGAATAAATATGTCGTTGAACTGCGCCAGGGAGATGAAGTGCTTGCCTCCTGTGAATATGCAGCTCCGGAAGGTGATGCAATACCGAACGGAAATATGGAGAACTGGTCGTTCCGCGACTGGATTGACGACAGCGGCAAATCCTGGAAGATTACTTTTCCGAACAATGAGGGCGAGTCGTTCTGGGACAGCGGAAACAATGCTTTTCTGGAACAGTACGGTGAGGACGGCATTGCCACTTTGCTGACCCCGTTGTGCCGTAAAGGTGACGAGGAGGGGACTGCTCTGCTGTCTGCAAGAAAGGTTCTGGGCTTTGTCTTTGCTCCCGGAAACATGTACACCGGTGATTTCGACTATTCCGGATTCAGCGGAACAGCGCATTTCGGCAAGAAGTACGGCTGGACAGCCAGACCGTCTGCTTTGAGGGTGCGCTATAAGGCCGATGTCGGCATAATAGATGAAGCCGGAAGCTATGACCCTGAGAAAAACGACTGGGTCGGACGGCAGGATGCCGCCAGAATATATGCTGCGGTCGTTGACTGGACAAGGCAGCATGATGTCGTGTCCGGGATGACCCGCCCTTCCGGCATGTGGGATCCTTGTCTGCAGAACAGTGTGGACGAGGGAGCGGTAATCGGCTATGCCTCGCTGGAAATCACGGGATCCACGGACGGCTATGTGACCGGGGATATCGGTTTTGTCTGGTATGATGCCATGGCAAAGCCGGCAGAGGGCAATTATTCTGTCCTGATTTCCTGCTCGACAAGCAACCGTGGCGACTATCTGACCGGCTGCAGCACCAACACGCTGTGTGTAGGCGGCTTTGAGTGGGTCTATTGACAGTTTGCTGTTGATGACTTTCTGTCCGGAAACCGGCGATAGCGGCTGACACCTCCTGTCAGTTCAGGGCGGAACAATATGTGTGCGTCGTCCGCCTCTTACTACGGTTTCTGTACTGATACTCCGAGCGGAGCGGCTGCCTCCCATGCCCAGTGCATGGCCCGGTACCGCTCCGCTTATAATTTTAATTAATCTGCCGGACAAAAATGGACATGATATGTTGTTGTGAACCTGCAATTAAGAATACTTGTTTTACGTCTTGCCCGGTCCTGTATTTCTGTAAACCGTACAACATGTCACTTTCACCGAGTAGATTGGTATATCATCCTGCAAGTGTGGCCGTAATTCCTGCATCATTGCAGCGATACGAATATCTTGTTTATGGGTAGTAACTCTCCGGAATATGCAGCACAAAGTTCAAATGTCTGTTTCGACAATGCAGGTTTGCCGGGACTGCTTGTCCGTATTTCGGAAGAAAACTTGTGAAATTGTATTATTCAACCCCTCCCGGGACTTGGTATGCGCTGTGCGGCCGCGGGAGCTGGTTGACAATACTTTGTATTCTCGGGTGTAAACCCGCTCATGATTGGCCGGCAATTGGTGGAGCCTCCTATAAGGTGCCAACCAATCTTCGGGAAGGCCGGAATGTGGATATTTGGTCTCAGCGCTGACAATCAGGCAACGGGGCTTGTTGATGCGGAAGACGATGCAGAGGGCGGTGCGGAGAAAATTATGAAAATATTTGACCGAAACGGCTTGAACGTCCGGAAAGTATGGTAACTTTGCGGCTGATGTCCTGTATTGTTCTTCAGGGCATATTGTTCTTGACTTAAAACAATGACTCGATGAATAGGTTAAAGGTATTGGTGTGTGCCGTAATTTATGGAGCGATATTCTCCGGCTGCGGCAATGATGCTGCCTCTCAGGCAGAAAAAGTTATAGAAAGGACATTCGGCACTATGCCGGACAATGTCAGATTCGTTTTGACAGGTTCTCCTGCTGACAGTCTTGATTCATACGCTTTGTCAGTAACTGACGGAGTGCTGACTGTCGAGGGAAATACTCCTGTGTCGTTGTGCAAAGGTTTTCATGACTATATTCTTGAAAACGGTTACGGAGTGGCGTCATGGACCGGAAACCGTCTTGAACTTCCGGCAATGCTGCCCGATATGGAACGGCGTGAGGCCGTGTCCCCGTTTACCGACCGCCTTTATTATAATGTCTGCACATACGGCTATACATCTCCTTTCTGGGGCTGGAAAGAATGGGAAAAGGAAATCGACTGGATGGCGCTTCATGGCTTCGATATGCCGCTTGCACCGATTGCCGGAGAAGCGATTCTTTCAAGAGTGTGGAAAGAAATAGGACTTTCACAGGAAGAAATCGACGCATATTTTACTGGACCTGCGCATTTCCCGTGGATGAGAATGGGAAATATGACAGCTGTCGACGGAGGTATGTCCCAAGAGTGGCATCAGGAGCAGATCAAGCTTCAGCACAAGATAATCGACCGTATGCTTTCACTGGGCATGACTCCTGTATATCAGGGATTTGCCGGCTTCGTGCCGAAAGCCGTGAAAGAACATTATCCTGAAGTTGACATAATGACAACAAAATGGTCCGGACATGAAAGCTATATGCTTTCTCCGGTTGATTCACTTTTCGGGGTCATCGGTACTGCATTCATCCGTGAATGGGAAAAGGAATTCGGCGAAGGGAAATATTACCTTATAGACAGTTTCAATGAACTTGACATTCCTTTCGGAGAGAAAGGCTCCCAGGAGCGCAGTGATATGCTGAAACATTACGGCGAGACCATCTACAGTACACTGGAGGCTGCGAATCCGGATGCGGTATGGGTGATGCAGGGCTGGATGTTCGGATATCAGAGGGATGTATGGGATCCGGAGAGTGTAAAGGCTCTCTTGAGCGGTGCGCCGGACGACAGGCTTATGATTATCGATCTTGCCGTGGATTTCAACAATTATGTATGGAAGAACGGCAACAGCTGGGACAATCTTGACGGCTTCTACGGCAAGCCGTGGATATGGAGCACAGTTCCTAATTTCGGCGGACGCACTGCACTGAAAGGCCCTCTGGAGTTTTATCTTAACGGACATCTTGATGCCTTGCGCTCAGATGCAAAAGGCCGTCTCACAGGTTTCGGAACCTCCCCTGAAGGTGTCGAGAACAATGAAGTCCTCTATGAACTTATTTCCGCTGCAGGCTGGAGCGGTGAAACTGTCGATCTGGTGACATTTCTGGATTCATACGACAAGGCTCGCTATGGCTGTGCCGATCCTGCATTTTCAGAGTTCTGGAATGAACTGCGGCAGTCTGTCTATTGCAACTTTACCAATAATGCACGTTTCCTGTGGCAGCAGCGTCCGGCATACCACCGCGGTGAGACTATGAATATCAATGAACACTATTTCAAGGGTATAGAATCATTTATGTCCGTTGCCGGAAAATATGCAGACAATGAACTTTATGTGACGGATGCCGTGCAGTATGCCGCTCTTTATATAGGCGCAAAAGCTGATTATGTGCTTAAGGCCGCAAACTGGGCTATTGTCGCCGGCGACATGGAAAAGGCAGAGGCATTGAAAGGGCTGTTGCTTGCCATGTTGCGGGACATCGACCGTCTTTTGGAGTCACATCCTATATTGCGAATGCAGAGATGGCTTGACATGGCTGCAGAGATGGCAACATGTCAGGATGAGGCCGCTGCATTTGCAAAGGAGGCCAAACGTCTTGTTTCAACCTGGTCCGGTCCGAATCTGAAAGACTATTCTGCAAGAGTCTGGTCCGGTCTTGTGCGTGACTATTACATTCCGCGTATGGAATGTTATTTTACTGCGGCAATAAAGGGTGAGTATGTCGACCTTGTGCCGGTTGACAATTCGTTTCACTATGGTACAGGCTACGGCAGCCCGGAGGACTGGTGCAGGAAAGGGGAGAGTCTGCTTTCTGATGCCGCACCGTTTGACGACCCGCTCGCGGCAGCCTGCGAACTTGTCGGAAAATATTCCGGGATAAACTATTTTGACCGCGATGCTTCCATTGACGGTGCAGACGGTATTGCAATACCGTTGTGGAATGTCTATGCCCCTGACGCAGAAGTCGGATTCTGGTGTCCGCAGGACTTTGCCGGCAAGGCGCAGAAAAAGCTGTATCTGACGATTATGGCAGATGATTACGCTGATATGAACGGGCTTGAATTCCGTAATATGCGCGGTGATAAGGTCAAAATCGAAAAAGTGGAGTTCAAGTCCGGACCGGAATGGCTGGGAACGGCATTCCCTCAGTCAGGTGCGGCTGACGGGAAAAGTCCTCTGAGGATCCCTCACAAGGGACCTGGTTCAGTAGCCGGCCTGGAAAGGGAAGTGACAGTATATGTTACGTTCGAGGGAGGTCCGCAGACCTGGGGAATGATTTCAATGTATTAGGCTTGCTATCCTGATATACTGGCTTGGAAACTGTCTTGAATTTTCTCCGGAATTCCAGTATGTTTTCCATGTGCTTCTGAGAAGCTGTTTAAATCAAAACAGCTTCCCGATCTTCCGATTCTCACATGCTTGTCTTGTAAAAAAATGAATTGCTTATTTGATTCCCGAATGAAAAAGATTCCGACTTTAGTTTTTCTGTGCCTGCTGTCTTTGGCTCTGCAGGCGCATCCTGTGAAAGATCTGATAGAAAGGATAGACAAGGGAGCATCCTCCAAATTTATTGTCGAGGAGGTCGCTTCCGACACGGATTTCTTCGAACTTGACATGAAAGGACGGAAAGTGGTCATAAGGGGAAACAATTGCGTCAGCATTGCTTCAGGTCTCAACTGGTATCTGAAATACTTTGCCGGAATCCATCTGTCGTGGAACGGGATGCAGGCTAAGCTGCCGGCTGTCCTTCCTGCTGTGAAAGAGAAAATCCGCCACAGCACGGATATGCGTCACAGATATTATCTGAACTATTGTACGCATTCCTATTCCATGGCTTTCTGGGACTGGGAACGCTGGGAACAGGAAATTGACTGGATGGCCCTGCACGGGGTAAATATGCCGCTTCAGATTGTCGGTACTGATGTGGTCTGGAGGAATGTGCTTTTGCGTCTCGGATATACGGAGGACGAAGCCGATGAATTTATCGCCGGCCCCGGATTTCAGGCGTGGTGGCTGATGAACAATCTCGAAGGCTGGGGAGGACCGAATACGGAAAACTGGTACTCAGGCCGTCTGGAACTGGCCCGCAAGATAAACGCACGCATGAGGGAGTTCGGCATTGAACCTGTATATCCCGGATATTCCGGTATGCTTCCGCACGATGCCCGTGAACATCTTGGCCTGGATGTGTCTGACCCCGGTTTCTGGAACGGGTATCATCGTCCGGCTTTTCTGCTTCCGGGAAGTGAGAATTTTGAACGGATCGCCTCCATATATTATGAGGAGCAGTCGAAACTTTTCGGTACGGCGCAATTTTACAGCATGGATCCTTTCCATGAGGGAGGAAATACGGCCGGAGTCAATCTTTCCGATGCTGGCCGCGCTATAATGTCCGCAATGAAAAAGGCCAATCCTGAGGCCGTATGGGTAGTGCAGGCCTGGGGAAATTGCCCTCATGATGCCATGATAAAAGATTTGAAGAAAGGCGACATGATTGTTCTCGACCTGTATTCCGAGAGCCGTCCTCAATGGGGTGATCCGCAGTCGCGTTCGTACAGGAAAAACGGTTTCCGGCAGCATGAATGGCTCTATTGCATGTTGCTGAACTTCGGTGGAAATGTCGGACTTCACGGAAAAATAGGCGCGGTGATAGATGCGTACTACAAGGCTAAGGACGGCATTTCGGGAAAGACCTTGACCGGTACGGGTCTTACAATGGAAGGCATTGAGAACAATCCTGTAATGTATGAACTTCTGAGCGAGCTGCCTTGGCGCAGTGAACGTTTCTCAAAAGAAGAGTGGCTTGACGGTTATGTCATGGCACGGTACGGCATGGCTGACGAAAATGTGCTGGAGGCATGGAGACTGCTGGAGAAGTCTATATACAATTGTCCGCCATATTCTCTCCAGCAGGGAACGCATGAGTCTATTTTTTGTGCAAGGCCGTCTGACAATGCATATCAGGTGTCGAAATGGTCGGCGATGCAGGATTATTATTCCCCTGATGATGTGATTGCCGCAGCCGGGAAGATGGTTGCCGCAGCAGATGCTTTCAGGGGCAACAACAATTTTGAATACGATCTGGTGGATATCGTGCGCCAGGCTGTCGCAGAAAAGGGAAGACAGGTATATAAGGAGGTCGTGAAGGCATATAATGAAAATGACATGGAGGGAGTCATGCTTGCTTCCGAATGTTTTCTGAATCTTATTCTGCTGCAGGACAGGCTGCTTGCCTCGCGTCCTGAATTCATGGCGGGAACATGGATCGAGTCTGCAAGGGAACTCGGTGCGACAGTTGCTGAAAAGGACTGGCTGGAGTGGAATGCCAGAGTGCAGGTTACGACATGGGGAAACCGGACGGCGTCCGAAACAGGGGGACTGCGTGATTATGCCCACAAGGAATGGAGCGGTATGCTTAAAGATGTGTATTATCCGCGCTGGCAAAAATATTTCGAAACCTTGCTTGCCCGCATGGACGGCAAGCCTTGCGGTGAGATTGATTGCTATGCAATGGACGAGGCCTGGACACTGAGTCACAACCCTTATCCGTACCTTGCGGACGGCGATCCTGCAGATGTTGCACAATATGTATATAAGGCAATGATGGCCAGATAGGAATATTGCACAGCTGATGATTTCGGGGGTGCTGTCGCGGATTGGGCATGTGCGATGACAAAAATTCATGCAGTTTCTATGTTTATTGTCAAATTATGTACGTTTGGGATTGTGTAGATCTATAAATTTGCAGAATGGTTATCTTCATAAAGAATATGGTCTGTCCCCGCTGTGTCTCTGCCGTGAGACGCATTGCCGAATCACTGGAACTGACAGTTGCTGATGTGCGGCTCGGAGAATGTGAACTTGCCTGTGACAGTCTCTCTGATACGCAATATTCTGCCTTCGGGCATGAACTGGAGGCTGAGGGATTTGAAATACTCGTTGACCGCGAAGTCCGTATCTGCGAAAAGATAAAGAATGCGATCGTTGATCTTGTCTGCAACAATGCCGCCATGATTCCGGATTTGTCTGTTCCTGAGTATCTGCAGAATTCGGTCGGGTTGTCCTACAGTACTTTGCGCAAACTCTTCATAAGTGTGGAAGGGCGCACTGTCGAGCATTATCTTATATCGCTGAAGATAGAGAGGGCGAAGGAGTTTCTCCGATATGGCGAGAAGACAATTTCTGAGATAGCCTGTGAACTCGGATATTCATCCGCCCCGCATTTAAGCGCGCAGTTCAAACAGATTACCGGAATGTCACCCAAGGAGTTTCGGAAATCCTGTAATACGGGGCGCAAACCTATTGACAGTTTATGATTAGAGATTACATTATGCCGTTCGTCTATCTCTTTGTCGAGATGGCGCCTTATCTGCTTCTGGGGTTTCTCGTCGCCGGGATTCTTCATGCCTTTGTACCTCAGCAGCTTTACCGCAGATGGCTCGGAGGCAATGATGCCAAATCCGTTCTTCTGAGCATTGCGCTCGGAGTTCCGCTGCCCCTTTGCTCATGCGGAGTTATTCCTACTGCCGTGGGCATGAGAAAGGACGGGGCTTCAAAAGGGGCTACGACCGCATTTCTTATAGCCACACCGCAGACAGGAGTGGATTCCATTGCCGCGACCTATTCCGTATTCGGTCTGCCGTTTGCCGTACTCAGACCTGTTGCGGCATTGGTTACGGGGCTGTTCGGCGGGCTGGCTGTAAATGCGCTGGACAGGGAACAGGAGGCTGAGCAGGCTGACGTCCCGTGTGTTTCGTCAGGGGCAGCCTGTGACATGAGTTTTGCGGACAAATGCCGGGCTGCTCTGAAATACGGTTTCAGCGATATGATACAGGACATAGGACGCTGGCTGATTATAGGTCTTTTCATTGCAGGACTTATAACGATTTTTGTTCCGGACGGCTTCTTTACTTCATACGCAGGGAACAGATTCCTCAATATGTTCATCGTCCTCCTTGCCGCGGCTCCGATGTATGTATGCGCTACCGGCTCGATTCCGATTGCCGCAGCCCTGATGCTCAAGGGTCTGAGTCCGGGTGCCGCCTTAGTGTTCCTTATGGCCGGACCTGCCACCAATGTCGCTTCGATGGTGATACTGTCCAGAACCCTCGGACGCAAGTCCCTTATAATATATCTTGTGACAATACTTTCCGGTGCAATCCTCTTCGGACTTGCTGTCGACAGTTTTTTGCCGTCGGATTGGTTTTCCATGCCGCTGCACAAATCTTTCTCGGCATGCTGCTGCCATGCGGAGGCCGCGGTAATTCCATGGTGGCAGACCGCATCTTCTGCCGTGCTCGCAGTGCTGCTCGTGCGTGCCCTGTATGTGAGGCTTCACGGTAATAAAAGACAAAACATAAAAAGCAATATCATGACATACAAAATTACAGGAATGGCCTGCAATCATTGCAAGGCCAATGTCGAGCGCAGGCTCGGTTCTCTTGAAGGAGTTATTTCGGTAAAGGTCGATCTCGCCTCCGGTACGGCGGAAGTGGAAGGCACTGCCACAGCGGAGACCGTATTTGCAGCAGTCGAGGCACTCGGGTATGGCTGCAGTGTCATACTTTAGCTGGAACCCATGGCACGGCTGTACCAAGATCAGTCCGGGATGTGCGCATTGTTATGTGTACCGTCAGGATGAGATGTACGGTTCGGCCAAGTCCAGCATGGCAGTGAGCATAAACAGAGAGTTCGGGCTTCCTGTGCGCAGAGGCCGGGACAAAAGCTGGAAAATACCTCCCGGGTCGGTAGTCATGACCTGTTTCACGTCAGATTTTCTGCTCGAAGGGGCTGACAGGTGGCGTGATGAGGCGTGGGAAATGATGAAGGTCAGGAGCGACTGTATGTTTTATTTTTTTACCAAGCGTATCACGCGCCTTGCAGATGTTCTTCCGGACGACTGGGGAGACGGCTACGACAATGTCATAATCGGCTGTACTGCAGAGAATCAGAGTATGGCTGACCTGCGTCTTCCTGTGTTTCTTGATTTGCCGATAAAGCACAGGACGATTATTCTTGCACCTCTTCTGGAGGCTGTCGACATAAAAAAATATCTTGACGGACGTATAGAGGAGGTGGCTGTAAGCGGAGAGTCCGGAGCGGAAGCCAGAATCTGTGACTATGACTGGATTCTGGACATAAGAAGTCAGTGCGTTGAACATAATGTGCCGTTCCGTTTTCATCAGACAGGTGCCAGACTCCTGAAAGACGGCCGTCTGTACCGTATAAAGCGGCGCTGGCAGCTTTCGCAGGCTGCCAAGGCCGGCATAGATTACCGCATTGGCCCGGACATGAAGCCGTTCTGATTCAGGAAATCCGTAATTTTGGTAATTCAATCCGTAATATTGTTAAATCTGTCTTTTGCATTTACCGTATATTTGCAGATATATAAACAGCCTGGCTCATCGCAATATATGGGCGGCAGAATCATATCGCAATGGAAGAAATAAGGATAGATTGCGCAAATCAGACAGCAGAGGAACTTGAATTGGCAAAGGAGCAGGCGCAGCTTCTTTTCAGACTGAACCATACCTTGCCGATGACTCCTGAATATGATGAACTTATGCACCGTCTGTTTCCGGATATGGGAGAGGGAAGCAGAGTGAATGCGCCGCTGACAGTTGTCAGGGCGCATAATGTGCATATAGGCAGGCATGTCATAATAATGAACGGCTGTCTCATGATGTCTGCCGGAGGAATTACAATAGATGACGATGTACAGATTGCTGCAAATGTGCAGCTGATTTCAAACAATCATGATCTCGACAACAGAATGATTATTACGTGCAGGCCTGTGCATATTTGCCGCAGGGCGTGGATAGGTGCCGGAGCGACAATTCTGCCGGGAGTTACGGTCGGGGAGAACAGTGTGGTTGGTGCGGGGAGTGTCGTGACGCGCGACGTGGAGCCTGATACCATTGTCGCCGGCAATCCGGCCAGGGTTATACGCAGAATCGGGCACAGGGCCGGTCATTAGTTTCAAGCGGAATCAGAACATGTTAAAATCAATAAAATAAATTATGGCAAAAAATATTCTTATTCTGTCAGGAAGTCCGCGCCGCGGCGGTAATTCCGATATATTGTGCGACCAGTTCCGGAAAGGTGCATCGGAGGCAGGCAACAATGTCGAGAAAATAAATGTCGCCTCCAAGAAAATAGGTTTCTGTATGGCCTGCTATTACTGTACGGAACATAAGGGGGCATGCGCGATAAAGGATGATATGGGCGAAATCCTCGAGAAGATGCTGGCGGCCGATGTGATAGTCATGGCATCTCCTGTATATTTTTATTCTGTCGATGCACAGTTGAAAGCTTTGATAGACCGTTCAGTGGCGCGCTGGCTTGAATTCAAGGACAAGGAGTTTTATTATATCATGTCTGCCGCGGAGGATTCTGACGATGTTATGGATTGTACTCTGGAGTGCTTCCGCGGATTTGCGAAATGTCTTGAAGGTTCCGTGGAGAAAGGCGTTGTCTATGGCAAGGGTGTATATGAGAAAGGCGGGATTCTGAATCATCCTGCCATGCAGCAGGCATACGAAATGGGACTGAACTGTTAGATTCCTGGACATCAAACAGAAATGAATGATATTATGAACAGATTAATAATTTCGGTATTCTGCTGTATCTGCGGAATGATATGCCTGAACGGAAATGCCGTGGCAGCCGATAAACTAAAAAATGAAATTATGGACAAGGAAAAGAAAGTGCTTGTAACCTTCTTCTCGCATACAGGGGAGAACTACTCTGTGGGTTATATCGAAAAAGGCAATACCCATATCATTGCCGAAATGATAGCGGAGGCTGCCGGAGGCGCTATGTTTGAAATCGTGCCGGTATCCGGCTATCCAAAGTCATACAATGCCTGTATAGATGTCGCGAAAAAGGAACAGGCGGCCTCTGCCCGTCCTGAGATTGAAGAAGATATTGCAGTTGAGGACTATGACATTATATTCGTCGGTTATCCCAACTGGTGGGGCGATATGCCTATGCCGGTATATACATTCATAGAAAAACATTCCTGGAACGGCAAGACCGTGGTACCGTTCTGTACACATGAGGGCAGTGGACTTTCAGGTACTGAGCGCAAGATTGCCGTTGCCTGCAAGGGGGCGACGGTACAGAAAGGACTGGCAGTAAGGGGATCGGCAGCACAGAATTCACGTGAACAGGCAAAAAAGTCGGTAGTGTCCTGGTTGTCAGGACTTGGATTGTGCAAATAAGGGTAAATTGTAGTTTGAACTAATTTGTTGTATATGAGAATATTATTCAGAACAATGCTGCTTGTTTCCATGTTTGCGGCCGTAGGCTGCGGCAATGCAAGGAACAAGGCGGCTGAAAATGCAGGTAAGGCAGAAACGCCGAAGGTCTATATGTTCAAGGAGATAACACCTCAGAATCTGGTTGCCGTATATGAGGCCCTCGGACGTGAGGCGACTGGCAAGGTTGCTGTAAAACTCTCGACGGGCGAGCCTGGAGGGCACAATTATCTCCAGCCTTCGCTAATCAAAGACCTTGTGCAGAAAGTCGGAGGCACTATAGTGGAGTGCAATACTGCATACGGCGGAGGACGCGCCGACACTGAATCGCACAGGAAAGCAGCTGCAGATCATGGCTTTACTGCTATTGCCGAGGTTGACATTATGGATGCGGACGGAGAGGCAGAGCTTCCGGTAAAAGACGGAAAGCATCTGAGCAAAGACATCGTAGGCTCGCACTATCTTGACTACGACTTCACAGTGATACTTTCACACTTCAAAGGCCATGCTATGGGAGGCTTTGGCGGAGCTGTCAAGAATATGTCGATCGGCATTGCCTCTTCAAACGGAAAGGCGTATATACATACTGCCGGCAAGGTTTCTGATCCTGCAAAGCTCTGGCAGAACCTTCCTGAGCAGGATGATTTTCTGGAGTCTATGGCAGAGGCAGCGAAGGCTGTCGCAGACCACTGCGGAGACAGGATTCTCTACATCAGTGTAGCCAACAATCTTTCCGTTGACTGTGACTGCGACTCGAACCCTGCCGATCCGCAGATGGGTGACATCGGCATTCTCGCTTCGCTTGACCCGGTTGCCCTGGACAGGGCGTGTACGGATCTTGTGCGCGCATCGGAGGACCATGGAAAGATTCATCTGATTGAACGTATGGATTCCCGCCACGGTATGCACACTCTCGAATATGCGGAAGCCATCGGACTCGGCAGTCAAAATTACGAACTGGTAGTGATGTGATGGAAATAGGGTGACTAAAAGTCAGAATAATCCCCGGAAAATAGAGAATCCTGCCATGAGGCTGTGCCATACAGGAAAACTGGACAAGGGGCTTGAAGAATACTTTTGACCTGCACTCCGAAAGTTTTGTCTGACTTTCCGGATGTGCAGGTCTCTTTGATGTCATCTCTGTTTAGTATTGGGCGATTTTAGGATTTTCGCCCCACTGGTTTGCACCGTACTGGCTGTCCTGACAGAAGAGGACGAGCAGCCATATTCCTCCGATAAGCGGAATCAGGGCTATCAAGTACCACCATCCGCTTTTTCCTATGTCATGAAGACGGCGTACGCCTACTGCAAGAGACGGGATTAATACGGCAAGTGAATAGAGGCTGCCAAAAATCTTGTAGCCGATAAAGTAGTCTATCAACCCAAGCACTAATGCGATAATGAAGTTTGCAAGGACAAACATCCAATACTCTCTTCTGCGTGCCCTTCCGCTGAAGTCAGTGTACTGTCTCAGCACTTTCAAATACCATTCTTTCAATTCCATAATGTTAAGATTTATTGTTAAACTTTAGGGTTGTCATATAGCATCCAGGCCCGGCGGCCATTCCGCTGATTGAAACGCTATACAAATATATTATTATCATCATATAACTCCAAATATTTCAGAAAGTATGTTTTTACATAGTTGCCCTGCAAATGTGTTTAACCTCTTATTGACGGTATTTATAGGTTGACAAGCCCTTAATCCTAAGAAATAAATGCCTTCGATTTGAGGAAATGTTAGCAAGCAGAAGTGCCGTACTTTCTCTTTTACGGATTGTTCTATGGATTTTTACGTCAAAATGGAGTCCCTGAATGTCCGACATGCCGGCTGGCTGGAAAAAACAGGTGTTCAAACAAGGCTTTTAAGTTTTATCGGACATCAATAATATTTTGTCTATCTTTGCATAAAGGGCGTGGACCGGATTGTGCGTCCTGAAAATTTGACATTTGAAATAAAAATATGGAAAGGATTCTGTCATTTCTCCGTGAACTGGAGCAGAACAACGACAAGGTATGGTTTGACAGTCACAAGAAGCAGTACACTGATGCAAGGAATGTATTCAACTCTTTGACGGAAAAGTTTATAGCAGGCGTTGAGGCTTTTGACCCTACAGTAAAGGGACTGGGCGTAAAAGACTGTACCTACCGCATATACAAGGATATGAGGTTTTCCAAAGACAAATTGCCGTATAAAACCCATTTCGGTGCGTTTATCGCCAGAGGCGGAAAGAAGTCCGGTTTCAGCGGCTACTATTTTCACATCGGGACAGGTTCAGGTGACACTTATCCATGCGGTCATCTTCTTGCATCCGGCAATTATTGCACTGAGCCGCGTGTCCTGAAGATTCTGCGTGAAGACATTGAGTATGGCGGAGGTGATTTCGATGACATAGTAAGAAATCGGGTTGACGGCAGGATGACTCTTGACCGGGACTCTGCATTGAAAAAGCTGCCCAACGGATTCCCTGCGGATTCTCCATATGCCGAGTATCTGAAGCTTAAAAATTTCTGCCTTTCATATAACTTTGACGATACTTTCCTTCTGGCTCCCGATATGCCGGACACCGTACTGGAAATATTCCGCACGACAAAACCCTTCCTCGACTATGTGAACCGCGCAATCGAGTTCAGCCGTGATGATGAAAGCCGTGCATTTGTGGATTTTTAGGCTGAATCGGCGCATGGCTTGCATATTTATACTGATGCAAAAGGTATGAATATTTGACAATGCAATGCAGAAAAATTTTGAAAAGTGTGGGGAGAGTATATTTGCAGCCATAAAAACTTTCAATCTTAAATTTTAAAACAGGAGCGCCGCCTGCCCAAAATTGGCAAAGTATTTATGGCAGAAGTAATCCACCAAATTATTGAACGTGAATGTCCTGATGGCTATAAAGAAGCTATTGCCACGGCGCGTGATAGTGAAACGGGAGAAATGAATACCACGCGGACCGAATGGTATTATGACAGTGATAGAGGAGTCCGGGTAGATTATGCTATTAGTGATTTGTTAAAATAGCCGGTGTTAAATACTCGTATTAAGTCTTGAAGTGGTAGTTGACAGTTAATTTATTGACTACCACTTTATTTTGATTTTTCTGAAAAACATTTTGTCGTGGCTTGATGTTTTCAGAACGGTCGCGCAGAGGTGTCGTGTTTTGAGTTTTCCTGATTTAGGTTGACTCGATATCGTTCCAGAAATGCACTGTTTTAGGAACGGTCGTGCTGAGGTGTTGTGTTCCTTCTCCATGAGGGCGTGTCAGGTTGGTAGCCTGGATGACCAACCTGCACCGCAAACCTTTAATATCTGCCCTACAGAGCACATTACATACGAGGTTGGCTGAAGAACCTACCAGTTTGTGGGGCTGGTAGGTCGTGCTTCGTTCCCGAAAAGCCCTGTTTTGGGAACCATCGTATTGAGATGTCGTGTTTCGTTCCCGAAAAGCCCTCACTTCCCCCCCCCTGCCACTCTGAAGTATCCTATGACAAAAGCCGGTTTATAGGCGTCAATCTTTCAATTTTTGCAAAGGCGCGTTAATGCGGATGTACTTAAACATAATGTTTATATTGGCAAGTCGAGAGTGGAGGGCGGCTTCTGGTATAATTGCCATTTTGGGCATTGGCACCGACAATTTCATATGACGTATAAAAGTCTCGGAATCCGATGTCCAGGTGTACGCCAAGGCTATCAGTGGCAATGGATGGGCCTAAGAATATATGAAGATTTTTGTAGTATCTGATCCGATACATGGCAGCCAGTATCCGACGAACAGCATATGGAATAGAGGTTGCAGGGAGCATAATTGAGGTAGGTGTAACCTTGGCCGGCAGACAGGGCTAATGAACGTTTGCCGTTTTTGAAAATGCAGTTTCCATTCATTTGTCCATCCCGATAAATCGTATGCCATTGTTTTCTGTACTGCCGCATCGAAGACTCCAAGTCTGCAACAATAGCAATATATTATTCGTTTCATTGTTATGTGTATTAGTGTCGGAAACGCAGTTTTTAATTCCCCGAGTATAGCAGTACAAAAGAATCAATTCGTTGCAGATTGCGGATAATGTCGGGGAATTTTCATAAATTTGTATCTGTTCTCAATATATTTTATGGAAACTCCAGTACTTAACGCACACAATAAGGCGGAATATGAGCCGGCTCATTCGGCGGAGCATCTGCTTAACGCCACTATGGTCGGGATGTTCGGCTGCCCTCGTTCGAGGAATGCCCATGTGGAAAAGAAGAAATCCAAATGTGACTATATACTTGATAGGGAGCCTTCCCCTGAGCAGGTTTCTGAGATTGAGGCAAAAGTCAACGAAGTCATTGCGCGGAATCTTGATGTTACCATAGAGTTTATGGGCAGGGAGCAGGCGGCAGCAGTTGTGGATCTGAGCAAGCTTCCTGAAGATGCTTCCGAGACGCTCCGTATAGTCCGGATAGGGGATTATGACGCTTGTGCATGTATAGGTGCCCATGTGAAGAAT
The DNA here is from genome assembly GCA_964394295.1 of uncultured Muribaculaceae bacterium. Taxonomy (GTDB): domain Bacteria; phylum Bacteroidota; class Bacteroidia; order Bacteroidales; family UBA932; genus Cryptobacteroides. The sequence goes on along the minus strand of CAYMVG010000017.1, from coordinate 8,742 downwards.
ACCGGCGAGATAGGCACATTTAAAATCATGAGCCATTCTTATGAGAACGGTGTATGGAGACTGCGGTGGAAAGTCGTAAAATGATGACAGAGCGTGAGAACGTCGGCTATCCGTCTTTTTCCATCAGGTGCCAACATTTCAACTGGTTAGTGCCACTAACCAGTTCATTCCCTTCATTCTTCAATTTGGTCTTCAGATACTTCCAATAGTTCCTGTTCTTATTGTAGTTATTCTGGTCATTAAAGGCCCCCGATAATATCAAGCACAGATAACCACCGCTTGGAGTTTGCTTTATCCCAAATGGCTCTGACCTCGCGGTCGTTGAAGAATCTGATAGATGTTTTATTCATGCGTTTTAACAATGTATTTTGCAAAAATAATGATTTTGGCGATATTTGGTACCGTCTCTGAAAAATCAGAATGTACTGGATTGTTATGAATAAGTTAATTTTATGTATGAGGTCATGCCATCAAAATTCAGTAAAGTTAATCAGGTCTTGCTCTTATTTGGAACTATTCAAATGAGAGTATAATTTGTTCGTCAATTCGTTTTTAGTGAATGGAAATGACATGTCTATCAAGGGATAGAATTCAGATAATGAGAACATGTTATTGCTCTTTTCAAAATCATGCACCAAATTATAGGCATATGATTGCTCTAATTTATAAGGTTTAAAGTTTAATACAGGAATTTGATCTATTTTCCTGTAATTGCGAAGACTATTAACGCCATTAATACCGAGTTGTATGTTATATCTGAAAAGCAGGCTTACTACAACATAGCTCATTTTATAGGGTCCTTTATTAGCCTCTTTCTGTAAGTCATCTCCAAATATGTCAGATAATAATTTAGATAAATCGTCCACACTATATAAACTATTCTTAAGATTATTGTACATGTTTGCATGAAAACATTTAAAAAAGAATAGTATGGCCGCTAAATCCGGTGCATATAACAAACTTTCGTAGCTTGAATAACAAATTTTAAGATGTGCAATCAATCTTTCTATCTGCCTTGGCGTTAAAGATGCTTGTTGAGAAATTATACATATGATTTCCAATAATATTTCTCTCATTCTTTCATCTTGAATTCCTTGTATAATCTCTGTGCTGTATATATAATTACAGAATTGTTTCAATTTCGGTTCAGGAAGACTGTATTCAATATCAAAGAAACGTCTCAAATATTCTTCCGTGTCAATTTCTGAACTTCCATAATGTCCTTTTATACTTTCTTCTAAATGTTTTTTGTCAACAGAAATCACAAATATGATATTATCAATGGAAAAGAAATGTTTAATACGTTCGAGGAATTCTACAGCATAGTCTGGACGGCATCTGTCAAGTTCGTCAATGAAGAATATTAATTTTTGGCCTTTGCATATATCGGCAATAAATTCTGACAATTCTTTACGGAATTGTTGTATTGCATCACGTTGGTTAATATAGGATAAGACATTGTCATCATAGTACTTATGCTTTTTAAAAAGATTGTTTATTGCTTTTTCTCCCAAATGAGTGTCAGCATAGTATTTTATTCCAATCAATAATGAACTTGGAAGAGATTTCAAAATTTGCCTGAATCTTTTCTTTATTTTTTTATTGTACTTTACTAAAGATGAAATTTCTCCTAAAATAGAATACAGCGGATCAGAAATGAAATCCATTTCCCAGGCATTGACATACACTGTCTGATGTTCTGAGTTTTCAAGATATTTTTGCCACATTTTGACAAAAGTCGTTTTCCCTGTTCCCCAGGAATTATTTAATGCCATTGTGAAACCACCTTCGGCATTGTCTATTATGGAAGTCAATAATTTAGCATATGCTTTACGCTTTAACTTACAATTTTCGAAAGGGTTTTGGACAGCTATTTCAGGAGGTATTGCTCTTAGTCTCATGGTTAGTAGATATCACTATTTCAATATTCCATATCAAGATTTATTCCTATTGATGTATATGCCAATATGGCAGTTGTATTTGAATATTTATGTCATTTCTTATGTTTTTTCTTAAATTTGTCAGTCATCGAAAATATATAATGAAAATTGATATTTGAAATTAGATGTGATATATAATAATGATTTGTTTATGAGTAAATTATACCGTTCGAAATTATAATGTAATATAAAAATATTGTTAATTATATGTAACTGATTTAATGATTATGAGATACATCTTTTGTTTTATACTTGTTTATTCGTCTTTTATTGCTGTTTCGTGTTCTAAACAACATGTGAATGAAGATGCAGCTGACGCTTTTGTCGGTTCATACTCTGTTGGTATTACGCAATCAGTTGTCTGGGGGCAAAGTACAGGGACAATAACAGATACAGGAGTTTTAAACATATATAAAGTATCTGAGACAAGGGTACAGGCCATAGGTCCTATAACAAGTTATGGCGAAATAGTTGGCTCAATGGTATATTTTGAACCGGTAAAAGTATCTGATTCAGCAGGTTATTATACTATTGCCTATGGACCAGGTACATTGGCAGGTAATGTACTGACTATAACTGCCAATAGATCTGGACAATTGTCATATAACGGTATTCTATATCCATTTAGAAGTTCAGATCAATATATTGCAATTAAGCAATAGATATTTATTACTGGCAATCAATAATGATTTAAAAGATGACAAACAAAGAAAAAATGCTGGCAGGACAGGTTTACTCTGCGGTGGACGGAGAATTGCTGCAGGAGCTTAATGCAGTGAAAGAGATTGTCCATGACTATAATTTGCTGAGGCCGGGAGATACGGAGGGCAAACTGAGGATTCTAAAAGGACTGCTCGGACACATCGCTGATGACGAAATAATAATCAACCAGCCGTTTTATTGCGACTATGGCAGGCAGATTTCCGTGGGACGGCGTTTCTTCGCCAACTTTTCATTTACAGTCCTTGACGAAGCGCCTGTAACAATAGGAGATGACTGTTTCATAGGCCCGAATGTCAGCATATACACAGCCTGCCACAGCACCGCCCCTGTTGAAAGGAACACCCGCAACGAGTGGGCCAGACCTGTCACAATAGGAAACAATGTCTGGATAGGCGGAAGCGTCACCATTCTCCCCGGAGTCACGATAGGCTCGAATGTCACGATAGGTGCCGGCTCGGTCGTGGTCAAAGACATTCCTGATAATTCCATTGCCGTCGGAAACCCGGCGAAGGTCGTAAAGGTGCTTCCTGTTGAACCTGATGAGGCTTCGTCGGAATAATTTCCGACAGTTTTCGGGGGTAATGCATGAGGCCGGTTGCAACGGCTTTAATTAAGGAAATGCTTTTATTATAAACAGAATGGCAGCATTGGATATGCATAATTATGCGTTGCCGGCGGCAGAAATCGCCGATACGGTGAACAGTATGCTGGAGGAGCATCAGAGACTCGTCATTACAGCTCCTCCCGGGGCGGGAAAATCCACACTGCTGCCTCTGACCATGCTGGAACGGCCCGGAAATGCCGGACGTATCATTATGCTTGAGCCGCGCAGACTTGCCGCCAGACAGATTGCGCACAGGATGTCAGAGATGATAGGGGAAAAAGCAGGGGAGACCGTCGGCTACAGAATGCGCCTCGATACGAAAGTGTCCGCCAGGACGAGAGTGGAAGTAGTGACGGAAGGTGTCCTTACGCGTATGCTGCTGGATGATCCGGGCCTTGACGGAGTTTCAATCATTATTTTCGATGAATTTCACGAGCGGAGCCTGTCTGCGGATGTTGCCCTCGCCCTCGCACGTCAGACTCAGGAAGTGCTGCGTCCTGACCTTAGAATTGTCCTTATGTCCGCTACGATGGACACAGGAAGCCTTTGTCGTGCCCTCGAAGCCCCTCTTGTCGAAAGCAAAGGCAAATTGTACCCTGTGGAAATCATCCGTGCCTCAGAGGAGGCTGATTCTTTGAATGTCGCTGAGGCCGTGGCAAAAGCCGTGCGTATGGCTCACGCCGGACACGATGGCGATATACTGGCATTTCTGCCCGGAGAAGGCGAGATACGGCGTTGTGCCGAAATGCTCGGCAAAGGGCTTGGAGAGACGCGCGTATATCCACTGTACGGCATGCTTTCACTTGAAGAACAGCGTCTTGCCATTGCTCCAGGCAAATCGGGAGAACGCAAAATCGTACTTGCCACACCTATAGCCGAGACTTCGCTGACCATCGAAGGTGTGAGGATTGTTGTTGATTCCGGACTTTGCCGGAAACAGATTTACGACCCTGCAAGCAGTATGAGCCGTCTTGAGACAGTACGGATAAGCATGGACATGGCAGACCAAAGGGCCGGGCGTGCCGGACGGCTGGCCCCCGGAGTGTGTTACAGACTCTGGGGTGCCGGTACGGAAAAGAATATGGCTCAGACGCGTACACCAGAGATTTTTGAGGCCGATTTGTCGGGAACCGTACTGGAAATTGCTGCATGGGGAGAGCATATTGACAATATACCGTGGCTGGATATGCCAGAACCTGTCAATGTCGCAAGTGCCGTTGCGCTTCTCGAATCGCTCGGTGCCCTTGACTGTGAAAGCCGTATTACAGGACTTGGAAGACAATTGTCAAAACTTCCGTGCCATCCGCGTATAGGCAGAATGCTTCTGAGGGCGGAGACACAGGCAGACAAAGCCCTTGCCGCTGACATTGCGGCTTTGATTGAAGAACGCGACCCTATGGGAGGACGGAGCGACGTCGGACTGGCAGCCAACGGCTACGGGACCGGGCTTGATATGCGTGTGGCGGAACTCAGAAGGGCGCGGCCGAAAGGGGCAGGCGGTATATGGGGACGCATAGCAAAGGCTGCACAGCAATATTGCCGTCTCGCCGGAACAGTTCCTGACGCCTCTGCGCCCGACCCGTATAAAATAGGGGAACTCCTTGCCGCAGCCTATCCCGAAAGGATTGCCCGCTCATGGAAAGAGGGACGCGGGAAATTTCAGTTTCCTGACGGAAGCATAGCGGCTGTGGATGAGGGGGATATGCTGGCTTCGTGCGAATGGCTCGTTGCCTGCAGCCTTAATGTGAAAAAGGACGGAGCCGGAAGGATTTTTCTTGCCGCTCCAGTGGCTGAGGAAGATATAATGTTTGCGGCGGAAGCGCGTGACCGTATATTCTGGGACAGCAGGCAGGGCTGTGTCACGGCACAGCGTGAGACACGTATCGGGGCAATTTTGTTGAGGACGGCCACTCTCGGTGATGTCTCTAAGGAGAAAATTGCCGCTGTGGTATGTGAGGCTGCAAAGAAAGAGGGGCTGTCTATGTTCGATTTCTCGGACAAAGCGGAAAACCTTGTCAGGAGGATTTCAGCTGTGGCCTTATGGCATCCGGAATTGGAACTTCCGGATGTGAGTTCCGATGCTCTGTTTGAAAGAGTGGAGGAGTGGCTGCCGCTGTATATCGGAAATGCAAGAACAACGGCGGAACTTAAGAAAATCAATCTGTGCGAGGTTATATGGGGGCTTCTGTCCTATGTGCAGCAACATGAAGTCGAAAGGCTTGCTCCGGAATATGTGACAGTGCCGACAGGCAGCCGCATCCGTTTGGAATACCGGCAGGGAGCGGATGCCCCGATTGTACGTGTACGTCTGCAGGAATGTTTCGGCCTGCTGGACACCCTGAGGGTGGATGACGGCCGTCTGCCTGTGCTTATGGAACTTCTTTCACCTGGATACAAGGCCGTGCAGCTGACTTCCGACCTGCGCAGTTTCTGGAACGGAACTTATTTCGAGGTACGGAAGGAACTCCGCCGCCGCTATCCCAGACACTCATGGCCTGACAACCCTCTCGAAGCCGAGGCTGTCCGTGGGGTCCGGCATAATAAGGCAGAAAAATAAAGAGACTAAAAAGTAAGAATAACTCTCTGAGAATTGAAAATCTGGTGACAAGGGCGAGGCCGTCCACACATAAAAATGAGAAAAAGGGGCTTGACTAATAATTTTTAGTCTGCCCCTTTATTGTAAAAGAATGTTTTATTCGATTGAAGCGATTCTTGCCGCAGGTGCGAGGACGTCGCTGACCTTATGTGACGCTTGGGGAACAGATACTTTCGCAGTTGCTCTTATATCACGTGAAGAAGCACCGAAGCGGAATTCATATTCACCTTCTTCTGTTATCCATGACGATGATTCAGTGCAGAATGAAGCGAGAACCAGAACTTTGAGATTCATTGTTACAGTCTGGCTTTCTCCGGGGAGAAGCTCTTTTGTCTTGGCAAATGCCTTAAGTTCCTGGACAGGTTTGCTGACACGGCTTTCAGGAGCAGCGACATACAGCTGGACGGCTTCCTTTCCTGCGCATTTTCCTGAGTTCCTGACATCTACGCTCACCGTTACTGTACCGTTATTCACCTTTACGGAAGGCTTGCTGTATTCAAAGCAGGTATAGCTCAGTCCGTATCCGAACGGATATGAAACCTCCTTGCAGAATTTGTCGAAGTACCTGTATCCTACATAAATGTCTTCGGCATATTCCGTATAGTCCACATTTCTGACAGGTTCATCGCTGTCTTTGTTGTAATTTTTACCGGTGTATTCATTTACATCGATAGGGAAGTTGGCTGACGATGCGTGGTCTCCGAATTTCACCGGGAAAGTCATCGGAAGTTTTCCGGAAGGTGATGATTTGCCGCAGAGCACGTCTGCAACACTGTTTCCTCCTTCCAGTCCAGCCTGCCATGCGCACAGGATTGCGTCGGGCATATCTTTCCATGAGGCGGTTTCTATAACTCCTCCTATATTCAGTATGACTATTGCCTTTTTGCCTGCCTTATGGAAAACGTTGCAGACTTCCGTGATGAGTTTCCTCTCCTTGTCCGTAAGTTCAAAATCCGCCACTGTCCTGTCCAGGAATTCTCCGGAAGTGCGCCCTATCGTGATAAGGGCGACATCGGACTCTGCGGCATGCTTCCTGATGGTTGCAGCAGGAATATCTGCTTCTTCCGGACGCTGCACCGGCATGAACACAGAGAAATTGTTCCCTTTTGCAATCCTCTCCTTTTCAGCCTTGATATGTTTCTCATATTTGGATTTGAGCTTGTTGTCCAATTCGTACCCGGCATTCCTGAGACCGTCCAAAAGCGAAACCGTATATGCCCTGTTGACATTGCCCGATCCGGTGCCTCCAGCTATGAAATCGTATGAAGTGCAGCCGTATAGCGCTATTTTTTCAACATCGCCACGTAGTGGGAGGGCACCCTGTGCATTTTTGAGAAGAACCATTCCTTCAGTAGCGCTTTGGCGTGTCACTTCCGCATGAGCCTGCAGGTCTGGCTCGTCTGAGAATTCATATCCCTTGAAATGCGGAGTCTTCATTATCATCTCCAGAATGCGCCTTACATTCCTGTCTATTACCGATTCGTCAAGGGCTCCGTTGCGTACTGCCTCCAGAATTGCATTGTACTGGTTTACATGTCCTGGCTGCAGCATGTCATTGCCTGCATACATTTGCGCCGGTGCATCCTTGCCACCGAACCAGTCTGACATGACCATGCCCCGGTAGCCCCAGTCTTCACGCAGAACAGAAGTCAGAAGCTCGTGACTCTCGGATGTGTAGGCACCGTTCAAAAGATTGTATGAAGACATTACCGTCCACGGGTCCGCTTCCTTGACACATATTTCAAACCCTTTGAGATAGATTTCGCGCAATGCCCTCTGTGATACTCTTGCGTCATTTGCATTGCGGTTTGTCTCCTGATTGTTGACTGCGAAATGTTTTACCGATGTTCCCACATTGTTGCTCTGCACGCCTCGGATATAGGCTGCCGCAATTTTTCCGGCCACGACAGGATCTTCTGAATAGTACTCGAAATTTCTTCCGCAGAGCGGGTTGCGGTGAATGTTCAGAGCCGGTGCAAGAAGAATGTCAGCACCATATTCAAGTACCTCTTTTCCGATTGAGGCACCTACACTTTCGACAAGTTCCTGATTCCAGGTCGAGGACAGGAGTGTGGCGATAGGGAAGTGAGTGCAGTAATATGTCCTGTCTTCACCTTCGCGTGTCGGATCTATGCGGAGCCCGGCAGGGCCGTCAGCAAGCACAGCAGCCGGAATTCCGAGACGCGGTATCGGATATGTAGTGCCGGCAGCTCCGGGAACGAGGTTTTTGGTTGAACCGATTACTGCATTGTCTCCGGCGGCTTCTTCCATGCCGGTACCTATAGTCATGCGCACTTTTTCTTCCAGGGTCATTGCCTTGATTACTTTGTCGATCGGGGCTTTACCGAGTTGCGGGTCACCGTGGGTACATGATGCCAGTACCAATGCGGCAAGTGTCAGTATTGTAAAATGTTTCATGTATTTAATTTTTATGTCGTTCCGTTATAATCCTGTCATGTACCGGCAGGATACTGCACAATGCTGTATGCAAAGGCAAGCGGTTTCCGGTTCGGCAGGCTCAGGATTGAATGAGCCTGCCGGATCTATTCGCTATCGGACTGCAAAGATATGAAACTCTCCGTAATGGCCATCGTCCTCAATGCTCCGAATCCGTCCATAATTCAGTTTGCACACTGCCTTTTCTTCATCTATCCAATCCCGTCCGTTCCCGAAATTGCCTGTTTTGGTAACGGTCGTATTGTCTTGTCGTTGTTCCCGAAAGTCTGTGTTTTGGTAACGGTCGTGTTGCGCTGTCTTGTCATCGTTCGTTCCCGAAAATGCCTGTTTTGGGAACAGTCGTATTGTCTTGTTATCGTTCGTTCCCGAAAGTGCTCGTTTTGGGAACGGTTGCGCTGTCTTGTCGTTGTTCGTTCCCGAAA
>CAYMVG010000016.1:0-51119 GCA_964394295.1 uncultured Muribaculaceae bacterium | reverse complement strand
GCCGTTCCAGGTTGGTCGGAAACGCAGCCAACCTGGAACGTTTTCCCGGCTGATAAATAATACCCCGCAATATCATATTTTTTTTCACACAACAAATAAAAATGCTATCTTCGCAGCGTTATAACTCTTTACAAACTATTAAAACGCTATGAAACAATCGTTTAAGCGATTGCTGCTTTCTCTCGGGGCGGCAATTTTCGTGGGTGTAACTGCTTTTGCGCAGATTACAACATCTTCCCTCGCCGGACGAATCACGGACAACGAAGGTCAGCCTGTAATAGGTGCAGCCGTGCTTGCTACGCACACTCCTTCCGGTACTGTCTATGGTGTCGTTACCAACACAGACGGACGTTATACCATCAACGGTATGCGTACAGGAGGTCCTTACACAGTGGCAGTATCATGCCTCGGTTACCAGAGCCTGACCTACACTGACGTTACACTTCAGCTTGCAGAGACTTACGCTCTGAACGGAACTCTTAAAGAGGATGCCGAGATGCTGAGCGAGGCAATGGTCATTGCAGCCCCGGCGTCAAAATTCTCTGCCGAGAAAACCGGAGCGGCAACAAACATTTCCAACAAGCAGATTACCGAACTTCCGACAGTCAACAGAAGCATCACGGACGTAACACGCCTTTCCCCATACGGCGGCAACGGAATGACTTTCGCCGGTGCGGACGGACGTACTGCAAACTTCACAGTCGACGGTGCGAACTTCAACAACAACTTCGGTCTCAGTTCAAACCTTCCAGGTGGCGGAAATCCTATCTCTCTCGATGCCATTGACGAATTGCAGGTTGTAATTTCTCCATTCGACGTGCGTCAGACCAACTTCATCGGCGGTGGAGTGAATGCCATCACAAAATCAGGTACAAACACATTCAAAGGCTCTGCATACATATATCATAAGAATGAGAATATGCAGGGAGACGCAATTTATGGAGAGCAGATTAAAGGAGCACGTGACAAGAGCAGGAACACCACATACGGTGTTACCCTCGGTGGTCCGATTGTCAAGAACAAACTCTTTTTCTTTGTTAACTTTGAATATTCCGCCATTCCGTCGATAGCAAACCGCTGGAGGGGATCAGAGGATGGCGTTGCAAACTCAAACCAGTATATTTCCCGTACTAAACTTTCCGATTTGGAGAAGGTATCCGATTTCGTAAAGAGCAAATACGGTTACGATACAGGTTCATGGACATCTTTCCCTGCAAATGAGAGCAACATGAAGGCCCTTGCCAGAATTGACTGGAATATAACTGACAACCATCATCTTGCTATCCGTTATAACTATACCCTCAATAATGTCTGGAATAGCCCTAACGCGACTTCAATGGACGGCGGTACACGTATGTCAGGTGGACGTATGTCACAGTATTCGATGTCGTTTGCAAACTCCATGTATTCGATGAGGAATCTCGTCAGCACTGTCTCTGTGGACCTTAACAGCCGCATCAGCGACAAACTGTCAAATCAGTTCCTCGCCACATTCTCTAAACTCGATGATGTGCGCGGAACAAATTCTGAAGAGTTCCCTTTTATCGACATTCTTGACGACACGCAGTCAAACAACTATATGGCTCTCGGATATGAGCTGTTCACTTGGAACAACGGTGTACACAACAATGTGTTCAATGTAAAGGACGACCTTACTTATTTCGGCGGAAACCATAAGGTTACAGGAGGTGTCAACTTCGAGTACCAGATGGCTGACAATGCCTATATGAGAAACGGAACAGGTTACTACCGCTACAAGTCAGTCGATGACTTCATCAATGGCGCAGCTCCGGAAATCGTCTGCCTTACCTACGGTTACGACGGAGAACAGAATCCTGCAGCCCGCGTACGTTTCTATAAGGCCGGAATCTATGCCCAGGATGAATGGCAGGCAACTGACAAGTTCAAACTTACTTACGGTCTCCGTATCGACGGACTTTTCTTTGACAATAAGGACCTGATTACGAATCAGGCTATTCTGGACCTGAAATATTACGATGAAAAAGGAAATGAGCGCAGCATAGATACAGGCAAATGGCCTAATGCCAGCGTGACATTCTCTCCACGTGTCGGCTTTACCTGGGATATTCTCGGCGACAAGAGCCTCAAACTTCGTGGCGGTACAGGTCTCTTCTCAGGACGTCTTCCTCTTGTGTTCTTCACCAATATGCCTACAAACGGAGGTATGGTGCAGTATCAGGCACAGCTCAGCTCAAAAAATACCGATATGAACGAGTTCAGGGGCGGTCTTGTAACCGATGCTAACGGCAAGGCTACGATATCGGCTCTTCATGACAAGATCGTTTCCCTCGGTCATCCTAATACGATCAAGCCGGAAGACGGAGCTGTTCCTTCTGCAATCTGCGGTGTTGACCCTAAGTTCAAAATGCCTCAGGTATGGAAGACTTCTCTCGCCCTTGACTACAGTTTCCCTACTCCATTCCCGTTCTCTATGTCAGTAGAGGGAATTTACAACAAGACTATCAATGGAGTATGTATATCTGACTGGAGCATCCTTCCGTCAGAGGGCTTCCCTAAATTCAACGGAGTCGACAACCGTCCGATATTCCCGTCATCTTTCCGTCAGGGAACAAAGGCTTTCGTTCTTGAAAACACTGGCCGCGGATATGGATGGTCGACAGCTGCATCCGTCAATATTACTCCTGTCAAGGATTTGACTATCAGCGCATCTTATACTCATTCCGTAAGCAAGGACGTAACCGGTATGCCTGGATCCGCTGCTGAGTCTGCATTTACATACGTTCCTACTACCGCAGGTCCGAACCGCATTCCGCTTCACAATTCCCAGTATGTGACTCCGGACCGTTTCGTTGCTTCTCTGAACTATCAGGACAGGGGCAATAACCACTACAGCCTCATTTATGAGACATGGAGAGGAGGCTACAACTATTCATATATGCTTTCCAACGATATGAATGGCGACGGTTATGCTTATGATGCGATTTATATTCCGACTGACCAGCAGGTTACAGACGGTTCTTTCCGCTTCAAGAGCGTCGATGATGCGGCACGTTTCCTGGATTATGTACACAAAGACAAGTATCTGAGCAAACATCAGGGCCAGTATGCCGAGGCTTACAGTGTGTATTCTCCTTGGGTTCACAGGCTTGATTTCAGCTACAAGCATGACTTCGTAATCAAGGGCCAGAAGTGCGTGAACAAGCTTCAGCTTTGCTTTGACGTGAAGAACATTCTGAACCTTTTCAATTCCAAGTGGGGAGTTTCAAAGTATCTGAACCCTGCAATTGGCGATGAGGCACGTATCCTCAAATACGAGGGTGCAGATGCAGACGGCTATCCGGTATTCTCAACTCCGTCTGTCATAAACGGGGATACCCAGACATTTGTTCCTTACTCAAGCCTTGGCCAGTGCTGGTATGCTTCTATAGGTATCAAGTACATGTTCAACTAATAGCTAAAGATATTATATGAAACTTAAGAATATATTGACATCCTTTGCCGCCGCAGCTGCTGTTTTGGCAGGATGTACAGAAAAACTTCCGGTCGAGCTTGATGTCATTAAGCTTGACAGGTCTTACGTTCCTCTTGCAAAGGTCGTGAATGAAGGTGAGACCTCGAAGATCGAGGAACTCGACAATGTTGTCAATCTGACGGCAACTGTAGATTGGGCAATTGATTCCAAGACGATTCCGGCAGGTTTGGAGGTATCCCCTACAAGCGGAGCGGCAGGAGACTACAAACTTACTTTTACCCGCACAGAAAAGGGTAAGGACGATCTTGCCGGAGAGATTAGAATCGATGCGGCGGGAAGGTCCCAGTTCATCAAGATATTTTATCCCGGAGATCCTGCGCTGAAACCTCAGTTCCCTGCGTTCGAGGCCGGTGATTATTGGATTATGTTCAAGCATGACACCAAATGGGTCGCACTCAAAGGACTGGAACTCGGCTTCGATGACAATTCGTATGGATATATCTATGCAAATGATGCCAATGTCGCTGCAGACGGCTCTCTGACTTCCACTGCTTCCGCTGTCTATACTTTTGAGGCTTGTAACGGAGGATTCCATATCAAGACTTCAAACGGAGGCTATCTCTATCAGGCTGCAAAATACGACAACTTCTATCTGACTGCGAACGCTTCCAAGGCAGATGTCTGGACTGTCGAGCAGCAGACTGAAGAAACCTTCATGGTAAACAACGAGACTGTTTCAAAATACATGCAGTACACCACAGGCTATTCTTCAGCAGGTGCTTATGCCGCAGCCAAGTCTGACGGAGTGCTTCCTTTCCTCGTAAAGGCTGAAGATCCGGCTCCGGAGGTTATCAAGCTTGAAAAAACAGAATTCTCTTTTGAGAAAGAGGCCGGTGAGTTTACCGTGGCGGCAACGATAAATGCAGATGCGATTAAGGTTGTTACAGACGCTTCATGGCTTCATTATCAGGGCAACGATGCTTCTGCTCTTTATTTCAGCTATGATTATAATGACGGTGGCGCAAGAACAGCGACTGTCAAGATTACGGCGAATTTGGGTGAATCTGTCGGTGATGCCGAGTTTACTGTGAATCAGGACGGTGCAATTCTCGATGCTACCGCTGCAGAAATCAATGGTGCGGAAGACGGTTCTACTGTCTATCGTTTTACCGGTTATATCACTAAGGACGAGAACAGCGACTATGGCAACATCTATATCAAGGATGCTACCGGTGAGGTATATGTTTACGGTGTGCTCAATGCCGCAGGCGAGACCAAGAAGTGGAAAGAGATGGGCATCAAGGCAGGTGACATCGTTACAGTAACCGGCCCTAAGACTTCTTACAACGGCAAACCTCAGCTCAAGAATGTGTCTATTGAGAACCATATCAAGGTTTCAGATATTTCTATTGCAGATTTCCGCGGACTTTCTGATGACAAGAACACTTGGTACAGGATTTCCGGGAAGGTCGGCAAGAGCAACGAGGCGAATACAAAATATGATCTCGATACCTATGGAAACTTCGCTCTCTTCGACGGAGAAAACGAAGTTTATGTCTATGGCGTGAAGGCCGGCTGGGGCGGTGCGAAAGGCGAATTCGGCAAGCTCGGCGTCAAGGAAGGCGACAATCTTACCATTGTCTGCTACAAGACTTCATACAATGGTCTCATCGAGGCTGACGGCTGCTTCTACGTTTCACATGACTCAGGCCAGGGCGAAAATCCGGGCAACGGCGGCAAATATGTCAAGGTTACATCGGCTCCGGCAGACTGGACAGGAAAGTATCTTATCGTATTCGGAAATAATGCCCATGCTACGATTTCCGGAAAAGATCTTCAGGCGACTGCTGCAGTTACTGTCAGCGACAATGCCATTGCATCATCTTCCGCTGTAGATGCCGCTGCCGTTACAGTTGCAAAGAGCGGTTCGAAATATTCAATCGCTCTGCCAGACGGAAAATATTTCGGAATGGCTCATAACAGCTGTGCTGAGAGTGCAGATCCTTATGACATAGAATTTGAATACACGGCGGACGGAATTAAGATTTCCGGAGACGTTTCCGGCAAGACAGCTACATATTATCTGTATCATAATACAAATAATGGTGACTTCTTCAGGTGCTATGTTGATAAGAGCGGTATGGATGGGTATACCTTCCCTGTTCTTTACAAATACGCGGAATAGTTATTTGTCATAACATATTTTACCCCGGACGACCATCAAGGCCATCCGGGGTTTTTGTTTGGATTTTCCCGGAAGCCGTTTTCAAATTTCGGGGTCATCGGCAAAAAGCTATATTTGCCGGAAAATCAAATATATATGAAAAGGGTCTTTAAACGTAAACTTTACCGGAGATTGTATGAGTGGAAAAGCATCCGCAATGGTAAAACGGCGATTCTTGTAGAGGGGGCGAGGCGTGTGGGCAAATCGACCATTGTAGAGGAGTTTGCAAGAAACGAATATGAATCATATCTTCTTATTGATTTTAACAGGGCAGGTACACAGGTGAAATCAATATTTGATGACCTTATGGACCTTGATTTTATATTCCTGCAATTGCAGAGCATATATAATGTTGTCTTGAAAGAAAGGAAATCTCTCGTGATTTTTGACGAGGTCCAGAATTGCCCCAAAGCCAGGCAGGCAATAAAATACCTTGTTGCTGACGGCAGGTATGACTATATTGAGACAGGCTCCCTGATAAGCATCAGGAAAAATACGGAAAATATAACGATTCCGAGTGAAGAAGAAAGGGTTACAATGTATCAGATGGACTTTGAGGAGTTCCGCTGGGCACTCGGTGATGAGGCTACTGTGCCGCTGTTGAGGGCATTTTTTGATATGAATAAGCCGCTTGAGGCCGCACACAGGACACAGATGCGCGATTTGAGACTGTATATGCTGATAGGAGGGATGCCGCAGGCTGTCAATGAATATCTCGACACCAATAATCTGAGCATGGTGGATCTTGTAAAACGTGACATTATAAGACTGTATATGGATGATTTCCTGAAACTTGATGCTAATGGACGCATTGGACGCCTATATATGGAGATACCGTCGCAGCTGAATGGCAACAACAGCAGATATATTCCAGGTCAGGTACTGGGTGACGTTAAAAATGGCAAAGTCGAAGAACTTTTGCGCAATCTGGAAGACAGCAGGACTGTCAACATCTCGTGGCACTCCAATGACCCTAATGTCGGAATATCACTGACAAAGGATTCAAAGAGATTTAAAATCTATTGCGGAGATACCGGGCTTTTCGTTACACTTGCATTCTGGGACAAAGGCTTTGCAGAAAACATAATATACCAAAAACTCCTGAGTGACAAGCTGGAGGCTAATTTAGGCCATGTATATGAGAATCTTGTCGCCCAGATGCTGACTGCATCCGGAAACCGGCTGTTTTATTACACATGGCCCAAAGATCCGAAACACAACTATGAAATAGATTTTCTTTTGTCACACGGTTCCAAATTGTGGCCGATAGAGGTCAGGTCCTCCGGTTATAATACCCATACCTCCCTTGATGAATTCTTGCGTAAATTCTCACATCGTATCTACAAGAGCTATCTGATATATACCAAGGATTACAGAAAGGACGGGCAGACTATACTTTTGCCTGTTTATATGACCCCATTGCTTTAGGGTAGATCAATACCGTTCCGATGGCACATTCTGATGAATAAATGTCCGGATTCTCCCGAAAAGTCCGTTCCGTTGAGAGATGGGCTGACCCTTAAACAGAGCATCCGTGTCAAGCTTTGCGACAATCTGATTGCTGTACATGTCTGATTTCATTCCGAAAGTGGTAATCATTGCAGAAATTATACTGCTTTTTGTGGCGGTGATTTCCCTGAATGTCTTAATGCGGTTCTGTATTTTCAGGAATTCATCTTTTGTGTTGTCCGAGGAGGACTAAAAACTCAGAATAACTCTCTGAGAATTGAAAATCTGGTGACAAGGGCGAGGCAGTCCACACATAAAAATGAGAAAAAGGGGCTTGACTAATACTTTTTAGTCGGCCCATTTTCTATTTTATTTGTTCGCCACGTATAAAACTCTGTTGAGACGCTTGCAATGCCGACTTGATCTGAGAAATATGTGCTTTGCTCAAGTTCCTTTTTTCTGCCGGCAAGAATTTGTTCCATACTATTTAAGTTATGTTATGTATGCAAATTCAATCACTCTTTAGAAACAGTGCCATATCCGGAATAAATGCATATTTGCCGCGGCGTTTTCCATGAATAAATGTATATTTACTGTGGAATTTTCGGAATAATTCGGATGACTGTACCTGAGTGCCCGATATTCAGTGAAACGTATGTTGCCGGACAGAGGTTGTGTGTTTTGACAATTGGTTATATATGAAAAGATTAAAGAACTTTATGCTGCTTGCTGCCTTTGTCGCGCTGCTGCTGTCATGCTCTCCGCAGGGAGGACAGAACTGCGAATCGGCAGTATATATGCTACGTCCGCACTGTGAAATTCCGGCAGACTTTGAAGCCGGAGGGAAATACACCGGAATCTTCCTTGCCGGGACTATCGACATGGGAACGGGCGAAGACTGGCAGGCGGGACTTCTCGACTGCTTTTCCGCAAAGTCCGGCCGCTACCTCCTCTACAATCCGCGCCAGGAGCATTGGGATGCCTCCCGTCCGGGCGAAATGGACTATCAGGTGAACTGGGAACTGGAGCATCTGGAAAAGGCGGACATCATAATAATGAACATCCTGTCTGGCAGCAAGTCTCCGATTACCCTTCTGGAACTCGGACTTTTCGCCCGCAGCGGCAAGCTCCATGTCGTATGCACGCCGGACTTTTACCGCTACGACAATGTGCGCATAACCTGTGCCCGCTACGGCGTTCCGGTCTATTCGACATTGGAAGAACTGCTTTCTGTAGTGGTGGAGGACAATTGATTGCTATACGGTAAGCTTTTGCCTCCACCTCTGCGTTATTATTGAAATTTGCTTATAATTGTCTATATTTGCCACGCAAAAGGCAACAATAATTATCATAAAATATGAAACTGAGGAATTTCCTTTTATGTATTTCTGCGGCTGCGGCATTGCTCGCAGGCTGTCAGGATGACGGACGCCTGCAGGGCGAGCCAAGTCTTACCTTGAATCCTGCAGAGCTTGCATTTGAAGAGTCTGCGGCATCTGAGACAATAACTCTCTCTTCGACCAGGGAGTGGAAAGTCAATGGTGAACTTCCGGAATGGCTGGACATCAATCCTGTCTCGGGGGGGGCTGCACCGGACGGAACAGCCATTGAAGTAACGGTTACAGACAACGCCGGAACAGACCGCAGCGCCTCGATCGAATTCACAATCGGAACAATCAAGAAAAATCTTGCAATTTCACAGAAAGGCGAGGGCGGTTCGGCGGATGACCTTGTAGTCTATCACAATGACTTCGACAAGGCAAAGGCTGACAAAGGAGATTCATGGGGTTCCCAGACTCTCGATGTCAATGAGTCATGGAAGAATGCGACCGGTTCCGGAATAGCCTCCGTAGACTACTCGTTCTCAGGCATGACAGTAAGAAACGGCTCGGGTCTCGCCAATTCTTCCAATGACGGAAATGCTTCCTCTCTGTATGCCGGTTCAGGCGTGAACAACCTCTTTTTTGCAAAAGACAACTATTTCCAGGTCAAGAACATCGCCCTCGATGCCTCAAAGAAGAATTACATCTTGTCATTCGGTTCCATCAGGAGTGTGTTCAGTGCATCCGCAGGAGAAAGCATCTTCGATGCCGGCCAGTTCTCTGTATATATCAGCAACGACGGGGCAAAATGGGTGAAACTGAACTATGCTTTTGCCTCAGGTTCCACTCCGGATGCAAAATGGGATAAGCTCTCATCTGCATTCACACTTCCTGACAACACATCGAAACTCTACATCTATTTCACCACTACAGAGGCAAGCACCTACCGTATCGACGATCTTGACCTCTCGGTATCATCAGCAGCCGGTACGGCAATCGACTTCTCTAAAGGAATTGCGCTCAGCGGCGGCGGTTCTGCCGGCGGTGAAGTCATAGGAACACCTGAAGGAAACGGTACGGAGGCTTCGCCTTACAATGTTGCGGCCGCCCTGACTGCAACGAATGCCCTGACTGCCGACACACCGTCAGATGAGGTCTACATCAAAGGCATAATTTCCACAATCAGCGAAATAGACACCGGCCAGTACGGAAATTCCACATATTATATTTCCGATGACGGAAAGACCGCCGGCCAGTTCATGGTGTACCGCGGATATTACCTGAACGGCGACAAATTCACTGCAGCAGATCAGATAAAGGCCGGTGACAATGTAATAATTCTGGGCAAACTCATAAATTACAAGGGCAATACACCCGAGGTAAACTCAGGAAGCAAAATCATCTCCCTCAACGGCAAGACAGAGGACGATACAAAGAGGCTGTCGGTTTCCGTATCTTCCATAAAAGTGAGTGCAGAAGCAATGTCTGCTACATTCAAGGTCAGTGGAAACGTTGCATGGACAGCTTCTGTTACAGAGGGTGACTTCGTGAAGATTCTTTCAGGAGCAAGCGGAAACGGTAACGGTGACGTTGTCCTTGAACTTACTCAGAACGAGTCCGAGACTGATGCAAGAACAGCGAAAGTAACGGTTTCTACAACAGAGGATGCTGCGACGAAATCATACGTTGTCACAATCACACAGGCCAAGAAGTCATCCGGCTCGGGCGGGGATGAAACACTGCTGTATACTCTTGACTCGACTGGTTCTCTTCAGGGTTCAAATAACTCGTATGCAGGCAACTGCGATATAGACGCCGATGGAATTGTCTGGAATGTCAATGGAAATACGCAGATGAATCCATGGAGGATCGGAGGTAAGAGTATCTCCGACACGGACAGGACTGTCTATTCAAAGACTTCTTTCGACAAGGCTCTTACAAAGATTGTCCTTACGCTTGGCACTGCATCCGGCATTACATTGAACTCTTGTAAACTCGTATATTCGGCCAATGCCGATTTCAGCAATTCTACAGAAGTCCCATTCACCTACAGCGAAGGCGAAATTGAGCTGACGAGCGGAAATGGATTCCCTGCCGACAGTTATTATAAGTTTATCTTTAATGTAACGGTAAGCGGAAGCTCCAACAAGTTCGTGCAATTCAAGAAAGTCGAATTCTACGGAGCAGAATAGCCGATGATGTTTTCGCAAAATACAAAGGGCTGTCCGGAAAACAAACTGTACCCCGAAAGTCGGACAAAACTTTCGGAGTACAGTACAAAATCGGACAACCCTTTGGCTATCTGATGAATATGGTGACCGAATCATTTTGTCTGCAGACAAAATCCCTTAATTGACCCTAACAGCATTATGGCAAGGAAATATATTAGAGCGCATATCCGCGGCATACTTCTGTCGCTTGCACTGCTTTCAATCCCTTCATGTGAAGACCGCATAAAGCCATCCAACAACGAAACCGGGGTTTCCGTGCGCAGCGGGGAGGCCTCTTTCGAGGCCGGAAGTACTTTCGTATCCGTAACGGCGTCGGGAACATGGATTATAGGCCTTGAATTCGAGCAGGATGCCGAGCCGTGGGCGGAGCTGAACACAGAGCGCGGCAGCGGAAACAAGACAAATGTAATACTCAAGTACGAAAAGAACCCGACAGACCGGGACAGGACGCTCAGAATCGCTGTAGCCTCATCCGGCAAGACCACAGAGTGTACCTTTGTCCAGAAGGCCGGTCCCGGAGAAGACCCGAATCCTCCTGCTCCGGGTCCGGGAGCAAGTACCGGCTGGCTTGAGCTTCCTGCGACGCCGGAGGGACTTGAATTTCATGTGAACCACTTCTCCATGGGCGGGCAGACCTACCGCAACTATTCCTATGCATACGACAAAGAGGCTCTTGTCGCCCACTGGGTGGCCTATCCTCTTTCTTCCGTCTATCTCGGTTCGCAGGGCAGGACAGACAAATGGGCCTACGACCCTAATGTGCCTGAGAATGAACAGCCAAAGCTCATGAAAGGCTTCAGCGCAAGCGGCAGCGACAAATACGACAGAGGTCATCAGCTTCCGTCGGCCGACAGGACCTGTTGCCGTGAAGCAAACGAACAGACTTTCTATTTCACCAATATGACCCCGCAGCGCGGAACCAAGTTCAACCAGAGAATCTGGGCGAGCTTCGAGACGAACGTCAGGGACTGGTCGAGGAGTGCCGACACACTGTATGTAGTTACGGGCTGTTTCCTTGGCAACAGTACAAAGACTGCGAATGACAACGAGGGAAAGGCTGTCAGGGTGCCGCAAGGTTATTTCAAGGCTCTGCTTTGGTATTCAAGCACTTCTACGCTGACATCCCAGAATGCCGGTTTCCGCGGTGCTGCCTTCTACCTTGAACACATTGACTACGACCAGAACGGAATCGACAAGTCTATGTCAATGTCGATCGACGAACTGGAAGAACTTGTCGGAATGGATTTCTTCCCGAATCTGGAGGCAAAGGTCGGCAAGACAATAGCGGACCGCATAGAGGCGGCTGACCCCAAGAATGATACATTCTGGTGGAATTGATGATATTCCGCGATACTGAACCGAACATAAAAACCCGATATGAACCGGAATATGAAAAAAATACTGATTATCGTCCTGGCCCTGCTCATGCCTGTGGCTGCATCTTTCGGCCAGGGAAAAGCCAAGAGGAACTACGTCATAGGATTCTACAACCTTGAAAACCTCTTCGACATTTATGACGACCCTGCCAAGAATGACGAGGAATTTCTTCCTGAGGGGAAAAACAAGTGGACAGAGGCCAAATACAACAAAAAACTCCACAACATGGCAAGAGTCATAGGAGAAATGGCCAAGTCCAACGGACGCTACCACACTATCCTCGGCGTGTCCGAAATCGAGAACCGTCTTGTGCTCGAAGACCTTGTGAGCCAGCCTGAAATCGCTGACGCGAATTATCAGATAGTGCATTACGACGGCCCGGACAGGCGCGGAGTCGATGTCGCCCTGCTCTACAAGCCGGAGCAGTTCACCTACCTCGACAGCGAGTCCATTCCGTTCACGTTTGAAAATACCGAAGTGGAAATAACCCTCGACCAGGCTGCCCGGGACTATTTCCGCACAAGGGACATCCTCATGGTGCACGGCACAATCGACGGTGAGCACTTCGCCTTCTATGTGACACACCTCCCGTCGCGTATCGGCGGAAAAGGCCAGGATCTAAGGAGCCGCGGAGCGGAAATCATATACAATCACGCGGCTGGCATGATGAAAAAATATCCCGGCATTAAAATCGCCGTCATGGGCGACATGAACGACAACCCTACCGACGACAGCATGGCCGTCTGGATGCACGGAAAAGAAAAAATGGACGAGGTAGGAACGGAAGACTTCTTCTCTCCTTTCCTTTCGATGTACAAGGCCGGCTTCGGTTCGCTCGCATACCGCGGGGAATGGAGCATCTACGACCTCATACTCGTGAACCACTCGCTCGCAAAAGCCGCGGACGGGCTCAGAATACAGAAAGTCGGCAAAAAAGACTTCTACGGAGTTGTGTTCAAGCGCCCGTTCATGACCACCCAGAAAGGACAGTACAAAGGCTATCCTTTCAGGACATTCTCCGGCGGTGCGTTCATCGGCGGCTACAGCGACCACTATCCGACATTCATCGTTGTCGGCAAATAGGAGCCTTGATAAAAGCCGGGTCCGGAATTACAGCATTCAGGACTGAATCTTTCTACGGTTTCAATATATAAATTCCAGATAAATTTAAACAGCTTCTTATGTACAGAAGAATATTTTTGACAATTGCATTCCTTGCCGTTTCCGCGTCTGTCGCAGTACGGACAGCAGAGGCTCAGACAACGGCTTCTGCCGGGGTGCGTACCGCAGGGACTGCAACAGGAGGAGTCAGAGGAACAGTCGTCAGCCGTTCCGGAAGGACTCCGGTGCCCGGTGCTTCCATAGAGCTTGCCGAGGGCGGGGACATTGTCGTGTCCGGTATCTCCGGCAGCGACGGAACTTTCCTGTTTGAAGGCATTGCAGACGGAATGTACAGCATGAAGGTGACTGCACAGGGCTTTACGGCAGCTTTTGTCAACGTCACTATAGAACGCGGCTTCGTCAAGGATCTCATGTTCGTTTCGCTCGTGCCGTCGCGCAGTGTCATGGAGGCCGACGATTCGAGCTTTGCCGAATTCGACATGGATGATTCAGGCTATTCCGACACTCCGACAATTCTTTTCTCAAATGACGTGTATACCGATATCGTCGGTTTCGGCTTCAGCGCAATCCGCTTCAAGAACAGGGGGTACGACAATGAGACCCAGGATGTCTATCTCAGCGGCGTGAAAATGAACGATGCCATTACGGGCTACTCTCCGTATTCGCTCTGGAGCGGTCTCAACGAGGCCACAAGGAGCAAGGAGACGACAATCGGCAATGAGGCTTCGGACTGCGGCGCAGGCGGCTACAACGGAGTGACCAATATCCTCGCGACCCCGTCTTCCGTCCGTCCCGGATGGAGATTCAGCGTACTCAGCAACAGCGCAATGTACCGTCTCAGGCTCATGGCCACCTACGCATCGGGAGAGCTTGACAACGGCTGGTCGTACGCATTCAACGTGTCTGCCCGCATGGGAGGAAACGACTGGGTCAAAGGAGTCTACTACCGCAACTTCGCCTATTATGCCGGCGTTGAAAAGAAATTCGGCGATGAGCACAGGCTCAGCCTCGCGGCCTTTGCCGCTCCGGGGCAGAGAGGTGCGCAGAATGCCTCCACACAGGAAGTATATGACCTTATGGGAGACAATATGTACAACTCCAACTGGGGTCTGCAGAACGGCAAAGTCCGCAATGCGCGTGTGCGCAAGACACATGAGCCGGTCTTTGTCCTGAAATATACCGCCACGCCTTCGGAAAACCTTGAGGCTTCGGCGACCCTCCTTTACCGTACCGGCAAAAACGGCTATACAGCTCTTGACTGGTATGACGCGCCGGATCCGCGCCCGGACTACTACCGCAATCTTCCGTCCTATTTCTACAACGAGAACCCGGACTACGACAGGAACAATCCGTTCAAGGCGTCCTGGGCAGAGGAAGCATGGCTTACAAACTCCAACAGCACCTGCCACCTGAACTGGGACAGGCTGTACAATGTCAACTACAACAATCGTGTCCTGCAGTCTGACGGCACGACCCTCAGCAGGTCGAAATATGCAATAGAGGAACGCCGCGTGGACCAGAACGATGTGAATGCCGCAGCGAATGTGAAGTGGACTGCCGGCAGCTGGTTCACCCTTTCCGGCGGTGCGAATTTCAAATGGAACCGCACTGAATATTACAAAAAGCTCGACGATTTGCTCGGCGGTGACTATTATATCAACATCGACCAGTTCGCCGAGAGGGACTTTGCCTCCTCCCAGGCCATGATACAGAATGACCTCGACTATTTCCTCGCACACGGGGACGCTGAGCGCATCGGACGCGGAGGCAAGTACGGCTACGACTATTATGCGCATATACGCAACGCCTCTGTCTGGGCCAACGGTATCTTCACACGCGGAGGCTTTACCGCAAATGTCGCCCTCGAAGCCGGCTATACCGGTTTCTGGAGGGAAGGACTTCTCAGAAAGGGTCTGTTTGCCGGGCTTGATGACAACGGCGATGAGATTTTCTATGACGGACGCAAACTGACCTCATACGATTCATACGGCAATGTCATTTCATCAAAGGGCGACTCAGACAAGGCCGACTTCTTCACCTGGTCAGCAAAGGCAGGGGCAAGCTATGTGTTCCAGGGCGGCCACAGGCTGTATGCAAACGCAGGCTACTATACCGATGCCCCTACATTCTCGCAGTCATTCATTTCTCCGAGGACGAGGAACACGCTTGTAGCAGGACTGGAGCCGTCCAAAACCGTTTCGGCAGACATCAACTACAGCTACAGCAACAACGGCTATGACTTGCGCGTAAGCGGATTCTGGACCAAAATCATGGACCAGACCGACCTGATGAGTTTCTATGACGACTCTCAGAACTCGTTCACCAATTTTGCCATGACTGGCATAGACCAGAGGCACATGGGAGTGGAACTCGGCTTCAGAATACCGTTTTTCCTCAAAGGACTTTCTCTCCAGGGTGCCCTCAGCCTCGGCGAATATATCTATACCTCCACTCCGCGCATGACCCAGACCATAGACAACAGTGCTGCGGTCGTATTTGAAAACCAGCCGGTCACTTACTGGAAATCGCATCCGGTATATAAGAGCTATATGATTGACGGAGTGAAAACCTACGAAGTCGATCTTGACGGCAACTATGCCGTGGACAAGACGCAGAAACATTATGTTGCCGGCAGTCCGCAGCTCGCTTCGAGCCTCGCTTTCAACTACCGCACTAATTCATACTGGTTCTTCACGGTCGAAGGACAGTATTTCGCAAACTCATACCTCGACATGAACCCTCTGTACAGGACAGACATGGCCGTGTCCGGTCCTGACGGAATAGCGACTCCTGTCGAGATTGAGTACATGGCCGCGCAGGAGAAGTTCGACCCTGTGTTCCTGCTCAATGCGAGCGCAGGCAAGTCATGGTACATCAAGCGCAAATACAACTTCGGTTTCTCGCTGAATGTCAACAATATCCTCAACAACAGAAATGTGCGCACCGGAGGTTATGAACAGACCCGTCTGATTGACAGCAAAAACAATGAGAGATATTACAGGTTCGACCCTAAATATTTCTATATGTGCGGAATCAACTATATGCTTAACCTTTATTTCAGGTTCTGATCATATTAATGGACAAATTTCAACAGATTCATGATTATGAAGATTATATATAAGATAGCATTTGCGGCGGCGGTTCTTTCCTCGGCCCTTTCATGCGAGGAATTCGGTCCTGTGTTCACCGGAGAATATCCTGAACCCGGAGAGTATGAAAAGGTGGAGCTGACCCCGACCCATACGATTGCCGGACTCGTTGCCATGTACAAAGGCGAGCCGATAAATATCACCGATGACATCATAATCGGCGGCAAGGTTTCCACTTCCGACCGCTCGGGCAACTTCTACCGCAGTTTCTACATTCAGGACGAGACCGGAGGAATCGAGATAAAAGTCGGCAAAACAGGTCTTTATAATGACTATAAGCCCGGCCAGACTGTCTATGTGAAATGCGCGGGGCTTACTTTGGGCATGTACGGCTACAAAAGCGGCAACTACGGAGGCAACGGCATGGTGCAGCTCGGACTCGAAGACCCGACCGGAGAGTACGAGACAGCCTATATGGACGTTGCGGCAATCGTTGACAGGCATGTTTTCCGCGGCGCTTTCGGTGAAGAAGTCGTTCCGCAGGTCATTTCAGCCTCCGATCTTCCGAAAAAGACCGACACCCAGGCCACCAACAGGTATGTCGGCAGCCTTGTGACCCTGAAAGGGCTGAAATATGCGGATGAGATTTTTGTGCTGCTCTATCTCGACAGCAACAAGGACACGAAACTTTCATCGAACAGAGTCTTTCTGTCAGAGAGCACCTGGGGCATCACTACCTGGGCCATGTCAAAGAACAAATATCTGGAATATCTTAAGGCTGGTCTGTGGGACAGTGCAAATGTGGGCAATGCCAACGACTACAACTACGGTACCGTAGCCTCCAACAGGAAGCAGCTTGAAAGCAATCCCGGAGCCTATTCGGTAAGCCAGTATTTCACAATGGACGGCACCGAGGTGCAGATCCGCACCAGCGGCTATTCGAGGTTTGCCGACAACGAGATTGACCCTGATGTCAGAAACGGCAGGAAGACCATAGACGTTACCGGTGTGATAACAATGTACCAGGGCAGCATACAGTTCACCCTTATGGACGAGTCCAGCATTAGGGTAAACGACTGATTTTTTATAGACCGAATTCAAAATTGAGGGTGGCTAAAAAGTCGGGATAACTCTCTGAGAATTGAAAATCCGGTGACAAGGGCGAGGCAGTCCACACAAAAAATGAGAAAAAGGGGCTTGACTGATACTTTTTAGTCTGCCCCAATTTTATTATATTTGCAGGTTAAATGTTTTGAATATAAAAGATTGTGATGCTGAAACCGGATATGAAAACCTTTCACATAATGAAAAGAATTGTTTTGTTTACTTTCGTTGCCATGGCTGCACTTGCTTGTAACAGACTGAACCCATTCCTTACGGATTGGAAGGGACAGTATGGAATACCTGATTTTGACCAGATAAAAGAACGCGACTATCTTCCTGCGGTGAAAATCGGCATTCGCCAGCAGCAGAGCGAAATAGACGCAATCATCGCTAACGGTGATGCACCGGATTTTGAAAATGTCGTCGAGGCATACGAACATTCCGGAGCCATACTCGACCGCGTGACAAACGTCCTTTTCAACGTATCAGAATCCGATGCCACGGAATCACTCCAGAAAATAGTGGAAAAAGTCCTGCCGATGCTTTCTGCGCACAGCGACAACATCTTCATGAATCCGTACTTCTTTGCCAAAGTCGAGACCCTCTACAAAGACATGGAGCATCTCGGCCTGAACAGAGAACAGAAAATGACCCTCACCAAGCTGTACGACAGCTTCGTCCGCAACGGTGTCGCGCTCGATACAGAAGGACAGGCACGTATGCGTGACATAAACATGGAGATTTCATCTCTCTCCAACGAATTCGGAAACAATCTCCTTGCAGAAAACAATGCCTTTGCCAAAGAGTTCGGAGTATCTGTTTCCGAATATCCCGATGCAATGGCCTCGATTCAGGACCGTGACCTCCGCGAGAAAATGTTCCGTGCCTACGCTTCACGCGGAAACAACGGCAACAGGAACGACAACAAGGAAATTCTCATGAGACTCGTCGCCCTCAAAATAGAGAAAGCGAAACTCCTCGGCTACGCCAACCCTGCAGAATTCATTCTTTCCGACAAAATGGCCGGCAATCCTGCCGCAGTGGACAAATTCCTTGCGGAGCTTATGGCACCTGCCACAGCAAAGGCTAAGGAAGAGATAGCCGATATGCAGGCCGTCATGGATGCCGACATACGTGAGGGACTTCTTCCTGAGGGAAGCGTCATCTGTCCGTGGGACTGGGCATATTACGCCGAGAGGGTGCGCAAAGAAAAATACGACCTCGACTATGAGCAGATCAAGCCTTATTTCAAGATGGAGAATGTGCGCGAGGGCGTATTCAGCACCGCTCACGAACTCTACGGACTTAATTTCGAGAAGATAGACTCGCTTCCTGTATATCATCCGGATGTGGAGGGCTTCAGGATTACCGATGCCGACGGTTCTCTCATAGGAGTGCTCCTGACGGATTATTTCCCGCGCAGCACCAAGAGAGGAGGCGCATGGATGAGCAATTTCGTGAACCAGGAAATCCTCGCCGACGGAACAGACGTGCGTCCTGTAATCGTAAATGTGGGCAACTTCGCCAAACCGACAGCTGACAAGCCGTCGCTTCTGACCCTCGACCAGGTGGAGACCATGTTCCACGAATTCGGCCATGCGCTCCACGGACTTCTGAGCAAATGCGCCTACAAGAGCGTGAGCGGAACTTCCGTCGCCCGTGACTTTGTGGAGCTTCCGTCCCAGATAATGGAGAACTGGGCTTTCCGGAAAGAGGTTCTGAGCGGTTATGCACGCCATTACGAGACGGGAGAGGTAATACCGGATTCGCTGGTTGCCAAGATACTTGCGGCGGAGACTTTCAACCAGGGTTTCATGACCACCGAGCTTGTGGCCGCTTCGATACTTGACATGAAATGGCATGAGCTTGCTTCTGCCGAGGGCATAGACCCTGTGGAGTTCGAGGAAAGCGTATGCCGTGAAATGGGACTTGTCGATGAGATAATACCGCGTTACCGCAGCACATATTTCGCCCACATCTTCAGCGGCGGATACAGTGCCGGATATTACAGCTATCTCTGGGCCGAAGTGCTCGACAAGGACGCATTTGAACTTTTCATCAAAAACGGCATTTTCGACAAGAAGACCGCCATGTCTTTCCGTACCAATATTCTTGAAAAAGGCGGCAGCGAGATGCCGATGGTACTGTACCGCCGTTTCAGAGGTGCAGAGCCTGATCCGGCTGCCCTGTTGCGTGCCCGCGGTCTTGCAGACTGACAATCGCAACCTTTTCGGAACAACTGATAACCATACGAACGATGCTAAAACCTTTTATCACATTCGCGGCCTGCGTCACCCTGATTTCAGGCTGTACGTCTGACAAGACTCCTGCATACAAAAATCCGGACCTTACTCCTGAGAAACGCACGGCAGACCTGCTGTCGAGGATGACTGTCGAGGAAAAGCTCGGACAGCTCCTGTGCCCTCTCGGCTGGCCGATGTACGAAAGAACCGAAACGGACGGAAAGGCTGTTGCCGGGATTTCGGATGAATTCCGGAAATTTGCCGGAGAGCAGCACGGAGGAATGCTCTGGGCTACATTCAGGGCTGACCCCTGGACTCAAAAGACCCTTGAAAACGGACTCGACCCGGTGCTTGCGGCTGAAGTCTACAATGCAATGCAGCAATACGCCATCGACAGCACCAGGCTCGGCATACCTGTCATTCTTGCCGAAGAAGCCCCCCACGGACACATGGCAATAGGCACGACAGTGTTCCCTACGAGCATAGGGCTTGCATCGAGCTGGGACACCGGACTTCTTGAAGATGTCGGCCGTACAATCGCCGGGGAACTCAGGGCGCAGGGCGGCCATATCGGCTATGGCCCTGTAATAGACCTTGCACGCGAACCGAGGTGGTCACGTGTCGAAGAAACCTATGGAGAGGATGTTTTCCTTACCTCGAGCATGGCCGCGGCAATGGTGCGCGGCACAAGTCCGCTTCACAATGGCTGGGACAGCGGTATCGTGTCCACACTCAAACATTTCGTGGCCTACGGAATACCTGAGGGCGGCCACAACGGCAATCCTTCCCATGTCGGCATGAGGGATCTGCACGAGAATTTCCTGCCTGCATTCAAGTCTGCAATCGATGCGGGCGCCCTGTCTGTCATGACCTCATACAACTCAATCGACGGAATACCGAGCACAGCCAATCCGGAGCTTCTCCGCGGAATCCTCAAAAATGAATGGGGCTTCGGTGGTTTCGTAGTCTCCGACCTCGTGAGCATCGACGGCCTCTGCAGCGACCATCACATCGCCAGGGACAAGGAGGAGGCCGGAATCATGGCAATCAATGCCGGTGTCGATGTGGACCTCGGCGCAAACTGCTTCAGCATTCTTAAGGATGCAGCCGGAAAAGGACTTGTCGACATGAAAGTCCTGGACGAGGCCGTGGGCCGTGTACTGAAGCTCAAATTTGAATTCGGCCTTTTCGACAATCCGTATATAGACCCCTCGCAGGCAGCTGTACTTGTGCGCAGCGAAGAAAACATTGCAGTCGCAAGACAGGCCGCAAGAGAGGGAGTTGTGCTTCTGGAGAACAACGGCATCCTGCCTTTGCGCAGGGACATGAAGATTTTCGTTACAGGGCCTAATGCCGACAACATGTACAATCAGCTCGGTGACTATACCGCTCCCCAGCCTCGTGAGAACATAAGGACTGCACTCGACGGCATCAGGGCCAAAGCCGGAAACGTGACATACGTGAAAGGCTGTTCTGTGCGTGACATGGACAAGGCCGACATAACCGGTGCGGCGGCAGCTGCCGCCCAGGCCGATGTCGCCGTCGTTGTAGTCGGCGGATCGAGTGCACGCGACTTCAAGACCACATACAAGGAGACCGGTGCCGCCGTGGCAGACAAAAACACCGTCAGCGACATGGAGGCCGGAGAGGGCTTCGACCGCGCGTCACTCTCGCTTCTCGGCCGTCAGGAGGAACTTATGAAAGCTATAAAAAAGACCGGTACACCGCTCGTGGCCGTGTATATCGAGGGCCGCCCTCTCGACAAGAGCTGGGCAAGCGAAAATGCCGATGCACTTCTGACGCAGTTCTATCCGGGACAGCAGGGAGGTGACGGACTTGCCGATGTCCTGTTCGGAGACTATAACCCGGCCGGCCGCCTTCCGGTGTCAGTTCCGCGCTCTGCCGGACAGCTCCCGGTCTATTATAACAAGAAGTTTCCTGCGGGCCACGACTATGTGGAGATGCCTGCCGCACCGCTGTATCCTTTCGGCTATGGTCTGAGCTATACTTCGTTCGAATATTCCGGCATGGCACTCGAAAACCTCGGAGGCAACCGCGTCAAAGTAAGCCTGGACGTAAAGAATACGGGTGAGCGCGACGGAGAGGAGGTCGTGCAGATTTATGTCACCGACCTTGTCGCCTCGACAGTGCGTCCGCGTATTCAGCTGTGCGCCTTTGACAGAGTGTCAATCAGGAAAGGGCAGACCGGGAGAGTGGAATTTGTGCTGGACAGCAGTGCATTCTCCCTGTGCAATGCCTCGATGCAAACAGTTGTCGAGCCGGGTGAGTTCATGATTTCGGCAGGTTCATCGTCAGCCGACATAAGACTGCAAAGTAAGATAACATTATAATAACCGTATAAATGAGAAAATCAATATTGTTTGCCGCTTTGACAGCTTTTTTGCTGTGTGGCTGCGGCGTTGAAAAAAAGGACTATACTGCATTTGTCGACCCGTATATCGGTTCAGGCGGCCATGGCCATGTCTTTGTGGGGGCATCAGTTCCGTTCGGCATGGTTCAGCTCGGCCCGCAGCAGATCAAGGATGAGTGGGACTGGTGTTCCGGCTACCATTACAGCGACACCCTTGTCATAGGATTCTCGCATACCCACCTTACCGGAACCGGAATCGGCGACCTCGGCGATGTCATGCTCATGCCATACGACCCGTCAAAGACAAAATACGACACAAGCTGGGCAAGACGCAAGAACGCGGACGCGACCCACATATATGCCGGACTCGATCATAGTCTTGAGGCCGTTCGTCCCGGTTTCTACAGCCTTGAAATGCCGGATTACGGCGTAAGTGTACGCCTGTCCGCCACTCAGAGGACAGGACTTCACGAGTACACCTTCACTTCCGGCACATCCGCAATACTTGTTGATCTGTGCACCGGAATCGGCTGGGACGGTGTGACCGACTGGCAGCTCAATATGATTGACGACACGCACATCGAGGGGTACAGGCGCTCTTCCGGCTGGGCGAAAGACCATGCGATATGGTTTGCCGCAGAGTTCTCGTCTCCGGTCATAGGCCGTGAGGATGTCCATATAACCGGTGATGAATATGCGGCATCCCTGCTTTTCGACACTTCCGGAAACAAACGTGTCTTTGTCAAGGTAGGTCTTTCTCCTGTCAGCTGTTCAAACGCTTGGGACAACCTCCGTGCAGAGCAGCCGGGCTGGGATTTCGACGGTGTATGCGCAGCTGCAAAGGACAGCTGGAACAGGGAGCTCGGACGCATCGACATAGAGCCTATGGACGATAGGCAGAACAAACTTTTCTATACCGCGCTTTATCATACGATGATCGCCCCTGAACTGTTCAGCGACAGGAACGGTGAATACCGCGGTGCTGACGGCCAGGTGTACAGCAGCAGTGAAGACCAGTACACGGTTCTCTCTTTGTGGGATACATACAGGGCGGCCTTCCCTCTGATGACGATCATAAATCCTGAAATGTCGCGCTCTCTTGCCTCCACTTTCATGAACATATACGACCGGCAGGGCAAACTTCCCGTATGGCATCTTGCCGGAAACGAAACAGACTGCATGGTCGGAAATCCGGGCGTGATTGTCATGGCCGACTTGTGCCTCAAAGGCTTTGCGGAGGACGTCCCTGCCGCTCTTGAGGCCATGAAGACTTCTGCAATGACCGACGAGAGGGGACAGGAACTTCTCAAAATCTACGGATTCATACCATACGACAAAAGCGCTGAGCTTGAAACTGTGTCGAAGGCCCTTGAATTTGCGATTGCCGATGCCTCGCTTGCAAAGGTCGCCGCAAAGGCCGGCGATACCGACGCCGCTGAATATTTCGGAAACAGGAGCAACTCGTGGAAGACGTATTATGACTCCGAAGCCGGATTTGTACGCGGCAGGGCGGCGGACGGCACCTGGAGAACGCCTTTCGACCCGTTCAAGGCAATCCACATGAAAAGCGATTTCACAGAGGGCAACGCATGGCAGTACACCTTTCTCGTTCCCCAGGATGTCGAAGGACTGGCTGAAATCATCGGCGGGCCGGAAGCTTTTGAAAGCAAGCTGGACGAATTCTTTACCGTTGAGGGAGACCTCGGCCCGGAGGCGGACGACGTGACAGGGCTTGTGGGACAGTATGCCCACGGAAACGAACCGAGCCACCATGTCGCCTATATGTACAACTATATCGGCCGTCAGGACAAATGTGCGGAAAAGGTGCGCTACATACTCGATGAGCTGTATTTCGATGACCACAGCGGCGTGTGCGGCAATGAGGACGCCGGACAGATGTCCGCATGGTATGTACTTTCCGCTGTCGGACTCTATCAGGTGGATCCTGCCTGCGGAGAATTCCAGTTCGGTTCACCGGTTGTGCGCAAGGCTGTCATGAATGTCGGGGACGGCAGGACATTTACAGTCATAGCCCATGACAATTCTCCTGAGAATATATATATAAAGTCAGCTTCCCTCAACGGCAAGACTCTCGACAGGACTTATGTCACTTACGATGAAATTGCCGCAGGCGGTGTGCTGGAGTTCCGTATGGGTAAAATATAACGATTATGAAGACTTTGTTTGCTGCGGTTTCGGCTCTTATAGTGATGCCGTCCGCATTGGCTGGCAATCAGCCTGAATGGAAAGACCTGGATGTTTTCTCTGTAAATGCGGAGACGGAAAGGACGGAACTGATTTTCTGGCCGGAAGCCTCGGATGCGCTCGGAGGAGTTTTTAGCAGGAGCGAAAACTATCTGGATCTGAACGGTATATGGAAGTTCAAGTATTATGATACACAGGAAAACCTGCCGGCGGCCGTTGAACAGACTGCAGCGGAAGCCGCCGCCTCGTGGGACGACATAAAAGTTCCCGGAAACTGGGAGATGCAGGGCTTCGGCACTCCGATATATGTAAATACGGACTTTGAGTTTGCAACTGTCAATCCGAAGCCTCCTTATGTGCCTGACGCCAATCCTGTGGGCCTTTACTTCCGTACATTCGAGGTGCCTGCGGCCTGGGACGGCAGGCAGGTCTATCTCAACCTTGCCGGTGCGAAGTCCGGAGTATATGTCTATGTTAACGGTGCTTTTGTCGGCTATAACGAAGATTCCAAGGATCTGGCCCGCTACAACGTTACGCCTTATCTCAGGGAGGGGGCGAATGACCTTGTCCTGAAAATCTACCGCTTTACCACAGGCTCATATCTGGAGTGCATGGACTTTTTCCGTATCAGCGGAATCGAGAGAGATGTGTATCTGTCCTCTGAGAAATACGATTATTCAGGCCTGGACATAAATGTCATTTCCACGCTCGACCCTTCGTGCCAGGACGGAATCTTCCGCCTCGAAGTAACTTCCGGACGTGATGCCGAGGTGTCTTACAGTCTTCTGGACAAAGACGGAAAGCCTGTTCTTGAAGGAGAGGGTGTCGTGTCCGGAGGCAGTGCGGTGTTCGACGGACTTGTTCCCGATGTGAGGAAATGGAGTGCCGAGACTCCCGAACTCTATGCCCTCCTGCTCTGTATCGACGGGGAATATACCTCTGTCAATGTCGGCTTCCGCCGTCTGGAGATTGTCGGAAACCGTTATCTTGTCAACGGCGTTCCTGTCAAATTCAAGGGCGTGAACCTTCATGAGACCGACCCTTATACCGGACACTATGTGAGCCGCGAAAGAATGCTCCAGGACCTCAGACTGATGAAGGAGAACAATATAAATGCAATCCGCACCTGCCATTATCCGCAGCAGAGGATGTTCTACGACCTGTGCGACAGCCTCGGATTCTATGTCTATTCGGAGGCTAACGTCGAGTCGCACGGAATGTTTTACGACCTCGACAAGACTCTCGGAAACAAGCCTGAGTGGTACGGAAACCATATCTACCGCATCCGCAATATGTATTTCCGCACGAGGAACCATGCCTGCGTCACCATTCTTTCTCTGGGCAACGAGGGAGGAAACGGCTGCAATTTCTACAATGCCTACAACGAACTGAAAAAATTGGAAAAAGACGGGATGAACCGTCCGGTCTGCTATGAAAGGGCTGAGTTCGACTGGAATACCGATATGATTGTGCCTCAGTATCCGTCTGCCGCATGGTTCGGGAGAATGGCGCAGAATCCTCCTTCACGTCCTGTCTGTCCGTCCGAATATGCCCATGCGATGGGCAATTCCACAGGCTCTCTTGACCTGCAGTGGGACTGGATTTATTCCTGTGACCATCTTCAGGGCGGTTTTATCTGGGACTGGGTCGACCAGGCTCTTGCAAAATATGACTATGACGGCAATTTCCGGTATTGGGCATACGGCGGAGACTTCGGCGAGAATATGCCGAGCGACGGAAACTTCGTCTGCAACGGAGTCGTTGGCCCGGACCGCGACCAGCATCCAGGACTGGCCGAAGTGAAGTACGTCTACCAGAATGTGAAAATCACTTCCGATGACCCGGCCTCAGGACGGTTCAATATTCTCAACAGATTCTATTTCAGGTCTCTCACCGGCTATGAGGTGCGCTATACGATTCTTGCCGACGGAAAACCGGTCAGAAAAGGCAGGCTGCATTTCCGCACTCTTCCGCAACAGGACGAAGATTTCACAGTCAGGATTCCGAATATGTGGAAGCGCCGGGCATATTACATCAACTTCGATGTCGTCACGACAGAAGAATCGCCTCTGCTTTCCAAAGGTCATGTAATCGCTTCTGAGCAGTTCCTGCTCAAAGAGGCCTCACGCAGATGTTTCAAGGCAAAAAAGGCTTCGTGCGACATTACTGACGACGGCAATGAAATCGTCATAAGCTCACGCAAGGTCAGATTCGTGTTCGACAGGAGCTGCGGCTATGTGACATCATATGTATGCGGAGGCAAGGAATTGCTTGCAGACGGTTTCGGCATCAGGCCTAATTTCTGGCGCGCCCCTACCGACAATGACTATGGCAACGGCTGGCCGGCAAGAACCCAGGCATTCAAGACTGCATCGCGTGAGTTCTGTGCGGATGCTTCTGCCGTGAAGACAGAGACAGGTGCCGTGCTGAAAGTATCCTACCGGCTTCCTTCCGGAAATGTCTATGACGTGACTTATGATGTCCTCTCCGGAGGAATCGTCAGGGTAAAGGCCGATTTCCATGCCGCTTCAGGTCTTCCGAAGGCAACCGAAGTTCCGCGTATCGGCCTTCGTTTCCGTCTTTCCGCTGACAATGACAGAATCAGTTATTTCGGACGCGGCCCGCAGGAATGCTACTGGGACAGGCAGAGCGGGGCAAGAACCGGACTTTACAATACATCCGCGACAGATGAATATGTTCCGTATGTGCGTCCGCAGGAAAACGGCCATCATACCGGCTGCCACGGGCTCAGGACTAAGGACATGGCCTTGGTCGCAGACGGAACGTTCGAGTTCAATGCGCTCAGGAACAGCATCTTCGATTTTGATTCCGAGGAAGCCGTCGCGCATGACTACCAGTGGGACAACCTTTCTCCGGACGAGGTGCATGATCCTGCAGCCGCAAAAAATGTACGCCGCCGTCATCATCATGTGGACGATATTGTTCCTCAGGACTTTGTGGAAATCTGCATTGATGGAATCCATTCCGGAATCGGAGGCTATGACAGCTGGGGATCCAGGGTAGAGCCGGAGAGGACTGCATGGAGCGACCGTGACTGTTCTTTCGGCTTTACCATTGTGCCCGGGCATGCAATGAGAGGTTCGCGTGCCGTAAGACTTTCGTATCGGAATTGTGAATAAAATATGGACAGGAATTGTCTGGCAATTGTTGCAGCGGCGATATTGCTGTGCTGCTCATGCGGTTCCGGGGCGGGACACCGCCCCGGAGTTCCTGCCGAGATTGTGACCGACGAGAA
This sequence comes from uncultured Muribaculaceae bacterium, assembly GCA_964394295.1. Taxonomy (GTDB): domain Bacteria; phylum Bacteroidota; class Bacteroidia; order Bacteroidales; family UBA932; genus Cryptobacteroides. The sequence continues at coordinate 23,672 of CAYMVG010000016.1, read as the reverse complement.
TACCGAGGCCGATTTGGGCCTTGTATATGAGAGCGACGGTCTGGCCAAAACTGTCCTTGTGGTGCGGAATGCTTCGTACGACACCCTGATGCCTGTGGGAGCTTATTCGCGCTGCCGCTGTGCAGAGGCTTCTGTAGATGCCGTTCCGGTGGCTCCCGGAGAAGACATCAGAGTGTCCGTCGTATACAATCCGGCCTACCGTAAAGGTGTGTTCATGGAGGAGGTCCAGGTGAAATTTCTCGGCACAAAACGCATAATGAGTCTCATCGTAAAGGGTGAGGTTGTTCCCTGTGAACATCCGGTTTCAGATGATTATCCATACGATTACGGCAGCGGTCTTCACATGAGCCACGAGACACTTCATTTCGGCAATCTCAAGGCAGGGGAGAGCCGTATGATATATATAAGATATGCGAACGAATCCGGTGTTCCTGCCGGACTGTCGTTTGAGGTTCAGGGAGAAATTCCGGGCCGCCTGTCTTTCAGGCCGTCCGTGAGCATCGGAGCCGGTGCGCGCGATACTCTGCATTTCCGTTTTACCATGCCGGGTGGCATAGCCCCGTCTGACACACTGCGCTTCTCGCTGCAGCCGTGCATAAACGGCAAGCCTCTCGGCAAAAAACTGAATGTCAAGGCTATCTCTCCTGCTGCGTAGTGCCCCGTACAAGCACGAGCTTGCTTTCGTACGCTTTGGTGACAGCCTTAGCGAATGACCTGTATTCCTGATACGTTTCTTTCGGATAGCATCCTTTGCGGAATGAAAGCGACTGCACAACCATGATTCCTCCGTCCACAGGCTTCGCTTCTGAACTGAATTGACCGAAAGCCGACTCTACGGAAACGTTTTCGGGAATATGTTCGACAGCGAATCCTTCCGGAATCACGATTCTTACCGAGTCGACGGCTGTGCCGCTTTCGTCTATGTTTATCGTGTTTATACGTTCGGCTTTGCCGTATGCCATTTTGACTCCTGACTGGTTGAGCGGAACGAATATTCTGCCCCCGGAGACTTTGGCGTATGACGGCACGTCCATACTGAATGTCACGTTCAGTTCAGGAATTTCCCCGTTCATGAAGAAAGTGCCGAAATTGTCGGAGATACTTTCTGCCGAGGCATTGTTACAGAGGCAGTTGTATTTGGAGGTCAGGATTTTTCTCTTAGTCTCCGGCTTTCTGTCATTGAAATCTATATATGGTTCAATGGCATCAGTATAGAGGTCGCGCCTGATTCTGCATTTTGCCGAACCGTCTGCGGAAAGGGCTACATCCATGAATTCATTCTCGGCCCTGCCGCTGTCGTCGTATCCGCCTGCCGTAACTTTTTTGCCGCCCTCGGGAGTTATGAGGACAACTTCGTGGTCTGCAATGCCATCGTGCAGGTAGCCAAGCGGATAGGACGGATTTGTGCACTCTATCCAGAGAGAGTCCTTTTCCATCGGAACGCACAGCATCGCATGATTCATCTGTCCGAGGGAAGCGTAGCCGGGAAGCAGATGCCTGTCCTCCGTGTCCACTATCAGATATTCCGATTTTATGCCGACAGCCTCCAGCATGGCCTGCATATAATTCGCCAGGGCTTTGCAGTCTCCGAAGCCGGATTTCAGGACTTCCGAGGCCGGAGACGGTTTCAGCCCTCCGATACCGAGCTGTATGCTGACATATCTCGTCGTTTTCCTCAGATAGTCATAAATGATTTTGATTTTCTCATAATCCGACCGGGCATCCGCCGTCATTTCACGCAGAGTGGCACGCAATGTTTCCGGAATCTCCTTTGTGTCTTTCTGGAGGCCGTACAGCCATGCCCCCAGTTCGTCCCAGTTCGACTGGCAGCCTTTTGCCCCTCCCAATGAAAACATTACTGGACAGGCATATACGTATGGCACAAGCTCCCTTATGTCAGGCATGAGTGATTCTTCCGCATATCCTTTGTAATTTTCGGTTTGCCATGACCATATTTCTTTCTTTCCGGCCGTCCCGCGTTCAGGAGTGAGCCTGGAACTGTAGTTTATCGCAGTGCCTGCAGGGACTGAAATCACGTAGCTTCCGGAAACCAGTGTCACATTCGGCCTGAATACCGGGAAAAAAGTCGGGAACGATGAGATTCCGCGCCTGAATGTCACCTTGTAGCTGTATTCAACAGTATACGGAGCGGCCACGGTCAGGATATATGTGTGGAGGAAGGTGTCATCTGCAAGCCCTGACGAGGCCAGAACTTTCGTCAGGTCCTGCATTTTCAGCTTCTTTATGACTTTTCCCCGGGAGGATATTTCTCCGGAGAATGACGACAGTTCGCGGAACGAGTCCGTGTACAGGACAAAATTCCCGGACTTTGAGCCGCCCTGACGCATCACATGTGTCCGTATTGTTACATTGCAGGTTCCGGATTCCGCCGAACTCATGTCGAAATACATATCATATTTCTCTATTGCTGCATCCGGCATCGCATCCTGTGCCGAGGCCGCCAAAACGAAGATGACGGCTGAAATTATGGTAAGCGGCAGTTTCATGTCAGTCCTCTTTTCCGGCAACGACGATTACTTCGTCATATATTCCGCAGAGTGCCTGCCAGAATTCCCTGATTTCCTGATATTGCTCCACAGGCGCTATTGTCTCTGTCATTAAGAAATTGTACGAAGCCATGATTTTGTTTCCGTTGGCGGTGTATGACATTTTGCACATAGCCTTCGGACAGGCAAGTCCCTCCATAAAGTTTTCCGGAAGATTTTCCGCTCTGTATTTTTCCGGGAGTTCGAGTCCGAAAACGTAACTTATTGCGGTCGGGTACGGAAATTCCACAGGGCAGGTCCTTGTTTCAGGGCTGAAATCCGTGACGGAGTGCAGCTTTTTCAGGAACGGGTTTATGTATATCATGTTGCCGGCCATGTCCACCTCCTTTTCAAATCTGCAGATTAATACACAGTCGTTCGACATCCTGTCCATGTTCCTGAACTTGTATTCCTCTGCATTTATCGCGCATTGGTTCTCGAACAGGTTCATGTAGTCCTGTTCCGATCCGGCGCTTCTGACTGTTTTCTTGAACGAATAGCTGTCTTCTCCTGTATATTTTGCGGTTATGCTGCCTGTCATGGTTCCGTCCTCGCCGAGTCTGGCGTTTACGAGGTAGACCGTCGAGTTTTTTGTCAGATTCGTGAGATCGACCCACTGGCATTGTCCCGGAGAGCGGAGAAGCCTGCCGTTGGCCACAAGCATTTCCGGAGGGAGCACATTGAGATACAGATTGTCAGAGCCTCCGTCGAGATAGTACACATTGCCGGAGGCTGTCTCTATCCTGAGTATGAAAGTGTCGTATGGATTCAGTTCCGGCATTGCCGGCAGGAGGACTCCCGATGTCCTCATTTTTATCAGGACAGCTTCCGCACGGTAGCCGGCGGCACGAAGGCAGGAGGCGATGATGGCATTGATGTCCGCATTTGAGCCGGATTTGTCCTTGTAAATCTGACTGCTGCGTTTCGGAAACAGCCTGTAGATTCCGTCCCAGCTTATTTCCGAGCGGACCATATCGCGTATTGCCATGATTTTGTCTGCATCGGCATCGTCTGTTTCCATGATTTTCCTCGTGTTCTCGGAAAACATACATTTGTCGTTCATCCTTGAGGTTATCGACGATTCATAGTATTTCTTGTCCACGTCTTCCCATTTGACACTGAAATATTGCGAAAGCACTCCCGGAATTTCAAAACTGCTTATGTCGTAGTCCACAGCCGACAGGTATGGCCGGAAACCGTATGAATAAGGCTCTTTTTTCATTGCGGGCAGTTCCTGTCCTCTGTAACAGTCGATTCTTGTCCTGAAAGTAAGAGTGTGCCTGAGGATTGTGTATGTCTCGTTGACCTCGTCTGTCGTGTAGTTTACGCTGTTGTACCCGGACACTCTTTTGTTGACTTTTGCGAACTCCGGTATATGTACTTCATATTCAAAGAGATTGACAGGTATTGTCCTCTGGAAGTAAACCTTGTCGAAATCAAGGAGCGTATATGAGGTTATGTCATATTCCACCTCTATTACCGAACCTTTCCTTACATCCTGGGCCGAGAATGACAGCTTGCGGTAGTTGTCTGTGAATTCTTCGTCAAACAAGTAGTCTCTGGACATTTTCGTGCGTACTGTCTCACCGTTGTCCATGTTGTATGTTGTCACGCGCACACCGCTGATCTTGTCCTGTGCACCGGGCCTGCTGTAATAGACAAATTCATAGTCGCCATGCGAAACACCTTCTTCTTTCAGTATCTTTATGCGCTCGTGACGGTTAGTCTTGAGGCATAGTCTGCCTTCGGGGTCGAATGTGATTTCTGTTTTGCCGACATCGAGAAGCACGACTGCGGCCGCAGTCGTGTCAGGCGCGTAGCTCTGCATTTCTATTTCGCCTTTTGACACTTTGTCGAATTTTTTGTTCACTTTTACAGGCTGTGCGTACAGGCCGGTAATTGACGCTGACATTAATGCAATTGCGCAGATTGCGGTCAGACCGAATTTCATGTCCATAGTTTTTATGCCGTTTGTTGAAAAACTGTTCCGGATTTCTTTTCAGGTTTTTCCCGATGTCTTGTCCGGAAATGATCTGCAATGATAAAAGTCCGGACAGTTTTTGAAAATGAGCAAATTAGTCAGAATATTTCATCTGAGAACAAAAGTAATAATTTACTTCATGATGTGCAAAAATTATTATATTTGCGCTCTTGATATCCTCTTAATAATTATTGAAATGAAATTGTCTGTAAACAATCTCGCAACGTTTGCGGCAGTCCTTTTTGCCGCTGCATCATGTTCTACATCCGCTCCTGAGCCGTATGGCGCACTTCCGTCCGAAGCACAGGTCGAATGGCAGAAAATGGAGACCAATATGTTCGTCCATTTCGGCCCGAACACGTTCACAAGCGCGGAGTGGGGAGACGGAAAAGAAAGTGCCGATGTCTTCGCGCCGTCCGACCTTGACTGCCGCCAGTGGGCTGCCACAGCCAGGGCCGCGGGAATGAAGGGAATTATAATTACGGCAAAGCATCATGACGGTTTCTGTCTCTGGCCTAATCCTGTGTGCGGACACACTGTGGCGCAGAGCAGCTGGAGAGACGGCAGGGGAGATGTCCTTAAGGAACTTTCGGATGCGTGCCGCGAATACGGTCTTGAATTCGGCGTGTACGTGTCTCCGTGGGACAGGAATGACCCTCACTATGGCACTCCGGAATACAATGATGTTTTCAGGGCCACTCTTGAAAGTGCGCTCGGCAGCTACGGCCCTGTGTTCGAGCAGTGGTTTGACGGCGCCTGCGGTGAAGGCCCCAACGGGAAGCGTCAGGTTTATGACTGGCCACTGTTCAACTCCACTGTTTACAAAATGCAGCCTGATGCTGTGATATTCAGCAATGTCGGCCCGGGATGCCGTTGGGTCGGCAATGAGTACGGCAGTGCAGGCCGCACTTGCTGGGGTACGATGAATATAGGCGGACTGACTCCTGGAAGTCCTGCCGACTGCGGCTTGCTCAATACCGGTGAGGCTGGCGGAGAGAAATGGGTGGCTGCCGAGACCGATGTATCCATCCGTCCGGGCTGGTTCTACCGCGATTCCGAGAATGACAAAGTAAAGAGCCTGCAGCAGCTTCTGAAGATTTATTACGAGAGCGTCGGGCGCAACTCGCTTCTGCTGCTGAATGTTCCGGCGGACAAAAGGGGACATATTCATGAGATAGATTCAACGAGGCTTATGGAGTTCAAGGCTGCGGTTGACGGGATATTCGGCGTCGATTTTGCTGCCGGCGCCTCTGCCGCGGCAGACAATGTGAGAGGAGGAAGCCGCAGGTTTGCCGCAGCCAATATCCTTGACGATGACTATGACAGCTACTGGGCTGTGGATGACGGTGTGCTTGCTCCGCAGGTGACGGTCGCCCTTGACGGTCCGAAAACTTTCAACTGCGTGATGATTCAGGAATATATCCCTCTCGGCCAGAGGATTACGGATTTCAATGTCGAGGCTCTCGGCACGGACGGAGTATGGCGCACTATTGCGCGTGAGACGACAGTCGGCTACAAGAGGCTGATTCCTGTGCCTGTGACCGAAGCTGTTGCCATAAGGATAAACATCACAGGTTCGCTTGCCTGCCCTGTAATCAATAAGGTGGGACTGTATATGGACACGATAAGCGGCATTATGCCGGATCCTGATGCAGATGCTGCCTGTGTTTGCGGAGATTCATGCGTGGGCGAAACTGTTCCGGCATCGCAGGCACTGGCTCTCGATCTCGGTGAAACCGTGGCTGCGGCCGGTTTCTTCTATACGCCTGCCGAAAAAGGCGAAGGCGGCTGCATCGTTACTTATAATCTTGAGGTAAGTGCGGACGGAGAGTCCTGGACAACCGTATTCGGCGACAAGATGTTCGACAATATTGTCAACAATCCTATACGTCAGGATGTATATTTCAGTTCGCCTCTTGAGTTCCGCCACATAAGGCTCACCCCTCTGAGGACAAGCAATCCTGACACATACGGAATCGCCGGTTTCGGAATCCTTGCCGAATAACATACGGTCCCGTTTTTCGATAAAGCGTGCCGGGTTGTCAACTTGAATGACAACCCGGCACGCTCGCCTGTAATATGCGGTTCAGCAAGGCATATCGGCGTTCCGAGCTGGCATAAACCACCTTAAATCAACGTGCCTGTAATTTTTTGCTAAAATGTGCTAAAACGTTTTATTATTTAAAATTATATTGTATATTTGCCGCCCAAATTTCACTCAATATTAACTTATTCATTAATTATTAACACCATAAGCTATGGGTAACCAACACATTGTAAGCCGCAAAAGCGGTTTCACAAAAAGCCTTTTGCGCTCTTGCCTTCTTATGGCAGGTTTAGTGCTCGGCATTGCCTCAGGTTACGCCCAGGATAGAAAAATATCCGGTGTAATTACTGATGGGGGGGGCGAGCCTCTCATAGGAGCGGCTGTTGTCGTTGAAGGCAATGCTTCAATAGGTTCATTTTCAGATCTGGACGGACGTTATGAAATAACTGTCCCTCAGGATGCCTCTTCATTGGTCTTCTCATGTATCGGCTGTGCCGATAAAGTAGAGCAGATTGGAGGAAGGACAGTAATAGATGTCGTCCTTGAAACCTCTTCGACTGCACTGGAGGCTACAGTCGTAACTGCGATGGGTATTACAAAGGCAGAGAAATCCCTCTCCTACAATGTCCAGCAGACCAAACTCGAAAATGTGACGCCGGTAGGATCTTTCGTCAACTCTTTGAACGGTAAGGTAGCCGGAGTCACAATCAGCACTTCTTCGACAGGAGTCGGCGGTGCCAGCCGCGTCGTTATGCGCGGTACCAAGTCACTGTCAGGAAACAACAATGCACTCTACGTCATCGACGGTATTCCTATGCCGTCACTTTCAAGCGAGCAGCCGGAGGGCGTATTCGCAGGTGCCGGACAGACCGGTGACGGACTTGCAGCAATCAACCCTGACGACATCGAGAGCATTTCTGTGCTCAGCGGCCCTTCAGCAGCGGCCCTCTACGGTTCTTCTGCCGCTAACGGAGTTGTCATAATCACGACCAAGAAAGGCTCGAAGGATCGTGTCTCCGTCAACTACAGCAACTCGACCGAGTTCTCCCGCGCATACATTATGCCGTCTTTCCAGAATACCTACGGACAGACAGAGAGCGGTTCATACCAGAGCTGGGGAGAACAGCTTGCAGCACCGTCGGGCTACAGCCCGAAGAACTTCTTCCAGACCGGAATCAACGAGACCAACTCGATCAGCGTATCTTCCGGAAACGACAGGAACCAGACCTATGCTTCCATTGCTGAGACAACAGCACGCGGCATCATCCACAACAACGATGTGGACAAATACAACTTCAACATCCGCAACACCACGAACTTCCTTCAGGACAAGCTCACTTTGGATGTAAGTGCCACGTATTCTGTTATCAACGAGAAGAACATGACAGCCCAGGGACAGTATATGAACCCTGTCCTCCCTGTCTACCTCTTCCCTGCGGGAGCTGATTTCGAGAGCATCAAGATCTACGGACGCTACAACGCCGAGAGAGGCCTCAAAACCCAGTTCTGGCCTTACGGAAATGATTTTGCCATGCAGAACCCGTACTGGATTACAGAAAATCAGCTCTATGACAACCACAAGAACAGGATCATGGCTACTGCCCAGCTTTCCTACAAGCCGTTGAAATGGCTCACTATCTCCGCAAGGGGCAAGATCGACCACAACAACGAGACCCATGAGAAAAAGTTCAATGCCGGTACTCTCCAGCTCTTCGCTTCCGAGAACGGATATTACAGCAAGTCATCTTCAATGACAGAGCAGAAATTCGGTGAGATTATCGCAAGCGTAAACAAATATTTCGGTGACAATATCGCCAACATTACGGCAACAGTGGGAGCCAACATCGAGGATGTCCGCTACAACTCTGATTTTCTCGGGGGCAACCTTGCAACTGTTCCGAATGTCTTCACCTTCGGCAACATCGCAAAGACAAGCACGACCGAGTTCAAGCAGGAGGGACACATCATTCAGAAGCAGGCAATCTTCGCCAACGTGCAGGTGGGCTTCAAGAGCATGGTATATCTCGACCTGACAGCCCGCAATGACTGGTCTTCTACATTTGCCTTCTCCCGGTATCCGTCGATGTTCTATCCGACAGTCGGTCTCTCAGGACTTGTCACAGAGATGATTCCTGCGATCAAGAGCGACATTTTCCCTTACTGGAAAGTAAGGCTCTCATATTCAGAAGTCGGTAATGATCCTGATCCGTACCTTACTTTTGCTACTTATTCTGTCGCAGGCGGCAACATTGTGACAGACACAAGGATGGACAACACGGACCTCCAGCCTGAGCGTACCAAGTCATACGAGTTGGGAACCAACATCCATTTCTTCAAGAGCAAACTCCAGATTGATGCGACGCTCTATAAGTCCAGCACTTATAACCAGTTCTTCACAAGCGAGCTGTCCGCATCGTCCGGTTTTACGAGCGTAATAATCAACGGCGGCCAGGTGGACAACAGGGGTGTCGAGCTTTCTGCACGTTACGGCGATGACTGGGGTGCCTTCCACTATGACACCTACTTTACATATTCTCACAACAAGAACACAGTCGTCGAGCTTATGCAGAACTGGAAAGTTCCGGGTATGAACGAGGTGGTATCTCTCGACAAACTGTCTGTCGGCGGCTTCGGAGGAGTCAAGGGTATACTTTATCCGGGCGGTTCAATGGGCGATGTCTATGTGACAACCCTCGCGACTGACGAGAAAGGCTATCTTCAGCAGACAGCTACCGGAAACGTGATTGCCGACTACAATGAATCCTCTATGATTTATGCCGGCGACACTGCTCCCAAGCACCTCCTCAGCTGGGGCAACAATTTCTCATGGAAGGGCATCAACCTCAGCTTCCTTTTCACTGCACGCCTTGGCGGAATCGCGATTTCCAAGACTCAGGCAGTCATGGACTACTACGGTATTTCCCAGGCCACTGCCGATGCACGTGACAGAGGCTATGTGATGATCAACGGCATGAAGTCGCCTAACATCAAGGAGTACTATCAGGTTCTCGGTGCACAGGACGGCGTTATGAGCCAGTATGTCTACGATGCGACCAACATCCGTCTCAGCGAACTCAGCATCGGCTATGACTTCCCTGTACAGAAATGGTGCACATGGCTCAAGGGCCTTAACCTGTCATTTGTCGGACACAACCTCCTGATGATTTACAAGAAAGCTCCGTTTGATCCGGAAATGACGTCAAGCACCGGTACTTACAACCAGGGAATTGACTATTTCATGCAGCCGAGCCTGCGTAGCTTGGGCTTCTCACTCAAAGTTAAACTTTAATAGCTGCAAGAACGAACATGAAAAAGAATATTATAAAAACTGCTGCGGTTTCTCTCAGTGTCCTTGCTCTTGCAGGGTGCACAAAGAACTTCGAGGCCTACAACACGAACCCGAATGAGGCTACTCCCGAGCAGGCGGCACCGGTAATACTCAGCGCGCTTTTCCAGCAGATGGAAAGGAACGTCATCTTCTATCGTGACGGAAGCGGTATTCTCGACTCCGACTATCAGATTATATATAACCTCTGTGCAGAGACTTGGGCAGGATACCTTGCGCCTACTCTCGGTGACGGACACAACAACGGCTCTTTCCAGATAAATGACGGCTGGTCAAGGGCAATGTTCAACTACAAGTATTCCCATGCAATGAATGCATGGAACAAATACCGCATGAAAGCTGAAGAAGTGGATTCACAGCCGTACGTAATGGCTATCGCCAATCTTCTGAAAATCGTGTCTATGCAACAGGTTACGGACTATTACGGACCGGTTCCTTATACCGAGTTCGGAAAATCGGTCAACCCTGCATACGATTCGCAGGAGGTTATCTACAAGACTATGCTCAGGGAACTTGACGAAGCCATCGACATCCTTGTCGACTATAAGGTCGGCAACCCCGGTGCTAAAATTTATTCCAACTTCGACCTTGTCTACGGCGGTGAGGTTGAGAAGTGGATCAAATTCGCAAACTCTCTGCGTCTCCGTATCGCAATGCGCATCGTTTATGCAGAGCCTGCTCTTGCAAAGGAGGAGGCAGAGAAATCCCTCGGCAGTTCATACGGCCTGATTCTCGCAAATGCGGACAATGCGACCGTGACAGGTGTCGACCATCATCCTCTTTATGTCATCAATGTGGATTTCAATGATGCCGATACCCAGATGGGAGCTTCAATGGACAGCTACCTCAACGGTTACAATGACCCCCGCAAATTCTGCATCGCCAAGCCGGCCAAGGACGGCAAGCTCCACGGTGTGAGAAACGGAATCCATACTACAAACTGGACTCCTTACAAGAATACAGCGAACAACGTGTCTGCTCCAAATACATCAGCCTACAAAGTTACATGGATCAATGCCGCAGAAGTGAACTTCCTCTGTGCAGAGGCTGCTCTCCGCGGCTGGAATGTGTCGGGAGGCTCTGCAAAAGAGTATTATGAGGCAGGCATCAGGGCTTCGTTCGATGAGTGGGGAGCCAACGATGCCGACAGATATATCGCCAACTCCACCGCGAAGCCGGCTGCCTTTGTCGACATCACTTCCAACGGTGCCGATGCCGCTGCTCCGGGAACCTGTACTATTGCCTACAATGCAGCCGACAATTTCGAGACCTGCCTTGAGAAAATCATGACCCAGAAATGGATTGCAGTATATCCTAACGGATGCGAAGCCTGGGCAGAGTACCGCCGTACACGTTATCCTAAGCTGATTACGCCTGCGAACAACGACAGCAACGGTGTCGTAGACTCTGATCTTCAGATCCGCCGCGTTCCGTTCCCTGTCAGCGAGCAGACCAACAACCCTAAGGGCTATGCTATCGGAGTCGCTGCCCTCGGAGGTCCGGACAACGCCGGAACAAAACTCTGGTGGGACAAGAAATAATCATAAAAACGCAAGTGATGAAAAAATTAATTTATATACTTTCTGTAATTTCGGCATCTGTTTTCGTCGGATGTACAAAAGAGGAGAACATGGTGGTTCAGAAGGTGCCATCTCCGAATAATGAGCTGTTCGATGCACAGTATTATTCGAATCTGAGAGAGTGGAAGGCCACCCGGCATGCCGTTACATACGTGTATTATGCAGCATGGGCACCGCTCGAAGGCTCATCCAATATGTTCAAGGAGCCTACGAATATGTCGGACCGTTTCATCGGCCTTCCGGACAGCCTTGACATCGTAAACCTCTGGATGGGCGTTCCGTCTTCAAATCCGGCTGACGAGTATGAGTACTCTCCGGTTGCCGCTTCCGACATGAAATATTGCCAGAAGACCAAGGGAACACGCTTTGTCCTCCATGCCGACGCTTCTCATTACAGGCATAAGTTCACTGTAAACGGCAAGGACTGGGATCTCAGCCAGGACCGCAGCGAAGAGGCCATCCGTGCATTTGCGGACTATAACTCACAGCGCGTCCTCTATTTCGGACTTGACGGAATAGACTGGGACTTCGAGGGATGGAATTCCCGTGACATGACCATTGCCATTTCGCAGAGCGGAAAATATTTCGGCCCTCAGGCAGAGACAGAGGACGGCAAGAAGATGCTCAACATCATAGACTATTTCAACAGTGCTCCAAGCTCGGACGTAGAGCCTTATGTAAATTATATCGTGCGTCAGGCATACAGCCAGCAGATCGGTGCTTCATACACGAGGCTCGGCCGTCCTGACTGGATTCCGGCAGAGAAATACATCATCTGCGAGCAGTGGAACCAGGGCGACAACCGTTTCAACGGAGGTTACAAGCCTTACAAAGGATACAGCGGAGAGACACTGATGACCTATGACGACAGCGGCAACTACGTTGAAATGGCTTCGCTCGAGGCATACGCACGTTTCTGCAATGACGGAAATGCAGGCGGTTTCGGTGCCTACTACATCGACTCTGACTACTTCTTCAGCAAAGGTCCTTACTATAATCTGCGCAGATGTATTCAGATTGCAAATCCTTCAATTTACTAATAAACGGGAATAATCATGACAAAATATTTTAAGACAGGAATCCTGGCTGCGCTGGCCCTTATCCTCGCAGGCTGTACTGAAGGAGACAAGTTCGTTCCGGGAAGAGAGGTCGTCCTGATCACCGGAACAGACAGCGCTCCTCTTGTAAAGATCGACGAAGATGTTTATCCTCTTACGGTATCGGCTACCGGAATCGTAAAGGAGGATGTCACCGTCACATTCAGGTATGACGCATCTGCGATTGATGCCTACAATGCCGCCAACAGGACCAACTATGTTCCGGTTCCTGAGAGTGCGGTTTCTTTTGAAAGCAACTCTGTCGTAATATCCAAAGGCTCGGCAGTATCCAAGGCTGTCAATGTGAGCATCACCGACAAGAGCTTTGCCGAGGAGGGATACATTTATGTGGTTCCTATTGTAATCAGCGATGTAAAGGGCGGTTCGCTCGGACTCATCGAGTCTTCAAAGTCGATACTTCTCAGGCCGACTGTCGAGTACTCGTTCAATGCACTTGACATTGCGACTTCCGAAATGTCAAGCAACTTCATCTTCGATGACGAGAAGGCGATTTCTCTCTCTACCTATACCTACGAGATCAAGTTCTATGCATATTCTCTCAAGGACACCGGCACTGACGCGATCTGCCGTCTCTGCGCATGGGAGGCAAAGGATGAGTCCAAGGCCAATATGCTCCGCTTCGGCGAGAACGGAAACCCGGGCCATTCTCTCCAGCTCGTTTCACCTGCAGGAAACATCATCTCCAACACACTTTTCGACCCGGGCAAATGGTATATGCTTTCTTTGGTCTATGACGGAAGCACAATGACAATGTATGTCAACGGTGTTCCTGAGGAGAGGAAAGGTACGGGCGACGGTTCTACCACTTTCCAGAGGTTCGAGATGGGCATGTCATGGGGAGGATATCCCGCACGTCAGCTCTTCTCCGGCAGAATATCTGAAATGCGCGTATGGGACAGGGCTTTGTCCGTAAGCGAAATGAAAGAGGGCATCTGCAATGTTCCCAAGGACTCTGAGGGACTCCGTGCATACTGGAGATTCAACGAGGGCGAAGGCCATATCTTCCATGATGCTACAGGAAACGGCTACGACATGGACTGGTCCAAGACCTGCCGTGACGTAAGTGAGAACGGTGTGCTTGTGGATCTTGACAAAGGCAGCATCGCTGACGGCCGCTGGACATCCGACGAGATTAACAAGTGCAGAAACTAACAGCTCTAAAAAATCAGAATTATGAAGAAAATATTTAAATATTTGTCCGTTGTTGCCGCAGTCGGTGCGGTTGCGGTTTCCTGCAAGGATGAGCTGATTCCTTCAAAGGACACTTACGCTGCATACAAGGGCGTTACAGGAGACTTTGCCTATATCGTGGGCGCGACAATGCCTGAATATGACGCATTCTCTGCCGAGGTTCTGCATACGACTATCGGGGAACTCGGCCAGGTTGAGAAGACTTTTGAGGTTGCTCTGACAAAGGCCCAGAGCAATGATGTCGTCATTACTCTCGGAGTGGACAACAACGCCCTTACAGGATCAAACGAGGCCTTCCCTGAGGGGGTGCTGAAATATCCTGCGACTGTCACCATTCCGGCAGGCCAGCTCAAAGAGTCTGTCACTGTCACTGTCGACAATGCGGATTTTCCAAAGCTGACAGAGCCTAAATATATGGCTCCCGTAAAGATTATGGACGCAACAGGCGTTAAGGTCAGCACCAACTCGAATGTGTCCCTGATCTATGTGTCCACAAGGACTATCGACCCTGCGACCAACCGCGTGACCATGCAGTCTGCCGAGTACTCTTACACTATCCAGAACTACACTGACGTTACCAAGGGAGATGTCATCAGCAGGAACATCAGCGTAACCGGAACCGAAGAAGCTTTCATGGAGTTCGAGGTTAAGCTGACAGTGGACAACAGCCTTATCGCAGCCTACAACGAGGAGCATGAGACGGCATACGCCGCAGTTCCGTCAGAGCTTGTTTCGGTTTCAAACCCTAAGATGTCCAAGGATGCCAAGTCTGCGGCCGGAAGCGTTTCCGTTGCAAACGATGACAGGGCCAAGCTGACTGACGAGAGAGGCTACCTTATTCCGGTAAGGATTGAAAGTGCTTCTCCTGCAACACTGAACGAGAACTCAGGTGTCGTTTATCTCATAATCAATGTGGTTAACTTCGACAAACCTTCCAACCAGTTCTCTGCGCTCTATCTCGGCGACTGGCGTATGTCTACATGGTACAAGTTCTCCAATGGACTTAATCTCTCCAATGGTTATACCTACGTATTCCATGTGTTCATAGATGAAATCACTGACCATTCGCGTATCGGAGACTTCTCTGATGCGAATGAGGGCTGGATCAATATGCTCCGCTACGGCCAGAAAGGCAACAGAGACACTCGTCTTGAGTGGTGGGTCGGTCCGGGCAACTGCAGGAAACAGCTTTATGCCCCTGCAATCGAGGCCAAGAAGTGGTATCAGTATGCTCTCGTATATGACCGCAACAGCTACAAGATGTACCTTGACGGTGCGCTTGTCAGCGAGGTGACACTGACCGACGACGAAAAGGCCAAACTTGCCGCCGCTCCTCCTGTGTTCCAGGCAATCGAGTTCAACTCTTCATGGGTTGAGGGCTACCGCAAGAACAATGAGTTCCATGGCCGTTTCTGGAATTTCAGCGTATGGAGTATCGCTCTTGATTCAGAAGACCTTAGCCAGTGCTATATGGGCATGAGCGCTCAGTATCAGTATTACATGAACTGGTATGGTGCGTACTGGGCATTTGACGACGGTTACGGCCATGTCGTCAAGCAGACGGCAGGAAAGTCGATGGGAGACATAGATTTCTCAAAGACTACGCGTGTCGAGTCGGAAGCCAGCGGTGCTTATGAAGATGCAGACGTAAGCGCATACATACAGTGGGTTTCAGACGAATACAATACTCTTGAATAATCTCGGGAAAATGACTATTTTTGAGGGGCGGAACTTTGACGGTTCCGCCCCTTTTTCAGTCAAATTTAAACGGCTTTTAAACAGTTTCATATTAATGCCGAAGAACGTTACAATAAAGGATATAGCTGCCGAGGCCGGAGTGTCGATCGCTTTGGTTTCCTTTGTCATGAACAACAGGATTGAGAATGACGGCAGGCAGAAATACCGTGTAAGCGCGTCCACGAGAGACAGGATACTCGAAGTGGCCAAACGTCTGAACTACCAGCCCAATTCTGCGGCACGTACTCTGCGCAGCGGCCGTTCAATGGTCATAGGAGCAATTCTTTCCGACATTTCCAATGTGTTTTACGGGGAGATTGCCCGGCAGCTGGAGAAGATAGCTTTCCGCTACGGGTACACAGTGCTGTTCGGCAGCACCGATGAACGCGGGGAGAAGCTGGACAGGCTTGTACACTCGTTTATGGACAAGGGTGTGGAGGGCTTTGTAATAGTTCCGTGCGAAGGTTCGGAGAAAAGCCTGAAGTACATTATGGATGCCGGAATACCGTTGGTCGTAATGGACAGAAATGACATTAATCTGCCTGTGCCGAAGATTGTGCTCGACAACAGGGAGGCTATGAAAAGGGCCGTGGAACTGCTTGTATGCAAGAATATAAAGAAGATAGAGATGCTTTCATATACAATGAGGGTGTCGAGCATATCTGACCGCGAGGCCGGCTATGTCGAAAGCATGAAGGCCATCGGGTGCGGCGAAGACGACATAAAGATACACCGTCTGCCGTTTGACAGCATAGACGAGGCTGCGGATGAAATACTTCCCTCCATTGTCTCAGGCGGTGCCGAGGGGCTTGTCTTTGCGACCAACTCATTGACGATAGCCGTGATCAAGAGGCTCTTTGCAATGAATGTAAAGGTGCAGAAGGACATTTGTCTTGTGGGATTCGACAACTCCGACGTATATGATTGTTTCAATCCGCCTATACCTTATGTGAGACAGCCGATCGGTACAATATGCCGTTATGCGATCGAGACGCTTATGGAGCTTATCGGCAACGGGGGCAAGCCTTCGGATTCGGAAATTGTCCTTGAAAGCGAAGTGGTCGGAAATATTAACTAATTGTAAGATAAATGACGAATTTTATGGGACTGAAATCTGTTTTGTCGGCGGCGGCTTTTGTTCTGCCGTTCTGTTGTTCCTGCGGACAGGCCAATGCGGTGCCGGACATCATTCCTGTGCCGTCTTTTGTGGAAATGGGCCGCGGGCATTATGCACTGCCGGGCACTGTTTCGGTGGCCTGCATGGACAGTTCCGTGTTTGCGATAGAGGATTTCCTCAGACTGAACCTCTCCTCGGAGGATGCCTGCCCTGAACTCGACATGAAGACAGGCAGCAGGGGAGACATAGTGTTTTTGTTTGACGGTTCCCTCGACCCGTCAGGAGCCTACACTCTTGATGTGTCCCGCGGAGGGATACGCATAACTGCCGGAGCATATCCGGGAATGGTGGCTGCTGTCGCTACTTTGGGACAGATGCTGCAGGACGGGAAGATACCTGCAGCAAAAATAAATGATTCCCCACGTTTTGCATGGCGCGGCTTTATGCTGGATGCGGCCCGTCATTTTTTCACGGCAGATGAGGTAAAGGCGGTCCTTACGGAACTTGCCCGCTACAAGTTCAACAAGTTCCACTGGCATCTGACCGACGACCAGGGATGGCGTATCGAGATCAAGGCCTATCCGGAACTTGCTTTGAACGGCGGCTACCGTGACCCTCTGACCCACGGGCACGACATCTTCACTGCCGCCCGTGCCGAGACGGAAAATGATCCGTTTTCGCTTCTTCCTGCCGACAGACTGGCAGAGAAAGACGGCAGGACTCTTTACGGAGGCTATTATACTCAGGACGAAATCCGCGACGTGGTGGCTTATGCGGCATCTTTGGGCATGGATGTGATTCCGGAAATAGATATGCCCGGCCATTCGCTTAAAATAATCGAGAGCCTGCCTGAACTCAGCTGCAGCGGCAAAGCTGTCTGGGGAAAGGATTTTTCTGTACCCCTCTGTCCCGGCAATGACGCTACGCTGGAGTTTGCCAGAACGGTTTTCGGAGAGGTGTTCAGCCTGTTTCCGTACGAATATGTGCATATCGGTGCCGATGAGGTGGAAAAATCGCATTGGCAGGCCTGTCCGAAGTGCAATGCCCGAAAGGCTGCCTGCGGCCTGAAGGATGAGCATGACCTTCAGGACTGGTTTGTAAGCGAAATCGAGTCTTATTTCACCGTGAACGGAAAGATTCTGATAGGCTGGGACGAGATTGCCTCCAAAAGCGGATTCTCAAAGGATGCCGTCGTGCAGTGGTGGAGGCCGTGGGCGCCTGCCAACAAGAGGAATGCGGCTGTCAACGGCAACGGAATCATTCTCAGCCCGAATGAATTTTATTATATGGACATTGCCCAGAACCGGAACACTCTCATGAAAGTCTACAATTATGAGCCGGTCGACAGTATCCTCGAAGGCTATGAAGATCATGTTCTGGGCATTCATGCCAATCTTTGGACGGAGTATGTTACCTCGTTCGAGACCGTATGCAATATGCTGTTTCCGCGTATGTTTGCCGTGAGCGAATCCGCCTGGTCCGCTCCTGAAATGAAAGATGCCGGGGATTTCACGAGAAGGGCGCTTGCCCACCTCGGTCGGCTCGATGCCCGTGGCTGGAATTACAGGATTCCCGATCCAGTGGGCTTCTGCGACTCGAATGTCTATATAGATTCTGTGGCAGTAAGTGTTTCTGTACCTCTGGAGGCCGCTGTTTTGCGCTATACTTCCGACGGCAGCGTTCCGGGACCTGAGTCTGCGGTTTACACCGGGCCTGTGGTTGTAAAGGAGGACTGTACTCTGAAATTCCGTCCGTTCACTTCCTCTGGTACGGGAGGCTGTACCTATTCAGCCGTCTACCGTGCTTCCGACTATGCGCAGCCGGCCTTTGGACTCGATGCTCTGCCCGAATCTGCCTCAGCGGGACTGAATGTCTGCCGTTACGACAGGAAATTTCCGGACTGCGCCTCGATTACGTCTGTTGCTCCCGCTGCGGAATATGTTTCGGAAACGGTTGTGCTTCCCGGCGAGCCTGCCGGTGACTTCGGCCTTGTTTTCCGAGGTTATGTGGCTGTTCCTGAGGA
This sequence comes from uncultured Muribaculaceae bacterium, assembly GCA_964394295.1. GTDB lineage: Bacteria > Bacteroidota > Bacteroidia > Bacteroidales > UBA932 > Cryptobacteroides. Next base: position 4,986 of record CAYMVG010000016.1, on the reverse strand, counting down.
CGGGATCGTGTCATTCTACACCTATACCGACGACGGTTCCGTAATGACGGTTTCCGGAAGGCCCGCAGTTTACAATGACGGGCTGCACTCCCGTGAGGAAAAGAGCGGGCAGGTGGCCTTGAAAAAGGGCTGGCATCCGCTTGAAATCAGATATTTCGACCACGGGGGCGGCTGCCTTGAAGCCGGCTTCATTCTCGAAGACGGTACGAGACGGCCGTTCTCTCCGTCCGATTTGTGTCATATTAAAAATAATTGATTATGAAAAGTGAGAGGATTGCCTTTCTCGATTATGTGCGCGTGTTCGCCTGCTTTCTTGTGATGCTTGTCCATGCAAGCGAGAATTACTATCCGGGTCCCGGCTCTACAGATATGGCCGGCCCGCAGGCCGTGCTTGCAAACCGGACCGACAGGATATGCGTCTCTGTCTATGACGGGTTTTCCAGAATGGCTGTCCCGCTTTTTATGATAGTTTCCGCTTTTCTGCTCGCTCCGAAGAAAGAGGAGCAGTCCACCCGCGAGTTCTACCGCAGGAGATTCTCGCGCATCCTGCCGCCGTTTCTGATTTTCTCTGTGCTGTATGCCACTCTGCCGCTTCTGTGGGGGCAGCTGGATTTTGCGGAGGCCAAGAGGGACTTGTCGCACATTCTCCTGAATTTTCCTACGCTGGCCGGACATCTGTGGTTCATGTTCCCGCTGCTGGGACTGTATCTGTTCATACCTGTGATTTCACCGTGGCTCAGATCCGTGAGCGCGAAGGAGGAGCGTTTTTTCATCATACTGTTCCTCGCATCGACCTGCATACCCTATCTGAACCGCTGGTTCGGCGAGGTCTGGGGACAGTGCTTCTGGAACGAATATCATCTGCTGTGGTATTTCTCCGGTTATCTCGGCTACCTTGTGATCGCGCACTATATCAAGGTTCACCTGACGTGGAGCAGGCGCACAAGGCTTATTGCAGGCGGTGCGATGATGCTTGCCGGAGCTGCCGCCACAATACTTTCGTTCTATGTGCAGGCTGTTCCCGGTGTAGTGCTTGACACTCCGGTGCTCGAAGTCGGCTGGTCGTTCTGTACAATAAATGTAGTCTGCCTGACAGTGGGCGCTTTCCTTCTGTTCACCTGCATCAGGCAGGACGAAGCTCCGCGTTTGGTGACATCCCTTTCTAAGCTGAGCTACGGGATGTATCTGATGCACATCTTTTGGCTGCACCTCTGGACCGTAGTGTCCATGGAGACGCTGCATATTCCGACTCCGGCTTCGATTCCGTTCATTGCAGTGACGACCTTCGTCAGCTGCGCCCTTACCGCCAAACTCATATCCCTGCTCCCCGGCAGCAAATGGCTGATAGGATAACAAAGGGGCCGACTAAAAATTATTAGTCAAGCCCCTTTTTCTCATTTTTATATGTGGACTGCCTCGCCCTTGTCACCAGATTTTCAATTCTCAGAGAGTTATTCTGACTTTTCAGTCACCCTCCTCTCTATATCCTGTTGCATATCCCGCTATGCTTCCGCTGCGAACAGAGAAATGATGTTGAGGATGACCTTGCTTGCTTTCTCCATGCTTTCGAGAGGGACGAACTCCATCTTGCCGTGGAAATTGTGTCCTCCTGCGAAAATGTTCGGGCATGGAAGTCCCATGAATGACAGATTCGCTCCGTCCGTACCTCCGCGGATAGGCTGGATATGAGGAGTGATTCCTTCCGTTTCCATGGCCTTGACAGCCTTTTCGATGATATGGTAATGGGCTACTACCTCCTTTCTCATATTGTAATACTGATGCTTCAGTTCCACAGTCGCCACGCCCTCTCCGTATTTGGCATTGATGAAGTCGGCACATTTGAGAATCATGGCCTTTTTCTCCTCGAACTTCTCCATGTCATGATCACGGATAATATATGAAAATGTGGATTTTTCGACGCTTCCGTTGAAACCGATGATATGGAAAAATCCCTCATAGCCCTCTGTGTGTTCCGGTCTCTGCTCCGCAGGCAGCAAAGCATTCATCTCCATTCCTATAAGAATGGAATTCAGCATCTTGTCTTTCGCATATCCCGGATGAATGTTGCGTCCCTGGATAGTCACGACAGCTGCGGCAGCATTGAAATTTTCGTATTCAAGCTCACCGATGCGTCCTCCGTCCATTGTGTAGGCATACTTCGCGCCGAATTTCTCAACATCGAATTTCACCACTCCGCGTCCGATTTCCTCGTCCGGAGTAAAACCGATTTTGATTTCACCGTGCCTGAATTCCGGATGCTCCACAATATACTGCACGGCATTCATTATTTCTGCGACCCCGGCCTTGTCATCCGCACCGAGCAAAGTCGTTCCGTCGGTCGTGATGATAGTCTGCCCCTTGTATTCAAGGAGTTCCGGAAATTCGTTTACCTTGAGACTCAGGCCCTCCACACCTTTCAGCGGAATGTCCGAACCGTCATAGTCTGTGATTATCTGCGGCTTTATGTCAGCTCCGGAAGCATCTGGAGCCGTGTCCACATGGGCAATGAAGCCTACGGCCGGAACAGCCTTTCCGCAGTTCGACGGTATAGTCGCCATTACATAGCCATATTCATCGAGAACCGCCTCCACTCCCATTGCATTAAGCTCGTCACGGAGCATCCCCAGCAGGTTCAGCTGTTTGGCCGAGCTTGGCTGGCTCTCCGAATTTTCATCCGACTGTGTGTCCACAGCCACATATCTCAGAAATCTGTCCAATATCTTTTCCATATCACTGGCTGAAGTTTCGCAGGCAATTGTTATAAAGCAGGTGCGGCCTGCGAAACTTTTTCGTCCGCACACTGCTTTTTGGGGAATACTTAGTCCGCCTGAGAATTCTTTTTGGCTTTCAAGGCAGACAGTATGATAAATGCGATAATTGCAATATAAGGTATGATTGCGACAGGCTCGGTCCACGGCGACGGCTCCATAAACAGATCGACATTTGCGAACCTCAGTATCGCGCTTACGACTCCCATGAGCGCACCGCCTGCAATGAATCCCGATGCAATCAGCGTACCTTTCTCCTGGCGTGCGGCGTTAAGCCCGCTGTCCTTGCTGCGGCTTCCCACATACCACGAAATCGCTCCGCCGACAAGCAGAGGCAGGTTCAGGTCGATAGGAATGAACATTCCGAGAGCAAAGGCGAGGGCCGGAACTTTGAACAGCGTCAGGATGATTGCCAGCACTGCACCGATTCCGTAAAGTAGCCACGGTGCTCCGCCTCCGTTCATCATAGGCTCGATTACAGCCGCCATAGCGTTTGCCTGAGGTGCAACGAGCGCATTCTCACCGGTGAAGCCGTAGGTCTTGTTGAGGACCATCATCACGCCTCCGACGGTCGCCGCCGCAACGAGAGTGCCGAGGAATTTCCATGTCTCCTGCTTTTTCGGCGTTGTTCCGATCCAGTATCCGACTTTAAGGTCTGTCACGAATGCACCTGCAACTGACAGCGCTGTGCAGACAACGCCTCCTATAATCAGCGCAGCCGTCATTCCGGCCGTACCGTTCAGACCTGCCGATACCATAATCAGAGATGCAAGAATCAGAGTCATGAGCGTCATCCCGCTGACAGGGTTGCTGCCGACAATTGCGATAGCATTGGCTGCTACCGTGGTGAACAGAAATGCTATGACACCTACTACAAGGACTCCGATGACAGCGTGCCAGATGTTGCTGACAACCCCTAATGCGAAGAAAAGGAAAACCGCCGCAAGAGTGACGGCAATGCCGATGACGACTATCTTCATGGAAATGTCTTTCTGAGTGCGGATTACGGCCTGCTCCTCATCGCTCTTTTTCTTGCTGAACTCCTTTGTGGCGAGTCCTACGGCTGATTTTATCACACCGAAAGACTTTATTATGCCTATTACCCCGGCAGTCGCGATACCTCCGATGCCGATGTGCCTTGCATATTCCCTGAATATCTGGTCTGCTGACATATCCCCGATAGCCGTAGTAATTCCGGAATTCATCAGGTCGATTACCTGTCCGCCCCAGATCAGGTTCATCATAGGGATGATTACCAGCCATACGAGGAAGCTTCCGCAGCAGATGATAAAGGCATATTTGAGTCCGACTATATATCCGAGTCCGAGAACCGCCGCCCCTGTGTTGAGCTTAAGCACAACCTTCGCTTTGTCTGCGACAGCCGCTCCCCATGATGTCATTGTCGTGGATATGGTCTCGGCCCACAGACCGAAAGTCGAGACGATAAAGTCATACAGGCCTCCGACGAGACCGCTCACAAGCAAAGTCTTCGCTCCCTTTCCTCCGCTCTCTCCGCTTACGAGTACCTGCGTGGTTGCGGTAGCCTCAGGGAAAGGATATTTGCCGTGCATTTCCTTTACGAAATATTTTCTGAACGGAATCAGGAAAAGGATTCCGAGGATACCTCCGAGAAGCGAGGAGAAGAACACCTTTGTGAAATTTACCGTAAGTTCCGGATATTTGTCCTGCAATATGTACAGTGCCGGCAAAGTGAAAATCGCACCGGCCACAATTGCACCCGAACATGAGCCTATCGACTGTATCATCACGTTCTCGCCGAGAGAATTTTTCCGTCCGAGTCCGCTTGACAGGCCCACGGCAATGATTGCAATCGGGATTGCGGCCTCAAAAACCTGCCCGACTTTCAGTCCGAGAAAGGCCGCTGCAGCCGAGAACAGCACTGTCATAAGCAGTCCGAGGCATACCGACCATGGCGTTACTTCCGGATAGTTCTTTTCCGGCGATAGCAGGGGAGTGTATTCCTCCCCGGGCTTCAGCTCCCTCTGAGCATTTTCCGGGAGCGATGTCTGTTTTTCTTTCATGATAAAATAAGTTAAGTCCGTCCCGACCGCCTGCGGCATATCGGAATGGGCAAATATACGAATAAGTCGAGAGCAGAACCAAATTTATTTGAGTTCTGCCGAGCGGAAGTATATTGTGCGAAGCAAAATATACGAATAAGTCGAGAGCAGAACCAAATTTATTTGAGTTCTGCCGA
>CAYMVG010000015.1:0-53563 GCA_964394295.1 uncultured Muribaculaceae bacterium | reverse complement strand
TATCAGCCGGGAAAACGTTCCAGGTTGGCTGCGTTTCCGACCAACCTGGAACGGCTGCTCCGGAATTATACGGAATTATAATAGCAAGAAAAATGTTGCATATCGGATTTTTTAGCTATATTTGCGGCCCTAAAAGAGATGTGGAGAGATTTGACTGCTTGCAACCACTTGAAAAAATGCTAAAATGTTGATCTTGGTCATGGAAATGACCTCTTTCATATCAATGTTTTGTGTTTTGTGACGGCTCCGCATTTTTTGTGGGGCTTTATTTTTTGTGTAACCATTTATAATTATACATATCATGAATTATCTGTTTACATCGGAATCGGTGTCAGAAGGACACCCGGACAAGGTATCTGACCAGATTTCAGACGCCATACTCGACGAATTCCTCCGCCAGGACCCGGAGGCAAAAGTGGCCTGCGAGACATTCTGCAGCACAGGTCTGGTAGTTGTCGGAGGCGAAGTGCGCTCTGATGACGCATACGTGGACATACAGTCTACAGTCCGCAGAGTCATAAACAAAATCGGCTACAACAAGGCGGCCTATATGTTTGACGGCAATTCCTGCGGAGTACTGTCTGCCGTGCATGAACAGAGCGCGGACATAAACCGGGGAGTAACCGGAAACGATGCGGATGAACAGGGAGCAGGAGACCAGGGTATGATGTTCGGCTATGCCTGCCGCGACACAGAGGAGTATATGCCTCTGCCGCTCGCCCTCTCGCACCAGGCACTTATAATACTGGCTGACATCCGCAAGAAGACCCCCGAACTGATGCCATATCTCAGGCCGGACTCAAAGTCGCAGTTCACAATCGAATATGACGGTGACACAGGAAAGCCTGCAAGAGTGCATACTATCGTCATATCTACGCAGCACGACGAATTCGTTCCTGCTGAACTCGGAAAGATGAGCTATGAAGACGCAGTGGCACAGTACGGCCAGAAGCGCGTCGATGAAGCCATGCAGGCGAAAATCCGCAAAGATGTGTCGGAGATTCTTCTGCCTGTGCTCATCGAATCGCTGCCTGAGCAGACTGCAGCCCTGTTCACGGACGATTATATCCTGCACGTGAACCCTACCGGCAAATTCGTAATCGGAGGCCCTCACGGCGACACCGGACTTACCGGACGCAAGATTATCGTGGACACATACGGCGGAAAGGGCGCACACGGCGGCGGAGCATTCTCCGGCAAAGACCCGTCAAAGGTGGACAGGTCGGCAGCATACGCAGCAAGATACATTGCCAAGAACATGGTGGCTGCAGGAGTGGCAAGCGAGATGCTTGTACAGGTGTCATACGCAATCGGCGTGGCAAGGCCTGTGAGCATATTCGTGAACACATACGGAACTGCGGCACTTGACACCAAGGGCATAGAGCACGGAAATGTCCCGGCTGGAGAGGCCAGACAGTTCAGCGATGCCTACATAGCCGGGCAGATAAACAGACTGTTCGACCTGCGGCCTGCAAAAATCATCGAGAAGTTCGGACTCAAGAAGCCTATATATGAGCCGACTGCTGCATACGGCCATGTCGGACGCAAGCCGTACAAGGAATCCGTTACGGTGATCCGCAACGGAAAGAAGACCACCGAATATGTGCAGTTCTTCGGCTGGGAGCTTCTTGATTCCGTGGATATGATAAAGGAGGCCTTCGGCCTGTAAATGGTGGAGGACAACATTCTGACATTCAGCATACTATGCAATGACGGGTGCCGAAATTCGGGCACCCGTCATTGCATAAATCACAGTAAGACAAACGATTAGCCTCCACAGCACCGAAACTATTTCACTTCAAATTTCACGGAAGTTCTGATGTCACGTGAAGATGAGCCTATGTATGCAGTGAACACTCCGGGTTCAAGCACCCACTTTCCGGCAGAGGCGTCATAGTATTCGAGCATATCCGGAGTTATGACAAAGGTCACGGTCTTCGTCTCGCCAGGCTCCAGTGCAACTTTGCAGAAACCTTTGAGCTCTTTTACAGGACGGTCAACGGATGATTCGTCATCGCCTATATAAAGCTGGACGACTTCCTTGCCGGCAACATTTCCTGAGTTGGTGACATCGACAGAGACTGTAACATCTGCACCGCTGCGCACCGTTTTGCGCGGAGATGAGGCCTCCGAATATGCAAATTCGGTATAGCTGAGCCCGTGTCCGAAGGCAAACAGCGGCTCTGTCTGCATCTTGTCCGCCCAGCGGTAGCCGACATATATTCCTTCCTTATATTCCGCTTTCACAGATTCGGGATTATATGCTCCCAAAGCGTGGGCACCGTTGTCCTCCAGCCTTGCAGGGAAGGTAAAAGGCAGTTTTCCGGACGGATTGACCTTGCCGAAGATGACATCCGCCAAGGCATGGCCGGCCTCGGAGCCTCCGTACCACGCTTCGACTACAGCATTCACGCTCCCGACCCAAGGCATGGCGACGGCATTTCCGGAAATAATCACGACTGCAAGATTTGGATTTGCCTCTGCAAGCGCAGAAATAACCTTGTCCTGGGCATAAGGCAGTTCCAGACCATAGCGGTCCGTGTCCTCGCAATCCTGATGATTCGCCTTGTTGAGGCCGCCGATGAAGATTACGGCATCGGATGAAGCGGCAAGAGCCACGGCATCGTCTATAAGCTGCTGCTCCGAACGGCTTTCGGAAAGATCCTGCCCCGTCACGACACCGTCATACCTGCCCGTAATATCACCTACATAACCTCTCTCATACAGGACTTCGGCCATACCGGAGGCTGCCTCCATTATGCCTTCAAGCGGCGTACACTCGTGCTGTACCTTCAAAGACGAGGAACCGCCGCCTACAGTCATCATCTTGACTGCATTCTCGCCTATCACTGCAATCCTGCGGACAGACGACAGGTCGACAGGAAGTACCCTGCCTTCGTTCTTCAGAAGGACGATGCCTTCACCGGCAATGGCCCGTGCCGCTGCATAATGCTCCGGTGAGCAGAGTGAGCCGAAAGGCTTGCGCGTATTCATGGCAGTCCTGAAAATAAGCCTCAGCACTCTGCGCACCTTGTTGTCAAGCACCTCTACAGAGGCCTCGCCGCTGCGGAGCTTCGCAAGATAAGGATCTGCAAGGAAGTATGTGTCATAAGTGTTTGAAGCGGCACCGCTCAGTCCGTTAGTCCATGTGCCGAACTCAATGTCAAGACCGTTGGAAATGGCCTCATCGGTATCATGGGCGCCTCCCCAGTCCGAAATCACGGCCCCGTCGAAGCCCCAGTCCTTTTTCAGTATGTCATTCAGTATATATTCGTTATGGCAGAGGTGCTGGCCTTTGTAAAGGTTGTACGCACCCATCACAGACCATGCGCCTCCCTCCTGCACAGCAGCCTTGAATGCAGGCAGATATATTTCATGCAGTGCCCTGTCATCCACAACGGCATCATATTCATGCCTGCGCGATTCCTGGTTGTTCAGGGCAAAATGCTTGACACATACGGCCACACCGTTTTTCTGGACCTCCTGCACATATGGAACGACCATTCTGGAGGCAAGGAACGGATCTTCGCCCATATATTCAAAATTACGTCCGTTCAGAGGGGTGCGGTATATGTTCACTCCCGGTCCGAGCAGGACATCCTTCTCACGGTAGCGTGCCTCTTCGCCTATCGATTTTCCATACATGGCAGATATTTCCTCATTCCATGTAGCGGCGAGACAGGTCAGTGCCGGAAATGCGATACATGAATCATTGGTCCATCCGGCCTGCCGCCATTCGTCCCAAAGCACCTCGGGACGTATTCCGTGCGGTCCGTCGGTGCACCACAGTTCAGGAATGCCGAGACGCGGCACTCCGGCAGACGAGAATTTCGACTGGGCATGAAGAACCCGGACTTTTTCTTCGAGGGTCATGCGCGACAGAGCGTCCTCGACGCGTGCCTCAACCGGGCTGTTTTCGTCAAGATAGACAGGACCGGAAATTTTCTGCCCGGTCTGTCCGCATGCCACAAAAACGGCGGCACCGAGCAAGGATGCCAAAAACGATTTTTCCATTTTCTTTTTATATTTCTTTTTCAGTGCAACATTACATCAAATCCGCAAGAACAATGGCTGTCATGGCCTCTACTACAGCCGGAGTACGGAGGGCGAAGCAGGCATCGTGACGGCCCGGGACGGACAAACAGGTTGTCACGCCCTTGGACAGGTCGGCGGTATGCTGAGGCTTGCGGATGCTCGATGTAGGTTTGAAGGCTGTGCGGAACACAAGGGGCGCACCGTTCGTAAGACCGCCGTTGATGCCGCCTGCACCGTTTTTCTCAGGCAGGCCGTCCAGTCCGACAGGATCATTGTGTTCAGAGCCTTTCATCCGTGCCGCACCGAAGCCGTCGCCGAATTCGATGCCGCGTACACCGGGTATTGCAAAGACGGCATGGGACAGAAGCGATTCAACCGAGTCGAAGAAAGGCTCACCCAATCCGACAGGGAGACCGGTCACCGTACATTCGACAATGCCCCCGAGACTGTCTCCGTCTTTGATTACCTGCTCTATCGCATCCTGCACCTGCCGAGGCAGTGATTCTATCTCTGTCATTCTCTCCGGCTGTCCCGGTGAGGTCATCGACAGGGCATCCGGACACAGTGTGCAAGCCGGCCGGCAGCTGATTTCTCCGGCTTCGACAAGCGATGCCGTTATGACAGGCACTGCGGCACAGGCTTTTCCTGTACGGCCGCATTTATATTCCAATATCTTTTTTGCGACTACACCGGCTGCGACTATCGGCAAGGTCAGCCTGCCGGAAAAATGTCCACCGCCACGCGGATCATTGCTGCCGTTCCATTTTACGGAGGCCACATAATCGGCATGACCGGGGCGCGGAACCGACCGGAAAAGGTCATAGTCGGAAGAATGTGTATTTTCATTCCTGAAAACGACAGCCAGCGGTGCTCCGGTCGTATGGCCGTTGAAGATGCCGCTGAGGATTTCCGGCACATCGGACTCACGTCGCGGCGTAGTGCCGCGTGCACCGCTGCGCCTCCTGTCTATGTCTGCCATAAAATCTTCCGCTGACAAGGAAATGCCGGCAGGAACACCGTCAAGCACAGCTCCTATTGCGGTACCGTGCGATTCTCCGAAAATCGAAACCCTGAAATTTCTTCCAAAACTGTTCATAATTGCTTATGTCAATTCGTCCTTAAAAAGTTGTCAAATGTATTTTCCCGAAATTCATGAACAAACACCGGAAAGAATTTTTGAAAAAGTTAAACAGTTTCTGACATTACGGCAAATTTCTCCGGAAATTCCGGAAATGATTTGGCCACGCACGCTTCATCGTCGATCGTTATCGGGCTGTCCGCACCGAGAGCGGCCACTTTCAGGGCCATAACCATACGGTGGTCATGCAAGGAGGTATAATTGCCTCCGCGGAGCAGATTGCCGCACAAAAGACGCTGGGCGAGTGACTGGCCTTCAACACAAAGTTCATTTCCTTCAATGCACACCGGCACTCCCATGGCAATCAGCATATCCACGATTGCCCGGCCCCTGTCGCTCTCCTTGTGCACAAGACGGTCGACTCCTCCGATACGGCTTGTCCCCTGACAGAAAGCGGCAAGCACCGACACTATCGGGAACAGGTCCGGACAGTTCGAGGCATCGACATTAAATGCTGACAGAGGTGCGCGCTGGACAGTTACCGGGCCATTGTCTCCGTCAGTCTGCGAAAGACTCGCGCCGGCATCCATGAGTATATCCATAATGGAAAGGTCTGCCTGCAGGGATGTCGTGTCGAGACCGAGTATTTCGGCCTTGCCGAACACCGCTCCGGCCACAAGGAAATTTGCAGCGGCACTCCAGTCGCCTTCAAGACCGAAGTCCGCAGCCTTGTATCTCTGACCGGCTTTTACCTTGAAGGTCATTTCAGTGCACAGTGACCAGTCTCCGTCAGATTCAAAGAAGTCGCGTCCCCCGGACATTTCGTTCTGGATTTTGATTCCGAAACGTTTCAGGACATCGAGGGTTATGAACATATAAGGTATGCTCTTGGGATCGGTTACTGCGACAGTGGAATTCTTCTCGCCCAGGGGAAGTGCCATAAGTAGGCCCGATATGAGCTGGGAACCGTATTTTCCGGATATTTCAGCCCTGCCTCCGGCCAACATCCCGCAGACTTTCAGCGGCACTTTGCATTCATCAGGCCCGGCTCCTACACAATCGGAACCACTTTCCGCACCGGTATCGGCAGCTCCATTACCGCCTCCGACTGCATCGAGGCGTACACCGAAGCTGGCAAGCATCTCGCGCGCCCCTTTCATCGGACGGTTCAACAGGGTTTTCTCCCCTGTTACAGTGACATCCGAAGCGGCAATCTGGGCTGTCAGCGGTATCATCATGCGTGTAAGCAGACCGGACTCGCAGACATTCAGACTGTCGATGCAGACAGACCCCGGAGCCGCCGCCACACCTTTTATTTCAAGCACAGATGTCCCATTTTCACCTTCTGTTACCGTCACTTCCGCCCCAAGTGCCCTTGCGACGCCGATTGCGGCTTCGCTGTCCGAGCATGGGGTATATCCCCTCAGATGCGACACTCCGTCAGCAAGGGCGGCGGCAATAATCGCACGCTGCGCAAAACTCTTTGAGGCCGGCATACTTATTCCCGATTCCTCCGCAGAAGCCGCAGTACCGATGAACCGGAAATCTCCATATACGGCCTTTGCCATCTCAGAGGCTGGCCACTGTCCCGGAGCGGCCACATCGTCCGAATCAAATGCGGCATACGTATACGGTGCCCCATGCCTGAGGCAATCCAGGCGTGAACCGCGCCCTGCATCACCCATACAAAAAGCGACAAGTTTCTCTGCTCCAAAGCTTTCAGTCTTTCCGTTCACCATAAGCCGGTTGTCGCGGCACCAGTCATAAAGCGACATTACGCGCTCAGCGTCTTCCTCAGTCACAGCCGTTGTCACGACCTTCACTATATCCGCACCGTGATAGCGGCACTTTTCCACAACGGTTTTCAGGTCTTCGAATGTACCCGTACCCTCAAAGTCATGATACGACCGTATGAATACCGTTCCATTCTCATGTGCCACGCTGCGCACACGCTTCGACATCTGCTTCGGTGCCTCAATCTCCACGTCCACATATCTCGCACCGGACTCGATTGCCCGGCACAGACGCTTTTCCGCAATCTGCATGGCCTTGATTTCACGGCTCTGCGCAGTAAGTCTTTCGTCCTGCAGAGACGGTTCATTTGCCATGACCTCTGCGATACGGCAGGTGGCGACAAGGGGAACATCGGAAGCGAAACATTCTGCTATGTCCGACATGGACATCGGGCATCTGTCAAGACGGATTTCCGCCATTTCGCAAAATTCCAGGGCCTCCAGCACCTGCTGCAGATTCTTGTTTTGTATTGTCGTGCAAATCATAATCTTATCGGTCCAACGTATGTTTAACTATATCATTTGTCTGTTATACAATCTTTTAGCCCTGATTTTATTGTTATAACGGTAATTTTTCCCGTATTCCACGCTACCGGAATCACTGTACAATAAAGAAATCGTCAGCATTTTGACAATCAGGAGCCGCTGCTTCTTTTTTAGGAAATTTAACTTTGGCAATGGAAACGGCAGTTATGCCAGCAGGCGGCAGGCTTCGTCCACCGTCAAGTCCTCCATTACCACATCGCCTATGGCACGTGGGATGATGAAATGTATTTTCCCACCCTCCGCCTTTTTGTCTTTCTGCATCACTGCGGACATCTCCTCAATCGGGAACGGGCAATCGACAGGCAGACCGCACGCCTTGAGGTCATTCAGTATTATGACATCAAGTCCAGACTCTGAGATTCCAAGTCTTGCGCCGAGACGGGCCGCCAGCACCATTCCCATCGATACTGCCTCACCGTGTGTTATATCCACCTCTTTCCTGCGTGCCAGAGTCTCGACCGCATGGGCGAATGTGTGGCCGAGATTCAGCTTGCGGCGTTCTCCGCCCTCGAACTGGTCACGCGATACGATTCCGGCCTTTACCTTAACCGCAGCCTCAACCAGTTCCTGCAGTTGCTTCCGTTCCGGCATCTGTGCCGGCATTACATCCGGAGATACCGTCCTCCTGTCCTTAATGGTCTGAGGATCTGTAAGGACCGGTTTGTCTGTGCCGGTCACGGCACGGCTGTACCATTTTGTCAGCAGGGCCACGGCTTTTGCGTAATTGCCTCCGTCTTCGATGACAAAGGATTTAAGCATCTCGGAAGCACCTGAAAGAAAGTCCCTTGCCGGCAAAGATGCCAGCACCTCAGATGCGACGTATGTAAACTCCGGCTGACGTATCACGCCGAGCATATTCTTGTACCGGTCAAAATTCACTCCCGTCTTACCTCCGACAGCCGCATCAACCTGGGAAAGAAGTGTCGTCGGAACGTAGGCGAAACGGATTCCGCGTTTGTATATCGAAGCGGCAAAACCGGACATGTCTGTCGTTATTCCGCCTCCGACGGCAAGCAAAAAGGCATTCCTGTCGGCACCACACTCAATCAGCCACCCGCATAGGCCGAGCACCGTGTCCATTGTCTTGGCCTCCTCGGAAGCATCGATCAGGCGGATTTCCGCCCCTTTCTCCGTTAAAGTTCCGGCCAAGGATGCCACAAATGCCGATGCGGCGAGGGCCTTGCGGTCGATAACGGCAAAGACACGGCAGCCGGACGGCAGGCAGCGGCAGACCTCTGCACAATCATCCTGGACCGCACCGGCAGCACCTGCACAGGCCGAACCGCACGGGATTCCGGAATCACAGGAACTTCCGGAACAGTCGGACTCCTCTGAAGTTCCTGAACCGCAGGAGCCGAAAACGACACGGCTGATTACATTTTCGCCGGAATATATATTTATCTGTTTCATTCGTTTATGCTGTCGGGTGGAGGGTAATTCGATATCTTACAATAACTTCCCTCTACCCCTCAATCTGCCGTTTACAAAGATACAACACAGACATTTACTATTCAAAAATTTCCTGCAATTTTTTCCAAATTTACGGGTGAAGGATAATTCAATATCCTACAACAACTTACACCATGACGGGTGCCGGAATTCCGGCACCCGTCAGTACATAAAATATTGAATGACAAATAATTGCCCTCCACCCTCTTAATCGTACTATTTTCCCGGACCGGACACGCAGCCTCCGGCACGGGCAGAGGTCTCCTGACAGGCCAATTACAACGGCATCAGGAGATTGGCAACACATTAAAGAGAGGCATTCATTACAGATCCCTTAGAATCAGCTTGTTTGCCCTGTCTATGACGGAGGTGTCGAGGGATGCGAGGTAGATCCGGGTTGTCATCTCCGAATCATGCCCCATGCCTTCAGAAATCACCGAAACCGGTATATTCTTCGACCTGGCAATGCTAGCCCAGCTGTGGCGGGCCACATACATTGTCAGAGGTACATCCAGACCGGCTGCCAACGCTACTGTTTTCAGCGACTTGTTGATTTGCTGCATTGCATTTTTGTACCGGCTCCTGTGACTGTCAAATGGAGGCCTGAGTATCGGCAGCAGATACGGACCGGTAGCCGCCGGACTACGGTATAAGTCGGCCTTCTCGTACTTCGACACAATCTCCTGCATACACCTTTCCCAGCGGATGTACAGCTGTTGTCCGGTCTTGCGGCGGCAGTAGGACAGGATGCCGTTCTTCAGATTGCTTCTTCTCAGATATGCCATGTCTATGAATGACATTCCTCTGGTATAGAACGAGAAAAGGAACATATCCCTGGCAAAGTCCAGCGCCGGATGCAATGACAGGTCAAGTTTCTTGATGCGTCTGACCGCCGCAAATGATATTGCCCGCTTGACGGTTTTGTCAATGCCGGTATATACGCTCCGGAACGGGTCGCGCTGTTCTGTCAGTCCCTGCCCGACGGCCCGGTTATATACAGCCCTCAGAATACGCATATAAAAGGACACGGTGTTTCTTTTCACGCCGCGCCGGGAAAAGTAGGCCTCATACCGCATCATAAGGTCTGAATCCATTTCGCAAAACGGCAATCCGCAGCCATTACGAAATTGAGAGAAACTGTTCAGCGCCGTAATGTAGTTTTCGGCCGTGCAGTGTTTGTCCATGAGTTCCAGTCCGGCAATT
Organism: uncultured Muribaculaceae bacterium; assembly: GCA_964394295.1. Lineage (GTDB taxonomy): Bacteria > Bacteroidota > Bacteroidia > Bacteroidales > UBA932 > Cryptobacteroides. Next base: position 43,459 of record CAYMVG010000015.1, on the reverse strand, counting down.
ACCTCCTTCATGTAGCCGAAGAACTCCGGCCCCTGTGCGGAATGTGCAAAAGCGGAGACAATGTCATCCGCTTTGTACAACCGTTTCCCGTCAGAGAATTTCCCGATGATTGCATTTATCCTCCCTACATCTCCGTTTACCTTCTCACAGACAGATGCAAGGATTCCTGCCCTCGGCCCGGATATGCCTCTGCCGTCCAGGATATGCCCGTTCCCCCACTCTTCCGCAAATACTTTACAGTCCGTCTTCAGTTGGCGGACAATGCGGTCATGGATAATCTGATAGTAGATTGTCCCGGCTTTGCCTTCGACTGCCGAAGGACGCCACTTTACTTTTACTGTTGCCATAAATGTTTTTTGTTAGCATTGCAATTTTATGAAATTCATGCACGGCAACAGCAGAGAGGATGATTTCCGGATGCAAAACCGAACGGCCCAAAAGGGAACGTTATGACATCCCAGGACATTTTCCCGAAAGGTTAAGAAACTGTTTGAATTTCAGTAATCATAATTTGTTTTGCAATCCTCTCACAGCGAGAGCCGAATCACAGCGAAAACCTGAGGCCGAAAGAGAAGGTGCGTCCGAAACCCCAGAAGCCGCGGAAAGTGTCAATGCCATGACCCGCCCCGTCCTTGCCGCGCTCGATAAAGACCGTATCGAGCAGATTCGAGCCTGTGACAAACAGGGTCACTGCTCCGGAAGCCTTAAAGGCAGCACGGCTTGACCATGAAATGGTCGTGCCGAGCAGATGATACGACGGGATTCTGTATGACGGCGCACGGTCCGAAGGATCTGTCCTGCCCACCGGGTCAAAGTCGGCATACATCCTGTTATTGAACTGCCAGTCCACAGATATACGGAATCCGGCCGGCATATCGGCCTCCATCGTTGCGCCGATCTGGGTCTGGGGCGCATCGCCCACAGGAAGTCCGTTGCAATAGACATTCATACGTCCGATTTCCTGCATTGTATAGTCGTCATATATTATCGCCTCTACATCGTTTCTCCATTTCCAGTCACCGACGGAAGCAAAGGCACTCAGTTTCAGCCACTGCGCAAAGCGGTGAAATACTTCGGCCTCAACCCCGCAATGCAAGGCATCCAGACCTGTCACCATATATTTCGTGTCATAGGCATCAGTCTGCCTGTACTTGTCCGACATCAGCGACTTGTTCTTCCAATATGCGGCGTATGCCGTCAGTTCAAGGCCTCCCCTGCCCCATACATACCTCCAGCCGGCCTCACCGAGAATATTCCTCTCATTGCGCACCCCTTTCGTAATCTCATTGTTCCCCGAAGAGAAATAAACGCCTGCATACGGCAGACGGCTGTACCAGCCTCCATTAAGATACAGACTGTGTCCACGCGACGGCCTGTACAGCACTCCGGCCTTGACACTTGCACCCAGTCCCCATGCCGTGTCGCTGTAAATGTCATTCCCCGTATAATTATAGCGGTCCCATCTGCGGTTTGCGCTGCCGAACAGCGATACGCCGACATTGGCATTGACCCGTTCAGCAGCATAGGTTGCGCTAATGAAGGCCGTCCCATGGTCTGTAATCTTACCGTTGTCGGTGCGCACATAATCTCCGGCTCTCTTTATCGGATCACGCCCGGCAAGGCCTGCAAGCGATTTGGCCGTATAGTCTTCATACCACCAGTCGGCACCGAGCAGGTCCGTTATCCGCTCACGTTCCCACGTCGAGTAGAACGTATAATGCAGGCCTGCCCCTGCTGTCCACCTGCCGGTAAGCCGATATTCGGCAGAAGCAATTGCCCCTGCCTGCGTATGCCCGGCCATATATTCACTCAGAATATTCTTAGCCTCGATGCCCTCAGGACGCGACGGCAGTCCCTGAATGTCAGATGTAAATGAATTTTCCCCGACAATCCTTTCCCAGTCGATCTGTGAATCTGTAATATATGAGGACAACGGCATACCCTTGGTCTCGGACCAGCGTCCGCCTCCGCTTGCAAAGGCGAAATATACCGAATTTTTCATGGATATGCGGTCCCCGTTCCATATATGCTGCAGGGTGAAGTACGGCTTGAAATAGTTGTTCCTGTTCAGATTGAATTCCTTTCCGCCGCGCCAGCCCCAGTTCTTGTTGTATGCCGGGCCGTGCTCACGGACTTCCTCCTGACTCAGGCGTGCAGACCTCTGTCCATGATTTTCCGGCGAACCGAGTGCCGTGAACAACAGCGTATGATCCAGGCCGAAACGCTTGCTGACATTCAGCATATATGAAAACGCGCTGACATCCGTGGCATCGGCATACCCCCTGCCGCCTGCGTATGAAGCCATAAGATTAAAGGCCCAGCCTGCCGGAAGCCTCCCGCTGCTGATTTTGACATAACTTTTTACAGTACCGTAACCGGCTGCACAGATTCCGGCCTCGCCTCCAGGCTGTTCCGGCGAGGCATCGGTAATGATGTTTACCGTTCCGCCGACCGAGCCGTCCGTAAGCATCGAGGAGCCTATGCCTTTCTGGAGCTGGATTGCGTAAGTGGCATCGGCAAGGCCCATCCAGTTGTTCCAGTACATATTTCCCGACACGAGTCCGCTGATCGGTATTCCGTTGAGCATAACTGAAATATTCTCCTGGCTGAATCCCCTTATATTCAGCTTTGCATCGCCGTAGCTGCCGGATTCAGATGTCGCATACAGGCCGGGAATCCCTTTGAGCAGTTCCGGATAGGTTCTGGCTGCCGCCCTGGATTTCAACTTTTCACTGTCGATTTCCGTCAGACGGAGAGGGCTTTTCTTCGCATTGCCGAATGCAGCAGTTACAGTTACTTCCTGAATGGAAAGCGTGTCGGCAAGATTCGGCGCGCTGTGTTCAAACGCCAGGACATCGGCAACAGGCACCGTGAGTGCCGCCGAAAGAATTGCGATGCCCATAAGAAAGAAGTGTGTCTTCATTTGAAAAACCTTAAACTGTTACTCATGGCATACAATTCAAGGCTATGCGAAAGCTCCATGACCGCAGGCCGGAGATTACGGACTGCAGATCCATTTCTTCTTCCATCCAGACTTACCAGGCTTTCTGCAACACCGGAAATCCATACTGTAGCCGTCATTGCCTGACGGGAATCCGGTGCGCATTCTGCCGGGAACACTGTCGGTGCCGTAATCGCAACGGCTCATGCCTTTCGGCTCGCGGACTTTACCGCCGATCGGGATTCTCACCCTGCCCTGAAGATATGCGGCTGCAAAGGTATATAAATTTCCGGAATTATTCTCATTATCTTTGCTGCATGAGTGTGGTCCCAAAGTCACCTCATCGGAAACTGGCAATACCGGCATATCACAATATGTATAACATGAAATTCAGATCCACTGTAATCTTTGCCATTGCAACGGCAATATGCGCGACCGGCTGTGCCGGGCAGAAAATCTATGACATCACGGAAATTGGAGCGGCGGAGGACGGCAAGGCCGGAGAATGTGACAATAAGGGATTGCCATTTTGAATTTGAAGGAACCGACGTTCCGGAACTTCAGGAGGAAACGGAGAATCTGAATGTCGACAATGTGCTGAATTATTCGCGCAAATCGCCGGAAAACAGAAATACTTCAGGACAAGCAACTGTCCGGATAACTTTTAAAAGAATTTGCGAAAATTTCATAGCCGTTTTCAAACCTTTGCAAGAAAAAAGTTTGCAATTCGGACAAATTGGAATATCTTTGCAATTCTGAATGAAGTTCTACCGCTTCATTCTCTGCCTGCCATTTTACGGACAGGCAGACGGTCAGGCCCGGATGGCGGAATCGGTAGACGCGTTGGTCTCAAACACCAATGTCCGAAAGGATGTGCCGGTTCGACCCCGGCTCCGGGTACAGAATCGGGGACTCTCACAACGAGGGTTCCCGTTTTCTTTTTCTATCCCCCTTAACTAATTGGTCTGTTCATAGATAAGCTCATGCACTTTGTTGTAAGAATTGGTTCTATGTTTGTGCATATCAAATATATTAGCTAACTTTGTTTTATGAAGAAAGAACTAACAATTGAGGCTCTATTAGTCGAAGCCAAACAATTCTGCGCAAATAATTCAGGCGTATATAAAGTTGAGTTATACGGAGTTACTGATGGGAAAGCTGTTGGTACATTTGTCGAACATCTTTTCCAGCAGTATCTTATGGAACGCTATGACTTAACTATTGGGAATTCCGCAAATGGATTAGATCTACCTTCTGTTAATACTGATATAAAAGTCACATCGATTAAACAGCCGCAATCAAGTTGCCCATTTAAAGATAGCAAACAGAAAATTTTGGGATTAGGTTATAACTTGCTTGTTTTTGTTTATAAGAAATATGATGACCATGAGAAAAAGATGGGGATGCTAGATTTCGTTTCATGCAGTTTTATTGATAAAAGTCGAACGGCTGATTTTCAGACAACAACAGGCATACATAATATAATCTCTAATCAAGGAAATCAGGATGACATCTTCGCATTCTTGATAGACCATAATATACCAAGCGACGAGGTCGACTTATATAAAATGGCGGGTGAAATTCTGAATAATCCACCGCAAATTGGCTATCTAACCATCTCAAATGCACTCCAATGGAGACTTCAATATGGTCGCATTGTATCTTTGAATGAACATATTGACGGTATTAAACAGATTATCAAATATGCCCAATGAACGAATTAATTAACCAAATTCGTAACACAAATTACCATGAATCGAATTCCATTATTAAACAGCTAAGTGGAATTGTAGATTTTTTTTCCTCAGACCAAGAGAAATATGCGTTTATATCTTCACATGAGTATAATGCTAATAATGTCTGTGAAGACAGAGTTTCTTATGGCGATTGGCAAACACCAACGCAGTTAGCGGAAAAAGTATGTGACGTTCACTTGTCAAAATATGGGCATCCTGATATAGTGATAGAGCCTACATGTGGACTAGGCACATTTGTATTTTCAGCATTAAGAAAGTTTCAAAAACTTAAGGAGATTCATGCAATAGAGATTAATCGGCAATATGTAACGGACTTAAAATTTCAATTATTATTGAATGCATTAAACTCTCCGTTAAAGAGCTACCCAGATATTTATATCTATAATGCTGATTTTTTTGAATTCGATTTTACATCCATAGTAAATAAAAGCAAACAAAGAAGATGGAATGTTGCAGTGATTGGTAATCCTCCTTGGGTAACCAACAGTCGTCAAGGAATGAACAACTCTCTTAACGTTCCTTCAAAAAGAAATCTTTATGGTCTGAAAGGTATTGATGCCATTACAGGAAAAAGTAATTTTGATATAAGCGAGTATATAACTTTAGAATTATTGAAATTATCTCAATTAAATAATGGAGGTATTTCTTTTCTTCTTAAAAACTCTGTGATTCGCAATATTTTAATGAAGCAATACACAGAGAATTTACATATCGGCAATCTTGAGCAAAGATTAATAGATGCTTCGTCGGAGTTTAATGTTTCGGTTGATGCCTCATGTTTTTTAGCGCAATTTAATTGCTCACCGTCATTGATTTGCAGCGTTTTTGATTTTTATTCAGAATCGTATATTCGAGAATATGGGTGGGTAAATGATTCTTTCGTTTCAGATACAAAACAATATATCAATGTCTCAAAGTACGACAACCAATCTACCTATATGTGGCGCTCTGGTATAAAGCACGACTGTGCTTCCGTTTTAGAACTCTCATTGAAAGATGGAAAATATACAAATAGGTTTGGTGAAGTCGTTAATATAGAAGATGACCTTATATACCCGTTACTTAAAAGTTCCGACATAAATAAGTATCAAGACAATATCTTTCGAAAATTTATAATTGTGCCCCAGCGACACGTTGGGGATAATACCTCCAGTTTGAAATACACCCATCCACTTGCATTTTCGTATTTAACCAAATATGAAAGTGCTTTTACACGTAGAAAAAGCAGTATCTATGCAGGTAAAGATAAGTTTAGTATTTTCGGAATTGGAGACTATTCATTCAAGCCATATAAAATTGTTATTTCGTCGTTGTATAAGACCATTAAATTTATTTTAGTATCAAATTATAATGGTAAACCTATCATGATCGATGACACATGTTATCAACTTGATTTTGATAGTTTTGAGGAAGCGACATGTATCTTTGATGTTCTTAATGGCAATGAGATATCATCATTAATACAGTCATTAGTATTTAAAGATGCAAAACGGGTGGTGACTAAAGGTTTATTAATGCGATTGGATTTGGTACAATTGTGTAGAGAAAAGGGTATAAATTTGAGTACACAACGTTTTAACGATAGTACTTATCATCAATTATCTCTCTTTGATTAACGTAGAATCGATTCGCCTGGGTCAGGAATCCAATGGCGCATTTCCCACAGTCGGTCAAGGTCTCTTAAAATAGGTTCCAATACGGCACGGTTGGGGGGACTTTTGGAAAACCTCAAATGATTGTCGGTAAATCATTTGAGGTTTTTTGTTTTGTCTGTCGTATCCGCAATTTCGGAAAAGTCGAAAAAATTGCTTATATTTTTAAATTTTCAACAGTTTAACACATGTTACTTTAGGAAGAATCTTATCGGTGAAGAAATCCGCAATGCTGGAGAATGTCGCCATAATGGTAAAATAGACTATTGCGCAAATCCCCAACATAACTAAAAAGACAAGATTTGCGGTCCCGGTATCTACACCTTTCGCCAATATCACAAACCAGGCAGCCATAGAGACAAGCAATCCGACGACAACGACTATTGTCAGCAGAATCACATAGCTATTGATCTTGCGAATGTCCATCGGCTATTTCAGTAATTTTCTTTCTTCATTGCTCGCCAATATCTGCATCTGCTGAATGGCGATTCGATTGAGTTTCACGAGCCGTTCGCCCTGCGGCATCTTCTGGCCGATGAATACTGCATTGAGGTTCTCCATGTTGGACAGACAGATCAGCTCGTTGATGGTAGCATAGTCACGGATATTGCCTTTTGATTGCATCAGTATGGATACGGTAATTGATTTTGGATAGTTCGCGTTTGGCACTCCAGCCAAGTTGCTTTTGCTCCTCTTCCTTTAACCGTTGGAACTCCTTTACGATATACAACTCGAACTCTACGGAAATCCAACTCGCGAATTTGAATGCTATATCCTTGTGAGCATAGGTCCCGCCGTAACGTCCTGATTTGGAAACGATACCGATTGCATTCGTCGTGTTGATCCACTTTTGCGGCGACAAGGTAAAGGCGTTCAAGCCGGCCTCCTTTCAAACCCCTCGAATTCGAGGGGTTTGAAAGGAGGATTATACAGGCTCTCCCAGATTCCGAGATATTCGATCGTATTCCGGTTGCGCAACCAGTTGCCTATCACTGCATTATAGTCTGCTCGCATTGACCGATATAATCGTAGCATTCGTGTCCTTTACCATAATCTTTGCCACATTCATTTCTTCTTACTTGCAAATATACTATAACATTTTGATTTATAGAAATTACCGATGAACGTACGACGCGTGAAACATAGAGCCGCAAGCTGATTTCCGGTTTAATAAATTTACACGTGTTTTGAGTTTTCAAACCGACTCCGGATATCAAACTGACCAATACTGCCTATGCTGAGATTTCTGCAAGAAAATCATCCAGGACATACAAGTCGCCTTGAAGATACAGACCGGTGTCCTCGTCATGAAACCGGCGGCAAGTCTCGCTTTTATAGAAAAGATCCAGTGCCTCTTTCAAGGAAACATTCAGGCTCTCCGAAATCTTAACGACAATGCAGCCAATTCTTTGCCAGCGGATTATGCTACGGACAGTTTTTTTCTGCTCATCACTCATAATTCTATCGCTTCTTTAAATTTCATACATTCATCCAGAAGTTTCTGGTTCAATATGCAAATCTGATGATTGGGCCTATGCTCTGAAAGCCGTCCCAATGCAGTCGTCTTATCCAGAATACCAATATTATACAGTTCAATCGTATCAATAACCCTATCATTCGCCACACCGCCCTCAATCATATCGTATTGTTCCCACCTTCGGAGCCCCCTTCTGCTATCCACGATGAAATCAAGCCAGTCTTCATCATATGCATCGAATTTCAAACAACGATATGAATCGGCAACTTTCTCGTAATCAAACTCAAAAACACTGATAACCGGCTTGGATTTACGGTCACGGGCCTTCCTTCGTGCAAAGCCCTCTGCCTGTTCCCGTAACTCGGTCACATAAAACCCCTGGCCGAAATCAAGATTCTTCCGGCCGGACTTGGCATCCGGACATACAACAACCTCACATCCTCCATGATATAAAATCATTTGCTCCCCTCCCATCTTTTAAGTGTATCAATCAATCCTTCTGTCAGATTCCTGCGGCTATCCGTATGCAGTACTTCATAATTGGGAATTATGTATCCGTCAATCATCTGCACGGCATCCATTCTTCGGTACACTTCCAGATAATCGGCACCGATACTGTCTGCCACATCTTCAATGCAAGATACGACAAACCCCATCAGAATCTCCTTTTCACTCAGTTTCACTTTATTTTTCATAACAGTACTGATTCTGCAAATATAACAAAACACCTTTGGAAAAGTGAATTTCACATAAAATACCACTTTCGAAAAGGTGCTTTTATTCCGGTGTTGCTGTCAATGTCTTCCGAGCGCCCATTTCCAAGCCGGTACAACATGGATCGTCTTACCGTTTCTCTCGAAAAAGCTCTCCCCGTCAATCGTTATTATTGTCAGGTTGTCGCATCCAGTTACTTTCAAGGCTCCCAACAAGCCGTTGATTTCCCGCTCTCTTGCATTATCATCCGACATATCCCACGTAATCTGTAACAACTCCTCAATATGCTCATTCCGCTGAACTACGAAATCGCACTCGTCAGACTCCTGAAAATAAAAAATACGGTCGATTGCAGTGGCAGTATCCGCTGCTAAGCGACGAGAGATACCCTGCTATGCTTCCGGAATTGGCGGCATTGGCTTCAGTACGGTCATTTGCCTATTTTGTTGGCACTGACACCCTCAAAAGTCATTACGACAGGCTTGATATGGCCCTGCTCGTCAAAAAACATTTCGTCTATGCAGACTTCCCTGTCATTGCCGTCCGTGCTTCCGAGAGGATGACGGTGATACACGATATACCATTTGTCCGATTCAGGCTCGTGCATTACGGAATGATGACCTGCACCTGTGCCGATTTCAGGATCCTGCTGAAGAATTTTTCCGATTCTTTCAAATGGTCCCAAAGGATTGTCGGCTATGGCGTATGCGACACAGTAGTCCGGGCCGGTCCATCCGCCTTCAGACCACATGAAATAGTATTTGCCGTCCTTTTTGAACATAAACGGTCCCTCGACATAGTTTTCAGGCGTAACCTCCTTGAAAAGAGAGCCGTCGCCGAATGGCACGAATCCGGTAAAATCAGGTTTCAGAACACCGACATTGCAATGCCTCCAGCCGCCATAATACATATAGTATGTCCCTCCGTCCTCGAAAACAAACTGGTCGATAGGCTGGGCACCGTTTATAACTTCATCGACAAGAGGCTTGCCGAGCAAATCCCGGTACGGCCCTTCCGGCCTGTCCGAGACGGCGACACCGATTCCTCCCTCCCCTTTTTCGTGCATATCGTTCGCTCCGAAAAAAAGATAGTAAGTGCCGTCTTTCCTTATTATTGCAGGAGCCCACATCGCCCTCCATGCCCATTTGACCTCATTGTTGTCTATTATCCTTTCGTGTTTTGTCCAGTTGATGAGATCATCAGATGAAAAGGCATCCAAATAAGTCTGCTGTTCGTATGGAAGGGATGCCGTCGGGAAAATCCAGTATTTCCCGTCCCAGATTACACATTCGGGATCTGCATATTTTCCTTCAAACACCGGATTGCCCGATGTCCGGCACTGCCTCTGGCAGCAAGTGCATAATAATGCGGAAAAAATTGCTGCAAATAAAACCTTTGCCTTCATAATTTTAACTTTAAAGACTGAACACCCTGTTGTCGTGGTGCGATTCATCCATAATCTCAATCATTCCGGAAAGAACCTCCGGGTATTCGGCCGCAATATTATTCTGTTCATACGGGTCAACGGAAAGGTCATACAGTTCGACAACCGTCTTCTCCGGAACTTTAACATTCAGCCTGACGGCCTTCCAATTGTCTTTCAGCACAGCCTGACGGCCGTTTTCATCGTGAAATTCCCAATAAAGGAAAGGATGTGCTTCCTGCTTCTCAGGTTCACCAGTCAGCACAGGCACAAGCGACACACCGTCCATGCCCTCAGGCAGGGCCGCACCGCCTATCTCGGCAAAAGTCGGCATAAGATCCCAGAATGCACACACAAAGTCGCTTTTCACGTTTTCGGCAACCTTTCCCGGCCATTTTACGATGAAAGGAACCCTTATCCCGCCTTCATACAAGTCTCTTTTTATGCCGCGCAAACCGCCGCTGCCGTTGAAGAATACAGGGTCCGCACCCCCTTCCCTGTGAGGGCCATTGTCTGAGGTAAAGATAACTATCGTATTGTCTGCCAAGCCGTTCTTTTCCAGACAGGCCATGATTTCACCGACATACAGATCCAGCTGGCTGACCATTGCGGCAAAAGTCGCGTGAGGTTCAGGCTGAGGGCAATATGCGGCCACATTGAAATCAGGGCTGCCGTATTCCGCCCCCGCTCCGGTTCCGGAGAAAGGCTTCTCCTCAAATTTTCCTCGGTATTTGTTCATCAGCTCGCCCTCCGGCATTATAAGTTCCGCATGAGGGAGCACGCACGGATAAAACATGAAGAACGGCCCCGACTTGTTGGACTCGATAAACTCCAAAGCCTTTTTGTGTATAATGTCGCAGGAATAATTCACCTGCTGATTTTCAGGATCGTTTACCTGCACACGGGTGGTATTGTGCCACAGATGCTCCGGGAAGTACCTGTGAGCCTGCCTCTGGCATATATATCCGAAAAACTCGTCGAAGCCCTGACTGTTCGGACAGCCCTCCGAATCGACGGCACCCAGTCCCCATTTGCCGAAAGCGCCGGTAGCGTAGCCGGCATCATGAAGCATCTCTGCGACAGTGACCGCCTCATCGAAAAGCGGCTGCTGTCCCTCCGGATGAAATTCAACATTGTCTCTTACCGGGGTATTTCCGGTGTGCATTCCGGTCATAAGCGAAGATCTCGACGGTGCAGAGACAGCCGTTCCGGAATAATGTCTTGTGAACAACATTCCCTGACTTGCCATTCTGTCGATATTTGGAGTCTCGATCAACTTCTGGCCATAGCAGGCAATGTCACCGTATCCGAGGTCGTCGGCCACTATAAGAATAATGTTCGGCTTAGGCGGCTCAGGTGCATTGCAGCCCGAAAGTGCCATTCCCGAGAGTGCGGGAAGGACGAATTTTCTCGCGTTCATATACTTTGTGTTTCAATGGTTATTCACCATACAGATAGGCATGCTGCTCCGGAGTCAGGGTATCGATTTCACAACCCCAGAAAGACAGCTTGCGGCGTGCGACCTCGCGGTCAATCTCCAGCGGCACATCATTCACCATTTCTCCAGGCTTGCGCGAAATACTGTCCCTGTGTTCCACAAGATATTTGGCGCTGAGAGCCTGGATTGCGAAAGACATATCCATAATCTCAGCCGGATGGCCGTCACCCGCTGCAAGATTTACAAGGCGGCCTTCGGCTATGACATAGATTTTACGTCCGTTTTCAAGTGTATATCCGGTAATGTTCTTTCTTGCAGGCTTTATGTCCACGGCGATTTCTGCAAGAGAGGCCACATCGACCTCGCAGTCGAAATGTCCGGCATTGCAGCATATCGCGCCGTCTTTCATTGCAAGGAAATGCTCCTTTACAATCACTGAGTCACAGCCTGTCACGGTCACGAAAAAGTCTCCCACGGAAGCGGCCTGCTCCATTTTCATGACCTTGAAGCCGTCCATCACGGCCTCCATCGCCTTGATCGGGTCCACCTCGGTGACAATGACTTCCGCTCCGAGACCCTTTGCCCTCATTGCGACACCTTTTCCGCACCAGCCGTAACCTGCGACAACGACGCTCTTTCCGGCAACTATAAGGTTGGTCGTGCGGTTTATTCCGTCCCATACGGACTGTCCTGTGCCATAACGGTTGTCGAACAGATGCTTGCAGTCTGCATTGTTCACCAGCATCATCGGGAATTTCAGTTCGCCGGCCCTGTTGAGGGTCACAAGACGAAGGATTCCTGTCGTGGTTTCCTCACAGCCTCCGATTACATTCGGGATAAGCTCCCTGAACTCTGTGTGCATCAGGTTTACGAGATCACCGCCGTCGTCTATTATGATGTCCGGACCGATTTCAAGCACCTTCCTTATGTGACGCTCATATTCTTCGGAAGTCGCTCCGTACCATGCGAACACATTCAGTCCCGCCTCGACAAGGGCGGCTGCAACATCGTCCTGGGTTGAAAGAGGATTGCTTCCGGTCACGAACATCTGCGCACCGCCGGCAGCAAGAACCTCGCAAAGATAAGCGGTCTTTGCCTCAAGATGGACCGAAAGGGCGACCTTTAGCCCGCTGAAAGGTTTTGTGCGGCTGAATTCTTCTTCCAATGAATTGAGAAGCGGCATATGGTGCCTTACCCATTCTATCTTAAGTCTTCCGTCCTGCCAAAGCTCAGGATTTCTTATTTCACTTGCCATAAATATGTTTTTAATGATAATTCTTCAAACCTGCCGGCCATTTTTCCGGCAACGGGCACACGTATAGCCAACAGCCGAGGGACGACATCAAATCTGTCCGGATGCATACCGTGCCGCAGACGCATTATATATAAATCGTACAAATATAGCTAAAAGTCGAGAGTAAATGTCAAACATGTTTGTAAAATTTGCCGAGACGCAAACGCACATATATGCAAAGCATAAATAATGGTATTTTTGACCACAAAAGACCGTTTTTTGCCACAATGACCAAATTTTGACCAATTGTCGGCTTATATTTTTTGAGGTTAATGGCCATATCGATATTTTTGCGAAAATTTAAACAGACAAATAATGGGACTTCTAACAGGAAAGGTCGCCCTGATTACTGGAGCGACAAGAGGAATAGGACGGGCTATCGCGCTTAAATTCGCGGCAGAGGGAGCCGATGTCGCTTTTACATACAGATCGCAGCATGAGGCTGCACAGAGTCTCGTCACCGAGATTGAAACTCTCAGGGCAAAGGCAAAAGGCTATGCTTCCGATGCGGCAGACTTCAACCAGGCGCATGAAGTGACAGCCGAGATAATAAAGGAATTCGGACATATCGACATTCTCGTGAACAATGCCGGAATAACAAAAGACGGACTCATGATGAGAATGGACGAAACACAGTGGGACACCGTGATTTCAACAAACCTGAAATCGGCTTTCAATTTCACCAATGCATGCATACCTGCAATGGCGAAGCAGAGAAAGGGAAGCATCATAAATATGTCATCCGTGGTCGGAGTGTCAGGAAACGCAGGCCAGTGCAACTACTCCGCATCGAAGGCAGGACTCATAGGACTGGCGAAATCCATTGCAAAAGAAATGGGACCGCGCGGAATACGCGCCAACTGCATCGCGCCTGGCTTCATCATGACGGACATGACCAGTGCCCTTCCTGAAAAAGTTCGTGAGGAATGGGAAAAGACAATCCCGATGCGCCGCGGAGGTACTCCCGAAGATGTTGCAAATGTGGCGCTTTTCCTTGCAAGCGACCTTTCTTCATACGTAAGCGGACAGGTAATCAACTGCTGCGGAGCGATGAACTGCTAAGTCCGCAAGCAGTGCCGACCTTGACAGCAACGGACAATCTCGCACTTGCGAAACCCGAGCGGGAAACATATACCATAGACTATTATACCGGCGGCCGGACTGTCAGCCGCAAGGTGGCAATAAGATTCGATTTCTAAAACCTAAACCATGAAGCCGTAGCGCAGATTACGCAAGCGGCATCTTAAAAGGGGCCGACTAAAAAGTATTAGTCAGGCCCCTTTTTCTCATTTTTGAGTGTGACCAACCTCACCCTTATCGCTAAATTTTCAATTCTCAGAGAGTTATTCTTACTTTTTACACCTCTTTTTATGTCCCGGAGAGAATCTTTTCTCTTTTTTAAGATAATTTTTCTTTTTCTTAAGAAAATTCCGGCAAGGCTGCATTATTTTTCCGGGAAATTTCATGTGCAATGAAAAAGAGCATCCGAAAATATATGACGGCTGCGGCCGACCTGATTTTGCCAAGGGTATGTATTGTTTGCGGCCGGAAACTCGACATCGATGAGCGGCATATCTGTCTGTACTGCATTGCGGATATGCCGCTTACGTTTTTCTGGCAGCAAGACCGCAACCCAATGGCAGACAGATTCAATGCATTTATACAAAATATTCTTGATACAGAGCATATCACACCAGGCTATCGGGAGAAGTATGCCTTCGCAGCAGCACTGTACTTTTTCCGGGACGGCTCGGATTACAGGAACATCCAGTACGAACTTAAATATAAAGGGAATATTTCCGCCGGAAAACATTTCGGAAAGATGCTCGGACACAGACTCGCCAAGTCCGTACAATTCGGGGATGCAGACACGGTGATTCCGGTACCGCTGCACTGGACAAGGAAGTGGACAAGAGGCTACAATCAGGCGGAAATCATAGCAAAAGAGGTGGCTTTACAGCTCGGAGCGGAACTCAGGTGCGGAATCCTGACAAGAATTAAACGGACGAGGACGCAAACCAGGCTGGGACCAGAAGAAAAGGCACGTAATGTAGAAGATGCTTTCGTCGCGAGACCGCCTGATGAATGTATCGGCAAAATAAGGCATATACTTATAATAGACGACATTTTCACGACCGGCGCTACACTTCATTCCTGTTTCACCGCTCTCAGGAAGGTTTTCCCTCCTCCTGTGCGCATAAGCATTGCCACACTGGGCTATACGGGCTGATTCCCGTTATTTGCTGACAGTGATTTTTTCACGTGGAATAAAATAATACCGGACCAGATCATCCGCAGTCCTGGAATTTCCTGCCACAACGCTGTCAGCTTTTTTTAGTCTGTGTCTCAGACGGTGATGCCGGAAATGCCGCTGAAGCCAGGTACAGTCGGCCGTCCTGTCACCCAAAAAGGTCAGATCATCAACATAAACGGTCTTGCGGCCGCACTTCTTTTTCTTATGTGCCGTCATTTTCCGGATTTTATTCTGCAAAATTATGCATTTTTGCCGACAACAGGCAATGAACCGGGAAGAAATCATTTGCGATGCAGTACATACAACCAAAAGCATCGTGAAAAACTTTCGGAAATAATTTATAATGATAAAAATACTGACAGATTCCGAATTTCCTTTCCGACAGGCAAAAGTTTTGGAAATTTGAATTATCTTTGCAGGACGAATGCTCTGGTGGTGGAATAGGTAGACACGCGGGACTTAAAATCCCGTGGACAGAAATGTCCGTACGGGTTCGATTCCCGTCCGGAGCACGGAGGGACAATTTCAACATTGTTCCGTCAAACAAAAGCCTGATAACAAGCGCATTGCTTTTATCAGGCTTTATTTGTGTCATTTGGTACCTTTACTTCAAATAAATCGGTATAATGGCCGGAATATGTCAAAGGTGTCCCCAAAATGTAATCCCTGTATAGAAGAGGGCGGAGGACAACTCGATATGGAACAATGAGTTACGTTTTGATGGGGCCGGATTTTTGGCCCCATCAAAACGTAAAAAGCTGTATGACAAAACATTGGCCTCCACTGCCCACGGCCGGGCGTCCTGAAGCGACCAGAATTTGGCGGTGACCCATGAGGCCGCAACCGGACATGGAGTTAGTGCCCGCCACATATCCAAAAGTATGTCATCGTTCGTTCCTGAAAAGCCACGTTTTGGGAACAATCGTCGCGTCAGGTTATCGTTCGTTCCCGAAAGTGCCGGTTTTGGTAACGGGCTTGGTAAAGATTGTGGTTTTACTATAAGCCGTAGTTCATTGTATCAAGCATATTATTATACGCCCGATATGCCATAACACACTGCTGTTTTAGATTGACTGTGTATATGGAAACATTATGAACGCAACATTGCTAAAAAATACTAACAATACCTATTCCATTATTGGTGGTTTTTAGATAATAGATAAAATTTTTCTTATTCATTTTTATTTTATCCATATTAAAAGCCATACCAATGAGTCCGACACAAGATGCAATCCCTCCGGCACAACATAATCCTATACCGACACCGAAAACAGCGTCACTGCGAGAGCCATTATAATCATATGCATTAGAGACACATATCGGTATTAATGATAAACATGCAACGCCAACACCGGTCCATCCAATAGCACTATACATCTTGCTTTTTTTCATGTACTCAACATCCAAAGACAAATAATTGCCGTAAGCACGCCAAGCTTCAGGATTTTCCACGATAGCACTCTCATCAAATCTAATGTTATTTAATCTATACGTATCATCAATTTCAGCGGCAATAGCAGCATAAAGGCCCAAATTAGAATAATTATACTGTGCCTTACTTATCAAACACATGAGTGAAAAAGAAATAATCAAGACAAATTGTTTCATACCATTATTATTCTGCTAGCAATTAATTAAGAATGCCAAATATACACAATTTGCTTGTTATTATTGCATCTTTATGATTGATTTAAAAACCTATATGGATGGCTTTGGCAGAGGTATGAAGTATCAGATTAACGAAGATTTTCAGCATACATCCATCAAAAATGATGGAAATAACGTAGAAAAAAAACGCACGAGTAAAGCATCAGAAAAACTAATAAAAGAAATTATTAAAGTCTGTGATGAATATATTTCATTGGAAGATATAGTTCATAAGGTTGGAAGAAGTCTGACTCATCTAAGAGATAGAGTTATTCCTCAGATGCTTGAGGACAAATTACTGGAACGACAATATCCAGATGTTCCCCGGCATCGTTATCAGAAATATAGGACAAAGAAGTAGACTACGGATTTGTAAGCATCCGATAAATCACATATTACAAGACCCGGTTTGTGGAACAATCGCGAGGAAACGAAGCGGAGGGTGGAGGACAACTTGTTGTGAGATAACGATTTGCTTTGTGACGGGTGCAAAAATTTCGGCACCCGTTGAAGCATAAAACACTGTGTAACAGAATGTTGTCCTCCACCACGTAGCCGTCCTGTCCTAAAGCCAAAGCACCTCCGCCCCCTACCCTCACGACTGTTCCCCAAAGACCACGTTTGGAAACAGTCGTGCGGAAATGTCGTGTTCTGTCTGAAAAGGCCGGTTTTGGGAACAGTCGGATTGGAAAGTCAGAGTTCGTGCCCGAAATGCACTGATTGGAGAACGGTCAGGAGGAAATGTTGCGCAGGGTGGAGGCAAACTTGTTGTGAGACAACGATTTGCTTTGTGACGGGTGCCAAAATTTCGGCACCCGTTGAAGCGTAAAACACTGTGCAGCAGAATGTTTGCCTCCACCACGTAGCCGTCCTGTCCTAAAGTTAGAGCACCTACGCCCTGCTGTCCTCACGACTGTTCCCCAAAGACCACGTTTGGAAACAGTCGTGCAGAAATGTCGTGTTCCGTTTCTGACAATGCCATGTTTTTTGAGGGATGAGAGGGGAACGGCAAAATAAAATTTTGGTCAGGCATTTCCGGGTTGGGAGCAAGGGCAGCAAAGCCGAGAATCAGCCGCCGATCGGAATGAGGCGGGAGTTTTTGACTTCACCGATTACGAAAATGCTGTGCAGACTTCCGATGCAGTCCAAATCGCCGAGAGTTCCGAGGACAAGTTCCTGGTAATGAGCCATATTGCGGGCATATATCTTCAACTGATAGTCGTAGTCTCCCGAAGTGTTGAAACATTCCACAACCTCGTCGATATCAGCTATTACCGAGGTAAACTGACGGCTGAACTCCTTGCTGTGATGCTTCAGGCTCACATTGCACAGAACCATTATCCCGTTTCCCGACATGACAGGATCGACAACTGCGACATAGCCCTTGATATACCCTTCCTTTTCGAGACGCTTCTGCCTCTCGAACACAGGCGACGGGGACAGATTCACTTTGGCGGCAAGCTCCTTGACCGTCAGTTTGGCATCCTTCTGCAATTCCTGCAGAATCTTCACATCTGTTTCGTCCAATCTTTCCATATAGCAACTTCATTCATAAACTCTTCAACAATTCTTCTCTGCATTTTCCTGATTTCTTTAATCCGACAGTTCAGTCCTTTCCAAAACCGCCGGAAAACATCCGCTGGAATAGTCCGAAATTTTCCGGCAGCAACACCCACGCCGATTTACATTCTTTAATTACAACAAAATAAAGAATATTTTCCCGTTTCAGACGGAAACAGGAACAAAAATAGAATATTTTACCGAATTTTTACGAAATTTTGTTTTATAACAATATATATATGACCTTTGCAGTCCTGAAAAATATGATTTATGACACAGCACGAATACATACACGACGGAATCTTTGAATTTGAAGCAGGGGGAAGCATAGACAACCTCCGCATCACCTACCATACATCGGACAGGCCATGGCAGAAAAACGACACAAGAAAAGTAATCTGGATATGCCATGCCCTCACCGCAAATTCAGATGCGGAAGACTGGTGGCCTGGACTTACCGGCCCCGGCAAGACCTTCGACACAGAGAAATATTTCGTAATCTGCGCGAATATGCTATGTTCGGCCTACGGTTCGTCAGGCCCTGCATCCTGCGACCCGAAGACCGGACAGCCATATTTTTTCAGCTTCCCCAAGACAACGGTACGCGACATTGTACGCACACTGTCACTTGTCCGCAAATCTTTGGGAATCGAAAAAATAGACCTTCTTGCCGGTGCTTCAATCGGAGGTTTCCAGGCCCTTGAATGGTCAATCATGGAGCCTGACATCATCAAAAGAGCCGTATTCATAGCCTGCGGAGCAAGAGTCACTCCCTGGCTTACGGCAGTGAACGAATCCATGAGACTCGCACTCGAAGCCGACTCTACATTCAGAGAATGCAAAAGCCTGAAAGGAGGGGCTGCAGGACTGAAATGCGCAAGAAGCATAGGTCTGCTTTTCTACAGGAGTTATGACGGCTACAATCTTACCCAGACCGAAACGGAAACGGACACGCTGTTTGCAGACAGAGCCGCCTCATACCAGAGATACCAGGGCAAGAAACTGATTGACAGATTCGATGCATACTCATATTACTACCTGTGCAATTCCGTGGACAGCAACAACATCGGCAGAGGACGCGGAAGCGTTGAAGCAGCCCTGAAAACTATCACGGCACAATGTACCGTAATCGGAATAGACAGCGACGTACTGTTTCCTGTCGAAGAGCAGCTGACGATTGCCTCAGGCATCGCAAATGCTGAATATTGCCAGATAAGCTCCAGGTTCGGACATGACGGCTTCCTGCTGGAAAATGAAAAGATTGCGGAAATTATCCGTCCCATCCTTCCATAAAACGGCAGTACTCCCAAGATACACCTCAACATAAAGACACTGAAAAACAGGCGTCTTCCCTGGCAAGCGCCATCGGACGACACCGGGGACAATATAAACCGGAACATATGCAAGTAATGAAATTCGGCGGCACCTCCGTCGCCAATGCAGAGAACATGTCGAAAGTGACAGACATCGTGTCAAAGGCTACAGAACGCGACAGAACCATACTTGTAGTATCTGCCATAAGCGGATGCACAGATGCTCTCATCAGCATAGGAAGACTCGCGGAAAAACGTGACGAGCGCTACAAAAGCATCATTGATGACCTTCAGCAGAAGCATCATGAGATAATAGACAAACTCCTTCCTATAGAGAAGCACGAAGAATCCGGAGAAACCTGCGACAGTCTTTTCGACTCCCTGCGCAGCATTGCCCATGGCGTTTTCCTGCTCGGAGAACTTTCGCCTGCAAGCCTCGACGCAATCCAGAGCTTCGGCGAGCTGTGGTCCACAAAAATCCTTGCCACCAAACTCGCCTCTGCGGGCATTGCTACAAAATGGGCCGACTCAAGGGAAATTATCAAAACCTCCGCAGAGAACGGAAAGACTGCCATAGACCTCAAACAGACCTATGCTCTTGTCAGGGAACTCACGGAGCAGAATCCTATAACCCAGCTGTTTGTAGTGCCAGGCTTCATAGCCTCCGACAGACAGGGACGCACCGTAACCCTCGGCAGGGGAGGTTCGGACTATTCCGCTTCACTGTATGCCGTAGGCTGCAATGCACGCATCCTTGAAATATGGACAGATGTGACCGGAATGATGACAGCCAACCCCAAGGTCGCTCCGGCAGCGCACACAATCAGCCATATCTCGTACAAGGCCGCACTCGAACTGTCCCACTTCGGGGCAAAAGTCATATATCCGCCTACCATACAGCCGGTTGTGGCCGAGGGAATCCCTATCTATGTAAAAAACACCTTTGACCCTCAGGCCTCGGGAACTCTCATCGAAAAGAATCCGCCGCGCAGCAAGGACAAGATAATCGGAATATCAAATTCGGACAACATAGCCCTGCTCTCGCTCGAAGGCAGCGGCATGGTCGGAATACCGGGCTTTTCAAGCCGGCTGTTCGACACCCTGAGCAGAAACGGAATAAACATCATCTTAATCACACAGGCCTCATCTGTGCATACAATGTGCATCGCAGTGTCAGAAAAAGACGCAGAAAAGGCTAAGGAAGCCGCCGACAGATGCTTCGCCTACGAGATTTCTCTCGGTAAGCTGAATCCTCTGAAAGTGGAAAAAGGCTTCTCGATTGTATGCCTCGTCGGAGATGACGTGCTCGGCCAGAGCGGAACAACAGGCAGGATGCTCGCTGCCCTGAGCCGCCACAGCATCCCTGTCAGAGCAACCGCACAAGGTTCGTCAGAAAGGAACGTATCCGTAATCATACCGTCCGAAGATGCCGACGCGGCCATACTTCACCTGCACGATGAGTTTTTCGGCAAAAGCGCAGTCAAGGACATACACATTTTCATAGCAGGCTTCGGTACAGTGGGAAAAGCCCTCATAGACATCATCGCGCGCAACGGTGACAGGATAGCGGAGAGAACAGGGAAACGGATTCTCGTATGCGGCCTGTCCAACAGCAGAAAATTCATCACCTGCAAGGCCGGACTCGAACTCAATGACATAAAGGCACAGCTGGAAAAGGGAGAAAGCGCGGCTGACGAAGCATATTTCGGGACCCTGGCCAATCTGAGCCTCGAAAACTCGATATTCGTTGACTGTACAGGATCGTCCGACATAGCATACAAATACATGAACCTGTTCAAGCGCGGATATTCTGTCGTAGCCTGCAACAAAATCACATTCTCAGCCCCGTACAGCCAGTATTCCGCACTGAAAAAGGCCGCTCTGGACAACGGGGCCTCACTCAGGTACGAAACAACCGTCGGCGCTGCGCTCCCGGTACTCGAATCCATATCCAGAAGCGTGAACAGCGGAGATGAGATACAGAGCATAGAGGCAGTTCTGTCAGGCACGATGAATTATATATTCAGTTCATACAAAGGGGGAAAGGACGGAACATTCGCGGAAGTCGTCAGACGTGCGCAGGAAGCAGGCTACACCGAGCCGGACCCTCGCCTCGACCTCAGCGGCAGGGATGTGCTGCGCAAGCTCATTATCCTGTCACGTGAAGCAGGAATACCTCTCGAGGAGCAGGATGTGGAAATTACACCGGTGCTCGGCAAGGAATTTTTCTCAGGAAAAGTGGACAAATTCTATGAAATGCTGGAAGAAAACGAAGCCGTTTTTGCAGCCCGCTACGAGGAGGCCGCAAATAAGGGCATGAGACAGAGATTCATCGCTTCCCTTGTAAAAGACACGGAGTCTCCTTCGGGATACAAGGCCAGAATCGGTCTCGAAAGCATAGGCCAGAAGCATCCTCTTTATACTTTGACAGGAACCGACAACTCGGCAATCATACGGACAGAGTTCTATCCTTCGCCGCTGGTGATTTCCGGAGCAGGGGCAGGAGCATACCAGACCGCCTCAGGAGTACTGAACGACATACTTTTGTAATACCGCGGCTCTAAATTCAAACGGCTACAGAGAAACACGAGACAATAAAAGCGGCATGGCTCCATACCGCCCTCACAAAATAAAACGATATAGAAATGAGCGAGAAGAAATACAGGTTCGAGACCCTGCAGGTCAGGGCCGGACAGGAAATTGACCCTGTTTCCAAAGGAACGGCTGTTCCTATCTATCAGAGCACAGCATATACTTTCGATAATATGCAGTACGGAGCGGAACTGTTTGAACTGAAACGTCCCGGAAATATCTACACCCGCATAACGAACACGACAAATGAGGTGTTTGAGAAAAGAATGGCGGCACTGGAGGGCGGCGTCGCGGCAGTGGCCACTGCATCGGGCCAGTCAGCTGTCTTCCTTTCGATAACGAACATCTGCGGTCCCGGAGACAACGTAGTTGCCCAGCCTTTCCTGTACGGAGGCACGTTCACTATGTTCGCCATTACCCTGAGGGATATGGGGATAGAAGTCCGCTTCGCCAAGAGCGACAGCGCGGAAGACCTCGAAGCCCTGACAGACGGCCGGACAAAGGCCGTCTTCCTTGAAAATCTGGGCAATCCGGCTTTCAATGTTCCCGACTATGAACCTGTCATAGAAATGGCGCGAAAGAAAAAAATATGCGTGATGGTGGACAACACCTTCGGAATGGGTGGCTACCTGTTCAGACCGGGCGAATGGGGTGCGAATGTCTCCATTCACTCTGCGACCAAATGGATTTGCGGCCACGGTACTGCCTTGGGAGGCGTTGTGGTGGACTGCGGAAATTTCGACTGGATACCGGAGAAATATCCGCTGCTCGCCCGTCCGTCGGAAAGCTATCACGGACTTGTCTATACCGAGGTTTTCGGAAATGCAGCCTTTGCAGGCCGTGTGCGTGTGGACGGCTTGCGCAACATAGGCCCGGCCCCGTCACCGTTCAATTCATTCCTGATGCTTCAGGGACTGGAGACACTGTCGCTAAGGGCGGAACGCTGCTGCGCCAATACGCTTGCCGTGGCGGAATTCCTTGAAGGACACCCTGCGGTTGCCAGCGTTAATTATCCCGGGCTGAAAAGCAATCCTTATCATGCCAATGCCTGCAAATATCTCAGAAACGGTTTCGGAGGCGTGCTGACTTTCAGGGTGAAAGGAGGCTTCGAGGCCGCGGCAGCCCTTGTCGGCAGGCTGGAGCTGATTCTGCATGTGGGAAGCGTCGGCGATGCGAAGTCTCTGATTGTACATCCGGCATCTACTACTCACTCGCAGCTGAGCGGGCAGGAGCAGATTGCTGCAGGGGTGTATCCGGATATGCTCCGTCTGTCTGTCGGCATCGAGAATGTAGACGATCTGATTGCCGATTTACAGGCTGCGCTTTAGTTGCAAGGAAGTCACGGAGAGACCGCAAAAGCCCCAAGATCCGGGCAAACTTGCCACAGAAGTTTCCATATAGCCGAAAAAAGAGTAACTTCGCCAACAGAATATCGCAAAGGGGCGTGCGGAGGAAAAAGTTTCGCAAGCTGCACGGCCTTTGACGTATTATGAATAATTTAACACTTGCGAAACTTGAGTTTTAAAATATGAAAGTAGCAGTAGTGGGTGCCACAGGGCTGGTCGGGACAAGAATGCTTGAGGTCCTTGCAGAAAGGAATTTTCCGGTGACTGAACTGTTTCCGGTAGCCTCGGCAAAATCAACAGGCAGAAAAATAACATTCCAGGGCAAGGAATGGACGGTCATAAGTGCAGAAGAAGCGATTGCCGCCAAACCGGACCTCGCGCTTTTTTCCGCAGGAGGAGACACCTCGCGTGAACTCGCACCGAAATTTGCCGAAGCGGGCTGCCGCGTAGTGGACAACTCCTCATGCTGGAGAATGGACCCGACAAAGAAACTCGTGGTTCCGGAGATAAACGGTGACGTGATTGAAGAATCCGACTTCATCATTGCCAACCCGAATTGCTCGACAATACAGATGCTCCTGCCGCTTGCGCCTCTGCACAAGGCATACAAAATCAAGAGGATAGTTGTTTCCACTTACCAGTCTGTCACGGGAACGGGCTACAAGGCCGTGGATCAGATGAACGCGGAACGTGCCGGAGGAGTCTGGGGCGAATACCCTGCCGTATATCCTCATCCGATTGACCAGAACATACTTCCGCACATAGATTCATTCCTCGAAAGCGGCTACACAAAAGAGGAAATGAAAATGGTGAACGAGACTCACAAGATACTCAGGGACGACACCATAGGCGTATCGCCGACAACAGTGCGCGTGCCTGTCCAGGGCGGACACTCGGAGTCCGTGAACCTCGAATTTGAAAACGAATTCACTTTGGAGGATGTACGCAGGCTTATGGAGGAAATGCCGGGAGTGACCGTGCAGGATGATCCGGCCAACAATGTCTATCCTATGCCTCTTTACGCATGGGGAAAGAACGATGTCTTTGTCGGACGCATAAGGCGCGACCCGTCTGTCAAATACGGTCTGAATTTCTGGTGCGTTGCCGACAATCTCCGCAAGGGCGCGGCAACCAATGCCGTCCAGATTGCCGAACTCCTCCTCGAAAAAGGATTCATCGGATGACGAAGGTGGCCTAAAGAGTCAGAGAATTGAAAATATGGTGATAAGGTCAATGTTGACAGCACCTAAAAACAATAAAAAGGGGCTTGACTAAAACTTTTTAGTCGGCCCCTCTCCATATTTGGAATATGTATTTTCACTTAACCATTTCCCCTTCACTTTCGGCATTCGGCTATATCCTGATACTTTCTTACGATATCTTTTTACATTAAGGGTATCCTCTTCAGGTACTGCCTCAATCTTGGCGATGGTCGCAATAGTGAAATTATGTCCTCCACCCATCCACTTGGATATCTCAGAGTCCTTCTTGCCCATCGCTTTGGCGAAATCTGTCCGGCTCCATCCTTTGCGCCTGAGGATTTCATCAATACGGTCTCCGATATCCACAAGCATGTCGTGCCTTCTGCTTGTCTCAGCAGGAACCCGTGCAAGCATTTCGTCAAACAAGGGGTCGGAATAGTATCAGAAGCTGACCGGAAATCCGAATACAGCAGAGTCTTAATGTACCATTTGTCTCCCGTATCTTTGAAAGTTATAATAAACTCCTGCCATTCCGTATTATTCTCTTTACCACCTATCCGTATCGAAACGGACAGATTTCATCTGCCAAAGACGGTGTAGAATAAATCATTATAACTCTGCGACTTACGCTCTGACGGGTGCCGGAAATCCGGCACCCGTCAGAGCGTAAAACATTGCTGTTCAGCAGTTTTCCCTCCACCCGAAAGATGTTAGAGGTAAACGATGATTTTCCACATCAGCAGGCAGGCTACCAGAATTTTCAGTCCTGTTCCGGTCATGAAGCCGAGAAAAGAACCGAAAGCGGCTTTAAGTGCCTGGACCACCCCTTTCCGCGTATAATACAATTCCGAAAGGAAAGCACCGAGGAACGAACCCAGCAGCATTCCCACCGGAGTGAAAAATATCCCTGCTATCATTCCTGCAACCGCACCGCGTCCGGCATACTTGCTTCCGCCCGTAATCTTTGTAAAAAACATCGGTATGAAATAGTCGACAGCCGAAACGACAGCCACAATACCAAGCCATACAAGCAGCACTGTCAAAGACATTTCATTCCCGTACCTGTCGGTTCCGTTCCCCCACAGATAAAGGACAAGCATTCCCGTCCATCCGACAGGAAGTCCCGGAAGTCCGGGAATGATACATCCGACAATGCCTATGATGCCTGCCGCAACAGCCAGTATTGAAATCGCTGTTTCCATTGCCTCAATATTTTCTCAGGAACTTTAAACAGTTTTTAAAGCAATTCCTCGATTTCAGAAGATTTTATAGGAAGCCTGCGGCTGCCGAGACGTCTTGCTCCGTTTTCTGTCACAAGCACATCGTCCTCGAGACGTATTCCGCCGAAATTGTAGTAGCCCTCCAATGCGGAATAGTTCACGAAATCCCTGCCCGTGCCCTCGTTCTTCCATTTCTCGATAAGTGCAGGAATGAAATATATTCCCGGCTCGTCAGTGACAACATGGCCCGGTCTCAGCATCCTCGCCATACGCAGGTTTCCGAGCCCGAGAAGCGGAGAACGTTTCTGTCCCTCGTCATAGCCCACATAATCCTCGCCGAAATCCTCCATGTCATGCACATCCATTCCCATGTTGTGCCCGAGCCCGTGAGGCATAAACAGGCCGGATATGCCCTCTGCCACCATTTCGTCCACATCGCCGCGCACAAGTCCGAGATCTTTCAGCGAGCACAGCATATGCCGTACCGTCGCAAGATGCACATCGTAATATGTAACCCCGGGTTTGGTAATGCTGAAAGCCAGTTCATTGGCACTCTCCACTATATCGTAAATCTCGCGCTGGCGTGTGGTGAACTTTCCGCCGCAAGGATAGGTGCGCGTAAAGTCCGAGGCATAGTGAGTATTGCTTTCCGCTCCTGCATCCACAACGAGAAGACGTCCGTCAGTGATAATCTGATGATGACTGTGGTTGTGCAGGGTCTCGCCGTTCTGAGACAGAATCGTAGTGAACGACACTCCCCAGCCTTTGGACAGGGTGACACCCTCCATGCGACCGACAATCTCCTGCTCCAGCACACCAGGACGGCAGCCGTTCCTCGCCTCCGTGTGCATGAGATAGCCTATGTCGCAAGCCTTGTCAATCTCGGCAATCTCACAGGCCTCTTTGATTATGCGCAGGGAAACCACCGCCTTGACCAGTTCCTCGGAAGCGTGTCTGCCCCCGTCGCAGCACATAGGGGCAACCTTGCGCACTGCCGGCACAGGTATTCCTGTAAGCTCCGAAAGCCTCATGGCATTGTAATATCTGGCTGGAGGCAGGAAATGCACCGGACGGCCCTTTGAGACAGCACAGGAGACGGCAGACGCGAAATCCGCCATAGGAGCAGTCATGCCGCAGCCGGCAAGCGCACCCTTTTCCGCCACGCCCGGCTGAGGACCCATCCAGATTATATCCTCAATATCCACATCGTCGCCGTAGAGACATTCATGCCCGCTGTCAAGGTCGATGACAGCCGCCATACAAGGCTCATCTATTCCCCAGAAATAGAGGAAACTGCTATCCTGACGGAACTTATAGTCATTTCCCCTGTAATTCTGCGGAGCTTCCGCATTGCCGAGGAATACAGCGATGCCTCTTGCACCCTCCGCGGTCTTCCCTGCCATTGCACCGAGCAGGGAACGGCGTCTGTTCACATACACATGAGCGTCAAACATATCAGTAATTTTTATCTGTTTATAATCCGCAACCGCACCGTACAATCCGGACGGTCCTACAGAAGCCACCCGAATTTTCGGCAATACACAGAAATATTCGGATAGTTCTTCACAAAATTACACTATTTTATGGAATTACTCCCGTTTCAAACGGCAAGTTTATTACATTTGCTCCCGACTTTTGCTATTTTTGTACGAAAAGACCACAATGAAAGATTTCATCGCCATAGATTTCGAAACAGCCAACGAATGTCCCTCGAGCGTATGCAGCATAGGTGCTGTGCTTGTCAGAGACGGAAAAATAACAAACAGCTTCTACAGTCTCATAAAGCCGGAACCGGAATACTACAAATGGTTCTGCCAGCAGGTACACGGAATAACTGCCGAAGACACCGAAGACGCTCCTGTCTTCCCTCATGTCTGGCACAGAATGGTGCATACTCTTCTCGGAGAACCCGGCTGCCGCGACGCCGACCTGATGTCGGACGACTGCCGCTGTAAAGACGGGCTGCGGCTTCTGCCTTTCGTGGCACACAACAGCAGATTCGATGAGGGCTGTCTCAAATCCGTATTCAAAGTTTACAGGATGGACTATCCGGGCTTCGTGTTCATGGATACCCTCGATGCCTCGCGCCGCCACTTCGGACGCTGCCTGCCGAACCACAAACTCCCGACAGTCTCGGCGGCCTGCGGCTTCGACCTCTCGCAGCACCACCACGCCCTGGCAGACGCCGAAGCCTGCGCCCATATTGCAATAAAAATCATGTAACATAACCGATAAACTATGAAAACAGAAATCATCTCAGCACTGCTCATCTGTATCCAGATGACAGTTTCCGCCGGAAATGTGCGCGAGCGCATACTGCTCGACGACAACTGGCAGTTCGCCCTCGGCGATGCATCCTCCTCCGAAAAAGATTTCGGCTGCGGCACAGAATACTTCAACTATCTCACAAAGGCCGCCTCGATACACAACGAAGGCCCTTACTCTCCCAAGTTCGACGCCTCCGCCTGGGGAACGGTCAATCTGCCGCACGACTGGGCGGTGGATCTGCCGTATTCAAAGGAAGCGAGCCACAGCCACGGCTACAAGACCGTAGGCTACAAATATCCCGCGACCAGCATCGGCTGGTACCGCAAGACATTCAGCATACCGGAAGAAGACTTAGGCAGGCACATCTGGCTCCAGTTCGACGGCATTTTCCGCGACTCGCGCATATGGGTGAACGGTTTCTACCTCGGACATGAACCGAGCGGCTATGCTTCACAGGTATATGACATTTCGGAATATCTCAACTACGGAGGCGAAAACCTCATCTGTGTAAGGGCGGATGCCACTTTGGAAGAAGGCTGGTTCTATGAGGGAGCGGGAATATACAGGCATGTATGGCTGAACAAGACTTCGCCTGTCAATGTGGCCCCTTTCGGGACTTTTGTATATGCGGACTTCCCCGCCCCGTACAGTCTGCGCGAGGGGAATGCACCGAGGCTTGATTTTGCATCCCTTGCAATCGAAACTACGGTCCGGAATATGGGAACGGAAACGGCCGTATATACGCTCAGACATACGCTGAGAGATGCCGAAGGCAACGAGACCGGTACAGCCGAAATGCCTGCCTCCGCAGTGCCTGCCAAATCCGGCGACATGACCGTTGCAAGAATCCCTGTAGAGAATCCGCATCTTTGGAGCTGCGAAGACCCGTATATGTACACTGTCACAACAGAAGTCTTCGTGGACGGAGAACTTGCCGACACATATATCACTACGACAGGAATAAGGCACATCGCTTTCGACAAAGACAGGGGTTTCCTGCTCAACGGAAAGCAGGTCAAGCTGAAAGGCGTGAATATGCACCAGGACAACGCCGGGACTGGCAGCGGAATGCCGGATGCCCTGCAGGAATGGAGACTCCTGCAGCTCAAAAAATTCGGCTGCAACGCATACAGGTCAAGCCACAATCCGATGACTCCGGAAACCCTCGATGCCTGCGACAGGCTCGGCATACTCGTAATCGAGGAAAACAGGCTCACAGGAATCAACCGGGAGCACACCGATTTGCTGGACCGCATGATAAAACGCGACAGGAATCATCCGTGCATCATACTCTGGAGCGCGGGAAACGAAGAATGGGGAATAGAATGGAACTCATTCGGAACAAGAATTGCCGAAAGTATGCGCGAATATTGCCACAGGTCCGACCCTACGCGCCTGATGACCATTGCATCCAGCAGCGGCCCGGCACCGCTCATACCCGCAGACGTGGCAGGTTACAACTACATACTGCAGAACCCTGTGGAACAGCACCGCGCCGATTATCCGGAGCGTCGTGCAATCGGTTCGGAGGAGACAAGCGGCTGCGGAACGAGAGGCATATATTACGATGACCACGAAAAAGGGCGCATGATCGCCCACAACCGCAGCAAGAACGGCCCCGACAGCCTGTACAACTGCATCGAGAGAGGCTGGAAATTCTATGATGAAAGACCGTGGCTCGGAGGGCTGTTCTACTGGACAGGCTTCGATTACAGAGGCGAACCGAACCCTATGGTCTTCCCGGCCACAGGCTCGCAGTTCGGAATACTCGACTACTGCGGCTTCCCGAAAGACGAGGCATACTATCTCAGGTCATGGTGGACCGACGAGCCGACAATACACATCCTGCCGCACTGGAACCTGTCCGGCCATGAAGGCGAAACCGTCTCCGTATGGGTGTACAGCAACTGCGACGAGGTAGAACTGACCGTAAACGGCAGGAAAGCCGGACGCAAGGCCATGCCGAAAAACGGACATCTGGAATGGGAGACCGTCTATAAGCCCGGCGACATAAGGGCGACAGGCTATATAAACGGCAAAAAGGCGGCAGAAGAACGCCTTTGGACAACCGGAGAAGCCGTCACAGCCACGGTGAAATGCGAGCGCATAAAAGACTTGCTGATTGCCGATATCAGCATGCTTGACAGCAAGGGAAGGCTCGTGCCGGACTCCTGCAGAGAAGTCACAGTGACCGTCGGCGGGGAATGGCACATTCTCGGCTGGGGCAACGGAGATCCCGCATTCCAGGCCATCGAAAGGCCGGTGACCTACAAGGCCGGAGCTGATTCGGACAGCAGCACACCCATTCCTGACCTCGGGGCCCGTACAATGACAGTCAGCACATTCAACGGCCTGGCAAGAATACTGTTGCGGCACCACGGACGCCCTTGCACAGACATGGATACCCGTGATGCCGCAGACATGGACGGCATCATAGCCGTCAGCTTGCCGTAAAACTATTTTATTGCCCCCTTAAGCGGAATCTCGACGGAAAGAACTCCATCTGCGACAAGGCGGAAAGGCAGTTCATAATCACCGGAAGACATTCCCGAAGTGGAGACAGACACTTTGATTCTGGCGGAGGTTCCCGGAGCAAGGCTTTCCGGAATTTCCGCCTTTACTTTGCGGCTCTCCGATTTCCAGCCGAGACGTACCGTTTTCTCCGACGCGTTATATACGGTAAATTCCTTTACGGAAACCTCTCCGCGCACCGAAAGCCTCATGCCTACAGACTGTGCATCGGAACGCAGCCCCGGAAGGAGTTCATACGGATAGCGGACCTCTTCTTCAGTCACGTCACGGGCCACATAACCGTGCACCGTAATAGTATTGAATTTGCGGTAGTCACCGTTAGTGGCGATTACCGTAAGGTGGCGGTTCTGCTCCGCAAAAAGATGAGACGGATCCAGAACGACATCCACATGGCCCTGTCCGCCGGGACGTATAGGCTCACGTGAAAACGACGGCTTTGCACAGCCGCACTGCGAATGTACATCCACAATCATCACATCCTTGTCACAGATATTGGTGCAGACAAACCTAACACTTACAGTACCGCCGTCATAGCGCACGGTGTCGATCTCCATGACAGCCGGATCAAAGCGTAAAATGCGCGGTGTGCCCTGGGCAGAGGCATAAACCCCTGCACCGAGACACACCAGCGTCATAATTAAGGTTTTAGTAAATTTCATTCCAAGAGTGAATCGTCCTAATCAATCACCGGACACTTGATGTCCCCGCTCCAGGTAGGCGTTGAGTTGGGAATACCGTCATTGCCGTTTCCTGTAAGATCCTTGAAGTTGCCGTTTTCGTCAAGCTCGTTCAGTCTCCAGTATCCGATAAGTCCGTCGGAAGCAGGATCGACATAGCACTGGTTGTTTTCAAGCTCTATTGCATTGAGTGCCCTGTTCCATACGCGGGCCTCGCTGACAATACCATTCATCATACGTCCTCTCTCCGAAAATCCGATATGGAAACCGTCCATATAATCCCATGCGAGGTTGATTGCAGACTTGCCGGAAGATGCCACAGTACCCTCGACCTCTCCGTCCACATAGAGAGTAAGATTTGTACCGTCATCAACAACCGCAAGGTGATACCACTGCTTAGTGTTGAACTGGCTCTTTGAAGTCACGGAAGCACCGCGTCCTGCGTACTGAAGCTGGTTCTTCTTACATGATATGTCACCGAAACGGAGCAGGAAGTTCTCCTCTACACCGATTACAGATGCAATGCCGGGGTTGGCGCTTTCCGAATAATAAGAGTTCATATAGACCCTTATCTCCATCGTGCAGGCCGACATATCTTTGAACATCGAATTGTTGATGATGCTCGGGAATTTCACATAGTTGCTCTGCTTGAGATCGACACCTTTGGTGGTTATGATCTGGTTTATGAGAACGTATGTAGTCCTTGAAGCCTCAAGTACGCCCATTCCGTTCGATGTGCCTGTTATCGTAAGAGGGGCGCAGTACAGGACTCCCTCCTCGAAATCATCCATAGACACAATCTCGAAATTGACCGGGAAAGACACGCTTTTGCCGGCCTCAATCCGGAAAGTGTCGGAAGACAGTCTGTAGCTTCCGGCAGGAAGCATCTTGTAGGCTGTTCCGTTGGCAGCATTGTATGAATCCACAGCCGCACCGTTCACTTCGACATTCACAGTCATATCGGAAGCGAGCTTGGCAGAGGAAGTCACAGTCATGCCCAGAGATGACGGACCGTCCACATACATACTTGTCACAGGAGAGTTTTCTGTTCCGGTAAAGAACACTACGTCCTGATACGGTATAGACTCCCGGCAGGCAGCTGCGGCCAAAGCCGCACCTGCCAGGACAATCATTGTCAATTTATTGTTTTTCATTTCTTTATGCTTTTATTATTTTGCATAGATATTGAACTCGGATGTACCCATGTTTGAGCCGTATGAAGCCTCTATCTTCAGGTATCTCACGGTTTTTGAGCCGTAGAATGACACGTATGAAGAAGGATTGGAGGAAACAAGCGTTCCTTCAGACTTCGATGCAGTTCCATAGTCAACATAATCCACTCCGTCTGTACTTCCCCAGATTGAGAGGGAATTAGGCTGATAGCCTGCGTATGTGTTGTTGCTTGTACGTGCAGTAATTACACATCCTGTCATCTCATATTCCTGTCCGAGGTCGACAGTGAACTGCACAGGGCCGCCCCATGTCCTGACGTATGTAGTTGTGCTGCCGTCGAACAGCTCATTGTACGTATAGCTGTCGTTCGGATAGATGCCCTCCTCATCGCAGGCAATAATCTTCCATCCGCTTCTGTCGGAAACCTGAGAACCCTCTATGCCGTCGATTGAGAAGCCGTCCCTCATGGCGGCATCGCTCTTGACTACCTCTACGGTGACATATACGACACCTCTTCCTGAGCTTACAATTGCTCCTGACGGTGCCTTGAGCCTTACAGGAATGACATAACCGTTGGTGTTCGTAAGTTTCGAGAGATCGCCCTTAAGAGCCACATTGATGGTCTCTGCCGACTTGTTCGCACCTGCCCCGATCATACATGGCACGCCCTGCAGGTCAACGTATGAGGCATCGAGGGCCACATACTTCGTAGAATGGGCAGAATTGAATGAAGACACAAGCGAGTTGTCGACCTCGGCACTTACAGAATATCCGCTTTCGGACGAAACTGTCGTCATCGCATTGAACGATGCCCCTAAGCTCGCGCTTGAACCTGCAATCGAATGGTGAGTCAGCTTGCCGCTGAACACATTGTCGTTTCCGCAGATTGTGTAGATAGTAGGCTCGGTGCTTTCGATTTCATAAACCGAAAATTCGGAAATGCTTGTATAATATCCTGAGAATCCGAAAGAAAGCCTGAAATGACGGGCCTCGATATAATCGGCAAAGGCAACATAGTAATTGCCAGGACTCCATGAACTTCCCCCGAACACAGCCTCACCGTTCGAAACTGTTCCGGCAGACTTCCATGAGCTTCCGTCAACGCTGTACTCGATGCACAGGTTCGCAATGCTGTAACCATAGAACCACAACCCTGTCACAAGATGAGTACCGCCCATGTCTACATTAAGGACGTTTCCTGAAGAACTGAAATTCTTGGAAGTTCCGGTGTTGTCATCGAAGAGAACGGATGCACCGTCTGTTGAAGAAGTCCATGAAGAACGTCCTCCGGCCGGGAAGCCGACCATTTCCGCAGCAGAAGAAATGGCTCTTATGACATTGGTCTCTGACTTGATCACGAGATATACAGTTCCCCTGCTCTCGCTGACAACAGCTCCCGGAGCGGAAAGTTTCAAAGGAACAAGATAGCCTTCATCTGCATTGAGAGCGGAAAGATCGCCTGTAAGGGCAATGCTGAAGTTCTCAGATGAAGAATTGCTGTTCGCTCCGATAGTCACGGACGAAACCTTGAAGTCGAGGTTTCCTGAAGGAAGGGCCTTGTATGACGTTCCGTTCTTTGAGTTGTATGCGCTGATGAGCGAATTGTCGACCGCTGCGGTGACAGTGTAGCCCTTGTCAGAAGATACAGTAGTATAAGCCTTGAATGAAGCAGAGAAATCGGTTGTAGAAGCAGCTCCTTTCTTGTGTACGACCTTGCCTGTAACCACATTGTCGGCACCTGTCATCGTATAGACCGTAGGCTCTGTGCTTTCAATCATATAGACAGATATTTCATCTATGGAAGCATACCAGCCGGACATATTGAATGAGAGGCGGAGATAACGTGCGGTAAAATAGTCGTAAACGGCCACGCACCAGTCGCCGGCACTCCATGAAGAACCGGTGTAGACATACTCTCCGCCGACAGGAGTTCCTGCCTGGGACCATGATACCCCGTCCTCGCTGTACTCTATGGACAGATTCTGCACATCATATCCGTGAAGCCTGATGCCTGTAACCATAATGGCCTTTTTCATGTCTATTGTAAGCACATTTCTCTTGCTGGTCGAAAAATCCACTTCCGTATTATTGTTGCCGTCGAAAAGATTCTTGTAGTCTTCACAGTCGGCAGTCCACTCAGACGTTCCGCCGGCAGCAAAGCCTACGAGTCCGTCGACAGACTCAAGAGGACGGATAAGGTTCACTTCGGTATTCACAATGAACCAGAGATTGCCCATCTGCTCACTGGCAGTTATGTCGGAAGAAACGACCTTGAACGGTGCAAGATAGCTTCTTTCGGTCAGTTTGGAAAGGTCCGCATCCTCGGAAAGCGAAAGCCTTACCGTGTCTGCCGATATGTTCGCATTCTCCGGAATCACGACATTGGCGTTTTCAAGCACAAAATATTCTTCCGGAAGAACGGCGTATGAAGTGCCGTGTTCCTCATTGTAACCTGCCACGAGATCCTTGTCGTATTCGACATATACGGATGCCGCGCTGTGGTCGGTAGTGTTGCAGCTCACCTGGAACTCAGTCGAGAAACTTCCGGTGGAACCTATCGGACGATGTACAATCAGGGCCTCGAAAGTATCGCCGCCCTTAGGGTTTACGTATGCAAGTTTAGGGGCTGCATCTATTGTTGTCTGATAATCCGGAAGTTCCTCGCAGGCCGCAAACGGAATTGCCAAGGAGGCGGCCGCTACAGTATATTTCAATATATTTTTCATGAAATCTTCTCCTTATTAGTATTTTACAGCCGGGTTCTGGAGCTGGATCGCACGGCGGAGATGTCCGTAAGGAGTCTCCTTGTCCGCTCCCGAATCAGTAGTATTGTAGTCGCGCTGACCGTGGAAAGCTCCGAAACCGCCCTTTCTTCCGCCGGTAGACGGCTGGAATGCAGCCTGCTGCTCCATTCTTCCGCCTGTTGACCAATAGTCACCGATATTCTCGGTAAAGATGAGCTGTGAGTTTTTCCAGTTTCCGCGGTTGAAGTTGCCGTCACCCAGTGTGCTTCCGTAGCTCTGGGCAATCCAGTAAGAGCAGAGTTCCTCCGTTCCTACAGGAGGCTGGTTTCCGTCCACTGCAAGAATCGTCTCAGGATTCGGAGATGCAGGGCCGATATGCTCGGCGAGATACTGGATGAAAGTCCTCATGCACTCACCGCTGAGGGCATCGCCCTCCGGCTCATAGTCGAGGTCATATCCGTCGAGTGCATTGTCGCTGATTTCTTTGAGGATTGAACCTGCGGCATATTCGCACCATTCAGGATATTCCCATACAGGATTTTCCTCAGTAGAACCTTCTTTGAGCTTGCGTGAAGGATTTGCACCCATGTCAGCAATCAGGGAGACTGTACCGGCCATACGTGCGGCAGACTCGG
The DNA here is from genome assembly GCA_964394295.1 of uncultured Muribaculaceae bacterium. Classification (GTDB taxonomy): domain Bacteria; phylum Bacteroidota; class Bacteroidia; order Bacteroidales; family UBA932; genus Cryptobacteroides. Next base: position 7,600 of record CAYMVG010000015.1, on the reverse strand, counting down.
CAGCGGCTGCTGCGATTGTCTCAGTGTCGCCGGCTGCGATACGTGCGTCATAGGTTTCCTTGTAAGTCTCGGTATAGCCTTTCTGGCCGCCGAAACCGTTCATATAGGCAGGAACCTCTATCTCAAGCGCCCATGAAGGGAGATAGGTCCTGTGGGCAAGACGTATAATCTTCACACCGACAATCTTGGTTCCTTTCTTGTCCCTCATCTCATACATTTCTTTCCGGTCGAGAGTACCCTCCTTAGGGATTCCTCCCCAGAGAGACACCACATCCACACTGTCAGGGATACCGGCAAAACGATAGGCCGGAGAGGTCGGCACGCCATAGTCGGCAAACCACAGATAGCAAATCGAGTGGTCGCTCTTCTTGTAGGCACGCAGAGCCTCATAGTAGGCATCCGTGTACTCGTATGCAGGCTGAAGGTCAAGAGCCTCAGGCTTTACACAAGAGAAGAACGGACACATCATAAGGGCCGAAGCCAATATTATTATTGATTTTGATTTCATTGTATCCTGAAATAATTTATCCTGTTATTAGAATCTTGTGTTCTTGTCCCACCAGAGACGTGAACCGCCGTTGTCTCCTTTTCCGAGCGAAGACTCCCCGTTGAGTACAGCTACAGCCGCATTTACATTGGCTGAGTTTGTACGGTACTCTGTAGCCGGATAGTTGAGACGGCGTATCTGGAGATTTGAGTCGATCGCACCGTTGCTCCGGTTGACACTGTAAGGGATAACCTTAGGGTAGCCGGTTCTCCTGAACTCAGACCATGCCTCCTGTCCGTCCGGATATATGGCGATGTATTTCTGAGTTATGATGCGCTCCAGTTTTTTCTCGAAGCTGTCAGAGTCGCTCCATGCGATTGTGACGTCTGAAAGCTTGCTGCTGTAAGAGTTGCTTCCGTTCACAACGTCAGTGTATGAGCCTGGCTGGCTGTCAGAATCCTCAAGATAATTGTCCGCTCCCGAAACACCGGCTGTCTCGAAAGATACGCGCACACCCTCCTCGTAGCATTCCCTGGCCTTTGCATTGTCTCCCTTGCGGAGCCAGTACTCTGCCTGGAGGAACAGGGCCTCTGCAGGATTCATCCACATAAGGTCGTCATTCAAAGTGCAGTTTGCCTTTGACAGCTGGGCTGAAGCGGCATAATTGGCATTGATGTTTATGCCGTTACGGACTCCGTGGTATCCTCCGTCAGCTCCTGCCGTAAAATATTTGGCACGGCGAGGATCATTATAGCCGTTCATGTAAGTTTCTATGGTTGCACCGATACGTGCATCGTTGAACACATACTGAATCTGGTAAATAGGATTCTCCCATGCACCGGCAGACGGTTTGTGAAGTGCCGCAAGGTCAGCAGAAGCAGCCATCAGGCCGACAGGATTGGCAAGGCTGGCCTCAGCCTGTGCAGTTGCAAGAGTTGCATCGGCATATACGACACGCATTGCAAGACGCATACGCAGAGTATTCGCGAACTTTATCCATTTTTCGACATCGCCGTAATATACATTGTCATATGCCTCAAGCATCTTTGTTGCAGGCTGTGCCTGCCAGAACGATGTAAGCACCTCGATTGCAGAAGACAGTTCCCCGAAGAATGTCTTATATACAGTCTCCTGGGCATCGTATGACATTGTAACTTCACCGGAACCTATCTGAAGATAAGGGATAGGGCCGTATGTGTCAGTAACCCTGTGCATAAGCGCGACCTTTACAATGTCGCCCATTGCAGCCGCCTCAGGAAAGTCCTCCCTTACGGCATCAAGTTCTTCCCAAGAACCGATTGCCCTGGTATATGCATCATTGAACATTTTCTCATACCAGTCTTTGGCAGTTATGTCATAGACATTGTTTGCAGAGAAACCGGTCTGCACATTTCCGGTATAGCCGGCAAACAGGTTTCCTCCCAAATCCTGGATAACCTGAAAATTGGCACTACCATACTCCTCGCCACCGATAATCTGGTATGAAGGCATCATATTTCTTGTCATCTGGGAGAATGCCGAGCCGGTAGAAAGTCCGTCCCAGGTCATCATCTCCTCAGTCGCATTCTCCTGATTGGTGTTCTTCTCTACAAAATTCTTCGTGCAGGACACCGCTGCCGCCAAAGCGGCCATTACTATTATATATTTCTTCATAATGATCTGAGATTAGAAGGTAACTTTAACAGAGAATCCGAGATTGCGGGTAGATGGCATCATGAAGTAGTCGATACCTGTCGAATAGTTACCTGCACCTGACACTACCTCAGGATCAAACGGAGCCTTGCAGTAAATCATGGCAAGATTGCGTCCGACGAAAGATACATTCAGCTTCTTGATGACATTCTGCCATTTCTCGACAGGAATGTCATAGCCGAGCGTAAGTTCACCGAGCCTGATGTTTGTCATAGAATATGTATAGTAAGCTCCGAGAGCGTCAAGGCCTTTTCCTCCGATTGTCTCATAGTATGCCTGTGCAGGAATGAGCTGGCCGTTTACCAGGGCACCGCCGTTGTCCCTTGCTTCAGCAGAACGCTGTGACATACCATACGAATCGAGGGTAGCTTCCGTCAGGGACACTCCGACACCGCCGACACGTGCAGTGAACATGAAGCCGAGAGAAAGCCCTTTCCACTCGAATGAGTTCCTCCATGAACCGGTCCAGCTCGGATTGATGTTTCCGGCATAAATCATAGACTCGATTCCGCCGCTTACAGGAGCAGGAACTACTGTAGAGCCGGTCGGAGATACCCAGATGAAGCCGTGTTCGTCAGTCTTGAGCCCACGGACATAGAGGTCGCCGATGCTGCTGCCTTTTGTGAGCCACATCTGTACGCCAGAAGTTCCGCCGACAGAAAGCCGGTCGCTCTGGAATCTCTTGCCGTCTATCATCACATCGAGCATCTCGACAATCTTGTTCTTGTTGCGCGAATAGATGACATCTGATGTCCACTCTACAGGGCCGAGGTTCTGCTTGATGCCCAAAGAAAGCTCGACACCCTTGTTGTCCACGCGGCCTGAGTTCACATAATATGTGTCATACTGGAAAGAAGCCGGCATCTCGGGAGTGAAGACCTGATTGTAGGTCATCGAGTGATAGTATGTAGCACTCAAATTGACCTTGCCCTGCCACAACCTTACATCGGCACCGACCTCGTATGAACGTGTGCGCTCCGGAACGAAGTCATCGGCAGTCGCGTAAGTACTCTTGCTTGGCTGTCCGTCAGTCACGGCGCGGGTAGGGATTGTGATGAACCTCATGACAGGGTTACCAACCTCTGCGTATGAACCGCGGATCTTGGCGTATGAGAACCAGTTGGACTTAACCTTGAATATATCGGTAAGGATTGCGGAAAGACCGACTGAAGGATAAACGACAGGAAGGGCATTGGTATTCACGAGAGCCGTGTTCCAGTCGCTGCGGACAGTGGCATCGAGGAAAACCATGTTCTTGAAGCCGAGCTGTGCGGTTGCGAAGACAGCCTGGGTCTGGTCGTTATATGTAGTCTTCGAGAAACCTTTGTTGGTGTTCATGTTGGCGAAAGTGAACAAGTTCGGCACACCGAGAAGGTCGCCTGCGGCAAGTATAGCCCTGTACCTGTAGTCTTCGATTGAGGCACCTACAGTCGCATTGAGCTGTATGAGATTCTCACCGAAAGTCTTGTGGACATTTGCAAGGACGTCAGCGTATGTCTGGTTTGTGACATACTGGTTGTAGATGTAACGTCCCTTCGAGTCTGCGAAAAGACCTGAAGTGGAAGCGTAGTTCTTCTGCTCTGCAAGAGTGCTGTTGAAGTCGGTACGCACACGTCCTGTGATGTCGAGCCAGTCGGTTATGTCATATTTGAGCGAGCCTCCCACAAGGAAACGGTTCTTGGCATTGTTGAACATATTGCGGTTTACAATCCAGAACGGGTTCTGTGCCTGGATGCCGAGACTGCCCCACGGCCAGTACTGTACCGGGAAGTTCCTTGACGCATCGTAACGCTCATAAACCGCATATTTGTTGATGTCATCGCCCGGAGACATGAGATACAGAGGAATGAGCGGGTTGTAATACTGTCCGCCGGCAAGCATATTCTGCTCCTTCACATTCATGTACATTGTGAGAATGCTGAGGTGCAGTTTGTCGTTGAGGAAATCTACAGTATGGTTCGCAGTAACATTATAACGTCTGTAGTCATTGTTCGGAACTATGCCGCGCGCATCGGCAAGACCTGCCGAAACATAGGTATGGCTCTTGTCGCCTCCTATGGAAAGGCCGATGGAGTTCTGAGTGTTGTAGCCCGTCTGGAAGAAATCATTTACAGACCAGCTTCTCGGAGAAGCCAGTTTGTTTCCCCATGACTCGTATGAACCCACCTTTGTCCCGTACCAGTTCTGAAGCTGAGGAAGCATCAGAGGGTCAGAGAAAGTGGTATTGTTGCTGTATGTCACGCTTACGCCTTTACCGGCTGTGCGTGTAGTAAGCATAAGGATACCGTTGGCTGCCTTATATCCGTAGAGGGCAGCGGCTGACGGACCGACAAGGGCAGACATATTCGCAATGTCATCAGCATTGAAGTTGGAGATACCGTCACCGGAAACTGCGCTTCCGTTGTACACGGAATAGCTGTCGCCCGGAACAGTCATTGAAAGTGAAGGGAGCGGAATACCGTCGAGTACATAAAGGGCGTTATTGTCGCTGGCGATTGATTTGGCACCGCGCATAACCACCTTTGTCTCACCTCCGACACCGGCTGCGCTGGCATTGATCTGTACACCGGCGAGCTTGCCCTGAAGGCTGTTGACCATGTTGGCCTCACGTGTCTTGAAGACATTGTCATCGAGTGACTGCACGTTGTATGTCACAGCACGCTCCGACCTCTTGATGCCGAGGGCCGTAACCACACTCTGCTCAAGTTCCGCCATTGACTCATGGAGCACCACATTAAACACTGTCCTGCCGCTGATAGGAAGCTCAAGGACCTCATATCCGAGGCTGTTGAACTGGAGCTGGCTGTTTGCATATTCAGCAGGCACATTCATGGAGAAGCGTCCGTCCATGTCGGTTACGGTTCCTGTATTGGTTCCGCTGATGAAGACAGAAACACCCGGAATGGCAAGTCCGTCCTCATCGGAAATCTGTCCGGAAATGACAGACGGTTTTGCCACGACCTTCTTGGAAAGGATGATATTCATCCCATTGATAGAGTACACAAGGTTCGCACTTGAGGCAACCTTGTCGAGAGCCGAGCGGAGAGGTGCGTCCGTGACCTTGACTGTGATTGTCTGGCCGACGTTTACACCCTCCTCTACTGCAAATAGATAGCGTGTCTGGGATTCGATCTTGTCTATGACAGTCTTAAGACTCGCATTCTGTTCATCAAGAGTTACGCGCACATCCTGCGCAAAAGCTCCCGATGGGAAAAGAAACAGGAAAGCAAACAGGCATAAGCCGCAGAATTGCTTAACGATTTTTTTATCCATTAGCGTTGTTGGGTTTGTTATTAGTTTATATAATAAGTATTGCTACTTTCATCGTAAGTATATGTGAATGTCTCTCCTGTGCGCAGGAGGTCAAGCGCATGCTCGATACCGTCAGAAATTCTGAATTTGAGATATGCGAAACGTATCTGCGGCATTTCTTCGCGTCTGATGACGATATTGTGTCCATAGCACCTTTCAAACCTTTTCATAAGTCTGGCAAAAGGGACTCCTGAAGCGGAAACAATTCCGTCTGTCCACAGATAATCGTCGTGGTCGCCCATGTATGAAGTCAGCAGATTTCCGTTTTCAAGAGTCGCTATCATATTCGGGTTCAAGGTTATGAGCGGATTGGCATCTTTGTCCTGAATCCTGACTTTTCCTTCTATCAAAGCTGTCGTGAACTCATTTTTGCCGCTGTCGGCTATCACGTCGAATTTTGTTCCGAGAACTTTCACGTCGTATGCGTACGTTTCCACTACGAACGGATGTTCCCGGTCATGGGTTACTTCAAACATCGCCTCGCCTTCGAGACGGACTCTCCTCTCTCCCTTGCGGAATATTGCGGGATATTCGATTCTGGAACCGGAATTGAGTTCTACGCTCGTGCCGTCTGAAAGCATGACGCAGGTTCTCTGCCCGGGCATTGCCTCGGAAAACAGGATTGTGTTGTCGATTGTCTCGATTGCAGGAGCGGTGAAAAAGTGATGATTTATGAACACTCCCGCAACAAATGATGCCGCAACGGCTGCTGTATAGGAAACTATGCGCCGGATTCGTCCTCCGGATTTGCTGCCGACGGCGCCAATCACCGCAGCCGGCTCTTTCCGGCCCTGTTCTGCCCCGTCTTCCGCTGCCATCTGGCTCATTACAAAGAGTTCGTATGATTTGTTGAATTCTTCTTCATGTTCCGGGCTTTCTTTCAACCATGCCTCAAGCATATCTGTTTCCTCCCGGCTTGCTTCCCGGGCAAAAAATCTGAAGATTATATCTTTGTCAATCATTTGTCTGTCGTATTTTCGGTTCTTTTGTCTATTAAATACGACGATACGGCATGAGTTCCCCCGGAAAAATCGGGAAACACTTTAAAATATTTTTCTAACTTTGCGTCCGATATGAATTGCCCCCCCCAGAATAGTTTCTATAACAGTTTCAAACAGTTCTTTACTGATAGCAGGAAGAAGTTTGAAAGAATTGCCTATTTCCAGATTGGCAACGAGGAGGAGGCCAAAGACATCGTAAGCAAATGTTTTCTGTCATTGTGGGAGAGGCGTGAGACTCTGAAAGAAGACCAGATTCTCTCCTATATGTTCATTTCCGTCAAAAATGCCTGTCTCGATTACAGACGCGCAAATACAAGACACAGAAAGGTATATGACAATATACTCGAAACTGAGCGCGGTGTTATGGAATATTACAGCAGGGCAATCGAAAGCTGCGACCCGTCACAGATATTCACGACTGAGATTGAAGATATTCTGCGCTGTACTATCGCGAATCTGCCCGCGAAACAAAGGGAAATTTTCGTAATGAGCCGTGTACAGGGCAAAAGCTACAAGGAAATTGCGGAAGAGCTGGGGCTGACCTACAAGCAGGTGGACAAAAGTCTGCAAAAAACCATGAAGACTCTCCGCGAGGCCCTCGGCGAATATATGCCCGTGCTGCTGTTGCTGTTCGGCGCCTCCATCGGCTCACACTGATTCCCTGCCATTCCGGATCGGCCGCCTTTTCTCCGCCTGGAACGCTTTGCATAACTTTTCGCCCGTCAGTTCCCCCCCTCCCCGACTGTGCATTCCCGGCACGAACTCCAATTTTTCAGCGCGATTGTTCCCAAAATCGGGCTTTTCGGGAACGAACCACAGCATCCCGACACGACTGTTCCCAAAACAGAGCCTTTCGGGAACGAAATACAACTTTTCTGCATGATTGTTCCCAAGACAAGCAATTTCAGGAACGAAACACAAGATTCCAGCACAATTGTTCCCCAAACGTAGTCTTACAGGCATATAAGAGTTGCAGGGTGGAGATGCTCGATGCCTATGTAATGGAGGTTAACATTCTGTTACACAGCATTTTACATTTCAACAGGTGCTGAAATTTTGGCACCCGACACAAAGCAAATCATTGTTTCACAACAAGTTAGCCTCCACC
>CAYMVG010000014.1:0-77476 GCA_964394295.1 uncultured Muribaculaceae bacterium | reverse complement strand
TCATATCGTATGAGAGCGCGAAGCCTTTATGATAATCAGCATAATGCGCCCACATAGTAGAAGATATTGTAGATTCACTGAAGCAAGCATAGGATTCGCTGTCCCGTAGATTATTTGCAAAGTTTTCTGCCATATCCTTTAGCTTAGCGTGAATTTCCGGCCAATTAGGTTCTACATTTTCCCTATTTTTCACAGCTACTGCCTGGATCTTCATCAAAAACAGCATCTGATCCAACAAAGAAGGCGGAAATAAATCCTTTATATTTTGAGGGATTTCCATGCCTTTCGAGAGTTGGTCTCGGAAGGCATTCATTAAATTTGCAATACTCTCAGAGGTACACCTCATTGTTTCCTGTGCTTAAAAGTCGTGGTTCGTTCCCGAAAGGCCCTGTTTTGGGAACGGTTGTGGTGAAAAGCAGTGTTTTGTTCCCGAAAGTGCCTGTTTTGAGAACAATCGTATAGAAAAGTCGTAGTTTGTTCCCGAAAAGCCCGATTTTAGGAACAATCGTACTGAAAAGTAGTGTTCCGCGCCCGAAAATGCCTCTTTGGGGAATAGTCAGGAGGAAATGTCGTGTAGGGTGGAGGCTAATTTATTATGAGATAACGATTTGCTTTGTTATGGGTACCAAAATTCCGGCACCCGTTGAAGTATAAAACACTGTGTCGCAGAATTTTATCCTCCACCACGTAGCCGTCCTGTCCTAAAGCCAAAGCACCTCAGCCCTGCAGCCCTCACGTTCCCGAAAGGCCCTGTTTTGGGAACGGTCGTGCAGAAAAGTAGTGTTCCGTTCCCGGCAGGATGTGTTTGGGCTGCCCCCCTAAAAGCAAAACTTTTGGTGGGCAGTTCCTTTTATGAAATACACGTTTGAAGAAAAACAGGAGATTGACCAATGAGCTTCAGAGCAGGGGAGCAGAACGCTTCACAGATGCAGAATCCTATTGCGGTAGTCTTTTAGTTCCTGCTCGTGAAACTCTGCTGCTGCCCTGTCAAGTTCACGGAGGATTGCCTTCTTGTCATAAGGCAGAGCCCCGGTGACGGGTACGGTATTGGATGTATGGTGGCCCAAAACGTTGACCCTGATTTCCAAACGGTCTATGAGTGTGCGCATCTCCACCAGCCTTTCAATTTCTGGCATCTCCTCATACAAGCCGTCTTGCACCTCTCGGTACAGCCGTGATTCCGGAAAGACTGTCAAGGACACAATATTGATTATGTAAGGATGCAATTTGTTAAGTACATCTGCCGTGGCGACTGCGTTTTCAACCCCTTTCCCTTTGCCGCCAAGTCCATTGAGGCAGAAAACATTGTAGTGTATTCCGGCTTCATCAAGTTTTGACAACTGTTCAAGAATGTCGGAAGCGCGGTAGCCCTTATTCATTCTTTCAAGCGTCGGATCATGCGCAGTTTCAATGCCGATGTTTATGCTGTCGAGTTTCATGTGGCGGAGGTTTTTCAATTCATCTACAGATTTAGGCGTTATGTCCGTTACGCGGGCAAACATACCGAAGGATACCATGTGCGGAAGATACTTGCGAAGAAGAATCGCAATGTCCATCAGCTTGTTGTAGCTCAGCGCGAACGGATTGGCCCCGGTCAGGTAAACGCGCCGTGCCATAGGTTGCCACTCCCGGATTACTTTCAAGTCGTCCTCTATTTCTGACAGGGGGGACATACGGAATGGAGTACCGTGATAAAGGCTGCAGAATTTGCACTTGTGCCAGGTGCAGCCGGACGTTACTTGGAGAAGCTGAGAGCTTGCCTCGTACGGAGGACGCCATATCTGTCCGGTGAAATGTAGCTCTGGATATATCATATCTCAATTATTTTTGTAATTTTGTATTGCAAAATTATGTGATAATGAGAGGCTGAGCAATAACTTACCGGAAGGTTTGGCCCTTACCGAAAAGTTTGTTTTGCTCATTTCAATATATTCTGCATCCGCGGATATGGCAAAAAAATTAGACTACGGATATTGCAAGGCTGCCCCGATGCTTGAATGGCTCGGGAACAAATGGGCGCCGGTTGTTCTCGTGAAGATTTCCGAGGACGGACCGGTGCGTTTCAACGAACTGTACCGCAATATCCCGTCCGTCTCCGAGAAAGTGTTGTCACAGGTGTTGAAACAGCTCACAACGGACGGTATAATCGGGCGTCAGCTTTATCCGGATGTACCTCCTCGGGTGGAATATTCAGTTACAGACTTAGGCAAGACACTGTTGCCTCATGTTGAGGCGTTAATTGAATGGGGACAGGATAACTTTGAACAGATAATGGCCAACCGGCAAAAAAATAAGTAATTATGTTTATAGCGATTCTTACATACACAAAGCCTCTGGAGGAAGTCGACCGCTTTCTTCAGGCACATCGAGACTATCTTGCCGAACATTATGCCGCCGGAGATTTCATCGCCTCCGGTCCTCAGACTCCTCGTGCCGGCGGTGTGATAATGATTAATGCCGCTGACCGGGATGCCGTCAACGGTATCATCTCTCAAGATCCGTTCAATATTAACCAAATTGCTGATTATCAGATAGTGGAATTTACCCCGACCATGTTCAGTAACGACAATCTCAAAAAGATTCTTTTATGATAGGGACCGAAAGATTGATTTTGAGACCATGGCGTGAGACAGATGTTGAAGCCCTGTATAAATATGCATGCGATCCTGATATTGGACCCATGGCCGGGTGGGCACCGCACTCCTCGATAGAAGACAGTATGGAAATTATCCGGACTGTTTTTGCTGCCCCTGAGACTTATGCCGTGGTGTTGAAAGAAAGCGGTGAACCGGTCGGCAGTTGCGGAATAATGTTTGCTGACGGGCTGCATTCTGCCGACATGAAGCAAGGAGAGGCTGAAATCGGTTATTGGATAGGGAAACCTTATTGGGGACAAGGTCTGATTCCGGAAGCAGTCAAAGCGCTGCTGTCAAGATGTTTCAATGAGTTAGGACTTGTTGCCGTGTGGTGCGGATACTACGACGGAAATCTCAAATCGAAGCGCGTCTGCGAGAAATGCGGTTTCAAATTTCATCATACGAATCCGGGTGTTGTTTCACCGCCCGGCGATAAGCGAACCGCACATTTTTATATAATGACCAAAGAAGATTACGATGCCTTACATATCCATTGAGAGCGGCAGACTGACCGCAGAACAAAAGAAAGAACTGATTGAACGGCTTACCGCAACTGCTTCCGGGATAACACATATTCCGGAGCAGTTCTTCACAGTAACCATAAAGGAGCTTCCGGATGAGAATTTCGGGATTGGAGGGAAGTCTATCGACGAATTAAAACGAAGTTACGGCAATAAAATTGATTGAAGCGAGTTCAAAAGTGAAATGATTGGCTACTGGCATGGCTGCGGACGTCTGCCGGATGATAAACTACAGTAATATTATGCCGTATAAACAACTGACTGATATGGATAAAGACAAGATTTATCAGGGAAGCCGCCTCGGGTGTTCTGCCTTGGCGGCAGCAACGGCAGCTATGACAGCATCGGCGGTAATGGCGCAGACAAGGGACATCCGTCCCAACATCATCCTTTTCATGGTTGACGACATGGGCTGGCAGGACACCTCAGTTCCGTTCACTCCTGTCCCGACAGCCAACAACCTGAAATATATGACTCCTAACATGGAACGTCTGGCAGAAAGCGGAATGAAATTCACACAGGCCTATGCCTGTGCCATAAGTTCCCCTTCACGGTGCAGCCTTATGACGGGGGCCAATGCCGCGCGGCACGGTGTCACCAACTGGACACTCCGCCGCGATGTGCCTCAGGATGAGGCTTGCGACTCCATTGCTGTCCCTGAATGGAATTACAACGGAATCAGCCGTGTGCCAGGTATAAACAATACTTTTGTAGGCCCGTCATTCGTCCAGGAACTGAAAGACAGCGGCTACCATACGATCCATATCGGAAAGGCGCATTTCGGGGCAACCGACACTCCGGGGGAGGATCCGCATCACTGGGGCTTTGAAGTGAATGTGGCAGGTACTGCCGCGGGAGGCCTTGCCACATATCTTAGCGAGTCCAATTTCGGTTACGGCAAGGATGGAAACAAACTCTCTCCCTTTGCAATAGAGGGACTTGAAAAATACTGGGGGACAGGAACATTTGCCACCGAAGCCCTGACATTGGAGGCCCTGAGGGAGCTGGACAAGGCAAAGAAATACAATCAGCCCTGGTTTCTTTATATGTCGCATTATGCAGTCCACGTACCTATAGACCGTGACCCCCGCTACTTCCGGAAATATCTCGACCGCGGCCTTACGGAAAAAGAAGCCGGATATGCATCCCTTGTGGAAGGAATGGATAAAAGCCTTGGCGATTTGCTTGACTGGGTGGATGCAAATGGAGAAGCGGACAACACAATAATAATTTTCATGAGCGACAACGGTGGACTTGCCGCGTCTTCATACTGGCGTGACGGTGAACTCCACACCCAGAACGCTCCTCTCCGCTCGGGCAAAGGCTCGCTTCTGGAGGGCGGTATCCGTGAGCCAATGATTGTACGCTGGCCCGGCCGTACTGCAGCCGGTTCCGAATGCGGCAAATATGTTATGATCGAGGACTTCTATCCTTCCATTCTTGAGATGGCAGGCATCGGTCCGGAAGAGTCTGATCATTACGGTCACATCATCGACGGACGCAGTTTTGTTCCGCTGATCGACGGCACGGGCGACCCTTCGGCAGACCGCTCCCTAATATGGAATTATCCTAATGTATGGGGATTGGCGGGGCCGGGAATAGACCTTAACTGTGCGATAAGGAAAAATGAATGGAAACTCATTTATAATTATGCAACTCACGGGAAAGAACTGTATAATATAGATGCGGACATAAGTGAAACCGACAATCTGGCTTTGGAATATCCCGATATTGTTGAAGCTCTTTCAAAGGAGCTCGGCAGCAGGCTGCGCGAAGCCGGGGCGGCCCGTCCGTCGGTAAAATCCACCGGATGGCCTTGTCCGTGGCCTGACGAAGTGCAGTAAAACCACTCACATACATGTGTTTCATGGATTTTGAGACTAAAAAGTAAGAATAACTCTCTGAGAATTGAAAATCTGGTGACAAGGGCGAGGCAGTCCACACATAAAAATGAGAAAAAGGGGCTTGACTAATACTTTTTAGTCTGCCCCTTTTTTGTGCCGTCCGGATATGTCGGAACCTTTACTCAGTGACAAAATTCAACTTGCCTCTTGCTGCGTTGAAAAATATAGCTATATTTGCATACGATATACCACAGTAAACCACTTCTAATTAAAATTTGACATGAAGACTACAAAAGAGAATAAGGGATTCTACAAGTGGGAAGTTCTTCTGCTGCTTTGGATGGCATATCTTCTGAATCAGGGAGATAGGCAGGTTTTCAACACGGTTCTTCCTGCAATCAGGGATGCTCTGAGCCTAACTGACACTTCAGTCGGGTGGATCGCGACGATTTTCAATTTGTTTTATGCCGTAATGGTACCGCTCGGCGGGTGGGCCGGAGACCGCTTCAGCCGCAAATGGGTCGTTACCGTCAGTGTCCTGTTCTGGAGTGTCGCCACAATGTTTACCGGACTGGCCACGAGTTTCTTCTGGCTCGTCATTCTCCGCAGTGTCGCCACCGGAGGAGGCGAGGCTTTCTTCGGCCCTGCAAATTATTCTCTTCTGGGGCAGTACCATACGGATACCCGCGCCCGTGCCATGTCGATACACCAGACGGCCTATTATATAGGTGTAATTCTTGCCGGATGGCTTGCAGGCCTTATCGCCGATAGTCTCGGCTGGAAATATTCATTCATCATATTCGGTGCCGCGGGAGTACTGTGGGGAGGGCTGATGATTATGCGCCTGAAAGACTACAAGGACGACAAAATGCCTGCCGCAGCAAAGACTGAGACAGAGCCGAAGCCCGGTTTCCTCGACGGATTCAAAATGGTGCTTACCACTCCTACGGCCCTCATGCTCACCGTAGGTTTCAGCGGACTTATCTTTGTAATTACCGGATATATGACATGGGTGCCGGCATACCTTCAGGAAGAATTCGCCCAGAATCAGGCTGCCGCAGGCTTCAATTCCATGTTCTATACTTATGTCGCTGCATTCGCCGGAGTGCTTATTGCCGGCACATTGTCAGACAAACTGGCTGCAGGAAGCCGCCGCGCACGGATGATGCTTCAGGGCATAGGACTTCTCGGAGGCGCCCTCTTCCTTTTTCTGATGGGCGGCAGGCCGACTATCCTGATGCTTTACACAGCTTTTGCCGGCTGGGGCTTCTTCCGGGCATTCTTTGACGCAAACACATATTCCGTACTTTATGATGTCACTCCTTCCAGGCTTCATGCAAGCTGCAGCAGTGCCATGATTACCATAGGCTTCGCAGTCGGTGCGCTTGCTCCTGTCGTGCTTGGGGCGATGAAAGAGAAGATGGGCAGTCTCGGAGCCACATTTCCGGTCCTGGCGTGGATATGGGTCGTGTGCGGTCTGCTTATGATAGCAGTCGCCGCAATGTGTTACCAGAAAGATTATGACAAACAACATAAAGATTATGAATAAAGCAGAAAAAACACGCAAGGCGAAAGCCGGTCTTTTGCTTATTGCATCTCCGCGCTTCAGGAATCTTTACGGTCCTGAACGCGGTACTTACGGCGAGCGCAAGGAAATTGCTGTCAAGGAACTCAAAGACAGCCTTGATTTCCTCGATCTCGTTGATCCGGGTATTGTATATGAGAGGGAGGATGCCCAGAAAGCTATCGATATGTTCTTCCGGGAGAAAGTGGATTTCGTATATGCGGAATTCCTGTCATGGAGCGAGGATTTCGCATGGATAAAATTTCTCCGCGACTGTCCGGAAATGCCGGTTCTTTTCTGTAATGCCGCAAAGCCGAGAATGACTTTTGAGACCACTCTCGATGAGGATGATTTTGTAGACTATCTGTGTGCCGGCACTCTTGTCGGTTCGCTCGAAGGCAGCGGAGATGTTGCCCGTGTCGGAAGAAAGGATGTCATCACTGTCATGGGTACGCGCGGGGAGATAACAGAGAAAGTCAGGACATTCTCCAGGGCAGCCAGGGCGCGCACAATACTCCGCAGCTCGAATGTAGGCCTTATGGCAAACATGAATGAGGCCATGTGGAGCACATATATTGACAATTATGACCTTTATACAAAGATAGGTCCGGAGATACATTATCTCCCTTACAGCGACTACGGCAAAGAAATAGAGAATCTTACCGATGAAGAGGTAAAGGAATATGCCGATGAGCTGACTGCAAAGTACGAGATGATGCCGGATGTGGAATATGACAAGTTCATCGGCTGTGTAAAGGCTACCCTCGGCATACAGAAGCTCGCGGAAAAGAACGACATCGACTGCTATGTCTACAATGACATCGACCAGGCCACATTCCGCACTGCAGGCTGCCGTGCCGGTTTTTACCCTCAGTGGTTCAATGAAAATGTGTCCGTACTGGTTCCGGAAGCCGACATAGGGGCGGGACTGGCCACTTATGTCCTTAAACTCATTACCGGAAAGCATGTGAATTTCATCGAGCCGTTCCATATCGAGGATGACTTCGGAACATTTGCAGGGGGGCATGCAGGCCCTAACGACCATAATGATCCGGAATGGCAGAAGAATGTCGTCATTGCACGTGACGTGCGTTTTGCCAAGACATCGTGGAAATATGCCGGAGCACCGTTCGGATGGTACCGTTTCAGTCCCGGAATGAAGACTGTGTGCGGAATCTATGAGCAGGACGGCAAGTATAAGATGATTGCGTTCATGGCAGAAAGCCTCGATGCCAAGGATACTCCGCAGAGCAAGATCAAACATCTGCTTGCAACTTACAGCCACACGATTTTCAGACCTGTCGTGCCTGTGAAAGAACTCTGGGAAAAGGTGCTCAGAATAGGAGCTACGCAGCATTATGCCATTGTCGACGGTGACTGCCGTGAAGAGCTCAAGGCATTCGCACAGATCATGGGCTTCGAGTTCTATGACATCAGATAAGCTGCTTTGAATTTATAATAAATAATAAAAATACCCGTTATGAGTTTTATGTACAACCCGTTCCCGTTCGATGACCCAAGGCCGGTCAATCGTCCGGAACTTTCTGAAAAAACTGTCGGTTCCGTTGTCGGAGGAGGTACTCCGGCTGTCGCCAAGAAATTTGTCGCCTCTGTTGCAGAGAAGGCAAGGAATGAAGGCGCAATAATCGCATTCGACGGTTATACTACTGCCAATTGGACTGTTTTTCTTAATCTTATCGGCAGGGAGTGTGATCTGGCCGGTCTTGAATTCGAGTCTATAGATATAAACAAGGCAACCCTTAAAAGCGGCAGGGAAATCGATGACATGATCGATCCTCTCCTTATATGGGATACGAAAATCGACCCTACACTCCTTTACGGAAAGATTTATCACGGCGGCTACAAAGGGCTTCTCGACGAGGAAAAGACTGCGGCTTTCAAGGCCGATCTTCCTTCACGCAAGGCTGCGGGAAAGATTACCGCGGTATTCGGATACGGCTCGCTCATCAGTGAATTCCGCGCACTCTATGATGTGAAATGCTTCTTCGACATAACTCCCAAGAACTCGATTCTCCGCATACGCCGCGGTGAATATTCCAACCTCGGAAAAACACGCACAGGCATCATAAACCGCACAATCCGCCGCTGCTACTACTGCGATTTCGAGTGTGCGGTACAGAACCGCAAGGAACTTCTCCAGAACGGTGTCATCGACTATTATTTCCTTGACAACGACCCGCACAAACTGCAGATGATACCTTTCGGATCATTCTCGGATATATGCGCCCGGCTCGTGAAATATCCTTTCCGTGCGAAGCCGTGCTATCTCGAAGGAGTCTGGGGCGGTACATATATGAAGAAGCTCCGCAATCTTCCCAAGGAAATGCGCAATGCCGCATGGGTCTTCGACTTCATCCCGATGGAGGTCAGTGTCGTTGTAGAGGCCGGCAATGAGCTTCTGGACATCAATTACTGCACATTCGTCCACAAAGAGGGAGTGAATCTGATGGGAAAAGACTGCGTGGAGCATTTCGAGGGCTATTTCCCTATTCGCTTCAACTATGACGACTCTTACCATTCGACCGGAAACATGTCGGTGCAGTGTCACTCAGGGGGAAAATTCAATATCGAGAATTACAATGAGTTCGGCCGTCAGGACGAGAGCTACTATGTAGTGGTGACAGGCCACGAGGCAAAGACTTTCATCGGTTTCCGTGACGATGCGGACATTCCTCAGTTCTTCAAGGACATAGAGGCGGCGGACACTGAGCAGAAGCCGTGCGACTATATGAAGTATGTAAGCTACGAGGAGTCTGTGCCGGGTCTTCAGGTTATGCTTCCTGCAGGTACGATACATTCTTCAGGCCGCAACCAGGTAATCCTTGAAATCGGTTCTCTTACAATCGGATCCTATACATATAAAATGTATGACTATCTCCGCCTTGACTTCGACGGCAAGCAGCGTCCTATCCACACGAAGCTCGGTGAGGAGAATGTGCGCCAGGACCGCCGCTACAGCGTGATCCATGATCCTGAAAGCCCGGAATATATCGTTCAGGCACCGCGCCTCGACAAGAAAGGAGACGGCTGGGAGGAGTATATCCTTGGCGAGAACCCTCAGATGTACATATCCCTGCGCCGTCTTGAATTCGAAAAGAAGTGCCTGCAGAATACGAACGGCGACCGTTTCCATGTTCTCGCACTTGTTGACGGTGAGGCTGTGCGCGTCCGCAGTGCTGCTCATCCGGAGCGTTATTTCGATATGCAGTTTATGGATATAGTCTGCGTGCCTGCCGATATGGGCGAGTACGAGATCGTGAACCTCAGTGCAGAGCCTGTACGTATCCACAAGACTATGCTTCGCGATGGATTCCAGAATGACGCGAGATAAGATTCTCCTCGATGTGGGAGGTACATTCATCAAGTGTTCCGACGGAAGGGAAATTCCCGTTGATTCCGCCGGAACACGGGATGAAATCGCTGCTTCTTTGCGTCAGGCCGTCTCCCGCTATAAAACCGTCCGTGCCGCAGTTCCCGGACCGTTCGACTATGACTCAGGCCGTTTCCTTATGAAACATAAGTTCGCTGCCGTATACGGTGAATCCTTCAGGGACATTACCGGCGTTGAGGATTGCCGTTTCGTGCATGACGTAAACTGTATGCTTCTCGGAGAAATGTCTTCCGGCAACGGACGCGGCTATAAAAGAGTTGCGATGATAGCTCTCGGCACCGGACTCGGATTTTCGATAAGCATCGACGGCAATATCCTGAAAAATGATTTGGGCAGTCCTGCCGTAAGCATCTTCAGCCGTCCGTACGAGGACGGAATACTTGAGGATTACGCCTCCAAAAGGGGAGTGGGCAGGCTTTACGGTGACAATTCCGTGACTGTCAGGGAAATCGCGCTCAGGGCAATGGCAGGCGATGCCTCTGCTGCCGGAGCTTTCCGCAGGATGGGGACTATTATAGGTGAAGTCATAGCCCCTATACTCAAGGACTATGACATAGAGTGTCTGCTTCTCGGAGGGCAGATTTCAAGGTCGGCCTGTCTGTTTGCACCTTCTCTCGCCGTGGCTCTCTGCGAAGGCGGTTCAAATCCGGAGGTAAAAAGTATTTCCGACTTTGACAATGCCACTTTTAATGGTCTTAAAGCCCTTTGAATGAAATCTTCTATTATAATTGCATGTCCTTTCCTCCTCTGTCTTGTTTTTGGCGACGGGGCGGAAGGGCATTTTTTGTTGCCGGTTTCTGACAGATTTTAACTCATAATAACCGATTCTCTCTGTCGGACCTGTTCACAAATCCGCCATTTTCACTAAAATTTACACCACTGCACACCAAAGATTTTGAATAAATTCGTGTAATTGTAAAAAAGTATTATATTTGCAACAAATATTACCACAGTACACCAAGCCACAGTAACCATAAATTCTGTCTGCAAATTGAAACAAATAATTTAATTTATTTAATATGAAACAATTGTTCAAAAAACTGACAATCACGGTGACGGTGATTCTGCTTCCCGTTACTATGGTTTTCGCCCAGTCCGCAAAAATCAGCGGTATTGTGACGGATGCCGGCGGAACCCCTGTAACAGGGGCTTCTGTTATTATCTCGGGAACAACCAAGGGAGTCGTTGCCGATATTGACGGCAGATATTCCATAGATGCATCACGGGATGATGTCCTGCTTTGCAGCTGCATAGGTTATATCGGCCAGACTGTTACAGTCGGTTCATCCAATGTGATTAACTTTATTCTCGAAGAAGATTCGGAGATGCTGGATGCCACTGTCGTGGTCGGTTACGGTACCTTGAAGAAATCTCAGCTCGTAGGCTCTGTGGAAAGCGTTTCCGGCGAGGTGCTTGAGGACAGGTCGAATTCCAACATCACACGCTCGCTTCAGGGCGAGGTTCCTGGCCTGAACATCGTTCTTTCGGACGGAAAGCCTACTCACGGAGGCAATGTATATATCCGAGGAGGTGCGACTTCATATATTTCGAGAGGCAGCGCAGGAGGCTCGAAATCTTCTTATTCCATCGGACAGGGAGGTTCTGCCCTTGTGCTCATAGACGGAGTTGAGGGAGATATGTCTTCTGTCAATCCTGACGATGTCGAGAGCATTTCCGTCCTCAAGGATGCTTCGTCTTCTGCAATATACGGAGCACGTGCCGCATACGGCGTAATCCTGATTACGACCAAGAATGCGACATCGGAGAAAGTGAGGGTGAATTACAACGGCTCCGTCGTGCTCAATACCAGGACTGTCCATTGGGAGGACAATATAATTACGGACGGTCTTACATTCATCGAGACAATGTATGACCATTGGATCGGCCACGACGAGACTCCTACTGCGGCCGGCACCAATCCCACCAAATTCAATACTCTTCCGGTTCCTTCCAACTATCTTGAACTTTACCGTCAGCACCGCGAAACAGGCGAAGGCGATGAGGTGCAGGTCATAAACGGAAACTATACCTATTTCGGCAGCGGATACAATTATATAGATATGTTCTATAAGAAATACAATGTGTCCCAGTCCCACAATATCAGCGTATCGGGTTCAGGCAAGAAAGTCTCTTACAGCGTCTCCGGGCGCTACTACGGCCAGGACGGAATATACAAAATAGGAGACGAGCGCTTCAACAATTACAATCTCAGGGGCAAAATCAACATCCGGGCCACCGATTGGCTTTCGTTCGATGCCAATGCCTCGCTCTACAAGATGTATTACAAGCAGCCTATTTTCAGCAAAAAGAACAGCAGCGGTGTCGGCAGCCAGCTGTGGCAGATTGCGATGGGCTCCTATCCTATGATTCCGCCGTACAATCCTGACGGAACATACACTTATGCTACCGCAATCGGAGGCTATGCCGCATTCAACGACGGAAATTCTTCGCAGATAAGCAACAAACTCAACATAACCGCGACGCTCGGACTTACCCTTGAGCCGATAAGGGATGTCCTGAAATTCAGGGGAGAGTTCACCTATAAGCCGCAGCGCAATCAGACAGACCGCTATGTCGCCCCTTTCCAGTACAGCACGAAGCCGGGAACACTGACTGATTATGTGACACAGGAGGATTCATACAAGCACAGGTGGTACTATACCACTGATTATATTTCCGCTAATGCAGTGGCTACATGGACTCCGAAACTGGGAGAAAACCACAATCTCAATGTAGTGGGAGGATGGAATCTCGAAAACTATCAGTACAACGAGTTCCATGTCAGGCGGCAGGGCTTCCTGTATGCGTCCAAGTCCAATTTCGAGCTTATGGACGGCTCTGAGATAGGTCTGGAGGACAATGACCGTTCATACGGACTTGTCGGTTTCTTCGCGCGTGTCAATTATACGCTCCTCAACAGATATATCATCGAGGTGTCGGGACGTGCCGACGGTTCTTCAAAATTCCCGAAAAACCAGCAGTGGGGCTTCTTCCCGTCGGCTTCTGTCGGCTGGAGGGTGAGCGAGGAACCATGGATGGCAGAGGTCAAGAAAGTGCTCAACAACTTTAAGATCAGGGCCAATGCCGGTTCTTTGGGCAACGGTGCGATTGCACCTTACAAGTTCCTGACAACAATGGGAATAAGCAAGACAGGCATGGTTTTCGACGGCAAGCTCGAGAACAAGGTCGGCGATCCGGATGTCGTTCCGGACAACCTTACATGGGAGACGGTGACCACATACGATGTCGGTCTCGATATGGATTTCCTGAAGAACCGGCTGTCCCTGTCGGCAGACTGGTATGTCCGCAATACTGACAATCTGTACATTGCCGGTCCGGAGATTCCCGCCACATTCGGTGCAGCGACTCCGAAAGGAAATTATGGCGCCCTTCAGACCAAAGGATGGGAACTTACCCTTGCCTGGAAAGACAGGGTGAAGCTCGGCGGCAAAGATTTCTCATACGGCTTCAAGGCGAGCCTGTGGGACAGCCGTACATGGGTGACCAGATACTACAACGAGAGCGGCGGAATGTTCAACTATTACGAGGGCAAGGAACTCGGAGAAATATGGGGCTTCCGTACTGACGGATACTTTTTGAGCAACGAGGAGGCAGCTGAATACAATTCACGCATTCCTGACAAATTCCACAACTATGTCCCTGCTTCAGGCCCATACGCCGGAGACCTCAAATTCCTTGACCGCAACGGTGACAGCAGGATTTCCCAGGGTTCGTGGACGCTTGACGATCATGGCGACCTTGAACGTATCGGAAACGAACTTCCGCGCTACCAGTATGGACTCAATATGGATTTCCGCTGGAACGGAATCGGCCTGAGCATGTTCTGGCAGGGAGTCGGCAAGCGTGACTGGTATCCTTCGCAGGGTTCGGACTTCTTCTGGGGCGGCTACGCCCGTGCATATTGTGCATACGTGCTTAGTGACCAGGCTGGTGACAATCATGTCCAGCTCGACAAGACCACAACAAACTGGACAGTTGCGAATGCCGATGCCAAGCCTTACTGGACACGCCGCACATACGGAACAGCCAACAGTGCCACAGGAGCGCTTACTTTCCCGAACGACTACTTCCTTCAGAATGCAGCCTATATCCGCCTGAAAAATCTCACGGTCGACTATACCTTCCCTAAGAAATGGATGGAAAAGCTCAAGGTCGAGAAACTGCGCATCTATTTCAGCGGAGAGAACCTCTTCACATGGTCCCCTATGTTCAGGCATACCTCCATGTTCGATCCTGAGGTCATCGGCAACGGAGATTCAGATTTCCATGACGGAACTTCGACTTCTATGGGTGACGGCTACAGCTATCCTATGCTGAAGAGCTTTACATTCGGAATTAACCTAACTTTCTAATCCGCACGTGATATGACAAGAAAATACTTAATATTGGCTTTTGCCGCCACAGTGCTTGCTGCCGCATCCTGCGAAAAATTCTTTACGAGGGAACCGGAGGACAAATTTGCAGCAGATATGTTCTTCAAGTCAGAAAATGACCTTTATATATACACCAACGGCCTGATTGCCACAGCCATGCCTTCTGCAACGGCAATTGCCCTCGGCGATGACATGTGGACGGATTTCTGCGGAACAAAGGCGAGTACCGGATTTTTCTATCCGGACGGCTACTATACGGCCGGTAAGGCAAGCGGATGGTCCGAGTCCAACTGGTCGTTCCTTCGCCAGGTGGCCTATATGCTGGACAATATGCCGAAGTCCAAGGAAAATATCAAAGAGGAAACCTATAACCATTATGAGGGTGTCGCACGTTTCTTCAGGGCATATTCTACCTTCAACAAGGTCAAGAAATTCGGTAACTGCTACTTCATTGACCATGTTGTCAACACCAATGACTCCACGATTCTCTACGGACCGCGCCAGGACAGGGAATATGTGATGCACAAGGTTGTTGAAGACCTTCAGTTCGCCTGCGAAAACTGCCTTACATCCGGTGCCGGAATCAATACCAACGGACGGGTTTACATCAACAGATATGTCGCCCAGGCATTCGCTTCGCGCCTTTGTCTTTTTGAAGGCACTTACAGGAAATATCACAGTGTCAACCCAAGTACCGGCAAGCCGTGGACAAACGAATTCGAGACTTCGGAGGAACTGCTGAAAATGGCGATGGATTTCTCGAAGGATCTGATGGACAGCGGTGCATTCAAGCTCCACAGCGATTTCCGCGGGCTGTTCACCAGTGCCAGCCTTCCTGTGGACGAGGTCATCTGGGGCAGGACATATTCTGACGAGCTTGCGGTAAAGCACGGTGTGACATATTCTTATTGCTCCACTACATCGTCCCGGTGCTATTCTCCTACCAAGGATTTCGTGATGATGTTCCTCAAATCCGACGGAAAACCGATGGAATCAGCCGAGATTTCCGTAACGAAAGAGTTTGACGGAAGGGACAGGAGACTTGCCGCCACTATTGTCGGTCCCGGACAGCAGAGACAGGACCAGGCAGGGTCGAATGTCAACTTCTCGCCTGACTTTACATGGACTGAATCAGGCTATATATGGCTGAAATGGATAATGACGGACTATATGTCCATGAATGACTCCAAAGGCACTTCTGTCAACTCGATTCCTATTTTCCGCTATGCCGAAGTCCTGCTCAACTATGCCGAGGCTGCGGCCGAGCTGGGCGTGTTCAGCCGCGACATCTGGAACAGCACGATCGCCGAACTTAGAAAGGTCCACGGAGGCATTTCGAATGCCGTGTATCCGGAAGACGGAAGCTATGTCGAGGATGCATTCCTCAAAGGCTATTACAGCAATCCTGCGCTGAACCATCCGGTGAATCTTCCGAATACTCTTCTTGAAATCCGCCGTGAAAGGGCAGTGGAGCTTACCATGGAGGGTGATTCACGCTATGATGACCTGATGCGCTGGAACTGCGGAGACCTTATGGTACAGCGTTACAACGGCCGTGCCTGGAGGGGAATATGGATAACCGAGGACGAGGCCAAGAATGGATTCGACTTCAACGGAAAGCACTACACAGTGTCGTCGGGCAAGAATACCGGCGAGACAAACTACAAGATAACCGCTTCCGATACGGACAAGAACTTCAACCTGTCCAAAGGTACTCACGGCTATCTGCTGTATAACTATGAACTGGAATGGGACGAAAAGATGTATCTCTATCCTATTCCTACGACAGCCATAAATGTAAA
Organism: uncultured Muribaculaceae bacterium; assembly: GCA_964394295.1. Lineage (GTDB taxonomy): Bacteria > Bacteroidota > Bacteroidia > Bacteroidales > UBA932 > Cryptobacteroides. The sequence continues at coordinate 61,303 of CAYMVG010000014.1, read as the reverse complement.
TCCTGCTCTCGGCCAGAACGAAGGCTGGCAGTGGATGTAAAAATATACTATATGAACAGATATATTTCGATGATTGCCGCCGCAGTCATGTCTTTGGCGGCATTCTGCTCCTGCTCAGAAGAGGAGCTTACAGTAACCGATCCTGTGATTTCCGTCGATACGGAATCATTCCAGGCCGAGGCCGGGGTACAGGTGATGCAGGTGGAGGTCACCTCCAATTGCGAATGGGTGGTGCTGAAACAGGATTATGACGGAAACGATGCATCGTGGATACAGACAGACCGTCAGAAAGGAAAAGGAAATGCGACCCTCGGAATCCGTGTGCTGCAGAACAAAGTGGCAGAGGTACGTCAGGGACAGGTTGTCATCAAGGCCGAGGGGGCGAAGGCTTTCATTGCCGTAGTACAGGCAGCTGCCGACCCTTTGCCTGAACCCGAGCCTGATCCGGAGCCGGATCCCGACCCTCGGGAACTTACGCTGTTCTTCGATTTCATGGATGTTGCTGCCCTGGATTGGCCTACAAGCAAGACTGCGGACTGGTCAAATCTCAAGAACTGCGATTCCGGGCTTGCCGGCGACAACGGCGGCACTGCCACGGACAATCCGCACAGACGAGCCCAGGTCACTTACACTTTGAACGGTGCCGGCTATGACTTTACCTTTGCAGACCCAGACAATGCAGTGGCGCACAATATTTTCCTGCAGCCGTCCGGAGGACTTTACAGCGGCGCAAGGCGTCATTTCGGTCTTCCTGCCATAGAAGGACGCAGGCTTGTGAAGCTTGTTATGGTACAGGGCGCCAGCAACAAGGACCCGGAGACTTTCAACAGAGGCATAGGACTGACAACGCAGATATACGATGCTGCTTATCCTCAGGCAGACATGGAATATATCAAAGGAGGCGAGCCTCAGAACCAGTGCGGGAATCTGGAAACCTACACATACGAATTTACAGGCACGGAGGCCAATACCATATACTATCTCAGCTCTCCTTACAACGCAAGCATCATTGTTTCACTTGAACTTGTATATGAGAAAGCCGAAGGAACCCAGCCAAAGCCCAAGCCGGAGGATCTCGAACTTGACTTTGAGTTCAATTCAAATCTCCTTCCTGACTGGCCTGTAAGCAAGACGGACGACTGGTCGAAACTCAAGAACTGCGACTCAGGGCTTGCCGGCGACAACGGCGGCACTGCCACGGACAATCCGCACAGACGTGCCCAGGTCACTTACACTTTGAACGGTGTCGGCTATGACTTTACATTTGCCGACCCTGACAATGCCGTGGCGCACAACATCTACCTCCAGAAAGATCCCAAGACCGGAATTTACAGCGGTACAAGCCGTTATGTCGGACTGCCGGCAATAGAGCACCGCAGACTTGTGAAACTTGTGATGGTCCAGGGTGCCAGCACCAAAGATCCGGCTTCTTTCAGCAGGGGTGTCGGAATTACGTCACAGATCTATGACGCAAACGCCAAGGCGGCCGATATGCAATTCGTTGCCGGAGGCGAACTGCAGAATCAGTATACGAACAAAGGGGAATATACATACGAATTTACAGGTACGGCACCTGATACTGTATACTGGATCTGTTCCCCTGAGAATGCAAGCATCATAGAATCGATGACTCTTGTCTATGAGTATGTAGATTAAATATTTGCAGAACAATGAAAAAAATAATCATGATTTTATCCGCCCTTTCCCTCCTTTGTGCCTGCACAAAGGAGGTGACAGGGACAATTGCCTCTGATGTCGAGGGGCTGAACGTTCCTGCCGATATGGGAACGTATTCTGTCGGAATAAAGGCTGACTGCAGCTGGTCGGCGGAACTTCGCGATGAGAACGGAGAAATTCCGGCATGGGCCGACATTACTAAAAGTATTGGCAGCGGCAACGGTGTTATCGGAGTCAAAGTTTATGAAAACAAATACAGTGTGGAAAGAAAGGCTGTTCTGAATGTAAGCTATGCAGGAGGCACTGTCGCCCTCAGGATTCCGGTTGTGCAGTCCTCTGCAGGAGGAGACGGAACTCTTTCCGAAAATTTCAGAATCGGTTCATACAATCTCAGAATGTCGACTTTGGACAAGGATGACGACAATGTATGGTCAATTCGCAAAGAACGCTTGGCCAAGTCGATACGTGAAAATGAATTCGACGTATTCGGAGTGCAGGAAGTCAGCACCGAACAGCAGACCTGGCTCAAGACTGAATTCGCCTCCGAATACGAATGCTGGTTCTTCAGCCCTTATGCGGCAAGCGGCACCGGTGACAAAGCCCACGGCATACTTTACAGGAAGGGCAGCTTCGCTTTAAGCGACCCGCATTTCTTCTGGATGGGCGATGACCCTCACACTATGTCAAAGTCAGACACCGGTGCAAACGGGGAATTCTGTAGGGGAGGCTGCTGTGCGACAATTACCCACAGGGCCTCCGGCGTCAAGTTCTTCTTCATGTGTACCCACGCCTGTCTGAACCGCGAACCGAACAACAAGTATTCAGTCATTTACGAGCGGATGGAAAAGGAGTACAACACAGGCGGGCTTCCGTCATTCTTCGTGGGCGACATGAATGCGCAGAACACCCATGACGCATATTCCACTTATGCAAAATATTGGAAAGATGCATTCGTGAACGCAACTTCCAAGAAAGGAGCGGTAAATACATACAACGGATACAAGACTGCCCTCGGAAGCAGCCGTATAGATTATGTTTTCTACCGCGGATCCGGTATCAGGGCCAATGAATATGTATGCAACAACAACCGTTTCAATACGCTGTATGCCTCTGACCATTTCCCGATTTATCTCGACTGTACAATCACTGTAAACAAATAGAACCGGAAATCAGACGGTTTCTTATACAACTGCTTGAAAATAATGAGAAAATATTTGCTATCGGCACTATTGGCAGCTGCTGCCATAATCCTTGCCTCATGCTCCGGCAAGAAAGAAGAATGTACTGCCCCGGCGGTTCAGATTCCTGAATCCGCCTGTACTGTGAGCAATGAGGCGATATCCCTGACCGTCGGACGGGACGGTCTGCTCTATGCTCTGACAAACTTGAAGACCGGCCAGAATTATGCCGGAGGCCGCTATATGTGGAGACTGTATTATGACAGTCTCCGGCAGAAAGAGATAGAGATTCTCGGTGAAAACCAGAATGTGGAAGTGTCGCAGGAGGGCAATTCCATTGTCCTGAAATATTCGGGCCTGAGGGCTGTGCCGCGTTGCGGAGAGCCTTTCGAGGTTGACATCGACCTCACTCTTACACTTACTCTCGAGGCCGACAAGGTGCGCTTCGGAAGCGTCATTGCCAACAATGAGGAGCATACCGTGGTAAGGGAGTTCCAGTACCCTCTGGTGCGTGGAGTCCGTTTTCCGGAAGACCACAAACTCTATACTTCCGAGGCCGGAGGACAGCTGTTTGACAATCCTGTAAAGACTGTGAACAAGATGGCTGCGTCGCCATATAAGAAGCCTGAGCAGTATTTCCGTCAGAAAGACCTTAAATACGGTGCCAAGGTATTCATGAACTGTTTCGCACTTCTCGGAACCGGACAGGGACTGTATTTCGGAAGCCATGACGAGTCTTTCCAGGATACATGGCACGGCCTGCGCGTTTACCGTGACGAAAACCGTGACTATACTCTTCTGGAGTGCGGCTTCTACAAATATCCGCATTGCTTCTGCGGAGAGAGCTGGGCCTGCAGCGCAAATGTCGTAGCCCCTTACAGCGGCAGCTGGCACAAGGCAGCCGATATATACAAGGAGTGGGTGGCTTCGTGGTATGACCACCGTCCGGTTCCGCACTGGGTGAAAGTGATGCCTTCATGGCAGAGGGTGATTTTCAAACATCAGTACGGAGAATATCTCTTCCTTTATGATGACCTGAACGGCCGTATCAAGGAAGCGGGTGAGAGTGTCCATGCGAATGCCGTATTCACATTCGGCTGGTGGGCCGAGGGCATGGATCACGGCAATCCGGACTATTCTCCAGACGAATCGCAGGGCGGAGACGCGGCATGGGCTGACGCAATTGCGAAATACCAGGCTGACGGAGGACGCATCCTTCTTTACTATAACGGCAAGCTTATAGACCGCGAGAGCCGTTTCTACCGCAGCGGCATGGGCCCTAAAGTCGCCCGTCACGACAACACTGGCAGCGAAATTCTGGAGCGCTACAAATTCACGGGCATGGGAACATGGCTCGGAGAGTATGACCAGCGCACCTTTGCCGTGGCTACAATGATGGACCCGGACTGGAACGAGGTCTTGTTCAGACTTCAGGACAGGGCGTACAATCTGGGTGCAAGCAGTGTTTTCTATGACCAGCTCGGATACATCGAGAAAGAGAGCACAAACTGGGACACTTCGCGTGAATTCCCTGTTCCTGACACATACGGCATAGCCAAGAGAATGCAGTGCCTGAAACTGCTGCGCGACCGTTACAACGGCATTGACCCCGACTTCGCCCTCGGAGCCGAAGGAACTGTGGATGCCCTTGCCCAGTATTGCGACTACACACACGGCTATCCTGCCAATGACGGTCCTGAGCGTTTCATGCGTTTCTTCCGCTATATCTATCCGGACATAGTGTTTACCGACCGCGGGCTGCGTGATGACGTGGATGTTCCGCGTCATGTCAACAACACCGTCCTCGACGGCCAGCGCAACGACATAGAGATTTACCGCTGCCGTGACATTATCAGCGACTGTCCTGTATATCAGGCATATCTCGCCCGGGTCAATGCTATCAAGAACAAGTATGCGGATGTCCTGATGGCCGGTACATACAACGACCGCTTCGGCTATACCTGCTCCAATGACGAAGTAAGCAGCAGCAGTTTTGTGTCAGGCGACAGGATGGCTGTAGTAGTTGCCAACCAGCTGAAAAATGAAGCCAAGACACTTACAGCGAAAATTTCAGTTCCGGGCTATCGTTTTGCAGAGGCTTCTGTGACAGGAAATGCTTCCGTGAATGCGGCGGGAAATTCCGTAAGGCTCGGCCAGTACGATATGGCTGTCCTGATGTTCATGAAAAACGAATAACCCCGATAAGGCATGAGAAAAATAATCGCGTTTATTTTTGCAGCATTGTTTCCGGCAGTCATTTTTGCCGGAAACAATCTGAGGGTCGGAAGCTATAATCTGCGTATGCAGCAGCTCGACAAGGGCGAGAACGACTGGAGCGTGCGCCGTGCGCGTGTGATGCAGTCCATCCGTGAAAACGGATTCGACATATTCGGTGTACAGGAACTTACCGATTTCGCCCAGGACAATCTCCGTGAGGATTTGGGAGACACATACGATTTCGTATTCTTCAGCCCGTACAGTCAGGACGGAACGGGAACCAAGGCACATGGCATCGCATGGCGCAAGGACAAAATCAAATTGCTGGAGTGCCACCGTTTCTGGCTTTCAGAGAACCCCGACAGCTGCAGCTACAATGATTTCTGGCATCATGACGGCAAGGTTTCCAAGTTCAAGAGGGGAGCGACCTGCTGCCTTTTCAAGACGAAGTCCGGCAAGAAATTCATCTTTATGTGCACCCATGCCGCACTCAGCAAGGAGGACAATGCAAAATATGCCCATGTCCTGATCGACAGGGAGAAGATGTACAATCCCAAAGGTTATCCGTCTTTCTTTGTAGGGGACATGAATGTAAGGGAAGGCGCCCCTTCGTCTGAATTGTGGCGTACGTGGTGGGACGATGCCGCCCTCTGTGTTGAAGAAAAGCCTGTCGGCACGTTCAACGGATTCAGACTTCAGACAGCAGCCGAAAGGCCGAGAATAGATTTCATCTATTGCCGTGGAAAGGTCAGGATCAAGGATTATTTCTGCAATACGAAACTGTACGACGGTCTGTTTGCTTCGGACCATTATCCGATAGGAGCTGACGTAGTTATCAGATAAATCTGAGGCCCCGGTTATTCCGTAATCAAATAATGGCAGGCTTTTCAGCCTGCCATTATTTGATTACGGTGAATCTGCTTTATGAGAGCATAGGCTTGATGACTCCGAATATGAGCCAGGCCATAAGAAGGGTTGCAAAAATGTTGAAAGTCTGGGCCGTAAGGAACACTTTGAGAGGAACACGGTTCTCTTTGCTGAAAATGTCCTTGAAACGGGTCTCGAGTCCGATGCAGACAAAAGCTATGCTGAAAAGGGTATTCTGGAAACCTTTCGTCACGCTTCCGATTTCCTTGGCAGTCTGATGGTCCATGCAGAAACTGAACACGAGGGATGCAAGCACAAATCCAACAACGAATTTAGGGAAGCGTTCCCAGATAAGGCCGAGAGTAGGCTTGCTGTCGCCGCCTTTTCCCTGATATGTCCACATAAGGGATATTATGAACGCGGCGACGCCGAGAAGAACATTCTGGGATGACTTCACGATGATTGCGGTCTGTGCTGCCAGGTTTCCGCTCTCTGGCGTATCAGCCAGTGTCCCGGCAGCCGCAACGGCACCTGTAGTGTCAATAGTTCCTCCGAGCCATGCTCCCGTGACCTCAGGAGTGAGGTGCATAAGATTTGCCAGCCACGGAAGCAGATACATCATCGGTACCGCCACTATAAGCACAAGAGAAACAACGTATGACAATTTCTTGTTGTCTCCCTTGATTACACCGCATGTGGCAATGGCAGCGGAGACTCCGCATATTGACACCGCGCTTGCCAGCATCGTTCCCATTTCAGGATCCACTTTCATCCTGCGTCCGGTCCAATATGCGAAATACCAAACCGAAAAAACTATGATAACGGACTGTACAAGGCCGTATGCACCGGACTTCATGACATCTCCGAAAAGAATTGTCGAACCGAGGCAGATGATTCCTATTTTGATATAGAATTCACTGTTTACTGCCGGCTTCATCCATTGAGGCACTGTAAACAAATTGCTTATGAGGAGTCCTATGATTACTGCAAAGAATACTGACTCGAAGCCGAATTCCTTGATTACCGGAATGTTGGCAATCGTCTGTGCTGCGACAGTCAGCGCGAATATTGCCGCTATGGCAGGTATCGATGACAGTATGCCCTTAAGCGGTTTGCGCAGGGCAAGCGACGTCAGTACGACTATGGCAAGTATGGCGAGGAGCATATATCCTGCCGAGATCCAGTCTGCCCCTGTCGTCAGCGACTTCGGCATGCGTGGCATATATTCGGGGAACAGGGCCGCAAGGGCCAGAACAACCGCACCGGCAAAGACAATAATCCAGTCCTCCGATGCAAATTGTGACAACCATTTTTTCATGATTCAGGCAAGTTAAGGTACAACTTGTGTTTTTATTTCCTGTATTTCAGCGTATGCGACGCAATCAGGTCTGCATCATCGAAATAGTCGATTTTCATGGCCTTGCGGACATCGGCAAGGGTCTTGGCGGCATCGACACGCGCAATTTCGCTTCCTTTGCGAAGAATCTCGTATACCAGCGGAATATTCTGCTCGTACTCAGCCCTTCTTTCCCTTACAGGCTGCAGAATGTCCTCGAGTATGTTGCACAGGAACTTCTTGCAGGTGCCGTCTCCGAGTCCTCCGCGGCGGTAATGGTCTTTCATCTCGTCCAGACATGAATACTCAGGCAGGAATTTGGCGAAATGCTCAGGTGTGCTGAATGCGTCGAGATATGTGAATACGACATTTCCCTCAACCTTTCCCGGGTCGCTTATCTGGAGGTGGCCAGGATCGGTGAACATGCTGTTTACCTTTTTCTTGATTTCTTTCGGTGTATCCGACAGATAAATGCAGTTTCCGAGCGACTTGCTCATCTTGGCCTTTCCGTCAGTGCCGGGAAGACGGCAGCATGCCGCATTGTCCGGCAGAAGCATTTCCGGCATGGTCAGAGTCTCGCCGTAGACTGCATTGAACTTGTGGACTATCTCGCGGGTCTGCTCGATCATCGGCGCCTGGTCGTCTCCGACAGGAACCGTTGTGGCGCGGAAAGCCGTGATGTCCGAAGCCTGGCTTATCGGATAAGTGAAGAAGCCCACAGGAATTCCTTTCTTCTGCGATGCGTCGTCATCGGTGCTTGTGAAACCGCGCATCTGGATTTCGGTCTTGACCGTAGGGTTGCGCTGGAGCCTCTGCACGGTCACAAGGTTCATATAATAAAATGCGAGTTCGCACAGCTCCGGAACCTGGGACTGAATGAATATAGTCGATTTCTCGGGGTCGAGTCCGCATGAAAGATAGTCGAGAGCCACTTCTATGATGTTCTGGCGCACTTTCTCCGGATTGTCTGCATTGTCTGTCAATGCCTGGGCATCGGCAATCATGATGAATATTTTTTCGAATTCACCGGAATTCTGAAGTTCGACCCTTCTTCTGAGCGAGCCGACGAAATGTCCCAGGTGAAGCCTGCCGGTAGGGCGGTCACCGGTCAATATTATTTTTCCCATAGTCCTACATTGTTTTATATTCTTTGCATCCGCGCAAAGGATTGCAAATATAGCACAAATCCGGAAACACAGTCACAAAAAAGGGCGGAAAACTTTCCGCCCTTTTTTGTAAGCCTTGAAAAGACTTATCTTTCGTATTCGACCTTTGCCCTGACTTCGGCTATTGTCTTTACATATTTTATTACGTTGTCCCTCAGTGCGTCAGCCTTGTATGCAGCAAGGGCTTCCCAGTTGTCGAAATCGGCGAGCATCACTGCATCGTAGGATGTCGCTCCGTCATTGCGGTTTATTCCGATTTCGATGTTGAGAAGGCCCGGCACAAGTCCCATGAGGGACTCATATTTTTCCTTGACTTCTTCTGCGAGTTCTTTGGAAGTCTTGTCATCTGATGGCTTGAACTTCCACATTACACAATATCTTACCATATCTGTTGAGTGTTTAGGATTGTAACTGACGACTAAATTAGGCAAATTCCGCGACATTTCCAAAATAATGTTTCATAAAACAGTCCCGGATTCCACAAAATTCCCATATCAAATACACAAGTCGCGCCATACGTATGCAATGTGAATGCGCTTCCGGAAATTTATTCTGATGATAAATCTGTATTTTAACGGATATTATATTAAATTTGCTTTTCTGTTTCATACGATACCGATGGACGGCGACAAAGAACTCAGAAGCAGGCGCATTGCCAGAAACACCCTGATGCTTTATGTCAGGATGCTTTTTCTCATGCTTATAGGTTTCTACACTTCGAGAGTCGTGCTCGATGTTTTGGGGGAGAATGATTTCGGCATTTATAATGTAGTGGGCGGTATGGTGGCCATGTTCGCAGTCATATCCGGTGCCCTCAATTCGGCAATCACCCGCTTTTTGACCGTCGGTCTTGCAGAAGATGACGGAAAGTCGCTTTCAAGGATTTACCACACATCATTCACCGTTCAGCTGGCCATAGCCGTTGCGGTGATTGCAGTTGCAGAGCCTGCCGGGTTATGGTTCATCGGCAACAAAATGACAATAGATCCTTCGAGGATTCCTGCCGCCCGTATGGTTTTGCATTTTTCCGTATTTACATTTGCAGTGAATCTCATGAGTGTGCCGCAAATGGCTTTGATAACCGCACATGAGAGAATGGAGGCATATGCGGGCATAGGTCTTATGGACGGAATACTGAGGCTTGCCGTGGCTTTGCTCATAAAGGTGTCGCCTGTCGACCGTCTTGTCTTTTATGCGGCCCTTATGGCCCTTGTGTCTCTTCTTGTGCGTACAGCATACACGCTTTGGTGCCGGAGGCATTTTGCGGAGTGCCGTACTCCGTTTGTGTTTGACTTGGGACTTACAAAAGAAATGTTCGCTTTCGCCGGCTGGAATTTCATCGGAGTCACGTCGGGAGTCCTGCGAGACCATGGCGGAAATATACTTGTGAATCTGTTTGCCGGTCCTGCCGTCAATGCCGCGAGGGGAGTGGCGTGGCAGCTCAACGGTGCGGTCCAGAATTTCGTGACCAATTTCATGACCGCTGTGAATCCGCAGATAACAAAGTCATTCGCTTCGGGGGAGCATGACTATATGTTCCGGCTCATGAGGCGTTCTTCGCGCATGTCATTCTATCTGCTGCTGGTGCTTGCCCTCCCCGTGTTGTTCAATACTGAATATGTGCTGGAATTATGGCTTAAGGAGGTGCCTGAACATTCTGCGTGTTTCGTGCGCCTTTTCCTCGTCCTGGCCCTCAGCGAGTCACTTTCTGTTCCTCTGGTGACAGCTATGCTGGCCACGGGGCGCATACGCAATTATCAGATTGTCGTCGGTGGACTGCAATTGCTCAATCTGCCGGTGTCATACATTTTGCTCAGACTTGGATGCGTTCCTGAGGTTACCGTCATGGTGGCAATAGCTGTTTCACAGATTTGTCTGGCGGCACGGCTTGCTATGCTTTCCGGAATGACGGGCTTTCCGGCTATGGTCTATGTGCGCAAGGTATGGCTTAATGTCATTTTTGTGACCGTCCTTGCCTCTGTTGTGCCGTTTGCGCTTGCCCCTTATCTTGACGGAAGTTTTGCCGGTTTTGTCCTGAATGTGGTGTTGTGCATCGGATGCGTCTGTCTGTCAGTACTTTTCGTCGGATGTAGTCGCGAAGAAAGGAATATGTTTTACGGAATTATAAAGAAAGTGAGGCCTTATGATAAAGATATCTGACAGAACCGCCTGCTGCGGCTGCACGGCCTGTGTTAATGTATGTCCCGTGCAGTGCATCGTTATGCACCGGGATATGGAAGGCTTCGACTATCCTCTGGCTGACTCCTATAAATGTATAAGCTGCGGAAAATGTGAGGAAGTCTGCCCTGTCATATCTCCGATGCCTGAGAGAAAGCCTCTGGCTGTTATGGGAGGACGCTGCACGGAGTTTGTGCGCGGAAGTTCTTCGGGGGGAATTTTTCCCTATGCTGCAAAAAAGGCGACGGAAGCGGGAGGCCTTGTATATGGCGCGGCATTCGATTCCGATATGTCTGTGGCTCACCGCGTTGCCTCGGATCTGTCGGGAGTTGAGGCTTTCAGAGGCTCTAAATATGTGCAGAGTGAGCTGTACGCGGTTTTTGAAGATATACGTGAAATTCTTGCGGAAGGCCGGAAAGTTCTGTTTTCCGGGACGCCATGCCAGGTTGCCGGCCTAAAAAAATATATAGGAAAGACGGATGAGGGGTTGTGGACGATGGATTTTGCCTGCCACGGAGTCCCGTCTCCGGGACTTTGGAGGAAATATGTCTCCGCTCTGGAGAAAAAATACGGCGCGTCACTTTCCGGCGTGTCATTCAGAGACAAGACCCGGAGCTGGATGCACTATGATGTTGTGTATGAATTTAGCCGGGGGGGGCACCTGGTACGTACAAGGTATATGGATGACCCGTATATGGCACTGTTCGTCCAGAACATGACGCTCAGACCATCGTGCTACCGCTGTCCTGTGCGCTGCGGCCGGAGCGGCAGCGATCTGACTCTTGGTGATTTGTGGAATGTGAGGCAGTGCCTTCCTGAGCAGAATGACGATACCGGAAGCGGACTTGTATTAGTCAATACGGAAAAGGGACGTGCTTTGCTTGAAGGACTTGGGCTTTATGAACTGGACTTTGAGTCCGCCACAGGCAACAACCGCGGCTTTGCAGGCATTTCAGCTGTTCCGGAGAGGAGGGAAGAATTCTTCACCGGACTCGGTACGGCTTCCGACCTGTTAGACTATATGTACGCTTTCGTGAAAAAAGAACCTTTTCTGAAAAGAACGGTAAAGTCGTTCCGCAGGACGGCGGCCTTTCTTAAAAAACGGATATTATTAAAAGGATGAAGATAGCCATACTGACCTTGCCGCTTCATACGAATTATGGCGGAATTTTGCAGGCATTCGCCCTTAGGCGCGTGCTTGCGGCAATGGGACATGAGGTTTCCGTACTTGATCTCGCGGACAAAATGTCTGCTCCGCATGGATGGAAAGCTCCTGCCATATATGCCAAAAGGACTTTTGCGCGTATATGGTGCGGTTCTGCAGCTCCGGAGGTTTTCCGTGAACTTCGCAACCGTCGTGAACTGCCACTGCTATCGGCGGAAGTCGGTCGTTTTGTCGGAGAATATATATCGCCGAGGCAACTGAAGTCCTACAGTGACATATCGGAAGGAGAATATGATGCTATTGTGGTCGGAAGCGACCAGGTGTGGCGCCCGAAGTATTTCGGGAAAATCGAAGATGCTTTTCTCGGTTTTGCAGAAGGATGGAAACTGCACCGTATTGCCTATGCCGCCTCATTCGGTACGGATGAACCTGAATACAGTCCCGGTATGCTTGAGTCATGTTCCCGTCTGCTCGGGTTGTTTGATGCCGTTTCGGTGCGCGAGCGCGGTGCTGTCGGAATTTGCGATGACTGGTTCGGACGGGAGGATGCTGTTCATGTGCTTGACCCTGTAATGCTTCTGGATTCCGGAGTGTATGCCGGCATTGCTTCCGGAGCGGAGGGGCGTTCTGCAAAGGGGAAGGTGGTAAGCTATATCCTTGACAGGGAGGAATACAAGGACACGGCTGTGAATTTTATCTCACGTACCGGAGGTATGGAAATATATGATGTGTCTGTGCGTCCGTATGACAGGGATCTTCCTTTGGAGGACAGGATTGTGCCCCCGATGGAACATTGGCTGGCAGTTTTTGCCGATGCCGGCTTTATAGTGACTGATTCTTTTCACGGATGTGTACTGTCGATTTTGTTCCACAAGCCTTTCATTGTGCTCGGCAACCGTAACAGGGGCATATCCAGAATTAATTCCCTGCTGGAAATGTTCTGTCTGGAGCAGAGGCTTGTCCATGGAATCGATCCTGAGGATGACGGAGAATTTTTTATGAATGGCATTGACTGGGAAGATGTGGACAGAAAGCTTTCGGAGTACCGGAAACTTTCGGAGACTTTCCTCGTAAGTGCATTGGAGGAATAATAGAATGGATAAATGCAAGATAAGCATAATTGTGCCGGTCTATAATGCCGAAGACTGGCTGGACCGGTGTCTGGGCAGCATTCTTTCCCAGAATTACGGCTTATACGAGGTGATTCTGGTAGATGACGGCAGCACCGATTCCTCTCCGCTGATATGCGACAGATATTCATCCGTATCGGCAAGGTTCAGGACAATGCACAAGGCCAACGGCGGTGTCAGTTCTGCCCGCAATGCAGGTCTTGACATGGCAGAAGGAGAATATGTTATGTTTGTGGATTCTGACGATGCCCTCCTTCCCGGTGCTCTTGCTTCCATGATGGAAAATGACGGAGGCGAAGACTTTGTGCTCGGAGGTTATACCGTATATATGCCGGATATGCCTGTAAGGGATGTGAGACCGTGGAGTGTAATGTCATTCTGCGGAAGCGGCATGCCGGATTTCTTTGAGGAAAACATAAGGCGCAACTGCGAGATGCTCGATGCTCCGTGGGCTAAGATGTTCCGCCGCAAGGCAATCGGAAAACTGAGGTTTTGTATGGACCTCAGTTATGCAGAGGACAAATTGTTCGTATTCAGTTTTCTGGCGTCCTGCAGTTCGGCAAGAACCTGTCCTTTGCCAGTATATGCCTATCATCTTCGTACCGGCTCTTTGGGCAGCGATGTGCTTTCCGACCGTCATTTGATGCAGCTCAGGAGTTTTCTTCCTCTGTACTCGGATGTTATAGGACAGCTTGTCGCCAAATATCCGTCGGGTATTAAAATCGGCCAGCTTTACCATAAGGATTTGGTCGGACGCTATGTCTGCCGTATTCTCAACATATTCGCTTTCCGACGCAGTGCCATGCTTACGAAAGACTGGCTGTCATGGGTGTACTCGCTTATGGACAGGGATGCCGGACTCAGTGTATTCTCCCTGCGCCCAGGGCAGATTTTCAATGTCATGCTGTACAAGGCCGGAAATGTCGACCTTTCTGTGCGTGTATATCGTCTGACCTCAAAAATACGTTCCATGTTCCATGCGTGACAAAATGAAAATAGCGGTAATTTTCGAGAGCAGTCCCTTTGACCGCAAAGGACTTTTCAATGCCGTGCATAACCGCATAAAGCATTTGGCTGTGGCAGGGGAAGGGAAGTGTACGGTGGATGCGTACTGCATACATTCTGTAGATAACGCTTTTACGCGCAGAATCAGGCATACTCCGGAAATCACAAGAACCGATACCGTGCGGATTGACGGCATAGAATACCGGATGTTGTGGTACAGGTTTTCGCTTATTGATTATGTCCTTTTCGATAAATTGCATCTGAAACCATTCTTTTTCAATCGTTTCCTGAATAGAGTCGCCTCTTTATTGCAGGATTGCGATGTAGTGGCCGCACACTCCTTTACTGGTGCGGCGGTTGCATACGCGGTCAACAGACTGTACGGAGTTCCTTATTATGTGTCATGGCATGGTTCGGATGTGCATACCCATCCAAGGCGCAATCCAAGGGTTCTCAAGGATACACGTATGTTTATGGAGGCAGCACTGTGCAATTTTTTCGTAAGCCGTGCACTTATGGAGGCATCAGGTTACATAACGGGACATGCTTGCAAAAAGGTGTTGTACAACGGTGTTTCCGAGGCTTTTGTGCGTATGCCGGATTCTGAAAGGAAGGTGCTGCGGGACCGTTTCGGAGTGTCTCCTGCAAAAAAAGTCGTGGCCTTTGTCGGCAATCTTTCGGCAGTGAAAAATGTCGGAGTGCTTCAGCCTCTCTTTCATGCGATGAGGGCAGGATATGAAGGTGAAATGCAATTCTGGATTGTCGGTGACGGCAAGCTCGGACGGAGTGTCAGGACTTCCCTGTCTTCTGACAAGACACTCTCTGTACGCTTCTGGGGAAATGTCCCTGCCGATGAAATGCCTGCCGTAATGAACTGCATCGACTTGCTGGTGCTTCCGAGCCTGAACGAAGGATTTGCGCTTGTCGCTGTCGAGGCTTTGAAGTGCGGGGCATCTGCTGTCGGGTCGGCAGTCGGAGGCATACCGGAAGTCATAGGAAGGGAATATACCGTTCCTTTCGGTCCCGGCTTTGTGGATGAAATGGCTGCCCTCGGGTGCAGGATTCTTCTGAATGGAGGAAATGCCGGATGTGTGCCAGAGGAAATGGACTGGAACAGGACTGCAGCTGCCGAACTTGATTTTATACTCTCTTGAATGATTTCGGCACCGGTGTGGTAAAACTCATCTCCTCTCCTGTCCACGGATGTATGAATGAAAGTGTGCGGGCATGGAGGGCAAGCCGCCCTATCGGACTGGTCTTTGCGCCGTATTTTCTGTCGCCTGCCACCGGGCAGCCGAGCACTGAGCAATGCACCCTTATCTGATTTTTGCGTCCTGTCTCCAGTTCGAACTCCACAAGGGAATATCTCGGCTTCATGTTGTTGATTTCTTGTTTTTTGATTTCCGGTTTTCCGGCTTTTTGTTTTGGGACGGCAGGGAAAAAGTCGCGGAGAACCCGGTAATGTGTCACCGCCTTCTGGCCTCCGTTGTCGTACGGTGAGGAATACATCATCAGACTGTGCGTATCTTCTTTCAGCCAGCTCGTGACCGTCCCCTCATCATCGCGCGGACGGCCTTCCGTGACAGCTATATATGTGCGTGCCGTAACAACATTGCTCCAGTCGGCCTGCAATGCCTCTTTTGTCTCCTGGTCTTTTGCGAAAACAAGCAGTCCGGAAGTGTCCCTGTCGATTCTGTGGACTATGAATATGCGAGGCCGTATTCCGCGTATTCTCTTACGTGACGTTTCCCGTACATAATCCGTAAGCATCGAATATGCAGTGACTTCACCCTGACGTCCCGTCGAGATCGTCAGCATCCCGCTCGGCTTCTCCACAACCAGCAGCCATTTGTCCTCATAAACGATTCTGATTCCATCTTCCTCTCTGTGTCCGTATGTCCTGCCTGTATTCTTTCTCATAGTGTTTTCGCAAGTTTCGGGGTGCAAATCTAATAATAAATTAACTATCTTTGCAAATCGTGTTGATATGGCGGACAAAGAGACGATATGGGATCCTCTCAGGAGGAAAAATGTCGCGCTCACTCCTGAGGAGAGAGTGCGGCAGTGGTGCATAGGAGTCCTTTCGGAAGGGCTCGGAGTGCCTTTGCACATGATGATGAGCGAAGCCGCGTTCTGTCTCGGGGAAAAGAATTTCCGTGCGGATATACTTATATATGACAGGAAGGTGCGTCCGCTGGCTATTGTGGAGTGCAAGAGGCCGGAGGTCGTGCTTGACAGCAGTGTTCTCGCTCAGGCCGTAAGATACAACATGGTTCTGAACGTGAAATATATAATAATCACAAACGGCACAAGCACTTTTGCGTTCCGGCGCGAGTCCGGAAAAAATGGCAAATATGTGCCTGCCGCCGATGTTCCGGACTACGGCACCATGCTTTCGGAGCGTGCCTGCGAATTTGCCGCAGAAGACATGGGGCACAGTGACAATACAATTAAATAAAGAGAGAAGATGTCAGCGACAATAACAGAGGGTTTTCTCGACCATAAAATATTCAGCATAGTGTCTGATGTCGCAGCCGGACTCGGAGTGCGCGCTTTCGTCATAGGCGGATATGTGCGCGACTGTTTTCTGGGGCGGCAGAGCAAGGATATAGACATAGTTGTCGAGGGCAGCGGCATTGCACTTGCCGAGGCTGTAGGCGCGAAAGTGCACAGCAGTGTTTCTGTTTTCAGGAACTTCGGTACGGCTATGCTGCGTTTTCAGGGCATTGAGGTGGAATTTGTCGGTGCACGCAAGGAATCATACAGGAGGGATTCGCGCAAGCCGATAGTCGAGGACGGCACTCTGGAAGATGACCAGATGAGGAGGGATTTCACAATCAATGCGATGGCTTTCAGCCTTCAGAAAGAAGACTACGGCGCGCTCGTGGACCCTTTCGGCGGAATACGTGACCTGGCCGCCGGAATCATACGCACTCCGCTCGAACCTGACACTACATACAGCGATGACCCTCTCAGAATGGTACGTGCGATACGTTTCGCCACGAAACTTACCGACTGTGGCATGGAGTTCAGGATTGTGGACGAGTCCCTCGCTTCGATAAAGAGAAATGCTTCCAGAATGGAGATTCTTTCAAAGGAGAGGATTGTCGACGAACTGAACAAAATATTGGTGTGTCCGAGGCCATCTGTCGGCTTCCGTCTCATGGACGAGACCGGGCTTCTGGATTATGTGCTTCCTCAGCTTGCATCTCTGAAAGGAGTGGAGACTGTCGAGGGAAAAGGGCACAAGGAGAATTTCTCCCATACCCTTGAAGTTCTCGACAATGTTGCTGCGGCCGAGGAGGAGTCCATAAGGCTCGGACTGCTGAAAGATTATTTCTTCGAGGACGGGGAAGAAGCGGAGAGGGTGCGCACGGCCCCCAATGTATGGCTCAGATGGGCTGCGCTGCTTCATGACATTGCGAAACCTGCCACGAAGCGGTATGACAAGAATCTCGGCTGGACTTTCCACGGTCACGAAGTCGTCGGAGCAAGGATGATTCCCAAGATTTTCTCAGGACTGAAAATGCCTCTCAACGAGAAAATGAAATATGTCCAGAAACTCGTGAATCTGCATCTGAGGCCTATAGCCCTTGTCACAGAAGAAGTTACTGACTCGGCGGTTCGCAGGCTCCTGTTCGATGCTGGCAATGACATAGACGACCTGATGCTTCTGTGCAATGCAGATATAACTTCCAAAAACCAGCGCAAGGTCGCCCGTCTGAAGGCAAATTTTGAACTGGTAAAGGCCAAGCTTGTCGAGGTGGAAGCCAAGGACGCCATACGTAATTTCAAGAATCCGATTACCGGAGACTATATAATGGAACTGTTCGGCATAGAACCGTGCAATGTAATCGGGCGGCTCAAAGAAAGTGTGAAGAATGCCATTCTGGACGGCGAAATAGAAAATTCGTTCGAGGCTGCCGATGCCTTTATGCGTGATCAGGCTGCGGAGCTCGGGCTGCTTCCTGTAAAATGACATGGGACTTATAGATTCATATCTGTCGTATGTCAGGGACGTGCGCCGTTATTCCCCGAGAACGGTTTCAATATATGAAGATGTGCTCGTCAGTTTTGTCCGTACCGTATGCACGGAGGACGGCGGTTCTGTGTCCGGTGATGACCTGCTTCTGCATTCTCTGACTCCATCCGTAATACGCCGTTATGAGGTGGCGCTCTTGGATGACAAGTCCATGAAGCCAAAGACTGTAAATCTGCATCTGTCTGTATTGAGCGGTTTCTGCCGCTTCCTGATCAAGTCCGGTGCGCTCAACTCCAATCCTGTCAAACTTGTTCCGCGTCCCAAAACAGAGAAACGCCTGCCGGTATTCTACAAGGGAGACGCAATGGAGACTTATTTCCGCGACAGCGATGTCTATGCCTCACGTGAATTGCTTGACAGTTTCATAAGCTGTCATGACACTGAGCATGGAAAAGAACTTTATCGGAAACGTCTTGCAAGGGCTGTGATTTCCGCGCTTTATTGTCTGGGACTGCGCCGGGCGGAACTTATCGGCATGAATGTCTGCGACATCGATTTTGGCCGGAAAATTGCTAAGGTACTCGGAAAGGGAGACAAAATGCGGGAAATTCCCGTTCCTGCTTCCTTATGTGAAGAAATTTTATTATATTTGGAAGCAGTTGAGGTAATGGCGGGAGGGAAGAGGTCTGTGAAAGAACCGCTGTTCGTGACTTATTCCGGAAAAAGGCTTTATCCGGTCTATGTTGACAGAGTCGTGAAGGGTGAGCTTGGAGATGTCAGGGGCATTACGGGACGCAAGTCGCCGCATGTGCTCCGTCATTCGATAGCCACCGGCCTGCTGAATGAGGGTGCTGACCTGAATTCGATAAAGGAACTTCTCGGACATTCTTCACTTGCGGCGACGCAGGTCTATACCCACAGCAGCATTGCCCGGCTGAGACAGATTTATGAATCCGCCCATCCAAGGGCTAAAAACGGAGGTAAAAATGGACATTAGAGTACAATCGGTCAAATTCGACGCTGATCAGAAGTTGCTTGACTTTATCGAAAAGAAGTTCTCCAAGTTCGGAAGATTCAATGATTCCATAAGCAGTGTGGATGTCGCACTTTCATTGCTTCCTGACCATAATAACAAGAATGTCAAGGTGCAGGTGGCCGTTCCCGGCAATACGGTTGTCGTCGAGCGGAATGCGAAAACTTTCGAGGATGCTGTAGTCGAATGCGCAGACATAATAAAGGAAAAACTCGTAAGGGACAAAGAAAGAAAACAGCAATAGCATTAACTGTTCGGAAGCCGGCTTTTCAGTCGGCTTCTTTTTTTAAAAAAATCCGCTGACTTGAACGGATCTCATAACTTTGCCATAAGTTCGCGGACTATATGGACTTATGACAAACTTTTAATGTGACCGGGCAGTCATCTGAAGAATAAATATTATATTTGTGAAGTTTAAAGTACGAATATAGTATGTTGACTGAAAAAGATATATGAGCGGAGACAGATGGCAGGAGTGTATGTGTGACCGATATCCCGTCGGGTAAAACAAATCTTATTTCTTTTCGGGTCCGGCCCGTATACGCGAAGGGGCGAGCTGTCAAAATTTGACGAATATCAACTGAATCCGTAATGTTTTCCAAAAAAACGACAATTTTATAAATGTCAGAATATAGCCATGAAACGTATAAAAATATTCATAAGTAGTGTGCAGAGTGAGTTCGCGGAAGAACGGGCTATGCTTTGCCATTATATCCGGACAGACGTTTTGTTGGGAAAGTTCTTTGAACCGTTTGTTTTTGAGGAAGTTCCGGCAAATGACTATTCCGTCGGCCATGTGTATCTGAAAGAAGTCGAGCAATGCGACATCTATTTGGGCTTGTATGGCAATCTGTATGGATATGAGGATGCAGAAGGTATCTCACCCACAGAGCGTGAATATGATTTGGCTGCGTCACTGCATAAAAGTCGTCTGATATATATAAAAAGTGTTGATGAAGACAAAAGACATCCGAAAGAAACGGAGCTGATAAAGAAGGTGGAACGCGACATCGTCCGCAAGACATTTGTTGATATAGACGGATTGCGCACTTCTGTTTATGCTTCTTTGATTCGATATTTGGAAGAGAAAGAGATTATCAGATGGAGACCTTTCGATGCCTCATTTGACAACGGGGCAACAATGGAGGATTTGGACGAGGATAAAATCCGCAGTTTTATTCAGGTGGCCCGTTCAAAAAGAAATTTTCCGCTTACGGTGGATACTCCTGTAAAGGAACTGCTTGTCCATCTTGATTTGATAGACGATAATGACAGAATTGCCAATGCGGCCATTCTTCTTTTCGGCAAAAAACCTCAAAAGTATTTCATCCCTTCGGAGGTGAAGTGTGTCCAATTCTATGGCGATGTTGTCAGAAAACCAATGCCGGCATACCAGATATATCGAGGCGATGTTTTTGAATTGGTGGATCAGGCTACTGCATTTGTAATGAGTCGCGTGGATAATTGGGTGGGTACACGGGACAAAGGTGATACAGCATCTGTTCCGACTCGCCCTGAATTGCCTATCGATGCTGTTAAAGAAGCGATTGTCAACGCTGTATGTCATAGAGACTACACAAGCAATGCCAGTGTTCAAGTGATGCTGTTTCGCAACAGGCTTGAAATATGGAATCCTGGACAATTGCCGTATGGGCTTACCGTGCCAAAACTCCGTGGACCTCATAAATCATTGCCGACTAATCCTCTGATTGCTGATCCGATGTATTGGAAGGGATATATTGAAAAAGTGGGTACAGGTACGGAAGACATTATAGAGAAATGTCGCGACTTTGGACTGAAAACGCCTGAGTTTCACCAAGAAGCTGATTTCAGGGTGGTTATTTGGAGACGAGAGGAAACTCAGAGTAATTCGGAGATGATTCTGAGTGATATAACTACCCAGAAAACTACCCAGAAAACTACCCAGAAAACTACCCAGAAAACTACCCAGAAAACTATCCGAAAATTATCTGATATACAAATTGACATTATAGAATATATACACAATCATCCTAATGCAAGCCGCAAAGAGATAGCTGCGAACATAAATGGCATCACGGAGGATGGAGTGAAATATCATATACAAAAACTGCAAAAACAAGGAATTGTCAAGAGAGTCGGCGCGGACAGAGGGGGGCATTGGGAGGTATTAGGCGCGAATAAAAAATAATACGTTCTCATGAATGGAAATAATAATCTGCCAAGACGGCAACGAAGTACCCCCGTGTGTCTGCCCGCTTTGCCTACGGGGATCTGTGGCTTGACAAAAAACAGTTGGCAGAGATATACGATACAACGCAGGAGAATATATCCGGAAAGGTTTTGCGACGGACGATGAGAGGCTCAAACAGGGCGGTAACCGATACTTCCGTGAACACTTGCAGCGCATCCGCGCGACATGGCCAAAACATTTTTGCTAAGGTTCAGAACAAACTGTACTATGCGGTTCATGAGAATACCGATGCCGAGATAATCTATAACAGTGCGGACAGTGAAAAACCTTTTGTCGGAATGACAAACTTCAAAAGTAACTACGCAGTTTTGCCAAAATATTCATAGACGTGTCGCCGAAAAATATTACCTTTGTCAAATTATGGCTAAAGGATTTGCAGACACTGACACTTTGTGCAGAAATATAGTCGGTGATGTCCGCAAGGGCGTCTTCAAGCCTGTATATCTGCTTATGGGAGAAGAACCGTACTATGTCGACATGGTGTGCGATGCCATTGTGGAACACTGCCTTGACGAGGGCGAAAGGGATTTCAACCAGACAGTGTGCTATGGCGCGGATGTCAATGCCGACATGGTGATTACGGCTGCGAGACGCTACCCGATGTTTGCCGAAAGGCAGCTTGTAGTGGTCAAGGAGGCCCAGATGATGAAAGGCCTGGAAGATTTGGCCCTCTATTGCCAGAAGCCTCTGGAATCGACAGTCCTTGTCATAGCCATGCACGGTGCCGGTGCGGACAAAAGAAAGTCGCTATACAAGACTGTTTCCAAAATGGGAGTCGTTGTGGATTCCCAGGCCTTGCGCGATTATGAGATGCCTCGCTGGATATCCATGTTCTATAAGACCAAAGGACTGGACATAACCCCTGATGCCGCGGCCCTGCTTGCCGAGCACTCCGGCACCGACCTGAACAAGATAGCCGTCGAGACAGAGAAAATGCTGAAGAACCTGCCGGAGGGGACTGTCAAGGTCACTGTCTCCGACATAGAGAAAAATGTGGGAATCAGCAGGCAGTTCAGCATTTTTGAACTGACTAAGGAACTCTCGTCAAAGAACGCTGCCAAGGCTCTGCGCATAGCCGCCTATATAGGTTCCTCTGCAAAATTCGCCATGCCTATGGCTGTGAGTGCCTTGTACAACCACTTCAACCGTATCCTCAAATACGGCGCCCTGCTTTCTTCGGGCCAGCGTCCGGACAACAGTGCCAAGGCCCGTGTTCTCGGGGTGAATCCGTATTTCTTTGCCGAATATGATACAGCCGTGCGCAATTATCCTGTGAGGAAGTGCATGACAGTAATAGCCCTGCTCAAGGAATATGACTACAAAGGCAAGGGAGGAGATGTCGGCGAGGCTTCGCCGGCCGAACTTATGACAGAACTCACCGCCAGAATTTTGAATGTGTAACTTACGTTTCGTGAGCTGCGCTATGAGAAACTTGAGATGTGTAATTTTTAATAATAGATGACCATGGGAATTATCCAATGTAATGATGTGTGCAAGAGCTTCTGCGAGAAAGTCGCTCTTGACCATGTGTCGGTTGACATTCCTGAGGGAAAGATTTTCGGTCTGCTCGGACCTAACGGTGCCGGAAAGACAACACTGATAAGGATAATCAACCGTATAACCATTCCTAACGGCGGCTCGGTCCTTTTTGACGGCCGTCCGATAACGCAGGATGATGTGGAGAAGATAGGCTATCTGCCTGAGGAGCGCGGACTTTACCGCAAGATGAAAGTGGGTGAGCAGTCGATGTACTTCGCCCGGCTGAAAGGTATGAGCACAAGGGAGGCCGCACAGGAACTTAAGCGCTGGTTCGTCAAATTCGGTATAGAAAGCTGGTGGAACAAGAAAGTCGAGGAACTGTCAAAGGGAATGGCCCAGAAAGTGCAGTTCATCACTACAGTCGTGCACAAACCGTCGCTTCTCATTCTCGATGAGCCTTTTTCCGGCTTCGACCCTGTGAATGCCCAGATTATACGCGAGGAGATTCTGCGTCTGAAAAAGGAAGGTGCGACGATAATACTTTCAACCCACAACATGGAGTCTGTCGAGGAACTTTGCGACAACATCGCCCTCATCAACAAGTCGCATGTCGTGATAACCGGGGGAGTGGATGAAATCCGCCGCAAATACGGAAACAACAATGTCGGGCTTGTCTATACCGGGGAAACCCTTGTGTCCGAGGCAGGACAGTTCTCAGTTCTGTCGGATGAATATGACGGTGGCCGTCATACGGCAGTCGTCTCCCTGGAAAACGGCTGCGACGGAAATGCCGTGCTGTCAAAGGTAATCGGAAGCGGTGCCGTTGTCAATTCATTCAGGGAACTGGTGCCGAGAATGAACGACATATTTATAAAATTGGTGACAGAGGAGGAATAGGCCATGAAATTCAGAAATATAAAGACAATCATAGGACGCGAATATCTGACCCGCGTAAAGAAGAAATCATTCCTGCTCATAACCTTCCTCGGACCGGTGTTTTTTGCTGCCGTAGCCATTCTGCCGAGTCTGATAATGTTTTTTGCGGAGGACAAGGGCAAGCAGGTCGGTGTGGTCGACCAGTCAGGAATTGCCATAGAAAAGTTCGTAAGTTCCGATGCCGTCATTTATACAGACTATTCTTCACGGCAGGCCGACAGCCTGAAGGCAAATTTTGATGAGCTCGGACTTGATGCCCTCGTGGTCATTTCACCGATAGATTCGGTTTCGAGGTCAGTGTCCGTATCTGCATATTCATCGCAGCCGCTCAGCGTGGACTTGAAGGAATCCATTGCCTCCAAGGTGGATGACGCCGTAGAGGACTGGCGTCTGACACTTTATGATGTGGACGACCTGCGTCAGATAATGGACGAGGTGAAGTCTGATGTGTCGGTATCTACCTATACCATTGGCGAGGACGGAGAGGAGCGCCTTTCTTCTTCAGAACTGTATATGATAATCTCGCTGGTGCTTTCGATGATAATATATATGTTCATAGCGATGTTCTCAGGCATGGTCATGCAGAGCGTCATAGAAGAGAAGGCGAGCAGGGTGGTCGAAGTGCTGGTATCTTCCGTAAAGGCCACCGAACTCATGTTCGGTAAAATCATAGGTGTAGCCTTTGTCGCCCTCACGCAGTTCCTGCTTTGGATTGTGCTTACCCTTGTACTTGTGACGGGAATTTCCGCTTTCGTCGGTTTTGATTCCCTGGTTGACACTGCCGTGCAGACAGGACAGGTTACCCAGATGCCCGGAATGAACCAGGAGGCGATGGAGGCCGCCGGTATGTCTTTGCCGTCCGTAGCTGACATGGCAGGACAGGAGAGCGAACTGAGTGCAATCGTATCCACTTTGCGTGACCTCGATTATGTGCAGCTGATAATCGGATTCATAGTTTATTTCTTCCTCGGTTATCTGCTTTATGCCTCTTTCTTCGCGGCTATAGGTTCCGCTGTAGAGAATGAGGCTGACACGCAGCAGCTTCAGATACCGGTCACGATACCGTTGCTTATTGCATTCTTCATTGCATTCTATGCTTTCAAGGCACCTGACAGCGCGGTTGTGTTCTGGGGTTCCATGATTCCGTTCACATCCCCGATTGTGATGCTTGCGCGTATTCCGTTCGGTGTGCCTGCATGGGAGCTTGCCCTGTCAGTAGTGCTGCTTGTCCTGACTTTCATCGCCTGTGCATGGGCTTCCGCCAAAATCTACAAGATCGGAATCCTCATGTTCGGCAAGAAGACAACATTCAAAGATTTGTGGAAATGGCTCAGACAGAAATAATAATGAATAATACGCTTGCTATGTTTAAAAAGTTTCTGACCGCCGCCGTCTTTTTTGCGGCGGCCTGTGCAGGTGCGGCAGCCCAGGAATATTCGTGGTCATCCGTCTCGATGGACGGCAGCAGGACAGGCTGCACTGCCCCTATGAAAGACAATGTCCCAGCCGCCCTCGGCACTTGCTCGGGAGGACGTTATATTTCACCGTCCGGCAAGTCATTCAAACGCAATTCTTCCGTGGCCAGGGCTGCAAAAGTGGTGATTGACGCACAGCCTGCGATGGCACGTGTCAAGGAGGTGATTGCCTGGTCTCCGGAAGCGATGGAGGTCGCATATCCCGAAGGCCCTCTCTCCAATTGGTTCATAGGCATAATAATGGACAAGACAGGGAAATTGTCAGGCAAAAAAATTGACATAGGCATAGGCAATTTCGGCGGCATACGCGTGAATATGCCCAAGGGGGATGTGATGCTCGATGACATGATTTCCATGTTCCCTTTCAAGAACCAGCTCGCGTATGTCGAGCACAAGGGAAGCGAGATACGCGGGATTATAGAACGCATGGCCGCTTCAAGGTTTCAGGTGCTCGGCGGAGTGAAAGTCGTGGCACAGGACGGCAAGATTGTTTCTCTGGAAATAGGAGGAGAACCTCTTGACGACGACAGGACCTACGGAATGGCTACGATATCTTTCCTTCTTAACGGCGGCGACAACCTTATGCTGGGAAATAATGCGCTTTATATCGAGAAGTATGACGTCGACATAATAGATGCTGTATTGGAGCACGTCCATGCCGAGACTGCGGCAGGAAGACCGATTGTGTCGGCCGCAGACGGCCGTGTAGTCATACTGGACAAAAAATAACAGGTTAAATGTGAATGAAATGAAAAAGTTGTTTATCGGCATATTGTCCGTGGTCTTTGCGCTTTCGGCTTCGGCCCAGCATCTTACTGTCCTGCACATGAATGACACGCACAGCCATATCGACCCCGAGCGTTCCGGCAAATATGTCGGCCAGGGAGGAGCAGTGGAAATGGCTGCGTATATAGATGAGGTACGTGCGGAGCAGGGAAAGAAGAATGTGCTTCTGCTTCATGCCGGAGATTTCGGACAGGGAACATCTTATTTCTCTGAACTTCATGGAGATATAGAAATAGAACTTCTGAACGCCCTCGGCTTTGACGCTACCTGTCTTGGCAATCATGAGTTCGACAACGGCATGGAGGAGCTTGCCAGGAGGTTGCGCAGTCTGAAAGTGTCTGTCGTGTGTGCGAACTATGATTTCTCCGGCACACCTTTGGACGGTATCGTAAAACCGTATGTCATAAAGAAAAAGGCCGGCAAGAGGATAGGAATAATCGGACTCCTTACCGATGTGCGTGACGTAGTGGACGGAGACATTGCCGCGCAGCTCAAATACCTCGACCCCGCGGAGGTGACGAACCGCTATGCCGCCTGGCTGAAAGGTCCTGGTAAATGCGACCTTGTGATTTGTCTGACTCATCTGGGATATGAGGGGGAAGACTATACTGATCCTGAACTGGTGGCCGATACCCGCAATGTGGATGTGGTAGTGGGAGGACATTCCCATACGCTTCTTGATTCGGAAAAAATATTCAGGAATCTCGACGGAAAAGATGTTGTGGTCGTTACTGACTGGAAATGGGGGCTGCGGGTAGGCCGGCTCGACGTTAATTTCCGATATTGAACATTATGAGCATAGCGGAACTTGTGATAATAGCGGCGGGCGTCTCGATGGACGCCTTTGCTGTTTCTGTATGCAAAGGTCTGTCCGTGAGCCGCCCAAAGCCTTCTCACTATCTCTCGGCTGCCCTGTGGTTCGGCGGTTTCCAGGCCCTGATGCCTTTGGCCGGCTATTTTCTCGGAATAGGTTTTGCCGGCTTCGTTGAGGGAATCGATCACTGGATTGCCTTTGTGCTTCTGGGCATAATAGGGGGGAACATGATTGTCGGGGCGTTTTCCGGGGACAAGGAAAGCCATGATGCCGATTTCTCGTTCAGGACTATGCTTCCTATGGCCGTGGCCACCAGTATAGATGCCCTGGCGATCGGTGTTTCCTTTGCCTGCCTCAATGTCGGAATCTGGACGGCGGTCCTTCTGATCGGTTCCGTTACAGCAGCTTTTTCCGCTGCCGGAATTTATGTGGGGAATGTTTTCGGCATCCGTTACAAGTCCAAGGCAGAGATTGCCGGCGGCCTGATGCTTGTCGCGATAGGCATTAAAATACTTGTAGAACATTTATACGCTGTTTAGAATTTATTCAACCGATTTTTCAGCCGATGCGTTTTTTCTTCCTGTTCATCATCTTCGCATATCTTGCCGGAAATTTCTATGTATGGCGGCAATTGTGCAATGCGATATCTTCTTTTCCGAGTGCGTTGCGCATAGCGGTTTCCGTGCTTTTCTGGCTCTGTGCCTTATCGTTTTTTGCCGCTATGGGCCTGCGCCATTCCGGTGTACCTTCACTATTGCATTCCGTTATGTTTGTAACAGGAGCTTCGTGGATGGCCTTCATACTGTATATGGTTATCGCGCTTCTGCCGGTAAGTCTTGCCGGAAAGATATTTCCGGGACTGAATCATGGCTTTCTGTGGGCCTTGCTGCCGGTACTTTGTCTTCTGGCATACGGAAACTGCCGTTACAGGCATCCTGACATTAACCGTATCAGCGTGCAGCTGGAAAAACCTCTATCCTGTCCGGAGGTCAAAGTTGTCGCTGTGAGTGACGTGCATTTGGGAATCGGCACAGGGAAAAAGGCGCTGAAACGTTATGTGGACATGATAAATGCCGAGAATCCGGATGTCATAATTATCGGCGGCGACCTGATCGACAGCTCTGCGGAACCTCTTGTACGGGAGCGCATGGATGAGGAACTGACCATGCTGCGTGCACCTATGGGCATATATATGGTGCCGGGAAATCATGAATATATAAGCGGAATATCCGGATGCGAAGCTTTCCTCAAAGATACTCCTGTTGTCCTGCTCAGGGATTCCGTTGTTTCTTTGCCGTGCGGACTTCAGATAATCGGACGTGATGACAGGTTCAGTGCAGGACGAAAGAATGTCGCGGAACTTCTTGCTTTTGCAGACACCTCAAAGCCCGTATTTCTCGTGGACCACCAGCCTTACGGCCTCGCAGAAAATGACGCCCTCGGCATTGATGTGCAGTTCAGCGGACATACGCACGGCGGCCAGCTCTGGCCCGGAAACCTTATTGTAAAGAAACTGTACGAGCAGCCGGACGGGTGGAGGAAATGGGAGAATGCCTTTATATATGTCTCGTCCGGTCTTTCATTGTGGGGCCCTCCTTTCCGCATAGGCACGTCGAGTGATATGGCCGTGCTTACATTGTCCGGAAAATAGTATTGTTTGTAGACCTCATTTTGATTATCTTTGTCAGGATATAAGAAAACAGGATGCCGGTACTTGAGAAAATAGTCATATCCGACTTCAGGAATATAGTCCTGCAGGAACTTGAATTTTCCCCTAACATCAACTGCATAAGCGGTAACAACGGAGAGGGGAAGACCAATCTTATAGACGCCATCTGGTATCTTTCCATGACCAAAAGCGCCTTTGCCGCCTCTGACAAGTTCAATTTCCGCCATGGTACTGAGGAGTTTGCGATTTCCGGGACATACCGCATGGAGAACGGGCTTGTCAGCCGGTTCGCCATACAGATGACAAGGGGAGACAAGAAACTTAAACGCGATGACAAGCCTTATACGAGGATTTCAGACCATGTTGGAGTTCTTCCTGTCGTTATGGTTTCGCCGTCGGACACTTCGCTTGTGAGCGATTCGGGTGAGGAACGCAGGCGGTTCGTCAATGCCGTGCTTTCCCAGATGGACCGCGAGTACCTGTCGGCCCTGCAGCAGTACAACAGGCTTCTTGCGCAGAGAAACAAAATATTGAAGGACCAGATTCCGGACCGTTCGCTTCTTGAAGTGATAGACATGAGGATGTCTGCCCTTGCAATACCGATATACGAGGCAAGGAGCAATTTTGTGCGTGACCTGAATCCTGTGGTGGCGGAATATTACCGTGCCTTGTCAGGCGGTTCGGAACAGGTGTCGATAGAGTATGTGTCGGAGCTTTCAAAAGGTCCGCTGGAGGAGATACTCGCGGCTTCGTTTGAGCGCGACATGGCCCTAAGGTACACGGGCTCCGGAATACACAGGGATGACTTCGCCTTTTCGATGGACGGCTGGCCGATAAGGCGGCACGGGTCGCAGGGACAGCAGAAATCTTTTCTTGTATCGCTGAAATTCGCCCAGTACGAGATTATGAAGAGAAACTGCGGTTTCGCTCCTTTGCTTCTTCTCGATGACGTATTCGACAAGCTGGATATGCGCAGAATCGCGAACCTGCTCGCAATGGTTTCAGGGCAGGATTTCGGGCAGATTTTCATCACGGACAGCAACAAGGTCCGCATGGCCGGAATCGTGGACGGGCTGACACAGGACCGCGCCTATTTCGAGACTGCCGGCGGAGCATTTACAAGACAGTGATATGGCATACGACGGCAGGACAAACAGACTGAGACGCAAGGAGGCGGTCGCGATGGATGAGCTTGTGAGGGAGTTCATAAAGGAAATGCGTCTGTCTTCCGGAATAAACCGCAGGAGGGTTGCCGAGGCATGGAATGCCGTGTCAGGTGCCGCGCGTTATACTTTGGGTGTCGGTTTTGAAAAAGGAACTGTATATTGCACAATCAGTTCTTCGGTTGTCAGGAATCAGTTGTATTTTCAGAGGGAAGCCCTTGTCAAAAGCCTCAATGAGCATCTTCAGAATGATTCTCTTTTTGTGCGCGAATATAATGGGCCGATTGTTAAAAATTTGATATTCAGATAATGAAGATTGTAGCAGACAAGGATGTGCCTTTTCTTCAGGGCGTGTTCGAGCCTTATGCCGAAGTTGTGTATATGGCGGGGCGCAATATCTCCCGTCAGGATGTCATGGATGCTGATGTCCTCATTATACGTACAAGGACAAAGTGCGGAAAAGAACTGCTTGAGGGCACAGAGGTAAAGATGATAGCCACTGCGACTATCGGACTTGACCATATTGATTTGGATTATTGCCGCATGAACGGTATACTTGTGCATAATGCCGAGGGCTGCAATGCCGGGGGCGTGATGCAGTATGTCTTTTCTGCCCTGTACGGTGTGGCTGCCAGAAAGTCAATCAAAATTGACGGCTGCACTGTCGGCATAATAGGTGTCGGTCATGTGGGAAGCAAGGTAGAGGCTATGGCACAATACCTTGGCTTCAATATCCTCAGATGCGATCCTCCGCGTGCCGCTGCGGAAGGGGAGGAGGGCTTCTGTTCATTGGACAGCCTTCTTGCCAATTCTCATGTGGTGACTATGCACGTTCCTCTTGATGATACCACGAGAGGAATGGCTGACGAGTCTTTCTTTACGGCTATGAGGCCCGGGAGCATCTTTATCAATGCCTCACGAGGTGAAGTAGTGAATGAAGAGGCCCTTATGGAGGCCATGCCCAAGTTCGGGGGAGTCATAATTGACACATGGTGCAACGAGCCTGATGTGAATAAGGAACTCATGGAAATGGCGGATATTGCCACGCCTCACATAGCCGGCTATTCTTTTCAGGGCAAGCAGAACGGTACAGCCGCTACTGTGCAGGCGGTCGCCCGCCGTTTCGGTATAGAGCCTCTGTATGAATTTTTCCCTGAAGCCGATATGGAGGGGCATGAGCCTGTGCTTCTGGATCTTCGGGGCAAGACCCAGGGAGAGATAGCCGCTGTTTTCCAATACAATTATCCGGTATTTACGGATGACTTCCGTTTCCGTATGGAACCTGACAAGTTTGAAAAAATCAGGACCGAGTATCAGTACCGCAGAGAAATTTATGTTGACTGACCAAATAAAATTGATAACCCATGTTTAGAAAAGAAGACATTGAGCAGATTGAGCGCAGAGGCTCGTCTGTGAAGACTGTTGAGGAGCAGGTGGAGAGATTCCGCAAGGGATTCCCATGGCTTAAAATCATTGCTCCCGCGACCCCTGAAAGGGGAATAGAAGTCCTCGATGACGCTGCGGCAGAAGCTGCCGTCAAGTATTACGAGGGAGCGGAAATCAACGGAAAATGCAAATTCGTTCCGGCTTCCGGTGCTGCTTCGAGGATGTTCAAGGACCTTTTTTCAGGACTCGATGCCCTGAATGCCGGCAAGGAACTTCCTGCCGATTCACCTGCTGCGAAGTTTGTCGCGAACATTTGTTCGTTTGCATTTTATGAGCCGGAGTTGTTCGGTGAGAAGCCTTGTGCCTGCCCGGAATATCAGAAAAAAGTGCTTGCTGCTACTCTTACGGATGAGGGCCTTGGCTATGGAAGCAAGCCTAAGGGCGTGCTTAAATTCCACCGCTACCCGAACGGTGAGGTGCGTACTGCATTTGCGGAACATCTGGTCGAGGCTCAGAATTATATGAAGAACAGCGACGGCACAGCCAATCTCGCTGTCACGATTTCTCCAGAGCACCGGCAGCTGTTCGAGAAAGCCTTTGCGGACATTAAGGACAAGTACGAGGCAGAGTATGGAGTAAAGTACAATATCTCTTTCACTTTCCAGGACAAGGCTACGGATACTGTCGCAGTGGATGTGGACAACAATCCTTTCCGTACTGAGGACGACTCGCTTCTGTTCCGACCTGCCGGACACGGTGCTCTGATTCACAATCTGAACAATATCAGGGAGGAAGTCGTATCTATAAAGAACATCGACAATGTATCGGCGGAGAGATTCCTCGGCGAGACGGCAAAATGGAAGAAAGTCCTGCTCGGACGCGCCCTTGAATTGCGTGACAAGATACACGGTTATCTAAAAGAGCTTGACATCGTGACCAATGAGAATATAGGAAACGCCTGCTATCCGTCAGTTATTCCGGGATATACGGGACTCGGTGATGAGGACATTTATCAGAGCGAGGCCTGTATGTCGCTCTGCAATGACATCGAGGAGTTCCTTGACAAGGAACTTTGTGTCAAGCTGCCGGCAGCTTCTGACTGCAAAAGCCGTGTGGATGCTTTGCGTGCAAAACTCAACCGTCCGATTCGCGTATGCGGCATGGTGAAGAATCAGGGCGAGCCGGGCGGCGGTCCTTTCATCATTGCAGAGAAAGACGGCTCCACCTCTTTGCAGGTGCTGGAGAGTGTTCAGATAAACATGTCCGACGACCATGCCCGCGAGGCTCTTGCCAATGCTACGCATTTCAATCCGGTCGATATCGTATGCTGCCTGCACGACTACAAGGGCCGCAGCTTCGACCTTCTGGAATATGTAGACCAGGATGCAGGTTTCATCAGCTCCAAGAGTTACCAGGGCCGCGAGCTTAAGGCACTTGAGCTTCCGGGCCTTTGGAACGGTGCGATGAGCAACTGGAATACACTTTTCGTTGAAGTTCCGCTTGTGACCTTCAACCCTGTAAAAGTCGTTCTCGATCTTCTCCGCCCAGCCCATCAGAACTGATTTTGCACTGCGGATTAGGCCAGATTGTCCGTATCCCCGGCAGCAACCGGTTTTATGCGGTGGAGGCTAACTGGTTGAATGATAACTGGATGCTTAATGGCGGGTGCCGAAAATCCGGCACCTGTCAGGGCGTAATTTGCAGTGTGACAGTTTGTTGGCCTCCACCGGTCATGAGTCAGACGCGGAGTGTCGTGAGGAGGAGGTTTCCGGCGGTGTCGGATTTCAGGCCGAAGATGTGGATTTGTTCAGGTTTACTGTCAGGGAGTGTTTCCTGTGCCGGGGCAGTCGCATGTATTTGATTCGGACATTTTGCGGATGCAGTTGCTTTGGGGGCGTTTGCCGCCAGCTTTTTGCGCAAGGCTTCCGTATCCATAGGGATGTTGCGTGCCGTGACATCCGCATTCGGAAAGGCAGTTCCGGCTTCTTTGATTGCTCTCTTGTCGAGCGGTCTGCAGCTTATCACGCGGAAAAACTTTCCCATCTTTTTAAGTTCGGCAGGAATTGCGGATCCACAGGACTCGCTGAACATTTTGCGTCCTGCAGATTTTTCCGGAGCATCTATTCCATCCGTCTCACCGGGCTTGCCGGCAAACGCATCATCCGCAATATAATAATGTGTAGATTTCCCGAGCTTCCGCAAACCGTATCTTGCTGACAAAAGATTGAATGCCCCGGCCTTCATAAGTGATTTTCCCGGCTCGAACAGCAGGAAACCGGGCTGCCCGAAAGCATTTCGTGCAGCTATTTCAGGACTTGCATTCCTTTCCTCCTCCGGCAAGAATGTGAATGTGCCCTTATCTTCTCCGTGCAGCTCGCACGCCGTGACCGAATATTCTCCCTGCCATTCCCTGTCCATCCATATCAGCAGTTCTTTGCATTCTCCGCTGCAGGAGACTATATGAATTTCCCGGCATGTGCTTCCGAGCCGCGAGGCCGCCATCGAAATGTCGGCCATAGGGGAGAGTTTCAGAAGTATGTGGCGGGAGCGGACGAAAATTTCGTCCCTGAGGGCCAGTACATCCGGCACGCATTCTTCAATAAGAAAAACTTTTCTGCCTCCCTCGCCGCGTCGGGCAGGGTCGATATATACAATGTCCGGAGCAAATTCGGAAAGTACTGCTTCAGGAGTCGCACCTGCTGATCCGGCACAGGCAGACGGTACTATCATGCAGTTCCGGACCCTTATGTTTCCTGCACCGAGAATTTTGAAATTGTATTCTGCGGCTTCACACAATTCAGGCTTCATCTCGCAATACAGTACTTCCTCTGCCGCTTTTGAGAAAAACCAGCTGTCCACTCCCAGCCCTCCGGTCAGGTCTGCGATTCTCCATGATGCTCCCTCATGGCCTGACACTGCTGCGACTTTGGCCGCAAATGCTGCCTTGTATGCCGCAGTCGCACTGCTGCTGCATTGTTCCGCCGAAAGTTTTGCCGGAAACACCAGCTGCGGCTCGTCATACCATTCGCTGACTTTGCCGCGCAGCTTCTTCCTGCTCTCGATGCAGTTGACGGCAAGCCTTATGTCCGTCTCCGGCCATTTGGCACGGTCAAGCATAAGCCTTGCGGTATCATCATTGAGATGCTCGGCAACAAATTCGGCAAGTTTTTTCATATTTCTTTAATGTGGCGGCAAAAATAAGTTTTTTATCCGCAAAATTAAGTACATTTGTAAGATAATGTTGCATAACAAAATATTAATAACCTATAATTATGGAAAAAGATTTCAGAGAAGTTGTCCAGAGCTGGCTGGACGGCAATTTTGATGAGGAAACCAAGGCACAGATCCGCGAGCTTCAGGCGAATGATCCAGCAGGGCTTGAAGATGCCTTCTACAGAAACCTCGAATTCGGTACAGGCGGTCTCCGCGGTATCATGGGTGTCGGAACGAACCGCATGAACAAATACACCGTAGGAATGGCTACCCAGGGACTGGCAAACTACATGAAGGCAAACTGCCCGGGTGTCCTCTCCGTCTGCATTTCTTTCGACAGCCGCAACAACAGCAGGGAGTTTGCTAAAATCACTGCAGACGTCCTCTCTGCAAACGGAATAAAGGTATATATATACGACATACTCCACCCGATAGCACTAATGAGCTACTCGGTGAGGACAAAGGGAGCGACTGCAGGAATCATGATTACGGCCTCACACAATCCGAAAGAGTACAACGGCTACAAAGTATTCTGGTCAGACGGGGCACAGGTCATTTCTCCTGTCGACAAGGATATCGTAACTGAGGTCGGCAAGATTTCCGACCCGTCAATGGTCAAATTCGTTCCCGGTGACGATGCTGCTCCTATTGAGTATATGAGCCACGAGATGGATGAGGCATACCTGAATGCTGTATCTACCCTCATGCTTTCTCCTGAATCGAGGGAGAGGCACAAGGACATAAAGATTGTCTATACTCCTATCCACGGTTCCGGTGTGCACATCGTACCTGAATTCCTCGCAAAGCTCGGCTTCGAGAAAATTTATCATGTGCCTGAGCAGGATATTCCTGACGGAAACTTCCCGACAGTGATGTCTCCTAACCCTGAGGAGCCGTCAGCACTTGCAAAGGCAGTCGAGGTCGCAGACAGAGAGGGTGCCGACATAGTTATGGCTACGGATCCCGATGCTGACCGCCTCGGAATCGCCGTCCGTGACAATGAAGGCAAGATGGTTCTCCTTAACGGCAACCAGACAGGTTCGATTCTTACATATTATATCCTCCGCCGCTGGTCTGAGCTCGGAAAGATCGACAGCACCAAATATGTCGTGAAGACAATCGTAACTACAGAACTTATCCGCGCTATCGCTGAGAAATACGGTGTCAAGGTGTTCAATGTACTTACAGGCTTCAAATTCATCGCCGATATCGTCAAGAAAAACGAGGGCAAGGGAGAGTTCATCTGCGGAGGCGAGGAAAGCTACGGTTTCAATGTCGGTGAGTTCGTGCGTGACAAGGATGCTCCTATCTCATGCGCTATGGTTGCAGAGTGCGCTGCGTGGGCAGCCGACCAGGGCAAGACTCTGTATGCCCTTCTCCTGGACATTTATGCCGAGTTCGGATACTATAAGGAGTCCCTAACTTCGCTTGTACGCAAGGGAAAGGCCGGTGTCGAGGAAATCGCACAGATTATGAGCGACTACCGCGCCAATCCTCCGAAAGAAATGGCAGGCTCGCCGGTTGTCAAAGTCATCGACTACAACAAGCCTGAGGAGACAGGACTTCCGAAGTCCAATGTGCTTCAGTTCTTCAACGAAGCCGGAGATGTCGTTTCAGTCCGTCCTTCAGGCACTGAGCCCAAGATCAAATTCTATTTCGGAGCCAAGGGAAGCGATGCCGATGCCAAGATAGAAATACTTCGTGCCCAGTTTGTAAAATAGGACACTGAAAACTGTACCTGACGGGGCTGGCTAAAAATATTAGCCATGCCCC
Source organism: uncultured Muribaculaceae bacterium (assembly GCA_964394295.1). GTDB lineage: Bacteria > Bacteroidota > Bacteroidia > Bacteroidales > UBA932 > Cryptobacteroides. The sequence goes on along the minus strand of CAYMVG010000014.1, from coordinate 25,442 downwards.
TTTTTCGTTTTTCGGTGCGGGCAATCTCGGCCTTGTCACCGGATTTTCAATTTTCTGAGAATTGGTCTGACTTTTTAGAATCCATCTTTTTGTAGGACCACAAAAGAATTTTCAAAAAATCGAAGCAGTTTCTTGCATTTGGCCCGGACATTGTTATGTGGTGCAGTGCTTCGGCGATGCCGAAATAGTAATTGTTACAGACTTAAATTTTTGGATATTATGAAACGCTTGATCCCATTGGCCGCTGCATTGGCAGCAGGAATGTTCTTCTCGTTTGATTCTGATGCCTGTACAGGCATTTCTCTTTCCGCGCTTGACGGAAGCCGCGTTGTCGCAAGAACCGTCGAGTGGTCTTCTACTTCCATGCAGTGCGGCTATGTCGTGGCACCGCGCGGACATGCACACCAGTCCCTTACTCCTGAAGGAATGAACGGAATGAAGTACAAGGGCGTCTATGGCTATGTAGGAATTTATACGGAATATGAGCCTTTTGTCGTTGAAGGCATGAACGAGGCAGGGCTGTCTGCCGGCCTGTTCTTTTTCCCGCAGTACGGCGACTATGCTCCTTACAATCCTGCAAACAAGACAAAGACTCTTTGCGATATGCAGTTAGTGTCATGGGTTCTTTCGCAGTTTTCTTCAATAGACCAGGTTAAAAATGCACTGAACAATGTAGATCTCGTTACGCTTGACCACAGAATCGGAACAGTGCACTGGAGAATCGCCGAGCCTGACGGCAGGATGGTCGTGCTTGAGGTTGTGGACGGAAAGGCCCGCTTCTATGAAAATGAACTCGGCGTTCTTACTAACTCTCCTGAATTTCCTTGGCATATCACAAATCTTAACAATTATGTGAATCTTGTACGCGGTGCGGTGCCGAACCATGAAATCAAACCCGGAGTAGAACTTCGCGCAATCGGAGGAGGAAGCGGAATGATCGGCCTGCCTGGAGATTTTACTCCTCCTTCAAGATTCGTGCGTGCGACTTTCTTCCAGACCACTGCCCCTACATGGAAAACTGGATTCGAGACAGTCCTGCAGGCATTCCATATCTTGAATAACTTTGATATTCCTATAGGAATGCAGAGACCGGCAAACGAAAATCACGACAATCTGCCGAGCGCTACACAGTTCACGTCCGTAACTGACCAGACTGCAATGAAACTGTATTACAGGACTGCATGGAACAGCAACATCAGGTGCATCGACCTCATGAACATCGATTTCGGACGTGTGAAGTATCAGTCCGCACTTCTCGATCCGGATATGAAACAGCCGATCGAAATTGTAAAACTCAAATAGCTGAACAATCAGTAAAAATACAGAAGGCTGCCGTCACGGCAGCCTTCTGTAATGATGTACTTTAACTTAGAAACAAGTTTTATCTTTACTTAACCTTGTGATGCAAAGATAGGGCATTGCGTTCTATTGATGAAGAAAGTGTGACTTTAGGGACTAAAATGTGATTTTAAGGCTTGTTTGATGACTAAAATCAATTATTTGTGACTAAAAAATATATTTATTAATTTTGTCACAGATAAAATGTGACAAAAATGAGTCAGGTTCCGAGGCTTTTCAGGCGCTTTATGCCGCAGTTGCTGCACATGATAGCATTGCCGCTTTTCTTCTTTGCTTTCATGCTGATATACAATCCGTATTCGATAAGGGACTTCATCGGAGACGAATGGGTAGGTGTTCATGTCACCATAATGTCGTGCATCATCCTTGCTTCTGCCATTCTTCTGCGTCTCCTGTATTACTATCTTCCGCTGAAGCTGAACTATACTCTGTATATGTTCTGGTGTCTGGCGGAAATGATATTCATGACTTTCTTTGTGGCCATGTACCTGTGGCTTGTGCTTGAAAAGGACGTGCCGTATTTCGATGCCCTCATAGTCTCTTTCCGCTATATATTTCTGACCCTTGTGATACCTTATGCAGTAATTGCGCTTTCTGTGAGGATATACGACTACAGCAACCGCTCCTCGGAGTCGGAAAAAGGGGAGCAGAGGATGCGTTTCTATGACTCGGGCCACAATCTCAAGCTGGTGGTCACTGCCGGAACCGTGCTTTATATAGGTGCAGAGGAAAACTATATAAACATATACTACAGGGAAAGCGGACGCATAAGGAATTATGTGCTCAGAAACTCTATGAAATCAGTGGATGAACTGTGCCTGTCGCACGGACTGGTACGGTGCCACAGGTCATATTACATAAATCCTGCGCATGTAAAAGTGCTCAGGAAAGACAAGGAAGGCATTATCTGTGCGGAACTGGATTACCCTGAACTCGGCGATATACCTGTGTCAAAGAGATATTATGACCGCCTGGCGGAAATGCTTTACTGAATTCCCGGGTGACTGAAAGCGACTGTCCCATGAGATGAATTTACAGACATCAGAAAAGTCCGTACAGCTGTGCATCTATCCTGTCAGTAATCATTGCGAAATCCTCTGGCCTGTGCTCGAAGTCAAGGTCATCTGCCTCGATTGTGAGCACCTTGCCGGGATATTCCGCAATCCAGTCGTCATACCTCTCGTTCAGGTTGGTCAGATATTCTATGCTGATGCTTTTTTCATAGTCCCTTCCGCGTTTCTGTATCTGCGATACAAGAGTAGGAATCGATGATTTCAGATAGATAAGCAGGTCCGGTGCCTTTACGAGGGACATCATCAGCCTGAACAGTTCCATATATGTGCCGAAGTCACGCTCGGACAGGTTGCCCATAGCCTTGTTGTTGGCGACAAATATATATACTCCCTCGAAAATCGTCCTGTCCTGTATTATAACCTCGTCCGATTTCGCTATTTCGAGGACATCCTTGAAGCGTTGTGTGAGGAAATATGTCTCAAGGTTGAATGACCACCTTTGAATATCCTTATAATAGTCCTCCAGATACGGATTGTAGCTCACTGCTTCGAATTTAGGTGTCCAGCCGTAGTGATTTGCCAGCATTCTTGTGAGCGTAGTCTTGCCGCATCCGATATTTCCTGCAATTCCTATGTGCATAATTTATAAACTTTTTTATCTTTCTTTTGCCTTGGACATCAGAACAGGAAGCCCGTATTGATGTAGAACGCACCGCTTCCGTCCTGTCTGTTGAAGCATCTCGCATACTCAAAGGCAACGATGAAATTCTCGTTCATGACAAAGCGCAGGCCGGCTCCGGCAGATCCGTGGAAACCGTCTTTTCTGTTGAAAACAAACTGGTCATACATTTTCACTTTTTCCGGAGCTGCGATTTCCAGCTCTGCACGCCTGTCTTCCTTAAGAGTCATGTCGTATCCCTTGAATACATGTGCTCCGTCGCAGAATGCGCTGAGTGCGAATGCTATATTTTGTTTCCACAGTTTGAAATCTATGAATCTCCACCTGAACTCAGCATTGTAGAAGCCTGTATGCAGTCCCTGCACCCTGTTGAGCATGAGGCCTCTCACAGTGCGGTAGCCGCCCATTCCGTCATTGTCCGCGCTAGGACCCATGCTGGTGTAGAACGGCATGGCATACCATGGGGCATTTCCCAAGAATCCCTGATATGCAAGACGGTATGCGAAAATCAGCTTTTCGGTTCCGAGCGGCACGTAATGTCTGAATGTTCCGCAGAATTTGTAATGCTCGTGCGAGGTGCCGAGCCATTTCGGTGCACCTATAATATGAGCTTCAGCCCAGATTCCGCGTGTGGGGTTGTTTTCGATATTGCGGCTGTCGTACATGAGGCCGAGACGCAGGGAAGAAACAAGGCCGCCTTTTGCTTCATTTTCGGGTATTATGCCCCAGTCCTTGTAGAGACTGAACAGCGAATTGCCGTCCATGACTGTATAGCCGATTGTCGGATAGTTCTGTGCCATTGTCCATGCGAGATTGTAGCCGGCCTCCCAATAAAATCCTTTCAGTATTTTTCCTGTGAAATCTATTTTTGCCTTCACAAGGTCGCGTCCGAAACGGTAGAATCCCTTCGGCATCTTGCCTTTGCTGTCGAATTTGCTCTGCAGCTTTTCATCGCTGAAAATGAAAGTATCCTTGATCAGATTCATGTCATAATTGCTCTGGAAGCCATTGAAACCGTAGAAATCCAGGGCCGCATCTTTGTAGTAGCCGGTGCATATCGACATTCTCACGCCGGGTATAAGAGTCTTGTTGTCGTAGTTTACTACGAATTTGTAGCTTCCAACACTTCTTTCCTTTGTATATGCGGAAGCCTCGAAATACCATGTGGACTTCGGATTGGGATAGGTGTTTCCGTCTCCGAATACATACAGATTCAGGAGGGCGCCGAACTGGAAGCCTCTGTCTGCGTCGTAGGCTACGACCGGCAGCGGACCGAAGTTTGTTCCGGTCTTGATTATTTCTCCCTTGTCGTTGTACTTTACCTCTTTCTTTTTGCTTTCCTTTTTGGCCGGCGGAGCCTCTGTACCGTGCAGAGCCGGAACGCACATCATCATTGCAGCAAGGATGCAAAACAGTCTGTTTGCCATAGTGTCAAATTTATAATTGCATTAATTGGCCGAAGGCAGTCCGGCTGCGATAGCCTCCGCCTTTGTACATATATCGTCATATTCCTCACGCAATTCTTTTTTGCCGAGAATGCGCAGATCCGAAATGTATCTTCTGAAAAATTCCTTGTAGTCGTGGAAGAAACTGTACGAAGGGACGGTCAGCAGGGAAACCGCAAGCGCATACGGCCATGCAAGGAAACTGAATGCCAGTGCAGTCCATAATGCAAACATGAGAGGGCCCATGATTAACTTTATTCCGAAACCTGCCGTGTTGCAGAAAGCCTTGTCCTTTATTTTTGTTTTCAGGAAGGCAAAGGCGGCCCACATAGGAAGACTTGCAGCCGCACAGAAAATGAAATACGGCAGCATTGCAAGAGCTGCGGCGCTTTTCAGGACCGCGTTTGCAGCCGGATTCTTCCTGCCGAACGAGAAGTTTGACAGTTTCAGCTTCTCCAGAGTCTTTCCGAAGTCTTCGGCACGGGGCAGCAGAGCGCCTGTTTCCCCGGGATGATTTTCGAGTGCCTTTTCCAGTTCTGCAATTATAGTGCGGTCAAGCTGCAGTTTTTCATACAGACTTTTGCCGCATCTCCTTTTTCTTCCGCGGAGGGCGAGCATTTTTGTAAGTTCCCATTTTCCTTTGTATAGTTCATCATCCTTTATGCAGGTGATCAGGCCGGACATTCTCTCTGCAAGTTCCTTTTTCAGATGATCGATAAGCTGTGCTTCGTTGTCTGTATCTGAATTCTTTACATATTCCGTCACATCGACAGCCTCTCCGTAGGTTATGAGACAGGTGCTGTGATAACGGAAATAGTCTCCGTACTCGATTCCGACAGGAACAATGTACACCGGCCTGTCTTTTCCGAACCTGTCATTTGCGGCCAGGGCAGCCCTGAACACTCCTTTTCCCAAAGGAAGCTGGGAGCGCATCGGCCTGTGCCGTCCCTCCGGGAAGATGCAGAATCTCACTCCATGCTCAATGGTCTCTGTTATCGTCTGTATGCTTTCGTGGTTTTTTAGCACATTCCGCAGACCGTCCCTTTGCCTTACCATCGGAAGTATTCTGAGAAAATGCATTATCCTTGCGATTGCAGGCTTGTTGAAAAGGTCTGCACGTGCACCGAACACAGTAGGGCCTTTGTGGGCCCTGAGCATCACGAGGGCATCCATAAGCGTGTTGCAATGGTTCGGGGTGAGAATCAGTGCTCCGTCAGACGGTATGTTTTCTTTGCCGTGTATTTCGAATCTGCGGTAGCTGTGCTTGCAGCATAAGTCCACATATGGCCTCAGTGAGGAATACAGAAGGTTCTTTTCGTAGATTGCTTTCATTTCCGATCAGTTGTTGTCTTTTCTTCCGAGCAGCCTCCATGAATAGGCGAGAGTCAGTCCGGATATGATATGCCATACGCCCCACCATGCCGTAATCACGACCATGCCGCCGTTTGCCGCCCACTCCGGACCGAAAATGGCAGGATTGAACAGAAGGACAAGCCCGAGTCCCGAGTTCTGTATTCCGGTCTCAATCGTAAGCGTGCGCCTGTCCTTGTAAGGGAGGCGGAACAATGTACCCGTGAGGTAGCCTATGCCGAGAGCCAGAAGGTTGTGTATCAGAACGATGAGGAATATGTATTTTATGCATTTCATGAATGCATCTATGTTGTTGCAGAAAGTAAGTACGACCATGATTATGAAAAAGGCCACGGACAGATACTGCATCGGTTTTTTCAGTTTGTCGGCCACTTTCGGGAGATACTGTCTGCACAGGATTCCGAGCACGAGAGGCACACCGAGAAGAATCACGATTGTTTTGAATATTTCCCAGAAAGGTATGGACAGTTCCGGCAGCACGACGCTTTTCTGTGCGAATTTCAGGTACAGGCCGCCCCAGAACGCGAAGTTCATCGGCGTCGTGAATATGCAGACGGCTGTGTTGAATGCAGTGAGCGACACAGACAGTTCCGTATTGCCCCGTGACAGGGAAGTTATGAAATTGGAGATGTTTCCTCCCGGACAGGAGGCCACAAGGAGCATTCCCAGGGCGATCATCGGGGAGATGAAACTGTTCATCGACATTGCAAGCAGAAGCGTAAGCCCGGGAAGCAGGACAATCTGGCATATTATGCCGAGAATCACCGACTTCGGCTTGTGCATTATCTCTATGAATGTGGCCGGACGTATTCCGAGGGCCACTCCGAACATCACAAAGGCAAGCACAATGTTTATGATGTTCATTCCGGTCTCATTCATGTTGACGTTTATCGCGTCAATCTGCGCAATGATGTCAGGACTCATATTTCCAGGTTTTAAGTTTCAGCGGTGCTAATATACGACATTTTATCAAGTCGGCAAAATGGCACTTTCATAAATAACTCACAATAATGGATAACTATAAATCCAATAATCGTTATATTTGTGGCCGCACTAAGACTGATTGCCATGGAAACTCAAAATTACTGTTGTTCAAAAGACGGGCACGGACTTGCCTATCCTCAGTTCAGCGTCGTATTCATTCATACCTTTACGGTAAACCCTCATCTGGAACTGACGCTTCCGCAAGCCGCTGTCCTTGAGGATTACGAGGCATTGTCAGACAGGATCTCGGAAGAAGCCTGCAGGACAAATATATGGCGCGGCCCTGCCGACTGGCTCGACATGCCGGTAGTTTACATGAACCAGAATATTGAAAGACAGATATTCGTGATGCGGGGAAAAGAGGATGCGCTTGTGAAAAAGAGGCTCGGAAGCGGAAAGCTCATGGGCGGCAGAATCTATACGAGACCGGTGCTTGTGCCTTGCGGAAATGATGACGGGACTTCTTTCGTCTGGACTTTCGGACGCAAGGCTGTGTATCGCTGTTCTCTCCGGGGATTTGACTTCATGATGCCTCTGCGTCCGGCGGATGATGAGGATTTTCCTCCGGTTGATCTGGCCGGACACGTCTCTGTGGAGATGTCCGTTTTCTTCGGCAATACCGTGTCTATGACTTACCGTTTCTTTTTCGACGGCAATTCTGCGAAGATTCTTGCCCCTGACGGCTCAGGAAAAAGCACGGAAGCAATCACTGACCATATCATAGCCCTGCTCTCGACTCATCTCGGTGCGGAATACTGGAGCAGCTCCCACAAAGAGCGCGAAGGAAGCGGCGAGAGGCTTTCATCGCAGAGCAATATAAATCTTGAAAGCACACTGGTCATAGAGAATTTCTGGATAGACGGCAACGGATTCATGGCCGGGACTTCTGTCGTGCCTTGGGTGATTTCCGGCGAAGGCCGCACTTTCGATGAGGTCGCGCTGCGCTACAAGAAATATCTGTATAATTACCATACGGCATACAAGGAGGGCATAGGACACAATGACAGACTTTCACATGAAAAATACCGCAGGTGTCACGAAATCAGCGTGAAGAATGACCAGCACTATGCGATGGTGGACATATGGGAAAATGTCATGCACCCGCTGGAGGACGGAGAGGATCTTTTCTCGAAGGACCGTAGGCCGAAACTGTCAGAGGCGGAAATAATAGAACACATAAGGGATATGCACAAGCCGGAGCTGATAGGACTGATGACGCTTTATCCCGGTGAATGGCCTTACCGCGATCCGGCCGCATACGATGAAGTCTGCGGGGAGAATATCGCGATAGATACGGATGACCTTGTTCTGGTCGGGACCAACCTGGCCGTAGTCATAGGCACATACGGCCGCCGGGGCACTGCTGACGGTGAAAGCAGTACCGCCAATGAGGCGGAATCGCAGATGCAGGGAGTCGACTGGGCCGGGCATCTTAAGGAAAGGGCCAAGTATCATGTCTCGTGGCCGGAATATCTGCTTATACTTCAGATGGTTCTTGCCAAGAAGCATGTTATAAGCACTTCAAAGGACAAGATGATCGACGTCGCTCTTACGGCACGCGAGAAATCGGCGGAAGAACTTATAGGGGAGAATGCGGACCTCGGCATGAGGCTTTCGAGGATGGTCCTTCAGCTCGATATAGTGAAATACTCGAAGTTCGCTTCGCATCTGGTCATGTTCGACAGGACTACCCGCAGGCTCAGGCTTGAAAAGGATATGGAGGAACTGCGCGAAACCATAGCGATGGTAAACGAAAGCCTGCGCAATCTCAGCGACTATAAGTCAATGAAATCCGACTTCCTGCTGAATACGATTCTGCTCATAATTTCGTGCGCCTCCATGTTTGAACTCTTTTTCCAGAATTCCGAGCTTCCGTTCCTGACATATTTTAACATAAAGTCAGACAGCATTGCGGCATGGCTCGTGATGGTCGTGGCTATAATGACAGTATTCGCCATTCTTCTTGCCCTGAAGAGCACGGCAAAGAAAATCTGGCAGATGTTCGTAAAAAAGTAAATGATTATGACTGATTTTCAAATAGTAAAGGCGGCAGCCTCCGATGCACAGGATATGTGCGATATGTTTTTCAGACATATTTCCGCCCATAATGAATACATTTCCCACGGTGAACTTCAGATGGGAGTCGGGCAGGGAGAGGGCGTTGACGGCCGTCTTGTGGCTTCGCCTGCCCCTGGGGGACGTGCATACTGGATGAAGTATATCCTGAACAAAATGGAATGCATCGATACATCCGCCGTGTTCAAGGCCGTCGGACCGGACTCGGTGATTGCCGGTTTCTGTGTCGTGGAGATTACGGACGACGGGGCCGATCCTTTCGGAACGGTCTGCGATGTCCTTGTGAATCCTGAGTGCCGCAGCCGCGGCCTCGGAACTGCACTGCTTGTCAAGGGGATCGGCTGGCTGCACGAAAAGGGGATTGCCGACATTTATCTTGAATCCGGCGTAAACAATGACGCGGCACACAAATATTTCATGCGCCGCGGTTTCGTCAAAGTATCTGAAATATATAAGCTTCGGTGAAGCAGGGGTGATTCTTATTCTTTGCACCAGGTGTCGAGCCAGCGGAAATATTCCCTGTGCCACATCAGAGCATTCTGAGGTTTGAGAATCCAGTGGTTCTCGTCCGGGAACACAAGAAGCCTCGACGGCACTCCCATGAGCTGGGCCGCATTGTAGGCTGCAAGGCCCTGGTCCACCGGCACTCTGTAGTCCCTGCCTCCGTGAATGACCATAAGAGGTGTGTGCCATTTGGTGACAGCTTTGTGAGGAGAGAGGGCATAATGCCTTACGGCTTCCGGCTTGGTGCTCCACGGTGAGCCTCCCTGCCTGATTCCTCCGAAAGTAAGTCCGTCGCGGGCCGGGCCGCAAGGGGCTTCGTCAGTGCCGACCTTAGGGTCTATGGCACATTCGTGCAGGCCTCCGTTGTCGAAGTTCGGGAACCACATTTCTTCTGTTGTCATATACATGTGCTCCTCATTGAAAATGCCTGCGTGGGCGATGAAGGCATCGAAGACATCTCCGTGCACACCGCAGAGATTATATACCGAATATCCGCCGTAACTTGCTCCGCAGGCCGCTGTTTTGCCGATATACGGTTCCTCCTGCAATGCTTTTGCTGCAGAAAGGTAGTCCTGCATGTTAAGTCCCGGATAGTCCCCTGAAATCTGCTCTGTCCACTCCTGGCCGAATGCCGTAGTACCGCGCCTGTTCGGAAGAATGGTGACATAGCCCTGCGCCGCCATGAGACGGTAGTTCCACCTGTAAGACCAGCCCTGGCTCAGCGTGCCCTGCGGACCTCCGAGGCAGATGAGTATGGCAGGATAGACTTTCGACGGGTCGAATTGAGGCGGATAAAGCACCCAGGTCAGCATATTTTTTCCGTCCACGGTCTTTATCATCCTTGCCTCTGTCCTGTGGTCCGCAAGCTGTGAGATTATATGCCCGTTCTCGTCCGTAACCTGTCTGTAAGAAACTCCGTCACGTCCTGTCTCCACGGCTGCGATTTCAGTGGGGAAGTCCATGCTGCACCAGGTAGTGTAGAGCGTTCTGCCGCCGTCCACGGATGCTTCCACATGGAAAGGCGAGCCGAAGTCATACCATGCATCCTCTCCGGTTATACGGCTTATCTTCCATGCACCGTTTTCTTCTTGTGCCTCGAAAATGCCCTGAAGGCCTTCTGCAAGGGCCGAGAAGAAGATGCTTCCGGAATCCTCAGACCACACAGGGGCGGAAACATTGTATTTGAATGATGACGTTATGTCTGTTATGCCGCTGAATGTGAGACCTGTGCCAGAATAATTCACTTTCGCAGCCATAAGCCTTTGCTTGTCGGCCTCGTAGCCGTCCCTCTCCATGCTTATCCAGCATATCATCGAGCCGTCCGGACTCCATACCGGGTCTGTGTCATAGCCTCCTTTCATGTCTATGACAGTTGTAGTGCCCTCGTCTGTGTCATAGACATAAATCTCTGTATCTGTTGAGAAAGCATATCTCTTGCCCGTGAGCTTGCGGCATGAATATGCAATGTATCTTCCGTCAGGACTCCAGTCGAGCTGTTCCAGGCCGCTGAACGGTTCTGCCGGAAGCTCGAACAGTTTCTCGTCTTCTGAAAGAATGTCTGCAGAGTTCTGCGGAAGCACAGACTTCTCCTTGCCGAATATGAAGCCGCTGACGAAAGTATGTGGAATCTCTGTCACTACATGGTCCCAGTGCCTGTACATCAGGTCGTCTGTTGTGTAGGCATTTGCCATGCCGAGGTCTTCGTAACAGTCCTCCGGCTTTTTGACCGGACCTTTTATATAAGTCATATACATAAGCTTCTTCTGATCGGGAGAAAGTTTGAATTCGGCCACGCCCGAAGGAATGTCACTGATTTGGCGCAGCCCTGCCAGCGACCATGAGTCCTTGCCTTTCTTTATCTTTGCCGTCCAGATCTGTCCGCCCATTATAAACGCTATGCCATTGCCGCTGCCGCACCAGCGCGCGTTGCTTATGCTTTTGCCTGACTCGGTGAGCTGCATGGCTCCTGAGCCGTCAGGAGTGCAGACGAAGAGATTGCGCACGCTCCTGTTGCCCTTGACGTCCGTGTAGCTGACACCATATAATATATGCTGTCCGTCGGGCGACATCTGCGGGTCCGAGACTCTTCCCAAGGCAAGCAGGGCTTCCGGGGTCATCTTGCCGTCCTCAATCACGATGCTGCTTCTGCCGACATAGCCTTCGCTGTCCGGTTTTGTGCCTTTGTCTTTCATAAAAAATGTAATTGCAATAGCGGCGGCTCCCAGCAGGACCGCCATTGTTAATATTGCCGGGATTCTGTTTCTTGTCATAATATTATATTTCTGTCTTTTTTCCGTATAGTTCAGCCGCCTTCCTGAGTTCGGCTGCAACCTCTTCCCTCACATCCTGCGGCGCCAGCACCTCGACTCCGCTGCCCAATTTGCAGAACTCCATAATGAGGTTTCTGTTCGGGCATACGAAGATGCTGAATGTGACGGAATCAGTGTCCCTTGCGATTTCCTGCTGGCTTTTGTGCAGGGGAAGGTCTTTGAGATACCTCGCTTCCTTGGCCGATGTCCTGAAAGTGATTGTACGTCCGGGAACGTCCGGTATATAGATTCCGAAAGCTGTGGAGAACAGTTCATCCACATCGAAATTTTGCGGCATTCTGAATGCCTTTCCGGTTGCGCGGATGTCGATTACCCTGTCGAGTCCGTATACTCTCATTCCGTCGCGTTCCAGACAGTATGCCACTATGTACCACCGTTTTGCGAACTCTTTTACCGCGTATGGCCATATCGTGTAGGTGTCCGGTTTCTCGCTTGTGTATTTAATATGCGAGATGCACAGTTCGCGGCATTCTGTCATTGCCTCCATCACAGTCGTCAGATGCCTGTGTCCTGACGGAATGTCTTCTACCGAAACCCTGCCTGACAGGCGTTCTTTGCCAAGGGCAAGCATGTTGTTTACCGTGAAAGTGTTTATGAGCCAGGCATTTTCCGCAGATTCGTCCGATACATCTCCGGAAGCGCGTATCAGATATCTGTTCGTGCTTCTGTTGCAGCTTATGCTTATGCCGAAGACCTCCTCTACCGCCTCGCGGTGGTTGTTGAAGGTACGCCGTGAATAATGGCTGCCGAATCTGTCCTCCCACTTGTCCTGCAGTTCCTCAAGGCTCAGCCCCCTCTCGCCGGCGCGTATGAATGTCTGGACAAGCCAGATATATTTTTTGAGCAGTTCCGTAACCATGGCTAACTTATTTTGCTGTAATCCTTTATTATGTATTTGTCTTTTCTCAGTTCCTGCCTGAGCATGGAATGTCTTGCATTTTCCAGTGCCGGGTCATCGTCAAGAACCGCCTGGGCACAGGCCCTTGCCGCATTCAGTATAAGCCCGTCCTTTGCGAGAGATGCAATGTTGAGGCTCACCGGAAGTCCGCTCTGCTGTGTGCCTTCAAGATCTCCCGGACCACGCATTTTCATGTCCTCCTCGGCAAGTTCAAAACCGTTCTCTGTAGCGCACATCAGTTCAATGCGGTGCTTCGACTCTTTGCTCAGCCTGTGTCCTGTCATAAGCACGCAGTATGACTTTTCACTGCCTCTGCCAACCCTTCCGCGCAGCTGGTGAAGCTGGCTTAGTCCGAAGCGTTCCGCGCTCTCTATGACCATTACGGAAGCATTCGGAACATCTACGCCGACTTCGATTACCGAGGTGGCCACAAGTATATTCGCCCTGCCGGCAGCAAAGGCGTCCATATTGAACTTCTTGACCTCGTTGGTCTGCTTTCCGTGCACTACAGCTGTCTTGTAAGGCGGGAAAGGGAATTGCTTTATGATTTCTTCCGCTCCGGCTTCAAGACTTTGGTAATCAAGTTTCTCGGTTTCGTTTATCAGAGGGTACACAATGAAAATCTGCCGTCCTGCCGCTATCTGGTCACGCATGAATTTATAGAGCGCCGGCCGCTTGCCGTCGGTCGCGTGCATTGTCTGTACCGGCTTTCGTCCGGGAGGCAGTTCGTCTATCACGGACACGTCGAGGTCACCGTAAAGTGTCATGGCGAGCGTCCTCGGTATAGGCGTCGCCGTCATTACAAGGACATGCGGAGGTGCGCCGCAGGCCGATTTGCTCCACAGCTTCGACCTCTGTTCCACTCCGAACCTGTGCTGTTCGTCGATTATCACAAGACCGAGGTTACGGAATATCACATTGTCCTCTATCAGTGCGTGTGTGCCGACTATTATGCCTATAGTGCCGTCTTCAAGGCCGCTGAGGACCTCTCTGCGTTCTGAGGTTTTGCTGCTTCCTGTCAATATTCCGGACTGCACTCCTGTGCCGTCAAGGAATTTCTGAATGTTTCTGTAATGCTGTCTGGCGAGCACTTCGGTAGGAGCCATTATGCAGGCCTGATAGCCGTTCCCGACTGCAATCAGGGCAGTGAGCACGGCGACCATTGTCTTGCCGCTTCCTACATCACCCTGCAGCAGTCTGTTCATCTGGCTGCCGCTCTTCATGTCGTTGCGTATTTCGGTTATTACACGTTTCTGTGCACCGGTGAGGGGAAAGGGCAGGGCCTCGTAGCATTTGTTGAACGGCTCGCCTACGCGCGGCATAGGTATTCCTGTGGCATTCCTGCTTCTTACATATTTGTGTTTGAGCAGGGACAGCTGCAGGAAAAACAGTTCCTCGAATTTCAGTCTGTAACGCGCTTTTTCAAGCGAGGCCATGTCTTTGGGAAAATGCACATTGCGCAGTGCGAAATGCAGGGGCACAAGTCCGCATTCCTTCATCAGATATTCAGGCATGGTTTCGGAAACGCCCTGAAGTCCGCGGTTTACGGCAGCTTCCATGATTTTGTTCATGACCTTGCCTGTGACTCCGGCATTTTTCAGTTTTTCGGAGCTTGGATATACTCCTGTCATTCCGCCTGAGGTCTCTGCACCGGCCGGCACAGGGTCGACTTCCGGATGTACCATGTTTATGCGCCCGTTGAATGAGGACGGCTTGCCGAAGAAAATGAATTCCGTTCCCGGCTTCAGCTTCCCGTACATCCATTTAATTCCCTTGAAGAAGGTCAGTTCCATCTCGCCTGAGCCGTCTCCGACCCATACGCTCATCCTCTTGACAGCATTGAATTTGACATCCTGGACAGGTGCGGACGCAGCTCCGTAAAGGTCTGTGCGCAGTACTGTAGCCCTGATCTGGATATATGCCATTTCTGCCCGTACATCGGCTATCCTGAAAAAACTGCTCCTGTCTATGTATCTGTTCGGATACAGTCTCAGTATCTCGCCTATATTGCTGATTCCCAGCTCTTTTTTGATTAGCTCGGCTCTTTTGGGACCGACTCCGGGGAGAAACTGTATGTCCGTATCTAAAATGTGTTGTGCCATAATACGGCAAATCTACGCAATTTTATTGTGAAATCATTAATGCGCATACAAGAAAATAAAGAATTAATCAAAAGTGTTTTCTATATTTGTAGGTTGGAATGTAAAAGAAATACTATATATGGGAAGAAAATTAGTCGTAGGCATAACCCAGGGTGACGGCAACGGCATCGGGTACGAAGTCATTATAAAGGCCCTGGCGGATGAAAGAATGCTTGAATTGTGCACGCCTGTCATCTACGGGTCATCCAAGATTTTCGGATTCTACAAAAAACAGATTCACAATCTGGAGCAGATCAATACCAATGTAATAAATTCTGCGAAGGATGTATACCACAAGAGGGTGAACATTGTGAACTGCCTTCCGGAGAACGTTTTCGTCGAGCCTGGACAACCTACTCCCGAATCGGCGAAATCGGCCATGACCTCTCTGCAGCGTGCGGTAGAGGATATCAAGAACGGATATATCGATGTGCTCGTGACCGCGCCTATCAACAAGAGGGCAATGGTCAGCGAAGGCTTCGGATATACAGGACATACCGAATATCTCGAAAAGGAGTTCGGAGTGGATGAGGTCGCTATGATTATGGTGTGCGACCAGCTTAAAGTCGGGGTCGTGACAGGACATATTCCGCTCAAGGATGTTGTGGGGCAGATTACAACGGAAAAGATTCTCAGCAAGCTCCGTCTTATGAAAACATCGCTCCAGAGGGATTTCGGTGTGGACACTCCGAAGATTGCCGTTCTCGGACTGAATCCGCATTGCGGCGACGGCGGACTGCTCGGAGACGAGGAAAGCCAGATTATCCTGCCAGCCGTGAAGGCTGCGAACGAGGAGGGGATACTGGCGTTCGGACCGTATTCTCCTGACGGATTCTTCGGACTCGGCAACTATATGAAGTACGATGCCGTGCTTGCCATGTATCATGACCAGGGGCTTACTCCTTTCAAGGCTCTCGCTTTCGAGGACGGAGTCAACTATACGGCCGGTCTTCCTGTCATAAGGACTTCCCCTGACCACGGTACTGCATACGAGATGGCCGGACGCGACCTTGCCGATCCGCGCTCGATGATGTCTGCCATATATACGGCCATAGACATCTATAACCGCAGGGCGGATTATGACAGCCTTGTGGCGGAAAAGATGACCATAAAGATGCCTGACACAGAAATAAAGCCTAAGGGAGGACGCGTAATTGAATAATGCCATGGAAGGGCTGAGGCCTCCCATATTTCTTTATACTGATGGCGCATCGAGCGGCAACCCCGGGCCCGGAGGGTACGGGATAGTGCTCCGCTGTGCCGGACGCGAGATGGAGATGTCAGGAGGATTCTCGCTTACGACAAACAACAGGATGGAACTGCTGGCTGTCATAAAAGGCCTTGAGGCAATAAAATGGCAGAATGCCGAGGTGCACGTTTACAGTGACTCTTCGTATGTTGTCAATGCTGTCAACAAGGGCTGGCTTGCCAATTGGGTCAGGAAAGGATACGCAAAAGTGAAGAATCCTGATCTGTGGATGCGTTTCGAGCCGCTTCTGCACAGGCACAGGGTGACTTTCCACTGGATAAAGGGCCATGCCGGGCATCCTGAAAACGAGCGCTGCGATGCTTTGGCCGTGGCTGCCGGGGCAGGTGCCGCAAGCGCAGGGCAGGAGCTTCCTCCTGATACGGGATATGTGGCCGACAGTCAGACGGCACTGATGCTATAATAAAATGGATTGCATGAACATATTGGTGACAGGGGCTTCCGGACAGCTCGGAAGGGCCATCAGGGAATTTTCCTGCAATTCGCGGCACCGGTTCGTATTCACATCGCGCAGTGCGCATGACAACAGTCTGTGCCTTGATGTTACTGATGCCGATGCAGTCGGCCGTGCAGTCGGCCGTGACACGGATATCATAATCAATTGCGCTGCCTATACCGATGTCAATGCGGCCGAAGACAATCCGGAGGCCGCACGTGCCGTCAATGCGGTTGCCGCTGCGGTTCTTGCAAAGGCCGCTGCTGATACCGGTGCATTGCTGATACATGTTTCCACTGACTATATTTTTGACGGGCAGGCCAATACTCCGTACAGGGAAGACGATCCGGCCTGTCCTCTGAATGTCTATGGAAAGACCAAGCTCGAAGGAGAGCAGGCTGTGCTTGCATCCGGATGCAGACATATAATATTGCGTACTTCGTGGCTGTACGGCAGCAGCGGACGTAATTTTTTTACTGCCGTTGCGGAAAAGACGGCAGGATGTCCCCGCCTGAAGGTCGTATATGACCAGATAGGCTCGCCCACGTATGTAGGTGACCTTGCATACGCCATAATGCACATCATTGAAAACGGCATGACCGATGCCATGGGCATATACCATTATGCGGATGAGGGACTTTGCTCACGCTATGATTTTGCCAAAGAGATATGCGACTCTCTGGGGCATATCTGCACAATAGAGCCGTGCCGCTCAGGAGAGTATCCGTCAAAGGCTGAGCGTCCGCATTATTCGGTTCTGGACAAGAGCAGATTCCGCGAGACATTTGCGCTTGAGATCCCGAATTGGAAAGATTCCCTCAGACTCTGCATTGCCGAAATGGAAAATATTAAGAAATTATAGCAAATGGGTGAATTTAAAAGGAACATACTGATAACCGGGGGAGCGGGCTTTATCGGCAGCCATGTCGTAAGGTTGTTTGTAAACAAATATCCTGATTACAGGATAATAAATTTTGACAAGCTGACATACGCAGGCAACCTCGCCAATCTGCGGGACATTGAAACCATGCCGAACTATGTTTTCGTCAAAGGGGATATATGTGATTTTGAGACAGTCCGCAGCCTTTTCTCAGGATACAATATCGACGGGGTGATTCATCTTGCTGCGGAAAGTCATGTGGACCGTTCAATAAAAGACCCGTTCACTTTCGCCAGGACAAATGTAATGGGTACGCTGTCTCTCCTGCAGGCGGCAAGGCTTTCGTGGGAGCCTCTGGACTGGATTTCCGGTGACGGCAGCGGCTGTCTGTTCTACCATATTTCCACCGATGAGGTTTACGGTGCGCTTGAAGTGACACATCCGGAAGGAACCGAGCCTCCTTTTTCAGCTGCGGCATCATGCGGAAAACAGCATTATGCATACGGAAATGAATTTTTCGTTGAGGATACAAGGTACAATCCGCACAGTCCGTACAGTGCGAGCAAAGCATCGTCCGACCACTTCGTGAGAGCTTTCCATGATACCTACGGTATGCCTGCCGTTGTCACTAACTGTTCCAACAATTACGGCCCGTATCAGTTTCCTGAGAAACTTATTCCGTTGTTCATCAATAATATATGCTTAAGAAAACCTCTCCCTGTCTACGGTAGGGGCGAGAATGTCCGCGACTGGCTTTATGTGGAAGACCACGCCCGTGCAATCGACACAATTTTCCATAAGGGAGTGTCCGGCGAGACCTACAATATAGGCGGCTTCAACGAATGGAAGAACATAGACCTTATCAAAGTAATTATAAATACGGTTGACCGTGTCCTCGGACGTCCCGAGGGGGCGGACCTTGACCTGATTACTTTCGTTGCGGACCGGGCCGGACATGATATGCGCTATGCGATAGACAGCACGAAGCTCCGTAAAGAATTCGGCTGGGAGCCGTCACTGCAGTTTGAGGAAGGAATCGCGAGGACTGTCCGCTGGTATCTTGAGCACAGGGACTGGATGGACAATGTCACGTCTGGAGAATATCAGGATTATTATCGGAAAATGTATGACAACAGATAAGATTATGAAGAAAATTGTTTTTGCGGCTTTTGTATTGTTTATGTCTTTGAATACGGCATGGGCCGGGCCGCAGCCGGAAAGGCGCAGTTCTTCCGGTCGGAATAACAAATCCGCAGAAGGCCTCGGAATAACATTCGGATACCTCAATTCCTCATACAGGACAACTGACTGGGCTACGGACGAGGTCGAGAGGACACCTGCACTGAATGGTTTCACAGCTTTGCTCACAAAAGATTTCGCACTGATAAAGTCCGCTCTCTATCTGCAGACCGGGGTCGGCTACATTTATCAGACGCGCTCACGTGAGATGCGGCCGGATATACTGCCTGCAAGAGTGATTTCTGACAGAAAGGAACATTTCCTTACTGTGCCTTTCAGACTGAAATATACGCTGCCGGTTTCAGGAAAGATTATGGTGACTGCCGATGCCGGTCCTGTTCTGCTTGCCGGTCTGTCCTCGAGAATGAGTTTCAGGACCAGGATTCAGGATGATGTGACCAATACCTTGTCCTACAATGTGTACAACGGAAAAATCAAGGCTTCTGACGAGTCTGGGGTTTTTGAGTCGTGGACAAAAGAAAACGGAGGGATTCCGTATGGCAAGATCAGAAGATTCGATGTGCTTCTCGGAGCAGGTATCGGTGCTGATTTCTTCCGTATTCTTGAGGTCCGTGCAGGCTATGACTGGGGACTTGTGAACAGGTATTCCGGAGAATTGGCGGCAGACAAGAAGATGTACCGGGGACAGTTTACCCTCAGTGTCGGCCTGCGTTTTTGACAGCAGATTGCCAAAAGTTCATTTTTTGGCAATCATCGATTTGTCAAATGACTATTTTTCATTATTTTTGTAAGTTGTTTGCACTCTTGTCGTGCAGACAACTTATTTTGTAATTAAATATTGTAAGATATGTCATTTACAGACGTTTTCAAAAAGATTTTCGGTACAAAGGCTGACCGCGACCTGAAGCAGCTCAGGCCTATGCTCAACAAAGTGAAAGAGGCTTATGCTTCAATAGACAGGCTCTCTGATGACGAACTCAGGGAAAAATGTACTGAACTGAAGGAGAAAATACAGGCTGCCATAGCTTCCGACGAGGCGAGGATAGCTGCAATCAGGACCGAACTTGAAGAGGATATTCCTCTCGACAGGAAAGAATCCCTTGCCACCGAATCGGACAAACTCGTGAAGAAGGTGGACGAGAGCATTGAGAAAGTGCTCGATGAGATTTTGCCTGAGGCTTTTGCCATAATGAAGTCTACGGCAAGGCGTTTCAAGGAGAATCCTGTAATTAAGGTAAAGGCCACGCAGTTCGACCGCGACCTCAGCGCAACCAAGGATTTTGTCAGCATCGACGGGGAATATGCCGTGTGGAAGAATTCCTGGGTTGCCGGAGGAAACGAGATTACGTGGGATATGGTCCACTATGACGTGCAGCTTATCGGAGGAATCGTTCTTCACCAGGGGAAAATCGCCGAGATGGCGACCGGAGAGGGAAAGACCCTCGTTGCCACTTTGCCTGTGTTCCTGAATGCGCTTGCCGGCAAAGGAGTTCATGTGGTGACTGTCAATGACTATCTGTCAAAGCGTGACTCGGAGTGGATGGG
The DNA here is from genome assembly GCA_964394295.1 of uncultured Muribaculaceae bacterium. Taxonomy (GTDB): domain Bacteria; phylum Bacteroidota; class Bacteroidia; order Bacteroidales; family UBA932; genus Cryptobacteroides. The sequence continues at coordinate 5,314 of CAYMVG010000014.1, read as the reverse complement.
GCCTCTCTATATGTTCCACGGTCTGTCCGTGGACTGCATCGACAAGCATGAGCCTAACAGCGAAGCACGCAAAAAGGCATACGCCTGCAATATCACTTTCGGCACCAACAATGAGTTCGGCTTTGACTATCTCCGTGACAACATGGCCGTCTCGATGGATGACCTTGTGCAGCGCAAGCACCATTTCGCCATAGTCGACGAGGTCGATTCTGTGCTTATCGACGATGCCCGTACTCCTCTCATCATCTCCGGTCCTGTTCCGAAAGGCGAGGATCAGCAGTTCGTGGAGTTCAAGCCTCTTGTGGAAAGACTCTATGCCAGCCAGAAAGCCCTTGTCACCTCCCTGCTGAATGATGCGAAGAAGCTGATATCCGAGGGCAACGAGAAAGACGGCGGCATTCTTCTTTTCAGGGCCTACAAAGGTTATCCGAAATACAAGCCGCTCATCAAGTTCCTCAGCGAACCCGGCATGAAGCAGCTCCTGCAGAAAGTGGAGAACTATTATCTTCAGGACAATGAGCGCGAGATGCCTTTCATAACCGATGAACTGTTCTTTGTAATCAATGAGAAACAGCATTCTGTCGATATGACCGACAAGGGACGCGATCTTATAACCGCCAATCTTTCCGATTCGGATTTCTTCGTGCTTCCGGATGTAGGTGCCGCTGTGGCAGAGGTGCAGAAAGACCAGAGCCTTACTCCTGAGGAGAAGCAGGTCAAGAAAGACGGGATTCTTGCTGATTTCGCGGTCAAAAGCGAACGTGTCCATACTGTGAACCAGCTCCTTAAGGCATACACTATGTTCGACAAGGATATCGAATATGTCGTTGCCGACGGCAAAATCAAGATTGTCGATGAGCAGACAGGACGTATCCTCGAGGGACGCCGCTATTCTGACGGTCTTCACCAGGCGATCGAGGCCAAGGAGAACGTTAAGGTCGAGGCCGCTACCCAGACTTTCGCGACAATCACTTTGCAGAACTATTTCAGGATGTATCATAAACTGTCAGGAATGACAGGTACGGCAGAGACGGAGGCAGGCGAGTTCTGGTCCATCTATAAACTGGATGTCGTGGTTATCCCGACCAACAGGCCGATAGCCCGCTTCGACAACAATGACCTTATATACAAGACAAAGAAAGCAAAATACGAGGCGGTCATCGCAAAGGTGGCAGAGCTTACAAAGGAGGGAAGGCCGGTACTTGTAGGTACTACCGATGTGGAGACTTCCGAGCTTTTGAGCCGTATGCTCCGTCTGCGCGGAATCCAGCACCAGGTCCTCAATGCCAAGCAGCATGCGCGTGAGGCCGAGGTCGTTGCTCATGCCGGTATGAAGAGCACCGTTACGATTGCCACGAATATGGCCGGCCGCGGTACGGACATCAAACTTTCCGATGAGGTCAAGGCAGCCGGAGGACTTGCCATTATCGGTACGGAGAGGCATGACAGCCGCCGTGTGGACCGCCAGCTGCGCGGACGTTCAGGCCGTCAGGGAGATCCTGGATCGTCAGTGTTCTATGTCTCTCTTGAAGACAAACTGATGCGTCTTTTCGGCTCAGAGAAGATTGCAAAGGTTGTGGACAGGCTCGGAATGGAGGAAAACGAGGCTCTGGAGGCACCTATGCTTTCAAACTCGATCGAGAGGGCGCAGAAGAAAGTCGAGGAAAACAACTTCGGCATAAGAAAGAGGCTTCTTGAATATGACGATGTGATGAATTCACAGAGGGAGGTCATCTATACGAAGAGACGCAACGCGCTTTCCGGCGAGAGGGTAGAAATCGATGTCATGAACATGATGCAGGACATTTCCCAGATTCTTGTGGAGAAATCGGAGGGTATGCCTTACGACGAGTTCGCGGAATATGTCATAGGAGCGCTTTCCATCGAGCCGGGATTTGACGAAGAGTTCTATAATAAGGAGTCTGACAAGGCCCGTTCGGAGAAACTGCTGGAGAATATGCTCGATACATACAGGCGCAGGATGGATACCATCGTACAGAGGACTCTTCCTATAATAAAGGACATTTGCGAGAAGAATGCCTCGATGCCTGACGATGCTGTACTCAGGATTCCGGTTTCCGACGGAAGAAAGATTTATCCTGTGATGCTCAACATAAAGAAGACGGTAGAGTCCGAGGGCAGAGAGCTTGTACGCGCAATAAGCAAGAGCATAACCCTTTACAGGATTGATGACTGCTGGAAGGAGCATCTGCGCGATATGGATGACCTGAAACAGTCCGTACAGAATGCGACATACGAACAGAAAGATCCGCTCCTTGTATATAAGTTCGAGAGCTTCAACCTGTTCAGCCAGATGCTCGAGGACCTGAACAAGGATGTGCTTTCATTCCTGCTCAGGGCATTCATCCCGCTACGGGACGCTCAGCCGGCCCAGGCACCGGCACAGCCGCGCAAGCCTGACATGAGCCAGATGAATACGAGCCGCAGCGATCTTGTTACGAACGGCGGAGATCCGAAGAGCAAGATGCCGGTACACGTTGAGAAGCAGGTCGGAAGGAATGACCCATGTCCATGCGGCTCAGGCAAGAAGTTCAAGAATTGCCATGGCAAGAATCAGTAGCAAATCTTTTTATAATCAATATTATGGGCAAATTTATCGTGACTGACGAAGAGATAGTCAGCAGAATATCGGCCGGTACCGTGGTAAAGGGAGAAATCGTTTCTCCCAATGACATCTGCATGGATTGTGCTTTTGAGGGAAAGCTCATTGTCAAGGGCAAGGTAACAGTCGGGGCGAGTGCTTCCATTAAAGGGGATGTCATTTGCGAGAATGCCGAAGTCTGCGGTAAGCTGGACGGCAATGTCTATGTCAAGGATACTCTTGTACTGAAGAGCGGCTGTGCCGTTAATGCTTCTCTGAATATAAAGAAACTGGCAGTCGATTTGGGAGCTGTTTTCAACGGAGACTGCAAGATGATTTCAGAGGCCGAGTTTGACAGTCTGGCCGGTGAGGAACAGAAGGCATTGAAGAATGCCGGCGCTGCCCAGACTGCAAAGCCTAATCAGGCCCGTGCTAATTAGGCCGAGCCGCAGTTTTTCAAGAAAGAAATCGATGAGCGGGAAATTTTTGCCGGTATTTCTGGTGGCGATTGCTCTGTGTATCGTTCCGTGTGCCGTTTCCGCACAGATTATTACCTGCACTGCCGGATTGTCTGAAACTCCTGCAGTGCAGGTTTCTGCACCGTATATATTCAGGTCTTCTATCGATACCGATATCCGGCAGCTGCGCAATAATGCTGTGCCGGGATTCAGGTATAAATACGATGATTATATCCAATATTTTCCGGCAGCCGTTTTAGTCGGCCTGAAGGCTTTCGGTTATGAGGGCCGCAGTTCATGGGGCCGTATGCTTGTCTCGGATGCGTTTTCAACCGCAATAATGGCCGGTGCCGTAAACGGGGCGAAATATTCTGTCAGCAGGCTGCGCCCGGATGAGACCTCACGCAATTCTTTTCCGTCCGGACATACGGCCACTGCATTTATGGCTGCGGCAATGCTCGACAAGGAATATGGATGGAGAAGTCCGTGGTTCAGTATAGGCGGCTATACTGTCGCTGCTGTCACAGGGGTGTCACGTATTCTGAACAACCGGCACTGGATGAGCGATGTGCTCATGGGGGGGGCAATAGGTATAGGCTCCGTACATCTTGGATATTTCCTCAGTGACTTGATATTCAGGGAAAAGCATTTGGCTGACGGATATGAGAGACCGGATGTGTTTTCATACGATGAAAACCGCAGATATTATGAAATCGGTCTGTCTTGCGCACGGAGGTTTGTATTCGGTCCTAAATCTTTTAAGGCCGCCGGAATTATGCCTGCGAGAGGAAGTTCCGCAGCTGTCGTAGCGAATATTCCTGTAGTTCCGAGGGCTGGTATGGCTGCAAGAGTGTCGGCAAATGAACTCGGCTTTGCCGCCGTGTCGGCAGACGATTCCGCTGCATTGTCATACAATATGTATAATGCCCTTGTCGGTTCTTATTGGCAGTATGCTTTTCCGAAACTTTTGGAATTTGAATTCAAGACGATGCTCGGCTTTGCCTGGCATGACGGAAAATATGTGCCGGAGGCTCTGCATCTTATAAATGGAATCGATATCCTGACTGAGGCTGCCGTTACATTAAGGGCAGGGGAGTATTTCAGAATAAAGGCTTTCGCCGAATATGAAATATTCCGTTTCTCTCAGCAAAAGCCTTATATTAATTCGTTTCTGCTCGGTTTTTCTACCTCATTCTGTTGGTAGCGGGCCATTTGTCCTTAAACTGCGGAATTTTTCCGAAAATTCAAAACGCTTACTTTACAACAAGGACTTTGAAAATGGCCTTGCGGATAGTTCCCTCGCCGATCAGCGGGGCATGGGCGGTGTCCGGAGCGAAGGTTACGATTTCTCCCGGCTGTGCGTTTATCGTATCGTCAACAGGGTCTTTGTAGAAAATGATGTCATTTGCTGTGTCGAAATCCCCGTCCGGAGTGCATCTGCAGCGCGGCTTGACTCCGTAGGTCTCGCCTTTTGAGAGCGGCACCTGTATGTCGATATATTTGTCATGCGCTTCAAGGCGGGCCTGCTGAGGGGGGTTCAGTTGTCCTTCCACGATATTCACGAACAGGTTTTCTCCGTCGATGAGATGTTTTCCGAGTTCCAGAGCATTGAGGTCGGTGTTCTTTATGTATTCGACCGCCTTTGCATAATAAGGGTTCTGCATAAGTTTCTCTTCCATATTCTTTATATTTTTGGTGTTGTCTGCAAGTTTTTGCCGCACGGACGGCTGTCAGATTTTCTTTATTGCGGTTTTCTGATGCGAATATAGGCAAATATATCCGAAAAATATCTTGCATATCCGGCGAATATCCATAACTTTGCAAAAGTTTGAAGCAATTCACAATAAGGATTATTCCGTTGTGAAAACATTTAAAGCGGGGCCTTCTGGTCTCGCTTTCCTTTTGTGGATAGAACGGTGGACGGCAAGTCGGGACGGAATACGATATTCCCAAGGTCTGGCTTTTAGGAACGGAACACTACATTCTGGCCTGACTGTTCCCCAAACGGGCACTTTCAGGAACAAACCACAACTTTTCAGTACGATTGTTCCCCAAATAGGGCTTTTCAGGAACGGAATACTACATTCCGTCCTGACTGTTCCCAAAACGGGCACTTTCAGGAACAAACCACAACTTTTCAGTACGACTGTTCCCAAAATAGGGCTTTTCATGAACGGAATACTACATTCCGTCCTGACCGTTCCCAAAACGGGCACTTTCAGGAACAAACCACAACTTTTCAGTACGACTGTTC
>CAYMVG010000013.1:0-92958 GCA_964394295.1 uncultured Muribaculaceae bacterium | reverse complement strand
ATATCAATTGTTCCAAAATTGTGTGTTTCCGGCACGAAGCATGGCGTTTCCTCACAACTGTTTCCAAAGGTGGTCTTTCTGGCACGTGAGGGCCGCAGAGCTGAGGTGCCCTAACTTTAGAACAGGACGGCTGCGAGGTGGAGGACAACATTTTGCTACACAGTGTTTTACGCTTCAACGGGTACCGAAATTTCAGCACCCGTCACAAAACAAATCGTTATCTCACAACAAGTTGGCCTCCACCCTACGCAACATTTCCTCCTGACCATTCCACAATCAGTGCATTTCAGGCACAAACTCCGACTTTCCTGCACGACTGTTCCCAAAACAAGCCTTTTCAGGAACGGAGCACGACTTTCTTGCCCTGCCAATTCCTAAAGCAGTATTTTTGATAATTGTCATGTATTTTTGGGGGCATGACGTCCTCACAATGAGCTATTATTTGATTGAAAAGCCAATCTTTTCGCCAACAGTTCCAAAAACAAGCATTTTCGGGAGCAAAACATTTCCACCAGACTGTTACTCAAGACAAGAATTAGTCCCCATCTTACAGGACGCATCACATTAGATGAATGGGAAAAAGAAAAGGGGCAACTCAAATGAGTTGCCCTGCCTGGTAGCGGGAGGAGGACTCGAACCTCCGGCCTCCGGGTTATGAGCCCGACGAGCTACCAACTGCTCTATCCCGCGATATTGGACTGCAAATATACGTACATTTTTTGGAACTGCAAATTTTATTTTGATTTTATCGGCTTTTTTCGGAAAGCAGACGAAAAAATATTAAGGAACTGCTTCAAGGGACATTCGCCAACCAAGTAACATTCAACATATTACAAAGCCACAAAAATCAATCCTACGGCACATGTCATAACATAAACCCACATATAACAGCGACTTACCTCCACCCCGGAACTGCAATCACCTATAGTGAAATTTAGGGAAAGCGGCAGCCACAAGGACAATTACGGCTAATTTGACGAGGTGGCAATCATGAAGACAACGGCTGCCATAGTAAGGACAATTCCGATAATTATATTTGCCGTAACAGGTTCTCCGAAAGCCAATGCACCGACCATAATTGCTGTAATCGGCTCGAATACACCGAGGACAGACGCCTTCGCAGCCCCAATTTTCCTTGTCGCCAAAGCCAGCGTCGCCGTGGAAACAATCGTCGGCAGAATTGCAAGTCCTGCGAGATTGGCCCAGGCATAAGCCCCGTCTATGCCAAGCACCAATGAATGGCCGCCGATCATAGCCTTTACACAAAATACTGCCGTACCTACGAGCAAGGCGTAAAATGTCAGCAGCGTATTCGGGACTTTCCTTATAGTCCGGCTTCTGTTGATTATCACTATGAACATGGCATACGCCAGTGCAGAGCAGCCGGCAATCACAAGCCCTTTAACCTGCACTGCATGAGAGCCGTCATCCATAGAGAGGATGTATACTCCGACAAATGTCAGAATTATCGAAAGCCATACCTGCCAGGTAGGATATACACGCATAAAAACCATAATTACAGCCACAAGCACAGGATAAAGGAATACCACGGTCGTAGCCATTCCTGACGGAATGAAGCGGTATGCCTCGAACAGAAAAAGGCTGCTCATCGTAAAAAGCGCTCCCAGAATCGCCAGCCGGAACAGCTGCTTGGGAGACACGCGGAAACTCTGCCGCCTGAACAGCAGCCAGCACCCGAGCATAAGCACCGACAGTCCGTAGCGGAAAAACAGCACATTCTCCACAGGCGCGCCGGCATTAAGCAATGGCATGGCAAACAACGGGTTAAGCCCGTATGTCATTCCTGTGACGATACCGGCGGCATAGCCGGCGAAAATATCCTTGTCTATTTTCAAAAGAGTCTTCATTGAAATCTACGGCAGAACAGGAAACTGTGCAGAAACCAACGATACTAAATAAGGTATTTCCTACCGGCCTAACCGATAAACTCCAGCATAGAAGCAAGGTCATCTTTGCCGAAAGACCTCTGCTCGCCGGAAGCAAGATTCTTTATATTGACAGTGCCGGCGGCGGCTTCGCTCTCCCCTATTATTGAAATGAAAGGAATGTTCTTTTTGTCCGCATAGTCGAACTGCTTTTTCAGCTTGGCCGCATCCGGATATATCTCGCATGAAACACCCTCCTCACGCAAAGCCCTTACCACAGGAATCAGATATCTAAGCTCGCTGCTGCCCATATTTGCAAAAAGGACACGTGTCGATGACGTCACCTCGGCAGGGAACTTGTCCAGTCCCTTAAGGACATCATAGATTCGGTCGGCACCGAAAGAAATGCCCACGCCGGACATGTCAGGAAGGCCGAAAATGCCTGTAAGATTATCGTATCGGCCGCCTCCGCAGATGCTTCCTATTGCAAAATCCTTTGCCTTGACCTCGAATATCGCACCTGTGTAATAGTTAAGTCCGCGGGCAAGTGAAAGATCGATTTCCACATCATGCCTTATGCCTGCAGCATCGATAAGTCCGAACAGTTCCTCCAGTTCGTCAAGTCCGAGAAGTCCTGTTTCGGATACGATTCCGGAAGCGGACTTGCCGCTCATAAGTTCCCTCATAAGGGACAGTTTCTCAGATGCAGAACCGGACATTTCGAGAACAGGACGGATTACTGCGACAGCCTCGCCGGTCAGCCCCTTCTCCTTCATCTCGGCCTCTACAGCCTCCAGTCCGATTTTGTCAATCTTGTCGATGGCGACTGTAATGTCTACCACCTTGTCAGGGAAACCGCAGATCTCGGCCATTCCGGTAAGCACCTTGCGGTTATTGATTTTTATGCAGACATCCACATCGAACAGAGTGAATACCCTGTCCACAATCTGTACAAGTTCAAGTTCGTTAAGGAGCGACTTTGAGCCTATGACGTCCACATCGCACTGATAAAATTCCCTGTAACGTCCTTTCTGCGGACGGTCTGCACGCCATACTGGCTGAATCTGGAAACGTTTGAACGGAAAAGATATCTCGTTCTGATGCTGTACCACGAAACGGGCAAAAGGAACTGTCAGGTCGTACCTGAGTCCCTTTTCGCACACTTTCAGTGAGAGAGCCTTACTGTTGTAGGCGTTGTCCGCACCCTCAATCCTGTAGTCATCGTAACTGATGCCGGAAAAGGCATCTCCGGAATTGAGTATTCTGAAAAGAAGTTTGTCTCCCTCCTCACCGTACTTTCCCAGGAGCGTGCCGAGATTTTCCATTGAAGGAGTCTCTATCGGTGCATAGCCATAAGTCTTGAACACCGAACGTATGGTGTCGAATATATAGTCTCTTCCGGCCATTTCTGCCGGTCCGAAATCTCTTGTACCCTTTGGAATCGATGGTTTCTGTGCCATTTGTCTATATTTTTTATTGAGAGTACAAATATAGCAAAAAGCCGAGAGCAGACAACAAATTTATTTGATTGTATGCCGAGGCGCAGGCGTATATATGTGCAAAGCACAAATTGGCAAAAAGCCGAGAGCAGACAACAAATTTATTTGATTGTATGCCGAGGCACAGGCGTATATATGTGCAAAGCACAAATTGGCAAAAAGCCGAGAGCAGACAACAAATTTATTTGCAAAGTCCCGAGAGGACAGGACTGTAGGTCCGAAGCCCCCATGATAGGGAGGGGCCGACTAAAAAGTATTAGTCAAGCCCCTTTTTCTCATTTTTATGTGTGGACTGCCTCGCCCTTGTCAACAAAGTTTCAATTCTCAGAGAGTTATCCTGACTTTTCGGTCGCCCCGTGCCGGAGCAGAAAGGCTTTGGCACATTGGGAGATGGGGCAGAGAAAAACGGTGCAGGTGGACAAAAGTTTACTTCTGGATACCCTATGCCGAGGTGCAGGAGGACTCAGTCATCCACCTCAATAAGCCTGAACTCATTGTCGAATTTCAGTTCAAGACGGTTGGACAATGTGACTTCATAATCCTTTCTGCCGACCTCATATTCAACATATCCGGTACCTGGATAGTATCTGTCCACGAACTTCCTTATACCCTCCGGAATAAGTGCCGGAGCAATGGTTCCCTTCTTCGCCTCAATCTTTTTCAGACTTCCGGAATAGCTGAATTCCAGAAAAATTCCATTTGAAAGCACGACATTGTAGTCAGGTCTGAACCAATCGTCCTCTTTGGTCACAGATACAACCTCAACCCCTTTATAACTGCTGTTCAAGAATGTCTTCGCCCCGTCAGGAAGCTGTTCAAAAGAAGAAGGCCTGTTGTCGGCACCGGCCGAAAGTGCAAAAGCAGCAATAGCTGCGGCAAATAAAATAATCCTTTTCATAAAATTTATTTTTATAGAAACTGTTTTTATTTTTATCATCATAAACCTTTCCGAAAGCGTTTCTTTGTTAATTTTTCACTCAGCCAGCTCCGCTGTCCTTTTAAAAGGACAGCAGGAATGCCGGAAAGAGGCATACAATTGAAAGAATCCATAACAGTTCCTTAATAATACATTATATACAGCCTGCACGGCAGGCTTGAATACGGACACCACAAAAGTCGGGCAATTCCTGCATTTTATATCAAAAAAAATGCAGGACGGCAGCAGCAGAACGGTGGAGCACAACACTCTGTCCATCAACATATTACACAACGACGGGTGCCAAAAATCCGGCACCCGTCGTAGCATAACCCACAGAGTGACAACAAATTATCCTCCACCCTCCATATCCCGACAATTTTCATTATTTTTGTCGGCGCTCCACGATATGGACCACATCCGTACAAAAATGAAGATACAGAAATGAAAATAACCGGAAGAACCAAAGCTACAGCGGCCGGACTCGTCCTCGCGGCAATACTGATTGCAGCCGACCTGTCGGCCGGAAATCATGCGGACAAAACCGTAATGGTTCTTCTGCGCATCCCCAGGGCGGTCACAGCCATACTTGCCGGAGCGGCACTGGCTCTTTCCGGTGTCCAGATGCAGAGCATATTCAGGAATCCGATTGCAGACCCGCACATAATGGGAGTCAGTTCCGGCGCCTCACTCGGAGCGGCGGCCGTCGCATTGGGCGGAGGAATGATTGCAGGAGGACCGCTGTACGGAATCACGACAGCAGCAGGAGCAGTGGCCGGAGCGGCTGTAAGCGCAACAATCATAATAGGAGTATCGAAAAAAGTCGGGAGCGCATCCACGCTCCTCATTTTCGGAATCATGCTCGGCTTCATGGCCAATGCCGCCGTCACGGTCATGCAGTTCAACACCGATGCGGAAAGCCTGAAAGTATTCTACAACTGGTCGGCAGGAAGTTTCTCATATACATCATGGCCGCAAATCGGAATCATGACAACAGCCCTGGCAATCGGCTGCATAACTGCCATGCTGAACCGCAAGGGGCTTGATCTCCTGCTTTTCGGAGACGGATATGCCGAAGCCTGCGGTGCATGGCCCAAACAGATAAGACTATGGGCCATGCTCAGCTGCTGCATCACGACCGGTACAGCCACTGCATTCTGCGGACCTATAGGGTTTGTCGGCATCATCTCGCCGCACATAGCCAGGACTGTCTTGGGAACGGCAAACCACCGCAGCATACTCGGAGGATCGATGCTGTGCGGAAGCATCACAGGCATAGCGGCAGACCTCATATCCCAGTCCCCATCACTGCATATACCCGTATCAGGCACAATGGCCTTCGTCGGGCTTCCCATCATATTCTACATACTTCTGAAAAAGCCTGAGCTATGAGAACCGGGAATATACTGATGCAGATAAAAAATCTGACAATCGGCTACGGCAGGCCGTTGTACAGCGGCATATCCTTCGACATCTCGGAGGGCGACTGCATAATGCTGTGCGGAGCGAACGGAAGCGGAAAGACCACCCTGCTCAATGCCATTTATGCCATGCAGCCCGGCAGAGAACAGAATTACATGCAGCCGGACGGACACAGGCAAGACAACAGAAAACAGAAGGGCAACCAAGCGGAGACAGCAATGATTCCGGCCAGAATCCCGAAAGTCAAAGGATTCACGCTCAACGAATTCATACGGGTGAGCTGCTTCCGGCAGACAGGCCGCGGAGGCAAAATGTCACCGGAGGATGAGGCGGAAATGAAAAAGGCTATGCTCAGACTCGGAATAGAAAAACTGGCAGGGCGCGACATAGCCACACTCAGCGACGGAGAATTTCAGAAAGCATGCATTGCGGCGGCCCTGACACGGCGGGCCTCTGTAATACTGCTCGACGAACCTACAGCCTTCCTCGACGCCGAGAACCGCAGGACAGTGCTTAAGTCGCTCAAGGAACTGTGCGCAGAGGACCGGGGCCCTGCTGTCGTCTTCTCCACCCACGATCTTCATGAGGGGCTGGCAGTATGCAACAAGGTGCTGGCACTCGGAGCCGACGGCATCTTCAGATGCGCTTCCTGCCGTCAAGGCACCGACAACGCGACAAAAGAATGTATGGCAGAAGCCATAGCCGGCATATTCAAAGAGAGGCCGTAGCCGGCACAGAGGAAAAATACTTATGCAAAGAGAGGCCGGAAACGAAACTTTTACTATCTTTGAGGTTCACTTTTTTTGATACGCCCATGGGAAACAGACTTTTTCTGATTGACGGACATGCACTTATTTTCAAAATGTACTATGCATTCCTTCGCCATCCAATGATCAATTCCAAAGGTGCGGACATGTCGATTCTTTTCGGCTTCACGAAATATCTGCTGGAACTGATTGAAAAAGAAAAGCCGACTCACCTTGCCGTTGCCTTCGATCCGCCGGGAGGCACTTTCAGACATGAAATATATAAGGAGTACAAAGGAACGAGGGACGAAACCCCTCAGCTTGTAATAGACGCGCTCGAACCGTTGTGCGGCTTGTGCCGTGCCATGTGCATTCCGGTGCTTATGGTCAAGGGATTCGAGGCTGACGATGTAATAGGCTCCATGGCCAAGAAAGCCGAGAAAGAGGGCTTCACCGTATATATGGTAACTCCGGACAAGGATTACGGACAGCTCATCTCAGAAAACATTTACCAGTACAAGCCGGGCAAGTCCGGCTCCGAAAACGAGGTAATCGATGTTGTCAGGGTATGCGAAAAATACGGGATACAGAGGCCGGAACAAGTCATAGACATACTCACCATCTGCGGTGACACCTCGGACAACATTCCGGGAGTCAAAGGAGTCGGCGAAGTCGGGGCCGGAAAGCTCGTGTCCAGATACGGATCTGTGGACAGCATCTATGAACATATCGGAGAACTGACCCCGAAACAGAGGGAGGCCTTTGAAAATGCGAAAGGCCATATAGACATGAGCCACATGCTCGTGACAATCAAAACCGACATACCGCTTGACATCACAGGTGAAGAAATGAAGGTGTGCTGCGAATATGCACCGGAAGTGGCCGACCTTTTCGAGAAATACGAATTCGGCTCTCTGCTCAAATATATAGGCCACACCAGAACCGCCGGGGACAGGGACAGCGAAAGCGTGTCATATAAGGAAGGCAGCGTCAAGGAAATCATCATGACGGCCCAAAAGGCCGGAAACTTCTCCATTATCACCGAGGGAGAACATGACGGCATATTCACCCCTGTAAAGAGGGTCACAGTCGGAGTGGCAGACAGCGGCCTTGTCGCATGCGGAGACGCGGATGATTTTGCGGTAATAATATCAGACCCCGCAATCGCGAAATACGGATATGACCTGAAACTCCAGAGCAACATACTGTCCTACAACGGGATACCCATGCCCGGCAAGCTGCTCGACATCGGACTTATGCACTATCTGATAAATCCGGAAAAGAGCCATAAGCTCGACATTCTGTCAAAGACATACCTGAACATAAGCATCGAAGACAGCATACCCGAAGAAAAACGGAATATGCCCCTTTCACTTTTCGATGAAGCGCCAGAAGAAGACAGCAATTCATCGCGTTTTAAAGAAGCGGCAGTGACCTGTCTTCTCGGAGAAAAAATCTGGGAGGAAATGGGAAAGCTCGGCCTGAGAGAACTTTACGACAAAATGGAAGAGCCTCTTGTAAGGGTGCTTTCAAAAATGGAAACAGAGGGTGTCAAGGTCGATCAGGTGCAGCTGCGCAAGTATGCAGCCGGACTTGCAGCCGAGATGAACGCGATACAGGACAGGGTCAGGGAAATGGCGGAAGACCCCAATCTGAACATCCTGTCTCCAAAACAGATCGGTACGCTTATCTTCGAGAAGCTGCGCCTCGATCCGAAGGTTAAGCCTAAAAGCGGAGTGAGATATACCTATCCTACGGACGAGGAGACCCTGAGTGCACTCGCGCACAAGCATCCGATAATCAACGAAATCCTTGAATACCGCGGCGTAAAGAAACTGCTGTCGACATATATAGAGCCGCTGCCGTCATATATTTCGCCGATTACAGGAAAGATACATACGACCTTCAACCAGACCCTCACAGCGACAGGCCGCCTGAGTTCCTCCAAACCTAATCTGCAGAACATACCTGTACGCACGGAAAGAGGCAAGGAGATAAGAAAAGCCTTTGTGCCAAGTACACCGGACGGACTGATAGTGTCTGCCGACTACTCCCAGATAGAACTGAGGATTATGGCACATCTGAGCTGCGACACTCATCTTATACAGGCTTTCCGTGAAGGACTTGACGTACATGCGCTCACGGCCGCCAAGATTTTCGGGACGCACATAGACGAGGTGACACAGGAGCAGAGGCGTATAGCAAAAACCGCCAATTTCGGAATAATGTACGGCATATCGGCCTTCGGCCTGTCCCAGCGTCTTAAAATAGGCAGGGCGGAAGCCAAGCAGATAATCGGGGACTATTTTGCAAATTTCCCTGCCATATCTTCATATATCGAAGATACGATAGCGGCAGCAAGGGAAACCGGATATGTGGAGACCATTTTCGGAAGGAGAAGATACCTTCCGGACATCAATTCCAAGAACGCGACCGTGCGCTCGCTCGCAGAAAGGAACGCTATCAACGCCCCTATCCAGGGCACTTCCGCAGACATTATAAAGCTCGCGATGACAAATGTGGACAAACGCATGGCTCATGAAGGGCTAAGAAGCCGCATGGTGCTGCAAATCCACGATGAGCTTGTGTTTGATGCCATTGCGGATGAAGTTCCGCAGCTGGAACAGATTGTCAGGGAAGAAATGGAAAATGTCGTAAGTCTGTCAATACCTTTAACCGTAGAATGCAATCATGGCAACAATTGGCTCGAAGCTCACTGACCTCCCCGACGCGGTTCTCGTAAAACTCGCCGCAGAACAGAACCAGGCGGCATACATCGTGCTCTACACCCGATACAATGCAGGTGTAAGAAGCCATATTTCGAGATATGCCTCTCAAAAGGAGGAAATCGAGGACATCTGTCTGGAGAGTTTCCAGAAGGCATTCAGCCAGATTGCGACCTACAATCCCGAATACAAATTCTCCACATGGCTGTACAGGATTGCAAGGAACACGGCTTTCGACCACCTGAGCAGACATGACAGGGAGAAAACAAATATGCCTACGACCTCAATCAATGAGGAACTGGCGCAGCTGAATGAACTGCCGGCCACGATGCACAATCCGGAGGAGGACATAATAAATCAGCAGGAGTATGACAAATGGCTGAACAATATCGAAAAACTGAAGGATGACTACAGGACTGTGGCCAAGATGAATCTCATCGACAATTTCGGCTACAAGGAGATTGCCGATGCGCTGGATATGCCGATAAACACTGTAAAGACCAAAATCAGGCGGGCCAAGGCGCAGCTGCTGAAGATGATGGACTATTCGGACGAGCTGCTTTAATTTGCGGAACTTAAAACGAGAATAGAATGACATTTGAAGAATTCAGCGGAATAATACAGGAAAAATTTCCTGAAATTACGCAGGAGCAGATGGAGCGGTTCAGAAAAATGGAAGCCCTGTACCGCGACTGGAACTCCAAAATAAATGTAATATCCAGAAAAGACATAGACAGCCTGTATGTCCACCACGTGCTGCACTCGTTGTGCATTGCCGCATATCTGAAGACACAGCTGCCCGATGTCTACGGAACACTCCGCAACGCAGGGGCCGGGATTGAGATTCTCGACCTCGGCACAGGGGGAGGTTTCCCCGGAATACCTCTCGCCGTGATGTTTCCCGGAGCACATTTCACCCTCTGCGACTCCATAGGAAAAAAAATAACTGTAGCCGCCGAGGTCGCAAAAGGCCTGGAACTGGCCAATGTGACAACAGTAAACGCCCGTGCCGAATCGCTCGGCAGGACTTTCGGCTATGTGGTGTCGCGTGCAGTGACTTCACTGGATAATTTCTTCCCGTGGGTAAAGGGAAGATACACCGAAGGAATACTTTATCTGAAGGGAGGAGACCTTGCGGAAGAGATTGCGGTGATGATGGGAAAATTCAGGATGAAAAAGGGTTCGGTGCATACCTGGCCTGTCAGCAGCTGGGCTTCAGACCCTTATTTTGATGGGAAAATGGTAGTACATATTGAGAAACAGCCTTAACATTTCCCGAATATTTCTAAGAAACTGTTCGACTTTTAATCATCTTGTTTCAGAAAGTGTTTCTTTCTGACTTTCTGAAAATGACAGCAGAGCTGTCTGACTGAAAAAGTCAAAAAGAAAACACAGGAAAGAAACATAAAAGAATTTTTGATGGAATTCTAAACAGTTTCAAAAAAAATATTTTGTAAATAAACTGAAAAAGACTACCTTTGCACTCCCTATTTTATACGCGAAAATATAAAAACAAGAAATAATGAAAAGAACATTCCAACCATCACAGCGCAAGCGCCGCAACAAACACGGATTCCGCGAGCGCATGTCGACTCCGAACGGACGTCGCGTATTGGCATCACGCCGCCGTCATGGCCGCAAGAAACTTACAGTATCATCTGAAGACAGATTCTGATAGCGATAAACAAAGAACCCGGCCTTAAGGCCGGGTTCTTTGTTTAAAACTGCTTCATTGAACCGGCGATTCCAGCCTGAAGGCCGCGGAGTTCCGCGAGCGAGCGCAGACGGCCGTAGCAGGAATAGCCCGGATTGGAGTGCCTTGACAAATCGTCGCACATCTGATGTCCGTGGTCGGGTCTCAGCGGAATGCTCACTCCCCTGCGCTGCTGCACTTCAAGCATGGCTTTCATCACGCCATACACATCCACGTCACCGCCAAACAGATCGGCCTCATGAAAATTTCCCGTGCCGTCCCTTTTTGTAGTCCTGAGATGGACAAAGCCTATTCTGTCGCCGAACTCCCTCATCATTGCCGGACAGTCATTGTCAGCCCTTACACCAAGAGAGCCAGTGCACAGGCACAGACCGTTCGATGGATTCGGAACAGCAGCGGCAAGCAGCCGGAAATCCTCTGCACAAGACATTATGCGCGGCAATCCCAATATCGGATAAGGCGGATCGTCAGGATGGATGACGAGCATGGACGAACACTCGTCTGCCACAGGGCACACCTCTTTCAGAAACAGCACCAGATTTTCACGCAATTTCTCCGGACTCATGCCGCTGTACCGGTCAAGCTCCGCCCTGAACTGTCCAAGCGTAAAGCTCTCCTCGCTTCCTGGAAGTCCGGCAAGCATTGTCTTCACAAGCTCCTGCCTCTGCCTTTCGTCCATTTCGGCGAAACGCCTTGAGGCGACATCGATGTCCCCGGCAGAATATTCCTCAAAAGCCTCCGGCCGTCTCAACAGGAACAAGTCGAAAGCCATAAAAGCCGCTCTTTCAAACCGCAGAGCGAGACTGCCGTCAGGCAGTCTGTAAGCCAGATCCGTCCTTGTCCAGTCGAGCACGGGCATAAAATTATAGGTTATACAGCGGATGCCGCATTCCGCAAGATTGCGTATGGTCTCCGCATAATTTTTTATGTAGTCCCGGAAAGCGCCCTCCCTCGTCTTTATATGCTCATGCACCGGCACGCTCTCGACAACGCTCCATACAAGCCCTTTTTCTGCAATAAGTTCCTGTCTGCGGCGTATTTCATCCACCGGCCAGACCTCGCCGTTCGGTATATGATGAAGAGCGTGCACTATGTCCGTCGCTCCGGCCTGCCGGATATAGTCAAGGCTGACAGGGTCATCCGGCCCGTACCACCGCCAGCTCTCTTTCATAAGATACATAAAAAAGAGGCACATACTTACAGGAAAAGCATCATTGCCCTTCCGTGCACGTGCACATAATACACAAAATTAAATAGAAATGTTGAATTATCAATATATTTTGACAATATTTGCACACGGAACTGAAAGTACATGAATTCAGCCTGCAGTCAGGCAAAGCAGACAAACAAATGGCCAAACAAATCAAGATCAAAGACATTGCCCAGATGGCAGGAGTATCGGCAGGAACAGTGGACAGAGTCCTGCACAACAGGGGGAACGTATCGCCTTCAAGCAGGGAGGCAGTCGAGCGCGTACTTGCGGATGTGGAATACAGATACAACATCCACACTTCTGCCGTCTCGCTGAAAAAAGGATACAGAATCATTATAACGACCCCGGCTGCAGGCTCCGGAGAATACTGGGAATCTGTGGTTGAGGGCTTCAGGCACGCACTTGCAGAGTATTCAGACATAAACATAGACTGCAAATATTTCTTTTACAATCAGTTCGATGTCTATTCATGCCGTTCGGCATTCAGCGGCATAGCTGCTGAACGTCCGGATGCCGTAATAATAGGCCCGACTTTCATCTCCGAGACAGTCTCTCTGTGCCGTGAACTTGACAATGCAGGAATCCCTTATGCCTTCGTCGATTCAGCAATAGAAGACACTTCTCCTTTCGTTTCCTATTCCACTGACCAGCATGCAAGCGGAGCACTGGTAGGCCGCCTGCTCTGCTCGATGACCCCACCGGACAGTTCACTTGCGATTTTCAGCACGCGAAGGGTAGGAAACCGCCGTGCCAACAACTCGCTCGAAAGAAGAAAAGGATTCATGGACTACATTTCAGGCTCCGGCAGATCCGGACAGATCAAGGAAGCCTCATTCTCAGCCCTCGATCCTGAGGACAATGAAAAAGACGTTCTCGATTTCCTTGCCTCCAATCCTGACGTAAGAGGCATTGCGGTGATGAATTCACGCGGCTACATTATAGCGGACATTCTGAAGGCAAACGGCATAGACAATGTGGAAATCGTATCGTTCGACCTTACGTACAACAACAGCAGATGCCTTATGGAGGGAGGAATCGCCGCCCTGCTGTGCCAAAGGCCGCAGCTTCAGGGCTTCAATGCAGTAAGGGCCGCCATAAACCGTCTCATATACAAGAACGTCCATGACAACCCTCACCGTCTTATGCCCATCGACATCGTTTTTCGGGAAAACTTTTCTTTCTACCGTGAAATAATATCCGACTAACGTTTCGCAACAGTAAATGTCAGAGGATTTTCCGCAGCATAGGCAAAGTCGCGCACCAGATTTTCCCATTCACTTGCCGAATGTATATCCCCCTGGCTCCATCCGGAACCTGTCCAGACTGTCACAGGAGTATTGCAGGCAATCTTGGTAACGATTCCCGCATGGCCTGCGACTTCTCCTGTAAAATGATTCGCGGCAAGGCTGCCGGAATCGAATACGAGACCGACAGAAATGTCACCGTCGGCATCAGGATCTGCTGAATCGGAAGCCTTTTCGGTAAAGGCTATCCAGTTGTATCCATGTCCTCCTGAAATGACGTCGTGCATGACTGCACCGAGAACGACTTCAAGGGAATCGGCATCATGGCCGACCGGGCAGAAAGTCATCACGGACTTCAGGAAATGCGAATCGGCATCAAGTTCAATCTCCCTGACGGCAGAATAGCTCACTCCCCCGGCATCGACCGCGCCATACGTAAATACGGCTTTTGTCCTGACAGGACCGTCACAGACATGCTCGAACGAAGCCCAGTTGTCACCGATTACAAATTCGCCGTCACGGACATAAGGCACAAGCGCACCTCCGCCGAGAGTGCCGCCGACCTTGTAGCAGTCCATTCCCTCACCGTAATTGTGGTGATAATCTCCTTTTGCGAACCATTCGTCGATTATCAGTCTGTCCGTATTCTTGACCCAGATGTCAGAACCGAAAGTCCGCGGGAAACCGAGGGCCGGGCCGTATATTCGTCCGGCGACAAGATTGTTCTCGTATGCATAGTCGTCAAGCCTTTCAGGAACATGACGGCTGTAGGCCAAAGTATCATAGGAGTCTCTCGCGCCGGCTTTCACGAAATATGAAACGGATGAGCCGCAAGGCACGGAAGCCTGAAAAAGCAGGACACTGCCCCCGTTGCCGGCAAGGCACACCTGAGACGGAACCTGCCTGCCCTCAGAGTCCAGCACTACCGCATTGCCTGCATTGAGTGAGGCATCAAGTTCCTGAAGCATATCCATTCTCAGTTCTATCGTTTCACTGATTCTGTCCAGAGCAGAATCGTTGGCCACTGTCACAGAAAGTCCGCCTCTGTTTCCGCAGGCTGACGCAGCGGCAATAACCGTGGCAGAAACGGCAAAGCGCAATGCCATACGCCGGATTTCAGAAAATTTCATAAAGGAAACGTTATTTAGGCTGTTTTCCTATATAGGCAAGTATGCCTCCGTCTACATAAAGAATATGGCCGTTCACAAAATCGGACGCACTGCTTGCAAGAAAGATTACCGGTCCTTTGAGGTCTTCCGGAGTACCCCAACGCTCTGCAGGAGTCTTGGCGACTATGAATGAGTCGAACGGATGCCTGCTTCCGTCGCTCTGGCGCTCGCGCAGAGGAGCGGTCTGAGGCGTGGCGATATAGCCCGGGCCGATACCGTTGCACTGGATGTTATAGGCACCGTATTCAGAAGCTATATTGCGCGTAAGCATCTTCAGTCCTCCTTTGGCGGCAGCGTAGGCCGAAACTGTCTCGCGTCCGAGTTCCGACATCATGGAACAAACGTTTATGATTTTCCCGCCTCCCCTTTCAATCATTCCGGGAATGACGGCCTTCGCGCAGATGAAAGGCGCGACAAGGTCAATGTCAACGACCTGCCTGAAATCGCCTGCCTCCATTTCGTGCATAGGAATACGCCTGATGATTCCTGCATTGTTGACAAGAATGTCAACCGGGCCGAGTGTCTTCGCTATGTCCGCGACCATGGCCCGGACCTGATCTTCATGAGTAACATCGCAGATATATCCGCTGGCCTCTATTCCTGCGGCACGGTAGTCTTCCAGAGCCTTCTCCAGATGTTCTTTGCCCCGGCAGTTGAATGCAATCTTCGCCCCGGCCTCAGCCAGGGCACACGCCATTGCGAAACCGATGCCGTAGGCTGCACCTGTCACAAGGGCTACCTTTCCTTCAAGTGAAAAATTTACCATAATTATCTCAAATCAGTTGTGGCACAGCCGTCCATGTCATTATAGTCGAGGTTCTCCCCGCACATTGCCCAGATGAAGGTATAGTTCTTTGTGGCACAGGCAGAATGTATGCTCCACTCCGGAGAGATGACAGCCTGCTCGTTCTTCATCCAGATATGGCGGGTTTCGTCCGTCTGTCCCATGAAATGGCATACTGCCTGGTCTTCCGGCAGTTCAAAATAGAAATATACCTCCATACGCCTCTCGTGAGTATGGGCGGGCATAGTGTTCCAGGTGCTTCCCGGCTGAAGTTCTGTCATACCCATCTGCAGTTGGCAGGTAGGAGTGACCTCCTTGACAAGCATCCTGTTTATTATGCGGCGGTTGCTCTCCTCGAGTGTTCCAAGTTCCATTTTCACGGCCTCGTCCCTGGTGGTAAGGTGATCCGGACAGGTTGCGTGTGCAGGAGAGGAACAGAAATAGAATTTTGCAGGTGCGGCAGGGTCAAGGCTCCCGAAAGTCACCTTGCGGTCACCGCGGCCAAGGTAAAGGGCTTCCTTGAAATTCATCTGATATTCCTTGTCTCCTGCCCTTACAATTCCTTTTCCGCCGACATTGAAGATTCCAATCTCGCGCCTCGAAAGGAAGAATCCGCTGCGCAGGATGTCTATCGGCAGAAGTTCCACCGTTTCGTTTACAGGCATGACTCCACCGGCTATCATTCTGTCGTGCATTGTATATACGACATTCACCTCATCGGCAGAAAATACTTTTTCGATAAGGTAGTGTTCTCTGAGCCGGGAGGTTACATAATGCTTTGCATCCTCCGGATGTGAGGCATATCTTACTTCACTGTTTGTCTTCATGATATCTGTTTAAATTGTTCATTATTTGAAAGTCTGTGCGGCTTGCGAAACTTGGATTAACATATTTCGCCACAAATGTACAAAATTTCCGTGTACGTTCACGGAAAAATTGTTACATTTACATCCGATTGATAATTTTTCATATTCTTTTGTAGAATTTTCATGAAAAATCATCCTCGGCCAGGCGATATTTGCACCATTTATATAAACACTGACAACACATGGATATTCTTTCTAAAACAGGGGACATTATGGACGGCAGACCGTTCATTCATGATGATTTCATGCTCACAAATGACTTTGCGCGTGAACTGTACCATGAGAGCGCGGAAAAGATGCCTATCATCGACTACCACTGCCACCTCGTGCCGAAAATGATTGCCGACAACCACCGGTTCCGCGACCTGACGGAAGTATGGCTCGGCGGAGACCATTATAAATGGAGGGCAATGAGGGGTAACGGCATTCCTGAAGAATTCATCACAGGCTCCCGAGGAAGCTACGAAAAATTCGAGAAATGGGCGGAAACTGTTCCATACACAATGAGAAATCCGCTTTATCACTGGACACATCTTGAACTTGCACGTGTTTTCGGAGTTTACGACCTTCTCAGCCCCAGAACAGCACGGAAAATATATGACGTATGCACTGAAAAACTCCAGACAGAGGAATTCAGGGGACAGGAGCTGATGAAAAGGTTCAATGTAAAGGTAGTCTGCACGACAGACGACCCTGCTGACAGTCTCGAATATCACAAGATGATAAATGAAAAGCCATTCGGTGTGAAAGTCCTTCCTGCATGGAGGCCGGACAAGGCAATGGCAATTGAAAAGCCATGGCAGTATAAAGAATATATAAATAAACTCAGCGAAGTGTCCGGAGTAGAGATTTCCGGCTATCAGGATCTTCTCGATGCCCTTAAAAAGAGACATGACTTCTTCCATGAAATGGGAAGCCGCCTGTCTGACCACGGCCTGGAAACATTCTATGCAGAAGACTTCGGTATCGAGGAAATCGACAGAATATTCCGCGACACTCTCAAAGGAAAGCAGCCGGCCAAAGAGGAAGTCCTGAAATTCAGGAGCGCAATCTTGCTTGACTTCGCACGTATGGACCACGAGAAAGGCTGGGTACAGCAGTTCCATATCGGGGCAATCCGCGACAACAACACGAAAATGTTCAATATCCTCGGCCCTGACACAGGCTATGATGCCATACACGATGTGCAGTGCGCAGCTGCAGGACACAAGTTCCTCAGCAGACTCGCAATGGAGGACCGGCTGACAAAGACAATTCTATACAACCTGAATCCGAAAGACAATGAAGTGCTTGCCACAATGGCCTTCACTTTCAATGACGGCACGGTTCCCGGCAAGATTCAGCTCGGTTCAGGCTGGTGGTTTCTCGACCAGGAGGACGGAATGCGCAAACAGATGAATGCACTGTCAGCCCTCGGCCTTCTCAGCAGATTCGTGGGGATGCTCACTGACTCCAGAAGTTTCCTTTCATATCCGCGCCACGAATATTTCCGCCGCATCCTTTGCAGCATTCTCGGCGAGGATCTCGAAAAAGGAAAACTTCCGAAGAGTGAAATGGAATTCATTCACCAGATGGTGAAAGACATATCCTACAACAACGCTGCCGGATACTTTAATTTCTGACGGCCTCTGCCTTCTCTCTCATCCGGGCAGCGCGTTTCTCGCTGTCCGGATGAGAAGAAAACATTTTCTGCACGACCGAAGCCTTTGCACCCTTTGACAAATCAACCAGTTTGTCCAGGGAGTTTGCCATACCGTAAGGGCTGAATCCATGCTTTACACAAAACTCCAGTCCATACTCATCTGCCGCATATTCCTGTTTCTGTGAGAACTGCGCATCAAGCAAAGCAGCCGCAATATCCCCAAGCTGCGAATCAGTCAACTGTGCGATCTTTCCGTCTGCAGCGCTTGCAGCATTCAGCGCCGCCGAAGCCAGGTATGCACTTTTCATGGCATCCTTTACATCATGATGAACAACGTGCCCGATCTCATGCCCGATAATGGCCATAAGTTCATCGTCATCCATAATATCCATAAGGGACGAGAATACACGGATTGAACCGTCGCCGCAGGCAAAGGCATTTACATCGATAACATCATATACCTTGAAATTAAGCGGCAGACCGTCAACTTCGGTGATGCCTTCCGTAAGCCTGCGCAGCCTTGCATCGTACTCACCGTCATCGACCTTGTTATGCAGGTCCATCCATACCACCGACTCGTGGCTCATGGCGGCAATATCCTCATCAGACAAAGTTGCGGCCTTTGTAACGTCACTAACGGCCTGAACAGCCTTTTTTACATTTACGGTACGGTTCCCGATTTTAATCTGGGCTTGTGCGGCAGTCAAGGAAAATACAGACATGACTGCGACGATTGCAAAAAAACGTTTCATTGCCATAATTCTAAAAAACATTTATTCGGCCATCAGTTTTTTGTACTTGAAGCGCTTAGGCTCGACATTGCCGAGACGGCGTTTCTTGTTCTCTTCGTATTCAGAGTAAGTGCCTTCAAAGAAATATACCTGCGAATCTCCCTCGAAAGCAAGTATATGAGTGGCAATGCGGTCAAGAAACCAGCGGTCATGGGAAACAACCACGGCACAGCCGGCAAAATTTTCAAGTCCTTCCTCGAGTGCACGTATGGTATTCACGTCAACATCATTCGTCGGCTCGTCAAGAAGAAGAACATTGCCTTCATCCTTCAGAGTCAGAGCAAGATGCAGACGGTTCCTTTCACCTCCGGAAAGTATTCCGCAGAGCTTTTCCTGATCAGCACCCGAGAAGTTAAAACGGGAAACATAGGCCCTTGCATTGACCTCCCTTTTGCCGAGCCTCACGAATTCGGAATCATTGGCTATGGTCTGGTACACGGTCTTGTCCGGGTCGATGCTCCTGTGCTGCTGGTCCACGTATGCCGTCTTTACAGTCTCGCCGATCGTTATCTCACCCGAGTCCGGCTGCTCCAATCCCATTATGAGACGGAACAGGGTCGTTTTGCCGGCTCCGTTGGGACCTATCACACCGACGATTCCTGCTGGCGGAAGCACAAATGAAAGATGTTCATAAAGCAGTTTGTCCCCGTATGCCTTGGACACGTCCTTGAACTCTATGACCTTGTTGCCGAGCCGTGGCCCGTTCGGTATGAAGATTTCGAGATTGGCCTCCCTCTCGCGTCCGTCGTCGCTCGCAAGCTTCTCATACGCTCCGAGACGGGCCTTCGACTTGGCATGTCTGGCCTTCGGAGCCATACGCACCCATTCGAGTTCACGTTCAAGCGTCTTTCTGCGCTTGCTCTCCTGCTTTTCCTCCATGGCAAGACGGTTGCTCTTCTGGTCAAGCCATGACGAATAGTTTCCTTTCCACGGAATGCCCTCTCCCCTGTCAAGCTCCAGAATCCATCCCGCAACATTGTCAAGAAAGTATCTGTCATGAGTAACTGCTATGACCGTTCCCTTGTACTGCTGCAGATGAGCCTCGAGCCACTGGATACTCTCTGTGTCGAGATGGTTGGTCGGCTCATCGAGAAGAAGCACATCCGGCTGCCTCAGCAAAAGACGGCAAAGGGCCACACGGCGTCTTTCTCCACCGCTCAGAGTCCCCACCTTTGCATCTGACGGAGGGCACTGGAGCGCATCCATAGCCCGTTCGAGCTTCGAGTCTATTTCCCAGCCTCCGCAGTTCTCTATCTTCTCTGTCAGCTCACCCTGACGCCCGATAAGAGCCGCCATCTCATCGTCAGACATCGGTTCGCAGAACTTCATGTTGACTTCCTCGTACTCCTTCAGAATGTCCATCACTTCCTGGACCCCTTCCTGCACGACTTCAAGAACAGTTTTTTCCGGATCCATCTGAGGCTCCTGCTCGAGATAGCCCACAGAATAGCCCGGAGCCCATACTACTTCACCCTGATAACCGGTTTCTATGCCGGCTATTATCTTCATCAATGTGGATTTTCCTGAACCGTTGAGGCCGATTATGCCGATCTTGGCCCCATAAAAAAATGAGAGGTAAATATCCTTAAGAATCACCCTGTTGTTGTGGGGAAGAATCTTCCCGACACCGTTCATTGAAAAAATTATCTTCTCGTCTGCCATAATAAGAAACTGTTTCTGAATTGTTTTGCGCAAAGATACTCTTCCGCGGCCGATTCCGCAACTTATTTTTTGCACTTGGCAAGTCTGGATTTTTCCTTTCTGCACCAGTCGCTCGGATTTTCACCCATAAACAGCTTGAAAGCCATGTTGTATGAGACAATTGAATTAAAGCCGCTGGTCTGCCACATGTCCGCTACTCTCATTTCCGGATTAATCCTATAACTTTCAATAGAATACATTACTCTGTAGTAATTAACGAACTGGCAGAAATTCTTGCCGGCACACTGGCTTATTGCCTTCGATATGTACAATTTGTTGGTATAGACTCCCTTGACCACATCATTTATTGTCAGATCACCGTTAAGATAGGGCTTCTCCTCCTCAAAATACATCACGACACGGGAATATATCTCGCGATAAGTCTCACTTGCAGAAGAATGTTTCGTCACATCAGGTTCTTTTGGAACTTTAAGCGCTCCTGCAATACGCTGCTCATGACGGCGGGCCAGGACAACGGGAGAGTTGCGGTATGCCCTGATGCCAAGTGCAATCTGGCCTGTACCGAACAAAACCGGGAATACTGACATCGGCAGGCTGTATTCCGAATCCATGGCGCGGAATACCACAAGCATGACAACAGTCTCAGAAAGAAAAACGGCGACATACACAGCATCAACACTGAGGCAGAACCAGTCCCACACATTTCCGGTTGTCATCAATGAACTGATATTTCTTATTCTGCATGAAACCCCGTACACAAAAGTCACAGCCATTAATACGGCAGCCATTGCAGAAGCTGCCATCATAGCCGTACCGGACGGCAGCGGCAGCCCGGCAAGCATACACAGCAAATAATATACAGACATACAAATCTCTGCCAGACATACCGTTACGGCCACAGCCATACTTTCCCGCTGCGTAACGACAGATGAATTCAGGGAAAAGACCGCAATAATGGACAAAAGCATATCAAACGGAAGCCTCAGCAAAACACCGTTTCCGGCAGACGCATCACAAAGAATAAGCAAGGCACTGACAAGCAGCACTACAGAAACAGCCTTGGTCTTCCCGCAGGCAACAGCACCGGACCTGACGTTTCTTATAACCATAATCCCCACAGCCGACAAGAACGCCGCAATGATAATCAGCGCAACAAAATTCTCCATAACAATTCCTCATATCTTTCTGTATCACAAAAATATACAAAAGCCCTCTTCCAGCCTACACTGAAAGAGGGTACATTGCAAACTTTTTCTTTTTATTTATATTATTTCTCTTTTTTAAAATGATGCAAAGGTCATCATTCCATATATGTGGCAAAACTATTTTTTCGACTTGACCTTAATTGTATCAAAGCCTTTTCCGTATACACCCATAACAGAGGACACGGACAAAAAAGCATCCGGATCAATGGTCTTTACATATCTCAGGAGCAGATTCAGATCGTCCTTTCTCGTAACAACCATAACAATGTCAGTCTCCTGCTTTGAATACCATCCCTTGGCAGGTATAACTGTCACGCCGCGCTTCATGTCGAATGCAATGGCATCCGCCATTTCCTTATGCTTTTGGGTAAAGATGAATGCCTGAACGGACTGTTTTG
This sequence comes from uncultured Muribaculaceae bacterium, assembly GCA_964394295.1. Taxonomy (GTDB): domain Bacteria; phylum Bacteroidota; class Bacteroidia; order Bacteroidales; family UBA932; genus Cryptobacteroides. Next base: position 71,075 of record CAYMVG010000013.1, on the reverse strand, counting down.
ATCCTGACAAATACAAATCAATTGCATATCCGCTGACAGTCACCTGAATAAGGCCATATACCGCGATAACAAGTTTCTCCGCAAAAGGGACGAGCGCCTCACGCCCCGCGTCTGAATACGACGGGAATATCATGGAAGACATGATGATGCCGACATCAATCACCAGTATGACTTTCCCGGGAGAGGCATTTCTGAACTTGCACCACAGAAGCGCCACAATGTCCGTTCCTCCTGTACTTCCTCCCTGCGATATGGAAATTCCTATTCCGATTCCCGAAATTATGCCTCCCAGTATTGTACAGATAAGCTTTCCGTTCTCAACAGCAAAAGTGCGGACAAAATCCTGCGGCACGACATCAGGAAGTATATTGAGAAGAGTGGAAGTGAGTATAATTGCATATATGGTCTTGCTGCCGAATCCCCTGCCGAGTATTTTCAGGGCTATGAGCAGTAGAACTATGTTTACAACGAAATAAGTATATCCCAGGGGAATGCCTGTAGCATAGTACAGGATTGCGGAAAATCCTGACACGCCGCCTCCTACAAGATTATTCGGCAAAAGAAATATTGTCCAGCCCAAACAATAGGCCAGCAGGCCGAAAGTAATCAGACCATACTCTTTCAACGCAGTCCAGAATGACTGTTTCAGCAGCTTGGTTGTCATTTTGCATCCTCCTTATGGCGTACCTTTCTCTTGAATTTTATTCCGGTCTTCACCTCTTCGAATCCCTCTCCGTAAACACCCATTGCAGTGGACACAGAGATGAACGCAGACCTGTCGATTGACTTGATTTCATTAATGACGACGTTGAGCTGGTGTTTCCTCGCAATTATCAGGAGTACCTTTCCCTCTGACTGGGTGTACCAGCCTACCGACTGAAGAGCAGTCACTCCTCTGTGCACATCATTTATCATGTGGTCCGCAACCTCCCTGTATTTGGACGAGAACACAAGTATCTGCACGGATGACTTGTTTCCGAGCAGGACATAATCCACTCCAAAAGAGAATGTAATCATGATTACATACCCGTAAATCATATCCACTATTCCCATATCCGGCACAAGCAGCATCGAAGCTATAATGAAAATGTCGGCCACCATATAAACCCGGCCCGGAGACACCGGCCAGTATTTATTGACAATCATGGCCAGAATATCGGTTCCGCCGGTACTGCCTCCGCGCAACAACGTAATGCCGATTCCTACGGCCTCGAGCAAAGCGCCTACAATAGCGACCAGAAACTTGTCGAAACGCTCCGGATCGACAACCTCCAATTGCGGAAAATTAGGAAGCACTTCAAACAGAAAAGATGACAGTGCAATCACATAAATGGTCTTGAAACCGAATGCCTTTCCGAGCACAAGCACCGCTATAATCAGAAGAAATACATTTATCACAGGGAAGCTCCAGCCGACAGGTATTGCCCCGCCGGTTCCGTACTGGATTATTGTACAGAGACCTGTAAGCCCTCCGCTGGCAAGTCCGTTAGGTATCAGGAACGAAGTCCAGCCTATGCAATAAATGAGAGTGCCTATGGACAGCAGAAGATAATCATACAGCACTGTCCATATTTTTCCGGATTTCATGTTACTTCACAACTATATTTACAATCTTGCCCGGCACGACAATCACTTTCACGATATTGCCGGCACCGACATACTTTGCAGTCTGTTCCATAGTACGCACATGAGCATCAACTTCTTCGCGCGGCATATCAGCGGGAAGTTCAACAGTGAAGCGTGTCTTTCCGTTGAAAGATACGGCATATGTACAGCTGTTCTCGACAGTATAGGCCTCGACATATTCAGGGAAAGAAGCATATGTGATGCTGTCCTCATGCCCGAGTGCCTGCCACAGTTCTTCGGCAATATGAGGGGCAAACGGTGACAATAGAATCACAAGCGGCTCAAGGACTGCACGTTTGGTACATTTAAGTTCATACAGTTCATTTACGGCTATCATGAACGCACTGACTGCGGTATTGAAAGAGAAGGCCTCAATGTCTGTCCTTACCTTTCCGATAAGTTTGTGAAGAGACTTCAGTTCCTCCGGAGAGGCTTCCCCGTCAGTGACAATGAAACCGTCGCGGTCGTAGAACATCCTCCAGACTCTTTTCAGGAATCTGTTCACGCCGTCTATGCCTTTAGTATCCCACGGCTTGGACTGTTCGAGAGGGCCGAGGAACATTTCATAAAGCCTCAACGTATCGGCACCGTAAGTGTCGCAGATCATGTCCGGATTCACGACATTGAACATCGACTTGCTCATCTTCTCGACTCCGTAACCGCAGATGTATTCTCCGTTTTCAAGAATGAATTCGGCATCTGCAAAGTCAGGCATCCATTTGCGGAAAGCATCAATGTCAAGGCGGTCATTGCTTACGATATTGACATCCACATGAATCTCAGTCGTCTCATACCCGTCTTTCAGGCCGGCTGACACGAATGTATTCGTATTGATTATGCGGTAGACAAAATTAGAGCGTCCCTGTATCATGCCCTGGTTTATAAGTTTCCTGAACGGCTCTTTCTCGCAGACATATCCGAGATCATAAAGGAACTTGTTCCAGAAACGCGAATAGATAAGGTGCCCGGTAGCATGCTCTGTGCCTCCGATATACAGGTCCACATTCCTCCAGTATTCATCAGCCTCTTTGCTGACAAGAGCATCTCCGTTGTGAGGATCCATGTAGCGGAGATAGTATGCGCTGCTGCCGGCAAAGCCCGGCATCGTGCTCTTTTCTATAGGATAGCCGCCGACAGTCCAGCCCTCAGCCCTGCCGAGAGGCGGTTCGCCTGTCTCGGTCGGCTTGTATTCGTCGATTTCAGGCAACTGGAGCGGAAGGTTCTCCATGTCCATCGGCACAGGCATACCGTCCTTGTAATATATAGGGAACGGCTCACCCCAGTATCTCTGGCGCGAGAATATCGCGTCACGGAGTCTGTAATTTATCTTGCGGCGGCCGATTCCGTGCTTCTCCACATAGTCGATTGCGGCAGGAATCGCCTCCTTTACCGTCATTCCGTTGAGGAAACCGGAATTGCACATGATTCCCTCCTTGGCATCGAAGCTGCTCTCACTTACATCACAGCCCTCAATGAGCGGAATTATCGGCAGGTCGAAATGCTTTGCAAACGCATAGTCCCTGCTGTCATGAGCCGGAACCGCCATGATTGCTCCTGTTCCATAGCCTGCAAGCACATATTCGGAAATCCATACCGGGACTTTGGCTCCAGTGAGGGGATTTACCGCATATGAGCCGGAGAATACTCCCGTAACCTTGCGGGTCTCGGCAAGCCTCTCCCTCTCCGTCTTCTTCTTTGCCATTGCGAGATATTCCCCGACCGCTGCCTTCTGCTCAGGAGAAGTGAGCTTCTCAACCCATTCGCTCTCAGGTGCAAGCACCATGAAAGTCACTCCGAACACGGTATCCGCACGTGTCGTGAATATCACCATATCGTATTCCTCGCTGCCGTTGTATGCCTTGAACACCATTTCTGCGCCCTGGGAGCGGCCGATCCAGTTTCTCTGCATATCCTTGAGCGAATCGGTCCAGTCAAGACCATCCAGATCTTCGAGCAGGCGCCCTGCATATGCAGATACCCTCAGCAGCCACTGCGTCATCTTCTTCTGCTCCACAGGAAAGCCTCCTCGCACTGAGTAGCCCTCCTTGACCTCGTCGTTGGCAAGGACCGTTCCGAGCTGTGGACACCAGTTCACGGCAGTCTCGCCCTGGTATGCAATCCTGTAGTTCATCAGGACATCGGACTTCTCCTTTTCGGACATCGCGTTCCACTGCTCCGCAGTAAATGACATTTCCTCTCCGCAGGCGGCATTAAGTCCTTCGCTGCCATAGGTCTCAAAGCCTTTCACAAGCTCCTCTATAGGCCTGGCCTGCTGAGTGTCATTGCAGTAGTAACTTCCGAACATTTTGAGGAAAGCCCACTGCGTCCACTTGTAATATTCCGGATCGCAGGTCCTTATCTCCCTTGACCAGTCGTATGAAAAACCGATTCTGTCAAGCTGCTCGCGGTATCTCGCGATATTCTTTTCTGTCGTCACGGCAGGATGCTGCCCTGTCTGTATGGCATACTGCTCAGCCGGAAGTCCGAATGCGTCATAGCCCATAGGATGCAGTACATTGAAGCCGCAAAGTCTTTTGTATCTGCTGAATATGTCACTTGCTATATATCCGAGCGGATGTCCGACATGAAGCCCCGCCCCGGAAGGATAGGGAAACATATCAAGGACATAGTATTTTGGCCTTGAATTGTCGATCTCAGCCTTAAACGTATGATTCTTTGCCCAATAGGCCTGCCATTTGGCCTCGATTTCCTTAAAATTATATTCCATAGGTATCTGAAACTGTTTTAATTCGACTTGCAAAAGTAACATTATTTCTTAATCCCGAAGCCTGTGCGCCCGCCTTTCTTTTCAAGACGGAATTCCACAGGAATCGTCATGGATGTCCTCACCTTGTTGCCGTTTACCCTTCCGGGACGCCATTTCGGAGAGGCAGCGACTACCTTTAAGGCCTCGGCGTCAAGTTCTTCCGAAACGCCTTTTACAACGCGCACATTGCTGACATTTCCATCCTTCTCTATTATAAAATCGACAAGGACACGTCCCTGAATGCCGTCCCTGACAGCAGATGCAGGATATTTAAGATATTGGTAAACCCATTTCCTGAGAAACTGGTCAGGATCGGAGCTGTTGAGGAACATCGGCCTCTGGTCACAGTCATTGTAGGCCACCACATCGTCATACGCTGATTTCCTCCCCTGTCCGGCCGAAGGCCTGAACGAAATCCCGCCGCCATGTCCGGCAAGCGCAACAGTAAAGTTATATACATACTCCAGTTCCCTTTCCATCATCTGCCAGTCAATGACAGACTGCGTGTCCCTGTCCGTATTGTGTTCAGGATAATGTCCCGTGGTAAAGAACACAGAAGGGATTTCTTTCGCATAGAAAGCCCTGTGGTCGGACGGATAAGGCTCGGAGGCCACAATCTCCGGATGCACGGGCTGAAGGTCGCCGCCAAGCGTACGTATTATCGCATTGAGGTCAGCGTTTGAGGAAGTATAGGCGTAGAAGCCGTTGTACCCGGTGCCCACCATGTCAAGATTGACCATTGCATCGATCTTGTCGGCATCGGAAAATGAACGGTTCAGAAAATACCATGCACCGGCAAAGGTCTCTGCAGAAGCACCGAACGCGACAAAAATCACAGAACGGCGGCAAAGTATCGCATTGGTCTGTATCATCCTGGCAAGCTCGATCATCATAGCAAGGCCGGAAGCGTTTCCGTTAGCTCCGTAGAATGTCTTCACGGACGGTCTTCCGTCTATTGTCATGGTCATTTCACCGAGATTGTCAAGTCTTGCCCCCACAACCACATAGCGGTCACGCAAAGCCTTGTCATAGCCCTGGACAAAACCGATGACATTGCGGGACGTAAGCGTGTCACCGTTTTCCGTCCTTATTCCGAATTCATCGCCGGCAGAAGGAGAGAGTACGTCAACCCCGTATTCAGCAAGCGCGGCAGCAACGTAGCCGGCAGCGAATTTCTCTCCGTCAGACCCGGCTTTGCGCCCCTCAGCCATTGCAGAAGACAATTCCCGCACATGTGATTTCATGGCAGCCACTGTCTCGCTGTCGTACAGGTCCATATAGTCCGGGGAACCGCTGTACTGTGCACTGAGCATACACGGAAAAAGAAATGCCGACAGGACGGCAAGCATAACAAATCTTCCCATATCAGCGTCACTCATTCAAAAGAATCCACACATCTGCCGGACAGAAAGGTTCTTTTCTGACAAGCTCGAGGGCGGCTACTGCGTCTGCCAGTTTGTTGCACGGGCAGATGCCGACAGCGATCATGCCGTTCCGGAACGAAATCAGGGCCGGTGCATATTCGCCTGCCTCCGCCACCCTGTTCAGCATGGCCTCGGCATTGGCGCGTCCGCGGAAAGTGCCGACTATTATATAGTGCCTGGCCTCCAGCTTTGTTGCAAAAAGCCCTCCGAGCCTGGAAGGGTTCAGTATTGTTCCGCCCTGCTGTTTCAGGGAATCAAGGGCGGCGATCGAATCGCGCACGGCCGCCTGCTCTCTCAGCAGAGAATCCAGACGAGCCTGCCCGGCAGCCTCCTGCTTGCGCAGAATTTCAAGTTTCTTTGCCTCGATATACTCGCTTGTGGGACGTCCGGCAAGTTTGCGGAAAAAGTCGCATCCAGTCACTGTCATCATCACCGCAAAAGCAAGCAGAATATAAGAATGCCTCATAGTGTCAAAAATTGCGTATTCGCGCAAATTTAGCGATTAAATGCTCTGAGACAAAATAAATTTGTGATATATTTGCGTACTCCAATAATAACTTATGTTGAAGACTTGCACACGGCATATATTCTGCATTCTCGCCGCCTCTGTTCTGCTCCACGGCTACGGCCCATGCGCATTTTCCCAGAATACGTATGGACTGCTTTCATGCGGACATCTCGACAAACCAAGGCCGCTTTTCAGACAGGACACACTTGAAATATGCATAGTCGGAGACATAATGATGCACAGCCGCCAGATCGAGGAGGCAAGCGTAAACGGCGGCTTCGATTTCAGCACATATTTCAGCCTGATTTCAGACCGCATACGGAAAGCCGACATAGCAGTGGCGAACATGGAGTTCACCCTTGCGGGAAAGCCATACACCGGCTATCCCTGTTTCTCAGCTCCCGACAAGATCGCCGCGTACGCTGCCGAGGCCGGCTTCAATGTATTTCTTGCGGCAAACAACCATATCTGCGACAAAGGGGAAAAAGGCATGAAGCGCACAATATCCGTTTACAGGCAAATGGAACGCGAGGGGAAAATAAGGTTCACAGGAATTGCCGAAGACGCGGAGGCTCTGAATGACAACTACCCGCTGACAATACGGAAGAAAGGAATATCCGTATCCTTTGTGAATTTCACATACGGCACAAACTGCACGACCGGAAGCGAATGGCCGAAGGTCAATATGATGGATGACAGGGAATCGCTCGAAAAGGCCATGCGGAAAGCACGCAGGGCCGATTTCACTATTGTCCTGCCGCACTGGGGCACGGAATACAGTCACAACAGTTCCCGGCAGCAGGAAAATACGGCAGGCTGGCTTATATCAAACGGCGCCAACCTTATAGTAGGGGCTCACCCTCATGTAATCCAGAACTACGATGACATTTTTATAGCAGACATAAGATCGGAGACTGTACCTGTGGTGTTCTCACTGGGAAATGCCGTCTCGAATATGAGTGCAGCCGGCACACAGCTGGAGCTTATGGCAAATGTAAAAATAATCAGAGACCTGACCGGAGACATCCGTATGGGCGGCCTGGAGTTGACATACCTGTGGTGTTCCCGACCGGGAGGATACGGCAAGACATTCACCGTAATACCTGTCGCAGAGTTTGTCGGCCGCAGGGATGAGTGGAGAGGGCCGAACGACTACGACAGAATGATGTATACTTACAGGAAAGTCATGCAGGAAACGGGCATAGATGACAGTGCCTGCAAAAACAAAGGAAACTGACGTTAATTATGAGCAGAAAAACTATCAGGCTTGAAGCCATAGACCCCATTGAAATCTACGGGGCAGCAAACAAGAATCTCGAGGCTCTTTGCAGCTATTTCCCTGAACTGAAGGTCATAGCGAGGGGCAACGACATCATGCTCGACGGCAAAGATACCGACATAGGGGAATTTACAGCGAAACTCAACATGCTTGTGGAAAGGCGCAGGCACAAAATGAACATTACGCCGTATGACGTGGAAGACATTTTCGACGGAGAATCGTCACCGGACAGATTCATACTTTGCGGGGATGCGACAATAGTGCACGGAAACGACGGCAAACCGATAAAGGCCCGCAGCCGAACACAGCAGGATATGGTGAAAGCGTATTTCGAAAATGACCTGATTTTCGCGACAGGCCCTGCCGGAACAGGCAAGACTTATATCGCCATAGCACTTGCTGTCAGAGCATTGAAAAACAGAGAAATCAAGAGGATAATCCTCACAAGGCCGGCAGTCGAAGCCGGTGAGAGACTCGGTTTCCTGCCCGGTGACCTGAAAGACAAGCTCGACCCGTATCTTCAGCCTCTTTATGATGCGCTCGGAGACATGATTCCGGCAAAGCGTCTGCAGGAATTCATGGCAGAGGGTACGATCCAGATAGCTCCTCTGGCATATATGCGCGGACGGACCCTCGACAGGGCCTGCGTAATCCTCGATGAAGCGCAGAACACAAATATCGGACAGCTGAAGATGTTCCTTACCAGAATGGGCTGCGACGCAAAATTCATAGTTACCGGAGACACCAGCCAGATAGACCTGCCGAATAAAAAAGACTCCGGGCTTCTGCGCGGCATAGAACTCACAAAGGACATAAAAGGCGTGGGCACTGTCTTCTTCAGGAATGAGGACATCGTAAGGCATCCGCTCGTATCGAAAATCGTGAAGGCATTCGAGAAAATGGAACAAGGGGCCGACCGGTAATTCAGTCAGCCCCTTGTTTTCCAAGGTATTCACAGCCTCGCGGCCGCACTTTCACTATTCTTCGCGGCTCGCCTTAACAACTGCGTCATATTTGTTATATCCATCCTCGAACTCTGCTCCCTTGTCACGGAAACGGTAGTAGATATTCTTAAGGTACTCGGCGATATTGACTTTGAGAGCCTCGTCCTTTGATATTGCATAAGCATTCTCAAACGGTTCGCGCGCGCTCATCAGAACGGTCTCGAATTCCTTCGAAAGCGCCTCCCACTTCTTGTCATCATATTCATTTGCAGCCTGCTCCTGAATATCGATAGCCTTGTTGTAGAACATCACACCTGCACCGATGAATCCGTATTCATATTCAGGATTGATTTCAGCACACTTGTAATAAGCCTCCGCCGCCTTCTCCGTATTTCCGAGCTGATTGTAAATGTTGCCCTCGACATAGTAGAGGGAAGCATTGTTCGGTTCATTTTTCTTTGCTTCATTGATAAGTACGAAAAGCCTGTCAGTGTCCTCTCCGCTCTCGATGTAATAGTTGATGAGACCGATAAGTATGCTCTGGCTCTGAGGGAAGGTAACAAAACCGCCTTCGAGCACTTCGGCAGCTTTCTTAGCATCACCGAGATTCTTGTAGACATCGGCGAGCTTTGCAAAGACCTCGCCTCCTTCATAATAATATTCTACAGCAAGACACTGCTCGAAGTAGTTCTTTGCGGATTCGTAATCCTGGACCGCCCATGCGGTAAAGCCTGCATTATAGAGGGCAGTCGTGTCAATCTTTTTGAGAGGCTCAGTTGCGGCTGCCTCGGCTGCCTTGCCGAAAAATGTGCTTGCACCCTTCAGGTCGCCGAGCATATATGCAGTCATTCCGTCCTCGATATACTTCTGGGACACCGTCTCGATACCGGCATTGATGTCTTTCAGTTTCGATTTCTTGACATCGACATTGTATGCCTTTGCATAAGCATTCAGAGCCTTTGCAAGCGCGTCCGCATATACAGGTTTGGTCACCTTGACAATCTGGAGCTGCCCGTTCTGATTGTAATAGAATTCTTTGTTTGAATATGTATCCTTTACATAAGGTTCGCCTGAAAGCACTACATTTTCTGAAGACAACGGTTTCTCCGAGCCCATAAAAAGCTGTACTTCCTGCATGGAACTGCCAGGAATGGCATTTCCGGCCGGAGCATTGTATGCATCCATATAAGACTGGGCAAGCTTGAGCCATGTGGCAACCTTGTCTGCCTTCTTAGGATTCTGAGCTGCTGCCTCAGCTGCCTCGACAGCCTTTTTTGCAGCATCAGGAGTCTTTACCTGCGCATCAGCGGCCTGTACTGTAAGGAACACTGCCAATGCAATAAAAAATCTTTTCATAATGATAATGGTGGTATTAAATTAATTCTGTTCGTTGTCATTATTTTCAACAGAAGTGTCAGCATTTTCCGCCGGAGCTTCAGTCTGCTCCTCCTCGCTCTTGTTTACGGCAGACACGGCGGCAATGGAATCTCCCTCCTTGATATTGATCAGTCTGACACCCTGCGTAGCGCGTCCGGCCAGCTTTATATCGGAAACAGCCATTCTTATGGTGAGACCGGAACGGTTTATGATCATGAGGTCATTCACATCCGTGACATTCTTCATCGCCACCAGCACCCCTGTCTTATCTGTAATGTTAAGTGTCTTGACGCCTTTTCCGCCCCTGTTGGTCTTGCGGTATTCGTCAAAGTCCGAACGCTTGCCGTAGCCGTGCTCGCTGACTACAAGGATTGAATGCGCGTCTGCGTCTTCAGCGGCAGGGTCGTATGCAATCATTCCGATTACTTCGTCATCATCGTCTATGTTTATTCCCCTGACTCCGGAAGCTGTCCTGCCCAAAGCCCTCGCATCGTTCTCGTCAAAGCGGCAGCAGCGTCCGTTCCTGCCGGCAAGCAGTATCTCGCTGCGTCCGTTCGTCATTATGGCATCGAGAAGTTCGTCACCCTCACGCACGGTTATGGCAATGACCCCGTTTGTGCGCGGCCTTGAATAAGCCTCAAGGGAAGTCTTCTTGATTATTCCCCTCTTTGTACCGAGGACGATATAATTATTGTTTACATAATCCTCGTCCTTGAGGTTCCTGACATTGAGATAAGTCTTGATCTTGTCGTCAGGCTCGATGTTTATCACGTTCTGGATTGCACGGCCCTTCGATGCGCGTGAGCCTTCCGGAATCTCATAGACTTTCAGCCAGTAGCACTTTCCGTTCTGGGTGAACAGGAGCATAGTGCTGTGCATATTGGCGACATAGATATGCTCGATGAAGTCCTCGTCGCGTGTGGCGCTGCCCTTCATTCCGACTCCTCCCCTGTTCTGGGTACGGTACTCGGCAAGAGAAGTCCTCTTGATGTATCCGAGATGGGAGATGGTTATTACGACATCCTCATCGGCATAGAAATCCTCAGGATTGAATTCTTCTGCAGAAAGAGCTATTTCGGTCCTTCTTTCGTCACCGTATTTCTCTTTCATCTCCATTGTCTCATCCTTGATTATGCCGAGCTGCATGCTCTCATTTGCAAGGACATCCTCGCAATATTTGATGAATTTCATGAGCTCGTCAAATTCGCTCTGGAGCTTCTCGCGCTCAAGTCCGGTGAGCTGGCGGAGCCTCATCTCGACGATGGCTGTGGCCTGGGCATCGCTGAAATTGAAAGTCGCCATGAGTTCGGTCTTTGCCTCCTCAACGCTCTTCGACGCACGTATAATATTGATTATCTGGTCAATCACATCCAATGCACGAAGAAGTCCCTCAAGGATGTGCGCCCTCTTTTGGGCCTTTTCGAGGTCGAATTTGGTTCTTCTGACAATTACCTCATGCCTGTGCTTGACAAAATATTTAATCAGTTCCTTAAGGTTCAGTGTGCGCGGACGTCCGTTTACAAGGGCGACATTGTTCACAGAGAAGCTGGACTGCAAAGGAGTGTACTTGAACAAGGTGTTAAGGACCACGTTGGAGTTTGCGTCCTTTTTGAGGCGGATGACGACTCTCACACCTTTCATTGTGGTCTCGTCATTTATGTAGGATATGCCCTCAATCCTCTTGTTCTCAACAAGTTCGGCGATTTTTTCAATCATCTCCCTCTTGTTGACCATATAAGGAATCTCAGTCACGACGATTGTCTCGCGGCCCGAATCGTCCACCTCGATTTCGGTCTTCGAGCGGATCACTATACGTCCGCGGCCTGTCTCGAATGCGTCCTTGATGCCCTGGCGGCCCTGTATGATTCCTCCGGTAGGGAAATCGGGACCCTTGACATAGTGCATGAGTTCCTCAACAGTAATCTCCGGATTGTCTATGTATGCGCAGATTGCGTCACAGCATTCGCTCAGGTTGTGCGGAGCCATGTTTGTAGCCATTCCGACTGCGATTCCGGACGAACCGTTGAGCAGGAGAAGCGGCACTTTTGTCGGGAGAACGGTCGGCTCCTGGAGGGAATCGTCGAAGTTGTTCTGGAAATCCACCGTATCTTTATCGAGGTCGGCGAGAACTTCATCGGAAATTTTCGCAAGTTTGGCTTCAGTATATCGCATTGCGGCAACCGGGTCACCGTCCATAGAACCGAAGTTTCCCTGTCCGAACACAAGCGGGTATCTCAGGCTCCAGTCCTGAACCATTCTTGCCATTGCATCATATACGCTGCTGTCTCCGTGCGGATGGTACTTACCGAGTACGTCACCGACTATACGGGCAGATTTCTTTGTCTGGCTCGTCCACCTCAGTCCGAGGCCGTCCATTCCGAACAGGACTCTCCTGTGCACCGGCTTGAAGCCGTCGCGTACATCGGGGAGGGCTCTTGACACGATGACAGACATGGAGTAGTCTATATATGCGCTCCTCATCTGCTGGTCAATGTTCACCTGGTCTATACGGCCTGTCTTAATCTCATTTTCCATATATCTTTCTTCGTCTTTTGAATCATTTACCGGTCCCCATTAAAATGGGTGACCTTGGTTTTTTCTTTGCTCACGTTCAGTTTTTCTTTGCTCACGTTCGGCAAAATGAGCAAGCTCCTTTTGCGCTCACTAAATCGCAAAGTTAGCAAAAAAAATAGTAATTTTGTGCAATTAATGGTGATTTTAGGTTTTACGCAAAATTTCATACATGGAAATCGGCATATCAGACGAACTGAACTCAATAGTCAACTATTCAAGAGAAGAGGCAATCAGGACAGGAAGCTACGGAATAGCCCCGGACCACCTCTTCCTCGGCATACTTCGCCACCGCGAAAATACGGCGGCCGATGCCCTCAGAGGCCTCGGGACGGACATCGGGGAGATGAAGCAATTCATAGACACACGCATATTCACAAACGAACATATCCCATACTCAGACATAGACAAGGCGACCTTCTCCAGAGGTGCGCAGAACGTGCTCAGCCTCACGATACTTGAGGCCACCAGGGTCAGCAGCGCCAAGGCATCATCCCAGCATCTCCTCCTCGCCCTTTGCCGCACTGCAGACTCCTACGGCGGCACCTATCTCAGGGACAACGGCATAAAATACGCCGATGTGTACAAATACCTGGACAACAACGACATGCTCGACCGCGGCACCGGAGCCTACGAGATGCCTGATGACGGGCAGGAGGAGCCGCAGATACGCATAAGGGCTGTCCACGAGGACAAGCAGCCAAAGGAATCGCCGCTGGAGGAGTTCGGCTACGACATAACCAAGGCTGCGGAAGAAGGGAAACTCGACCCTGTGGTCGGAAGAGAAAATGAGATTATGCGCGTAATCCAGGTGCTCGGCCGCAGACGGAAAAACAATCCCCTGCTCGTCGGAGAGCCGGGAGTGGGAAAATCCGCCATTGTCGAAGGCATTGCCCTAAGGATAGCATCGGGCAGCGTACCGCCGGCCCTCCTGGGAAAAAGGCTCATTTCGCTCGACCTCGGCTCTGTCGTGGCAGGAACAAAATACCGCGGAGATTTTGAGAAAAGGCTGAAAAACATCATACGCGAAACAACGGAAAATCCCGATGTAATCCTGTTCATTGATGAACTGCACACAATCATAGGCGCAGGAGGGGCTTCCGGCAGCCTCGACGCGGCCAATATGCTGAAGCCAGCACTCGCGAGAGGAGAAATCCAGTGCATCGGCGCAACGACTACGGAAGAGTTCCGCAAGACAGTGGAAAAAGACGGTGCGCTCGACAGGAGATTCCAGAAAATCATGGTGGAACGGACAGACATAGAGCATACTGTATCGATTCTCAAAAGCCTGCAGCCACACTATGAGCAGCACCACGGTGTAATATACAGCGACGAAGCCATAGAAGCCTGTGTCAAGATGTCGGAACGCTACGTTACCGACAGATGCCTGCCGGACAAGGCGATAGATGCAATGGACGAAGCCGGTTCAGCCGTAAGCCTCAGATGCAGGAAACGCACAGGGCACGTATCGGCCGAAGATGTGGCCGGCATAATATCCGAAATGACCGGAATCCCGTCAGGAAGAATCGCCGAAAGCGAAGGCCACAGACTATCGTCCATGCGCGAAAGGCTGCGCAGCAGAATCATCGGCCAGGATGAGGCAATAGAAAAAGTCGTGCGTGCGATCATAAGGAACCGTGCCGGAATAAAAGATCCGGGAAAGCCTATCGGCACGTTTATGTTCTTCGGCCCGACCGGAGTAGGCAAGACACAGCTGGCAAAGGCCATTGCAGAGTATCTCTTTGACTCGGAAGACAATATGGTAAGGCTCGACATGAGCGAATATATGGAGAAATTCAATGTGTCACGCCTCATAGGCGCGCCTCCGGGCTATGTCGGCTTCGAGGAGGGAGGACAGCTCAGCGAGCGCGTACGCCGCAAACCATATTGCGTTGTCCTGCTGGACGAGATCGAAAAGGCGCATCCTGATGTGTTCAATCTCCTGCTTCAGGTGATGGATGAGGGACGTCTGACTGACAGCAGCGGCAGGACGGTAAATTTCCGCAATACTATTCTCATAATGACCTCGAATGCAGGAAGCAGGGAACTTGAGGACTACGGCAAAGGAGTCGGCTTCATTTCGTCCGGCAAAAACATCACCGGCAACAGAAAGAATGTGCTTGACAAAGCCGTAAGGAAAGTGTTTCCTCCTGAATTCATGAACAGGGTCGATGAGCAGGTGTTTTTCAACCAGCTTTCAAAGGAAAACATAGGCAAAATCATCGACATAGAGCTGAGAACCCTTGCGAAAAGAGTCCGCGAAGCAGGATATGATCTGAATGTGACAGCGTCTGCAAAGCGCTATATCGCAGATGCCGGCTTTGATTATGACTATGGAGCGCGTCCGCTGAAAAGGTCGATACGCGAACTGGTGGAAGATCCTGTGTCCGAACTTATTATATCAGGGGATACCTGCACGTCGCAAAGTCCGCTGAAAAAAATCAGGGTCGTCCTTGCCAAAGACAAAAAAAGCACTTCGGCAGAATGGGCATAGACAGGCAGGGCACTTTACGGCACAGACTTTTATGCGTGGACTGCACCGACAAGTTCAAGACCGAGATCGTTTATCATGTCCACAAGGGTGAGATATGATGATTCAGAAGAAATCATTTCGCTGATGCTTGAAAGTGTATTGTCTGTATTCATGGCTGTTGTTTTTTTGTTTGTCGATGCAAAAGTAGAGCATAATTGTGCCAAATAACGGCACACGTAAAATATTTTTGAAAAAAATGATAAAACTTGCAATATTTGACCTCGACGGTACTCTTCTGAACACCCTCGAAGACCTTGCACGGTCATGCAACTACGCCCTCAGACAGTGCGGCTGCCCGGAGCATGGGACAGAAGAATACAAAATGCTCGTAGGACGTGGAATCATAAATCTGTTCACCGGAGCTTTGCCGGAAGACAGGCGCACAGCCTCTGACATCGGGGAGATGAAGCGCCACTTCCTGTATTATTACAATTTGCATCAGAACGATTACACCAAGCCGTATGACGGGGTAATACCGATGCTCGACCGCCTTAGCGAAGCAGGCATCGCCCTCGCCGTAGCGTCAAACAAATATCAGGAAGGCACGGAAAAGCTGGTACGCCATTTTTTCGGACAGTACAGATTCTCCGGCATACTCGGCCAGCGAAGCGGCAGACCGGCAAAGCCTGACCCGGAAATAATTTTCGACGCCATACGGACAGTCCCCGGGGCGACAATCGGGGAGGCCGTCTATTGCGGAGACTCCGATGTGGACATGCAGACCGGAATGAATGCCGGAATCCTGACATTCGGAGCCGCATGGGGATTCCGCACACGGGAAGAACTGGAGGCATACCGTCCATGGTTCATTTCTGAATCCCCGGAAGAAATATGCACTCAGATACTTGAAAAAAGAAAACAATAATATATCTTTGACGAAAACCGGAAATTTCCGGAAAGTTTCCGAACATTCAATTTGACCTGATATGACAGAAGAAAGAAGCATTGACAGACTTGCAAGGTACATCATGATTGCGGCGGGCATTTACATTGCCTATGCGCTATGTCTCTATTTCAGCAGCGTACTGGTGTATATACTGATAGCCGGTATAATATCACTGATAGCAAAGCCTGTCGCAAACCTGATGAAAAGAATCAGCATACGGGGCAAAAACGTGCCGGACTGGCTGCGTGCAGTGACCGCCCTGACCCTGGTACTGCTTATACTTGCGTCCGTGCTCACTCTCGTGATTCCTATTGTGAGCAGTATAGTAAAAGGCATATCCATCACGAATGTGGAGGACGCCGCCAAACAGGTTTCAATTCCTCTTGCCAACCTGAACGAATATCTGCGCAATACCTTCCCAAAACTCGGGGCTGACTTCCGCATAGAGACAGACATTCTGCAGGATATGCAGAAAATATTCGATGTGTCGGCATTCTCGTCCATGATAGGCTCGGCAGCATCGTTCCTGTCAAGCCTCGGAGTAGGCATATTCTCTGTGGTATTCATCAGCTTTTTCTTCATAAAGGACGACGGACTTTTTACCAACATAATAACCTCGCTCGTTCCGGACAGACATGAGAAAAATGCGGCGGAAGCAATAGCTGACATAAGAGCCCTTCTGTCAAGGTATTTCAGCGGGGTTATGATAGAAATCCTCGGTGTCGCCCTTATAAATTTCATCGGACTTCTGCTGATAGCGCGCCTCGGATTCAACGCGTCGATAGGCATAGCATTCCTCACCGGGATATTCAATGTCATACCTTATGTCGGCCCGCTTTTGGGAGGAGCGATAGGAACAACGCTCGCACTCGTGCTGAAATACAGCAGTACTATGCCGATAGGCCTGAATGTGAGCTTCCTGACCTTTACTATAATACTCATAGCAATATTCTGTTTCACTCAGCTTGTGGACAATTTCCTGTACCAGCCTGTAATATATTCTGCAAGCATAAAGTCAAAGCCGCTGGAAATATTCATCGTTCTGCTCATTGCAGGCAATATCGGAGGTCCTCTTGGAATGATTGTTGCAATCCCGTGCTACACTGTGGTGAGAGTCATCGCATACAGATTCTTCCGGCAGATCAAGCTGATACAAAGGCTTATCCCTGACGAGAAACTGATAACATCAGACAAAAAACAGAAGTAGGACAATACTCCAAAACACTCACAATATGATCAGAAAGACATTATTTTATGCGGCTGCCATGCTGATTGCGGCAATGGCGGCACCGCAGGCCAATGCGGCAGAAAACATTCTGGCTCCGGACGGCACATATATGTTTGTCTCAAGGGACACGTGCGACCTGTATCTGGACGTATACAATCCTGCACCGTCAAGCCGTACTTCGCTTGACGGACTTGAAAAACCGACCGTAATATTCATGTTCGGAGGCGGCTTTATCCACGGCACAAGAGACGACAAAGGCTACAACAACTGGTTCAGGATGCTTACCGAGAACGGATACAGGGTCATTTCAATAGACTACCGTCTTGGCCTTAAAGGCTCGACGAAGGTAGGTGTGGCACAGGCGAACGCACTTGACAATGCCATACACATGGCGGTAGAAGACCTTTTCAGCGCGACCTCATTCATTGTCGAAAATGCAGACCAGTTCGGAGTCGATCCTGAAAACATTGTCATAAGCGGTTCCTCTGCAGGAGCGATTACAGTGATGCAGGCGGAATATGAGGTATGTAACAGGACATCATGGGCAAAGGCCCTGCCTGAAGGTTTCCGATATGCCGGAGTCATGTCATTCTCCGGAGCAGTTTTCTCACGCAAAGGAAAAGTCCGCTACGAACTTACACCTGCCCCGACACTCATCATGCACGGTACCGGCGACTCGCTTGTGCCATACAAACAGATAAGGTTTTTCAATCTCGGCTTCTTCGGAGGCGGAAAACTTCTGGAAAGATTCGAGAAATTCGGCTACAACTACAATATGTATCATTTCATAGACTACGGCCATGAGATAGCCAATTCAATGGAAAACACTTTGGACCTACAGATCAAATTCCTGGAAACAAATGTAATACGCAAACAGAAAAGAATCATTGAGGCATGGGTGGATGACCCTGACGTATACAAAGGAAGCGGCCCTCAGTCACGCAAAGAGCTGTACGGCAACAAATAGTACAACAAATACAGGAAAGCGCACGATCAGCGCAGAATAAATAAGTCCGGGAATTCAGCTGTCAGCCAGAATTTCCGGACTTATTTTCAGTATAGCCTGGCGGCAGAATGCTATTCGGCCAATTTGTCAAGCACAAGCTCCACAAGTTTGCGTACCTGTGGCTTGTGGTCCGGATTGCTGCTCTTGAGGTGCCTGTTGGCAATGATGCAGCAGACCGTGCCGGCATTGTGGCCGAGATGCGCTGCGATTCCTGCAATTGCAGACCCTTCCATCTCGAAATTGGTAATGCGCTCGTCACCGAAGCGGAAAGACTCGAATGTCTCAAGCATATCCGGCATTGCAAGCTGCATCCTAAGCACACGGCCCTGAGGCCCATAGAAACCGGAGGCGGCGATTGTCATTCCCTTTATGGTGCAGTCGCGGAATTTCTCGCTCATGCCTTTTCCGGCTCTGACAAAATATGGGTCAGGAAGATGCTTGTTCCATCCTGTATGCTTCTTGAATGCTTCCCCGATTTCAGGCATGGCAATTTTTTCGCGGCCGGCATACCAGTTCAGCAGGCCGTCGCAGCCGACGGAAATGTGCGAAAACACAAATGAGCCCAGAGGTATGTCCGGCTGAACTGCACCGGAAGTGCCTATGCGGATGATGTTGAGCGAGCGTTTCTGCTCCTTAGGCTCGCGTGTGGCGAAGTCTATGTTGGCGAGGGCATCGAGCTCGTTCATCACGATGTCGATGTTGTCCGTGCCTATGCCCGTGGAAAGCACGGTAATCCTTACTCCCCTGTATTTTCCGGTTATGGAAACGAATTCGCGTGACTGGCGGCGGAATTCCTTTTCTTCCAGGTATTCACCTACCATATCCACGCGCCCGGGGTCACCGACCAGGATGACGTTTTCCGCAAGTTCCTCCGGTCTGAGGTGAAGATGGAACACTGAGCCGTCTTCATTGATTATCAGTTCTGATTCTGCTATTCTCATAATGTTTGTATTTAGCGCAAGTTTTTTGTTTACAGCCATGCATTTTCCTGCAACGAATAATGCATTAACCGGTCAAATATAGTTTTTATCTGCGAATTTTCCTATTTTTGCGCTTCATTCAGGAAGCTGTACGAAAAAATCAGGCCGGTTTCCGCAATAAAATACAGTCCCATGTGGCTAAGAATACAAATATTATATCTGGGCATAGCGACCATACTTACAGGTTCGCTGTTTTTCTGCAATATGGCCGTCATAATCGGCCCTGAGGGAGCGGAAGAAACCATCGGCTACCACGAGAAGCTGCCTTTTCTCCTGCTTACAATCATGTCTTTCACAGCACATGTGGCGGCTCTGGCCAGCATCCGCGTGCGCTTCCTCCAGATGAGAGTCTGCATAATAGCGGCCCTGCTGCTGCTTGGCTTCCAGGTCTGGCTAGGTGTTGATTTTTTCGCCCACAAAGACGAAATGGTGTTCTCATTCACAGTCGTATTCCCTCTTGTCGCAGCTATCCTCGACATAATGGCCTCACGCAACATCATGCTCGACGAAATGATGGTGCTGGCCCACCAGCGCATAAGGAAAAACAGAAAGGGTCAGACTAAAAAGTCAGAATAACTCTCTGAGAATTGAAAATCTGGTGACAAGGGCGAGGCAGCCCACACATAAAAATGAGAAAAAGGGGCTTGACTAATAATTTTTAGTCTGCCCCTTTCTTAAATCCGGCTCAGTCTGTCCGGCTATATCAATGCAAAGGAAAGATTGCCCTTGCAGCACAGATTCCCATCCACAGTAATCGATGCCTCACAAAAGAAAAGCTTTCCCCTCCTGGCAGTGAGCTTTGCCGTGATTTCGCACAGGTCACCGGGACGTATCACGTGCTTGAAACGTACATCATCGATGCCGCTGTACAATGTAGTCTTGCCCTTAATCTCATCCTTGACAAGCAGAGCGCAGCTCTGGGCCATTATTTCGCATTGTATGACACCCGGAACAATAGGATTGCCTGGAAAATGTCCCCTGCAGAAGAACTCGTCCTCACGAATTCTGTATTTTCCGTGGCATACGCCGTTTTCATCGATATCAATCTCATCTACCAGAAGCATAGGCTCTCGGTGAGGAAGATACTGCTTCAATTCTTCTCTGTCCATTTTAAGTGTGCAATAAAGTTAAAGTACATCATGAGACCGGCCCGCAGGTCAGCCGTTATATTTGCGGAATGCAACACACCCGTTATGGCCTCCGAAGCCGAGTGAATCGGAAATTCCGATTGTGAGCGGAGCATCTTCCGGCTTGTTCGGAGTATAGTTAAGGTCACACTCAGGATCAGGTTCATCAAGGTTGATTGTAGGAGGGACTGTTCCGTTCTTGAGAGCAAGTACAGTGGCTACAGCCTCAATCGCTCCGGCTGCTCCGAGCATGTGTCCTGTCGCTCCCTTGGTCGAGCTGATGTGAGCATTGTAGGCATCCTGTCCGAGGGCGATCTTGAATGCGGCAGTCTCAGAACTGTCGTTCAATGCAGTTCCTGTTCCGTGGGCATTTATATAAAGTACGTCGTCGGAAGTGTAGCCCGCTTCGTCAAGGGCCATCTTTATTGCAGCGGCCTGTGTCTTTCCGTCAGGACGCGGTGCAGTCACATGGTGTGCGTCGCAGGTGTTTCCGTAGCCGCATACTTCCGCAATTATCTCCGCTCCCCTTGCAACAGCGTGTTCATATTCCTCAAGGATGAGCATTGCAGCTCCCTCGGCCATGACAAAGCCTCCGCGGTTCTTGTTGAAAGGAAGTGATGCATACTTGGGGTTTTCTGCTCTTGAAAGTGCCTTTGCATTTGCGAAACCGGCGATTCCGAGCGGAATTATGGCTGCCTCGGAGCCACCTGCGATAATCGCGTCAGCATAGCCGTGCTTGATTGCATGGAAGGCCTCGCCGATAGCGTGTGTCGAAGTCGCACAGGCTGTCACTACAGGCAGACAAGGCCCGCAGGCATTATTGCGTATGGCAATGTTGCCGGCTGCGATATTGGATATCATGGTAGGTATGAAAAGCGGAGAAACCCACTTTGCGCCTTCATTGGCAAGTTTCAGAGTCTCCCTTACCTGTGTGTTGAAGCCTCCGATTCCTGAGCCGACATATACACCGAGACGGAACGGATCTATGTTTCCGTCTTCCTCGGAGGATTTGAGTCCGGACTGCTTCATTGCCTGCCATGCAGCGGCAACTGCATATATGGTGAATTTGTCCTGCTTCCTTGCAAAAGGAGTCTCTATCTCATAATCTGCAGGAGAAAAGTCCTTCACCTCACCGGCAATCTTCACAGGAAGATCGTCGGTAGGAAAAGCCGTGATGAAATCGATGCCGCATACTCCGTCGAGAAGATTCTTCCAGAAAGTCTCGGTATTGTTTCCGACAGGCGACACGACGCCGGTTCCTGTTACTACTACTCTTCTGTTCATATATTAGGGATTTAAGTTAAAGTACCAAATTAAGCAAGAGCGGCGGCCTTCTCAGCGATTACTCTCTCTGCACCGAGAATAAGGTCCTCGACAATAGCCTTGGCAGGTTCGATTTTCTTGACCATGCCGGCGCACTCGCCCGCCATATAGCTTCCGTTCAGGTCACCTTCCTTGACAGCCTTGCGGAGCGCACCTGTCCCGAAAGCGAGAATCTCGGCAGACGTAACGGCAGGATCGGCCTCCATCCTGGCGAAAGACTTCGAGAAAGGAGTCTTGAGAGAACGGACGGGATGCCCGAGAGTCTTGCCGGTCACGATAGTCGAAATGTCTGTGGCCTTAAGAATCTTGTCCTTATACACCTGGTGAGCAGTGCACTCCTCGGCTGCGAGGAAGCGTGTGCCAACCTGTATGGCGTCCGCACCGAGCATGAAGGCTGCAGCGGCTCCGCGGCCGTCGCATATTCCGCCTGCGGCGATTACAGGTATATCAAGCGCATCGACAATCTGAGGTATGAGCGCCATTGTGTGCAGTTCACCCACATGTCCGCCGGATTCCGCTCCCTCGGCAACGACTGCATCGGCACCGGCTGACTGCATCTTGAGGGCAAGTGCCACAGAAGCGACCACCGGAATCACCTTTATGCCGGCAGCCTTCCACATTTCCATATACTGTGAAGGAGAGCCTGCACCTGTCGTAAGAATCTTCACGCCCTCCTCTACAACCATAGCTGCAATCTCGGCTGCATTAGGAGCCTGCAGCATGATGTTCACACCGAAAGGCTTGTCAGTCAGCTCGCGGCATTTTCTGACCTCATTCCTGACGGCCTCTGTTCCGGCATTGACCGAAGATATAAGCCCCAGTCCGCCTGCATTTGAAACCGCAGCGGCAAGGGAAGCGTCAGCGACCCATGCCATACCGCCCTGGAAGACCGGATACCGGATTCCGAGCATATCACAAATTCTGCTTTTAATCATAATCTTATATTTTTCTTATCCGTTTTTAAACAAAGCAAGTTCTGCAAATATAATTGTTTTCGGGCAAAACACCTCTGCCCTACCACTCAAGAAGAGCGGCACCGGAAACAAGTCCTGCACCGAACGCACTGAGGACGATTTTGTCCCCTTTCTTGAAAAGCCCCTTGCGGTTGCACTCATCAAGCAATATCGGACAGCAGGCACTTGAAGAGTTTCCATGGTCCGAGATGTTTACAGGGAACTTCTCTTCAGGCTGGCCGAGAAAAGTCCGTATTGTATCGATAATGCGAATGTTGGCCTGATGAAGAAGATAATGGTCTACATCATCTGCCTTCACATCACTTGCCTTCAGGACTCTGGTTATGTCCTTGCTCGCAGTCTTTACAGCGAACTTGAAAACATCCTGTCCTTTCATCTGCAAAGGCACGTCTGTCTCTTCCTTGGTGACGAAAGGAGTCGGCTGAAGGGTCCTGTACTGCCAGAGCTTGTCCGTGGCGCTCGAAGAAGACAGCTTCACGTCCTTCACATTGTCTCCGGGAGTGAGGACTGCGGCACCGGCACCGTCGCCGAAAAGCACACAGGTTCTCCTGTCTGCCCAGTCAGTCATCCTCGTAGGCTCCTCGGCACAGACAATCAGAACATTTTTCACCTTGCCGGCCTTGTAATGCGACTCTGCGACATCCAGTGCGAAGATAAAGCCTGCACAGGCGCAATTGATGTCGATACAAGGACAGGACGCTCCGATGCCACCCTGTATGATACAGCTGAGAGACGGGGTAATATATTCATTGACAACATTTGAGCAAATGATGAAGTCAAGTTCGGAAGCCGCAATGCCGGCATTTTCGAGAGCCTTGTTTGCCGCCTCTATCGCCATGTCTTCAAGCCTCTCGTCTGAAATCACATGCCTTGTCTTGACTCCGGTCCTCGTGGTGATCCACTCGTCGCTCGTGTCAAGGAATTCAGACAGCATATCATTTGTAACCACTTTTTTGGGAAGCACGCTTCCCGTTCCTGCAATTTTCATATACACTAAAGTAATTGTAAAACGTAATTCGTCGGGCGCAAAATTAAAGTCGGGCGGAATCACAAGAAAATTAATGTGGCGAGCGGATATTTTAATTGGCGGAAAATCTCCCCGAACGGTCAATACGTGGTGAGTTTTTTGTATTTGTGGCAAAATTTCCTACATTTGCATGTGCTAAAACTCAAAACAGATGTCCTTAAGAGCAAAATTGCCAGGCTACCTGCTCGGAAAATACCAGCTTACGGGTACAGTAACATTTTCTGTACTGTTCGCACTTGTTTTCCTGAATATATACATTCCTTTCTCGAACACGGCATGGTTCGGACTGGGAAACTCACTGATGGCTATCCTTACGCTTGTCTTCTGCTCAGTATCGATACTGCTTCTCATTGCCAGCCGGGTCCTGATGTACAAATCAAAGAAATATTTCAGCATGCCATACTGGCTCTATGTACTCTGGTGCATTGCCGAAATCGCACTGCTTTGCGGCTTCTATACATGGCTTACGGTAAATGTCGTCTCACCGGGACAAAACAATGTATTGACAACTTTCTGCAAGGCTTTCCTTTACGGAACAATCGCACTCGGCATACCGTACATCATTGCCGCCATGTACTTCGCCATAATAGACAAGAACAAGACGATAAGCCTGATGAGCTATGAAAACATCGTCACGGACGAAATCCAGAAAGAGGACACACCGCTTAAGAAAATAACACTTTTCGACAACAGCGGTTCGCTGAAACTGTCGCTCAGCCCGGAAAACCTGTATTACATAGAGTCCGACGACAATTATATAAAGGTATGGTACACCGACAGCCGCGGAGAACTGAAACAGTATATGCTAAGATGCAGGCTTAAGACCGTAGAAGAAAGTTTCAAAGGAAGCGACCTTGTGCGCTGCAACCGCAAATATATAGTGAATATCAAGAAGGTAAGGCTGCTGCACAAAGAAAGCGAAGGCTATGTCCTCGATCTCGACAACGAGTCGATACCTCCGCTTCCTGTAACCAAAACATATACGGACATCGTACTGAGCCATTTCACTGACCAGAGTCCGCTTCTCGAACCTATCGAATAACCTGCCGCAGGCCTATTCCTCCTCCAATTCGCAGCCGGTAAAAAAGAAATCGCTGCGCGCCTTGTCCCGGGGAAAGCAAAAATATGTCATCTCGCAGGTTGAGCATATTTTGCCCTCATGGGAGAGGGAGGCTTCGATAACGGCAAAATTGCGTTTCATTTCCCTGATTCTTCCGCGTATCTCAATCTGCACGTCCTTACCTGTAGGAACAGGATTCCTGTATTTCATGGAAAGGTTCACCGTCATGCCGGAAGTCTGGAGCTTACGGTTCACAATCCATCCGCCCAGCTCATCCATAAGCGTCGCCTGAATCCCTCCGTGCAGAGTCTTAAGCCAGCCCTGATAATTGTCAGAGGCGTTCCACAGGCACACAAGCTCCTCACCGTCCTCATAGAACTCCATCTTCAGGCCGCATGGATTGTCTGGACAGCAGGCAAAGCAATTGTAGCCCTGCCCTTCAAGTCCGATATAAGGATTTTTTATTTTCTGCATGTCTATTCGGCTGCTTTCAGGCGCTCCGCATTCTCGGCAATCTGCAGCTGGTCGAGCACATCCTGGATGTCGCCGTCCATAAATACAGGCAGGTTGTACATCGTATAGTTGATGCGGTGGTCGGTCACACGCGACTGCGGATAGTTGTAGGTACGGATTTTCGCAGAACGGTCGCCCGTTGAGACCATTGTCTTCCTCTTTGCGGAAATCTCGTTGAGATATTTCTCATATTCCATATTGTAAAGGCGCGTGCGCAGCTCGGCAAGAGCTTTGTCGAAGTTCTTCAGCTGGGATTTCTCGTCCTGGCACTGCACCACGATTCCGGACGGGATATGCGTAAGACGGATAGCCGAATAAGTGGTGTTCACAGACTGTCCTCCAGGACCTGACGAGCAGAATGTATCCTTGCGTATATCATTCATGTTCAATTCAATGTCGAATTCATCAGCCTCGGGAAGAACTGCAACGGAAGCGGCAGAAGTATGGACGCGTCCCTGCGTCTCAGTCTGCGGAACCCTCTGAACGCGATGGACGCCCGACTCATATTTGAGCACTCCATAGACTCCGTCGCCGCTGACTTTGAGAATGATTTCCTTGAAACCTCCTGCAGCACCCTCTGACTGGCCTGTAACCTCGCATTTCCAGCCCCTGCGCTCGAAATATTTGGAGTACATGCGGAACAGGTCGCCGGCAAATATTGCGGCTTCGTCTCCTCCTGAGCCTCCGCGGATTTCCAAAATGGCGTTTTTGCTGTCCTGAGGGTCGGCAGGTATGAGAAGAAGTCTTATGTTCTGCTCCATCTCAGGAAGCTTAGGCTCGATTTCCGCAATCTCTTCCTTTGCCATTTCCCTGAGATCCTCGTCCTTTTCGTTTGCAAGGATGTCCTTGGCCATATCATACTCCTCTACCAGTTTGCGGTATTCGTTACCGGCCTCAATAATCGGAGCAAGCTCCTTGTATTCCTTGTTGAGCTGCACGAATTTCTTCATGTCGGAGATCACGTCAGGATCTGAAAGCTGAGCCTGGAGCGACTCGAATTTGTCCCTTAGGCCCAAGACCTTCTCCAAAAGCGAATTTTCTGCCATATAATATTATCTGTTTTTATTTCATCTGTCAAGCGTCCACGGCTTGAGGACTCTGCATCTGTCCGGGAACCGCAGTTCACGCCCCCGCTGAAACCGTTTACGGATTTTTCAAAAAAACGGACGGCTCCAAAGGTGCAAAAATACGAAAAAAGATTTAATTTCCGTTCATGCCGGCCATAAGATGCTGAATTGCAGCCTGGGCGCACACACAACCGAAAACAGCAGGTATATATGAGACCGTGCCGACCTGCGATTTTTTGTTCCTGTCCTCGCATGGAACGATTGATTTCTTCTCAGGCAGTTCCTCCGAAAACACGGCCTTGAATCCTTTGCTTATGCCGAGATGCCTGAGCCGTTTGCGCACGATATATGCCAGCGGACAATTGAAAGATTTGGATATGTCTGCAAGGCGTACTTTTGTGGCATCGAACTTTGCTCCGGCCCCCATAGAAGACACGAGCGGAATACCCTTGTCCATACAATATTTTATCAGGGCCAGCTTCGGAGCAAGCGTATCTATCGCATCCACAAGGAAATCAATCTTATGGCCGCCCAGAAGTACGTCGATATTGCCAGGTTCGAGATAGGCATCTATGACTGTCAGGTCAAGCTCCGGATTTATGTCCCGCAGCCTGTCGGCCAGCACTCCGCACTTGGGACGGCCGACAGTTGAATCAAGGGCAAGAAGCTGGCGGTTCTTGTTGGACACGGAAACATCATCGCTGTCAAGGACAATCATGCGGCCGATGCCTGCACGGGCGATCATTTCTGCGGCATAGCCCCCTACGCCTCCGACTCCGATAACGGCCACAGTGCTGCTGCGGAAATGCCCGAGCATTCCCTCCCCCACCAGCATGGCGGTCCTTTCCTGCCACGAAGGTACATCCATATTAAAGTCCCTTTGCTTTGGCTTCGTCCCAGATTGCATCCATTTCGGCCAGAGTCATATCCTTGAGATTGCGTCCCTGGCGTATGGTATGTTCCTCCAGATAGGTGAAGCGTCTTTTGAATTTCGCACATGTACGTTCAAGGGCAGTGTCAGGATTCAGTCCGTAAAGCCTTGCAGCATTCACGACCGCAAAGAGATAATCTCCCAGTTCTTCCTCGGCACGGCTGTACGCGGCCTCTTTGTCAGCGTCAGTCCGAGCTGCCGCCATAGCATCCAGTTCGGCCTGGTACTCGCCCATTTCTTCCTTTACCTTGTCCCAGACCTGTTCTTTGTTCTCCCAGTCAAATCCGACTCCGCGCGCCTTGTCCTGCATTCTGTATGCTTTGAGAAGCGGAGGAAGGGTATCAGGAACACCGGAGAGCACACGTTTGTTTCCGTCTTTTTCCTTTGTCTTGAGCATTTCCCACTGTTTCACCACATCTTCTGAACTGCTCACTTCAGAGGTGGAAAACACATGGGGATGACGGTAAATCAGCTTGTCGCAGAGGAAACTGATTACGTCAACTATGTCGAAGCTTCTTTTTTCCTCGCCTATCTTGGCATAGAAAAGTACGTGGAGAAGCACGTCGCCCAATTCTTTCGAGAGTTCGTGTTCCTCGCCTTTGAGAATGGCATCGCTAAGTTCGTATGTTTCTTCTATAGTCTGTGGACGCAGGGACTCATTGGTCTGTTTGCGGTCCCACGGGCATTTCTCGCGAAGTTCGTCGAGTATGTCGAGAATCCGTCCGAATGCTTCGAGTTTTTCCTGTCTTGTGTGCATATGGATTGTATTTGTCGGCTGTCCGGAATATGTTCTGCGCCTGAATGAAAGGCCGCGCTTCCGGAAAGCCCGGCAAAATTAAGAAACTGTTTGATTTTTTCAAAAATTCACGAAAAAACACTTACGGAAATCATTTATAATGCCAATCATTCAAACAGTTTATGAGGAAAAGTCCTATCTTTGGGGTTTCAATCACATATTATATGCTAAAAGAAATACACTATACTACGGCGGAAGAAGCCGTAAAGGTCGTAAAATCGGGAGACCATGTACATTTGAGCAGCGTCGCGAGCGCGCCGAGACTTCTTATCGACGCCCTCTGCGCAAGAGGAGAAAGAGGGGAACTGCATGATGTCTATATCCATCATCTCCATACTGAAGGGCCTGCTCCATACGCTGACAGCAAGTTCGACGGAATATTTTTCCACCAGGGATTTTTCATCGGGGCGAATGTCCGCAAGGGAGTCCAGAGCGGCTACGCCGACTACATTCCCGTGTTTCTGAGCGAGACCCAGAGGCTTTACAGGTGCGGGGCACTGAAATGCGATGTGGCGATGATACAGGTATGTCCGCCCGACAAGCACGGCTTCGTGTCCCTCGGCACTTCTGTCGACGCGACTCTCGCGGCGATAGAATGTGCGGAGACGGTGATAGCCGTCGTGAACAGAAATGTTCCGAGGGCATGGGGGCAGGCGATGATTCCAATGGACCTGATCGACATTTTCGTGGAGGGCGACACGCCTCTCGAACCTGCGCATTTCAGCGAGCCGAACGAGACGGAGATTGCAATCGGAAAGCAATGTGCCGCCCTGATTGAGGACGGAGCCTGTCTGCAGATGGGTATCGGAGCGATTCCGAATGCAGTTCTGGCCCAGCTCGGTGGCCACAGACACTTGGGAATACATACGGAGATGTTTGCAGACGGAGTTCTTTCGCTTGTGGAGAAAGGTGTAATAGACGGCTCCAACAAGGTAACGGACAAAGGCAAGCTCGTGTCCACCTTCCTCATGGGTTCGCAGAAGGTCTATGATTTCATAGATGACAACCCTATGGTATCGATGATGGATGTGGGATATACCAATGATCCGTATATCATGTCGCAGAATCCGAAGATGACGGCAATAAACTCGGCTGTACAGATTGACCTCACCGGCCAGGTGTGCGCCGATTCAATCGGCACCAGGTTCTATTCGGGAGTAGGCGGACAGATAGATTTCGTGTACGGGGCTTCGCTCTCCAAGGGAGGAAAGGCGATCATAGCCATGCCGTCATGCACGAACAAGGGAGGCAGCAAGATTGCTCCGACAATCATAGAGGGAGGCGGAGTGGTTACGACAAGGTCGCACGTGCATTATGTCGTGACTGAGTTCGGTACTGTGGACCTTTACGGAAGATCCATGCAGGAAAGGGCAAGGCTTCTGACAAGCATCGCACATCCGGACCACCGTGAGGAGCTTGAGAAGGCTGCCTTCGAGCGTTTCGGCCCGCACTACCACAGGGTACTGATATAAGATTTTGCCCCAAAACGGAATAAGTGGACGATTTTATCCGTTAAAAAATAGAATAAATGGCAAAAATCATGCTTCCAAAAATGGAATAAGTGGAGTTTACATTTGGCGGAGTAGCGGGAATTGCCTAAATTCGCACTGACAAATCAAACAGAAAAAAATGCTTGAGCGTAAATTAACCGCATATTTAGAGCACTTCCTGACCGAAGAACCCGACAAGATACTTCTTGTAAACGGGGCAAGACAAATCGGAAAATCGTATCTTATCCGTCATGTGGGAAAGAAACTGTTTCCTCATTTCGTGGAAATCAACCTGAAAGAGGACAAAGAGGGCGAACGGGTATTTGCAGATGTACATACCACCGGCGACCTCTATATGCGGCTTTC
This sequence comes from uncultured Muribaculaceae bacterium, assembly GCA_964394295.1. Lineage (GTDB taxonomy): Bacteria > Bacteroidota > Bacteroidia > Bacteroidales > UBA932 > Cryptobacteroides. The sequence goes on along the minus strand of CAYMVG010000013.1, from coordinate 41,272 downwards.
CAATTATTATCCTGAACCGTTGGGAGACAAATCAGACACATTGATATTTCTGGATGAGATTCAAAGTTATCCCCACCTGATGACTATGCTGAAATTTCTCAATCAGGAATCCAGGTACAAATTCATTGCAAGCGGTTCACAGCTGGGCATTGCATTGGCGGAAACTCCGTCTGTCCCCCTTGGGAGCGTGACTATAAAGCAGATGTATCCACTCGATTTTGAGGAGTTTCTGTGGGCGACAGGAATCAGCAAAGAATGGATTGAAAACATCAGAGCCTATTATCTCCGCGAGGAGGAACTGGAAGAAAGTACCCATAGCATTCTGCTGAAACGGTTTCAGTATTATCTGCTCGTGGGAGGTCTGCCGGAGGCTGTAAACAGGTATCTGGACGACAGGAATATAACCCGTGTAAGACAAACGCAGAAAGACATTCACAATCTGTACCGCATAGATGCATCGCAGTACGACAGAGACCACAGACTGGTAATCCGCAAGATATATGACCTTATCCCCAGCAACTTGGAGAATAAAAAGAAACGGATTGTGTACAAAGACATTGAGGACAGAAAATGGAAATCATTCTCTGACTATGCCAATGAATTCGAGTACCTTACAAATTCCGGAGTCGCACTTGAAGTGTCAGCCGTCAGCAACCCGCGTTTCCCTTTGGCAGAGTCGGAGCAGAAACGTCTGGTGAAATTGTATCTCAACGATGTGGGACTGCTTACAAATCTGCTTTATGAACTAAATGTAAACGCAGTGCTGCAAGACATCAGAAGCATTAATCTCGGCACGGTATATGAGTCTGCTGTTGCCCAGGAACTTGCGGCACACGGATTCAGGCTGCACTACTACGACAACAAGCAAAAGGGAGAGGTTGATTTTCTGATAGATGACTATGACAGTCTGAAAGCTCTGCCTATCGAAGTGAAATCCGGCAAGGACTATACTCAGCACAGTGCCCTCACGAAATTCCTTGAAACGCCGGATTGCGGCATAGACAGGGCAATAGTATTCTCCAATGAACGAAAAGTGTTCAAAAAGAAAGGTGTTACATATCTTCCGATCTATTATTGTATGTTCCTTCAGAGCACACGGTACAACGCCCCGGTCATACTGCCGGCACTGGAACCTGTCGGCTGACTGGACCAACATTAAAGCTGCCCACGGACTGAACTTTTTATTATATTTAAGCATCCTTTTATTTTATAAAGAAGTATGAACATCTATTGTAAATATTTCAATATTTTATAAAATGTGTTTTACAATCGCGCATATTATAATTATTTTTGTAGATACATGAGTAGGAATATAGACATATTGCCATTTGAGGGAGAGATGCCGTCTCAGTTTGCAGAACGGGTTGGCAACGCTTATGCGACATATTCCGTTCAAAAAGACAAAAGAGATAAAGGACAGTTTTTTACTCCGCTTACAATATCTCAATTTATGGGTTCTCTCGCATCTTCGGCCGGAAACGAAATCATCAGAGTTCTGGATCCAGGGTGCGGGAGTGCAATTCTTTCTTGCTCTATCATAGAATACATTGTAAGTAATAATGGCATTGTCAAGATGATAGCTCTTGATTTATATGATAATGATGCAGCCCTGATGCCATATACTGAAATCGTGCTTTCTTATCTAAAGAAGTGGATGTCTGTAAATTCTGTAAATAATGTTCAATTAGAATACAAAATCCGTCGGGAAGATTTCATCCTTGTTAATCATACATACATTACAGGCAGTACTCTTTTCAACGACAATGTCGTTTTGTACGATTACATCATCTCGAATCCACCATATTTCAAGTTGGCAAAAGACGATGCCAGAGCCCAATGCTGCGCAAGTATTATAGATGGCCAGACAAATATATACGCATTGTTTATGGCTATCTGTACAAAGATGCTTGATGCCAAGGGACAAATGATATTCATTACGCCACGCAGTTTTGCCTCAGGAAGATACTTTCAGTCATTCAGAGATTATCTGCTCAGTAATATCAAACTTTGTTTTGTACATCTGTTCAATACCAGAAAAGATACTTTTGCAAAAGATAATGTATTGCAGGAATTGGTGATTACACGTTTCGCACACAGCAACAATGATCGAATCATCATATCACATAGCGAAGGAAGCAAAGATTTGAGCAACTCTTTCGTAAAAGAATACATGGAAACAGACATACTTGACATAGAGACACATGATAAAGTCATTTTTCTTCCTGTTGACAGCAGGGACGACACAATACTGGAACTGTTCCGTTCTTGGAACGGAAATATGGGAAAATACGACATCCAGATTTCCACAGGTCCAGTTGTCGCATTCCGAAGCTACGATTACATAATATCAGATGAGACTCCGGATACTGTCCCGTTATATTGGATGCACAATGTTGTAAAAATGCTGGCAGATCATCCTGTAAATAAAAAAGGCAAAGGACAATACATAAAAGTCACTCCTGAATCGATGCATACTTTATTGCCCAATAAAAACTACATCCTTTTGCGCAGAATGAGTTCCAAAGATGACAGCAGCAGATTGATTGCTGCTCCTTATTTCGGTAACATGGCAAAATATAAGTATATAGGCATAGAAAACAAACTGAATTACATATATCGTCCTAAAGGACACTTAAGACGGGACGAGACAATAGGACTTACGGCATTGCTTAACAGCGAAATTTTTGATACATATTTCCGAACATTCAATGGAAACATTAACGTAAGCGCCACCGAACTGCGTGCAATGCCTCTCCCCCCTATCGAAACAATACGTGAGATTGGCAAGCAAATAATCTTGAATAACAATTATTCAATAGATTATATCAACGAATTGGTTATGAATTATTTTAACATATAAACTATGGGAAAGATTTCTCAGGCACAAGATATACTGAAAGCAATGGGTTTGCCTGCCGCACAACAAAATGAGCTTTCTGCATTAACGCTGCTGGCTCTTTGCAACATCAAGGAAAACGACGATTGGAAATATGCCACAAAGAAAAGTATGCGCATAACAAAGGAAATAATGGCTTTTGTCAATGAGAACTACAAGTCCGATTCTCCTTATGCGCCTAATACACGCGAAACATTCAGAAGACAAGTACTGCATCAGTTTGTACAGGCAGGAGTGGCCAGTTATAATCCTGACAACCCTAATCTTCCGGTAAACAGTCCCAACGCTCACTACGCATTGACGGATGAAGCACTAAACGTAGTTAAAGCATACAATACTCCTGAATGGAATAAAGAAGTAGATGGATTCGCTGCCGCCTATATTGTTATTCATAAGAAATATATGGCAGACAGAGATTTCAATAGAATCCCATTGACAATTAACGGAGTTGAATACGGCCTCTCCCCTGGCGAACATAATGAAGTACAGGCTGCTGTAATCAATGAATTTGCTCCACGTTTTGCACCTGGCAGCAAACTTCTTTATATTGGCGACACCGAAGATAAAGATTTATATGTAGATAAGGAAGGACTGGAAGCATTGTCTCTAATAATTTCCGAACATTCAAAGCTCCCGGATATTATCATCAGCGATGATGCACAGGGCTGGCTATTCCTTATAGAGGCAGTAACATCTCATGGCCCAGTTTCTGCAAAGAGAATAGTTGAGCTTGAAGAATTTACAAAGGATTGCCCGTACGGAATAGTATATGTAACAGCTTTCCCGAATGCAAAAGAGTTCAAAAAACACGTTACAGACGTAGCGTGGGAGACAGAAGTATGGATTGCTGACACTCCCGACCATATGATTCATTTCAATGGAGACCGATTTATCGGCCCACGATAGTATCTGCAAAAGTTCCAATCTTCATAATTAATGGCCTTCAGAGGGATTATTTCTTGGTTTTGCGGCGGAGAGTCAGTTCGCGCTGGAACTCACGTGCATTTTTAAGATGCTCGCCATAGGTTACGGCAAAGCGGTGGGTTCCGTCAAAGGCCGGACTTGCACAGAAATAGATGTAGCCGTGAGTATCCGGATTGAGGACAGCATCGATGCAGGCTTTTGAAGGCACGTTTATCGGAGCCGGAGGAAGACCTGCATATTTGTATGTGTTGTACGGAGAATCAATCGTGAGGTGTTTTTTCAGCACGCGGTCGAGCTTGTAGTCATGGCAGAAGCACACCGTAGGGTCAGCCTGAAGTTTCATTCCTTTGCGCCAGCGGTTAAGATAGACACCGGCAATGACAGGATACTCAGCGGCTTTCAGAGTCTCTCCGCTGACAATCGAAGCCATCGTCGATACTTCCATGCGGCTCAGTCCCAACTTCTCCGCCTTTGAGATGCGCTCCGGAGTCCAGAAAGCATCGTATTCCTTTTTGAACCTGCCAAAAATGTCCCCGACAGAAGCAGTCCACCACATCTGGTATGTATCCGGAAGAATCAGCGCAAATACATTCTCAGGAGTGAAGCCATATCCGGCAAGGAAGTCCGCATCGTCAAGTGCAGCCGCCACAGAAGCCGAATCCGTCATCATCTGGAGCGATATTTTCTTGGCTATAGTCCCTTTTGTCCGGATTGTCCCTGACAGGGTCAGATTCTGCGGAGTCTGCCAGCCGAACACCAGCATACGCGCCACATATATGCTTGTGGCCGAAGGTTCAATGACGTAGCGGCCCGGTTTTATGGACTCAACTGCCTCCATTTTGCCGAAACACCGTTCAAGGCTCTTCCTGCGCAATGTCCCGGCTCCGGCATCAAGCGAATCCATGACCTCATCCGCAGTCATGTCCGGATAGACATAGAGCACATAGTCCTTTGAGAAATTCGGACATTTATTGTCAATATAATAACGTCCGGCGAAGAATCCGCCTGCCGCAAGCACAATGACAAAGGCACATGCGACGCCTATGGATATTTTCAACTTCGTACTCATCTTTTTACTTCCTGCTTTTCCTCAACACAACAACTTCACCGTCACCAGGAACATAATCCGGTGCCCATCCGTTCATCTTGCAGATTGATTCCAGCCTTACGGCAAACCTCTGGGCTATGTCACGCAGATTTCCGTCTCCCTCGACCACATATTTGTCCAGTCCGGCCGGAGCTTCCTTTTTCTTGGCCTGGAGATATACCACTGTTCCGGGAAGGAGCCGGGTATCGGCATCAAGGTCATTGAATTTCAGTATCTCGCGCAGGAACAGTCCGTAGCATTTCGCTATGCTTGAATATGTCTCTCCCTCCGAGGCATACAAAAACGGAACACCGTTCTGGGAGTACATCTGACGCGAAAGGGCGAAACGGAAAATCTCTTTCTGCTTCTCAGTGAGAGGCTGCGGCTGCTCTATCCGGGACGGAGACTGCGGCAACGAGACATTCTCCTGAGTCTTGCCGCTGCCCTTGTCATGCTTCCTTGCAGTTCTCCTTTCCCTCCTTGACACGCGGACATCATTTTCGGAATCAGAAGCCCCGTCCGTTTCCGAAAGCCAGTCAGCAGACAATGTGTCATATTCATAAAGTTTGTTTTCCTCTATCAGGCGTATCAGTTTGGCGGGATATGCCGGATCAGTGGCATATCCGGCCTTTTTCAGTCCGTACGCCCAACCTTTGTAGTCAATGACAGGCAAATCGAAAAGGAACTTGTATCTGTCGCGGTAGCGCAGAAAGTCCGAATGGTCCATGAATGAAGCGGAGGCATGCTCGTATTTGCGGAAACACTCCCCTTTGCGGTCATCGTCATAGCTGACCGAAGGTCCCTTCCAGTCGTGGCACTTTATGCCGAAGTGGTTGTTGGCCTTTACGGCAAGTTCCGACCGTCCGTATCCGGACTCCAAAAGCCCTTGTGCAAGGGTGATGCTTGCAGGCACGCCGCTGCGGTACATTTCTTCTACCGCTATCCTTGAATATTTGGCTATATATTCCTGCTGAGGCGTTACGGAGGTGACAGCGCCGGCCTCTCCCATGAGAAAAAGGGCTGCGGACACCGAAAGAAAGATCATGAACAAGGAAAATCTTCTCATCTGAAACAAAATCTGAAAAACTTCGCTAAGGTAGCAATTTTTGATTTACTCTCGGCAAAAAATATAAAAGGTGGAGGTCAAGTCGCTATAGAACTGGAAATTACATAATGACGGGTGCCGTATTTTGGGCACCCGTCATTATGTATAATATTATCAGTCAAAGACTTGACTTTCACCCGTCCTGCACTATCAGAATGCGTAGGAGAAGCCGTCGAGACGGTTCCACTCACCGCGAGTGAAGTCCGGAACCTCTACAGGAGCACAGCCATTCTCCAGAGAAAGCCTTGAAAGCTCACCGATACAGCACCACTCCGCAAGGTCATAAACATCCATGTCTAACGGAAGACCGTTGCGCAGACAGTATATCAGACGGTAATCCATGATGAAGTCCATTCCTCCGTGTCCGCCTACAGCTTTGGCAGTCTCCGCAAGCTCAGGAGTAAGAATAGGGCTTGGATACTCGGCCTGCAGTTCAGCAAGCTCAGCTCCAGTATATACCTTCTCACGGTCGAGAGCATCATAGCTGCTGCCGTTGTCCGTGCCGGCACTCTCGCGCAGACAATACTGCTGCACAGGATATTTACCTGCATAGCCGTCAGTTCCGACAACCTGATAGAGACGGTCGTACGGACGAGGAGTGAGGACATCGTGCTGAATCAGGACAGTCTTTCCGTTTTCAGTGCGGATTATAGTGTTGGTCTGGTCTGCATTCTGAAAATCGGCAGCTTCCGAACCGGAATGCCTCTTGTATACCTTAGGGCCGTTGAACACGCGTGTGTCGACAGAAACAAGCGTCCTGAGTCTGTCGCCCCTGTGTATTCCGAGCACCTGACAGACAGGGCCTATGCCGTGTGTAGGATAAACGTCGCCGCGGTGGTTCTTGTTGAACTCCAGACGCCAGCTGTGCCAGTACTCGCCCCAGAACGGGTCGAGACAGTGGTGATATGCCCCCTCGACATGGATGACCTCTCCGAAAACTCCGGCCTGTGCCATGGCAAGCGTACTCATCTCAAAGAAGTCATAGACACAGTTCTCCAGCATCATGCAATGCTTGCGTGTACGCTCAGATGTGTTGACAAGATCCCAGATTTCTTCCAGGCTTGTAGCCGCAGGCACCTCGATGGCAACATGCTTGCCATGCTCCATAGCATATTTGGCAATCTTCGCATGAGAAGCCCAGTCTGTGCAGATATAGACGAGATCTATGTCGTCCCTGTCACAGAGCTGCATCCACACATCCTCTGAACCAGAATACTCCGCAGCATAGGGAAGGCCTTTGGAGGCAACGAGTTCCTGATTTTTCTTCACCCTGTCAGGCTCCACGTCGCACAAGGCGGCAATGCGCACACCCGGCATATAGACATATCTCCAGATTGCACCGCTGCCCCTCATGCCGAGCCCTATGAAACCTATGCGCACAGTATCAATCGGATCTGCAGTAAGACCGATTACGCTCTCCTGGCCGGCAGGACGTGCAGGAACGTCCACGGTCAGCACTTTCACTGTCCTTGAACACGAACAGAGTGCCGCCAAAACAATAAAAAAGGAAAAAACAATCTTTTTCATAATATAATATTATTTGATCAATGTCTTATATTCTTCACTCCCGAGCAGAGTCTTCACGTCACCGCAGCCTTTGAGCAGGACCATACCGTTTTTGTCAAGCAGATACAGCGAAGGCACAAAACGCGGATCGAACTTCTGCATCAAGTCATAGTCATCCCGGGCCATAGCCAGAGTCTCCACAGCCACAAGCCCGGCATCAACCGCCTCGGCAAGGCTTCGCGAACTTTCCAGTTCTGCCTCTATCTTGCGGCAGGCCTCGCAATCTTCCGCCCTCAGAAACACAATCAGCGGCCTGTCTGTGCAAAATTCCACAGGAAAAGCCGTACCGGGGCTGCCCATAGCGATGATTCTTTTTCTGAAATCAATCAGGCGCCGGTGCAGCGAAGTCAGCATGACGCATTTCTGCATGCGGTCAATCACAAGAGAATACAAGAAATCGTTGCAATATGGAGCATCTGCATCGAAAAATGCCCCTGCAAGCATGTGCGAAAACTCCTCGACAGTCCACGGATCTCCCTCCGCAACAGAAATGCTGTCAGCGACAGAAATAGAGCGTTCAATCAGAGCGCCTGCATCAGCCGCATCCAGACCGGCAATCTCTCCGGCAAATTTTCTGAAAGCCTTACGCTCCATACGGAATCCTGGCCCGTCCTCCCAAGGGACATCAAAGGCAGGAATCTCCACTTCCGGAGCGGCAGAGCCGCCTCCGCAGGCGCACACAAACAGGGCCGCAGCCATAAATGCAATCGTTTTCCGTATCATATCCTGATAAAAATGCCGGACTTATACATAGTTCTCAGTATCATGAACAATATAGTGACATTGGCGGCACTGAGCAATACAGGATAATATATGCCAAGCCACTGCTCCGTTCCGTGCATAAAGGAAGCCGACACAGAACTGAACACAACGGTCTCACCGATAAAATATGCGGCAATCGAGTTCATGCCATAATATTTCGTCCATTCAAGCCCACGTGACCAGCCTCTGACATCGACAACATAATATACCGCAGACATCAGTACAAAGCAGATTCCGCCGGAATACAATGTCATGGAAGTGCTCCATATTTTCTTGACTATCGGGAAGAACGGATTGACGGCAAGCCCGGCGGCAATCAGAGCGGCACCTGTCACTAAAAGAATGCCGGCCTTTCTTGAAGTGGCCTTTCCGTCCCCCTCCTTCATAATCTGTCCGGCAAAACAGCCGAGCATCACGGTAACGATGAAATTCAGACTGCTCAATATCCACGTGTACTGATAATTCCAGTCATACGACCAGGTTCCGTCAGCTGCAAAGACAACACCGTCGCGGTGCATTCCGAGCACGGCCTTGTCCACAAGCATTGCGACATTCGTCTGAGGGTCGAGATTCATTCCCGTGCCCACGAATGCGGCAAAATATGCAGCGGCCAGAAGCCCGAGCACACCAATCTGCCATTTTCTGTCCAGATATACAAACAGAATGGCCGAAGCCGCATACCCTACGGCAATCGCCTGCAGTGTATTGGCAAAAGGATGAAAGACCTTGGGGTCGAAATCCAGCAGATTGCCCTGCACAATCCAGCCGAGAAAAAACAGAAGAACGAAACGCTTCAGCAGCCTCTGCCAGAACTTCCTGTCCGGACGTCCGCCGCTTTTGTACCGTGACATCGAGAAAGGGATAGTCACGCCTGACATGAACATGAAAAGAGGCATGATGATATCCCACAGCACAAAGCCCTGCCAGTCCGCATGTTCGACCTGTCCGCGCACAAACTCCAGCGTGCCTCCGTCCGCAGTCCAGACCAGAGTATGCACCACAGGCCCGACTGCCAGAAGCAGGAACAGGTCCAGCCCCCTCAGCACATCCAGAGATGCCAGTCTCGCCTTTCTATCCATATCACTCAGCTTTCTTTATATGCAAAACATTGTAGCCCGTCTTCTCATCCCAGACACCGGTATTGGCAAACCTGACACTGAAATCAGGATTGCCGCGAAGCACGTCGGCAGCATCGGGAAGATTCAGGCAGATCTTATATTCAACACCTTTTTTGAGTCCTGCAGGCAGGGTGAAAGTCTCCTCGTATATCCATTCGCGGCTTCCTTTCCACTCCCTCGGATCTTTCGGCGAAGATATAAAATATTTTTCAGAAGCATCCGAAGAATTTACTATAACCCACTCCATCGGACGTTCATTGATAAGAGAGGCAAAGCCGACATTGTCGATATGCAGCTTGACAGTGAATTTGCCGGAAGCCTTGAAATCGCCGTCAAAGGCAGCTCCTTTCAGGACAAACCTATAGCCGAGACGCTTTTTGATGTCCTCGAAGCAGCCTTCGGAAGTCCACTGGTTCATGACTCCCCTGTGGTAGGCATCATTGAGATATGTCCAGTGAAACTTGACAAGATTGTCGTATGTGTTGTCACAGTTGCAGTACGCTGTCTTGACGGCACAGGTTTCACCGCCCATGCTGACATAATTGGTTTCAATGGCCCACATATTCCTGTCTCCTGAGGCGTTGTATGTTCCCACATCATTGGCACTCGACACGAAACAGTCATTGAATGCAGCGACTCTCGCAATGTCGGAAGTGCCGAAAGCCGTAGCGGCGGTTATCGTATCAGCCAGGGACATACCGAGTATGCCGCGCTTGTACAATGGATACCTTACGGCCACCTGACGGTTCACGGGAACAGCATCAAGCAAGGCTTTCATCAGCGTGCGGCGTGACAGATAGTCCTCGTCCGTCTTCGGGTTCATTCCGTAATTGTCAGTATAGTAACCCTCGCCCCATGAACCGACAAAGCCATACTGCACTACATATATAACGTCGCCGTACTCATGGAAAATCGGCTTGAGCTGGGCCACATGCCTGAGAGTCAGGTTGCAGTCGGCATCCCACGGATGGTCCGACTCGTCATAGCCGTCGGAATATGCGAACCGCACTATTGCCTTAAGTCCGGCTTCGCGCAATTTTGAAAAACAGTCGCGCACGAAAGAAAGGACCTCTTCATCGAACTCCCTGTCAACATAGTCATGCACATAGAATTCGGTAAGCGTCAGTGTCTTTCCGCTCTGCCTGAAATTCCTGAGTCCCGTGACGTTCAACGGAGAAGGCTTTTTGCCGTTACGGAAATAACTGATCGACGGTGTATAAAGTCCGCGCTCGGGATTGCAGAAATTGCTCTCGTCCTCCTGATAAGTCACATCATAGGCAAAAGCCGTATCGTCTGTCCCGTTGCCGCCCGGCTGCTCAGGAGCCTTGCTGCAGGAACAGGCCAGGCCGAGCGCAAATATAAATATCAGAATGTTTCTGTTCATTTCAATCTATTTCTTTATAAAATATGGAAGTCTGTCCAAAGGTACATCTACTACTGTAACCGTGCCGCCCTGCATTTCTTCACCAAGATCGGAAACCCACTGCCCGGCAGGCAGGACGACCTTTCTTGAAGTACCTGGCGAAAGCATCGGGGCGACCAATATGTTTCCGCCAAGCATAAACTCATCGGTGACATCCGAATATCCGCAATGAGGAAACCAGTATTCAAGCGGCGCCACGACAGGCCCTCCGGTCTCTGCCGCCCTGCCGACAAGCCTTTTGATCTCCGGCAGCATCTTCATGCGTGCATCCACGGCCTTCAGCACTGCGGCATATTCCTCTTTGCCGAGGACGCGCCAAGGCGCAAGCGAAAACTGCATCATAGGCATCAGGGCATGGCACTGCGCAGAACGTACGAGCAGCTCATGGTCGATTTCACCGTTGAGGAAAGTCTCGAAACTGCCGCCTCCCACCATGTCGGGACAACAGAAAGAGAAACCCATAAGCCCCTCAGCGCACATCTCGGGAATGAGTTTGCGCAAATCCTCCCATGAATGCTCCTTGTCGTGCAGACGCTGCACTATCGCCTTTCCGGCATTCCGCCAGCCGGCGCGCAGCTCGTTGTACGGATATTTCTCAGCAAGACGGACAAACAGGGAACACTGGTCGCAGCCAAACATTTTTCCGCCATAGTACAATCCGTCTTCGGGGTAGTATTCAAAATCTCCGGCATCGAACTTGAATCCGTCGATTCCGTAATCGCCCATTAGTCTTTTCAGCTGTCTGTCGAACCATGCGATGCTCTCCGGATTGGAGAAATCCAGCACAGCGGAAGTGCCGTTCCACCATCTCACAGGATAAGGCTCACCGTCTGACGAACGTACAAAACCGCCGAAAGACCTTATCTCCCTGCATATCTGATACTGGTCCATGCTGACGAACGGACAAATCCAGAGCATCACCTTGAAACCCATGGAGTGGAGCCTGTCCACCATGCCCTTCGGGTCGGGAAAACGTTCCGGAGCGAAAGACCACTTGCCGTAGTCATACTGCCAGGTGTCGTCAATCATTATTATGCCTGCCGGAAGCCCGTTTGCAAGGATACCATCCGCATACTCCACGATTCCCTGCTGATTCTGGTCATACATCAGCTCGATCCAAGTGTTATACTGAGGAACTTCAAAGAATTCCTCAGGCGGAAGCACTCCGTCCGCCGGAAAGAACCTGTGTGAAGCCTCCCGGAATGCAGATGCGAGAGTGCCTTCTGCCGCCTTTCCGCAAATCACCTCGGAAGATGCGGCGGATATGACAAGCCTGTCTCCCTCAATCCTGAAATCGTATGGAGTTTCGCTCCAGATGTACCTGCCGCATGAAGTGACAAGAAGCGGATTTACCTGATTCGAAGAATTGCTGTACAATGAAGCATGAAACCCGTCCGCGTAAGGCATCATGGAACCGTCCTTTATGCGGCCGCCCCAGACCGCCTCACCCTCCTCCAGTCCAATCACGAGGACCTCGTTCCGTCCGCATCCGGCCACAGCAAGGCAAAGCGCCGCAAGACAGAGGTTCATCGCAGACCGCAAATATTTCCTGAATATAAATAACATACTGTCTGTTTCCAAAAGGAGAGCGGCAGAGCGGACTCCGCAACTCTCCTTCAAAATTACATAAAAACTTCAGTTTTTACGCCCGTCAGCATAAAAATATCAGATAGCGTCAGGAAGAGTGTACTGCAAAGGAGCGAGATAGGTTTCCTCACCCTCGACGACAGGTCCTACAGGCAGGCTTCCTATTCTTACCCACTCCGGACTCTGTACCATGATACCGACATTTATCGTATTCTTGAGGCCAGGTATCAGGGCACGCAAAATCGAAAGTTCCCACTTCGCCACATTTCCCTCGATCTTGCCGGCAGCCTTGCAGAGATTGGCAGATGAAAGTTCCTGGCGTGCCGGAGGATCAACAGCCCAGACATCGGTTCCGTCCTCGCCGGTAAACTTGAAAAACATGGTCTCGCTCCAGTCAGAGAACTCGCCTGAAGCAAGCAGATTGTTCTCAAGGAAATACTCATATCCGAGCGGATCCCAGAGATAGAAAATGCCTCCTGTCTCTCCGTTGTTGTCGGAGTTGATGTAGATGTCGACAGGATTCGTCCACTCGCCGGTCATGTCGAGTTTGGACTTGTCGAACTCCGCATATATATAGATATACATCTCGTCTCCGCTCAATTTGAAAGTCTTGATTGCAGTGTAGAGATCCATTGCACCGTCAGGAAGGACAGCGGCAGCGCAGTCCAGACTGTTCCAGTCTGAGAAATTGCCGTCTATCGTAACAGCCGGAACAAACGAATTGTCATCATCATCGTCATCATTGCCGCCGTTGTTTACCGGCTTCTTTTCGCATGAGACAAATGCCAGCGCAGCTATGACACTGAACGCCTTGGCCATGAACATAAATGTCTTTTTCATCTTTACAGATTTTTAGAGTTAATAATTATTATTCGGTCAGGTTTAGTACTTATCTTGGATTCTGAGGGATTCCGCTCACTGAGATTTCACCGAAAGGAATCAGGTAAGGAAGCCTTACGTCATCATATTTCACGACTTCCCACGGCTGCATTCCGCCATATCTGCGGTCTATGTCCTTTTTGTTCCTGCTCTGGTCAATAGGCCTGTGTCCCTCGAAGCAAAGCTCCATGCGCCTCTCGTCGAGCACGACATCGAGCACATCGGCATAGCCTCTCTCAGCCATATTCGCCTGTGTCATGGCAGCCTCGCCTGTCAGTCCGGCACGCGACCTTATGACGTTGACATCGGCAAGAGCACCGCTGACATCTCCCTTATGGGCCAATGCCTCGGCCCTGTTGAGTATCACCTCTCCCCAGCGTATGATTATAGGGGAATTGAGGACATTGGACTGTCCGTCCATATTGGCGAACTTTTTCATCATCACCTGCGGGAAAGTCCTCCTCACGTTACATTTTTCCGTAACTGACACCTTAGTCTCCGTGCCGTTGTAGTCGATATAATACTCCGGATAGGTGTTCACAATCCTCTCTTTCACTTTGTAGGATTTTCCGTCCGTCCCTTTTGCCGTCCAGTTGCCGGAAGCGTCCTTCACAGGAGAATTGTCCACGGAATTGAGGCGGAAATCGTTGGTGTTGTCGGCGACAGGCCAGTAAATCATTGTCTTGGACGGGTCTTTGTAATACGGCTCCGCCATGGAAGCATATCTCAGATCCTGAGGATACCTGTTGAACAGGTCCTGCAAAGGCTGCGAGTAGTAAATCTCTCCCCAGCCGGTACCGCCCGGAGCGTCAGGAGAATAGAACATCGAGCCCATAGAACCTTTCTGGTCGGTCCAGTCAGAAGACGAATTGACCATGGCCACGCACCAGAGCACTTCCTTGGAATCCTTGGAGTACTGGAACAGGTGCTCATAGTCGGGATCCAGCTTTCCGGCAGGATCGGCACCGTCAAGAAGCTCATTTACAGTGGTTATGACATCATCATAGGCACCCATGTAGAGATATACCCTCGAAAGGAGTCCCATTGCGGCATCGTATGACACATAGCCGTTGTTGCCCCTGCGGCTTCCGCCCTTCATAAGACTTGCAGCTTTCAGCAGGTCATCCCTGACAGCCTCGTAGCATTTGCCGACAGTGGCCCTTTCCGTTACAGAACAGTCCGTGGACTGGCGCAGCACCACTCCCGGCCTGTCTGCCCCGTGCGTGTAAGGCGTTGCATAAATCTGAAGCAGATGCAGATGGGCTACGGCACGTATGAAATAGTTCTCTCCGAGAATATGGTCAGACACTGCGGAATCCCCCTCATGGATAGCCTCTATCATGGAATTCGCGCTGAAGATTATCTTGTAGGCTATCCACCAGAAATAACCTGTATTGCCCTCAGTGGAGACATCGGAAAGCCTTGTGGCGTTGCAAAGAGGGTCCGGAGTCATGTCCGACAGACAGATGTTGTCACCCCTGAACTCGGCCATCTGGAAATAATGCCTTACGTATGAGTTCGCAGAATAGACAGTACCGTCATACATGAGTATGGCCTTGAAAAGTGCGTATGTTCCGTCCGTCACCACGGCTGAGTTGGCCGGGTCGGACATAGATTCGGAAGAAACCGCATCGGACGGGAACTTGTCAAGATTGCATGAGGACATAACAAGGGCTGCGCCCAGTACCAATAATATCTTTTTCATTGCTGATTCTAAAATTTGAAGTTCACACCAAGGGTTATGACACGGCCCACCGGGTAGTTCATCGAGTACATTCCCGCCAGTTCGTACTGGGTACTTTCCAGCCTTACCTCAGGGTCCATTCCGGAGAATCTGGAGAGAGTCCAGAGGTTGTCGCCGGAAACGAATACCCTGAAGTCCTGCATACGCATTTTTGAAAGGACTTTCTTGGGAAGGGAATAGCTGAGTGTCACATTCTTGAGCCTGAGGAAGCTGCCGTCCTCAAGATAGCGGGAGCTGATGCTGTTGGCATTGTTGTTTCCTCCGCTGACCGGCTTAGGATGCGTCGCTATGTCGCCCGGCTCTTTCCAGCGGCTCCAGCCGAGGCCGTTGTCTATCGACATCTGGTTGTAGTCGGTATAGACTCCGTCGGAGTCCATTGTGGTACGTGTGAAATTGAAAATCTTGTTGCCGACTACATAGTTGAAATTGACTGACAGGGAAATTCCCATATACGAGAAAGTATTTACAAGTCCTCCGCTGAAAAGCGGCGAGGCACAGCCGACAATCTGGGAATCATTGTCAGGATCGAATTTGTTCGTAAGCTCCGTGCCGACAACTTTGCCGTTCTCATCCTTGACAAGATGCTCCCACTGCGGGTCACCGTTGTCCGGGTTCACTCCCATCCACTTAGGCATATACCAGCTGTAGAGGGATTCGCCCTGACGGATAATCTGGCGTGCACTGTTGCTTCCGACGGTCTGGATTACATCCTTGCCTTCAGGAATCTCCATGACAGTGTTCCTGTTGAAACCGATATTGAAGCCGGTGTTCCAGACAAAGCCCTTCCTGCGGATATTCACGGAATTGAGCTGGAACTCCACTCCCATATTTCGGATAGAACCGGTATTCTGAGTCATGCTGTAGAAGCCCGTGCTCGGTGCGGTAGGCACATCCATAAGCAAGTCTGAGTTCACGATGTGATAAAGGTCGAGATTCATTTCAAGGAAGTCTCTGAAATTGACATCGACACCGAAGTTGGTCATCTTGGCCTTCTCCCAGTGGAGGTAAGGATTGGACTGCGATTCAGGGAATGAGCCGACTACACCCTGATACTGGGTCGCAGCCTCCGACTTGTATGTCGCGAGATAAGAATACGGGGCGATTCCTGAGTTTCCGGTCTCGCCGTAGCTTGCCCTGATTTTCATGAAAGACACCAGATTCTGGTTCTGCATGAAGTCCTCCCGGCTCATGAGCCATGCCGCCGAGACGGCCGGGAAATAGCCTACCCTCGACTTAGGCGCAAAAACAGAATTTGCATCAGCCCTCAGCGAAGCAGAGACGATATATTTTTCCAGATAGCTGTACTGCGCCTGTCCGAACACAGACCAGCCCTCTCCCTCGACCCAGTAGCCCCCCACGCTGTCCGCAGACGAGGCATTCAGAACCGTAAGGCCGCTCTTCATGTCAACTCCCTGTGCAGAAGTGTAGTCATTCTTCCACTTGCCCCACTCATAGCCGGCAAGCACATTGAAATTATGTGCGGAATTGAAGGTGCGGGAATACTTCAGGAGATTGGAAGTCGAAAAACTTCTTCCTGTGGTTACTGTCTTGGAAATCACTCCCTTTGGATATGACGCGCTTGCAGTACGCGGGTCTATGACAAGTTTCCAGATAGAGGCGGAGCCCTGGTATCTGTTTGTAGTCTGCACGCTGAGATGGTCGGTGATTCTCCATACAAGCTGCAGGTCGGCAGTGAACTCATGGCCGTCCGACTTGGACGAGTTGTAAAGTTCATTGTGGAAAATATCGAACTTGTCATGAGAATACCATGTACCGCCGTTGTCAGGGCGCTTGTCACTGTTGATGTACATATATTCTCCGGTGTTCACATCGTGCGGATTGTCCCACGGAGACATCCTGTATGCAGACTCAAGAGTGACATAGCTTGACGTGCCCTGATTCCTGCTGTCACTGTAGTTCATCCTCAGATTCATGTCGAGATTCTTCGCGAGCTGGAAACCGAGGTTCACCCTGCCGGTAGTATTGGCATAGTTCGTATTTATCAGAGTGCCTTTCTCCCTGTAATGGTCGAGGCTGGCAAAATATGTCACCTTTTCAGAACTTCCGGCAACAGAGGCATAGTAGTCCTGGGTCACGCCGAGCCGGAATGCCTCATGCATCCAGTCGAAATCCTGGTCAAGAAGCGACTTAGGATAAAGGGTATTGAAAATCGCCTTTGAATAAAGGGATTTTGTAAGATTGTACAGTTCAGATGAATTCATCGGTCTGAAACGTCCGCTGAGAGCCTGTTTCACACCGGCCGAAGCCTTGAACTCGGCAGTCGTCGCCTGGCCGCGGGCAGCTTTTTTTGTGGTCACGACAATCACGCCGCCGGCTGCATCCGAACCGTAAAGGGCAGTCGCGCCGGCATCTTTAAGAACGGTAATGGTCTCGACATCATTAGGATTGAATGAACCTCCGGGGATTCCGTCCACGACATAAAGAGGAGAAGCCGAGGCTGAAATAGAACCTGTTCCCCTCACCCTTATCTGAGCGGCTTCGCCCGGCTGGCCGGAAGCATTGTAGACAAGGACTCCGGCCACTTTGCCCTGGAGCATATTGCCGACATCGGGAGTCGTGACGTCACGCAAAGTCTCTCCCTTCATTGTCACGACAGAACTTGACAGCTCGGTCTTCTTGGTGCTGGAATAGCCCATCATGACGACAGCGTCAAGGAGAGTGGCCTCTACCTTCATGAAAACCTTAAGGTCGTTCCTGCCCTCCACGGCAATTTTCTGATGAACATAGCCGAGGCTCTCGACAACGAGGACTGCGTCAGCACCGGCAGCGATGGAGAATTTGCCGTTGACATCGGTGACAGTACCTGTGGCAGTACCGTCAATCATGACAGAAGCACCCACAACAGGCTGCCCGTCCTCTGCATCAAGGACGGTTCCGGAAACAGTTTTGTCTTTTGTTCCGGCTGTACCGGTCTTTGCCGGTTCTCCCTTTTTGAGAATGATTTCCTTGCCCTGGATTTTCCAGATGATGCCAGTACCCTTGAAGATTTTGGCAAGCACATCATCAACAGGACCTTGAAGATCCGCTTTCCTGACCGTGATTCCTGTCAGGTCTTCGGCATTGTAGAAAAATGTTAAGCCGCTCGCGCCCTCAATGTGTGCAATGGCATCAGATATCGGTAGAGACTGCCCCCCCCGATTTTGGGCCGCCGCATTCAATGACAGCAGCAGTGCAGCCGCCACCATAATCCGGCATAAAGCGTTTTTGATTTCAGATACGCCCATAATCAATAATTTAGTGTTAAAAATTCTTCTATGGTTATTTATAAAGAATGTACAAGTCCCCCTCCTGTTTATAGTGCATTTTCAGCACATAGCATATTTTGTCAAGCACGGCAGTGAGAGGTTCGTCGTACAGAATCGTTCCGTTGAACTTCTGGCTGTCATCCTTTATGTCCGGTATGGAAAGGGAAACGCCGTACTGCCATTCTATGAACGTCACCAGTCCCCGCAGATCGGCATTTTCTATCTTGTAACACCCTGCCTGCCATGTTATGTCTTTGAAAAAACTGCTGAAAGAATATTCTCCTGTCATGCTGTTGTATGTCACCTCCTGCTTCGGCATGATTCTGACAGGCTCCGAATCGGGAACGACAAGTTCGACACAGCCATGGTGGAGAGTTACGGAAACTGTCTCCTGAGAAATTCTGCGCACAGTGAATCCTGTTCCTGTCACTTTTATGTCGGCATCCTTAAGATGCACATAAAAAGGCCTGCTGTCCTCTTCGTGAACAATTTCGAAACTTGCACTGCCTTCAAGCCAGACTTCCCTGCCGTCGGAAAACATTTCGGGGAAACGCAGACTGCCTCCGTGCCTGAGCCATACAGAGGAGCCGTCCGGCAGGGCATGCCCTCCGTTGTCAGCCATCAGAACAAGCTCACGCTCCGGCACGGGATTCCCGTTGCCGGCCAGACTCATTCCAAGGAACACTCCGGCTGCAAGGACTGCCGCGGCAGAAACGGAGGACAGCAAGGCCCTGACCAAAGGCCTGCGTCTTCTCCTGCGTCCGATCACATTTTCAATGGAGTTCCATATTCTGTTGGCAATGACGGCATCTCCCTCTGAAGGTGTGTCATCCCACAATTTTTTCAGATAATTCTCGTCAAGCATAGAGTTGCTGTTGTCTTTTGATATAAATACAGACAAACAGCCGCCTACCCTACCATGACATTGCAAAAAAATCTAAAAAATTCCTTGGGTACAGAAAATAATGAAAAGATAGAGATTCGATTTGATGAATTTGAGGGCGAGATGTATGTTTTTTTCGACAGCCTTGACGGATATGTTCATCTTATTGGCTATCTCCTTGTATGTAAGCCCCTCGACGCGGCTGAGCAGAAAAGCCTCACTCTGGCGCGGAGGCAGGCAGGCCACAAGCTGGCCGATATAGGATTCGAGGCTCTTGGCCTCGAGACTGGCAGAAACGTCATGTGACGCCGCGTATTCACCGGACAGTTCCTCAGCCCTTCTGACAGCCTCCTGATTAAGGGATTTGCGGTATGTGTTGAATGTGAGATTACGGGTTATTATAAAGAGCAGCCCGTCGAGTGACCTGTCCTCGTCAAGGCTGTCCCTTATCTCCCATATTTTAAGAAACACCTGTTGAGTGAGGTCTTCCTGTTCGGAAGGGTTATGGATGAAAAGGCCTGCGTAATGATAGACCTTGGCCCAGTATCCGCGATACAGGCGCTCGAAGGCACTTTCATCACCCATTTTCAAAAGCAGGACATCTTCCCGTTCCCTGTCAACCATAGCTACAGTTTAAATCAGCAAGCAAATATATTAATTTTATTGTTCCGGACGAACAAGGGGCAATTCAAATATACTGCCCTCGCGGGCAAGATATGATTCAGGGAAAATATCCCGAAGTTCTTTCAGATAAGGCGATACGTCACGGAAACGGGATGAATAATGCCCCACGATCAGGCGTCCGGCACCGGCATCGCGGGCACATTCAGCAGCCTGGCGTGCAGTAGAATGGAAAGTCTTGGCCGCCATTTCGGCCATGCTCTCGGGGAAAGTGGCCTCATGATACATAAGCGAAACCCCTCTGACCCAGTCCGCAAGTTCCGGAAACGGAGCCGTATCGCTGCAATAGGCATAGCTGCGCGGCACAAACGGCAGATATGTAGCCTCGCCGTTAGGTATGACGAGAGGTTCATCTGTGCCCGAACATGGGCAGAACCCGTTCTCGACACAGGCTTCCGTGCACGGCCCTGCCGGACGCACTACATCCTCTCCCCTTTTTAGGGCGCCTATTTCGCCCAAAGTAAAACCGTAGCGTGCAATCAGTTCCTTGCGTATGTTCCTCTGCGGCATCTTCTCCTTTATCATGAAGCCGTATGTCTCAATCCTGTGATTGAGCGGAAAGGCCCACAACTCCGTGTTCCTATTCTCATAGACAAGCTCCGGCATTTTCTTTTCCAGAGGCACATAATTAATCCGGAAACGCAGTCCCTCACCGAAACAGGACAGGAAGAATTTCAGGACCGGATGAAAATTCTTGGGCGCATATATGACAAGTTCAGCAGTGCGCCCCAGCATTCCCATAGTGGAAAGCAGGCCGAAAAGGCCGAACAGATGGTCGCCGTGGATATGCGATATGCAGATATGCTCAATCTTAAGGAATGAGATTCCGGCGCGCCTTATCTGGATCTGCGCACCCTCGCCGCAGTCCATCATAAACAAGCGCCCACGTACATCCAGTACCTGGGCGCTCGGAAATCTTTCTGTAGTGGGCAAGGCCGAAGCCGTGCCCAGAACATTAAGAGTAAAATTCATGCAAAAGACGATTATTCACCTTTCTCGAGCTGGCTCTTGAGAGCTGCGAGAGCGTCGATGTCACCGAGGGTAGTCTTCTCAATGTTAGAGTTGATCTTCTTGACAGCCTTCTTGGTGTTGTCTGCCTCACTTGAAACCCTTTCAGCCTTGGCCTCAGCATATGTCTTTGCGTGTGAGAGGGTAGCCTTCTTGGCGCTTCTCTTAAGCTCCGTTACCTTGAATGCAAGGGTCTCGCCTGCAACAGGCATTGTGCCGTCTTCCTTGGCAAGCTCCCTGTTGAAGCAGAATGCATCGACATCGCCGTCAAGTTCCACAACCGCACCTTTCTCGTTTACGGAAGCAATCTTGGCCTCAACTACAGTACCTACGCTGTACTTGGCCTCGATCTCATCCCACGGATTAGGCAGAAGCTGCTTGTGTCCGAGGCTCAGCTTGTGGTTTTCCTCATCGAAGTCAAGAATAACGACCTCGATTGTATCGCCAGGGGCTACAAGCTCTGACGGATGCTTGATCTTGCTCCATGAGAGGTCGCTGATATGTACCAGTCCTTCGATACCCTCCTCAAGCTCTGCGAATACACCGAAGTTAGTGATATTGCGTACAGTTGCAGAGTGTTTTGAGCCTACTGCATATTTCTCGCGGATGTTCTCCCAAGGGTTTGCAACGAGCTGCTTCAGGCCGAGAGACATCTTCTTGTCATCCCTGTCGAGAGTAAGAATCTGGGCCTCAACCTCGTCACCGACCTTAAGGAAGTCAGATGCGATGCGGAGCCTTGGAGACCATGACATCTCAGAAACATGGATAAGTCCTTCAACGCCCGGCTCGATCTCAACGAATGCGCCGTAGTCTGCGATGAGAACGACTTTACCTTTGACCTTGTCGCCGACCTTGAGGTTTGCATCGAGTGCATCCCACGGATGAACAGTGAGCTGCTTGAGACCGAGAGCGATTCTCTTCTTGGCCTCATCGAAGTCGAGGATAACGACATTGATCTTCTGGTCGAGGGCGACAACCTCCTCAGGATGATTGATTCTGCCCCATGAAAGGTCTGTGATGTGGATGAGTCCGTCGACACCTCCGAGGTCGACGAATACGCCGTAGCCAGTGATGTTCTTGACTGTACCTTCGAGTACCTGGCCTTTCTCGAGTTTTGCGATGATTTCGCTCTTCTGAAGCTCAAGCTCTGCCTCGATAAGTGCCTTGTGCGATACGACAACATTTCTGAACTCCTGGTTTATCTTGACAATCTTGAAGTCCATGGTTGTGTCAACATACTGATCGTAGTCGCGGATAGGCTTGATGTCGATCTGAGAACCAGGGAGGAAGGCTTCGATTCCGAACACGTCCACGATCATACCGCCTTTTGTGCGGGTCTTCACATATCCCTTTACAATCTCGTTTGCATTGAAAGCCTCGTTGACCATATCCCAAGAACGGAGCTGGCGTGCCTTCTTGTGTGAAAGGATGAGCTGTCCTTTCTTGTCCTCTGTGCTCTCTACGAACACCTCTACCTTGTCGCCTACCTTGAGGTCCTGGTTGTAGCGGAACTCGGGAGCCATGATGACACCCTCGCTCTTGTAGCCGATGTTCACGATTACCTCTCTCTTGCTGATAGCGGTAACAACACCTTCAACGACTTCGCCTTCAACGATTTTTGAAAGGGTCTGGTTGTACTGGTCTGCGATGTCAGCGATGTTTCCGTCATAGACATCCTCTTTCTCGAACGCATCCCAATCGAAATTCTCAGGAGCGACAGAGGCGTTCAAAGCCGCCTTCTTGGTTTCTTCCTGTACTGCAGGAGCCTCTGCAGCAACTGTTTTGTTTTCTTCCATGATAATTAATAAAACAAACTAGGGGTTAAACATTATTTCATGTGCATTTACGGAGCATTCAAGTCACCGTAAAAATGCGCGCAAAAATATAGATAATTTTCCTATTTTCAAACAATTTCGCAGAAACTTAGCAATCTATTTCCGCTAAAATCACACACCCGGTAATTACCTGTACAAAAGTTACGGTTTTAACATGGATTTCTTGGTTATCCGGAAATTTATTGCGACATTTACGTTACAATAATTACGTAACGTTAAAATGGCAATGAAACCGAATAATCCTTTTCTGATTGCAGGTTATCACAGTCCCGAGTTTTTCTGCGACCGCGAGATTGAAACAGCAACCGTCATCGATGCGCTTTACAACGGGCGCAATGTGACACTGATTGCTCCTCGCCGCATGGGCAAGACAGGCTTGATTCGTCATACCTTTTACCGTCTGAAAGAACAAGAGCCGGATATTGTCACCCTCTATCTGGATATATATTCAACACAGTCGTTAGGAGATTTCGTGCGTCTGTTTGCCAATGCCGTACTGGGAAAGCTGGATAGTGTTCCTCAAAAAGCATTAAGCCGTGTCAGGCAGTTTATTCGCAGTTGTCGCCCGGTATTCACCTTCGACGAACTGTCAGGCGCGCCAAAAATAACTGTCGATATGGCTCCCGCTGAGGAAGAAAGCACTATTAAGGAGATATTCGGCTATCTCGGCTCATCGGAGAAACGGTGCTATATCGCCATTGATGAATTCCAGCAGATTGCTGAATATCCCGAAAAAGGTGTAGAGGCATTGCTGCGTTCCCATATTCAGTTTTTGCCTAATGTAAACTTCATTTTTGCCGGCAGCAAGCAGCATGTGATGCGGGAGATGTTCACGTCATCGAAGAAACCGTTTTATCAAAGTACGCAACTGCTCACAATCGGGACTATTGACAGGGACAAGTATGCCGATTTTGCAACAGACCATTTCTCGAAGCACGATTTACAGTTGCCGCGTGAAGTTTTTGATGTAATTTACGATAAATTCGATGGTCACACCTGGTACATACAAAATGTTCTGAACCGCCTGTACAGTTATAATCGGGATGCGGATGAGGAACTGACGGCATATGCGGTGCAGCAGATTATTGCTGAGCAGAGCTATTCGTATGCGGATTTATTGAAAGCATATTCGTCCGGTCATGTGCGGCTGTTAAAAGCTATTGCCCAAGAGGGCTGCGTCAAAGAAATTCTGGCCGGAGATTTCATAAGCAGGCACAAACTCCGTGCAGCGAGCAGTGTCAGAGCCTCATTGAAAAAATTGCTTGACAACGAACTGGTCTATCAAACTTCCTGCGGCTATATAATATATGACAGCTTTATGGGGGAATGGCTGCGGAGTCAGGCATTCTGAATTTCATCTTTTCAATGCAATCTTCAAGTCAGCAAAAAACACAAATTAATAAGCAGACCGGAGATAAATTGAAAAAAGAAACTCACATTGCAAAGAAGCGCCTGAGGCAAATGCTTCAGGCGCTTCTTGTATTTAGAAGGAAGCGTCATGAGTGATCATGACACTTCCGGGATAGGGCGGATTATTTCTTGTCCCACCAGATGCGTCCTTCGGTACGGTCTGTGCCGGTTCCATAGTTTGCATCCTGCATCAAAGCTTCGACAGCTGCATTATAATTGTCGATATTCATGGAGTTCGGGGTAGGAAGAGAGTTGCGGCGAGGGATGACCAGCTCGTCTCCGGCGTTGCGGATTTCCTCAAGGAAAGCGACTCCTTCTGCAGGCACAGGCTGAGCCTTGAATGCAGGAAGACCCGTGCGCTTCCAGGTAGCCCACATTTCCTCTGGCTGCCTGTAAAGGTTAATCCACTGCTGTGAAATAATCTTCTCGAGGGTAGCGTTCTGGAATTCAGGACGTGCAAGATAAGCTTCGATCTTTGCATCTGTAACAGGGTCATAGTTAGGAGCCGTTTCGCTGACCTGTGCAACTACATACATATCCGTTGCCCACTGTTTGTACTGATTCATGGAAGCACGGATACCCTCCTTGAACCATGCCGTAGCATCTTTTCCTGCGACAGCACCGCCTTTCTTAACAGCAATCTCAGCAATCATGAAACAAGTCTCAGGATAGGTGATTACCGGATTAAAGTGGTCGATCTTATCCTGGTTGATTATGAAATCCTGATCCTCGATAGCACGTTCAGGCATATTGACGTCACCGTTGCGGCCTCCGTTCTTCACGAAATAACGGCTTTCAACCTGCGAATGCATACGTATCTCAAAATTCTTGTCAGCACCATTCTCTACATACGGCAATGTCAGATAAGCACTTTTCTGGTAGTTGCTTGCAGAACTGTCAGGATTGGCCGACATTCCCTCATAACGCTCGATAAATCTTGCGAAACGCGGTGTAGTCGCATAGTCAGGATAGTACTTTACAAGATAATCTGTAAAAAACTCGTCATTTTTTTTGTTGTTGTTTCCGTCACCGAAACCGTTGCGGCGTACCAGAATAGGCAGACGAGGGTCATTGTAGGCTTTCAGATAATTCACGAAAGCAGCACTTGCGACATAATTGCTTGTCAAACCCTGCATATCATCCGTATTGTTGTTGTAGTCATTAGGATGATAATAGATACAGGACTCAGCATTGCTTTCCATTACGTTTGAAGCGGAAGTAAGTACCTCATTGATGACTTCGTTATAGAAACCAGGGTCAGCCTTCTCAAGACGCTGAGCCATCTTCACACGGAGGGTGTTTCCGAACTTGATCCACTTGTTTATATCACCATTGTAGAAGTAGTCATTGGTACCGAGTGCATACTGAGTGCCATCTGAAGCCTTCAGCAAAGCAACTGCCGCCTTGACATCGGCATCGATCTTCTTGTACATAGGGGTACCGTCGATGCTTTTCTGATAGAGGTCATAACGCGGTGTACGCACACCTTCGCTCTGAGCACGGAGTCCTTCTGTAATAGGGGCAGCTCCGTAGGTATCGAGTATCAGCCACTGCTGATGGCTCAGCAGAATTTGCGCGATGGCCTTTACATTGTTGTAACGCTCAGCCTCTGCATTGCTTGGGATAACGGTATTGATAAGATAATCGAGACGAAGCCCGAAGCCGCCGAAACCGTCGCCATTTACGTTATAGTAATTACTGTATGCCGGTCCATTCGGTTCTGGACGCTCATTTTTATTCGATAAAGTAATATACGATTTTGCACTGGCTCCGCCTGAGCTTACCAGATACTGCATATATATCATGGTACCGCTGTATTTGCCGGTCAGATGGGCACGGCTGCAGTTGTTGTAGTTCCGGGTCGCTCCGGTGAATACATTTACCGGATTCACTTCACCGAGCAGCTCCGGATTCGTATTCAGGTTCTGGAATTTCTCCAGACAGCCCGTAAGCATTGAAGTTGAGCAGACAATTGCCAACAGGTATTTTATTTGTTTCATAGACTTATTTTTTTAGAATCTTACAGTGAGGCTGACAGCATAAGTACGATAGAACGGAACACCACCGATATCCATTGGCTGCAGCGGGTTGTTGTTGGAAATGGATTCAGGGTTCAGACCGTCAGTCAGCTTATTGATAATGTAGCAGATGTTGCGGGCTGTGACTCCGAGCCTGAGATAGTTTGCACCGAATTTCTTGCAGAAACGCTCAGGCAGACGATATCCCAGAGTGATTTCACGCAGGCAGAACCAGGTGTTGTCCTGGATAGAGCCCGGCATTGCAGCCATACCCCAGCCGTAGTTCGCATAATACCATGCACCGGTCATTACAGGGCGGATGCCGACTTTCTCGACAGCATCCTTGTAAGTCATGCCGCCGACATCAACCATTGCTCCCGCAGTACCGTCAGCGTTCTGAAGCGGTGCCTGTGCTCCCTCAACAAATACAGCGTCGAGCATGAGGCCGTCATAAACGGTTTCACCCTTGTAGTTGACACGTGCGATACCGCCATGCTCTTTGTCACGGCCTTCCAGTGTAGATTTCAAGCTTCCCTTAGGAATCGAGTATTTCCACATGTTGGAGAAGTAGTTACCTCCGAAACGTCCGTCACCCTGGATATAGAGGTCGAAGTCCTTGTAAGAAAGCGAGGTATTCAAGCTGAGAGTGAAGTCCGGCTCAACTTTTCCGAGGATATGACGCTCGCGGTCACCTTCTTCATTGCGGTCATACCTTGTAACAGCACCATACAGAGAAACCGGGTTTTCAGAACCGTATTCCTGCCAATAGTCAATCACCATCTTTCCGTCCTGATAAAGAACAGGAGACATATAAGAACTGTTCAGATATGAGGTAAGCACACCGAAAGCACCGCCTTCGTATGCCCAGATCTCAGGTGCGGCATCGTAGCCTCCCATCAGCTGCCACTCCTTGACATTCGGGTCGAGCTTTTTAATCTTACCGCGGTTCAGGGTGAAGTTACCTCCGATAGACCAGCGCCAGTCCTTTGTGCGGATAGGAGTACCCTCAAGCTGAATCTCGACACCCTGGTTCTGGATGTTACCGGCATTGATAAGCTGAGTGCTTGCTCCGGATTCCGCCACTGAGCCGACGCTCATAATCTGGTTGAAAGTGTTGGTCTTATAGTAAGCCACATCGAGAGTGAGACGTTCATCAAAGAAGCGCAGGTCTGTACCGAACTCCATTGACTGCTGGATCTCAGGTTTCAGGTCAGCGTTGAAAGCTGTTCCGAGATTAGGATTGGCAGACAGGACAGAACCGCTCTTGTCCGGTAGGTAGATCGATCCCTGATTGAATACACCGAAACCTTTTGTAGTGGCGTAGGCTGAAGTACCCATACCCACACGTGCGATAGAGGCGCGGAGTTTACCGAAAGAGAACCAGTCAGGCATATTGTCCCTGAAAGTATCGGTGAACACCCAAGATGCGTTTGCTGACGGATAGAAGACAGAGTAGTTGTTCTGGCCGGCTGCGATATAGGTCGGGTAAGTCAGAGTAGAAAGCCAGTCGTTGCGGGCGGTAAGCTCGAGGAAGACCTGGTCTCTCCAGCCGAGGTTGAGGATGCCTGAAATACCGAAAGTCTGCTGGTTTCTTGCAGTATAGTTGAATACAGGCTCTATTTTGTTCACAGAGTTGGAGAAAGAGAATACGCCCGGAACCACGAGCCCGCCGTTGGTCTCCTTCTTCCACTCATTCTTTGCTGTATTGCCGTAAAGCTCGGCTGCGACAATGGCAGAAAGAGTAAACTCTTCGCCTCCGATCTTGAAGGTATTGTCAGTTGACTGAAGCATGGCAATGAAGTTGTAGTTGCCCTCTGTGCTGCCGCTTCTGCCGTATCCGCCGGAACCTGTAGGACCATAGTTGGCACCTGTACCGTACCAGCGATTCTCGTAGTTCATTCCGTAGTAGTTGTAGTTGGCCTTAATGCTCGCGCCCAGCCAAGGGGTAATCTTGGCACGCAGCGTCAGGTCTGTAAGCAATGACTGTTCCTGACGTTTCCTCACCTGAGTGTCGCGGGTGTGCAGATAGCTGCTGAGGGTTGAGTACCAAGAAGTGGACTCGACTGCATTAGTATCAGGGTCGCGGTACTGCTCCATATGGGCTGCTACATCATAGTTACGAGGCAGGTTGTATGCAGTGATCATACCCACGTTGTTGCCCCAGTCCCAACCTCCCTGGCTTGCGCCGTTCAGGGCAGTAGAGAAGCCGTATTTGACACCGAGTTCCACAGAGAATACTTTGTTGAGTTCCGACAGTCCTCTGAACGCGATATTGTGACGGTTGAATTCGTTGCGGATGAACACACCCTTGTTGTCAGTGTAACCGTAGGAGAGACGGAAAGATGATTTCTCAG
The DNA here is from genome assembly GCA_964394295.1 of uncultured Muribaculaceae bacterium. Lineage (GTDB taxonomy): Bacteria > Bacteroidota > Bacteroidia > Bacteroidales > UBA932 > Cryptobacteroides. Next base: position 12,726 of record CAYMVG010000013.1, on the reverse strand, counting down.
TACCGCCGCTGATAGCCACGTTGGTAGTGCTGTTCAGACCTGTCTGATAGAAGGCTTTCCAGTTGTCAGGATGTGCAGAGAAAGGCGTATTCTCACCATTCGGCAGACCCTGGTTGATCATCCTTCCGTCCATTCTCGGACCCCAGCTGAAGGTTGAGTTTTTCGCTATGGTGCCATCAGAAAGGAAGCCTCCCTGAGTTCCGTTCCACGGAGTACCTGCACCGTAAACGTCCTGCAGATCCACAGGTGCTTTGTAAACGTCAGTCCACTCCAAAGTCTGGTTTACTTCGACTCCGAGGCCCTGTTTTGCATATTTACCGCCTTTTGACACGATAACGACAGCACCGTTGGCACCGCGGGAACCGTAAAGTGCAGTAGCTGCCGCACCCTTGAGGACCGTCACGCTCTCGTAGTCGGCAGGGTTGAGGTTCTTAAGCTGCGATCCCCAGTCGGTACCGTCCAGATTGCCTGTCACGGCCTCCTGGATAATCATACCGTCGATAACGAAAATAGGAGAGTTGTTTTTGTCGATTGACTTTGCACCACGGATCGTGATGGAAGAAGATGATGTGATACCGGAAGCACCTCCTACGTTGATCTGTACACCGGCCACCTTACCCTGAAGGGCGTTTACAGGGCTGACTACACTTGCCCTTTCCATTTCCTGAGTTGAGACGCGGGATGTCGCATATCCCACTGAACGGGCCTGCTTAGGCAGACCCAAAGCTGTCACGACGACCTCCTGCAACAGCTCGGAATCATCTTCAAGAATTACAACTATAGGCTGCCCCCCCCACTTGACTTCCTGGGTCTGATAGCCTATGAAAGAAATAACGAGAGTACTTCCGACAGGAACATTGTCAATGGTGAAGTCTCCGTCGATTCCGGTTGTAGTACCGAGAGGGGTAGCTACACCTTTTACCAACACAGATGCACCTGGAACGGTTTCTCCGTTGGAGTCTTTTACGACTCCGCTGCATGTTCTCTTCTGCTGTTGCATAGAGACATTTACATCGTCATTTTTTCTTGCCCACACTTCATTATTGAAGCAGAAGCAAGAAAAAAGCACCAGCATCGCTGCTAATTTAGTGCGTTTAGTCATAATAAATGTTTTAGGAAGGTTCTAATATTTTAGTGTTATGCAACCGGAGCGCAGAACCTTTTTAAACGAACCGGATGCCGGGTTAAACGAGTCAATCGGGGTCATACTGCACTGTTAATTAATGCAATATTTGTCTCAGCCCCGTAAAGATAAGTGATTTTTTGACACGCAGAACTTTTTGTGTCAAATATTTTTACATTTTGTAAGATATTTATACAAAATCCCTTAAAGTTCAGGCTGAAAAGCCCCTGTCAGAACATTTTCCTCTGCTTGAATATCCAGAAAATCACGAAAAACGACAACAGCATGAGGCAGACTATCACAAACCAGGCCCAGCCTGACTCAGCCACAAAGCTTCCGAAACTAACGTTCATTCCGAAAAAGCTTGCGATAAGCGTCGGCGGCATCAGCATCAGAGACACGAGAGTGAACACTTTCATGATTTTGTTCTGGTCGAGGTTGATGATACCTATGACCGTATTCTGCAGATACTCCAGACGCTCGAAGCTGAAATTCGTGTGGTTGATAAGGGACGCGATGTCTTTGAGAAGCACATTGAACTTGGGCTGAAGCTCCTTCGGATACTTGGTGCTTTTGAGGATGCTCGACACCATGCGCTGCTTGTCCACGATGTTCTCTCTGACGAGCATGGTATTGTCCTGAAGCTGGTTGATATCTATGAGGAATTCCTCGTTGATGTCTTCTCCGAGGCTCAGTTTCTTGTTGTACTGGGCGATTTCCTTTGATATAAGCTCAACCATGTCCGCATCGAGGTCGATACGCTGCTCCAGTATGCTTACGAAAACGGTATAGCCTGACTTGTACATCTTCGGGAAAGCCATAAGCCTCCTCTGCAGGTCAGTGAAGCTTCTGAGCCGGCACTCCCTCAGAGTGGTGAGAATCTGGCCTGCCAGAATGAAGGAAACGGTTTCCATGGAATATTCCTCCGGACCGGGAATAAGGAAGCTGGTATTTGCAAATATGGCCTGTTCGGTTTCGGAGAAGCGTGAAGAACTCTCGATCTCCTCAGCCTGCGCACGGCTCTGGATCGTAGTGCCGAGAAAGGCTTCAACCGCCCTTTTTTCTTCGCCGGAAGGAGTAAACAGGTCAATCCATACAACATTGTCGCGATTCATATTTGCGAAATCATCCGCCGAGCCGGCAACGGCCATCTGGCCGTTTTCCTTATAGAATATCTCTATCATGCTGCACCTCCTTTTTTAGATTGCAGAGCAAGCCCCATACCTGTTCCTGCGCAAAGGTGCAAAAGTATCTATTTTTTCCAAATCCGCCAAATTTAAACACTTTCTTATTAGGCTGTAGAGTCAACTGGCAAGTGCAAAATTAAGCAATTCTTTTGAAGAACTCTTTTTTAGGGGTGGAGAACCCGAGTTTTTTACGACCTTATCAGGCCGGCCGGGATGAAAATATCGGGATTGATAATGAAAAAAGGTAACTATATGGATGAGAAAACGCTTGATTTTGTCACCGCCTATGCCCCGTGGCACAAAGCACTCTGAAAAAATCAGCCTTTGAATATCTGGCGGTTCACAATGGAGCGGCCGAGCGTAAGTTCGTCGGCATATTCGAGGTCGTCACCGAAGCCGAGCCCGCGCGCAAGAGAAGACACGCGGATTCCGAAACGCGCAATCTGCCTGTATATATAAAAGGATGTGGTCTCCCCCTCAACGTCTCCGCTCAATGCAAGGATGACCTCAACGCAGGACGCCGCCTCGCCGGTCCCCTCAAGTTCCGCAACAAGTCCGGACACACGTGAAACAAGCTCGCGCACAGTAATGTCCGACGGCCCTACACCGTTGATCGGCGATATTATGCCCCCGAGGACATGATACAGGCCGTGATACTGCCCCGTATTCTCGATGCTCATCACGTCACGGACACTCTCAACCACGCATATAGTCCTGCTGTCCCTGGAACGGTCGGAGCAGATTGAACATACCTCATCGTCCGAAATCATCATGCACGTCCGGCAATATCTTACCTCGTCACGCAGACGGGCTACTGCAGCAGTAAAATGATGCACATTCTCCACCGGCTGCTTCAGCAGATGCAGAGCCAGACGCAGTGCACTCCTGCGTCCTATTCCCGGCAGAGAACTGATTGCGTCGACCGCATCTCCGAGAAGCGCCGACGGATAATTTTCATTATATGCCATAAAAACACGTCATTTCAAATGATAGCAAACCAGCCTGTCTATCGGACTTTTGATAAAATCGGTGAACTCCAGTCCGTATTCCGCCCCTATGGTCTCAAGCAAATTGCGGCAGACAAGCCCGAAAGACCCTGCCGTGCCGACATGCGTGCACCCGTATCTGACAAGCGAGCGTTCAATGAAGCTCCGCACATTCCTTTCCATAAGAGATGCGGCATAAGCGTTACCGGAATTGGCGGCGACAAAAGGCGCGAAAGATGCGAGATATGCGGAAGGAGACGCACCTTTATATATATAGCGCACGGCGGATTCATAGTCGACATCCGGAAAAGCCTCACGGAATTCCGCGGCAAGCGGTTCTGGCACAAGTTCCTTGAAATAATCTGCAAGGAACATCCGTCCCAGCGCAGCTCCTCCGCCCTCGTCTCCGAGGATGAAGCCGCCGGAACGGAAACATCTGACAACAGAACTGCCGTCATAGAGACAGCTGTTGGAACCTGTGCCCATGATTGCCGCCACACCTGCCGAATCACCGAACAGGGCCCTTGCCGCGGCAAGGAGATCGGAAGCAAATTCCACATTCTGCGCATTCGGGAAACGCCTTGCAAAAACCTCGGCAACAGCACGCGGCGGATTGGATGCAACAAGACCGGCGGCATAGAAATGTATTTCCGCGACTCCGTCGGCACAGGCCGTGCCGAAATGCGCAAGCATTTCATCTACAATGCCGCAGACGGACTCCGCATCCATAGTCGCGGCATTGAACCCGGATGTACGGAACATCCGGCAAAAATGTTCACCGTCTCCAGGCCTGCCGCCGCACAGGCACCAGTCAGCCTTTGTGGCCCCGCTTTCGACAATAAGAATCATAATGAATCGGCATATTTACCGTATTTTTTCCAATGGACAAGCCCGTATGCGGCCGCGGCTGTATATATAAGGTACAGTCCCGACATCCACCAAAGCCCCTGCATGGCACACATTACCGTCAAAACACAGTCGGCAACAATCCAGATATACCATTGTTCGAGGTATGCACGGCCCAGCCACCAGGTCGCTATTGCGCTGAGCACGGCCACAGCCGAATCCATATATGACACCGGATTCTCAAACCGTTCCATTACAACTGCAAGCGCGGCAGTGCCGAGAACAGCAGCCACTGCGCTTACCGCCAAAACAGGCAAAGTGAGGCGGTTCAGACATATCTCATCATCCCTGACTGAGGAAAGATTTTTCCGGACACGCCTTTTCGTCCGCCTCCACTGCCACAGCCCCCAGAAGGAGACCGCAAAATAATAGACGTTCAGTCCGAAAGAGGCATAAAGCCCCTGACGGAAAAACACCCACATCGCCGCAGCAGCCGTGAGTACGCCGACTGCCCACATGAGATTCTTCTGGCGTATCTCAAGGACAATGTAAATCACCCCCGTGACGAGGGTGAATATCTGCATCAGTGTATCCAGCGAGACCATTCTGAGAGTATCAGAGCACTTCTATAAGCTCCACTACAAATTTGAGGGCGGCATAAGGCGGGATGGCACCAGGCGCGCCGTGCTCTCCGTATGCAAGGTTGTAAGGAATCGCGAACTCATATTTGGAGCCTTCCGACATAAGCTGCACGCCTTCTGTCCAGCCCGGTATAACCTGGTTCAGGCCGAATACGGCAGGCTCGTTGCGGTCATAGGAGCTGTCGAATTTGGTGCCGTCAGGAAGTGTGCCCTCATAGTGGCATTTCACCTTTGAAGTTGCTGACGGCTTCTTGCCTGTGCCTTCTGTGATGACTTTGTACTGCAGGCCGCTCGGAAGCACTGTGACGCCTTCCTTGGCTGCATTGGCTTTCAGGAAAGCTTCGCCTTCTTCGCGCATGGCTGCTCCGAGAGCCTCTTTCTGAGCATTCTGCTCAGCCTCAAGCCCGGCAAAATATTTGTCGAGGAGCTGGCCGGCCTCCTGAAACGAAACTGCCGGTTCCTGACCTGTCAACACGGCCTTGATACCGGCTGCAAAATCTTCGAAATTCACTTCCCTGATTCCGGAAGAAAGCATATTATGGGCAATGCTCATGCCCAATGCATAACTGTTCTTGTCCATTTTCTTTATTTATATAAGGTTACATTCTGCAAAAGTTTTCGTGCATGTACCGGAGAATATGCCTCCATGCCGTTCAGCTTATGATCCGATTATTCCGTGCGTTCCGGGAATTTCAATGAATCAAATTATTGCACGAGAATGCAAAGGTAACAAAATTTGTCAGTTTCACCGCTTGCGCGGATGATGCTCCAGCACATTCCTCTGCCAGGAGCTTGCCTCGACATGGGTATATATCTCTGTCGTGACTATGCTCTCGTGGCCGAGCATTTCCTGCACCACGCGAAGGTCCGCACCGTTCTCGATGAGATGGGTGGCAAAGGAGTGGCGGAAAGTGTGCGGTGATATTTCTTTCTGTATTCCGGCGGTCTGCGCCTGCTTCCTGACCATATTGAATATGGCGACACGGCTCATGGACTTTCCGAGACGGCTAAGGAAAAGTATATCGTCCGATGCCTGGTCACGCGGCTCCGGGCGCACCTCGAGATAGGACGCCACAGCCTCTGCTGCCATATCGCCGAGAGGCACTATCCTTTCTTTGTTTCCCTTGCCGATTACCCTTACAAAGCCGTCATTGAAATACAGCCCCGACACTGTGAGTTCAGCAGCCTCGGAAACGCGCAGACCGCAGCCGTACAGTATTTCCAATATGGCACGGTCACGCACACCCTGCCACGAAGACAGGTCCACGGAATCCATTATCGCCACGACTTCATCGACAGAAAGCACGTCCGGAAGATAACGCCCCAGCTTCGGGGAATCGACTTTGTCGCATGGATTTTCAGAGAGGAGCCCCTCCAGTACAAGCCACGAGCAAAAAGAACGCATAGAACTGAGGATACGCGCCTGCGAACGCCTCGATATACCGTCACGGCTCCTCAGATATTCCTCGACGGACTCTGCGGAAACAGTCTCGACAGGTGCTCCGAACCATTCGAGAAAGGCCCCGACATCAGAACAGTACGACATCACGGTATTCCGCGACATCGCACGTTCTATCTTCAGATAGCTGTTATAGTCTTTGAGCAGCTGCAAATCCCGTACGGTCTAAAGCACTGAGTATTTCCTGCCGTATTCCAGCATCTGGCCGAGATAATCGTCACAATAGACTACCTCATAGTCCACAACCTTTCCGCGCTTTATGACAGGCACTATGTCAGGATTGACAAAACCGCCGTAAGGCTTCAGTCCGAGTGCATCGTACCTCTCGCGCACCTCCCTGTGCAAATCAGGGTCTATGTCCACGGCATATTTCTCGACAAGAGCCTTGCCGGCCTCATAGTCCCCCTCTGACTTGATGCGCTGCACTTCCGCAAGCAATTCTCCGAACAGGCCGCGGAGGGCAGGATAATCGTTCACGACGAAATATGTCTTTCCGTCACGTATTTTCTTTTCTATCACATTGTCCTTGCGGCCGTGTTCGTAGCACCAGTCGGCAATCAGCTTGCGGTTCTGCATATGGGCCTCGGTGTTCTTGCGGCCAAGCTCCACTCTGTTGAACTGCACGAAAACTCCGTTCCTTATGTAGTTGGAATACTGAGCCTTGTACGCCTCCATGTCCGGAAGGATGCCTAATTCGACAAGCTTAGGATCGGCCATATAATACAGTCCGAAAAGATCCGCCCTTGTCTCCTCCAGAGTAGAACTGAACTCACCGAGCGCATTCTGCGGAGTACCCGGAAGAAGCTGGCCGGAACCGTGGCCGAGACATTCATGCAAATCCGTATGCACCTCGTCCGTCACTGAGAGGTATTTTTTCGCCAAGGCGATTTCATCTTCATCCCACGCGAACTCTGTCAGAGTGCTCTTAGGCGATTCCTGTGCAGCAAGATCATAGGCATGGGTTATGTTGGCGATTGTGACAGACTTGGAGCCGTAGTCCTTCCTTATCCAGTCGGCATTCGGAAGATTGATTCCGATAGGAGTGGCCGGGTAGCAGTCTCCCGCGAGGGTCACGGCATTGATGACTTTGGCTGACACTCCTTTGACAACAGGTTTCCTGAACCTCGGGTCAACAGGGGAATTGTCTTCGAACCACTGGGCATTCGCACTTATAATCTCCGTCCTTTCGGAAGCCTCATGGTCTTTTATGTTCACAAGAGCCTCCCACGTAGCCTTGCGTCCGAGAGGGTCATTGTAGTCCTCAATAAACCCGTTGACAAAATCCACTGTTCCCAGTGTATCCTGAAGCCATTCTATATTATATTCGTCCCACAGTTTCAGGTCGCCTGTCATGTAATACTCCACAAGCGAGGCGATGTATTTTTTCTGCGCATCGTTTTCGGCAGCAGCTGCAGCCATTTCAAGTTCTTCCGCAATCTTTGAAAGTGCTTCACCGTAAAGTCCGCCTATTTTATAGACGTCTTCCCTTATCACTCCGTCAGCATCTTTCACCAATTTGCTGTTCAGGCCGTACGACACCGGAGTGCTGTCCGCAGGGTCGGTCATGTCTCCGTAAAACTTCTCGACTTCGGCACGGGTCACGCCGTCATAGAAATTCACGGCAGATTCGGCGACTATATCCCCTGCAGGATCCATGGACTTGCGCTGCGCCATAATTGCCGGATCATATATGACAGGGAGAAGTTCTGCGCATTTGTCTGCATCTCCGACTGCCTCCATAAGGCTGCGGAAATATGTCTCCGAGCACTCAGGGAAGAATTTGTCTTCGGCATAGTGGTGGTGGATTCCGTTGCTGAAAAAGACTCTTTTGGCGTATGTGAGGAACTGGTCGAATTCTGTTCCCGAGCGGTCTCCGTCATAATTTTCGATGATGTTTTCCAGGACTTTCCTCACCGGAAGATTGTATTTGCAGTTCTGCACCCAGATTATGTCACGGCCGTATTTCGCAGCCTCGCTCAGATGATAGACATATTCTTTCTGCTTAAGTGTGAGGTCATCCCAGCCGGGAATGCGGTATTTCATAATCTTGAGGTCGGCGAATTCGTCTATGAGATATTTGAATCCGCCGTTCTGCGCCGCTTCGTCAGAACATGAGACCAGGGCCGCGGCCAGGCCAGCAATCGTTGCCATTTTCAATTTCAGTTTCATATATATACTTTCTTTTGTACAAAGTTAGTGTTTTTTGTGATATGATTGCGGGCTGGACACGACTAATCATAATATTGCACATTACCGGATGCATGACACGGAAAGTCCAGCGCCCGTCATTCAGCAAAGCATTACAAGACAAGGGCTTGTCTTATACCGCTGTCCATACCTCACAGTCAACCATCCACATAAACAGAGTCAGCCGGCTACGGTAAACTCACCAAACCGGGGCAACCTTTTTCAGGAACGGACAAATGTTTCAGAAAAACATTTATATTTGTAAGTTATTTGAAATTAAATAATGAAAGGAATCATAATATCATCAGCACAAAAGGCGGCGGCAATCATCACCGCGGTCATGATGCTCATGTCATGCAGTTCTCCGCTGGATGAAGGCCTGAAATTCGGCAATATGCCGGACAGGAAACCGGACTCCGGCCGTGTTCCTACAGTGGAAACCCGGAAAGTGCTGCTTGTCTATGCCGCAGGCTACAATTCCCTCAGCAGCTATCTGGTGCAGAATTTCAATGGCATCATGAAAGGCTGGATTCCCGCCCAAAGCCGCAATGATGACGTTCTCCTTGTATACTCACACCTTACGTCATCGTATGGCAATTATTCCACACCTTCATCGCCTGTGCTTATGCAACTGTACAGCGACGGGGACGGAAATATCGTGACAGACACGCTCGTCACATATCCGGAAAGCACGGTATCTTCATCCGCCGCGACATTAAACCAAGTGCTGTCGTATGTCAACACCGCTTTTCCGGCCAAAAGCTACGGACTACTTTTTTCGTCCCATGCAACAGGATATCTTCCGGCAGGCTTCTATTCAAACCCGGGCCAGTACATTTACAAAGGAAATGCACGGAAAGGACATTACGGACCGGAATATGCGCCTCTGCAGTTCCCCGATCCGCAGCCGGTTCCGTATACCGAGCCTTATGCAGACCCGTCTCTTCCGGCTGTCAGGAGCATCGGACAGGACAGAATCGGAACCAGTTCATTTGAAATGGAACTCCAGGATTTTGCGGAAGCGATTCCTATGTATATGGACTACATCCTTTTCGATGCCTGTCTTATGGGGGGAATCGAGGTCGCATACGAACTCCGGGACAAGTGCGGCATGGTCGGTTTCTCACAGGCTGAAGTGCTTGCGGAAGGTTTCGACTACACGACGCTGACGACACATCTGTTGAAAAACAAGGAATCAGACCCTCAGAAAGTCTGTGAAGACTATTTCGAGAGATATGACAGACAGACCGGACTGTACCGGTCTGCGACAATTTCTCTCGTTGACTGCCGCGAGACAGGTACTCTGGCCGAAGTATGCTGCCGTCTTTTCAGCAAATACAGGTCGGCCCTTGCATCCGTTGATCCGTCAAAGGTGCAGCGATTCTACAGATACAGCTACCACTGGTTCTATGACTTGTACAGCATACTTGCCGAAGCAGGGGCAAACGGAAGCGAACTGGAGGAACTGGAGAATGCGATATCCAAATGCGTGAAATACAAGGCAGCCACCCCGTCCTTCATTACAAGTTCCCCGACTGACGGAGGTTTTGTAATAAATGTGTACTGCGGACTTTCAATGTACCTTCCGGCGAACGGCCACGCCGAGCTGAACAAATATTACAGGACGCTGAGCTGGAACAAGGACACCGGACTGGTGGAATAGCCTTTAATCGGCAAATTTCGTCAGGCTTCGTTTGTATTTCCAATAAATTGGCATATCTTTGCAGCCCCATAAAAAGCCCTGAGCTTTTTGGTGCAATGGGGTCCGGATCTGTTTTCCGGACTGAGTAACACATTTTAATTTTTTCAAAACAATGAAACACATTGAACTCAACGGCCAGCTCCGCGAGGTCGGCACAAAAGCAGCTGTAAAGGCTGTCCGCAAAGAGGGCAACGTCCCTTGCAACATCTATGGACTCGGAATGGAGAATGTCCTTTTCAGCGTAAACGCAAAGGATCTCAAGAGCATTACAAACACTCCGAACTCATACATCATCGACCTCAGCCTCAACAACGGCCAGAAATATTTCGCAGTGCTCCACGAGGTTCAGTATCATCCTGTAACTGACGAGGCAATTCACGTCGATCTCCTTGCAGTATGCGAAACCAAGCCTGTAACCATCGACATACCTGTAAAGGTCACCGGACACTCCGAGGGTGTGAAACTCGGAGGAAAGCTCCTCGTGTCAAGCCGCAAGCTCCGTGTCAGCGCGATGATGAACGACCTTCCCGACATTCTTGAAGTAGATTCCACCCACCTCAAGATCGGAAAGCAGATCGTTGCCGGCGACCTCAACTACGAGGGAGTTACCATCGTGTCTCCGAAAGCCACTATCATCTGCTCAGTACGTCCTACCCGTGCTACACAGCAGGCAAAGATGGAGCAGGGAAAGTAATCTGACCCGGCATGAACTATTTGGTTGTAGGTCTGGGAAACATAGGGGCGGAATACGCCGGAACCAGACACAACATGGGATTTATGGTATTGGATGCCTGGGCACAGGCATCCAATATTGTTTTTGAATCCGGCCGCTATGGCAGCACAGCCTCAATATCGTTCAAAGGCAGGAAATTCATACTTCTGAAGCCGTCGACTTACATGAATCTGAGCGGCAAGGCCGTGCGCTACTGGATGAATGAGCTGAAAATAACGGCAGAAAATCTGATCGTGATTTCGGATGACCTGAATATCCCGTTCGGAACTCTGAGACTTCGCAAAAACGGCAGCGCAGGAGGGCACAACGGCCTGACAAACATCAATGAACTCATCGGCACGCAGGAGTATGCAAGGATAAGGGTCGGAATAGGAAATGATTTCGGACGCGGACAGCAGGTGAGCTATGTTCTCGGCAGACTGAGCGACGAGGAAATGGAACAAATGAAAGATATCTGCACCCGGGTGATAGAGGGAGTCAAGGCATGGGCCACAATCGGGCCGGACAGGGCAATGAATCAGGTGAACACTAAACCGAAACAAGCATAAAATCAACATATTGAGTAAAAAAGCACTCATTCATGGACAAAAATTTGTTTTTTTGAAAGAGTTTACATATCTTGCCGAATCTTTTGATTATTCGTCATTTAACGAACTATTTAAAAACACAAAAAATGAAAGAGCTTGTAGATCAGATCAAAGCAGAGTACGAGGTTTTCGCCCAGAATGCCGAGGCTCAGGTAGAGAAAGGCAACAAAGCTGCCGGTGCACGTGCACGCAAAGCTGCCCTTAACCTCATGAAGATGATGAAAGATTTCAGGAAAGTTTCAGTAGAAAATTCCAAATAATTCATCAGCAGCAGAAAATTAAGGTGGTCCGAAGCCGTCATGGTTTCAGGCCACCTTAGTTTTTGGTTTAGGGCAAGCGGTACAGGCTGTGCATAATGGACATTTCCAGTCCGCATCCACCGCACAACACTTTGACACACTGCCAAATACACACTTTCTTTATGAAATTGGTTTCATAAGAGACCGATATGAGTGAAAAATGCAAGTGTTTCAGTTGCCCTCCAATGTGGTTCTTTATGTATGAGCGTGCCTGAAAGTACTTATTTTTGGAACGGAGCGTGTTAGTTGGCCATCGGTCATGCCCGAAATGGACGGTTTTTGGGAACAGGCGGACGGAAATGTCGTGTTTCGTTCCTGAAATAGTCGGTTTGGGGAACAGGAGGATGTGCTTTTGGGTAGAGGCTAATCTATTGTGAGATAAAGAATTAGTTGACAACGGGTGCCGTATTTTGAGCACCCGTCGGAGTACAAAACGTTGTGTGACAGAATGTTGCCCGCCACCACGCAGCCAACCTGTCCTGAATCCCAGGCATTTCCGGCATGCAGCCTCACGTGACCCAGAATACACGTCTTCATGAACAGCTCAACAGAAAGGTTGAAGTTCGTTCCCGAAATAGTCGGTTTGTGGAACGAGAGGAGGCGTCGCGGGGTGGAGGGTAATCTATTGCGAGACAAAGAATTAGTTGACAACGGGTGCCGTATTTTGGGCACCCGTCGGAGTGTAAAACGTTGTGTGACAGAATGTTGTCCTCCACCACGCAGCCAACCTGTCCTGAATCCCAGGCATTTCCGACATGCAGCCTCACGTGCCCCAGAATACACGTCTTCATGAACAGCTCAACAGAAAGGTTGAAGTTCGTTCCCGAAATAGTCGGTTTGTGGAACGAGAGGAGGCGTCGCGGGGTGGAGGGTAATCTATTGCGAGACAAAGAATTAGTTGACAACGGGTGCCGTATTTTGGGCACCCGTCGGAGTGTAAAACGTTGTGTGACAGAATGTTGTCCTCCACCACGCA
>CAYMVG010000012.1:0-102507 GCA_964394295.1 uncultured Muribaculaceae bacterium | reverse complement strand
AGGTCCAGGTTCGCCTGGACGAACTTGTTGGAGTAAATCGTATTGCTGAAAACCTGCAAGCCTTTGTTTACTTCATAAAAATGTTCAATTCAGCATAGCTTCTGCATTTTTCCAAAGTGATTCGGGACTGAATAGTCTATTCGAGGCTTGTGAAAAGAATAATAGTTTGCAGCGGGCGATTATAGGAAATAATTTCCTAATTTTGCAGTCGCGATACAAGAAATTTAAACAAAGATACTTATGGAAAAAAAACATAGCCGCACACTTGTGACCTGCGCTCTGCCTTATGCAAACGGTCCGGTGCATATCGGTCACCTTGCAGGAGTGTATGTCCCTGCCGACATTTATGTCAGGTACCTGCGCATGAGAGGAGAGGACGTACTTTACGTATGCGGGTCGGACGAACACGGTGTGCCTATTACGATAAAGGCACAGAAACAGGGCTGTACTCCGCAGGACATTGTGGATACATACAACAAGATTATCCGAGACTCATTTTCCGGTCTCGGCATCAATTTCGACATATATTCGAGGACTTCTTCCGCCACTCATGCGGAGACTGCTTCCGAGTTCTTCCGCAAACTGTATGATGACGGCAAATTCATCGAAAAGGAAAGTGAACAGTATTACGACGAAGAGGCCGGGACTTTTCTTGCTGACAGATACATCACCGGCACCTGTCCGAAATGCGGTGCCGCGGGAGCATACGGCGACCAGTGTGAAAAATGCGGAAGCACCCTTTCTCCGGATGAACTGATAGATCCGAAATCATCCCTCAGCGGAAGCGCCCTCGTAAAGAAGAAGACCAAACATTGGTATCTGCCTTTGGACCGGTACGAAAAATGGCTTTCCGAGTGGATTCTTGACGGCCACAAAGAATGGAGGAGCAATGTCTACGGGCAGTGCAAGAGCTGGATCGACGGAGGGCTTCAGCCGCGTGCCGTGAGCCGTGACCTCGACTGGGGCGTGCCTGTACCCGTGGAGGGAGCGGAAGGAAAGGTTCTCTATGTGTGGTTCGATGCCCCTATAGGCTATATCTCCAACACAAAGGAGCTTCTTCCGCAGTCATGGGAGAAATGGTGGAAGTCGGAGGACACCAAGCTGGTGCATTTCATCGGAAAGGACAATATCGTCTTCCACTGTATTGTCTTCCCGTCCATGCTTAAGGCCTACGGCGGATACATCCTTCCTGAGAATGTCCCTGCAAACGAGTTCCTGAATCTCGAGGGCGACAAGATTTCGACTTCACGCAACTGGGCGGTGTGGGCGCATGAGTATCTTACGGATTTCCCGGGCAAGCAGGATGTGCTCCGCTATGTCCTTACTGCCAACGCACCGGAGACAAAAGACAATGACTTCTCCTGGAAAGACTTCCAGGCAAGGAACAACAGCGAGCTTGTGGCCATATTCGGAAACTTCGTGAACCGTGCCGTTGTCCTTACTCACAAATATTTCGGCGGTAAGGTACCTGCAGCCGGAGAACTGCTTGACATAGACAGGGAGACCCTTGCGGAGATACCTGTCCTCAAGGCCAATATGGAGAGATACCTTGAGACCTACCATTTCCGCGAGGCTCTCAAAGAGGCGATGAACATAGCCCGTGCGGGCAACAAATATATTTCCGACACGGAGCCGTGGAAGGTAGCCAAGACAGACATGGCGCGCTGTGCCACGATTCTGAATGTCAGTCTGCAGATCTGCGCTTCGCTGGCCGTTGCTTTCGAGCCGTTCCTGCCGTTTTCATCAGAAAAGTTGCGCAAGATGCTCGGCGTGACCCTTTGTGCCGGAACTGACCACCGATGCGGTGAGCAGGAGACCGTAAACACCTACAAGGCAGGAGAGGGCGCAGCCATACATACCGTTTCATGCGGGGCGGAGGCCTTTTGCGAAGGCGTATGCCTGAGCTGGGACTCGCTCGGCAGACCGGATCTGCTTCCGGAAGGACATCAGGTCGGTGCGGCAGAACTGCTGTTCGCAAAAATCGAGGATGATGCGATTCAGGTACAGCTTGACCGTCTTGCCGCAATCAGGGCGGAAAAGGAGGCCGCTGCCGCTGCTGAAGCAGCCAGGGTGGTTGCGCCTCAGAAAGATGAAGTCACCTTTGATGATTTCGGCAAAATGGACATCAGGACGGCCACCGTTCTGGAGGCCGAGCGCGTTCCTAAGACCGACAAACTCCTTAAACTGACCATCGACACAGGAATCGACACAAGGACTATTGTTTCCGGCATAGCGGAATTCTATGCTCCCGAGGATATGGTGGGCAAGCAGATTTGTGTGCTTGCAAACCTTGCTCCGCGCAAAATACGCGGAATCGAGTCAAAGGGAATGATACTTATGGCCCGTCAGGGAGACGGCAAGATGCGTTTCATAACTCCTGCCGAAGCCCTGGGCAACGGTGCTGAAATCGGCTGATGCCGCAAAATTACCAGATATGATAAAGACGGCCTATTATAAGGATCTTACCCGTATGAACACCTTCGGAATGAAGGTGTCCGCGAAATGCTTCATCGAGTATGACAGCGTGGCGGATCTTGTTGAAATAGAATTCGGCGAACTTGCAAGGCCTGTACTGCACATCGGAGGCGGCAGCAATCTGTTGTTTACCGATGATTTCAAGGGGACTGTCCTTCATTCCGGGATAAAATTCATCGAGATTCTGTCGGAGGAGGATGGGACTGTTCTCGTTTCAGTAGGCTCCGGGGTCGTTTTCGATGATTTCTGTGCCTGGGCTGCAAAGGAGGGGCTGTGGGGAGTGGAGAATCTGTCCGACATTCCCGGTGAGGCCGGTGCCGCTGCTGTCCAGAATATCGGAGCATACGGTGTGGAGGCCAAGGATGTCATCCGTACTGTATATTGCTATGACATAGCGGAGGAGGAGTTTGTGCATTTCGATGTTTCTGAATGTCGCTATGCCTACCGTGATTCGGTGTTCAAAAGCCCGGAGGTCAAGGGACGCTATATAATAACTCATGTTGTGTTTGCGCTGGACAGGAGGCCTTGTCCGAAACTTGACTACGGCAATCTGCGCTCTGCGGCTCTTTCGGGAGACCGCGCAGAGGAAGCCCTGACAGTGGAACAGGTGCGCAGGACAGTCATAGCTATCCGCAAGGAGAAGCTTCCTGCACCTTCCGTAATGGGAAGTGCCGGCAGTTTTTTCAAGAATCCGGTCATTCCGCGTAGTCAGTTTGAGAAAATCCTGTCAGATGCCTGCCGGGAGCATGGGGCGGACTATAAGGTGCCTCACTATGTCATTCCGGTGCAGGACGGTGATGACATGATAAAAGTTCCGGCTGCATGGATGATAGAGCAGTGCGGCTGGAAAGGCAGGCGCAGCGGAGGCGCCGCTGTCTATGACCGGCAGCCGCTTGTGATAGTTAATTATACCGGGGAGGCATATCCTGAGGAGATTGTCGGTCTTGAAAGGCGGATAATTGCTTCTGTACGCGAGAAGTTCGGAATTGAGCTTCACCCTGAGGTTGAACATATATAACATATAACAGATGAGTTCATTTGTAGTTGAAGGCGGGCACAAGCTGAGCGGCACTATACGTCCGCAGGGTGCCAAGAACGAGGCTCTGGAGGTTATAAGCGCAGTGCTGCTGACAGACGAGGAGGTGACAATCTCAAATGTCCCGGAAATTCTCGATGTCCGCAATCTCATTCTGCTTTTAGAGGGAATGGGTGTCAAGGTGACGAGGCACGAAAAGGGACGCTATACTTTCCGGGCTGACGAGATTGACACGGAATATATCGCAAGCAATGATTTTGTGCGGAAATGCGCCGCTCTGCGCGGTTCTGTAATGGTCGTAGGCCCGCTTCTCGCACGTTTCGGAAAGGCATATTTCCCGAAGCCGGGCGGTGACAAGATCGGCCGCCGGAGGGTGGACACTCATCTTACCGGTATGGTCAGTCTGGGGGCTGCGCTCGAATATGACAACTCCAAGAAGGCATTCTTGCTCACTGTTCCTGAGAGCGGCAGGCTGAAAGGCAGCTATATGCTTCTGGATGAGGCTTCCGTGACCGGTACTGCGAATATTCTTATGGCCGCATCTCTCTCCGAAGGCAAGACTGTGATATACAATGCCGCCTGTGAGCCGTATATCCAGCAGCTTTGCCGTCTGCTTGTCTCAATGGGGGCGAAGATAGATGGAATAGGCTCGAATCTGATTACCGTAGAAGGTGTGGAGAAGCTGCACCGGGCTGATATCAGGATTCTTCCGGACATGATCGAGGTCGGCAGTTTCATAGGAATGGCTGCCATGAACAGCAGTTCGCTTACAATCAAGGATGTGTCATACGAAAATCTCGGAATAATCCCTGAGTCTTTCCGCCGTCTCGGAATCCGGCTGGAGCAGAGAGGGGACGATATTTTTGTACCGGAGCAGGAGAGCTATGTGATAGATTCTTTTCTCGACGGTTCCATAATGACTCTTGCTGATGCTCCGTGGCCGGGACTTACGCCGGATCTGCTGAGTGTTATGCTTGTTGTTGCGACTCAGTGCAAGGGCAGTGTGCTGATTCATCAGAAGATGTTCGAGAGCAGGCTGTTTTTTGTGGACAAGCTGATCGATATGGGGGCGCAGATAATTCTTTGCGATCCTCACAGAGCGGTCGTGATAGGCCATGACCACCGTTTCAGGCTGAAAGCCAACAATATGGTGTCTCCGGACATCCGCGCCGGTATCGCCCTGCTGATTGCCGCAATGTCGGCCAAAGGTACAAGTGTAATCGGCAATATCGAGCAGATAGACCGCGGCTACGAAGACATAGACCTCCGTCTCAATGCCCTCGGTGCCCACATTACCCGCCAGTGACTGTCCCCAATAGTCCGGCAACAGCTGTTACGGCTGGATATTTCTGGAGGTTCCAGTATTCGTTCGTTTGGTTTATTGTGCTGAAATACAATCACTATTGATAAAAGAATCTTTTGAAAAATTAAAAGCATTCCATATATTGGGGGCACGTACATGAAAAGCCGATATTGTCAGAGGCAATTATGGTGAGATTTCTCATTTAAATTTAACCTGTACACTATGAGACTGAGTTCAAGAATATCACGTGCCATCATATCCTGTCTGCTTCTGTGTCTCGGCAAGACAGCCCTGTGTGCGGTGTCTCCTGCAGATTCTCTGGCAACTGTAATAGGTATGAGACCAAATACAAGTCTGCCGATAATAATGATGTTTTATTGCCTCTCGGCGGCTGCGTGATACAGGTCTTCTTCGAGAAAGACGGTCATCTGGACTCGCTTTACACCGTATCATCCCAGACCAGCGGGAGGTTCTCTTTCAGGAACCTGCGTCCGCAAAGGGTGCTTATGAGGCTGCAGTGCCTGGGATACGAGCCCCGCAGCGGCGTATATGACCTCGGGCCGGGGGAGAACGCCTTCTATTTCACAATGAAGGAGTCTGCTGAAGAGCTGGCTGCCGCAAGCGTATCTTTGGGGCACGTATTCAAGTAACAGGGCAGACTCATGGACAATCGACACTGTGGCAACCTCGTTCCTGAAGAGGCAGCTTACCTGTGACGGAATCGGGAACGGCATGACCGGCGGTATGGACGCCGGAGTGTCAAACAGTGTCATAAACGACAGAAACCGCAGCCTGGACATCAAGATGTACGGCACGGTTACCTATTCCTACCGTAAAGACCGCAAGCTGACACTTGACGAGTGGGAGGCCGTCATCCCGGTGATGGACCTGGCAAACTCGTATGACTACACCTACAACGAGGTGCAGTCAATCGGGTCATTCTCTCTGTCCTACTCCAACCGCAAGAAGATAGACATTTCCGCAGCTTTGTCCCTCAACGACAAAATGCTGTTGAACGACGAGAAGATACCGCAAGATTCCCGTGTCCGTAAAAACTACGTGTATCCTTCATACAGCCTGAAAATTTCAGGTCCGAAGTTCAGTATCTCCTCCTCTTCACATAATATTACTCCGTCTGTGGAGCAGATCCGCAACCGGGTTTCGGATTCCAATCCGATGGTCCTTACCGCGGGCAATCCGGAGCTGAAGCAGGCCTGCATGTTCAAATTCGGGACGCAATACCGGACGGGAGCGTTCTATGACAAGAGTGAGAGGACGCCCCGTTCCATACAATGTTCGTTTGACGGCTCCATAGTGGCCTCTCCCCTGGTTAGCAGAAGCATCATCTTCACGGAGGACACCCGTCTGGACCAATGGGACGGATACCCCGCAAAAGCCGGTGCGATGCTGTATACCTGGGAAAATACCGTGAGGCCGTCATGGAACATAGGAACCAGCGGTCAGTATGACACGCGCATTTTCAAGAACAAGGTGGGGCTTAAGATTAATGCTGCGGTTTCTTATTCCCGGAATCCGATGTATATCGGGAACGAGCTTGTCTGGTTAGGGGAGTGGCACGGCTCTTCCGGAATAGTTCTGAGCTACAATCCGTCCAGAAAAATCGACATTCACAGCAGAACGACATTTGGTTACACACAATCCGTAGACGATAAAGCGACGACGCAGGCTTCGAGGATAGATGCCGGTGAGAGATTTTCTGTCAGATGGATGATTCTGCCGAGACTGAGATGGGAAAGCGACTACAGTCTTTTGGTTTACAAATCTCTTCGTGGAGTCGGCCGGGACAACGTATCGCACGTCCTGAATACACGTCTGGCTACGGCTCTGTTTTGGGATGCGTCACTTGAACTGTCCTTGAACTTCAATGATCTGTTGAACTCGCCGGCAGAGTACTCGACTCAGACCAATGCCCTGTATATGACACAGACATGGAGGAAGACTTATGGCCGGTATGTGATTTTCTGCATTAAATACACCTTCCGTAAAAAGAAATGATTTAATTCTACTGATGGGGATATATCGGTAAATCTATTGTAATCAATTAAATATTCATATATTTGTATCTTTAAGGCTTTGGTCGTTTGGTGATTTTACTGTTATATGTTGTTCTGTTAAAACCAGGATTATGAAAAAGATTTTTATTGTTGTCGGATTAACACTTGTCTTATTGATTAGTGTAACATCAATTTATGCACAGTATATGTATAAGGTTGCCGGACGTGTAACTGATTCTGTTACAGGGGAACCATTGGTAGGTGCTACTGTGACGTGCTTTGGGAACGCACTCCCTATCGAATCAAAAATGACAGATGTTGACGGTTATTATTTTTTTGTTGGTGATAATTCAATAAGAAAACTAAAATTTTCGTATATTGGGTATAGAGATACTACAATACAAATAAAATCGCCAAATCAGATAATTAACGTGGAACTTAAACCGTTCGCGGATGATTTGCAGTAGGAACATACTGTGCGCCGTATTTGTGGCCTGGATGCTTCTTTGTTCTCTTTTTGCGTCAGCACAGGTCAGGGCCGATTACGGTGTGAGCGACAGTTCCCGGGATCAGATTGTCCAAGTGTCGGTATATGATTCTCTGTCGAGGGATTTCCTTCCGGGGGCTACGGTCTTCCTGATATTCGGAAAGGATACCGTGAAAACTGTCACGGGAGCAAAGGGAGATGTCTTTTATCTAAAACCGGCAGCCAGGGCGGACACACTCTGCATAAAGACCTCCTTTGTCGGATACAAGACAAGGAATGACCGCTTTCCCATAGCTCCCGGCCAGTCTGTTAACGTGTATGTTCCCATGACTGAAGACCCGATGCAGCTTGCCTCGATTGTTGTGACGGCAGATGCTGTGGCAATGATTGTGCGCGGCGACACCACGGTCTTCAACGCTGCCGCATTTCCGCAGATGGAAGGGGATGCGCTCCGTGATATGCTCGCCAAATTTCCTGGAGTCGAAATCGATGAAAACGAAATCAGGTACAACGGCAAGAAAATAGACAGGCTGCTTGTAAACGGTGCCAATCTCTTTGGCAAAGATATAGGCAATGCAATGGACATAGTTCTGTCGCGTGAAGTTAAATCCGTCAAGGTCTATGACAAGACGGCTGTGGATGACCTGCATCAGGATTCAGCTCTGGCAAAAGAGCATGTTATGGATGTCCATACCTGGAAACCGCTGGAAAAAGCCGGCTCAATTAGCTTCTCTGCCGAAGGCGGAGTCTATTCCTCTGAGAGGGAGAACGGCAGGCCCGAATATCTTGCGGACGGAACAGCGGGCTTTTCAAACTATACGCTTGCATCCAGGCCGAGAATCAATCTTCAGCTCAGCGGCGGTCACAACAACCGTTATGCTTCAAGTCCAGTTGACAACCTGGACGCGGTTTTAACCCTCGGCAAAGATACCAACGGCAAAGGAGGATATGAATTCATGCTGCAGCTGCTGGACAACAGTCAAAAGTCGTTCAACACATCCGTAAGCACTTTCTTTCCTTCCGAACTCTGGAACGAAAGGAGAGATTCGTCATTCTCGGCAAAAACGCACATAAAGCGTTGTGTCAATTTTTCCGGGAATGGATACATGCCGATAGGCAAAGACATGCTGCGTATAACCGGAAGGCTTTCCTTTATAAACACAGCCAACACAGGACGGCAGTTCATGTCTTCTGTCAGGGACGCCTTTCCGACAGGCTTCGACAAGGTGCAGGGAGACTCTGTGAATACCGGATCATTGGCCCTTTCAGCTGACTGGACGCACCGTTTCGCCAATAAGAGGCGTACCTTGTCTGTGAGAGCTGCCGTAAACGCGGCTTTCGGCAAAGGCCGTGGGGCGAGAATCGATACCCTCGGTCAAAGCATGGCGAGGGAATGGCTGGCCTCATCCCTTAGAAAGAATTCCTTAAGCCCTTCGCTGACCGTTTCATACAATGAACCTCTGGGAAAGAAATCCGCTTTCGGAGTCAATATGACGTCCGGATATAACCGTTCCACAGACCGGAATCTGTTCCTGAATGTTTTTACCTCAGGGCTTGACCTCCACAATTCCAAGGACTTTACCAGCAATGACATCAACATCTCGGCAATGATGTTTTACCGCTACGGCAGGAAAAATGACGGCTTTTTCCTGCAGGTCAATGCCGGTGTGCGGGATATACTGACGATGAGGGATGAGCATCTGGACAACGTGCAGGACATGAATAAAAACTATATCCGTCCGATAGTCAGGGCCGAAGCCGACTATTCCAAAGGGGCGGGCATGTTCATGTTCGTATATGAAGAAAGCGAATCCGTGCCTGATGCGCGGCAGCTGCGCAACACTGTGGACGACACCAACCCTATGTTCCTCTATGCCGGAAATCCGGGACTGTCTCTCCCCGTGAACAGAAAAGTCTCGATGTCATATTCTTGTTCATTTCCGGAAAAGGGCCTGACCATGAAAGTGAGTGCCGACGGCGAGGCCGGCTTCGGAACAATAGCGAACAGGATTACATATTTCGATACTCAGACAAGCCTTGACGAATATGGATATATTGCGCCGGCAGGTTCCAGCCTTACGGTTCCGGTAAATGTCTCGGGCCGCTGGAATATGGGGCTCGGCTTCAATGTGGAGCGCTATTTCACTAAAACCGATTCGAAAGTCGCGGCAGATGTCAGATGGGCTGCCGGCAGGAATCTTTATTATCTTGCAGACGGGCTAATGGCAAATCTTGGAAACGATATCTTCCTGTCTTCGTCATTCGAAAAATACGGCAGCAAATATACTCTGAGCATCACTCCCGGACTTGTTTTGGGCCGCACTGCGGGCTGGGAGCAGACATTTGACCATCTGGACCTGTCGCTGTGTACAAACTACCGGCAGAGGATAGGAAAGCATTTCGAATTTGTTGCGAATGTCATGGGCTTCAGGACATTTTCCAATTTTAAGGCGGCGAATACCTATGACCTGGACATCTCCTGTAATGTGTCCTGGATGTTCGGGCCGGACAACAGATACTGGTTCAGGCTTTTCGGGATGAATCTTACCGACAGTTTCAGAGGATATTCCAGCATTGTCCTGGACAATCAGGTCACGACGTCACATTTCACCGGCCTGGGCAGGTGTATCGGCATTTCTTTCGGATATACCTTTAATAGAAGATAAATAATCCCGGATGCCGGCACTTCTTGGAACGGTCACACCCTCTTTCTGATGACGGTCAGGCCGTCGCGGAGCGGGAGGATTACTGATTCGACACGGGGGTCGGCTGCCACCGTGTCGTTGAAGCGTGCGATTCCGAGAGTCTGCCTGTCCTGCGGCATCGGGTCTTCACAGACTTTGCCGTCCCACAGTACATTGTCTGCGAGAATATAGCCGCCCGGACGTACCATATCGAAGACAAGCCCGTAGTATTCGCAGTATTCACGTTTGTTCGCATCCATATATACAATGTCATACGGTTGTCTTTCCACGGCATCAGGGACAGGGCAACCGTCCGTTCCGATTCCCAGTTCTTCGCGGAAGCGTCTGAGAGTCTCCTTGCAGTCACCTATATGAAGACTGATTTTCCCGGAAAGTCCTGCCCTTGAAAATCCCTCCAGAATGAGGTCTTCCAGCTCGTCATTCAGCTCCAGCGTATCGAGGTGGCCATTTTCTCCCAATGCGGAGGCAAGGCAGATCGCAGAATAACCGGTGAACGTTCCGAGTTCAAGGATGCGCTCCGCCCCGGTCATCTGCACAAGCATCCTCATGAACTGCCCCTGCACCTGGCCGGACAGCATTCTGGCATGGTTCGTCCTTATGTGGGTCTGCTTCTCCACCCAGTCAAGTGCGGCGCTTTGGCTTGTAGTGTGAGCCTGGATATATCTGTAAATCTTTTCCATAGTCTTATAGGTAAACCAGTCGTGAAAGTTTTTCCGGTGCGAATATCATCCGGGCAATTTCCCTGATGTCTTCTGCTGTCACTGCCCCGATAAGCTCACGAGTCTGTTCCGAACCGGTTACCTTGCCGTATGCAAGCAGGCTCTTGCCCATAGAGAGACATTGTGTCTCCCCGTTGTCGGAACTTACCGCCATCTGGCCGAGCAGCTGTTTTTTCGCAGCTTTCAGCCTCCTTTCAGACAGAGGGGTTTCCCTGAGTTTGCGGAGTATCTTTTCGATTGCCTTCTGGCATTTGGGCAGATTGTCCTTGTCGCAGCCGAGGCAGATTGCCGCGATTCCGGTATCTGCATACTGTGTATATGAACATTCGACCCCGTACACCCAGCCGTTTTTCTCGCGAAGCACGGAATTCAGCATGGAATTGCTTGCAGGGCCTCCGAGTATATTGCACAGCAGCACCGCAGCGGCCCTCTCCCGTTCCTGGTACAGTGACGGGGCAAGTCCTCCGATGACACAGTTCGCCTGGTGGCCTCTTTTGTTTACCGTTTTGTCAAATGGCACTGTTTCATGCGGTCGTGTATGATACTTTTGAGCTTGCTGCGTGTCAGGAACGGACTGCGTTTCCGCAGGCTGCCCGCCGTTTTTCCTGCCTCCGAAGAATTTTTCGGCAAGGCGGAGCACAGCCTTTTCCATTTTCGTCTCATCTATGTCCGCTACCGCTGTAAAAGCTATTTTTTCCGGACGGAATTTCTCATGAACGAACTTCAGAAGTTCCTCACGGGTGATTTTTTTGACGGATGCCGCTGTGCCGAGTATGTTGCTGCCGAGAGGATGTCCGCTGAAAAGCAGCTGCTCGAATCTGTCGTAGATGTCTTCGGACGGAGAGTCCTTGTATGACTGTATCTCATCTATGACAACACCTTTTTCTGTCTCGATTTCGTGCTCCGGGAAAACGGGTTCTGTCGCAAGTTCGAACAGCAGGGAGGCGGCCTTGCCGAGGTCTTCTTTCAGCACCGTGGCATGGAATACGATTTCCTCTTTGGTCGTATATGCATTCAGTTCTCCTCCGAGACGGTCAAGATAGCCGTTTATCACGGACGCGCTTCTGTGTGCAGTGCCCTTGAACAGCGTGTGTTCGGTAAAATGTGCCGTACCGTTGCGGTAGCCCTCCTCGTCCCTTGTTCCGCATTTGATGCTGAGCGCGCAATATCCTGCCGACGAACTGCTCCTTTTGACAGCATACTGCATTCCGCAATCTGCTTTGCCGCTTATCATTGTCCCTCCTTATTTGTGACGTCTGTATGATATTATGCGCTTGAGGTCTTCGGCGAGGAAGCCGGGGCCTGTCTTTTTGGTTATTCTGTGCCTGCGGTAATAATAGACCTGATGTGTCTCAGCACTGATTATCATTTTGTAACAGTATGAGTTCGGCTGCGGTTCATCCGGAGCCACGACATAGCTTACGAGGGTGTTCGGGGCATTGTCTGTCATGTATTCGTCTGCACTGTCCTCGTCGGTGACACAGATTGAAGAATCGAAATTCAGGTCACGGAATGTGCCTGTAATTTCCGAACTCAGGTCTTCCTCTGCAAATATTAGGTCCATTCCGCCTGACTTCGGCATATTCAGGGTGTAGTTTGCCAGCCCTGTGTAGCCGTTGAAGTCGTTGTCCATCGAGTCGAGGGTGTACTGCTGTATGATGTCGATGAAAGCCGGCAGGAATACGGATTCACGGCCTGACGGATTTTCGGTAGGACACAGCGGCATTGACACAACTTCAAGCATGGCGTCTATGCCGTCGGCTGCACTGCCGCCTCCTTTTACGAGTGAAAGGAACATCAGTCCCGCTCCGTTTTCTTTCCGGAATTTTCCGCTCACTGTCAAAAGAAAATAGTAGTCTTCGCTTCCTTTCAGTGAGTCGAATTCATCTTTCGTGCAGAATTCGTACGGTGAAATCCTCCATCGTGCAGTAATTTCGTTGCGCAGCATACTGTCATGGAATTCATTTCCCGTAAGCACGACTTTGGTTATTTTGCGTGTAAAATCCTCGATTTTAATTTTTTTTGTGTTGATCTGGGCCTGGGCGCCGGCCAAAAGCGGAAGGACCAGTGAAAGTGTCAGTATCAATATTCTTTTCATTTTCCGTGAGTTTTTGAACCAAATGTATATGTCAAACGGGGACAAAGTTACAAAATTAGTGCTATATTTGTGCTAATGCACATATAAACGCCTGCGCCTCGCGCAAACTTTACAAATAAATTTGACGTTTGCTCCCGGCTTTTGGCTATATTTGTAATATGTATGCGCTTTGCGCAAAACTTTAAAGAACATATATGGCCCAGTATATAGTATCGGCAAGAAAATACAGACCGGACTCTTTTGGGACGCTCATCGGTCAGGACAATATAGCGCAGACTCTCAAGAATTCAATCCTGAGAGGGCAGCTTGCGCACGCCTATCTTTTCTGCGGACCGCGGGGAGTCGGCAAGACGACCACAGCCCGCATTTTCGCGAAAATGATAAACTGTTCCGACCCGACAGCCGACATGGAGCCGTGCGGCAAGTGCGAGTCCTGCCTTTCGTTTGCAGAGGGCCGTTCATATTGCATACATGAACTCGATGCGGCCTCCAACAACGGCGTGGATGACATAAAGGCTCTTATGGATCAGGTGCGCATACCTCCTCAGGTCGGAAAATACAGCGTGTATATCATCGACGAGGTGCACATGCTGTCCCAGGCTGCGTTCAATGCTTTCCTCAAGACCCTGGAGGAGCCGCCTGCACATGCTATCTTCATATTGGCGACAACGGAGAAGCACAAGATTCTTCCTACGATACTTTCGAGATGCCAGACTTACGACTTCAACAGGATAACAGTTGAGAATATAGTAAAAAATCTGCGGACAGTAGCGGCAGGCGAGGGTGTGTCAATCGATGATGAGTCGCTTCATGTGATAGCGCACAAGGCCGACGGTGCCATGAGGGATGCGTTGACCATATTCGACCAGACTGTGGCTTTCTGCGGGACTGATGTCCGCTATGACGATGTTCTGCGCAATCTTAATGTCCTGGACTATGAATACAGCTTTTCTCTCGTTGACGCGTTTCTGCGCGGAGACTGGTCTTCGGCTCTGCTGACCTTCGACGGGATTCTGGCCAAGGGATTCAATGCCCTGCATTTCGTGGGTGCGCTTTCTTCTCATCTGCGTGACCTGCTTGTAAGCAAGAGCGGCGGTCTGGAGGCTCTTCTCGAACTTCCTGACTCGCTGAAGATAAGGTATGCGGAGCAGGCATCGAGGTGTCCTGTCGCGTTTCTTTATGATGCACTTTCGGTGACTGCGCAATGCGAATCAGGATACCGTTCCAGCATAAATCCGCGTCTGCATATCGAATTCGCGCTGATGAAGCTCAGCTTCCTTTGCAAGCCGTCAGCACCTGTCCAGCCGCAGATCCAGCCACAGCCTCAGACCCAGATTCAGACCCAGATTCAGCCGCAGACCCGGCCACAGGCTCAGTCACAGGTTACGCCTCAGACTCCGCTCCAGTCCGCTCCTGTTCAGGATGCCGTTGTCCGGACTGCCTCTGTCCAGCCTGCTGTTCAGGAGGAAGTCCCGGCCCAGGCACCGCGTGCGAGGCGTTCGCGTCCGGCGGTGTCCATATCCCTGAAATCTGCAATGGAATCCTCACAGGACAAGCCTGATTCAGTCGCAGGCAATGATGCTCTTCCGGAAGACGCCGTACTGAAAGAAAAATGGCCGGAGCTTGCAAAACAGTATGAAGACAAGCCGCGCCTTGCAAGTATGCTCACGACAACTTCCCTCACAATCGAACAGGCCGAATCTGCCAAGACCGTGATATTCCGCGTAGTGAACGAGGCGCAGAAGGAATGGGTCGAATCCAAGCTGCTTCATGACCTGGAGGGCAATTACCGCAAAATAGTAGGCTCCATGAAAGTCTATCTGCGCGTTACGGTCGCTCCTGACGAGGCTGAGGAGAAAAAGATATATATGCCAAGCGATCAGGCGAAGGAACTTATGTCGGAAAACGACGAAGTTAAGAATCTGGTCAAGGACCTCGGGCTTGACATTAAATAACCGCTTCCAAACAACAGAACAGAAATGAAACTACGCTGCGAAAACTTAGTCAAGAAATATGGTCCGAGAACCGTAGTCAAAGGCGTCTCCATGGAAGTGGAGCAGGGTGAGATTGTGGGCTTCCTCGGGCCTAACGGCGCCGGCAAGACTACCAGTTTCTACATGATAACAGGACTTATAGTCCCTAATGCAGGCAAAATTTTCCTCGATGACGAAGAGATAACCAAACTTCCGATGTTCCGCAGGGCGCAGAAAGGAGTCGGCTATCTTGCACAGGAGGCTTCCGTATTCCGGCACATGAGCGTTGAGGACAATATCCTGTCTGTAATGGAGATGTCAAGGCAGTTCACGAAAGCCGAAAGAAAAGACCGTCTTGAGTCTCTGCTCGATGAGTTCAATTTGCACAAAGTCCGCAAAAGCAAGGGTATACAGCTCTCCGGAGGTGAGAGGCGACGCTGCGAGATTGCCCGTGCCCTTGCAATAGACCCGAAGTTCATTCTTCTCGACGAACCGTTCGCTGGTGTCGACCCGATTGCGGTCGAGGACATACAGTATATAATCGCAAAACTGAAATACAAGAACATAGGCGTCATAATAACCGACCATAATGTGGGCGAGACCCTTGCCATAATCGACAGGGCCTATCTCCTTTATGAAGGCTCGATTCTCCAGAGCGGTACTCCAGAGGCTCTTGCGGCCGATGATGAGGTGCGCACCAAATATCTCGGCTCCAACTTTGTCCTCAAACGTTCGGACGCATTTCTCCGTGCGGAGTCTGGCGGTCCTCAGAGACTGAATACTCAGGCGGAGCATGATGCCCTGGCGCAGCAAAAAAATGAGGAGACCCAAAACTGATTTTGGATCTCCCTGTTTTATTTGTGGTGTCTGCGCTGAATTACTTCACGCGCTCTCCGTATGAACGGTCAGTCGTGTTTACGCGGATTTTCTCGCCCTGATTGATGAAAAGCGGTGCCATAATGATGGCTCCTGTCTCGAGGGTTACTTCCTTAAGTGCGTTGGTAGATGCCGTGTCACCCTTTACTGCAGGCTCGGTGTAGGTAACTTCAAGCTCTACGTATGTAGGAAGCTCGCAAGTGAGGCAGCGCTCCTCGTCTGCGAGGAACATCATCTCGACGTGCTGGCCCTCTTTCATGAGATCGGCATTGTCGACGAGGTCTGTATCGAGGTGAATCTGCTCGAAAGTCTCCTCGTGCATGAAGTTGAATCCGTCCTCATCTTTGTAAAGGAACTGATAAGGTCTTCTCTCCACGTTGATCGTCTCGATTTTTGCACCTGCTGTAAATGTGTTTTCAAGGATGCGTCCGTTCTCAAGATTGCGGAGTTTTGTCTTTACGAAAGCTGGTCCTTTGCCCGGCTTCACGTGCTGGAACCATACGATTGAGCATGGCTTTCCGTTGAAGTTGAGGTAAAGTCCGTTTTTGAAATCAGCTGTTGTTGCCATAATAAATTATTGTTTTATGTAAATTCCAGTCTAAGTTCCGCAAGCGGTAAAATGTTCATTATCCGAAGAATTGTGCGACTTGCGAAATCGGATGCAAAAATATAAAAATGTCGCTATCTAACCAAATTTTTGCTTTCGGAACATGGAGATGCCTCACTTGCAGACTCTTTATATACCGCTTCCCATTCAGGGGCATATCTGTTCAGCGAAAGCACGTGCCCGGCCACGTCTTCCAGAAGCCATTTCGGAGTCGATGTCGCTCCGCATATTCCCGCCTTGTCGTCGGCACGGAACCACTCGCGTTTGATGTCATCGACTGAATCTATGTGATATGTCCTGATGTTCAAAGATTTGCACAGGTCGCACAGAACCTTGCCGTTTGAACTCGCCTTGCCTGACACGAAAATTATTATATCGTGTTCGAGGGCGAATTTCGACAGCCTTTCATGTCTTGTGGCCACCTGGGAACAAATCGTATTGTGCACCCTCAGCATTTCCGTTCCCTTGAACCTCTCCACCGAAAGCTCGTTGTATTCCGCCATAAGCTCTTCAAGCCTTGAACACAGCCTTGAATATTCCGCCGGGCTTTTGGTCGTCTGGCTGAACACTTCGGTCGGGATTCCGAGGTTTATCGTCCCGTCTGCAACGGCAGTTTCCAGCATGGCGGAGTCTTCTATGACGATTGCGGTGCCGTCTGTCTGTCCGATTAGCCCAAGCACTTCCGCATGGCCTATTTTCCCGAATATGATTATCTGGCCTTTTCCTGCCAGCCTTTGTGCGGTGAAAGCATCCTTTATGCTTTTCTGCAGCTGGAGCACCACAGGACAGGTGCAGTCGATAATGCTGAAACCGAGGCTTTCCGCCTTATTGTATGTCTGCGGAGGTTCGCCGTGTGCCCTTATCAGAAGCACCTCTCCGTCTGCTCCGACCATTTCTTCCAGATCATCCTTGTCTATCGTCACAAGGCCCTTTTGGACAAGCCTTTCCAGTTCGGCGTCGTTGTGTACGATCGCGCCGAGCGAATAAAGTCTTTTGCTGCCGTCAGCAGCACCGCTGTCCTTAAGGAATTCTTCGGCTTTGCCTATTGCCCTAATCACTCCGGCACAGAATCCGGAATTCTTGTCGATATCAACGGTAATGCTCATGTCGTGTATTGTTATGCGCGGCAGAAACGTTCCGCAATTATGTTTTTGAGCCATTCCATCTGGTCCTGCATGGTCATGCGGGAGTTGTCCAGGACAATTGCATCTTCAGCCTTCGCCAGCGGGGATGTCTCCCGATGCGAGTCTATGTAATCGCGTTCCCGGAGATTTCTGAGCACAGCCGCGACATCTGCATTTTCTCCTTTGGCCTGCATTTCCGCCGCCCTTCTCTGTGCGCGCACCAATGGATCGGCCGTCATGAATATCTTAAGCTCGGCATCAGGGAATACGGTTGTTCCTATGTCCCTGCCGTCCATTACGACTCTTTTCCTGCTGCCGAACTCACGCAGCTTCCTGTCCACATATTCCCTTACCTGAGGCACAGCCGCAATGGGGCTGACTTTGTCCGCAACAGCTAAAGACCTGATTTCTTTCTCGATGCATCTGTCCCCGATACAGGTTCCGTCCGGCCCGAAGCGGAGGTCAAGGCCGGCAAGAGCCTTTTCAAGCCCTGCCGCATCTATTGTGCAGTTGTCGTCGATATAGCCGTTTTCAATGGCAAAAAGGGTCACGCCGCGGTAAAGTGCGCCGGAATCAAGATACAGAAAAGAAAACTCGTTTGCAATGATTTTGGCAAAGGAGCTTTTTCCTGTGGAAGAGTAGCCGTCGACGGCTATGATTATGTCAGGTATGTGCATATCGGGTTCAGTACACAAGTAACTCCGCAAAATTATAAAATATTGTGTAAACTCCCAAAAATGTCGATATTTGCCTGGCGTGTTTATTGCAAATGCGATTCGGGACATAAACCAGGCTAATTACATTGTTATACCATGAAAATTCTTGTTATTGATGACGAAAGGTCTATAAGGAACTCCCTCAGGGAGATTCTTGCTGATGAAGGCTATGAAGTGGATGTGGCCGAAAACGGCGCACAGGGCTGCGAGATGGCTGACAAGGAAAAGTACCGTGTGATTTTCTGTGATATAAAGATGCCGGAAATGGACGGTATGGAAGTGCTCGACAGACTCGGTGAAATGGGTGTGGACGCAGCTGTAGTGATGATTTCCGGACACGGGGACATAGACACGGCTGTCGAGTGCATCAAGAAAGGAGCATTTGATTTCATCCAGAAGCCTCTGGACCTCAACCGCATTTTCATTACGATAAAGAATGCCACGGAAAAAGTTTCTCTTGTCAGGGAGACAAAAATACTCAAGAAAAAGGTTTATGGCCAGCAGATGGTCGGGGAGTCCGGTCCTATAGCGCAGGTCAAGGAAATGATAGAAAAAGTCGCCCCGACCGATGCGAGGGTGCTTATCATCGGCTCCAACGGAACCGGAAAGGAGCTTGTCGCAAGAAGTCTGCATCAGAAAAGCAGCCGTTCCGCAATGCCATATATAGAGGTGAACTGTGCCGCCATACCTTCCGAACTCATCGAGAGCGAACTGTTTGGCCATGAAAAAGGTGCATTCACCTCTGCAATCAAGCAGCACAAGGGCAAATTTGAACAGGCGGACAAAGGGACTCTCTTTCTTGACGAAATCGGAGATATGTCACTTGCCGCACAGGCCAAGGTGCTGCGCGTGCTGCAGGAGAAAAAACTTTCAAGAGTGGGAAGCGACAAGGACATCACCGTAGACGTGAGGGTGCTTGCCGCAACCAACAAGAATCTGAAGGAGGAAATCGCAAAGGGCAACTTCCGCGAGGACCTGTATCACCGTCTCAGCGTGATAGTGATAAATATGCCTTCTCTTGACGAGCGCAAGAGCGACATTCCTTTGCTCGTGGATTATTTCATCGGCCAGATTTGCGATGAGACAGGAATGCTTCCCCGTCCGGTCGACGAAGAAGCAATGGACCTGCTTGTAGGCAAGAACTGGACGGGCAACATCAGGGAGCTCCGCAATGTCGTCGAGCGTCTGCTCATACTTTCAGGAGAGCGCATAACGGCCTCCGACGTGAGAAGCTATGTGCTTTGACGGAGGCTGCTTCTGCAGATTCAGTCTGTCTTGCCCGAATATTTGGGTATAGTCACCGTAAAACTTGCTCCTCCAAGGGCGAATGACTTCCGGTACCTGATTTCTCCCTCGCATTTCTCTATGATGTTATGGCAGATTGCGAGGCCGAGTCCGGTACCGCTCGTTTTGGTCGTGAAGTTCGGCGTGAACAGCTTGCCGAGATTCTCTTCTTTCACTCCAGGGCCATTGTCGTCGAACACGATGTCATAGTAGCCGTCCTTCGTGCTGTTTCTCAGACAGATGAGTATCTTGCCTGTTTTTGTCTCACCGCCGTTTTCGTCATTTTCCCCGCTTTGTATTTCCACTGCCTGGAGGGCATTGGTTATCAGGTTCACGAATACGCGTATCAGCTGCGGTTTAGGGGCCATGACGTAGGCGTGTTCCATGCCTATGTACGAAATCTCAACATTTTCCTTGTTGTCGAAAATCAGAAGCTGGTCTTTGAGAGTCTTGTCGAGGTCGAGCAATACAGGAGGCTCGTTGTACAGTTTTGCGAAAGTTGAGAACTCGTTTGCAGTGTCGCTGAGTATGTCTATATGCTCCAGCACCACGGCAGCCACCTGGTCGAATTTCTCCTCCCATTTTGGATTGTTGTTCTGTTTCAGTCTTATAAGCCTCTGGATTTCCAGTTTTATAGGTGTGAGAGGATTCTTGATTTCATGTGCCACCTGACGTGCCATCTGGCTCCATGCCTTGTCGCGCTCGGCCTGTGCAAGCTGTTTGGTGGAGTCCGAAAGGTCTTTCACCATAAGGTTGTAGGCATCCACGAGCGAGGAAATCTCATCGTCCCTGTCGTATTCGATGAATTCAAGGTTGTGTATGTCGGTCCTGTTCATTTTCTTTCCTATCTGAATAAGCGGCGCGAACATGGCATTCACTTCCTTTGTCGTAAAAAGAAGAGAGATGATGAGCAGGATGAGGAACAGGTTTATCAGTATGGCGGCATGGAACAGCGCTTCCCTGCGGAAGTCATAGCTGCGGCCGGTGTAAGGCATACTGATTATGGCGATTATGTCTCCTTGGTCGTTCAGCAGTGGAGCGTAGAGTGACCAGTAGGTGTAGTCAGCTATTTTTTCTTTGTTTATGTAGAATCTCTGGCTGAGGTTCTTTATGTTGTAAAACGCTTTTGCCTTTATCCGGCTTCCGAGGATATGTTTCTCGAAAACCTCAGGTGCAGTCGACCGGAAGACTTTTCCTCCCGGTGTGAAGATGGATATGTCGGCCTTGATGATGTTTCCTATTCTGTCGAGGTCCGAGGCGAATTCGCTGGAAAGGAGTTCCTGCCAGTCTTTTGTATGTCTTGCACGGCTTTCAAGCAATGTCTGTACTGTCGTGATGCGCGAAGCCATCATGCTGAGCCTGTTGGATTCGTTCCTTTGGTACACGAAAATGATGCTCACGGCAGTCATGCTTGCCAGAATCAGAAAAGAAGAAACAAACAGTATAGTATTGATTTTCGTCCTGAAATAGTTGTTTTTGAAGGCTTTGTTGCGCTTTCTTCCTGATGTGAGCAGCAGGGTGAACAGGAGCAGTATCAGGAAAAGATGAGAGAAGGCGATGCAGAAGCTCATGAGGTTTCTCTGCGGCCTGGAAATTATGATGATTTCGTCGTCGCTGATTTTTTTGATGAAGTGAGTGTGCCGCTTGATTCTTGTGACAGTCATGTCGCTTCTTTCGGATTCGAACGCTATGTCGTAGCGGTTCGGATAGGGATATGTGCCTTTGTATGAGGCAAGGCGTCCCTTGTTGTACTTAGCATACGAGTAGTATTGCGGTATGTGGACATTGCCAGGCTTCGAGAAATGTCCGACAATGCTGTAATAGCCTCTGTCCTCTTTGTTTGAATCAGGTTCCACCTGCAGAAACATCCTTATAAGGCCGGTGGAATGCCGGTAATACAGGAAGATGCCCATATAGCTTGTGTTGCCGTTTCCGTTGTCGACAAAATAAAAGCGTGAGCCGGGGGCGATCGGGACGCCGTTTTCCAGAGTTGTGCTGAGGTATGCCTGGGAGGTCTTGTCATCGTCACGGAACACCGTGACGCTTATGTCGTACATTTGTCTGTTCCGGTTCAGATAGTATTCGGTGATTCTGTTCAGAATCATGCCGGAGGTGTTGTCGAGTGCTGCCAGAGATGATATGAGCTGGTCGGAGGCAATGTTGTCCTCTATTCCTCGCAGCTGCACTTCAAGCCCGAGGTCGCGGTCTACCGCAAGTCTGTTCGCCCATACCATTATCCGGTCTTCTTCTTTCAGGAATCCGAGCACGCCGGATGTCACGGTGAAATAGGCCGCTGAGATGAAAAAGAATATTATCAGCTGTTTCCTTGAGAAGAAATTGAGGCGTTTCCCGGTAAATGCCCTGATTGCCGGACGGGTCGTCTGCAGCAGCATAGGAATGGTCATAAGCAGTCCCGTATATGAGATATACACGAGAATCGTGTAGAGCATATCGTCATTCCAGCGGTGAAGTTCAAGGGAAATATTGGAGTTCAGTATCAGGCTTGTAAGCGTGAGGTGGATATATGCGCACAGTGCTGCGACGCCCGTTGCGGTAATGACTATTGATGCGATGAGTTTTGCGCGTCTTGCCTTATTGTGTCTCGTAAGAATCTGCGCTATCCTTCCTTTGACAAGGAAGGTGCACAGGCCAAGAAGAGCTATGTATGTGTTGGTCAGCAGCAATGCACCGAGAGAAAAGAAAAACTGGCCGTCGGCATAGACCGTAGGTGAGAACAGAGAATGGCTTCCGTTCATCTGTAGTCCCCACATGTATGCCATTGCATAAAGCAGCGTCAATGTGATGACGATTGAAAAATATGCCTTGAATGTTCTGTGTCCGATAAGGAACAGCAGTATGATTGCCGCAAAAAGCGCCAGTGCGGCCCATCTGAGCATGGAGTTGTCGAAAAACGGATTCAGATGCCCGGAATCGTACATGACTTTGAACATCGGCCTGTCATTTATGATGACCGGCGCCCCTCCGCTGTAGTTCAGGGGAAGGACTGAATATTTCCATGGAAGCCGGAAGCGTCTGTTCACTCCGTTGTCCGTTACGCTTATGTCTCCTATCAGGGTATTCTTTATTTCCAGGCCGGCTATGACTTTGTCGTTTTTCTTCCCGTCCACGGCTTTAATGATGTACCACTTGAGGCCGAGGCTCATGTATGAGTAGTCTTCTGTGACATCTGACAGGGGGGAGACAATCCTGCGGTTGAATGAGGTCAGCCTCTGGAAATACATTCTGGACGAGATGTCGTCATTCATGATCGGGAACTGGTTGCTCCAAGACTGAATGGAATCATTGACATAACGGTAGATTACCATGTCCTCCGGTATTCCTTTCTGCAGGATGAAGTCATCGTTGTCTGTTTCAAGCGCAGTCTTTATGTAGCCGTCGAGGACGGCCAGGCGTTTTTCGATCCGGGATGCCGTCTTCTGTGCTACCTTGTCTATGTCTTCGACCGAACTGCTGCCCGCCATTGACAATACAAAAAATGTCAGGGACAGCACAAGTCCCACAAGCGGCAGTTTTTTATGCAAAAGTTCTCTTGTTTTCATACTGTCAAAGAATTTCGTGTCCGGTTTTGCGAATTGCTATTCGTGGTGATACGGTTCTCCGCGCATTATTGTGAAAGCACGGTATATCTGCTCGGTGAAAATGACTCTTGTCATCTGGTGTGAGAACGTCATCCTCGAAAGTGAAATCCTCGAACAGGCCCTTCTGTATACTTCTTCCGAAAAACCGTATGCGCCTCCTATGACAAATACTATGTCTTTCCCGCCGCGGGTCAGCTTGTCCTGCATAAGGGCGGCCATTTCCATTGATGAGTATTCTTTGCCCCTTTCGTCAAGAAGGATCAGGTCGTCAGACTGCTGTATGTTTTTCAGGATAAGTTCGCCTTCACGGATTTTTATCTGTTCTTTCGTGAATGAGGATACGTTTTTTAGTTCCGGAATCTCTGTTATGCTGAACGGGACATAATGTTTCAGCCTGGATATATAAGTGTCCAGGCCTTCTTTTATCCATCCTTTGTCGGTTTTTCCGACAGCAAGCAACGTGATTTTCATCTGCGTGACATCTTCTCAGGACAAATATACGATTTATTTGAGTTCTGCCGAAAAAAGGCTCGAAATTTGCATGCTGTCCCGTGTTCCAACAACAAAGAATAATGAAACAGAACATGAAAAGACGAATTTCATGCGTGTTGCCGGCCGCAGTTGTCTTTTTTTTGTTTCCCTCTCTTTCAAAGGCGCAGGGAAAAGGCTATGACGTATTTACTCCGATAGCAAAATATCTGGCCGCCGGCGATGCGGAGAAACTTTCGGCCTGGTTTTCGGACAATCTTGAAATCACTATATTTTCATCTTCCAATGACTCAAGCCGCAACCAGGCATGTCAGATCATGAAATCTTTCTTCAGGACATACACTCCGCGGTCCTTTGAAATCAATCACATGGCGGGCCGGACGAATATGAAATATGCTCTCGGGACTCTTACTGCAGGCGGAGAGATGTTCGTGGTCACGATTTTTGTCGGATACAAAGACTCTTCATATTATATACAGCATCTGAAAATCGAGAGGCCGGATTAAAATGCCGGCATAACTTTATGTCCGCGGCTATTTCTGTCTGAAGAATACGTACACAGGACAGCCGGTAAGTTCGAAATTTTCCCTCAGGCGGTTCTCGATATAGCGTCTGTACGGCTCACGTATATACTGCGGAAGATTGCAGAAGAACGCGAACGACGGGAATCTTGTCGGGAGCTGTGTCGCATATTTGATTTTTATGTATTTGCCTTTCCATGCCGGCGGAGGATAGTTCTCGATTTCCGGGAGCATGATTTCGTTGAGGCGCGAAGTCGGAATCTTTCTCGAATAATTCTCATAGACCCGGGCGGCTGCATTCAGGACATCCATTATCCTCTGTTTGTTTATCACTGAAGTGAAGATGACAGGCAGGTCATTGAACGGTGCAAGACGTTCTTTGATGGCTTTTGTATACTCCTTCATGGTATTGCTGTCCTTCTCGACTGTGTCCCATTTGTTCACAACGACGACACATCCTTTGCGGTTGCGCTGGATGAGATTGAAGATGCTCATGTCCTGCGACTCTATTCCGGTCTGTGCGTCGATCATAAGGATACATACGTCCGAATGTTCGATCGCACGTATGGACCTCATTACGGAATAGAATTCAAGGTCTTCGTGCACCTTTGTCTTCTTTCTCATTCCGGCGGTATCGACCAGCATGAACTCATGCCCGAACTTGTTGTAGAGCGTCGCTATCGAATCCCGTGTCGTACCTGCCACAGGGGTGACAATATTCCTTTCCTTTCCGAGCAGGGCATTGGTGAGCGAAGATTTGCCTACATTCGGCTTGCCGACGATTGTGAAATGCGGCAGCTCCGGATGCTCGTCCTTGTCCGGATCTTCGGCCGAAAGCATTTTTACAATCTCGTCGAGCAGATCTCCCGTTCCGCTTCCGTTGGCGGACGATATGCTCCATACTTCACCGAGGCCGAGAGAGTAGAACTGGTAGGAATCGTACATCTTGTCTCCGGTGTCGACCTTGTTTACGACAAGTATAACAGGTTTGCCGGAGCGTCTGAGGATGTCGGCGATTTCTTCGTCATAGTCAGTTATTCCCGTGCCGGCCTCGACCATGAAAAGTACCACCGAGGCCTCTTCCACAGCGAGCATTATCTGTTTGCGGATTTCCTCCTCGAAAACATCGTCCGAATTGGACGTGTATCCTCCGGTATCGACGACGGAAAACTCCGTGCCGCACCATTCGCACCTGCCGTAATGCCTGTCACGGGTCACTCCGGCGGTCTCGTCCACGATTGCCTGCCTCATTCCCACGAGGCGGTTGAATAGGGTGGACTTTCCGACATTCGGCCTGCCCACAATAGCTAAAAGGCTCATAATTGTTCTGTTTTAATGGCAAACGGCGCCTCTTTCCGGGAAGCCGCGCATATCCTAACGGCAGCCTGCGCTGCAGTCGCTGCAGCTGCTCTCACTGCATGAAGAATTGTCCTTCCCGTTTTTCCTTCCCCAGATTCGCATTTCTTCTTCTTTGGCACACCGTATGCCCCTTTTGCGCATCTGGATGTTGTTCTCTATCTCGGTTTCCGGGAATTTCCCGTCTTTCCGGAAGAAAATGTTTACTCCAAGTCCGATTATGCAGAGGGAGACGAGAATCAGTGCGGCAATGAAAATCTCCATCTATTGTTTTCAGTTGATGAAACTTGAACTTATCGGCTCGTAGTTGTACACTTTCTGTATGATGTCCGCGAATATGTCCGTCATTGTCAGGACGCTGATTTTGCTCTTGTCCTTGTCCGGGTCCTGGCTCAGAGGAATGGTGTCCGATACAATCACCTCTTCAAGCGCCGACTGTGCTATCCTTTCATATGCCGGGCCTGAGAAAACGGCGTGGGTCGCACAGGCACGCACACTTGCCGCCCCCATTTCCTTAAGCACATTGGCGGCCTTGGCCAGAGTTCCCGCCGTGTCGATTATGTCGTCGACAATGACTACATTCTTGCCCTGGACATCGCCGATTGCGGTTATCGAGCCTACTACATTGGCTTTCTCGCGGGACTTGTGGCAGATGATGACAGGGCACTGGAGGTATCTTGCATATGCATTGGCCCTTTTCGCTCCTCCCATGTCAGGTGCGGCAATCGCAAGGTTCTCGATGTTCATCTCCTTGATGTGAGGGAGGAACACTGTGCTTGCGTACAAATGATCGACAGGGAAGTCGAAGAAGCCCTGTATCTGGTCTGCATGGAGGTCGCACGTCATCACGCGGTCGCATCCTGCGGCATGAAGCATATTTGCAACCAGTTTTGCTCCGATCGATACTCTCGGCTTGTCTTTTCTGTCCTGTCTTGCCCACCCGAAATAAGGGATTACGGCGATTACTTTATGTGCTGAGGCTCTTTTTGCGGCATCGGCCATGAGAAGAAGCTCGAACAGGTTGTCTGTAGGAGGGAATGTCGACTGCACTATAAATACTGTAGCTCCTCTGACGCTCTCGTTGAAAGAGGGCTGGAACTCCCCGTCGCTGAAGGTCAGTACATCGGATTCGCCGAGGTCCATCTTGAGTGCCTTGGCGACTTTCTCCGCAAAGTCCTTGGAGGCTCTGCAGGCGAAAATTTTCATTTTGTGTTCGTTGTGCATCGTATTGTGTGTGAGGGTTTTGTTGTGTTAATCTTTGTCTGTGGCCGATGAAAGCACTTCACCTATATAGTTGAGTATCTCATCACGCCCAAGGCCTGTCTGGGACGAACTTATGAAAGTAGGCGGAAGCTCTTCCCACATTTCGAGAATCCGGTTCTTTATCCTGTCGGTCTGCGCTTTCAGGGCGTTCGGGCCGCTCTTGTCGCCTTTTGTGAATATTATGGCGAACGGAATCCGGCTCTGGCCCAGCTCGATGAGAAAGTCCATGTCCGTCTTGATGAGGTCATGGCGCGAGTCTATCAGGACAAACAGAAGGACCATTTCTTCCGACAGGTTTATGTAGTTGCGGATGATCTGGTCGAGTTTCTGCTTGCCGGTCGCCGACATTTTCGCATATCCGTATCCGGGGAGGTCTACAAGGTACCATTCCCTGTTTATGAGAAAATGGTTCACGAGCTTTGTCTTTCCCGGCTTGCCGGATGTCATCGCGAGTTTCCGGTTGTTGCAGAGCATATTGATCAATGATGACTTGCCGACGTTGGACCTTCCGATAAAGGCAAACTCCGGAAATTTCTGTTTCGGCTTCTCGGAGATTCTTGTGCTGCTTCCGGCAAATATCGCTTCGTTGATCTTCATAATGCGTGAGGTCTCAAAAATCAGTCGGCAAAGATAACGAATTTATTTGATTTCTTATGAAATCATAGTATATGTGAAGGAAATTTGCTAAATTTGTCTCGCTTCAAACATAAACAAAAGCGCCTGCAATTCTATGGAAAAAGACTTTATAGACCTGTTCGAGTTCCAGTCTAAGCTGAAGGCGGGCGTAGAATGTCTTTTCCCTAAAAAAATATGGCTCCGGGCCGAGGTGAGTGCAATAAAGGTACGCAGCGGCGGACATTGCTATATGGAACTTTCCCAAAGCGGGGAGGGCGGACTGGTTGCCAAGGCCGGAGCCGTCATCTGGAGTTCCAGATACCGTTTCCTCGCTCCGTATTTCGAATCGGTCACGGGCTTGTCCATATCCGAGGGCATGTCGGTTCTTGTGCAGGTACAGGTGAGTTACAGTCATCTTTACGGATTGTCCTTGATAATAAATGACATAGATCCGGATTATTCTATAGGCCGGAATGAACTTGAGAGGCGCCTCACCATCGGGCGTCTCGAAAAGGAAGGGCTTGCCGGGCTTCAGAAGCAGCTCAGTCTGCCTCAGCTTCCCGCAAGACTGGCCGTGATTTCTGCTCCGGATGCCGCAGGATACAGGGATTTCATGCGGCATCTTCATGAAAATGAATACGGTTTTACGTTTCATACCGATTTGTTTCCTGCCCAGATGCAGGGAGCGGCCTGCCCTGACTCTGTGGTCGCAGCCCTCGATGCCGTGCTTGACAGCGGCGTGGAATATGATGCCGTACTGATATTGCGCGGCGGAGGCGCGAAGCTGGACCTTGCATGTTATGACGACTACCGCATGGCTTCTGTGATAGCCCAGTATCCGCTGCCGGTGCTTACTGCCGTAGGGCACGACCAGGACTATCATGTGTGTGACATGGTGGCGTATGAATATCTGAAGACACCTACTGCACTTGCAGATTTCTTTATAAACATATATGAGGCTGAGGATGAACGTCTTTCCTATTATATGACCCGTATGAGGCTCGCCTTTTCGGGCAGGCTTTCCGCTATGGAGGGGGCGCTCGGCCTTGTGCGTTCGAGGATAAGGGGAGGGACGGCTCTGAAGCTGAGAACAATGGAGGCGGCCGTAGACTTGCTTGCCGCAAGGATTTCGGCTGCTGACCCGCGCACAATCGTAGAGCGCGGATATGTGCTTGTGGCC
Organism: uncultured Muribaculaceae bacterium; assembly: GCA_964394295.1. Taxonomy (GTDB): domain Bacteria; phylum Bacteroidota; class Bacteroidia; order Bacteroidales; family UBA932; genus Cryptobacteroides. Next base: position 74,066 of record CAYMVG010000012.1, on the reverse strand, counting down.
GATGCCGGCGGAGTCGCCGTGAAGACTGCGCACGGATGCAGCAGGGGCGACAGGCTTTCTTTAGTGTTCAAGGACGGTGTCGTCGACTGTATTGTCGACGGGATAAGGAATTTGAAATGATAAAATTAATGTGAATCCGGTTGGATTGCCCAAAGTCATGAAAACAGACAAAGAAGAATTCAATTATGCTGCGGCTGTAGAGGAGCTTGAATCCATAGCCGCCAAGATCGAAGATCCCGGGACGGCTATTGCCGACATTGAAAAATACATAGAACGTTCTGTGGAGCTTGTCGCTTTGTGCCGCGCATACCTCAGGAGTGCCCGCGAGAGGCTTGCCGACATGGATGACGGGAGGTGAGGAACTTAAAACATAAAGAGATGGGGAAGATTGCAAAAAAGATGATCTATGATTCGGATCCGTGGCTGATGCCGTTCAGAGATGAGGTGGATGCCAGGCACAAAAGAATATCGGATGTTTATGCCAGGCTGTCTGCCGGAGGGTCTTTAAGCAGCGGCATCAACAATCATTTATATTACGGACTTCACAGGACGGAGGACGGATGGGTGTTCAGGGAGTGGGCGCCCAATGCCGTCAAAATATATCTTATAGGGGAATTCAACAACTGGAAGCGCAGCGAGGCATACGCTCTCAGGCCGGTCGGAAACGGAAACTGGGAGATCGTGCTCGCCGATATGTTCCTTTCGCACGGCACTCTGTACAAACTTTTTGTCGAATGGCCGGGAGGAGGGGCGGAGAGGCTGCCGGCCTACGTTACACGCGCTGTGCAGGACCCTCACACAAAGGCTTTTTGCGCCCAGGTATGGGACCCTGCCGTTCCTTACGTCTGGAAGCACGCCTCTCCTGGAAAGAGGCCTCATCCTTTTATATATGAATGTCATATAGGCATGGCTACTGAGGAGGAGCGGGTCGGCACTTTCAGTGAGTTTCGCGAAAATGTGCTTCCGCGTGTGGCCGGTCTCGGATATGACACGATCCAGATAATGGCTCTCCAGGAACATCCTTACTACGGCTCTTTCGGCTATCAGGTATCCAATTTTTTCGCTCTCAGTTCGCGCTTCGGAACACCGGAGGAGTTCAAGGCGCTGGTGGACGGGGCGCACGGTCTCGGCATTGCAGTGGTCATGGATATAGTGCATTCACATTCTGTGGACAATGAAGCAGAAGGGCTCGGGCGTTTCGACGGACGGGAGGATCTTTATTTCTATGCAGGGCCGCAAGGGAGGCATCCTGCCTGGGGTTCGAGATGCTTCGACTACGGCAAAGAGGAGACGCGCAATTTCCTGCTGTCGAACTGCAAATGGTGGCTGGAGGAATATCATCTCGACGGCTTCCGGTTCGACGGAGTGACCAGTATGCTTTACTGGGACCACGGTCTCGGGAAAGATTTCACGGGCTATGACTCATATTTCGGCGAAGGCGTCGATGAGAATGCCGTGACTTATCTCGCGCTTGCAAATATGCTTGTGCGCGAACTTAATCCGGATGCATTCACTATTGCGGAGGATGTCAGCGGAATGGCGGGGCTTGCCGCACCGTTTGAGGCCGGTGGAGTCGGTTTTGACTTCCGCATGAGTATGGGCGTGGCCGACAACTGGATAAAGTGGATCAAGACTCTGCCTGATGACAAATGGAGCATGGGGGAAATGTGGTGGCAGCTCACGAACAAAAGGGCGGACGAGAAGACCATAAGCTATGCCGAATGTCACGATCAGGCCATGGTCGGCGACAAGACGATTGCATTCCGGCTCATGGACGCTGAGATGTACACTTCCATGAACAAGAATTCTGTGTCTGCCGTTGTCGACAGGGGCATTGCGCTGCATAAGATGATACGCCTTGCAACGGCGGCAACAGCCGGTGACGGCTACCTTACTTTCATGGGCAATGAATTCGGTCATCCCGAGTGGATAGATTTTCCGCGGGAGGGGAACGGATGGTCTTTTGCGCATGCGAGAAGGCAGTGGTCGCTTGCTGAACCGGACTATTTAAGGTACAGATATTTGAGAAATTTCGACAGGGCAATGACTGCTCTGCTGCGCCGTGGGGCGGTTTTGGAGGCCGTTCCGGAACTTCTTGTGCAAGATGAGGAGAAAAAAATACTTATTTTCCAAAGAAATAGTTATATCTTTGCGCTGAATTTCAACCCCACAGACTCGTTTGCCGACTACGGATTTGCAGCTCCGGCCGGAAAATACGAGGCTGTACTCAATACAGATGAAAACGAATTTGACGGCTTCTCCAGACTGAAGACAGGGGAAGTCCATTTCAGCGTACCGGAGAAGAGTGAGAACGGAAACGGGAAATATGGCGACACCCTGTTCCTCTATCTGCCGAGCCGCTGTGCCGTTGTGCTGGAAAAGATAGATTAAAATAAACTTAAACAATATAGTATGGCTTTTCTTAAATTCAACAAGTCCGAGCTTGTAAACCTCGAATATTCGCTCAAGCGTGAGATAATCGCGGCGAACAGGTCGGGGGCGTATTGCAACACGTCGATTGTGACCTGCAACACCAGGCGTTATCACGGACTGCTTGCCGTTCCTGTCGGGGAACTGGGTGGCGGAAAGTATATGCTTCTTTCCTCTTTGGACGAAAGCCTTGTCCTGAGGGGCAAGCAGTTCAATCTCGGCATCCACTGCTACGGAGACACTTATGAGCCGAGGGGGCACAAGTACATTGTGGACTTCGACATGAATCCTGTCCCTGTGATCACATACAAGGTCGGCGGCATTCTTTTCACGAAGACCATCATGATGGTACCTGACAATGACCAGGTGCTTGTCCGATACGAGCTTGTCGATGCTCCGTCCAAGGTATCCCTCGTGTTGAAGCCTTTCCTGGCTTTCAGAAGCGTGCACAGTCTGACTTCGCAGAATTCCGAGGCATATACCGGATATGACGAGCTTGATTCAGGAGTCGCATTCCGCATGTACAACGGCTTCCCGTGGCTCAATCTGCAGACTTCTTCCGCTTCGGCTTTCAAATATCAGCCATACTGGTACAACGGAGTGACATATTCGGATGAATACCGCCGCGGTTTCGACTGCCGTGAGGATCTCTGGGTTCCGGGAGCGTTCACTTTGGAAATGAAGCCTGGCGAGTCCGTTGTTTTCTCGGCATCAGTGGATGAAGTGAACCCGAGGGGACTCAAAAGAAAGTTTACGGACACTTTGAAAAAAATGGGCAGCATAGAGTCATATCATGACCTCCTTGTCCACAATGCGCGTATGTTCAAATGCCGCCAGGGTGACAAACTCCGCATCAATGCAGGTTTTTCATGGCTTGAGACCGGCCTTTTGAGGGAAACAGTGGTATCTCTGCCGGGACTTACGCTTTATGCCGACGGGAATTGCGATGAGTTCGAGAGCATCCTCGACACTTTGATTGCCGATGAGCAGGAGCGGCTTTTCAGACGCACGACGCAGTGCGAGGCTCCGCTGAGGCTTACGGAGACGATACAGCAGTATATCCGTTTCTCGGGCAAGGAAAAACATATATGGAAAAAATACGGCGAGACGCTCAAAGGTATAATCGAAAGCTATGCTCCTGGCAGGAGAAAGGAGATTGCCATGCATCCTAACGGATTGCTGTGGTCCCAGATGGACGGTGTTGCCCTGTCGTGGATGAACGCGTATGTCTACGGCCGCCCTGTCACGGAGAGAGCCGGCTATCAGATCGAGACCAACGCATTCTGGTACAATGCCCTGTGCTTCGCCCTTGAAATGGAGACCAAGTACGGGCCAAAGCTGCACAATGAGTTCATTGCGCGCTGGACTCCGGTGCGCGATCTTGTGAAAAAGAACTTCCAGCCTACGTTCTGGAGGCCGGACTGGGGTTATCTTGTGGACTTTGTGGGCAACGGGCCGCAGGACAGGGCCGTAAGACCGAATATCCTGTTCGCGATATGCCTCGACTATATAGCCGTCGAGGACGAGGTCGTTTCCGATACTGTCATGACAATCAACGATGAACTTCTCACAAAGAGGGGCTTGCGGTCGCTTTCTCCGCGCAATGAGGCATACCGCGGAGTTTATGAGGGTTCTCAGATAGACCGTGACCTCGCATATCACCAGGGCTGTGCTTTCCCTGATCTTCTCGCACCTTATATCGACCTGTGTTTCAGGATGATGGGAACGGCTTTCCGCAACAAGGCCAATTATCTTGTCGAGGGTTTATACCAGGATATCAGCAAGCATGGCGTAGGTGCATTCTCCGAACTTTATGACGGAGACCCTCCTCATGAGCCGCACGGCGCAATCGCCTCCGCCATGAGCACTGCCGCTCTGCTGCGTATAGAATATATAATGGACCAGTATAAGAAGGAGGATAAATAATGAAAGTTCTGATGTTCGGATGGGAGTTTCCTCCTCATATAGCAGGAGGTCTCGGTACAGCTTGCTACGGAATGACCAAGGGTCTGGCCTACAATGATGTCGATGTGCTGTTCGTCATGCCGTCGGCTTCGGGCGATGAGGACCAGAGTGCGGTTACGATAATAAATGCGAGTGACGTCGCTGTCGACACTGTAAGCGAAACGGTGGACGAGTTCCTCGGAAAGGTGAAGTTCGTGCATATTGGAAGCAATATGGTGCCATATGTCGATCCTCAGGATTTTACCGCTATGGTTGAGGAGGAGCGCAAGAGGCAGGTCAAGAGCTTCCGTGTGCAGTACGGCCAGAAGTACAAATTTTCAGGCAAGTACGGTGCGAACCTTATGGAGGAGGTCGCCAGGTATGCTATGGTCGGTGCGACAATCGCGCTTCAGCACAAGGATGAGTTCGATGTCATCCATGCGCATGACTGGCTCACATATCTTGCAGGAATCGCTGCCAAGCAGCTTACGGGCAAGCCGCTGGTGATTCATGTCCACGCCACTTCTTTTGACCGTGCGAGCGACGACAAGATCGACACGAGGGTATTCGACCTTGAAAAGAAGGGAATGGAGGCTGCCGACAAGGTTATGGCTGTAAGCGAGCTTACAAGAAACATAGTGATCAACAGATACGGCATCAATCCTGACAAGGTCGTCGCTGTCCACAATGCCGTGGATTTCAGCGGCAGGGAAAATCTCGAGGTCGAGCGCAACGTCAAGGACAAGGTCGTGACCTTCCTCGGACGTGTCACCTATCAGAAAGGCCCGGAATATTTCATAGAGGCTGCCGCCAAGGTGCTGAAGAGGTGCAATAATGTACGCTTTGTCATGGCGGGAAGCGGCGATATGCTCAACCGCTGTATCCGGCATGTCGCAAGGCTCGGCATCTCGGACAGATTCCATTTTACAGGCTTCCTGCGCGGTGTGGAGGTGCAGAAAATGTTCGCCCTTTCGGATGTCTATGTAATGCCTTCGATCTCGGAGCCTTTCGGAATATCTCCGCTTGAGGCCATGCAGACCAATGTGCCGTCTATTATTTCCAAGCAGTCCGGCTGCGCAGAGATTCTGGACTATGCTCTGAAGGTGGATTTCTGGGATGTGGACGCCATGTCTGATGCAATATACGGACTTCTGAATTATCCTGCAATTTCGGCTTTGGCCGCCCGCTGCGGATACGAGGAAGTGAATTCTCTCAAATGGAACAATGCTGCCGCCAAGGTAAAGGCAGTTTATGAATCGGTTATCAAAAAGTAAAAATCTAAACATTTATACATTATGAAAAAAAGTATATGTCTGTATTTTCAGGTTCATCAGCCAAACAGATTGAGACTATACAGATTCTTTGACATCGGAAAGGATTCTCATTATTATGACGATTTCGCCAACAGGACTATCCTCAGAAGGGTCGCTCAGAGGTGCTATCTTCCGATGAATGCCCTTATCCTTGAAATGATCGAGGCTCACAAAGGTGCATTCAAGGTCGCTTTCTCGATATCCGGTTCAGTGCTTGAACAGTTTGACCGCTATGCTCCCGAAGTAATCGACAGTTTTAAGAAACTTGCAGACACAGGCTGTGTGGAATTTCTGTCGGAGACCTATTACCATTCGCTTGCCTCGCTTTCTTCCGAGACAGAATTCAAGCATCAGGTCCTTAAGCACAAGGCTGCCATAGAGCATTATTTCGGAGTTACTCCTAAGGCCTTCCGCAATACTGAGCTTATTTATTCGGACGCAATTGGTGAAATGGTATATGAGATGGGATTCAAGACCATGCTCACAGAAGGAGCAAAGCATGTGCTGGGATGGAAGAGTCCTAATTATGTCTACAGCTGCGCCATGGCACCGGGCCTAAGGCTTCTGCTCAAGAATTCTTCGCTCAGCGATGACATCGCATTCCGTTTTTCCGACAGGACGTGGGCGGACTGGCCTCTGACCGGCGAAAAATATCTCGCATGGCTGAAGGCTTCGGCAGAAAACGATGAGATTGTAAACCTGTTTATGGATTACGAGACTTTCGGAGAACATCAGAAAGCCCAGAGCGGCATCTTCGATTTTATGAAATTCCTGCCTGAGGTTGTGCTCAATGACGGTGAATTCGAGTTCGTTACTCCGTCGCAGGCAGCCAAGAAGCACAGGCCTGTCGGCGAGCTTGATGTTCCCGATCCGATCTCATGGGCGGACGAGGAGCGCGACGTTACCGCATGGCTCGGAAATGAACTTCAGAATGACGCTTTCGGAAAAATCAATGGGCAGGTCGAGAAACTAGCACTGCTTAATGATGAGGCTCTTTGGTCAGATTTCGGGCATCTCCAGGAAAGCGATCATTTCTATTATATGTGCACCAAATTCTTCTCAGACGGTGCCGTGCATAAATACTTCAACCCGTATGATACTCCTTATGAGGCATTTATAAACTATATGAATGTCGTCAGCGACTTTATTTTGCGTGTTGATGATGCTATTTCCGTTTCAGATGTTAACTTTGCAGCCGCAAAAGGGGCAAAGGCTGAGGTAAAGAAACCTGCCGCAGCCGCAAAGCCGAAAGCCGTGAAGGCCGCTTCCGGGACGGCTTCAAAGGCAGCGCCGAAAGCTGCCGCGAAGACGAAGAAAGCCGCTGCTTCAAAGAAATAGTACGTCTTGACGGCCTTGCCGCCGCAGAGATGTTTTGTGTAATGTCCCCGGACGGAGAACCTGCAGAGGCTCCGGCCGGGGAAACTAAGTGAATTTATTATTGAAAGAATGGAAACAGAACTTATAAAGCCGGACTATCTGTTTGAGGTCAGCTGGGAAGTCTGCAACAAGGTAGGCGGCATTTATACCGTAATTGCCACCAAGTCGCTTTATCTGAAGGGCGAGTTCGGACGCAAACATATAATGGTCGGTCCTGACGTATGGATGAATACAGAGAACAATCCGGACTTCATAGAGGACCCTTCATTGTACAGGTCCTGGAGAAATCACGCTGCATCGGAAGGGCTAAGAGTCCGTGTCGGCCGCTGGAACGTTCCGGGAAAACCGACAGCCATACTTGTGGATTTCAAACAGTTCCTTACTTTGCAGAATGAGATTCTGACCGAGTTTTGGAAAAGGTTCGGAGTTGATTCCCTGACAGGAAACTGGGATTACCGCGAATCCGCACTGTTCGGATATGCGGCGGGAAGAGTGATAGAGAGCTTCTATAAATATAATCTCGAGTCATCCGACAAGGTTGTCGCACAGTTCCACGAGTGGATGACAGGTGCAGGACTTCTGTACCTTAAGTCGGTTAATGTGCCTGTTGCGACTGTGTTCACTACACATGCGACCGTCATAGGACGCTGCATTGCGGGAAACAATCTGCCTCTTTATGACGGCATGGCCTCGTATGACGCGGATGAGAAGGCAAGGAACTTCAATGTCGTGGCAAGACATTCTCTTGAAAAGAAATCGGCAGCCAACAGCGACGTGTTCACTACAGTCAGCGAGATAACTGCACAGGAGTGCGGACAGTTCCTCGGCAGGCCGGTCGATATCGTCACTCCGAACGGATTCGAGCCGAGCTTTACGCCTGCCACCGATGAGGAATACGTCTGTCAGAGGGATGCGGCAAGAAAGAAGCTGCTCGAAGTGGCTTCTGCGATGTGCGGTGAGGAAATAAATGAGAATTCCATCCTCATGGGCATCGGAGGCCGCTATGAGTGGAAAAACAAGGGTATAGATGTCTTTATAGATGCCCTCGACAAACTTAACAGGACCGGTTTCAAGGGCAAGGATGTCCATGCTTTCATAATGATACCTTCCGGACATAACGGACCGGACAAGCAGCTTGTCGCAAAACTTGCCGGAAACGGTTCTTCATACGTGACAAGGACTTCCCATTATCTCATAAACCCTGAGTATGACAGCGTGACCAGACGTCTTGACGACCTGCATCTGAACAATGCCGCAGGCGACAAGGTGAAGGTTTATTTCATCCCGTCATATCTGAACGGCAATGACGGCATCTTCGACATGTCATACTACGACCTTCTTGCAGGTCTTGACCTTACGCTTTTCCCGTCGTACTATGAGCCGTGGGGCTATACGCCTTTGGAGAGTCTTGCATTCAGGGTCCCGACCCTGACTACGAGTCTTGCCGGCTTCGGCCTGTGGGTGCGCACTCATTACGGCAAGGAGCATCCGGGCATCACAGTTCTGGACAGGAACGACTCGAACTATTTTGAGGTTGTCGACGGTGTTGTGGAAAGGGTCAAGGAAATCGCGGCCCTTCATAAAGAAGAAAGGAACGCCTTCATGCAGAATGCAAAGGACGTTTCCGAGATTGCCCTCTGGGAAAACAATATAGTATATTATAAGGAAGCCTACTCGAAGGCATTGGAGAAATTAATATCGGCCAAGGGCTCTTACCCTTCGACCAGGAATGACAAACATATGGAATATAGAAAATTTGAAGTGAATCAGCCGACATGGAACAGTGTATTTGTCTCACGCCACCTGCCGGACAGCCTTAAGGATCTTGAAATTTTGTCCAAGAACCTCTGGTGGTGCTGGAACGAATCTGCAAAGAAACTTTTTGAATCGGTTGATCCCCAGGCATGGGAGGCTTCGGGACAGAACCCTATTGCCATGCTTGACAAGGTGAGCCTCAAGAGATACCAGAAACTTGAGAAAGATGAGAAATTCCTTGCTGACCTTAAGGCTGTAACCGATGAGTTCAATACATATATGGCCCTCAAGGAGGAAAGGACTTCGCCTTCAGTGGCATATTTCTGTATGGAATACGGACTTGACACTTCTCTCAAGATTTATTCAGGCGGACTCGGAATCCTTGCGGGAGACTACATAAAGGAGACCTCCGACATGAATACTGATCTGGTTGCAGTCGGTCTGCTCTACAGGTTCGGCTATTTCAACCAGAAACTCACCGCTCAGGGAGAGCAGGTTTCGGAGGATGTCGCCCAGGATTTCATGAAGATTCCTGCAACTCCGGTACGTGACGAGCACGGCAACTGGCTCACAATAAGCGTGGCTTTCCCGGGGAGAAATCTCAATGCAAGGCTGTGGAGAGTCGATGTCGGACGTACCGAACTCTATCTTCTCGACACTGATTTCCCTGACAATCTGCCTGAGGACAGGTCTGTCACATATAACCTTTACGGAGGCGACTGGGAGAACCGTCTGAAACAGGAGCTTCTTCTCGGCGTCGGAGGTATCCGCGCTCTCCGCAAGCTCGGTTTTGATCCGCAGGTCTATCACTGCAACGAGGGACATGCCGCTTTTATCGGCCTTGAAAGGCTCCGTGAACTGATTACAGACCAGAACCTCGAATTTACCGAGGCTGTGGAGGTGGTCCGCGCGTCTTCGCTCTTTACTACCCATACTCCGGTTCCTGCCGGCCACGATGCATTCGACGAGGGACTTCTCCGCAAATATATCGGACATTATCCCCAGCGTTTCAAAATCGACTGGGAGACTCTCATGGGACTCGGAAAGAACAACGGTGCTGACGTGAACGAGAAGTTCTCGATGAGCATACTTGCGGCAAATATGTCACAGGAGGTGAACGGCGTTTCATGGCTTCACGGTGAAGTCAGCCGCGACATCCTCGGACACATGTGGCCCGGCTATCTTCCGGAGGAACTTCATGTCAGCTATGTGACCAACGGAGTCCACTATCCTACATGGACAGCTCCGGAATGGAAAGAGGCGCACGCAAAGGTGTTCGGAGAGGAATTCAAGACGCATCATTACGACAAGTCATGCTTCGGAGGAATCTACAATATTCCGGACGAGGAAATCTGGAATATCAGGACCGCTCTCCGCAAGAAGCTGATCTGCGAGGTCAAGAGAAGACTTTCCGACCCTGCGGCAGCCAGCCACTACTCTCCGAAGGAGGTTGTGCGCATCAAGGAGACGCTCCGCGATGACGTCCTGACAATCGGTTTCGCAAGGCGTTTCGCCACTTACAAGAGGGCTCACCTGCTTTTCCGTGACCTTGACAGGCTCGACAGTATCGTGAATGACCCTAAGCAGCCTGTGCAGTTCCTGTTTGCCGGTAAGGCGCACCCTGCCGACAAGGCCGGCCAGGATCTCATCAAGATGATTGTGGACATCTCAAAGCAGCCGAGGTTCATCGGAAAAATCGTGTTTGTTCCAAACTATGACATCACTGTCGCAAAATTCCTTGTTCAGGGCGTTGACGTCTGGATGAACAACCCGACCCGTCCGCTCGAGGCTTCCGGAACATCAGGAGAGAAGGCAGCTATGAACGGTGTGATGCACTTCTCTGTGCTTGACGGCTGGTGGGTCGAGGGATACAGGAAAGGAGCCGGCTGGGCGCTTCCTCAGGAGAGGACATATACGGACCAGAACTATCAGGACGAGCTTGACGCGGCTACAATCTACAATATCATCGAGACGGAGATTGCTCCTACATACTACAACAAGAGCGTTTCGACCGGACGTTCTGCCGACTGGATAGAATATATAAAGAATACTGTGGCGATGGTTGCCTGTGATTTCACCACGAACCGTATGCTTACAGATTATATAAACCAGTATTATGTGCCTCAGTCTGCAAGATATGACAAGCTCGTCGCCGATGATTTTGCAGAGGCCCGCGAGATTGCATTGTGGAAGAAAAAGCTCCGCCGCGAGTGGCACAATGTCGAGGTCGTGTCTGCGCAGATGCCGGACAGCAACAGCGACAACATTGCCATCGGAAATGATTTCAATGCAGAGGTCGTGCTCAATATCGGTGATCTCTGTCCTGAGGAAATCGGAGTCGAGCTTCTTTTTGCCGCGACAGACAAGAAAGGACGCCTTCATATCCAGGAGTCATACGAATTCACTCCTGCAGGGTGCAGTGACGGAACCGCAAGATATACTGCTGTCATAAATCCTGATACATCAGGACTTTATCAGGTCGCAGGACGTATCTACGCAAAGAATCCGAAACTTCCTCACAGACAGGATTTCGAGCTCGTGAAATGGTTGTAGCCACAGGCTTTTTCGACGGAGTTCATCTCGGACACCGCCTTGTTATAGAACAGCTTGTGAAAGCAGCTGCAGAACGCGGGGATGAGAGTATGGTCATCACTTTCTGGCCGCATCCCCGCAATGTCCTGCAGAAAGATGCCCGCTCTCTGCGGCTGCTGACTTCTCTGGACGAAAAGAAGGCCATGCTGGGGCAGCTCGGAGTCAGTCATGTTGAGGTATTGCGCTTCACGAAAGAGTTCGGTGCTATGACGATGAGGGAGTATCTCGGCATGATTAAAGAAAAGTACGGGGCATCGGCCATACTTCTCGGCTATGACAACAGGATGGGCAGCGATGCCTGTAGTGCGGATGAGGTGGCATCGGGGGCGGAAGCTCTCGGACTGGAGGTGTTGAGAACGGAGATGCTTGCCGTCGGGCATGGCGTTGCAATAAGTTCTACCAAGATACGCAAATGTCTCGAGGACGGTGATGTGGCCGGGGCGGCGGATATGCTGGGATATACGTATAGTCTGCACGGTGTGGTCGTGGCAGGGAACAGGCTCGGACGCACAATGGGGTTTCCGACTGCCAATATGCAGTTGTATGAGCCTTTGAAGCTGGTTCCCGGGAATGGCGTGTATTTTGTGGGGGTGAATGTTCTGGGCATGGAATTTTTCGGAATGTGCAACATAGGCATGAGGCCTACTGTGGCATCCGGGGGAGCGAGGACCATAGAGACCAATATTTTCGGCTTTGACGAGGATATATACGGTCTTGACATGAGGCTTTCGTTTATTTCCAAAATACGTGACGAGGTGCGCTTCGGTTCACTGGATGAACTGAAGGCGCAGCTTGGACATGACCGTAAGGAATGTATGAGGCTTTTGACGAGTATATGATATGGAAACTGTAATAGGAATAATTGTTATTGTGCTGTCTCTGGTGTTCAAGGTTGTGGAAAAGAAACTCAAGGATGCCGGAAAGCCTGTAAATTCCGGCGGTGTTCCGCCGCGGAGGCCGCGTCCTGTTTCACCGGAGCCTTTTGCCGGGCCTTTCTCGGAATCTTTTGCGAAACCTTTTGCGGAGCGTGAGGTTCTGGTGCCTGAGCCGGTTGCCGTGGAGAAGGCGGTACGTTCCAGGACGGTCGGGAAAGCTGTTCAGACAGAGCAAAAACCGAAAACGAAGCCGGATCCCAAGAAACTGATTGTGTATTCGGAAATAATGAAACCGAAATACACTGAATTATAAGCATGAAATTGTTTGAAAATTTTTAAAGATGTAAATTATGGCACTTCATTACATGACCCAGGAAGGGTTTGATAAGCTAAAGGCCGAACTGGCCGAGGCTATTGCACAGAGGCCTGTGATATCTGCTGCCATTGCAGAGGCAAGGGACAAGGGAGATCTTTCCGAAAACGCCGAGTACGAAGCTGCAAGAGAGGCGCAGGGCCTTCTGGAACTCAATATATCCAAGCTGCAGGAGCTTGTCGCAAACGCACGTGTGATCGATGAGTCGCAGATTGGCACGGATGTGGTTCAGATGCTCAACAAGGTCAAGGTCAAGAATCTGAACACGAAGCAGACCATGACTTTTACACTTGTAAGCGAAAAAGAGGCTGATTTCATGGCCGGAAAACTTGCTGCCCAGACACCTATCGGAAAGGCTCTTATGGGGCATAAGGTCGGTGATGTCGTCGAGGCTGCGGTTCCGGCAGGAGTCATTAAATTCGAGATACTTGACATTTCACTTTAGCATCCTGTATGTCCACGATTTTTACCAAAATAGCAAAAGGCGAGATTCCGTCCTGGAAGGTTGCGGAGAACGATGATTATTATGCGTTCCTCGACATCAATCCTCTGGCTGCCGGTCATACTCTCGTGATTCCAAAGCACGTTGAGGATGATTATATATTCAGCCTTGACGAGGAGGTTTATGCAGGTCTTTGTACCTTTGCAAGAAAGGTAGCTCTGGCAATGGAGAAGGCCGTGCCTTGCAAGAGGGTTGGAGTTGCTGTACTCGGGCTTGAAGTGCCTCATACACATATACATCTTGTTCCGCTTAATTCAGAGGCGGACATGGATTTCAGAAAAAAGAAACTCGAAATGTCTCCGGAGGAATTCGCCCGGACGGCATCCGCAATTTATGAAGAATATGTCAAGATTAATTAAGGCAATGGCATTAGCCTCCGCAGCTGTTCTTGCTGCGGCCTGCGGCAAGGGTGCCAGGATTGACGGAACAGTAGGATGCGTCCCGTCTTCTGAACTGATTGTCAAACTTCTGGATGTCAATAAGTACACTGTTCTCGACACAGTAAAGACAGATGCTTCCGGCAAATTCTCTTACAAGCTGGATGTAAAAGAGGGACAGCCGGAGTTTGTCTACATTTTCTGCAGAGACAAAAGGATTGCATCTCTGCTTGTAGGAAGCGGTGACAGGGTGACTGTAGCAGCCGATACGCTCGGAAATGTCGAAGTCGGAGGTTCTGAGGAGTCTGCAAGACTTATTCAGGTTGAGAAAGATTATGCGGCCGCTGCCGCGAAGCTTTCTTCTTTGGCCAAGCGTCTGGATTCTGCTGCGGAAGAGGATGCGAAGACACTCAGAAGCGAATTGAGCAAGGAGTATGTCGCATATTACAGGAACTGTGTCAAATATGTACTTCAGAACAGCCGTTCCCTTACGGTCGTACCGGTTCTGTATCAGAGTTTCGGGGACGGGCTTCCGGTATTCGGCCAGAAGACGGATGCCATTCATTTCATAAATGCCGCAGATTCTCTTGAGGCCGTATATCCGGATTCAAGATACGTGAAGGCTCTCAGGGCAGAAGCGCAGAGGAGGTTCGGTTCCCTTGAGCTCGAGGCTCGTCTGAGGGATGCGTCTGAAATCGGCTTCCCGGACATTGAGCTTGCTTCCATTGACGGTACCAAAAAGAAATTGAGCGATGTCGATGCAAAAGTTGTGATGCTTTATTTCTGGAGTGCATCGGATGCAAAGCAGAACATTTTTAATACGGATGTTCTTAAACCTCTGTATGAAAAATGGAACCGGCTCGGATTTGAAATTTTCCAGGTTTCATTCGACCCTGACAAGACAATGTGGGCCAATGCTGTAAGAAGCCAGAAACTGCCGTGGACAAATGTCTGCGATACACGTGCAGATTCGTCTCCGTATGCCGGACTGTACAATGTCGCCTCTCTGCCTACAGCATATTTCATCAAAGACGGTTCACTTGCCGATGTGACGCTCAAAGAGAGCAGGGATCTGGAGAAAGCCGTGGAGAAGCTTATGAAATAGGCGGCAGCCTAAAACAGTTTCTTGCGGCTGACTGTCGCAACGAATTCCTTAAGATAGAACGGTTCGAAGTAGGCAACATCTTTGAACCGTTTTTCTTTGTATTCCGTCATGGCAGGCACAAGCATCGATGAGGCTTTGGGGCAGCACTGCACAAATGACGCATTTTCGTGCGCGAGTACATCGGCGCATTTGCCGGCTCCGTCACCGATGAACAGAACGGGGCCTTGTTCAAGCAGGTCGGCATAAGCTCCCGGCTCTACGATTACCGGGGCCGTTTCCGTGATTTGTCTGCCATCCGGTGTGAATGTTCCTGAATAGACCTCCATTCTTCGGGCGTCTATCATCGGCACGATATGGCGGCAGCCATCAGGCAGCAGGCCTTCGGCTGCAGCCTGTGCGACAAGTGTGTCGAGCGTGCCGACTGCGATGAGCGGTTTTCCTGAGCCGAAGCACAGACCCTTTGCTGTGGATACGCCTACACGGAGACCTGTGTAGGAACCCGGTCCCATGCTCACGCATACGGCGTTGCAGTCGTTCATCCCCAGACCGCGTTCCTTCAGCATCTCATCCACGAACACCGCTGTGAGGGAGGCGTGTGCCTTGGGCGCTGAACTTTCTCTGTATGATACTATAGCCCCGTCCTCGGCGATTGCTGCGGAGCACAAGGCTGTCGATGTTTCTATCAGTATGAGTCTTTCCATTATTTGTTCCAGAAAAACAGGTCTTTCAGATAAGGGAATACGGAGTAGGCGAGCCTTTTCAGCGGCGGATATATGGATGACGCGTTGAGTATGTCCTCGCTTACTATATGGAATGTGCTGTTGAGGGCATTGAAAACCATGATGACCAGTCCTACGATCAGGGCGCATTTCAGCAGGGCGAACAGCGCACCGAGGAGACGGTTGAGCCAGCCCAGCATTGCGATTTTTATTGTCGCCTCGATGATTTTTCCGAGGGCGGCGAGTCCCCAGATTACGAAGATGAGAATAAGTGCAAAGGCCACAGTTTTGAGCACCTGCCCGGATGCCGGGATATACTGCGTGAGCCAGAGGCTTACGAGGGTCGAGAAACGGAAAGAGAGCCATACGCCCGCCACTATGGAAATTATGGCTATGGCCTGTGCTATGAATCCTTTTCTGATGCCCTGTATGAGTGCCGCTACAAAACATAGCAGAAGAATTATGTCCAATATATTCATATTCTGACCTTTTTGATGATTTGTACCCTCGGTACCTAAAACGCCTGTGCTTCGGTAAACTTACAAATAATTTTTTGCTATATTTGCAAATTCAACCAGAACCGCATGGGAAAATGCCCGTGCAAAAATAGACAATTATTTTTAATAGTATGGCATTTAAAGAGTATAAAGGTCTTGATCTTGTCGCTGCCGGCAATGAAGTTCTTGACAAGTGGAAGAAAAACAGGGCATTCGAAAAATCGCTTGAATTGCGCGAAGGAGCTCCTGAATTCATTTTCTTTGAGGGCCCGCCTTCGGCCAACGGCATGCCGGGCATACATCATGTGATGGCCCGCTCGATCAAGGATGCGATTTGCCGCTATAAGACTCAGAGCGGATACAAGGTAAACCGCAGGGCCGGCTGGGATACCCACGGACTTCCGGTGGAGCTTGGCGTTGAAAAGAAACTCGGCATTACCAAGGAGGACATAGGCACGAAGATTTCCGTTGAGGACTATAACGACGCCTGCCGCAAGGAGGTGATGAAGTACACGGCCGAGTGGGTGTCCATGACCGAACGCATCGGCTACTGGGTGGATATGACCGATCCGTACATCACCTATGACAACCGCTATATCGAGACTCTCTGGTATCTGCTCAAAAAAATATATGACAAGGGACTGCTTTACAAGGGCTATTCGATTCAGCCTTATTCTCCGGCCGCAGGTACGGGACTGAGCACCCATGAACTGAACCAGCCCGGCTGCTACCGCGATGTCAAGGACACTACGGCTACTGTGCAGTTCGGCATTGTCAGGGATGAGACATCGGAGCATCTGTTCTACGGGGATGTGCCTGCATATTTCCTTGCATGGACGACGACGCCGTGGACGCTCCCGTCAAATACAGCCTTGTGCGTAGGCCCCGGAATCGACTATGTACGTGTCCTTTCGTTCAACCCTTATACCGGAAAACCGGCAGTGTATGTGGTGGCTGCCGCCCTTGTCGGTTCGCATTTCAATCCGAAGGCCGCGGAAATTGACTTCGCCGCATACAAGTCCGGAGACAAACTTGTGCCTTATAAGGTGCTGGACGGTACTTTCAAGGGCTCGGAGCTGGTCGGCATAAGTTATGAGCAGCTGATTCCGTGGTTCAATCCGGGCGAGGGGGCATTCCGCGTCATACCGGGTGATTATGTGACTGTCGAGGACGGTACCGGAATCGTGCATATAGCCCCTACTTTCGGTGCGGACGACAATAAGGTAGCAAAGGCTGCCGGTGTGCCTCCGCTTATGGTTGTCGACAAGAACGGCGATTTGTGCGCGCAGGTCGACCGTCAGGGACGCTTCTTCCGCATAGAGGACCTGGATCCGGACTACGCGGCTGCAAATGTCTCGCCTGAGTATTCCGAATTTGCCGGGCGTTATGTCAAGAATGCCTACGATGCTTCGCTTGCCGAGGATGCCCCTACGCTCGATGTGGATATCTGCGTGATGCTGAAACAGCAGAACAAGGCGTTCAGAATAGAGAAACATACACATACATACCCCCATTGCTGGAGGACAGACAAGCCGGTGCTCTATTATCCGCTCAATTCATGGTTCATCCGTACGACCGCAGTAAGGGAGAGGATGATGGAACTGAACGGGACCATACGCTGGAAACCTGAATCTACCGGTACGGGACGTTTCGGCAAGTGGCTCGAGAATATCCAGGACTGGAATCTTTCGAGAAGCCGCTACTGGGGAACTCCGCTTCCGGTGTGGATGAGCGAGGACGGCCGCGAGACAGTATGCATCGGTTCTGTCAAGGAACTTTACAATGAGATAGAAAAGTCGGTAGCAGCCGGAATAATGGTTTCCAATCCTTTGAAAGAAAAGGGCTTCGACCCTGACGATATGTCAAAGGAAAATTATGACAGGATAGACCTTCACCGCCCTTACGTGGACAACATTTTCCTTGTCTCGGAGAGCGGAAAGAAAATGGTGCGCGAGACAGACCTGATCGATGTGTGGTTCGATTCCGGTGCGATGCCATACGCGCAGGAGGGACTGAGGAATCTCGGCAGCCCCAAGTTCGGATGCACAGCCGATTTCATCGCCGAGGGTGTGGACCAGACAAGAGGCTGGTTCTATACTCTCCATGCAATCAATACGATGGTCAGCGACAAATGTGCGTTCAGGAGGGTAATCTCGAACGGTCTCGTTCTGGACAAGGACGGCAACAAGATGAGCAAGCGCCTCGGCAATGCCGTGGATCCGTTCATGGCTCTTGACAAATACGGTGCGGACGCCCTCAGGTGGTATATGCTTACCAATTCACAGCCTTGGGACAATCTCCGTTTCGACGAGGCCGGTGTGGATGAGGTGAGGAGAAAGTTCTTCGGAACGCTATACAACACTTATTCTTTCTTTGCCCTGTATGCCAACATCGACGGTTTCGACCCGTCGGCAGCCGCTGTGCCTCTCTCAGAAAGGCCGGAAATAGACAGGTGGATCATATCGCTTCTGAATACCCTTGTAAAGGATGTCACTGCGGCTTATGAGGATTATGACATAACCTCTGCAGGCCGTATGATACAGGATTTCGTATGCGACCATGTGAGCAACTGGTATGTGCGCCTCGGCAGGAAGCGCTTCTGGGGCGGTACTATGGATTCGGGCAAACTCTCGGCCTACCAGACTCTGTATCAGGTGCTGGTGTCTGTGGCGCGTTTGTCTGCTCCGATTGCTCCGTTCTTCATGGACAGGCTTTATACAGACCTTGTGCCGGGTGACGAATCCGTTCATTATGTAGCAATGCCTTCTTATGACGAGGCTGCTGTAGACAAGGAGCTGGAGGAGAGGATGGCTCTTGCACAGAGGGCTTCTTCAATGGTTCTGGCTCTCCGCCGCAAGGTGAACATAAATGTGCGCAAGCCTTTGGCCAAAATTATAATCCCTGTAATCGACGAGAAAATCAGGGAGCAGCTTGAGAAAGTCAAGGATCTGGTGCTCGGAGAAGTGAATGTCAAGGAAGTCGAGTTCATATCCGAGACCGCGGGACTTATCACCAAGAAGATAAAGCCGAATTTCAAGACTCTCGGAAAAGCCTACGGCAAGCAGATGAAGGAGATTGCGGCGGCATTCGGTGCTCTGTCGCAGGAAGAAATTTCTGAAATCCAGGCTTCCGAGATTGCCGGAACGGACTATGTAATGCATCTTCCTTCCGGTGATGTTACTCTGAGCAGGGGCGATTATGAGATTTCTTCGGAGGATATGCCGGGTTGGCTTGTGGCTACGGAGGGTGCGCTTACGCTTGCGCTCGACATTACCATAACCGATGCCCTCAGGTACGAAGGTGTGGCGCGTGAATTGATAAACAGAATACAGAATCTGCGCAAGGACAGCAGTTTTGACGTGACGGACAAGATTACGGTAAGGATTTTTGCCGACGGTGCCGACGGTGAGGAGATTGCTGCCTCTCTTGAAAGATTCGGTGATTATGTTGCCGCGCAGACTCTTGCTGTTGATGTTCAGACTGCTCCTGCCGCTGAAGCCGGCAATGCTCCGGAAGTGGAGTGGAATAATGGAGCTGTCCGGATTATGGTTGAAAGGATTAATGCTTAAAACACTATAAACTATGGCGGAAGAAATTAAGAATGCTCCTGAAGTTAAGGTGCGTTATACTGATGAAGAACTCCAGGAATTCAAGGACATCATTCTTGAAATGCTGGAGAAAGCGAAGAATGAGTACAAGCAGCTCCGCGATGTGGTTACTCATGGTTCGAGCAATGACATAGAGGATACGTCTCCTACATTCAAGATAATGGAGGAAGGCGCGACTGCTCTGTCTAAGGAGGAGGCCGGTGCACTTGCACAGCGGCAGTACAAATTCATTCAGAATCTTGAGGCTGCGCTCATCAGGATTGAGAACAAGACGTATGGGGTCTGCCGCATGACGGGCAAGCTGATTCCGAAGGAAAGGCTGCGTCTCGTGCCTCATGCCACTCTTACTGTCGAGGCAAAGGAAATGATGAACAAGAATAAATAAGCCCATGAAGATTTCCAAAGGAGCCTGGCTTGTGATTTTCGGTGCACTTCTGGTTATTCTCGACCAGATTATAAAGGTACTTGTCAAAGTCAATATGGAGCTTGGTGAGACGATAAATGTTCTGGGCAACTGGTTTCAGCTGCATTTTGTGCTGAATGAGGGCATGGCTTTCGGCATGGCTTTCGGAGGCATATTGGGAAAGGCGCTTTTGTCCGTATTCAGAATCGGGCTTTTCGGTGCTTTGTGGTGGTGGATATCCTGGCTGGCAGCGCGCAGGGACACTCCTGTCGGTGTGCTTGTCGGCCTGACTATGATTGCTGCCGGAGCTATGGGCAATATCGTCGACTGTCTGTTTTACGGACTCGTATGGCCCGAGACGGTAATGCCGGGCGCGCCGTTTGCGTTCATGTTCGGCAGGGTTGTGGACATGTTCTATTTCCCTCTGTTTGAATACAGGCTTCCGTGGCAGGATTTCCCGCATGTGTTTTTCGGAGCGGTGTTCAATTTCGCTGACAGTTGCGTGACTGTCGGTGCCCTGTATCTGCTGTTTTTTCAGTACAAGTTCTTTGCGCGGGATGATGCGTAAAGAAATTTTGATGTTTTTGTCCAAATAAGTACGAAAAAAATTGCGGATAACTTTTTTTTCACTATCTTTGCAGTCCGTTTCAGACAAGGGGATGTTGACCAGCATCCCGAAACGGATGAATATTGGAGAGATGGCAGAGTGGTCGAATGCGGCGGTCTTGAAAACCGTTGATCTTAACGGGTCCGGGGGTTCGAATCCCTCTCTCTCCGCCAAAGTAATAGAGGAAAAGCAGGAAAGTTTACTTTCAGCGCTTTTCCTCTATTGTTTTGACACTGTTCCGCCGCAGGCGGGTAGGGATGTCGGAGCAGCCTTCGGCTGTGACGAAATCCTGGAGAGAAAGGTAATAGAATTGCTAAATATAATGTTTTTGTAATCCTTTGGTTATCAGGGGTTATCGAGTAATATTAGTAGGTTTTATTGCCCAAAATCGGAACTGGACATTATATCAGAGAGAAAAATTTAATTAGAAGCCTCCAAATGGCTAATTAATTCGTCAGCGGTCATAATATCCATCTTAGAGAAGGCAGTAAGTTTCTTGCCTAAATCCTTGAAAGATGCTCCGACATGGTAGATGGTATCGTCTATGATAAGGAAACGGTCATGCGCCCTGCAGAATATCTTCACTTCAATTGGAGCATACTGAGCATTATGACGTTCCAAATCCTGGCGCATAGCCCTGCTGATGGATGGTGTAAAGATGGTGGCTGACACCCCTGTGGGGCGCTTGTCAAGCTGACGCAATACTGAATCGTCGATATAATTATCTACCATGATGATGCGGCTTTTGGCACTGCGTATGAGATCGCACATAAGAGTATAGGCATCGAATATCTGCCCGTCATAGATGATTCCTTCTTGTTTAGGCAGCGATGTCCGGATAAAGAAATCAACCTTATCCGATAACTCATCGAGTCTATGGTCATGTTCGGAAAGGCGACGGTCAATGCGAGACTCCATATATAATAGTCTCTCGTTTACACTATAACCTCTAAGCAAATAGTTTTTTAATATTTTATTTGCCCATTGTCGAAATTGTATACCTCTCTTTGTGTTTACCCGATATCCGACCGATATAATGACATCAAGATTAAAATACTCCAAATTGCGATTTACTGAACGTCCTCCTTCAATTCGAACTGTTCGGAATTTCCGAACAGTTGCTTCCTTATCTAATTCTTTAGATTCAAAAATATTTTTAAGGTGTTCGCTAACGTTTGCTTTACTCGAAGCAAACAATTCTACAATCTGAGCCTGAGTTAGCCATACGGTTTCTTCCGCAACTCTCACATCAAGAGATGTGGTTGAGTCAGGTTGGTAAAGTATTATCTCATTGTCTTGCGATTCTGGAGCAAGAGGTATAGGAGTATTCTCATTCATAATGCAAAATTAACAAAAATATTTAGCATTTTGGCAATAAGTATCAGATAATCAGGCGAAACGCCTCATCGCATCAACTTTGATACTGTCGGCTATGTAAGGCTTCATTGCCCTGTAATCACTATGCCCCGTCCATTTTATAATGACATGGGGGGGGGATGCCTAAAGAAAGAGCCTTGCAAATAAAGGTCTTTCTTCCTGTGTGGGTACAGAGAAGTTCATACTTTGGATAGATGGTGTCAATGCGATCATGCCCCTTATTCTTATAGGCACGTTTTCGATGATAGGCTTTCCGTCATTTTTACGGGATTCAAGCTGAAAGGTGATATTTCGTTTCAGATTCATATTGGCGCGTTTTAAATTCTGCACCCGATTTTACACCCGGTTTGGGAATGAGATTGGGTGCATCATTTATCATCGGAAACGCTTACACGTTAATTTTTTTTGAAAATATGAAACTTTCAATTCTGAAAGACTGCGGCTGTATGGCGGATGAAGTGTAAGCTGCTGCCTTCCGAAATACGAAAATCCGGAACTTGTGAGCCTTGTTTCTGTCTGAATGATAGCCTCGTCCTGCTATCGTCTGATTTGGATTTTATTGAAAAAATGCTGATTTTTACAAAATATATGTGTTATCAATATCTTTCTAACCTCTAAGAAAATGCTATTTTCTTCTTTTAAATCCTTCGTGGGGGGGGGTATAGTATTATATCTTCTGACATGCACCGGCTTGTCGGCCATTGCACAGACTCCGGAAAACAATAAGAAGACAAGTTCGTACAGCGGTATAGTCGTCGATGAAAAAGACGAACCCATGCCGGGTGTTGCGGTTTACGACAAAAATGCGCTCAGTTCCGGAACGATGACTTCTGACAACGGACGCTATTCGATCACAATCTCCGCTGACTGCCGTGAACTTACTTTCTCCTGTCTCGGTTACAAGACGCTTACACTTGCGCTGAAAGATGTCGCCATCGTCAGGATGGAGCCTGATGCAGAGTCTATCCAGGAAACAGTCGTAACCGGTATATACACGAGAAAGGCCGACAGTTTCACCGGCGCCGTACAGACAATCACCGGCGATGACCTCAAGAGGACCGGAAACCAGAATGTATTCCAGTCCCTGAAAAACATAGACCCGTCACTCATGATTATCGATAATCTGACCGACGGCTCCAATCCCAATGCCATGCCGACGATGCAGATGAGGGGCGCTTCTTCATTCATGTCAGATACCGGTGTGAACCTCAAGAGCAACTTCTTAAACGATGCCAATATGCCTCTCTTCATCCTTGACGGATTCGAGACTTCGGTGGAGAAAATCCAGGACATGGACATGAACCGTATCCAGAGCATCACGATTCTGAAAGACGCGTCGGCAAAGGCAATCTACGGCTCCAAGGCAGGAAACGGTGTCATCGTCATCGAGACGACCGCCCTCAGGGCCGAGGAGGCAAGAGTCACATATACAGGTAGCCTCAGCCTTGAGATACCCGATCTCAGCAGCTACAACCTTTGCAACGCACTGGAGAAGCTCGAAGTCGAACGCAGGGAAGGCTATTACGAATCTATGTACTCCACATTGCCTTCATCAGCCCTTGTGGAGTCTTCGGAAAATCTGTACAACAGCCGCATGAAGCGGGCGCTGGAGGGTGAAAGCACATACTGGCTTTCCAAGCCGCTAAGGACAGGTGTCAGCAACCAGCACTCCCTCAGTGTAGAACTGGGAAGCAAGGAACTGAAGGCTCTTGCGACCTTCAATTACAACAATATCCAGGGAGCCATGCGCGGCTCATACCGTGAGACGATATCCGGTGACGTCAACCTTGCATACAGGAAGAAAAACTGGAGCTTCAGGAATATCATGAGCATAGCCTCTATGGGCAACGAGGAATCCCCATACGGTAGTTTCAGTGAATATGCGTCCCTGAATCCGTATGCGCGTCCATACGATGACAGCGGAAATCTTGTGAAAATCCTGGGGACAGTCAACGGAAATCAGATCGGCAATCCGCTCTACGATGCCACATTGAATACGGAATTCTCTTCGAAGTATCTGGATTTCACGGACAATATGTATGTCGAATATCAGATGTCCGATTTCCTCAAACTGGTAGGCCGTTTCGGAATCGACACCAAAAAGACCGAGAGTGCCGATTTCTATCCTGCAGACCATACGAAATTCGCTTTGGATGAGGCAAATGCTTCCGATGACGAGAAACTCAGACGCGGCTCTTTCACGGCTTCCGGCGGTTCATATACCTCCCTTTCGGGAGATGCTTCCGCACAGTTCAACAAATCGTTCGGAAAAGACCATGACATTTTCGCGACGGCCCAGTACTCGATTTCGCAGGCAAAATACAGCGAAGTCGTGCATTATGCCGAAGGTTTCCCGAACAGCCATATGAACAATATCACATACGCCCGGCAGTATGCACTCGATGCGACACCTACGGGTACAGACGGAATAAACAGGTACCTCGGTTTCCTTCTTACATCGGGATACAGTTTCAAAAACAGGTATATGCTGGATGCGACGGTCAAGGCCAGCGCATCATCGGTCTTCGGAACGAACCGCAAATGGGGAACGTTCTGGAGCGTCGGCTTTGCATGGAATCTGCACAATGAAAAGTGGCTCAAAAACGTTTCCTGGATTAACCAGCTGAAACTGAGGGGGTCTCTCGGCTCATCCGGCAACCAGAACTACATGACCAACAATTCCCTTCCTGTCTATGACTATTACAGCGACAGATATTACAACGGTTTTTCCGGAGCGGTGCTCGCCAATATGGAAAACCCTCATCTCGGCTGGGAGGAGAAGATGGACTACAATATCGGCTTTGATTTGCGGACAAAGAAGCTGACCGTAACCCTCGACTGCTATATCGCCGATACGAAAAACCTTGTGTTCAACAGATCCATCCTGCCTTCGACCGGCTTTGCATCTGTCAGCGACAACCTCGGACAGATACGCAACAAAGGAATCGAGGCCGGAGTCAACTGGCGCGTCTTCCAGAAAGGGACCTCATTCGTAAGTTTGTTCGGAAAGATAGCCGTGAACAACAACCGTATACAGAAAATCTCGGATGCCTTGCGCGAATACAATGCACTCCAGCAGAAACAGGCCTCGCAGTCCGGCAGCACCGCTCCGGTAGTGCAGTATTATGACGGAGTTCCGCTTCATTCAATCTGGGCGAATCCTTCGCTGGGCATCGATCCTATTACCGGCAAGGAGGTTTTCCTCGACAAGGACGGGAACATGACTACGACATGGCATTACTCCAATATTGTCAATTGCGGTTCTTCAGACCCTCTGTACAATGGCAATTTCGGTATCTCCGCCGAAATCAAAGGCTTCGGAATCAATATGGTCTGCACCTATTACGGAGGAGGCTATCTTTACAATTCGACTCTGGTCGACAAAGTGGAGAATGTTTACATAGGCTACAATGTGGACCGCAGGATATTCTCCGACAGGTGGCATTATACAGGGCAGGAGGCCCAGTACAGGAACGGATACAGTGAACCGACAAGGGCGACATCGCGTTTCGTGCAGAAAAACAATGTCCTTTCCCTGTCATCGTTCTCGGTTTATTACGAATTCCCGTCTGAAATGCTCCGCAAGATAAAGATGAACCGCCTGCGTCTGATGCTCTATGCCAATGACCTGCACAAATTCTCCTCAATAGAGATAGAGAGAGGTACCTCGTATCCGTATGCAAGGACATTCTCGTTCTCTGTTACAGCTACATTCTGATAATCCCAAGTAAAAACAGGTATAATGAACAATATAATTTACAGAAAACTGGCGTGCGTCTTTGCACTGGCGGCCGTGATACTGCTCAGTACTTCGTGCGAAGACTGGCTTAAGGCGACTTCCGGCTCCAGGATTCCGGCCGACGACATGTTCGGGTCGAGGACCGGCTTCCATGAGGCCCTGTCCGGAGTCTATATCGCAATGGGTGACGAGAGCAATTACGGCGGATACAATTTCTGGTATCTGAACAATGTCACGGCATACCCGTACCGGAGTTCGGGCATGGCAGTAATCAAGAGCCTGCAGGAGCATGAATATTCCTCTCTGCTTGTCAGAAGCATGATTGCCGAAATGTGGAAGGGGAACTACAACGTCATAGCGAATATAAACATGATTCTCCGCACACTGGATGAAAGGCGCGATGTTGTGACATCCGAACTGGAGTACAATCTCATAAAGGGAGAGCTGCTTGCACTGAGAGCCTATATACATTTCGATCTTATGAGAATGTTCGGGGTCAATGACTGGTCCGGCGAAAATGCCGCGAAACTGACCGTGCCGTATGTGACGGAATATTCGGCAGAAGCCGTGTCGCAGAAATCCTATGAGGACACAGCCGGCCTCCTGTTGGATGATATCGGGGAGGCCCTGTCATGCCTGAAAGCATCGGACCCTGTTCTAGGGAATACCCCGGATGATTTCGATTCAGGCCTCAATATGGACGGTTACTGGAGCAACAGGGCAAAACACATGAACTATTATGCAGCCCTTGCCCTGGCCGCAAGGATTTATCAGTGGACCAAGGATTATCCGTCTGCCTTCGAATGTGCCGATGAAGTCGCTGAAGGAGCTTTTGACGGCGGACTCGTGTCATGGGTCAATGCCGAAACCCTTCTCCATGCGGAAAGTGACGAAAGCCTGGACTGGATATATTCCACGGAGCATATCTTCTCACTGGAGGTTACGGGACTTTATGACAATCTGAAAGCTTATTTCTTCCCGGCACAGAGTGCTTCCGGAATGTGTCTCCTGATAGATGAGACGTTTGTCCGCCAGCTTTTCCCGATGGTCGATTATGTAAGCTCTTCTCCGGCCGGCGCCGAAGATATCAGGGGAACCGCCCTGCAGCTGAAATATTCCGCCTCAGGCTACAACGTAAACAAATATTACGGCTCGACCAACTATAATTCGGGCTACAGAAACCGCATCCCGATGCTGAGGATTTCCGAAATGTACTATATCATGGCTGAGGCAATGGCGGCGTCAGGCAAAAATGCGGAGGCACTGGCCTATATAGACGAAGTCCGCCGGCACAGAGGCATAACCTCATCCCTTCCGCCGGAATCCGATGTCGCGGAAGTGCTTCTGGAAGAATACCACAGAGAATTTGTCGGGGAAGACAAACTGTTCTATTATATGAAGCACATCAATGCGAAAATGTCGTTGTCACCTTTTTTTGCATTGAAGGCGGATGACCTTATATATCCGTATCCGGATGCGGAGCTTGACTATGGACGCAAACAGGAACTATAAATTGGCAGATATGAGACTGAACCGTATATATATCTTTCTGCTTGTGCTGGCGGCACTGGCTTCATGCAGAAAGGATGAAATCAAGACTTATGATATAAATGACAGTGCCGTCGTGTTCTCCGCCGCATCATTTTCTTTTTCTTTGAGAGGGCTTACAGAGGAGACCATGACCTTGCCTGTGTCCCTGAAACTCATAGGGCCGGTCGCTTCTTATGACAGGCCCGTCAGTGTCAGAGTCGCAGATGCGGACGGAAATACCGCTGTCGAGGGGACTGACTTTACAATATCGGATGCCGTTCTCAGGGCAGGGGAGTACACAGCGTCCCTTGAGATTGTCGTCAGGAAGTTCAGGCCGGGCACAGATGAACTGAATGTTTCGATAGAACTTGTACCTAATGAGCATTTCAGGGCCGGGTATGCGGACTATATGTCCGCATACATCTCGTGGTCTGACAGCTATGTCCGTCCAGAAATGGCCGTATGGAGATACTGGCATCTGTTTTTATGCCCGGGATACAGCCGCAGCTATCATCTTCTGCTGCTCGACCAGTTCGGAGACGAGATAGAAAAGGTAACGAACAATCGCACCTATGCCAACGAAAATCCGGAACTGATTTACAGGCTGCCTACATGGTGGTACAGTGCGAATTCCGCTCTGCTTAAATATGTCAGGAACTATGATTCTGCCCATCCGGACGCACCTCTCATGCACAGCGAAGACTATGAGGCATATCAGAACTATAACATAGCCGTCGGCGAAGGAAAGAAACCGGAAAGGGTGCCTACAATATATGAAACACTGGTAAAACTGTAGAAACCGTTTGATTTGGACTGTCAAGAATGAACAAGATGAGAAAATACATATCGGCTGCCGCCGTGATGCTGTCTGTGATGTCCTGCTACAAGGACCTCAGCACCGAGGCGACCGTGACGCTTCCCGAGATAGCGATAAACTCGGAATACGATGTAATCAATATTTCATACGGTGAGGAACTTGTACTGGAACCGAATGTGACAGTGGGAGGTGCGGCTTCCGATAATCTTGAATACCAATGGCTTATTGCCCTGAAGCCACAGAATGCCCCTACTCTGGAAATAGGCGACGGCCACAAGCTTTCATACATTGTGGGAAATACCCCTTCCTCCATACCTTATTGTCTCCTGCTGAAAGTGAATGATCCGGAAACCGGCGTCGCCCTCGCAAAGACCTGGGATGTCTATGTGGGCAATCCTCTCGGCGAAGGACTGATTGTGGCCCATACAAGGGACAGGGGTGCGACTTCGGAGATCGACCTCGTGTCGGCCAAGGCTGTCACTTACGGATATTCCGCTTCCGCCCCGTCTTACAAAAGAAATCTCTATTCTTCCTACAATGACGGACAGAGCATTTCCGGGAGAGTGACTTCCGTGGCTCCTTTTATCGGAACCGACATGGCGGTGTACAATACGACCAGACTGATGCTCGGCACGGAGCAGCATCTTCTTTGTCTCGATTATCTGACTCTGGAGCTTGAGAAGCAGGATTCCGAACTGTTCAATCTCATAGAGACGGATTCTTACGGAGTCGACGGGCTTTTCAATTTCGCGAGATATTGTGCAGGAACCATAATTGAGGGCAAACTGTATGGCTGCATGTGCCATATAGACAGGAAATACAGCAACACCGCATATTCCACGGACATAATTACCCCTAAGAATTTTGCCTATCTGAAGAGCGGCGCGGGATTCTCCATCCTGTATGACAATGCGGCGGGAAAATTCATGTTCCTCAATTCCAATCTCCTTATGAGCACATCTTTTGTCGAGCTGCCTGTCACAGTGTCCTTCCCTCTGGCCGGCGGAACGCCTTTGGCCTGCGGCCCTGTCAAGGGAGACAAACTCGGCTTCGTGATTAAGGACATCAACGGAAGGATTCATGCATGTGTCATCGACACTGACGGTGCTTCCGCGACTGCCGATGAATATGACCTGACTGATGCCGCGGATATCGGCAATGCAATCGATTTCGCCTTCTGCGACAATGCCGGCTTCTTCTACTACACGACCCCGGATGCGATACATTATGTGAGGATGTCCGGTACGAATGCCGTCGAAGGCACCGTGACATGGAAGCCTGCAAATTCTGCGGAGAAAATAACGGGCATACGGCAGTACTCTCAGGCCTGGTATGGAACGCAGCAGCTGTATTCATACGATTTCACATTGCCGTATCACCGTCTCCAGCTGGTGATTACCACATATGATGCCGCCACGGGAGAGGGCAAAATCTATATGCGTTCCTACAATGTAAGTACGGGACTCTTCCTCATGGCTTCAAACGAAGTCTATTCCGGCTTCGGCGAGATTACTGCTGTTGCACCGATATTCAAATAAATATTAGTCTGTTATAAAATTGTATTGTGATGATAAAGAGAATCTGCATCGTATGCGCCCTGTTTCTGTTCCTGATGCCGTCTGGCGGCGACATGTATGCAAGGAAAAAGACGAAAAAGGGAGAGCCGGCCGCCCAGACCGACACTGTCAGGAAACTGACCAAATATGAGAAACTGTTCAAGAAAGACCACAAGGTCGCCAGGGGAATGATCGATCTGCACCTGCTGGACGGGAAAGTCTATTTTGAAATGCCGGTGTCACTGCTCGGGCGCGAGATGGTAATGGGGTCCACGATCAAATCCATAAGCGACAACGCCAACGGCGTAGTGGGTTCCAAACCGCTGGAACTCCTGCATTTTACTTTCACCCTTCGGGACAGCACGATAAGGATGCAGGAGATAAACTCCGATTACATGTCTGACGACCTCGATATCGTCAGAGCCTTGTCTTCCGGGCAGTCGAACACAATCATAAAGGCCATGCCGGTGGCGGCCTATAATGCCGACAGTTCGTCCGTTGTGTTCAATGTGACGGATATTTTCCTAAGCCATGACAAGAAGATGAGTCCGTTCTCCGAATTCGCCGCATATTCATCGTACGACAGGACCGAGTCATTCAAGAAAGACCGTTCGTTCATCGGGGATGTCAAGGCTTTCGGGGACAATGTTTCCGTGACATCCAGCCTTTCCTATACATATTCCATGACCGACGGCAAAGGAAAGAGCCTGCTCAAGGACAAGCCTTTTACTGCCGAACTGGTGCGCTCGATACTCCTTCTGCCGGAGAAGACCTACCATCCGCGCATGGCGGACTACAGGATAGGCGTGTTCTTTACGGAAAAAACGCAGTTCGGCGATATCGCCTCGACATCAAAGCCTGTGTATCTTGCAAACAGGTGGAGGATAGAGCCTTCCGATACGGCCGCCTACCGCTCAGGCATACCTGTGGAGCCTGTCAAGCCGATAGTGTTCTATATCGACAGCAATTTCCCGGAATGGTGGAAGCCGTACATCCGGGAAGCTGTGGAGCAGTGGCAGGAGCCGTTCGAAGCCATCGGCTTCAGGAATGCTGTCATTGCAAAGGATTTTCCCGACGATGATCCGGAATTCGATCCGGACAACATTAAGTACAGCTGCATAAGATATGCCCCTATCGGCATCCAGAATGCGATGGGACCGTCATGGGTTGATCCGAGAAGCGGTGAAATCATCAATGCTTCTGTCTATGTCTATCATGACATCGTGCAGCTCATTACGAGATGGAGGTTTGTCCAGACTGCACAGGCTGACAAAAATGTGCGCGCCGCCGAACTTCCGGAAGATATCCTCGGAGATGCCATCAGATATGTCGTCTCGCATGAGGTTGGGCACTGTCTCGGATTCATGCACAACATGAGCGCCTCTTCCGTGATACCTGTCGAAAGCCTCAGAGACCCTGAATTTACATCTAAGAACGGTACGACGACGTCCATAATGGACTATGCCAGATTCAACTATGTGGCCCAGCCCGGCGACATGGAAAAAGGCGTGAAGATGACGCCGCCGCGCTTCGGAAGCTATGACAACTGGGTGGTCAAATGGACTTATACCCCTGTGTTCGACGCCGCGTCTTTTGAGGAAGAGGCGGCCATAACCTCGGGATGGATAACCGACTCGCTTGCCGCAGCCCCCTTCTACAGATACGGCAAGCAGCAGCTCTCGTCGGTACTGTTCGACCCTCGCTGCCAGAATGAAGATCTCGGAGACGATGCGGTCAAGGCCACGAAATACGGTGTGGCCAACCTGAAATATATCATGTCGCAATACATGGACTGGATCGAAGGGGACGAGGACTATGAATTCCGTACTGAAATATACAACGGAATAGTCAATCAGTACCTTACATATGCACAGCATGTCCTGTTCAATGTGGGGGGACTTTACAAGAACGAATTGAAGGCCACCGATAATGTGCCGCCTTATCAGAATATTCCTGCTGCAAAGCAGAAGGAGGCTCTGGCCTATCTGTTCACCATGGCCGAAGACCTGGACTGGCTCAATGACAAGGCTGTACTCGGACGTCTGCCTGTGGTGGGCTCTCCTGCCGAAGCAGTGCGCGATGCTGTCTATGACATGATTATGATGACTCCTTACTTTGCATCCATGTCTGACGGTGTGGCTACGGAAGAGTTCAGTGCAAAGGATTGTCTTTCATATATATATGACAAGGTGTGGAAATCCTCGAAAGCCGGTCGCAGGCTTACGCGTGCGGAAAAGGCTTTTCAGAAAAATTTCGTCTCTTCGCTCATGCAGCTCGGTGGCTTTTCCATTCCGGAAGGCAAGCGCTGCATAGCTGCTTCAGATGCAGGCTTCGGCCTGTCCGGCGAGCTGTATCCGGATGTCTGCTGCGGCCTTTCCGATAAACCGTATCTTGCGGCCGGTGAATTCTCATATAACCCGGTGAGCGGATACGAATGGATTCCGCGTTATATCTTCAACCGTGGCGAGCTTACGAAAGCGTCACTGTATGCCTTCCTCGTCCAGGCCCGTGACCTTATGAAGAACCGCATGTCCGGAGCATCCGCCGAGGACAGGGCGCACTATGAACTGCTTGTCAAGACCATTGAATACGGCTTAAAATAATCGAGATGAAAAGATTTTCCAATATATTCTGTCTGTTTCTGATTCTGGCGTGCGTGTTCTCATGGCAGGATGCCTCTGCCCGCAAAGTCCGTGCACGCAAGGGCAAGGCCGACACGGCCGCAGTCGCGGCTCCGAAAAAGAAGACGCCTTATGAGAAGTTCGTTACGAAGAAAGGCCTGCAGTCTTCCGAGGGTTTCATGACAATCTACAGGTCCGGCAAAGACATATGGCTCGAAGTCCCTGATTCCATTGTCGGCAGAAAGGTCTTGCTGACAAGCATATTGCACGGTTCAGGTTCACCTGTCTTGCCGAAAGGCATGGATGTGTCGCCGTCATCGGCGGTCTATCAGGTGGCTGTGAGGGATTCCATGCTGCTGTTTCTGTCACCGGCTGTCAATGCTGTGTCATCGGATTCCCTGCTGTCGAAGGCAATCGCCATGTCCAAGACTCAGGCGACGCTGAAAGCTTTCCCCATAAAGTACAGAAACGCGGATTCAACATCATACGTAATCAAGGCCACAGGGCTTTTCAGCTCCGGCAGCAAGGAGGCCGTGAATCTGCGTGGGGTGGAATATGACAGATATCTGATATATTCCGCGGAATACAAGGATGACCTGTCGCAGGTGACAGGCCTTACATCTTCTTCCAACAGCGTGGGGATTGTTTCCGAGGCCACTTTCCATCTGACGCTTGTGGTGTCCGGCCTGGGACTTGAATCCGCTAATCATCCTGATGTGACTCTTTCGGTAGGGACATCGCTGTGCCTGCTTCCTGCCAGCGGGGCCGTGCTCAAGCCTGCCGATTACAGAATCGGGACGCGCAAGATAAAATATACTGCATTTGATTCCTCGACCAAGACCAGAACCGAAGAATTTGCCTGCCGATGGAACATATCCGGAGACAGGCAGATAAAGATATATGTGGATTCTCTTATTCCGGATTCGTGGTATGCAGCCGTCAAGGAGGGAATCGAGAGATGGAATGATGCTTTCATTTCAGCCGGATTCGGGCAGAAGGTCTGTGTCGGACGCTGTACTTCCGATGTGGATTCCGAGGACCCTTTCACAAGTGTCGTTCTGTATTCCGGCGGTTTGG
The DNA here is from genome assembly GCA_964394295.1 of uncultured Muribaculaceae bacterium. Taxonomy (GTDB): domain Bacteria; phylum Bacteroidota; class Bacteroidia; order Bacteroidales; family UBA932; genus Cryptobacteroides. Next base: position 40,872 of record CAYMVG010000012.1, on the reverse strand, counting down.
GCAGTTCTGTTTCAGCTTCCCTCGTACAGGATTCTTCAACCGGAGAAATTTTGGGCTGCCGAATCCTGATACCGGCGGACTATCTGGCAAGAGTCAGGAAAAATTCCGTCTATGCAATCAGCGACGCGGATTCCAGGTATACGCATTATGACCTGGAGGACAGCGCGGTCTGTGACTTCCTGAGAGCCGATTTCATGAACCTGTTCGGCCTGTGTCTCGGTCTTTCGCGCAATGCGGCCGGAAAAGCGGCATATTCTCCTCAGCAGCTCAGGGACCCGTCATTTACTGCGGAGCACGGTATAGTCTCGTCTGTAACTTCCGGTGTGATTTTCAACTGGCTTGCCGGACCTCAGGACAGGGACAATGGCGTTCTGATTATTTCGGACCGGCTCGGAGCCTATGACAAATATGCCATAGAGTGGCTTTATTCCGATTTTGACAAGGCCGCTTCCGATGCTTTCATCCGCGCCCGCGAAGGAAATCCGGAGTATGTTTTCGTGCCTGCAGCTGCCGACAGCTACGATACCCGTGCCAACCAGACCTGCCTCGGCAATGATTTCTTTGCCGCCTATGATGCCGGAATGTCTCATCTTGAATATGTTGCCGCCAATGCAGACAAATGGCTCGGTGATTCCGTTCCCGAATCATATTCGTGCCTGTTCCTCGACTGGCTGTGGCTCAGGTATTCCGCACTGACGCAGATGCTTTCGTCCTGTGTCGGAGCAATGGATGTCAATGATGTGAGGGTGGGGAACGGTCTGCCGAAAGTAACGGTACTTCCTGTGGAGATGCAGAGGAAAGCTCTGGCGAAGATATTTGACAGCTACCGTGATGCATCGTGGATAGATGCCAACAGGGCGCTTCTGGCTATGGCAGGGGCGAACAAGAATGTGTCGGACTTTACGCGGCTAAACACCTTTTCGCTGTCTTCCATGAAGCAAAGATTGCCTTATGTCGCGTTTGCATACAGTTCGGCCGGCAGCGGCTACTCTCCAGAAGCTTTTCTTGCAGACGTACAGGAAGCGGTCTTCAAAGATGTCAGGACAGGGAAAATCGCAGGCGGGACCATGACGATGCTCAGCAGCTATCTTTTGTGGCTGATTTCCAATTCGGACATAATGAAACGGAATTACGCCGAGGCCTTCAACAAGAAATCTTCTGCGTTTAACCTGTCCGATGAAATGAACCTTGTTCCCGGAGCAGGCAATGTGCCTGCCTATTGCATGGAGGGAGTCGATGTGCTGTGCTACATGAGCCTGAAGAAAGCCCGGGCCGCCCTGCTTTCCGGTGCCGCGAAATGCAGGACTGTCTATGACAGGAAATGTATCGAATTTCTTGTCTCCGTTGCCGATGCCGGACTTGGAAATACAAAATAGAAACTTATAACTCCAAATATTTATTATGATGAAACGATTCGGATTAATTGCGGCCGCAGTATCGGGAATACTGGCTGCCGCGTGTGTGAAGGAGGCTCCAGAGGACGCTCTCACAGTCAATTCCACGGAGATCAGCGTGTCTGCGGCAGGTGCTTCGGTTCCTGTAAGCTTCGCTTCCAATGCGGACTGGACCATTTCTTCTGACAAGGACTGGGTGTCTTTCAACAAGGTGTCCGGAGTAGCCGGTGATGTAACGGTTACCATGACGGTCGCACCCAATGACGGGTATGATGCAAGAAAGGCTGCCGTTACAATCAGTGCCGGAACCAAGAAGACGGTTATTAATGTATCTCAGACAGAAGTCACCGAGTTCGGTACAGAGGTAGTGTTCAATCTGGACGGCAAGGAGCAGGTTCTTGCATATACTGTGTCTTCCAACATGGACTATACGGTAAAGGTCAGTGATGATGCGGCAGACTGGATTGTCTACAGCGAAGTGAAGTCAGCACCGGTATCGAAGAATATCCTCTTCACTGTGCGCGCACTTGAGCCGGGACTGGAAAGGACAGGAACAATCATGATTTCTGCCGGGGACTTTGTGCAGAAGCTGGTCGTAAACCAGAGTTCTGCAGTGGCCCTGTCTCTTGTCGAGGCCAAATTCCTCGGCAACAGGATGATGATATACGATATGGAGACCTATGAATATCCGTCTTTTGACGAGTATTATCTGAAGTTCGATGCCGCTGACGGCTCAGAGGTCACTTTGGCTGTCAATACTGAGGATTTGAATGAGGGCAGGATTCCTGTCGGCGAGTTCTCTGTGGATGGTTCCGGAAAGCACGTTGCAGGAACCTTCTCTGTAGCCACTATCGACGGAAGCGAAAGCATGTACACTTCAATCAGGTCAGGCGAATATGAAAAAGTCATCAATGACGGTGTGATCACTGTCACTGAGGCAGCCGGCGAATATACGATTGTCGCCATCTTCTACGGTGAAACAGGCGAGGTATATTCATATAAATACAACGGCCCTGTCGCAACGGTTGCTGACGAGTCTTTCGGAGCGATGCTGTATTCTGCGGAATATAAGGGTACTTACAACACCCATTTCACAACCAAGGCAAACGAGTACAGTGTCACACTGTGCGTCAGCTCAGCACCGGATGAGTCGTCTCCATATCTGAGATTTGTATATTTCAACTGTTTCGCTCCGGCCGGCGAGGTGTCCGGGAACGAGCTTCCGCTCGGTACTTTCACTTTCGGTCCGCAGGAGGAGAGCACGGAGGTGACTTATGCTAACGGAAAACTGATAGCCCAGCCGGGGACGGCAACCAATGACGGCAACGGGTCTGATGCCGAAGGCAATGATTTCTCATTCAAGGACGGTTCCACGGTGACAATCTTCCGCAACGAGGACGGCACATACAACTTCGAGTTCAAATCGACGGTTTCCCTCACGGGTCATGACGATGACTGGAATATTGTAGATTTGGGTGAGAAAACATACAATGCCACAGTTAAGAATGTTGTCATCGGCAATGTCAGTGAATCTGACACGAAGCCGGTAGAGGACGGCAGCGATATTGTCTTCGACACTTTCAATGGTCAGGGACTGTGGTATGGCAATCAATGGGGGACCGGCGGAAATGCATTTGTTATTTCGCGAGATGGCACGCACCACGTGGATTTCGTACTTAATTCAGCCGGTGACTGGGAGTTTGAAAAGAATTATGCCAACAGATACTGTTCTAAACCTGTTCCGTCCGGAGTCTATACTTTTACAACAGAACCGGAAGCCGGCAAGAATGCTCTTGTGCCTACTACTGCATACGGATCATTTAGGAATGGATATACCGGCACTACATTCGTTGTCAAGGGAGGTACAGTTACGGTAACCGATTCCGAGACCATTCTGGATCTTACTTTTGGCAAGGGTGACATTACATTCTCTGTTACAGGTTCTTATTCAGGCCTGAGTGCGCCGTTCTTCATAGATAAATCAACTGCCAAATTGACGATAATGAAATAAATTGCTGCTGCATTTAAAGCGGCAATCCCATATCACCACAAAGGGGCAGACTAAAAAGTATTAGTCTAGCCCCTTTTTCTCATTTTTATGTGTGGACTGCCTCGCCCTTGTCACCGGATTTTCAATTCTCAGAGAGTTATTCTGACTTTTTACACCCTCTCTTTTGTGATTTCTGTCGTTTGAAAGACGGCATTTTCCTTTTTCTGCAGTCGATACCTTCCGCACGCACCCCAAGTATGGACCGGTACCTGTCTGCCGCAACAACCGGAAAGGGGAATCCAGGCTTTTCCTGTGCGTTGCCAATAAGGTTCAGCAGGATGCCGTCTTTGGAATAAACGGTTCGCCGCAAATCGGCTTCGTCCGCGGCCTCAAAAAAATGTAATGATCACGTTTATGCATCCGCCCGCATGAATATTGGCATGGAGAGAGTTTTCGGACTGTCGAATGTTGAGGCTGCTATTGCTTTTGAAAGCATCCTTGAGGACAAGTTTTGACACATTTGTTGCAACCGATGCAGTTGCGGCGGTTTAATACGGCGTGTTTGTGCCATAGGAATGAGACTTTGCGTATAGCTTTGCGGGGGCAAGCTTCCACGCACTTCCAGCAGGCAGTGCATTTGCGCGAAGAGAACGTGGGGCATTTTATTGTTTTGTCCATAAATGTCTTGTTTTTAATAATCGGATTTATGCTTGCGCAATTAGCGCATCATGCAGATCACGGAACCGTTTGCGCAGATGTTTCACGGCATAATGCTTCCGTGAAAGCAATGTGGCGGCAGATATGCCTGTGGCTGATGAAATGTCTTTTACAGGCATACCGTCAAAAACGGTCAGACAGAATACTTCGCATTGTTCAGGAGGTAATTCCGACAGGGCGATATAGAGTTCCTGCCACACGAGTTTGCGGAGAAAAACAGTGTCAGGAGCATCATCGGGGCTGCAGAACAAGGTTAGAGCGATATCCTCACATACCGTATCCTCGGTGTCTAATGACAATTCCCGTTTTTTACGCGAGAAATTCAATATTGAATTTCTCGCCGCCTGATATAGCCATGAAGAAACACGTTCTATCTCACTCCCGCCATTGACTGATGTACGTGCAAGATGATAGAAGACATCCTGGAGAATATCCTCTGCATCTTCCCTATTGTTGACCTGAGCACGGATATACCCTAACAGGCGCGAATGGTATTCCGTAAAAATATCCGATATGTTATCTTTCTGAGGCATCCTCTGCGTTATGATAATGATTGCAGAATCCGAAATGCTCGCGTCGGCGGAGGATAAACTCACGACGCTGTTCGTCGGTCATATTATGCCAGTGGTTATGCCAATCTTCACGATGATGGCTGATTGCATGAATGCTCCCGAAAAGCATGAACAGCAGGAGTAAGAAACCTCCGCTCAGGAGCTGGCCAAGAACGAATAATCCTGTGCTTTGCCAAAAGTTAATTATGGCGAAACCGCAAGCCGCTGCGATTATGCTGTTCCATAGTGCCATTATGCCAAGCCCCGCAAGTGCCGGTACTGCCATCAGGGTGATGAGTACCGCAAATATTTTAATCGTTTTTTTCATTTTTTGTTGTTCTAATTTTGTTTACTGGAGATCTCTGTCTATAAAGACACATAAATAGGAAAAATATTTTATAATTTTTTAAATTTTTCTGAATAATGGCCAAAAACAGCCGGTACAAGTATTGTTTCACTATGAATAAATTGTCACAAATCAATTATAAATATAATTTATTGCTATATATTTGTAGGAATAATAACCGATTTGTTTTGTTACATTAAATTATATGCAAGATTTTATGCACTTCAAGAAATCAATGCTGAAAGCGGCGGTGCTTTTTTCCGGAGCCGTACTTTTGGCTGCTCCAGTCATGGCGGAGGTCAATCCAAAGCCCTTTACCGTTCCGGAAATATCCTCATGGAAAGGTGGAGAAGGCCGTTTTACCTTTACCGCCGCGACACGTGTCGTCACTGACGGCAAGGACCGGCAGGCTGACCGTATCGCACGTATGTTCGGTCAGGACTATGCCGCTCTTACCGGTATCTGTCTGCCTGTCGAGACTGGGGCCAAAGCAAGGAAAGGCGACATCTCTCTCCGTATTAAAGAAGACAAAAAGGCCGATGCGGAATCATATACGATTGCAGTTACAACCGACGGCGTGACCGTCACGGCTCCTACCGGACGTGGACTCTACTGGGCCACCCGAACCCTGCTCCAGATGAGCGAGCTTTCGGATGACCTGTCGCTCCCGGCCGGCACCGTTAAAGACCGTCCTGAGTTTGCGATGAGAGGTTTCATGATCGACGGCGGACGCAAATATATTCCGATGGAATATCTGTATGTGCTTGTAGATGCGATGTCGTACTATAAGATGAATACCCTTCACGTGCACCTTAATGACAATGGCTTCAAGTATTACTTTGACGATGACTGGGACAAGACACCGGCGGCTTTCCGGCTGGAGAGCAGCAATTATCCGGAACTTACCGCCCGTGACGGTTCATATACCAAGGCCGAGTTCCGCAAATTCATCAACGATGCCGCACTCAAAGGAGTTGAAATCATTCCCGAAATCGACATTCCTGCACACTCCCTCGCTTTCACACGCTTGAAACCGGAACTTGCAAGCACCGGACAAAACGGCCGGGATCACCTTGACATCAATAAGCCGGAGACCCACGAATTTCTCGAAACCCTCCTTGAGGAGTATATCGGCGGTGAAGACCCTGTCTTTGCCTGTCCGCGTTTCCATATCGGAACAGATGAATATCAGGGAGACTCCCTGACTCTGGAGCAGTTCCGTGCATTTACCGACCGCTATATAAAGTTCACGGAAAAGCATGGCAAAAAGCCGGCAATCTGGGGCTCGCTCACACATGCCGACGGACAGACACCTGTGCAGTCCGAAGGCGTGCTCATGTATGGCTGGAACAACGGATATGCCAATCCTGCCGACATGATCGAACAGGGCTATCGGATGGTATCCATCCCTGACGATTATGTGTATATCGTGCCTTGCACCGGATACTACCAGGACTATCTGAACAATCTGTTCCTGTATGAAAAGTGGACTCCTGCTGACATAGGAGGCGTTGTCTTTACCGGTGATGACCTTAAGCAGATCGAGGGCGGCATGTTCGCCGTATGGAATGACCATCCGAACAACGGAGTCACCGTCAAGGATATACATCACCGCGTCATGCACTCGCTTCCGACGTTTGCCGCCAAGACTTGGAGTGCAGACAAGGTGACCGTTCCGTTCGATGAATTCGACTCGCAAAGCCGCCGGCTCTCAGAGGCTCCGGGCCTGAACTATCTTGCGCGCTACGGCCATGAACCGGCCGTAGTCCTCGAACTGTCCGAAGTCGCTCCCGGTGCGGTTCTTCCGATTGCGGAAATCGGTTATCCATATACTGTCGAGTTTGAAATCGAGGGAGCCGAAGAAGCAAAAGGCACTAAACTTTTTGAAAGCCCGTATGCAACTTTCTGGCTTTCCGATCCGGTAAGCGGCAATTTTGCGTTCAGCCGTGAGGAGCACCTGGACACATTCCGCCAGGACATTCTTCCGGGCGAGAAACTTCGTGTCCGAATCACCGGCACAGAAAAGGGCACGGCCCTATATGTCAATGACAGGCTTGTAGATGACCTCAATATCCGGTGGGTCTCATACAACGGCGGCAAGAACAAAATGGCGCAGGTCCGCACACTTTTCTTCCCGCTGCAGAATGCCGGCAACTTCAATTCAAAGATAACGAACCTGAAAGTTTCAAACTTCTGAACAAAATAACTGAGAAACTGTCTGGGCTTTCACCATTATAAATGCAAACAGTTTCCGACATAACAGTAATATTATATGAATAAGACTTTTATACTGCTGTCTGCAGTTCTTTCGACAGCGATTGCGGCCTTTCCGGCTGTGGGGCAGGATAACGACTCCTTCGACCTTAACGCACAGCGCTCCGAGAAACAGAGCGTCAGTCCTGCTCCGGGGCATTACGTTGCCGACCGTCCGTTTGTCGTGAATCCGGTACCGCGCGATTATACCGTCGGTGAGCCCGGCGTATTGCCGGTAGCCAATGGTTTTACTCTCAAGGGCAAAGCCTCAAAAGCCTTTCTTGAAGACTGCTCTCCGCTTGTCCTCGGCTCCAATGGCGCACCTCTGACTCTCACCGCTGACACGAAGGCCGCCGACAAGGCTGGAGTAAAGGACGTGTCCGGTGCCTATGTGCTCACCGTCGGCAAAAAAGGCGTCACCATCATCGGCCGCGATGCACGAGGTGTATTCTACGGCATACAGACTCTCCGTCAGCTGCTTGAGAATCCTGGTATGGACAAGGCTCTTCCGGAGCTGACAATCGATGACTATCCGACTCTGCCGAAACGCGGGGTTGTGGAAGGCTTCTACGGAAACCCGTGGAGTCATGAGGTGCGCCTGTCGCTCATAGACTTTTACGGACGTCATAAGATGAACACTTATTTCTATGCTCCGAAAGACGATCCTTACCACAGTTCCCCGAACTGGCGTCTGCCATATCCGGAGAAAGAGGCACAGAACATACGTGAGCTTGCAGAGGCCTCACGGCGCAATCATGTGGATTTCGTATGGGCAATCCATCCGGGCAAGGACATAAAATGGAACGAGGAGGACTATCAGAACCTTGTAAACAAATTCAAGATGATGTATGACCTCGGAGTAAGGGCATACGCCATATTCTTCGATGACATTGAGGGCGAGGGCACTAATCCTGTACGTCAGGTGGAGCTGATGAACCGTCTTACCGAAGACTTCATAAAGGAACATCCGGACGTAAGCAGCCTTGTGGCCTGTCCGACAGATTATTCACGCTTGTGGGCCAATCCTTCGGAAAAAGGGGCGCTTGCGACATGGGGACGCATGCTCGATCCTTCGGTAGAGGTGATGAATACCGGTGACGTGGTATGCTCGGACCTCACGCGCGAGAGCCAGGCTTTTTTCTCCAATCTTACACGCCGTCCGGGATACTACTGGTGGAATTGGCCTGTCACCGACTATGCCCGTATGTATCTTCTTCAGGGACCTGCCTACGGACTCGACACGACTCTTACATCCGATGAGATCTGTGCCCTTGTAAGCAATCCGATGGAGCACGGAGAGGCATCCAAGCTCTGTCTCTACGGTGTAGCTGACTACGCATGGAATACTCCGGGCTACAATCCGGTCGACAATTGGGAGCGCGGCCTGCGCGAACTTGCTCCGGAAGCTTACGGGGCCTACCGCCGCTTCGCCATACATTCTACTGATACGGAGACAGGCTATCGCCGTGACGAGTCGTGGGAGACCCCTGCCGTTTCTTTTGGTTCGACCTGCGATCCGGCCGTGTTCGGTGAACTTAAAGCTGAATTCGAGGCTATAACAAAAGTGCCGGCACAGCTTGAAGAGGGTATGACCAACAAACTTCTGCTTGGAGAGCTGCGCCCGTGGCTTGTGGAGTTCGGCAAGCTCGGTGAAAGAGGCCTGCGTACAATAGAACTCATAGAAATGACGGACGGAAATTCCTCTCCAGAGGAGTTCTGGACGGCATATGCAGCCAATCTCATGTCTTCTGACGACATTGCGGCCTATAATGCCCACAAGTCCGGAACAATGAAACTCCAGCCTTTCTACGAAAAGTCCATGACGGCACTGGCTTCCGATTATTTCGGTCGCCTCACCGGGAAAATGCCGAAAATCTATGAGGGAGTGGGAACGTACCGCAATCTCTCGACTACCCTCGACCGCAATATGCTTGACGGCGACACCACGACATACTATACCTCGGCCTACGGGCAGAAGGCCGGAGACTGGATCGGTGTACTCATGCCGGTGGACATGCCTGTAAGCGAAGTGCATATCCGCCAGGGACGCAATTCTGTAGATGACGTTGACTTTTATGACCTGGCCCTCGTCGAGTACTCTGCCGACGGCAAAGATTGGAAGGCCCTTACGGATACGCTGCGCAATACCTATGACATACTTTGGACAGGCGAACCTGTAAATGCACGCATTGTGCGTCTGCGCCGTCTCGAAGGTTCACAGCGGCGCAACTGGGCCTCTGTGCGCACTTTCGAGATCAATCCTCCGCGTCCTGACAACCTCGGCTTCACATTTGCTGCCTCAGATCCTCAGGGAATCATAGCCGCCTTGGACAGCAATCCGCTCACAATGGCAAAACTCGACGGAGACCTCGCCATAGAGATACCGGACAACGTCAGTGAGTACGTGATTTTGGCCGGCACGTCCGTTCCTGCAAATGCGGAAGTGTCGCTTGCCGGCAAAGACGGCGATATAATCGATACAATTGCGCTAAAACCATATACCCTCATAAATGTGCCGGAAGCGGCCGCCTTGCTGACAATACGCGGACGTGCCGACATATATGAGATAATCGGACGCTGAGGTATTGCTGTTGCCTACTTTTCGTTTTTTACAGGCAACTTGCCACAAGCATTTGCAATGCGTTTGTTTGCCAGTAGATGTTAAAAAAAAATTTGTTCTGATGAAGAAATTTATTGTTGTGATTGCTGCAGCAGCCTTTTCATTGTCTGCATGTCCTGTTCTGTCTTCCTGTTCGCCTGGCGGCCAGGCTTCTAATGCCAGACCGCAGGGCGTATATGGTGAGATAACAGACTACTTTTCCGCTTTGCTGAAAGGGGAGAAAGCCGACATGCCGGATATAAGCGGACTGACTCCCGATGACAATATGGCAAGCTGTATATGGGATCTATATGCCTATTCCGTAAAGCACACGGAAGCTGCGCTTCCCGATCCTTTCGATCTCATTGCCAAATACAAGGCCGGTACACTCGACCATTCCGGCGTACTTTCCCTCTCCAATGGAGAATCCATGTCTTACACTCTTGCATACAAGGGGGATAAGCCGGCCGCAGGCTGGCCTCTGTTTATTAATCTGCACGGTTCGGGAGATAGCGCAAAGGGTGAATTCGAGGCGACTTTTGCCTGGTCCGCGACTTACAGGGACTCTCCGTCACTATATTTCATACCGCAGAGTCCAAAAGGGGGAACGGGCTGCCGCTGGTTCCAGCCTTCGCGCCAGAAAGCATGGGAAAGCATAATCCGCGCAGCCTATGTGAGCGGCAACGTAAACCCGGACAAGATTTATATGATGGGCATCTCCGAGGGTGCCTACGGTACACAGAGACTCTGCGGATATTATGCCGACTATCTGGCAGGTGTCGGTCCCATTGCCGGAGGCGAGCCGATGTACAGCTTTGCCCCTGCAAACACAGCCAATATTTTCTACTGCGCCCGCACCGGCGAGCTCGACACTATGTACGGACGTCTGCGCTGTACCCGTAAAGCCCAGGAACTCTGGGACAAAATGGCTCAGGAGCACCCTGGGTACTATGAGCATTATATTGACATCATGGCAGGGGCAGGCCACAGCCTGTATGTCGAGAATCCGAAAACCTACGGTTACGACGGCATCACTGCAAAGCTGATAGAACACAGGCGCAACCCGTATCCGAAATATGTGTACTGGGAGAATTATGCGCTGGGCAATATTAACGGTGAATCTTACAGGTGCCGCGAGGGATTCTACAATCTCCGCGTCCTCGAAGGGCAGAACGGCAATACTGACGGCAATGTACACGATGCCTATGAAATGACAATTGAAGGCAATACAATAACCCTCAATGTTTATTCGGTGACAGTTACTCCTGCCGAATTGGTTAGTGAGGACGGATGGACGATGAATGTGGATGTGGAACGCACCTCTGTGCCGGCAGCTACCGGCAAGGTCCGTATTTATCTCAACAGCAAGCTTGTGGATATGAATTCTCCTGTCACGGTGATTGTAAACGGAAGGACAGCCTTTGAGGGCAAGGCAGATCCGTCGGTTGCCGCGATGATAGAATCGGCCGCTCTGTTTTTCGACCCTGCCCGCGTATTTCCGGCATCGGTAGACGTGGAAGTCAGGAATTAGGCGGAATCATTCCGGTACCGTAAGATTTCCGATTTCTTTCTGCAGGCTGTCTAAGAAACGCGAGGCGTGCGCTCCGTCCATTTGGGTATGGTGAAACTGGAAAGATACGGTAAGCAAGGTTTTCAGCAGGCGGCGTCTGTATCTTCCCCAAATCATGAAAGGGTTGTTGAAGATGCCGCTGTACATGCCGACCGCACCGTCTATTTCGTATTGCGCCAAAGCTGAAGTGCCGATGACCATGCTTTCCGCAATGTCATGATTCATGCAGTTTTCCGCGACTTGCCCCGTGAGTCTCAGGTAAGACCTGTTGAATGCGGGCAGGTCGCTTGTGAAAGGAATGTCGCATGAACTGACTCCGCCGCAGCTGTCTGCGACAATGGTGTTTACGGCTATGCTGTCATATTGCATCAGCCTGCCGTCGACAGGAAGCATATAAAATTCCTTTATTCCGCTTGCGGCTCTGCCGATACAATAGCACATAAGCATATTGAACTTCAGTCCTGTTTTCCGGCTTGTTTTTACCAGCGGTGTCACGTCGAGTGTTTTGAAGAATGTCACCATCGGCATCGGTGCGTTCATCCACATTTCAAAGGCGTATGCCCTGCCGGTTTCTTTCGGATTTACTTCTTTCATGCTACTTTTATATCTGATTATTGCGGGACAAAAGTAGATTAAGTTACCGGCAGAAGATAGAACAAAAGGGACATTATACGGGAGCGGAAAACAAACCGGAGCAAGGTTCGTCGAACCCGTACAATGACAGCGGCGTGTGTCCGCAGAATCTTCTGAACTCTCTGATAAGGTGGGACTGGTCGGAATATCCGCTTGTACAGGCGATTTGTGCCATGCTGATTTTTCCGCTATGCAACTGTATTTGAGACAAAGCCTTATGAAATCTGACGATGCATGCGTATTCTTTCGGGTTGATTCCTACATACGAATTGAAAAGCCGCCCGAATTGTTTCCGGCTGAGGCAGGAGATCGATGACAATTCGTTTACGGATGTTTGCGGAACAGCGAATATTTGCTTTATAGCGGCATCCATTCTTTTTGTATTATATATGATGCCGGCCGGACTTGCAGCAAGCTGCGACAACAGCCAGTTTTCTATATGCCTTATGCAGACTTCGTTGTCGCCGATTCCGAATATTCGGGCTGCCAGTCCATTCAGACTTTTGTTTTCAAGACTGTACCCCGAAACTTCCTGATTGTAGAAAACCGATGCAGGGACATGGAGGAATGCGCTTATGGCCTGAGGACGGAAAACTGTCACTATCATTTCCGTTTCTCCGGAAGCACGCAGGTGAGACGAGAAATTGACCTGCCCGCTGACTGTCAGCCTGTCCTGCGTGACGGCAAGTTCAGGAATATACAGCGGTGTCCGTTTGTGAAATATGAGCTGAGGGCAGCCGACGGGAAATGTAAAGGCATCTGCCGGCTTGCCGCTTTTGAATGTCCAGTAATATCTTACGTAAGGCTGCAGGATTTTGCACGGCCTGTAAAATCTGAATTCGCCATCAATCATTTTGCAAAGGCAAGTGTCTTGAGTAGATTTGTCATATAATCGTCATCCTAAGAAACCGATAATCTCGTCAAGATTGCCGCTTACGAGGTCGAACAGCCGGTACATCAGTTCCGGCTCCTGTTTCTGCGGCATGTATGCGACAGTCCTCCTGCCTGAACCTGCGAACCATCCGGCCTCCGTATGTGCGCTTCTGCCGCACGGCAGTATCAGGACACAGGTGTCAGCCCATTTCATGGCTTCGTAATCCGTATTGAAACCAGATACTGCCGCAGGGGTCTGCAGACCATTGCAGTATTGTTCCGTTGTCCAGTCCTGCCATGCCGGATCCACCTTGTCCCAGCGGAACCCTCCGTTTCCGTGCGGAGGGTTCCTGAAGTCATAAACCTCGTGGCCGGCCTCCATCAGCCTTTCCACTACTTCCGGCTGCCATTGGTTGCGCCAGCTGCTCGCCACATAAATCTTTGCCATTCTTACATTCAATTTTATGTAAAGGTATAAAAACTGTTTGGGTTTGTCTTTAAATTTTGTGCATGCTTGTGAAACAATGGCAATTTTTCATCAATCCGGTCTGCAATATCTCATAATATTGTGATGAACCGATATTGTCGGAAGATGTGATAATTGGATGAAAATGAAATTGTTTCATCTTTTTATTTTATGACATACGGACAATGGTGCATAAATCTTCTGCTTTTAATAATTTGTCCTTCATTATTTGATTCTGAGAAATGTAATAATTTGTATTATTTGTTTGTCTTTGCACAAGTATCACGCCGAATCTATTGCATTGGATTTTTGCAATGGCGGCAGGGTGAGGTATAAATAAAAAGGCGTTTACTTTACGCTTTGTTCATGACACTCTGAAATCTGGCAGTTTCAAGTTCCGTCAGTGACAAGGCAACGGTAGATGTCCAACGGGTATGTTTTTACATCAGCATTGCTTGCCATTTGGCGAGTGTGATGCATTCATTCATATCGGCGTGGGCTTCTGCGTTGCTCGTTTCGACGGAATGGGCGATGCCGGAGCCTCAGAGTGTGGGACGAGCAACAAGTTGGACTCCACGCTTTTTCTTTTATAATAATTCACTTTATTCGGGAGTCTTAGGGTGGCGCTTAATGATTTTTTATGAAAAATTATTTTTTACATTAGTCAGCTTTGCTGTTCTGATGCTTGTTTCTTGTCAGAAAGACGAAGTGTCTTTAATTGGTAAATGGCAGTTAACTAAAATGGATTACCAAGGGTATGAGGGTGGTAAGTTGGTTGGGAGTGGTTCTGAAGATATGACCTCTAATTGGTATTTTGTTTTTGAATTCAAAAATGGTGGGACAGGAGTTTATGTTCAATATGATTCTGACAGAAGTTATTTGTCTTCAATAAATTGGACTTTGATGGGAGAGAAATTGACAGTAGCGTTGTTAGAGGAGAATGATTTCCTGACATTTACATTGAAATCGGTAAATAACTCAAAACAGGTGCTTTCTGAAGTTGATGAATATACGGACGGTGGGATAAAATGCCAAGAAATTATTACTTATACTTTTAAAAAGATATAAATTGCCCAAGTGTCAGGGCGATACAATAATAAAGGGGCAGACTAAAAAGTATTAGTCAAGCCCCTTTTTCTCGTTATTCGGTGCGATAAATCCGACCTTGTCACCAAATTTTCAATTCTCAGAGAATTTTCTGACTTTTTAGTTATTCCTGCACTTCAAAATCGCTTTTCCCGACTCCGCAGATAGGGCAGACCCAATCTTCCGGAATGTCTTCAAATGCCGTTCCCGGTGCAATGCCGCTGTCCGGGTCTCCTGCCTGGGGATCGTAAACGTATCCGCAGACGATACATACATATTTTTTCATTTCTCAAATATTTTTAAGAAACTGTCCGAATTGTTTCCGCGCATAATTTTCCGCGCTGTTTCCGGACAATTTCTGATGTTCGCGTCGGTTCTATATGCAAGGTCTGTGCTAAAGTTGCTATATTTGTGAGGAAATGCAAAAATTAATGACACTATAATGAAAACAGATCAGTTCATTCTTGCCCTGGACCAGGGAACAAGCAGTTCACGTGCGATAGTCTTTGACGGAAAAGGATCTGTCGTCGCATCTGCACAGAAAGAATTCACTCAGATTTTCCCGAAGCCGGGCTGGGTCGAGCACAATCCGCAGGAAATATGGTCATCCCAGGCATCCGTGATAGCCGAGGCGATAACCTCTGTCGGGATCAACGGCCTCAATATCGCCGGAATCGGCATTACCAACCAGAGGGAGACCACAATCGTCTGGGAGGCCGCGACAGGGAAGCCTGTATATAACGCCATTGTATGGCAGGACCGCAGGACTTCCGAATATTGCGATGCGCTCAAGAATTACGGCAAGGCCGGAATGATCCAGAAGAAGACGGGACTCATCATAGACGCCTATTTCAGTGCCACAAAAGTAAGATGGATTCTGGAGAATGTGCCGGGTGCACGAGAGAAGGCCGAAAGGGGGGAACTGCGTTTCGGCACGGTCGATACCTGGCTTATATGGATGCTTACAAACGGAGAAGTCCATGTAACCGATGTCAGCAATGCGTCGAGGACAATGCTTTTCAATATCCATACTCTGGAGTGGGACAGGGAACTGCTCGAACTGTTCGGCATTCCTGAGTCTATGATGCCGCAGGTCAAGTCGTCGAGCGAAATCTACGGCTACACAAAGACTACGATTTTTGCGCATGAAGTGCCGATTGCCGGTGTGGCGGGAGACCAGCAGGCTGCGCTTTTCGGTCAGCTTTGCACCGAACCGGGTTCTGTCAAAAACACTTACGGCACAGGATGTTTCCTGCTCATGAACAGCGGTGACAAACCGATAATCTCGTCAAACAACCTTCTTACTACGGTCGCGTGGAAAATCGGAGGCAAGGTGACATACGCCCTTGAAGGCAGCATTTTCGTGGCCGGTTCGGTGGTGCAGTGGCTTCGTGACGGACTTGGCGTAATCCGTTCTTCAGCCGAGGTAGAGGAACTTGCGGCAAGTGTTCCGGACAATGGAGGCGTATATTTCGTGCCTGCCCTGACTGGACTCGGTGCACCTCACTGGGACCAGTATGCGCGTGGCGGGATATACGGACTGAGCCGCGGAACGACTGCCGCGCATATCGCCCGTGCCGCACTCGAGGGAATCGCTTTCCAGACTATGGACATCGTGAATGCCATGCAGAAAGATGCCGGAGTGTCTCTGTGCGAACTGAAAGTGGACGGAGGAGCTTCGCGGAACAATCTGCTTATGCAGTTCCAGGCCGATATTCTCGGCACTGAGGTCATACGCCCGAAAGTCACCGAGACAACCGCACTCGGTGCGGCCTATCTCGCAGGAATTGCAGTCGGCTACTGGAAAGATATCGACCACATAAGGGAGCAGTGGGAGGCCGACAAACGTTTTGTCCCGTCTGCTTCAAAGGATGAAATGGACAAAGCGAAGGCCGGATGGGCAGATGCCATAGAACGTACTTTAACCAATAAATAACTTATTCTGCATTTGCGGAGCTTTACAGAATGAAAATATGGAAATAACATTGATGACAAAATGTGTCTTTGAGTTTATCGGCACATTGGTACTTGTTCTTCTCGGAGACGGAGTCGTTGCTTCAAATCTCCTGAACAAGTCGAAAGGACAGAACGGCGGCTGGGTCGTCGTAACTATGGCATGGGGCTTCGCGGTCATGTGCGGAGTCTTTATATCAGGGCCATATTCCGGTGCGCACCTCAATCCGGCCGTGTCGATAGGACTCGCCGCTGCAGGACAGTTCTCATGGGCTTATGTTCCTGCATATATTGCGGCGCAGATGCTCGGCGGTCTGGCCGGAGCCGTGCTTGTATATGTGTTCTATAAGGATCATTTCGATGTAACCGATGATCCGGAGGCCAAGCTGGCCATATTCTGCACTATGCCTGCAATTCCAGACAAAGGAAGGAATCTGTTCTGTGAATTTGTGGGCACATGGCTGCTGGTGTTCGTAATACTGTCGTTCAGCACTTCAGGGAATACCCCGGAGGTAGGTCTCGGGAGCATAGGAAGTTTTCCTGTCACTATGCTTGTAATGGCGATCGGCATGTCATTGGGAGGAGCGACCGGATATGCAATCAATCCGGCAAGGGATCTCGCACCGAGAATCGCCCACGCCATTCTGCCGATAAAGGGAAAACGCGACAGCGGCTGGGGCTACAGCTGGATTCCTGTCGTCGGTCCGGTACTCGGCGGCCTGTTCGCGGCTCTTGTCGCCTGTCTCGTTTTCTGACGGGCTACTCTTTTAGCCGTGAGTCTATTATGATTGTGACAGGACCGTCGTTCAGGAGCGATACCTGCATATCTGCACCGAAAACTCCCTGCTGAACCCTTTTGCCGAGGGAGGTTGAGAGGAGATCGCAATATTTCTGATACAGGGGAACTGCCGTTTCATGTCCGGCTGCACGGATGTATGAGGGGCGGTTTCCTTTTTTTGTGGATGCCGTGAGTGTAAACTGGGACACTGCTATGACTTCTCCGCCTGTGTCTTTTACCGAAAGATTCATGACATCGTTAGAGTCATTGAAGATTCTGAGTCCGGCAGTCTTCGAGGAGAGCCATACTGCATCCTCTTCCGTATCGCCGGTTTCGACTCCTACAAGTACGAGCAGGCCATGCCCGATTTCTGCTACTCTCTTTCCGTCTATGTCCACGGAGGCGGATTTTACTCTCTGGATAACTGTTCTCATTGTTCCGTTTTTTGACTGTTATGCCTTTTCTCCAGGTGATTGATGCAGTATTTTTTCGAGGTCTTTTATGAGTCTGCCGCGGTCCGTCATGTGTATTCCGTTGATTCCAAGTGCTTCCGCAGCCATTACATTGTTGGCGTTGTCGTCGATGAATACGCATTCCTCAGGCATGAGCCCGTATCTTGTCAGCAATATACGGTATATTTCAGGTGAGGGCTTTATGACTTTTTCTTTTCCGGAAACGACGATTCCCTCCATTAGAGACAGGACAGGATATGTGTTTCTGACGAGTTCGAAGGTCTCGTCTGCCCAGTTCGTGAGTCCGTAGATGCGGTATCCCCTGTCTTTCAGTCCTTTTACGATTTCATACATGCCGTCTATCTGTCCTCCCATCATCCTGATCCAGTCTGTATGGTAGAGCCTGATTTCTTTTTCCCATTCGGGATGAATGCCGGTAAGCTCTTTTACTCCTTCGCTGAAAGGTTTTCCTGCATCGAGTGACGCGTTCCATTCAGGCGTGCAGATATTGTCTATGAACCATTGCGCCTTTGCGCTGTCACCGAAATATCCGTCGAATACGTAGTGCGGATTCCAGTCGAGGAGCACTCCGCCGAAATCGAATATGATGTTTTTTATCATGCTGCCATATTTTTGTTGCGGGTGCGAAGTTACGATTTTTTAGGGTATTGCTGAGCATAAGGTTTGCGCCAGTTTTATGATATTTTATTAACTTTGCATTGTCGCAATCCGAATTGCGTCATACATATTTTTGAGAAAGCGTTTTGCTTTATCCTGATACCGGAATCGCCAATTTCACAAACAGAGGATAGAGCAGTCGAAATGCTCATGCTATGTCATATCCACGCCGATTGTAAAACGGCGCAGATATAGCTTATGCGTGGGGCGTGGACTGTACTTATTCTGTTTTGGCGTTTGGCGATGCCTGGTATCGATAAGCACTGTTGCCTCACGCTTTCTGTTTTTTTAAAATCACTTTTTACCGCTTGGCCAGAGGCAAGTCCGGCAAAGAAAAATTATGAAAAAAAATTTAGGCTTGCCCTTGCTCGCGCTTGGGATGTGCTTCTTCGGCTGTCTGTCAGCAGGGGCACAGAAGAAAACAGTGGTCGTAGAGCCGCAGAATGCAAAAATTTTTGTAAATGGCTCTGAGGTTGGATCCGGTTCCTGCACTTTGAAGTTTGATCGCAGAACCGATTTTTATATGTTGCGTTTTGAGGCTCCCGGCTATCTTGACCGTTCTGTCAAATTGTATAAGAACAATCCGCAGAATACTGTGTCTTATACTCTGCTTGTAGATGAGGCCTAAATGAATTCTATTGGCGGAGAATCGGAATCGGGAGATTTGGCCAACATGTGGTTTGATGTTATTTGTCGTGACGGGATGACAGAGGATGTTGTGTGGAAGCGTCTGATGAATATTGCGGTCAATAATTTTGAGGATATAGAGATTCGTGACAAGGATGCCGGCTGGATTAAGACCGGCTGGATTGTTACACGCTTCCCGTCTCAGGTTGTCCGTACACGTATGGAAGTGCGTATGTCCTTTTCCGGTGATGGACATATTTCATATCGTGTAAGGCTCGAATCCCAGATTAAGGATGCAGAATGCCGCGGAAACAATTGTTATGCGAGATATGACAGGCTGCTGACAAAATATGCAAGTGTTGTGTCTGAACTTACGACTTCAGTCGGCAGTAACATTTAATTTTTGTCGCTATGAAGAAGATGAGAAATTATATTGCAGCCGTTATGATGCTTCTGCCTGTCGGATATTCCGCCTATGCCCAGTCAGATGATATGATTGAATATGAACCTGTTCATTCTACTTTTTTGCCGGGTGACGGGCATTTGAAAATAGATGAAAAATATGACAAAAAAGCTTCTGTTTATTTTTCCGGCGATGAGCTGGTACTGAAAAGTAAGGGCTTTAAACCTGCTTTAGCTCAATTTGTGCTTCCTGTGAATCCTGTGCAGGATTATGTGGTAGAATTTTCTTTGAGAAATTATAGGCCAAAGACCGATATGGTAACAGTTGCGGCCGGTTCTGTCGCGGTGGGTTTTTGTGGCAAGCTCATATTTGCCATGAATGGAAATGATGATATTTATAAAAACACGAAATGGAAACTGCCGGTCAGCAGTGCCGGGGAAATTACAATTAAAATTGAGCGCAGGAAGAAAAATGTTATGATATACATTGGCGGTCAGTATATTTGCGAGACACAGGTTCAGGCTTTGCCGGGTGTTATGCCGTGTGCCTTGACTTTACACAGCACGTCTGGAGAAATTGTCCTGCATTCGATAAGAGTCGACCAGGGAGAGGGAACTCCGTTGGACTGATGTAACCGTGTTTCAGGCTGTCGGCCTGTGCTTTCATGAAATCCGGCCCGGAAGTTTGTCTGCAATCTGTCCTTGGACGTGAATGTTGCAGAATCTTGCTTGCGGGCCGGTTTTTCAGCGGGGCCGGAGAGCAGGGGTGAGGTAGGTTGTGCTGTGTGTCTGTGGCAGATGACGGCTGTAGTTTTGGGATATTTTATTATCTTTGTGATTCTGTGAACGCAAGGTGGGCGTTGTAAACCATATATATGAAGGACAAAAAGGTTACAATATATGATGTGGCTGCTCTGGCCGGAGTCTCCAAAGGTACGGTCGACAGGGTTGTATATAATCGCGGACGTGTTTCGGAGAAAACGGCTGCCGTTGTCAGGGATGCGATAGAGAAGCTTGGATATAATCCGAATTTGTTTGCGTCCGTCCTCGCTTCGAATAAGAAGTACGTCATCGCCTGCCTTTTGCCCAAGTTTACCAAAGGGCAGTATTGGGAGGAAATCTATAAGGGGTTCATCGACGGCATCGAGTCTGTCAAGTCATTCAATATTGTTCCTGTCGTGGAACTGTACGACCAGTATGACGAACTTTCTTTCGTGGAGGCGTGCGACCGTGTTCTCGGGCAGAATCCGAGCGGGGTGATTTTCCATCCATTTTTCCCGTCTGCATCGTCGCGGTTTTCCGCAAAACTGTATGAGAAGCAGATACCGTACGGGTTTGTGGACGGACGGATTGATGATCCTCATTATATTGTGTATTACGGGGTTGACCTGTATCAAAGCGGATTTTTCGGAGCCTTTCTGCTGTCTGAAAGGGCTGTCCCTGACGATGTGCTGATTGTCAGGATACGCAGGGACAAGCAGTATAAGTCGGACCCTACCTACAACAGGCGAAACGGTTTCCTTGACTATATGGAGCAAAAGCATCATGCCTGTACTGTACATACTATTTTTGTGAATCCGAACAGCAGTGAGGAGATAAACAGGACTCTTGAGGATTTTTTTGAGTCCCATTCTCAGGTGAAATATGTGATTATGCTTAATTCGCGTGTGCATCTGATTGCTGACTATATGAAAAGTCATCCGGTAAAAGACCGCGTTGTCGTTGGATTTGACGATCTTGCTGACAATGTTGAGGCTCTTGTCGACGGTGCTGTGGACTATCTTGTCACGCGTAATATTTCAATGCAGTCGTTCAATGTCGTGACCGGTCTGGTCAATTATCTGATACGTGGCACGAAGCCGCAAAAGCGTGACAATTATATGCACATTGACGTTTTGACCCGATACAATCTTGACCGTCGCTGATTTAGGCCATGGCCGGTCTGTGTCATTGGTCTGGTACGTTTGTGGCGGCAAGGTCTTGCCAATCTGGCACGGCAAGGTGCCTTGTAGAGCGTATATTGAGGGTTGGCGGTCCAGGTTGGTATATAAACCGACCAACCTGGACCGCTGGCAGGCGGCAGGACATGGGTGGGCAAGTTGCGTGACATATTTTTTGTGGCAAATTACATGACATGGTGTTCGATGCAGGTTACGCGATATTGTGCTCGAGACGGGCGGCAGGACAGGAGGTACGTGGCAAGTCGCAGGTATATACGAAGATCAGGTGACGGATTGCAGAGTGAGTGACCGGGCCACATTTTGACGTGATTTATATGTTCTGCGGCCTGCTGTCATTCCGGGTTAGTGGCGATTTGCGGTGATTTTGTAGTGATTGCGATGTCTTTGGAGTGAAAAAAGCAGCAAGTGGCAGTGAGATTGTTTTGAATATTCAGAAAAAAGTGGTATAATTGCAGAAATATTGTTTTTGATAAGAATGCGTGACCGGTCACGCATGACGCACGCAGAATGGTGGAAGAATAACAGAAATGTACCGCAGGAGGGGGGATGAAAGAACCGGAAAATACGTGTACGCTGTGCGTAATGAAGTGTAACGGTTGGAGGCGTGGTGAAACGGCGGGACATTGCAGGGCGGAAAATTGTGTGGACACGAGACCTGGTGAATGTAATAGCCGCAGTCATGGTGAAACGGTTGGAGACGGGAAAACTGTGCGGACGCGGAAAACTGAGGGGTGCGATGGGCGGAAACGCGGCGAAACGGGAATAACGGGATGTGAGGTGTACAAAAGACGGAGGGGAATCGGGAAAGGCGGAATGTACGGATTGCCGGGAGATTTGACAATAAGGTGCAGGACAGTTCGGCTGGAGAGTGCACGGACAAATATTATTAACATAACAAAAACAACTGTTGAAATGAGAAAAATTGCAATTATCGGATCCGGAATGATGGGATCGGCTCTTGCCTATCCTGCATTCGAGAACGGCAATGAGGTCAGGCTGGTAGGAACGCCGCTGGACCGTGACATCATTGACGAGTGCAAAAGGTCCAACAAACATCTGAAATTCGATATCCCTTTTCCCGAGGGAGTGAAATATTATTATTTTGAGGACTGGAAAGAGGCTGTTGACGGAGTTGACTTCGTAATCGGAGGCGTATCTTCTTTCGGTGTCGACTGGTTCCTTAATGAGGTCCTGACATATCTCGACCCTAAGATTCCTGTCCTGTCCGTAACCAAAGGACTTATAAACCTTGAGGACGGAACTCTGATTTCGTATCCGGACTATTGGCAGAGGGAACTTGCCAAGAAGGGAATCGAAAGGGAAGTCTGCGCCATCGGCGGCCCTTGCACTTCTTACGAACTTGTCTTCCATGATCAGACCGAGGTCGCATTCTGCGGAAAAGATTCGGCTGTCCTTCGCATGATGAAAGAGTCCATGGCGACCGACTATTATCATATCTCCCTGACAAACGATGTCATCGGACTCGAGAGCGCAGTCGCCCTGAAAAACGGCTATGCTCTTGCCGTTGCCATGACTATCGGACTTGTCAACCGCTTCCACGGAGAGAATGCCGGTCTGCACTACAACTCTCAGGCGGGAGCTTTCTACCAGGCTGTCAAAGAAATGCGTTATCTCCTTGAGATGCAGGGGGCGAGCCGCGACTGCGAGAACATCGGTATCGGCGACCTGTATGTGACAGTCTATGGCGGTCGCACGCGCAAGATCGGTATACTTCTTGGCGAAGGCAAGACATACAAGGAAGCTCTTGACATTTTGGCCGGCGTAACCCTCGAGAGCCTTGTCGTGGCGCGCCGTGTATATGCGGCCATGGTGAAGAAGGCCGAGCTTGGAAAGGCCGACCTCTCGATGTTCCCTATGCTGCGTCATGCAGCGGCTGTGCTCGACGAGGGCAGGGATGCCCAGCTTCCTTGGGATGACTTTACTTTTGACCAGACGAAATGATGAATATGAAATCAAATCCGATAAGCATAGGATTCCGCGCGGCGGCAGGGGCATTTTGTGCAGCCCTGCTGCTGTCCGGGACTCTTGCCTTTGCCCAGCCGAAAGTTGTCGGGCACAGGGGATGCAGGTTCAATACGCCTGACAGCCCTGAGACTCCGCTTTACGAGAATACGATTCCTGCACTGAAATTCGCGCAGGAAATCGGAATCGATGCCGTGGAATTTGACGTGCAGCTTACCGCAGATGGGAAAATCATAGTTTTCCATGGTGCCAATGTTCCCGGTATCGACAAGGATATCAGGAAGATAACCTTTGATGAAGCACGCAAGGTGACTCTTCCCGGAGGACACAGGATGCCTGCGATAGAAGAATATCTGAAACAGGCGAAGAAGTGCCCCGGAATAAAGATGATCTGCGAGATAAAGAAGCAGTCCACTCCGGAGCGCGAAACTGCGGCTGTGGAACAGGTTATGGCCGCTGTCTGCAAACTGGATATGGAAGCCCAGATAGAGTACACTTCTTTCAGCGAGTGGATCTGCAAGGAAATTCACAGGATAAATCCGGCTGCGAAGGTGCTGTTCCTCGATTCGGGCGTTTTTGTAAAGACTCCTGAATATGCCGCTGAGCAGGGATACAACGGAATCTCGTATGACTTCAACGGATTCATGAATCATCCTGACTACGTTGACCGCGCAAAGAAGCTCGGCATAGAGACCACCCTGTGGATCGTGAACAGCTATGAGGTTGTCGAGTGGGCTGTGCGTCACGGTGTTGACTGCGTGTCTTCCGATCATCCGGAGCTTATCAAGGCATATGTGGATGCCGTTGCGGCATTCGGCAGGTAGCGGCGGATGAAAATTGTTTTCATACACAGGCCTTCTGTTTCCCGAATAATCACTGACACTAAAACCGATTAATGACATGAAACGTATAATACTTTTGTTTGCTTCACTGGCCTTTGTGCTGCCGTCTTCAGGATGGGGACGGCTTGGCCACGCGGCCATAAACAAGATTGCAGAAGATCATCTTACAAAGACTGCGCGCAAAGCTCTGGACAAGTATATGGACGGTGAGTCAATCGTGACATTCGCCTCATATCCTGACGATTACAGGGACAGGCTCAATGAGGGTTTCCGCCCCGAATGGAACAAGGCCAGGGCATACGCGCACACCTACGAGGTGGACAGTCTTCTGATGCCTTTCCGTGGAATAGATGACAACGGGCGCTATGTGACCAATGCCCTCTATTTCATAGACGGTTTTGTTTCAGACCTGAGAGATGCCGGGGCGCTGGACGAAGAATCGAGGTTCATCGAGATAGTCATGCTCTGCCATTTCATCGGAGACATTCATTGTCCGGGACATATCAGATACCAGCCCAAAAGAGACATAGCCTCATGGAAAGTCACTTTCATCGACCTCGACACGAAGTATCACACTGTATGGGACGGCGATATTCTGAGAGCTTATTACCCGTGGAGCTGGTCTGACTTTGCAAGTATGTGCGACACAGCATCAAAAGATGAGATTGCATCGATTGCCGAAGGCGATTTCTATGACTGGGCGCATGATGCAGCTGTTGCGAGCCGTGATGTGCGGATGTCTGTCAAGAAAGGGGACACGCTTGATGCGGATTGGGCGACAGACCAGCTGGAACTGACGCGCACAATGATACGCAAGGCAGGTTATCGTCTTGCACATCAGCTTAATATGATTTTTGATGCCAGATATGCCAAAAGGCATTCGGGGAAATAGTCATATAAAAATCAAATGCCAAGAAACCGAATATGAAACTATACATGAAATTTATTGTTGCGCTTTCCCTTGCGCTCCTGCCTTGCCTTTTCGGCAGTGCCGGTGTGTATGCGCAGACGTCTTCGGGCAAGTCAGGGATAGATGTGTCCGGAACGGTGAGGGATGCTGACGGGAATCCGCTTCCCGGTGCAGGCGTGCTTGTCAAGGGGACGGCTGCCGGTACGGTCACTGACAATGCCGGACGGTGGAGCATGACGGTTCCCGAGAATGCAGTGCTTGAATTCTCAAGTCTCGGATTCGAGACGGTGACAGCCAGGGCGGATGCCCGTGGCGGTGCGATGAACATTGTACTTAAAGAAGATTCAAAGCTTCTTGACGAAGTTGTCGTGGTCGGCTATGGAATGCAGGCCCGCAAGACTTTGACAACTTCGATATCTAAAGTGGACGGCGGTGAGCTTGCCGATGCTCCCGTGGCTTCTGTCGGAGATGCCATAAAAGGAAAGGTGCCGGGCCTCAGGGTCGCAACGAGCAACTCCCTCTCCGGAGAGGCTCCGCGTTTCATGATCCGCGGCGGTTCATCCATCTCGATGAGCAATGACCCTATATACATCGTGGACGGTGCTCTGAGGGACGACCTTAACGGCATAAACCCGAATGACATTGAATCGCTCGAGATCCTGAAAGATGCCGCTTCTGCCGGAATCTACGGAGCGCGTGCGTCAAACGGTGTTATTCTCGTCACCACCAAGAAAGGCTCCCCGTCAAAAGGGCCTCAGATAGTCTTTGACGTGCAGCTCGGATTCCAGACTCCTGCCTCAAAGTGGAATATACTCAATTCCCGTGACTATCTTGAATTTATCCGTCCTGCCATAGCGACGGCCTTTGCCAATGACAGCGAGCATCCTGCTGCGACTCTACTGGGCGGCGCCAATGCCTACGGAACCGGAAATACAGGGACGAAATCGGTATATTCTACCCGTTACCTCGAATACAGGCAGCCCGTGCCGGATGGATTCGAATGGATGTATGACCCTGTCGACCGGAACAAGGTGTTGATATTCACGGACTCCGACTGGCAGGCTCAATGGTTTTCCCCTGCTTTCTGGCAGAAGGAATATATCGGTGTGAACGGAGGAAACGAGAGGATGAAATATGCTGCCAGTGTCAGCTATACGGGCGATGACGGTATTGTGGCGATGAGCAAATACGATGTGTTCACTATGCACGGCAACACAAGCTTCAAGGTTACAAAGAATCTGGAGGCCGGTGCCACATTCGATATGTCCCGCCAGAAAAAGCACATACCTGTCGACAATTATTATCAGTGTATCGGCCGCGGACTTATAGCTGCTCCGACAGCCATGGAGAAAAACCTTGACGGTGAGTGGAATCAGCTGGTGTCGACCAACAAGAACGCCCACAGCCCCGCATGGTACGAGAGGTTCTACAACAGGATGAACACTACAAGCCGCATGTCCGGAACCTTCAATCTGAAATGGAAAATCATAGACGGACTGACTGCAAATGCACAGTACAACTATTTTGAGCAGAACTACGTCGGAAGCTACAATATTGTCGGCGAGGCCGACGGCGTAATCAACTCGGTGAACGCCACAAGACCTGTTACCGAGACACGTACCCAGACCCGACGCAATACATTCACGGCCCATCTGAATTTCAACAGGACGTTTGCTGACGCGCACAATGTGAGCGCGACTGCAGGATATGAATATATGGGCCAGCAATATCTCTATCTGCAGGCGAAATCTACCGGCGCGGTTTCCGATGACGTTCCGGTTTTGCAGTCCGGAGTCAATTTCGAGGCTTCCAACAGAAATGAAAGACAGGCCATGATTTCATATTTCGGACGTGTGGGCTATGATTTCAGGCACAGGTATATCGCTGCGGCCACTTTCCGTGCCGACGGTTCATCGAAATTCGCGGCAAACAACAGATGGGGCTATTTCCCCGCAGCCTCTCTTGCTTGGGTCGTCTCTGAAGAACCGTTCTGGAAAGGCCTTTCCAAGAAGATGAACACTCTGAAAATCAGGGCGTCATACGGCCAGACCGGAAACAACGGAATCGGACTGTATGACACCTACGGGTCATATTCTGTCGGAAACTACGGCTATCTGTCCACTATGTCGCCGGACAAGATGCAGAATACGGGCATGAGATGGGAGACCACCACTCAGCTCGATATAGGACTCGACATGGGCTTCCTGAGAGACCGCATCAGATTTGTGTTCGATTATTACGACAAGGTTACGGACGATATGCTTTTCAGCATAACCCTTCCGGATACCAGCCCTTACAGCAGCGTGAAGGCAAATGTCGGCAGCGCGAAATTCTATGGATTCGAGGCTGAACTGCATACGGTAAACTTCCAGAGGCGCAACTTCACATGGAGCACGGACATTACGTATGCATTCACACGCAACAAGGTGTTGTCGCTTCCTGACGAATATATGTACAATGAAGTGGATGAATACGGCAATGCGACAGGCAAAAAGGCATGGCGTATCGGCGGCTACACTATGACGGAGTCCGGATACCGTTTCGGCGGAACTGCGGTAGGAGAGCCTCTGGGCAGAATCTACGGCTACAAGGTAGATCATATTATCCAGTCTCTTGCAGAGGCCGATGCCGCTCTGTATGATGTAGAGTCCAAGGGATTCCGTGTCAGCGACGGCAAGAGGATTCCGGGAAGAAAGGATGCGGGAGACTACGAATGGTGCAACCGCCTCGGCTCTGCGCGCGATGAGAACGGAAATGAAATCATCAACTCCGAGGATATGTTCTATCTCGGAAATGTGGTTCCGCACTCTACCGGAGGAATCAACAATACGTTTACATTCAGGCGTATAACTTTGGGAATCTATCTGGATTATGCCATAGGGCATTCCATCATCAACGGTCAGAAGACCCAGCTTGTGAAGAATACGATGGGCGACTGCAACTCTATGCTCGGCGACATTGTGTACGACTGCTGGCGTTATCCGGGCGATACTGATGCCAAATATGCCAGATATACTCCGAATGACACTGACTGGGGCAACAGAAACTGGCGCGGCACGTCTTCGTTCATGGTCGAAAAGGGCGATTACCTTTGTATCAGGGATGTATCCCTTTATTATGACCTGCCTGAAAAATGGATAAGCAAGCTGCACATGAAAAAATTGACCGTTGGCGTGACCGGTAACACGTTGCATTATTTCACAAGAGTGACGGGTGCGGTCAGTCCTGAGAGCGGAATATCATCTGCCGGCGGTTCGGATATGTACACTGCCGTTTCGACAAACAACAGTGATTCCGACAATACGGGAAACCTGATGCCGAATGCACGCAAGGTCATATTCTCTGTCAAGGTTACATTTTAGACGATGAGATAAATTTTTGATAGTATGAAACCTAATATAAAAGAATTCGCAGGATGCCTTTTGTTGGCCTTTGCCGTGTCCGGTGTCTCGTCGTGCCACGGGGACCTGGACATTGTACAGAACAACAGGCTGACGGCAAGCAATATGTGGAAGACGTCGACTCATGTAGAGACTTCAACGAACGAAATATATGCCAAGATGCGCAAGAATTTTGTCCAGGACAACATTTCGCTGATGCACTGGGGGGAGTTGCGTGTCGGCCCGTATATGTGGGGCTACAGCCATGTCAACAAGATATACACTGCAAAGGAGGTGCTTGAAAACAATATGACATCCTCGTCGGCATCATGCAAATGGGGACAGCTGTACAATGTGATAGACCAGGCCAATGCTGTGTTGAAATATGCTCCTTCTTCATCTATAGAGATGACTGACGCCAAGCGCGGCTGGGCGCTCGGACAGGCCTATTTCGCACGCGCGTATTGCTATTTCTGGGCTGTGCGCGTGTGGGGTGATGTTCCGTTGAATCTTAACCCGATCGAGAGTGTGGACCAGCCGGAGACATATCCTGTGCGTGCCCCTCAGGCCGATGTATATGACTGTATCGAGAAAGACATCAATGCCGCTGTGGAACTTTCCGATCTGCTCGGAAACGACAAATATCTGGCTACGAAAGATGCCGTGAATATGCTTAAGGCTGAATATGCTCTTTGGAGCTACAGTGTGAGAAAGGCCGGTGACAGCTATCTCTCAATGGCGGAGGAGGCACTGGAGGCCATAGGCATAAAGTCCGGCGACTCAAGGCTTCTGGACGATTATTCAAAAGTGTTCGACGGAAGGGGCACTAAGAACAAAAACAGTGCAGAGGTAGTGTTCGCCCTCCAGAACGACCAGGCATATCAGCTTACAGGCGGAATCGCCGGCTATTTCACTTTTGCCACGGCTGCGGTGCAGAAGCAGTACCAGGCCAATCCTGTACCGATAGGCGGAACACAGTATCTCGACTATGGCGACGATTTTCTGAAGAAGCTGCGCGATAGCCGTGACAAGAACGGTGACAGGCGCGTCCCTGTGAATCTCGGCGAGGGGCAGTACGGACAGAACGCCGCCCTCAACGGCGGCATCCTGACATGGCCGAACAAATATATAGGCGACCTGAGCAGCGGAAACATGGTCAAGGACGCGGACATTGTATACTACCGCTATGCGCTTGCAGTAATGATGGATGCGGAGCTGAAATACTGGCAGGGAAAATATCAGGAGGCGCTTGCCAGCCTGAATATAATCGCGAAGCGTGCATACGGAAAAGAAAATTATTATTCAAATGCCTCTAAGGAGGCCGTTATGCAGGCTCTTGTGGATGAATATTTCCTTGAGTTCCCGTGCGAGGGCGTGATATGGTGGTCTCTCATCCGTCTGGACAAGATCTGGGACTATAATCCGGCTCTGAAGGCGCGCAGGAATGACACCAATATTCTCTTGTGGCCTATACACAAGGATTCGCGCAACAAGAATTCCAGGCTGGCCCAGACCGAAGGGTGGTATTAATCTTAAAACAATTTGCTATGAAGTATTGCAATAATGGCTTTGCCTTTTTGAGGCTCGGACTGGCGGTGATGCTTTCCTGTCTGCTGCTGCCGTCGTGCTACAAGGACGGCACTGACTATATTTCAGATGAAGTCCGTATCTCGCTATATCCTGAACCTGCCGGTTTCGCTGCCGACGGGACGACGCTTGACGGAGCGGAGACATATTCCGCTGTCGTTACCGTTAATTATGGAGCCGCTGTCAGCGGCGGCAAATGGACAGCAGAGATTCTTGAATCGCCGTCATGGGTGACCCTGAAGGATGTGCTTCTGACTTATACCTATCCCGATACCTGGGGAACAGGAATATATGAGAATCAGGAAATGGGTATAGAAATTTCCGCAGAGCCTAATACCGGTGCCGGACGCTCGTTTACTCTGAGGATATGGGCACCGTCCGGGGACTTCCGTGACTATGTGGTAAAACAGGATGGCTTACGTTAATTTAAATTCATAAGAGCATGATTTCCAGAAAATTTTCGCGCCATTGGGCGCATATTTGCATGGTGGTGCTGGCCTTTGCGCTTTGGACCGGATGCGTCAAGGACAAGTGGCCTGCCCAGCCTGACTGGGACAGGATTCCTGATCCGTCCCTTCCTGTGGATGACGGCCTGATGCATCCTGCGCCATGTACAAATAAAATCGTTGCCCACATGGGCGGATCGGTCGAGGCCGGTGTGCCTGCCAATTCCATTGCATCGGTGAAGTATGCCATGGGACTCGGATGCTACGGTGCAGAGTGCGACGTGTACTGGACAAAGGATGACAATATCGTCGTGGCCCATGCAAACGGCAATTTTGAAATCAACGGTCTGGAGCCGTTCAGGAATACGCTTGAAGAACTCCGCGCCGCAGGAAAACTGTCTAACGGCGAGAGGCTTCCTTCCCTTGAGGACATGATACGGGAAGTTATGGCCGAAGGCAGCTGTACCAGGCTTATTGTGGACATTAAGAGGGTTGATGTCCAGCCTCAGTATGTAGTGAATGCGGCGAGGAGAGTTTGTGAAATTGTCACGGAGATGGGTGCAAAGCATTTTGTGCATCTGCATTGCACCGGCTCCAATGACAATGTCATGAAAAACGCCTGGGGCTATGCCCAGCAGGCCGGACTTGAGATTGCGATGAACTCCGGAAAGACCGCACAGAACTTCGGCAATTTCGGATTCAACTGGATAAACCTTTCTGCCAGTGGGCAGATGGGGCCGGAAGCCGGCGGAACAGGCTCGAGGACACTGAAGGAATATGTGGATGCCGGCATTTCTGTGAGCGTGTACAATGTCGACAAGCAGGCCGGAGACGGAAACGCCGTCTATTCAGATGCCGCCGTGAACTGGTACATGAAGAATTATCCTTATTTCAAGACTCTGACATCGAATTATCCTGCATGGCTGCTCAGCCGTGTGGCTTCGCAGGGAGACCGTTTCGACGGCATTTCAAGCATGGATGACTTCGAGGCGTTTGCCGGAACTTTGATTTCCGATCCGTCGGCATCTAATTTTGCGGATGAGAACGGGGTGGTCGTGCTCAAGACGGATCTTGTGCTTGATGACTATACTCCTTTCAATGAGTTCAGCGGTGTGTTTGACGGCAACGGACATACAATCACGATAAACTACAAGGGTGATTCGCAGTATGTCGGGCTTATGAAGAAGCTGACCGGAACCGTACGCAATCTTACGATTGCCGGAACTATGGAATCGACATGCGCGGAGTCAAGCGTATGGTTCGGGGCTTTTGCGGCGACTGCCGACGGAGCCGTGTTCGAAAACTGCACGAACAAAGCTGTACAGATTGTTTCAAGTCCTGATGCGTCAGGTACGGTCTTCATGGGAGGCATGGCCGGAAAGGTCTGGAACAACTGTACTTTCACAGGCTGCAGCGATGCTTCACGCGTCACATACGAATCGGGAGCCGCACTTCAGTATGGAGGAATGTTCGGTGCGAACAATGTGGACAACGGTTATGTCAATGTCAGGTCATGCTCTTCTTCCGCTGAAATCAATTTCGCCGGAAACAATTCATCTGCATGGAGCTATCTCGGCGGACTGGCCGGCAAACCTGCCGGCAAGGTGATTTCCGGAACTGACCGGCATCTTGTCTTTGATGACTGCTCATATTCCGGAACCTGTATGGTTACGGACGGGGCGAAGCTGAGAATCGGACAGATTATGTCATACTCCAATTCAGCATTCCTTGTCACAGGCTGCCGTGCTGAGGGCACGATCGAGAACACCGATGCTTCAAAACGTGATTTTGTCTGCGGAGGCATGGTCGGAATGGTCGAGAAGAATGTGGAAGGACTTGTAGAGGGCTGTTCATTCACCGGCACCCACAAATCTGTGGCAGGTCCGAACAACTATATCGGCGGAGTCGTCGGTAATACGGCCGATGCCGTATCGATGGTTGTAGACAATTGTACCACTTCATCGAAAGCATATGTCGGAGCCCCTGCTGTGGTTTCCGTCGGTATGCTTGCCGGCCGTCCTAAACAGGCGGGATGCACGATTAAGAACTGCCGTATCGCAGGAAAGATCAACAGGGCGGGTACTGAGATTGTGATTACAGCCTCGAATCTTGAGGACTGGATGTTCACAGGCTCCGGTACGGCTGCCGGAATCGTTGCCCTGTCCGGAAACGGATTCAATGCAGAATAATAAAAAAATCAGATAATATGAAACAGAAAAACATACTTATGGCGGCCGCCTTTGGCCTTGCTGCCCTCATGTCCGCCTCATGCGGACAAAAAGAATCTGTACCTGAGTCATTGACTGTATCTCCGATGACAATAACTGCCAGTCCTGAAGGGGATACGCAGAAGTTTACCGTAAAGTCCAATTATGACTGGACTGCGGCCTGCGACTCATGGATAACGCTTTCGACATATGCGGAGGCAGCCGGCGATGCGACTGTTACAGTCGCAATGACTGTCGGAAAGAATTCCGAAGAACAGACACGTACCGGTTATGTGACAATTACCCTGTCCACCGGAAAGTCAGAGAAGATAACTGTTACTCAGGAGCCTTTCGTAGCCCCTAAGGGTATATACAATGCGACTGATATTTCTGACATTGCGGCTGCACTCAACGCTGATTCGCCGGATTTGTCGAAATGGGCCGAGGACGGGAAAATATTGTTCTACAACGATGTGGATGCCACTTCTTTGGACTGTTTCCCTATTCTTCAGCTTCCGGCTGACATAGAGATTGACGGACAGGAACATTCTGTGACTCTTGCGATAGCCTCATCCGAGACCAAGGTCGGCATGTTCAGGATGCTGAAAGGTACTGTCAGGAATCTGAATCTGCTCGGAACTGTCACTGTCTCAGGTGAGCTTTCGGCTGAGACTCATATCGGAGCGCTTGCCGCCGATGCACATGGAGCAGTGCTGGAGAATGTCCACAATTACTGTTCTGTGAATGTCGATGTCACGAATACTTCAAAAGTATGCGTGATTCCCGGCGGTCTGGTCGGCAAGGCTTCCAACGGTTTTACGATGAAGAACTGCAGCAATAATTCAGACCATTCGTTCGTCTCTGCTGCAACCGGAGCATATCACATGATAGGAGGCCTTGCCGGAGCCTACGGCGGAACCTCTGATGAAGGTGTCTGTACGATAACAGGATGCAAAAA
This sequence comes from uncultured Muribaculaceae bacterium, assembly GCA_964394295.1. Taxonomy (GTDB): domain Bacteria; phylum Bacteroidota; class Bacteroidia; order Bacteroidales; family UBA932; genus Cryptobacteroides. Next base: position 7,230 of record CAYMVG010000012.1, on the reverse strand, counting down.
TATCGGCAATATCACTTGCAGCTGTGCAAATACCGGTGACTGGAATTATGCCGGCGGAATCATCTCGAATGTACAGAACAGTGTTCAGATCGACCCTGACAAATATGTATATATACTCGATAATTGCGAGGCTTCAGGCGACATCACGCTCGCAGGTGCGGCGAAGACCCGTGCCGGAGGTGTGACGGGCCGAGTGAATGCCAGCAACAAGATTTCCGGCTGTTCGTATTCCGGTACAATCACTCTGAATGCGACCGCGCTTGAACGCAATGTCGGAGGTATCAGCTCATTTCAGGAGAAGACCTGTGCGGGCCTGATATCCGGTTGCGTGTTCAGCGGAAAGATTGTTTCTGAGCAAGGCCACACAGGAAAGTATTATACCGGCGGAATCATCTCGTCAGGATGTGCAGCAGCGACTGTAATCGAAAACTGCAAGACCACAAAGGAGTCGTACATATCGAATTATCAGTTGGGAAATATCGGTATGATAATATCCCAGGGAGGAAGTGCGCTTACTGTCAGGAACTGCAGGATTGCAGGTACGATGGTCACGGCTGATGAGGAAGTTGTTCTGAGTGCCTCAAATTACAAGGCCGAATATGTTGGCGGTACCGGTACGTCGTCCAAGACTGTCGTTGATCCGTCATGCGGCTACAATGCAGAGTAGCCCGGTGCAGTCCTTAATAAATGCGAAATAAAGTCTGATGAATACTGACAAGCAGATTATCCCATTGATGGGTGCGGCCGCCATAGGCGGCCTCGCCCTTTCTTCTTGTGCAGGCGGAGTGCAGGAGAGCAGACCTGACGACCGTCCGAACATTATGTTCATATTGGCTGAGGACATGACCCTTGACCTCGGATGCTACGGGAGAACCGATGTGCAGACGCCGAATCTCGACCGGCTTGCGTCCGAGGGTGTGGTATATACGAACGCCCGGTGTGTCGCGCCCCTCAGTTCGCCTACGCGCTCATCCATGATGACGGGCCTGCACCATACAATAACCGGCTCGCATAACCACAGGAGCAACCATGACGTTCCGCTTCCCGACAGGACTGTGCGCCCGTTCACGGCTTATCTTCGTGATGCCGGATATACCTGCATCCTCGGCAACAGGGATTGCTTCGAGAACCCGATAACGCACAATGACCACGAGAGCAGCCGCAAGCTCGACCTGAATTTCAAGTTCGAGAATGTGGGCACATACGACGGCGTAAAGAATTTCGGCCTTTTCGACAAGCTCTATGACATAATGCCGGAGGATGCGCCGTTTTTCTCTCAGGTAACGCTGTACAATACGCACCGCGGAGACTGGTGGAAGTCAATAAGGGCGCAGTCCGGGCATCCGGTCGACCCGGCAAAGGTCGTGCTGCCTCCGTATCTTGCCGACCATCCCAAGGTGCGCGAGGAATTTGCCTGCTATCTTGACCAGGTGGAGTATATGGATGCCCAGTTCGGCATGGTGATGAAACAGCTCGAGGACAAGGGCCTGCTGGACAATACCATAGTAATCTTTATCGCTGACAACGGAAGGGCGGATCTCAGGGCCAAAGGCTTCATGTATGAGGACGGAACGAAGATTCCTATGATTGTATGGGGCAGGGGAATCGGTCATGCAGTAGTCGATGACCTTGTGAGCGAGCTTGACATCCCTGCCACTATACTGAAACTTGCCGGTGTGGAGATTCCTGAGTATTATCAGGGCAAGCCTCTCGACCTTTTCAATTCAGAACAGGAGAAGAACGGAGGCCATGAGTGGCTTTATCTTGCCCGTGACACCTGGGATGAGATATTTGAATGTATCCGCGGTGTACATACGGACAGATATACATACGTCCGCAACTATATGCCTCATGTGCCGTATGACCCTCATCACATGTACCAGGAATTTTACCGTCCGGCCCTTCATGTGATGCGTACATTGAGGGACGAAGGAAAACTTAACGAGGCTCAGATGCTTTTTTTCGCGAAAAGTAAGCCGGTTGAGGAACTTTATGACTATATTGCGGACCCTTTCTGTCTGCATAACCTTGCAGGTGATCCGGAGATGCTCGATGTGCTCAATGAAATGCGGGGTCTTATGGACAGCTGGCAGGCCGTCTATCCCGACAAAGGCATCGGGGACAGGCTCACGAGGACGCTCGCCGAGGACCGCAGGGACGAGAACCGTCCGCGTCCTTATGTGCAGAAATACTATCCTGAGGAGTGGAAGAAGATAGAGGCCGGCGAGATTGTGGACAAGTATGACATCTGGAAGATTGAGCAGAAGAAGATGAGGGAGGCACAGGCGAAACAACAATAACAATAAAATGGATACAGCAACTAAGAAAAAGTACAATTACTGGCAGTGGAGAACGCTTATAGCCCTTATCATAGGCTATATTTTCTACTATTTCCTGCGCAAGAATTTCAGTGCGGCCATTCCTGCAATGGAGGAGACGCTCGGAATCACAAAAGTCCAGCTGGGCATATTCCTGTCGCTTAACGGAATTGTCTACGGTATTTCGCGTTTTGTGAACGGATTCATCGCGGACAGGTACAACAGGAGGGTGCTTATGACCCTCGGACTTGTGCTTTCGTGCATAATCAATTTCGCAATATGCTTCAGTCCGAAGATTGACGGACTTGTCAATGTGCTCGACGCGGAGGGCAAGGCAACGATGGCTCTTGTCTATATAATAGGCTCACTGTGGGTGCTAAACGGTTATGTGCACGGAATGGGCTATCCTCCATGCGCCTCTCTTATGGCACACTGGTTCAGGCCGTCCGAGCTTGCCACCAAACAGTCAATCTGGAATTCGTCGCATTCAATCGGCGCAGGAATCGTTGTCGCCCTGTGCGGCTGGCTTCTGTCACGCTTCGGATACAGCAACTGGCAGTTGTGTTTTGCCGTTCCTGCCGCTCTGTCGCTTGTAGGTGCAATTGCACTTTATGCAGCCCTGCGCGACACTCCTTCTTCTGTAGGACTTCCTGAGATAGAGGAGCTGGAGGCAGAGGAAAACGGAGGACGTGCCGCGGTAAAATCTTCTGAGGAACATCAGCTTACGGGCGCTGCATTCAAGAAGTTCGTGAACAGGATGGTTTTCCGCAATCCGTATATCTGGATTGTTGCAGTGGCTGACTTCTGTGTGTATGTTATCAGGTTCACGATTCTTGAGTGGGGAACATCCTTCCTTACCCAGTACAAAGGCTTCGACATTTCGCTGTCAGCAAGCATCGTGGCCGCGTCCGAGCTTATCGGCGGTGTAATCGGAACTCTTGTGGCCGGCTGGTTTACGGACAAATATATGAAGAACAGGACGATAAGAACTTGTGTGATCTGTATGCTCGGTGCGACTGCGAGCTTCATCTGTTTCTGGCTCACGCCGTCTGATGCCCCATGGATTTTCAATGCGATCTTTATCGTGCTGTCAAGCTTCTTTGTGTATGGTCCGCAGGCTCTCCTCGGTGTGAGTGCTTCGCAGTATGCTACAAAGAAGGCTTCGGCTTCCGCCAACGGCTTTGTCGGCGTGTTCTGTTATGCTGCGACTTTGATTTCCGGTGTGGGCTTCGGCTGGATGGCCGGAAATGAGTCTCTGGGCTGGAATGCAGTGTTCATCGTAACCTTCATTTTCGGAATCCTCGGCGCTCTGATTCTTGCCCTTATGTGGAAGGCTCCTGCCGACGGTTACAAAAAAGCCGAGCAGGTGCTTGCAGAGATTAATGCGGAGTAGGAAAATTACAATACTGTATGATTCTTTGCGGGTGCCGTTTCCGGTGCCCGCATTTTTTGTGCACCTTATGGTACTTGTACCGGCTCAGAGCAGAACCGCTATTTCTGTGGCCCGTCAATATCCCGTTGGGCATCTTTGCCGGCTTCGTCTCCGAATACAGCCTTGAATCCGCTGTCAGAGAGTACGTCCACAAATGTGCCGACCTGCAGCTCTTCCGGGCTTCTCGGTGTCCACACTTTATTTTTCTTGTTTCTTTCCATAATCCTTTGATTTTGCGCTGTGGCAAATGTGAGGCTTATTATCCGCGTAACGTAATTGTACGCGGATAATTTTCAAGAACCGGCCTGCACGGCCATATATCGGTGATTTGGACTGTATAATATCAGTGAAATCCGTCCCGTTTTTTGCATCGGTTTAATTTTTCCTATCTTTACGGCCGGATTTGACGGTGAATCCCATGAAAACACAATAGACTATGACAAGAAAAATTCTGTCCATTGCTTCAGTCTTTCTGGCAATGATGATATATGGCTGTAAGCCTGAATCCGTACCAGGCACCGGTGAGGAATCCGGAGAAATCGATGATACCGTCCTGGCATTGAAGTCGTTTTCTTTCCTCGGACGGGACAATTCCGCCTTGAAGACGGATGTCGTGACTGTGATTTCGTCAGGAGTCATCGACGACGGTGACGGCATACCTTATTATACGGATCCACGCTCGCTTGTGGCATCTTTTGATGTGTTCGCTGCCGATGGCCTTACAGGAATTGAGGTCAGCGTATCTCAGGACGGTGCCGCTTTCATACCTCTGGAGAGCGGAAAGACAGCTTGCGATTATATGCGTCCGGTCACGGTAAGGCTTTCCGCTGCGAGAAATGGAAGGGAAATAGCGCGTGACTACAAGTTCCGCTTTCATAATCTGAATACGGGTATTCCGGTGCTGTATCTTTTCACTCCAGGAGGAACAGCGATAACAAGCAAGGAGGTATGGACCAAAAAGTGCAGGATTTATCTCGATGCGGCAGGCAAGGCTGATTATGACGGAACTGTCTTTGAAGATGATTATTATGGCGAAGCCGACCAATTGAAGGGACGCGGTAACTCGACCTGGGGCTGGAACAAGAAGCCTTATGCCGTGAAACTGGACAAGAAGGCAGGCCTGCTCGGTATGCCGAAGCACAAACGCTGGGCTTTGCTTGCCAATGCGATAGACAAGTCTCTGATCCGGAACCGTCTTGCCCTTGAGATTGCCGGAAGATTCGACGGACTTGAATGGACTCCGCGCAACCGTTTTGTGGAAGTCGTGATGAACGGAAAGCACAGGGGAACTTATCTGCTGACCGAACAGATCAAGGCAGATGCAGACAGAGTCCCGATTCCAAGCGGCAATGATGCACTTGATCCGGAAAAGGGCGGGGGGCCGGATGCCGATCCTGAAAAAATGGGATTTCTGATAGAGATCGACAGATACTGGGGCAATATGCAGTATGAGACGTCGCCTTTCTGGTGGCCGTCGAAACGTTATTCGGGGAACGGCACAACGATCCTCATCAATCAGGACATGGTGTCATGGGCAAGAAATATTTCATACAGGACAAACTATGACGAGGGGCGTCTGAAGTTCAATTTCGGCCTGAAAGATCCGGATGACGAAGAGCTTTTCAGCAAATCTTCAGCCCAGTTCGTGTATATCATGAACTATATCCTCGATACGGAGAAAGCGGTGCTTCAGAATCCTCACGACCTGTCGCGTCTTGATGTAAAGTCGTTCATCGACTATTGGCTCGTGTTTGAGCTGACTATGAACCAGGAACCGAATAATCCGGGCAGCTGCTATATGTACAAGAAGCCGGCAGCGGACGGAGGCAAGTTGTATGCAGGCCCTGTATGGGATTTTGACTATGGCACTTTTAATGTCAATTTTACCGACAGCGGACATTACTGGAACAAGGCCAATTGTTTCCTGAACCTTAATACGTTGTGGTATGTCGGGCTTTTTGAGAGCGCGGACTTCCGTAATGCGGTAAAGGCGCGCTGGGCGGAACTGAAACCTGTGCTCGACCTGGACGGTTTTATCGAGAAGAACAGGGCTTATCTGAAAAATACGTCCAAGCTTAATTTTTCTCTGTGGCCGGACTTTAATGACAGCGGCGACCCTAACGGTGAGAGGCAGATGACGTCGGATGAGGCTATTGACAGGATTAAGGACAATCTGAATCAGCGTATTTCCGGACTTGACCGTCTTATTTCCCAGATGCCGTGATTCCGGGAAGATTGTCTGAGGATATTTGTGGAGCAGGTTGCGTATGGCGAAGAAATTTTCGGATTTTGGAGAGCTTGGCGAATTGAAGGGGCTTTTCCGGGAAAGCGGATATCCGGAAGGGGCTGTATCTGCCGTGAAGCCGGTACAGAAGCCGCGGACAAGGGGTGCCGTGAACAAGTCACGGGCCGAACTGCCGGCAGAGGAGGGTATTGTCAAGGGGACGAGAGTCCGGATGATGGAAACGAATGACTGCGGAGTGATAGCCGGCTTCTGTGACGGGTGGTTTGAAATTGAAGCCGGAGGCCTGGTTTTCCGTGCGCAGAGGTGTGAGTTCGTGGTTACGGATGCCAAAGAGGACAGGCTGCTCATGGATTCCGTGCCTGTGTCCTGGAAACAAGTGCCGGTGAAACAATGCGCAGCTAAATCTAAATCATCGGAATTTCCGGCCGAAATATCGGTTGACCTCCATCTTGATAAAATTCCCGGAGGAGAGAGCATTCCGCAACGGGAGGCACTCGATTTCCAGATGAACTATTTCCGCCGTACATTGCGCAGTAATCTGAAATACAGAGGCCGCCGCCTCATTTTTATCCACGGTGTCGGGGACGGCATACTTGCTTCTGCCCTGCGCAGGGAACTCGATGAAACCTTTGCGATATCCTGTACCTATACCTACTCCCGTCCCGGTGTCACTGTCGTCATTGTCAGGTGATTTTCTGCGGTGAACCGTATATGGCGTTTCTGGTTAATTCCGTCAAAATTCGGTATAGCGTTGTTGATATTGACGAGCCATCAGCTCATCTCTCTCAGCCCTTTAATTGAGGATTATATTCTTCATTTCGCATTGTATTGGACTGCGAAAACAATCAATTTTATCCAATAAATCCACTGTTCTGGATAAAATATGGCATTTTTATCCAATAGATGTTCTCAAAATGATTAAATCAGTGAAAATAGCATACCTTATTAAGTACACCTTTGGGGAAATGCAGCGCGCCGGAAAAGGGGTAGGGTAAAACGGGATTACGTCGCTTTGCTCCGTTTTCCCTTGCCCTGCGCCACGGGCGATCTTGCATACCGAAAAACGCATCGTCGCCTTCGGCTCCTCCTTGTTGTTTTTTTGCCTAATCCTTACAGAAGCCAGCTTCTGACGGATAAGGCAAAAAACAACGCCCGATGAAAATCGGGCGCGTTTTTCGTTAGGTGATCCGGTTGGGATTCGAACCCAAGACCCACAGCTTAGAAGGCTGTTGCTC
>CAYMVG010000011.1:0-106659 GCA_964394295.1 uncultured Muribaculaceae bacterium | reverse complement strand
GAATCGACCGGAATCTGAGCCGAAACAGCAAAAACCGAAAGAAGTATGTAGACTATATGCAATTTCATATCATTACCCCACCCCATTTATATAGCTAACAATGAGGATGTTGTTCCATTATTAAATTAGCAGAAATATTCAAGCTAAAAATATGGTATCCAATAAAGCGCTAATGTACTAAAATTTTTGTAGAAACAAAAAAATTAGTACAATAATATTTATGATAGCGACACAAAATTAATTATCTCCGGTCTCCTTTTTTTGTATTGCCAGTTTTCTATATCGCTCATCCGCTCTTGTGGGCTGTTTAGGCCGCCCCAGCCGCTTGGCAGCCACCTCCAGAAGGAGAAAGGAGTGTTTGGATATCGTAAATCCTATCTCAAATTTTGCACTTCGATTTGGAATCTACACAATATTTAACATTTAAAGTTTTTTATAACAAGGGGCAGACTAAAAAGTATCCGTCCAGCCCCTTCGTCTACGTTTTTCGGTGCGGTGAGCCCCTCGTCCCTGTCACCGAATTTTCAATTCTCAGAAAGTTATTCTGACTTTTCAGCCGCCCACTTAATTTTTGTCGCAGTCAAAGGTGCTATGGTTTTATTCACAAGGTTTCAGCGGCAGAACACTACCATTGCTGATGGTGGAGGTTGTGCCGTAAAGGAGGTTGTGCCGTAAACAGGATGTCTGACCTTGTGAGATAGGCAGACATAGGATTGGTTGTTTACTTTTATCTGTTAGCCTATATAATATATGCTAAAATTAAATATATATGAGGTATATTTGCCTGCGTATAGATATGGGCATTCATATTGATGAGACCGAACCATGTCAGATGCTCGTGGCCTGTGTAGCCGCGTCCGAGCATCAGTGGCGGCTCTGTACCGGGAGTATATATTTCCTTTGTCTCCGGATTCCTCAGCCTGCCCAAGGGTCGTAGTTGTTCTTTTCAACCAGATTACCGTCGGAAGTGGCTACGTGCGTGATGTTGCCGAGATAATCCCTTCCGATGTTGTGCAGAGTGCAGCGTCCAGATGCCGCTGTCTTTCCTGACATAAACCATAGGGACCGAATAAGCATCGCCTCCGAGATACAGCCTTTCGGTCTTTCCTGAAGGCGTCTCGTCTATCTAATACCGGTTGCCGATATAATCGACAGGACAGACACCGCGCCGTCCGAGACATTCATCTTCACTCTGGCTTCCTCTCCGTTATATGTAAAAGCGGCACTTCTGCCACCTTCCGTTATGATGGCAGGCCGGATGTGGCAGGTATATGTGACATTCTGCACTTTTGAAGGCACAACATTCTCCTCCATGTCCAACGATGTCACCTTATATGGCCTGTCACTGTTGCCGTAGGTCATATCACCAACGGAAGCGATACTTGTGATGTTTCCATTGTCCGAGTATGCAATCTGCCTGTCGCCTATCTCTGTCAGACGGTTCAGGCCGTCATATCCGAAGGTATCTTGTCTGACCGCGCAGATTGCCGGTACGGCTGAGAAAGTTGCCGGTAAGTGTATCGAAAGAATACGAGCAGTCCATCACAGCCCCTATGCTTCTTCCGTTCGTTCATTCCTGAAATGTATCGTTTTGGGAACGGGAGGATAGGAGGCGTCGCGGGGTGGAGGCTAATCTATTGTAAAACAAAGAATTAGTTGACAACAGGTGCCGTATTTTTGGCACCCGTCGGAGTGTAAAACGTTGTGTGACAGAATGTTGCCATCCACCACGCAGCCAGCATATCCTGAATCCCAGGCACTTCCGACATACAGTCCCACATGCCCCAGAATGCACGTCTTCATGAACGGCTCGGAAAAGGCATCGGGTGGGCCTAAATAGTCGGTTTGGGGAACGGTCAAGCTGAAATGTCGTACTTCGTTACTGAAAAGCCTTGTTTTGGAAACAGGAGGACAGAAAAGTTGAAGTTCGTTCCTGAAATGACCGGTTTTGGGAACGGAAGGATAGGAGGCGTCGCGGGGTGGAGGCTAATCTATTGTAAAACAAAGAATTAGTTGACAACAGGTGCCGTATTTTTGGCACCCGTCGGAGTGTAAAACGTTGTGTGACAGAATGTTGCCATCCACCACGCAGCCAGCATATCCTGAATCCCAGGCACTTCCGACATACAGTCCCACATGCCCCAGAATGCACGTCTTCATGAACGGCTCGGAAAAGGCATCGGGCGGGCCCCAAATAGTCGGTTTTGGGAACAATCAAGTCGAAATGCCGTGCTTTGTTCCTGAAAAGCCTTGTTTTGGGAACAGGCGAACAGAAAAGTTGAAGTTCGTTCTTGAAATAGTCGGTTTTGGGAACGGAAAGAAAGGAGGTGTCGTTGGGTGGAGGATAATCTATTGTGAGACAAAGAATTAGTTGACAACGGGTGCCGTATTTTTGGCACCCGTCGGAGTGTAAAACATTGTGTGACAGAATGTTGCCCTCCACCACGCAGCCAGCCTGTCCTGAATCCCAGGCACTTCCGACATGCAGCCTCACGTGACCCAGAATGCACGTCTTCATGAAAGGCTCGGAAAAGGCATCGGGCAGGCCTAAATAGTCGATTTTGAGAACAGTCGGGCGGAAATGACGTACTTCGTTACTGAAAAGCCTTGTTTTGGAAACAGGAGGACAGAAAAGTTGAAGTTCGTTCCTGAAATGACCGGTTTTGGGAACGGAAGGATAGGAGGCGTCGCGGGGTGGAGGCTAATCTATTGTAAAACAAAGAATTAGTTGACAACAGGTGCCGTATTTTTGGCACCCGTCGGAGTATAAAATGTTGTGTGACAGAATGTTGCACTCCACCACGCAGCCAGCATGTCCTGAATCCCAGACACTTCCGACATGCAGCCTCACGTGACCCAGAATGCACGTCTTCATGAACAGCTCGGAAAAGGCATCGGGTGGGCCTAAATAGTCGATTTTGAGAACAGTCGGGCGGAAATGACGTACTTCGTTCCCGAAAAACACTGTTCTGGGAACAATCGTGTTGAGATATCGTGTTTCGTTCATGAAAGTGCCCGTTTTGAGAACAGTCGGGCGGAAATGTCATTGTTCCTAAAAAGCAATGTTTTGGGAACAGTCGAACTGAAATGTCGTGGTTAGTTCCGAGAACAACATGTTCTGAGGTACAGACAGCAGAAATGTCGGAACTTTTTACTGTGAGAGTGTTCCAGGTTGGCAGTACGGATGACCAACCCGGAACACAAATTCTTAATATACGCCGCACAATGCACATCACCGTTCCAGGTTGGTAAAATAACACGCCAATCTGGGACGGTTTGCACTGAAAAACCGACTTGTTCAATCAAATCGCAACAGGTCTCACCGGCATACACTTGTGGGCCTTGTAATTGTTCGCGCCATAAAAGATCTGTTGTGGAACATCCCAGTGGTTCGTGCCGGGAATGGCACGTTTGGGGAACAGTCGTACTGAAATGTCGTGTTCCGTTCCCGAAATGACCTGTTTTGGGAACCGTCGTGCAGAAATGTCGTAGTTTGCAATTGGGGTATATTCCCACATGGTGTCAGTCCTCCCTACGCGTTTCTTCAGGATGTCTATGCAGCCCGAAATGCCTCACTGTTTACGGAAAAGCAGGGAACTGTCACCGTAGCTCAGGAAACGGAAGTCATGGGCCAGGGCATAATCATATATACGGTGCCAGTCACCGTCCACGAAAGCGGAAATCAGCAGAAGAAGCGTACTTTGCGGCTGATGGAAATTGGTTACAAGCACATCCGTGACGCGAAAACGGAAGCCGGGAACTATAATGATCCGCGTAGACAGGCTCAGTTCAGTCTTGTAATTGGCCCTCATCCAGTCCACAAGAGCCATAACGGCCTCTTTTGCAGTGTATGGATACTCCCTCTCATACGGGTCCCACTGCCCCACATCCTGAGGCTCGCCTGTCTCGATGCATTTCACCCCGGCATAATAAAGGGATTCAAGCGTCCTTACCGATGTTGTACCGACGGCAACAACCTTTTTCCTGCCTGCCGCCAGCTTTTCCAACAGTCCGAGCGTCACTACAAAAGGCTCGCGGTGCATAGTATGGTCTGCCACAGACGAGGTCTTGACCGGCAGAAATGTGCCTGCACCCACATGCAGACATACGGTCTCCATGCAAATGCCGCGTTCCTTAATCATTCCGAGTACTTCGCCAGTAAAATGCAGTCCTGCCGTAGGGGCGGCCACAGAGCCGCGGTATTTCGCATAAAGCGTCTGGTAGCGTTCCAGGTCTATATCCTCCGTTTCACGATTAAGATAAGGAGGGATAGGAACAGAACCGCAGACTTCAAGCACTTTAGAGAACGGAGCACCGTTTTTCCAGGTAAACTCGACGACAGAAGTCGCTCCCTCGCGCTTTTCAAGCTTTGCCTCCAGCCCCATTTCACGGATCTCTGCGCTGTCCATAGGATTGTACAGAACCAGACTGTCGTCTTTCCAGCGCTTTACATTGCCGACAATACACTTCCACACGCATCTGCCGACAGCGGCAAAAGCACATGAATACTCCACAGGAATGACTGGCTCAAGACAAAATATCTCTATATGCGCACCCGTCGGACGCACAAAATCAAGCCTTGCAGGAACTACTTTAGTGTCATTGAATACCATGATGGAATCTTCCGGAAGAAGACCGGGAATTTCCGTGAATTTTCTCTCCGTGATATTTCCGTCTGCATAATGAAGCAACTTGGAAGAATCTCTTTTAGGGAGAGGGTATTTGGCAATCCTGCCGTCAGGCAGGTCGTAATTATAGTCACTTATCTGTATTTCCGGTACCATCAGAGAATCCGTTTTTTAGTAAACTAATCTAAACTTCGGCAAAAATACGCAATTCTCACGTGAATCGGAAATTGAAAACTGATTTTGCAGCCTCGTTACAAATGTAACCAAGGAACCAACGTAATCTAATGCAACATCTGTAACCAATGGTGCCACAGGTACACGTTATTTCTATCCGTCTGTAACCCGTCACAATTTGAGCATAATTTTTTCTTATTGATATATATATATTATAGTAAATTATTGTTAATCATTAGTATTATATAATATTATCGAAATAATCAATTTACATAATATACGTAAACTTTGAAATCTGCCGCCAATTTAATGCGGAACATGGTACAATATCACAATATTAATACGATTAAATACAATATAATCATTAATTTATAACAATTATATAAAGTACTACATAAATATAAGCAGCCACGCTTTCTATGTAACCGTTACATTTATAACGCAAAAATTATTTTCACGTTTACAATTTTCTTGTTATCTTTGTAAAACTTAGTTTACAAAAATGAACAAGAGATTAGAGCAATTCCTTGCGGCAGAAAATCTGTCCCAGACACAATTCGCGGAAACCATCAATGTCGCCCGCGCCAGTATTTCGCACCTGCTTGCCGGCAGAAACAATCCGGGGTACGATTTCATCAAATCCGTTATGCAGCACTACCCTAATCTCAATATGGACTGGCTGATTCTCGGAACCGGGAAAATGTACAAAGAACAGCAGACGCAACCAAATATTCAGCAGTCACAGCCAGGCAGTCTCTTTCCTCACGGCGAAGCCAAAGAAGAACAGGTGAAGGCCGAACCGGAATCCGCTGTTTTGCCTGTACAGGAGAAAGAGAAGGAAAATATCGCACCCCTGAATAAAACCACCACTTCATATACACAGCCGGAAGTGCGTATCAAACAAAGAGTTGTATCGAAAATTATTGTATTTTTCGATGACGGCTCATTCCAGGAACTGGGAAGAAGTGTCGCACAAAGCGCAAAACACTGACGGCGTTTGCCTGAACAGGAATTTCAGAGGTCAGATAATCATCTGCACATTATTGCATGGACACGGAGGATTTACGAAGTTTTTAATGTATTTTTGTACGTTTTTAGAAGCTGTCTGAATTTTTGTCATTGTGATTAAAAACAGCGTCTTAATGATTTATTCAAAAATAAGAAATGTACAAACATATACTGAAACCTGTCCTCTTCCGCTTCAATCCGGAAACGGCACACAACCTTACTTTCTCAGGCTTGTCATTCATCAGGCATATCCCTTTTGCAAGGACAATAATACGCGCAATATATAAGAAAGAGTCAAAATCTCTCGAACGCGAGGTCTTCGGCATAAGGTTTCCGAATCCGGTCGGACTGGCCGGAGGACTTGACAAAAACGGAGAATTCTACAACGATATGGCCAATTTCGGCTTCGGCTTCGTAGAAATAGGCTCTCTTACTCCAAGGCCGCAGGACGGAAACGAAAAGCCGAGATGTTTCCGGATTCCGTCAGACAGGGCAATCATCAACCGTTTCGGCATAAACAACAAGGGCGTAAGAAATGCAGTGGAGCATCTGAGAAAGGAGCGCCCTGAAGTCATAGTGGCAGCAAACATTTCCAAGAACACTTCAAGCATAAACGAGGATGCGGCAAAGGACTATGAACAGTCATTCGCCCTGCTCTATGACTTTGTGGATATGTTTGTAATAAACGTATCCTGCCCGAATGTCGTAGGACTTACTGCACTGCAGGACGTATCGTTCCTCTCTGATATTGTGGACAGGCTTCTGGACCTGAGGATGTATTATGACACGTTCCGTCCGATTCTGCTCAAAGTTTCACCGGATCTGCCGCATCCGCAGCTCGATGACATAATCGACTACTGCCTGCGCTCCGGAATCGACGGAATTGTGGCTGGAAACACGACAAGAAGCCGTGAAGGCCTGAGCATAGACGAAAGCAAGATTGAGAAAATCGGCAACGGAGGACTTTCCGGTGCACCGCTTTACCGCAAAAATCTTGAACTGGTCAGATATGTACATGAAAAGTCAAAGGGAAGGCTTCCGATCATAGGAGTAGGCGGAATCATGTCCGGAGAACAGGCAAGGGAAATGCTGGATGCCGGTGCATCACTCGTGGAAATATACACAGGCTTCATATATGAAGGCCCTGCCATCGTGAAGAACATAATACGCCATCTGGAAGAAACACAAAAACCGAAAAGAAAATGACACAGGCATCAATATGCACAATCGGAGACGAAATCCTGATCGGCCAGATTGTCGACACGAATTCGTCATTCATATCGCGCGCGCTCAATTCAGCCGGCATCAGGGTCGGCCGCATGGTTTCAATCGGCGATGACAGGAAAACAATAATATCGGTCCTCCGCACGGAACTGGAGAACAACGGCATAGTAATAGTCACAGGAGGACTCGGCCCTACAAAAGACGACATTACCAAGTCCGCCCTCGCGGAACTTTCCGGAGCAGCCTCATTCAGGACGGACCGGAGGCAGCTTGCCATTATACATGACATACTGAGCGCGCGCGGACTTGACATACTCGAAACGAACATAGCCCAGGCCTCGGTTCCTGACACCTGCGAAGTGATTCCGAACAGACTGGGGACGGCACCGATAATGGTCTTCCGCTTCCCTGCCGGAAAGTCAGGGCACAGTTCGACCCTGTATTCGCTCCCCGGAGTTCCTTTTGAAGCGATCGGCGCCCTCGATGACATAATCAGCGACATCAAGGCGCACAACATGATTTCGGATATATGCCACAGGACAGTCATGACTTTCGGAGTCGCTGAATCAGCATTGGCAGAAATGATCGCCCCATGGGAAGATTCACTGCCGGCAGGAATGCACCTCGCCTATCTTCCGAACCAATTCACCGGAGTACGTCTCCGCCTGTCGATGTACGGCGAGGGAAACATGGAGGAGGAAGAGCGCATGATCGATGCTGAAATAGCAAAGCTGAGCGAAATTCTCGGAGATGTGATATGGTCATTCCGGGATGAAACAATGGAAGAATGCATCGGACGCAAACTCGCTGCTGCCGGCAAAACGGCAAGTGCTGCAGAATCCTGCACAGGAGGTCTTGTTTCTGCCATGCTGACTTCCGTTCCCGGTTCCTCGGAATACTATCTCGGTTCGGTCACTTCATACGCAAACAGCGTCAAGACAGGGGTGCTCGGAGTTCCGGAAGACATAATAAAATCATACGGGGCAGTCAGCAGCGAATGCGTTGCAAAAATGGCTGAGGGAGTCCGCCGGCTCACCGGAAGCGACTTCTCGATTGCCACCTCAGGAGTGGCCGGTCCAGGCGGAGGAAGCAGGGAAAAGCCTGTCGGCACGGTATGGATCGGTGTAAGCTCCGACCAGGGAACTGAGACGTACAGGCTCTGTTTCAAAGGAGACAGGAAGCGCAATACAGAACGCTTCGCAGCGAATGCCCTCAATATCCTGCGCATGAAAATATGCCGCGAGACGGAAAAATGACACATCGGCACCCAAGCAAAGCAACATATTTATAAACAGCGGATAAAACACAATAGTTTCAACATTAAACTTATTTGTTACATATTCGATTGATCAGACATAAATATTTATTATACAATCCATTGAACCGGCAGAGCAAAATAATGGCTATATGAGCAATGCACACACTATATATGAGAAGAAAAAGCGTCGCATAAGAATCAACGGCATCTTTTATGCCGCCCTTTCATCTGCTTCGTTCGGCTTCTCCCCTGTGTTTACAATCCGGCTTCTCGCAGTCGGCCTGACCAGTTTCGACATACTTGCCTACCGCTGGGCCACGGCTGCCGCAGTGCTCATGATATATGCCTTTTGCAAACATAAGACACTGCGGATTTCCGACAGAAGCGAAGCATGGAAGATTGTTCTTCTGAGTGTCCTCCGTGCACTGACATCCATAACTCTCCTGTACGGATATGCGAATATCTCAAGCGGAATAGCATCAACAATTAATTTCATGTACCCGGTCGTTGTCACGTCCTGCATGATGCTGTTTTTCGGAGAGCGGAAATCAAAGGTAAATATATGTGCGGTTCTTCTCTCGATTCTCGGTGTATATCTCATGGCCTCGGGAGACGGACTTGAAACCGAAGGCGGCAACACAGTGACCGGACTCGTATGCTCCATGATTTCGGCTTTCAGCTATGCCGCATATTTCATACTCCTTAAAAGAACCGGAGCGGACAAAATAGAGTCAGTAAAGTTCACCACATGGATAATGATGCTCAGTGCCGTATATTTCATTGCATGCTGCCTGATATTCAACGGAAGCATTATACCGGTGACAGACCCGGTACAGTGGCTGTACATCCTCGGACTCGGACTGTGGGCAACCATGGTCTCGAACTTTACCGGAGTCAAGGCGGTCAGAAGAATCGGACCTACGCTGACCTCCATTCTCGGTGCGCTACAACCGCTGACTGCAGTCATACTCGGAATCATCTTCCTTGACGAGCATCTCGGACTCAGAACCGTAATCGGCATAGTCCTTATACTCATCACTGTCAGCATCATCGTGCTTCACCAGAAAAAGAGGAACTGAGGGCCTGCACCTCCGAAAACACACGCATGAAATTGGCTCCGGCGACTTTTCTTATATCCTCCTCACTGTAGCCGCGCCTGCGCATTTCCCCGAATATCTTCGGAAAACATGATACATCCTCCATACCCTGCGGCGTGACAGCTATGCCGTCAAAGTCGGAACCCAATCCCACATGGTCGATTCCCACAAGAGCAGCAACGTGGTCGATATGATCCACAATCCTCCTGTATGAAGGCCTTTCCAATGCCTCTAACCTGTCAATCACATCATACCAGGCCCTGCGTGCAGCCTCATCCGAAGGACTGTCTATGAACCTCTGTTCCACCTGCTCTCCCCATTCTTCAATGCCCGAGGCCTGCAATATGCCTGCAAAGCCGCTGTCAAGAAATACAGGGAAAAAATTTATCTGGATCACCCCTCCGCATTCAGCCAAAGAACGTATCATGTCATCTGTCATATTCCTCGGATGGTCAGCCAAAGAACGGCAGCATGAGTGCGAGGCGACAACAGGAGCAGAAGAATATTCCAGCACATCATAAAATGATTCGTCTGAAATGTGGGAAACATCCACTATCATTCCCATACGGTTCATCTGCGCGATGACTTCCCTGCCGAAAGGGCTGAGTCCGTGCCACTTCCCGATATCTGACGCACAGGAATCGCAGATCTGATTGTCCGCAGAGTGCGAAAGTGTCATATACCTGACTCCGGCATCATAAAAAGCCTGCAGCTTCTCCAGTGAACTGCCTATAGGAGCACCGTTTTCCAAAGCGAGGAAAACAGAAAACAGCCCCTTTTGCTTATTTGCACAGGCATCCTCCGGCGACAGGGCAACAGCAGCCTTGTCAGCATTGGCTTCAAGAGCGTCCTGCACACAGCGCAAAAGCCTGTAGGCGTACAGTTCACCGTCCGCCGCAGACAGCGAAGCAGGAACATACATTGCCCAAAAAGCCGCGTCGACTCCCCCTCGCCTGAGCTTCGGGAAATCGACGTGTGAATGGCTGTTGTCAAGCGACGGATTCCTAAGCCTTAACAACTGCGACGGTGTGTCGCAATGAGAATCCAGAACAAACATCAGGCTATTTTCTCTTAGGATCATCGGCTTTTACAAGAGTCGAGGAAATAATCCTCTCCACCTCTATCGACGGTTTCCTCTTGTAAGAAAGCATTGCACCTCCGGTCAGGTTGACAAGCAGATTGTCCGTTACATTCACATAGCATTTGGACGAACCGCTCTGCTCTACCTCACCGTCCTTTGCCTCGAAATGCTCTACATCCGTCTTTGAAAGCCCTGAAGCCTTCACCTTAATGACAGATGCCTTTCCTGCAACGGACACATTGCTTCCGTTTGAAACATTCAGGCTGGCTTCCGACACATTGGCCTTGGCCTTGATCACAGCTGAACCGCAACTTTCCAGAATAAGTGTTCCTCCTGTCTGGGTAAGAGATACTTCGGAAGAATTTGAGGCAGAGACAGAAAGCTTTCCGGTGGCGCTTATGTCGGCAGAAGCGGTACAGTTTTTCGCGAAAGACAATTCGGCGGTAGAACAGTCAAGATTGAAATGCGATACCTTTGCATTGTCTGATACAGTCAGGACAAAAGACTCCGAATGAAATCTGTCACAATACGAAAGTACAGCTTTATCTTTGAGTACAAGCGACTTTATAGTTGGCATCGAAATTTCTGCTTCAAGCAAAGGCTCAGCGGCTCCTTTCTGTCTAAGTTCTTTTTTCAGCTCCGGAGTATAATTCTTCTCATCGAGAACAAGATAGAGCGTGCCGTTCTTGACATACACCTGAATATAAGGGGAAAGCCTTTCGTCAGAAGTAACCCTTACGGAATATTTGGATGAATGTTTCAGCTTGACTGTAAATTTGTCTGACACATTTACAGTCTTGAAACTTTCATAATCCTTGTCCTGTACAAAATGCGACTGGGCAGAAGCCGATAAAATTGCACACAGCAAAAATGCCGAAAATAAAAATATCTTTTTCATACGTAATTTAATATACAATTATTTAGTAATTCTCTGTCTTACAGCTTCATAAAGCATAATGACCGATGCTGCCGACACATTGAGGGAAGAAATTTCACCGGCCATGGGAATGGCAACCTTGTCATCGGCCAGGTCAAGCATCGACTTTGATATTCCCTTTCCTTCAGAACCCATTATTATTGCGCACGGGCCGGTCATGTCCACATCATAGATCCTGCGGTCCACCTTTTCGGTCGCTGCGATAAGCCTGAATCCGCACTGTTTAAGATAATAGGCCGCAACACGGAGATTGGACACCTTGCAGGTATCGATCCTCATCAAAGCACCGGCGGAAGCCTTCACGGCCTCGGCATTCATGGCGGCACCTCCCTTGGCAGGCACGATGATTCCATGTCCTCCCGCACATTCAAGGCTCCTCGCAATCGCACCGAGGTTGCGCACATCGCTTACACCGTCCAGAATCATCAGTATAGGATTTTCGGACATTCCGAGAGCATTGTTGACGAGCTGCTCAAGATCGACATAATCCATCTGCGATATGTATGCAAGAACCCCCTGATGCGAACCGCGCACATTGCGGAACTTCTCTGCCGGCACGAACTGGAAAGGTATCTCCTTGACCTTGAGAAGTTCCAGAAGCTCGCGGAACTGTACCCCCTCAAGTCCCTGCTTCAAAAGCACCTTCTCGAATTTCTTTCCTGCCCTTACAGCCTCCATGACAGGATGCATACCGAACAGATATTGCATTTTTGACTCTTCCATATATATTTATGTATTTTATTCTATGCTTTCAAGCAGACGCCCCCATTCCTCGGTCATCATGTCGAGCGACCTTTTGTTTTCAAGATAGCTCCTCGTAAGCTCCATTATATCATCACCAGGTCCGGGGGCGGCAAGCAGAGTCTCGATATTTTTCATTTCAGCTTCAATGCTTTCAATCCCCTTCTCCAGATAGGCTATACGGTTGCGTACCTTGCGTTCCTCCTTGGATATGAACTTCTTGGCCTGATATTCCTGCTGTGCCTCGGCCTTTTTCTGGACGACTTCCTCAGCCTTGGACTCATTTCCTCCGCAATGCCTTTCCAGTTCGCTCAGATTCTCGATTCTCCTCCTTTCAAGGAACTCAGCCACTCCACCGAGATGCTCCTTGACCTTTCCGTCACGGAACTCATACAACTTGTCCACAAGGCCGTCAAGGAAATCACGGTCGTGAGAGACCACTATCAACGTCCCGTCGTATGCCTTCAAAGCCTGTTTGAGTATATCTTTCGAACGTATGTCCATGTGATTGGTAGGCTCATCGAGAGCAAGGAGATTATACGGTTTGAGCATCAGCTTCGCCATTGCCAGCCTCGCACGCTCCCCTCCGCTCAATACTGCGACCTTTTTGTCCACATCCTCTCCCTTAAACAGGAATGCGCCCAGTATATCCCTCAGTTTCAGGCGGATGTCACCAACGGCAATCCGGTCCAGCGTTTCAAAGACAGTGTCATTTTTGTCCAGGATATCCTCCTGATTCTGGGCATAATAGCCGATCTGCACATTATAGCCGGGCCTGGATTCACCTGCCTTTGGCTCCAGTTCGCCCATAATGACCCTCATAAGAGTGGTCTTTCCCTCTCCGTTCCTGCCGACCAAAGCGACCTTCTCGCCCCTTCGCACCTCGATCTGCGCATCTGAAAAAACTATCTTCTCTCCATAGCCGACCTTCATGTCCACAGCCTTGTAGGCGATGTCGCCTGAACGCGGGGCAGGAGGAAATTTCACAGCAAGGGCAGACTTGTCCTCGATGTCCACCTCTATCCTCTCCAATTTTTCAAGCTGCTTAACCCTCGACTGTACCTGATTCGACTTGGACGGCTTGTAACGGAACCGCTCGATGAACTCCTCTGTCTTGTCGATCATCCGCTGCTGGTTCTCGTATGCCGCCTGCTGCTGAGCCATACGCTCCTTGCGCAATTCGATGTACTTACTGTACGGCACCTTATAGTCATGGATTTTCCCAAGCATTATCTCCACGGTACGGCCGGTAACGTTGTCGAGAAATTTCCTGTCATGGGAAATCAGCACCAAGGCGCCGCGGTAATCCTTCAGATAGCCTTCCAGCCACTCGATCGACTCTATGTCAAGGTGGTTGGTCGGCTCGTCAAGAAGAAGCACATCAGGTTTCGACAGCAGTATCTTCGCCAGTTCAATACGCATATTCCAGCCCTGGCTGAAAGTTTCGGTAGGACGCTCCAGTTCATCATAGCGGAAACCGAGTCCCATGAGAGTCCTCTCCGCCATCGCCTTCGGGTTGTCCGAACGGTTGTACATGAGGGCGTCATTGACCTCGTTCATCTTTATGATAAGGTCCTGGTATTCTTTGCTTTCATAATCCTGCCTGCTTGCAAGTTCGTTCCCGATGGCCACAAGCTCGTCCTCCAGGGCGAACATATCCGCAAAAGCAGTCATCGCCTCGTCAATCACACTGCGACCGCGGTGATGCTCCATAATCTGCGGAAGATAGCCTATCTTCACACCGTTTGGAACAGCCACCTGCCCCGAGGTCGGGGTCTGGAGACCGCATATCAGTTTAAGGATAGTGGACTTGCCCGCACCATTCTTCCCCACAAGCCCGATCTTGTCGTTCTCGCTTATATGAAAATTTATATCGTTTAGCAGCGTGAAACCTCCATAGGCCACGACAAGATTATTGACAGATATCATAAATTAACCTGATTTTCTTCCCGGCACTCTTTTTCAATCACCTTTGCCAAAGCCTCCGGACACCTGACCGGCCTGCGGGTAACAGCATCCAGAAAACCGAGGATTACCTTCCCCTCGCACAGCAGACTGCCGTCAGGACCGAAAATTTCATTTTTTATTATGAGCTTCGCCAGCGGAACTTTGTCTATTATAGTGACAATCCTGATTCTTTCTCCCATTCTGGCAGGTTTCCTGTATCGGCACTCCACAGAAATCACAGGCAGCATCACTCCGCACTCCTCAATCTTGTCAATCGGCAGCCCGGCCTTGACCAGCATATCGGAACGTCCGCATTCAAAATATCTTATATAATTGGAATGATGCACTATGCCCATCTGGTCCGTCTCATAGTACCTTACATCCAATTCAAGTTCTGATCTCATCATAATCAGTTATTTTTAAGTGCCTTCAGGGCAAGTTCAATGCTTTCTATCTTTGAAAGCGAATCGGATTCTTTCTTGCGCTCCACGGCCACAACCGCCTCAGGCGCATTCGCGACAAAACGCTCATTGGAAAGTTTCTTGCGCACAGAAGCCAGGAAATTGGTATAATACTGGAGGTCAGCCTCCAGTTTGCGCACTTCTTCCTCCACGTTCACGAGCCCCTGCAGCGGAACGAAAAGTTCAGCAGTGCCTATCATGAAACGCTGTGCAGACGACATGTCACCGTCAGCCCTGTCCACAGAAGCGAGATTGGCCAGCTTGACCACAACTGGAAGCACTCCGGACGGGAAGTCCCCCTTGATTCTCAGATCAAGAGACTCCTTTGGCGAGATGTTTTTCTGCTGTCGTATATTCCTGACTCCTGCGACAGCCTCACAGGCCATTGCAAAGTCAGAAATAAGCTCTGTACTGTATTCCGCAGCCTGCGGATACCGCTGGTTCATGATTGTCTCCCCTGACTTGCGCACAGCCATATTCTGCCAAAGTTCCTCTGTAATGAAAGGCATTACAGGATGAATCATCTTCAAAAGAGCATCGAAAAATCCTATGGTGGCATCACATGTCGCCTTGTCGATTCCGGCACCGTATGCAGGCTTGACTGCTTCGAGATACCATGCGCAGAAATCGTCCCAGAACAACTTGTATATGGTCATCAGGGCATCAGAAATGCGGAATTTCGAGAAATGGTCTTCGACAGTTCCTATAGTCTGCCTCAATTTTGCGCTGAACCAGTTCACAGCGACGGCAGAAGCTGCAGGCTGCTGCACGTTTACGTCCACATTCCAACCTGTAACGAGCCTGTAGGCATTCCATATCTTGTTGCAGAAGTTCCTGCCCTGTTCTATCTGCGACTCGTCATAAAGAATGTCGCTTCCGGCAGAACTGCACAGGAGCATACCGAGACGCACGGCATCAGCACCGTATTTCTCTATAAGGTCGAGAGGGTCAGGTGAGTTTCCGAGAGTCTTGGACATCTTCCTGCCGAGCTTGTCACGCACGATTCCGGTAAGATATACATTTCTGAAAGGCACATCGTTCATGAACTCGTTGCCGGCCATAATCATCCTCGCCACCCAGAAGAAAAGAATATCAGGACCTGTAACAAGGTCATTTGTAGGATAATAATATGCAAGATCCCTGTTCGGCTCCGCATCTGGATGACCGGCCTTATCAGTGTCGAACACTGAAATCGGCCACAGCCACGAAGAGAACCAGGTGTCGAGCACATCTTCATCCTGCCTCAGATCCTCAGCCTTGATATCCGGAACAAGTTCTTTTGCAAGCTCCAGGGCCTTTCCCGGGGTCTGGGCGACAACAACCTGTCCGTCAGGAAGATAATATGCAGGAATCTGCTGTCCCCACCAAAGCTGGCGGGAGATGCACCAGTCACGCACATTTTCCATCCAGTGGCGGTAAGTGTTCCTGTATTTGTCCGGAATCAGTTTGACTTTTCCGCTCTCGACGCTTTCAAGGGCATCTTTTGCAAGCTCCTCCATTTTAAGGAACCACTGCATCGAAAGTCTCGGCTCTATGACGGCATTCGTCCTTTCTGAATAGCCGACAGGCGAAGTGTATGCTTCTGTCTTTTCAAGATTCCCGGCTTCGCGGAGCATATCCTCAATCTTTCTGCGGGCCTCAAAGCGGTCTTCGCCGACAAGAATCTGCGCCTTTTCGTTCAGGCGGCCATGGTCATCTATTATGTCAATGACAGGAAGATTGTGCCTTATGCCTATCTCGTAGTCGTTCACATCGTGGGCAGGCGTAACCTTAAGACAGCCCGTACCGAACTCCAT
Organism: uncultured Muribaculaceae bacterium; assembly: GCA_964394295.1. Taxonomy (GTDB): domain Bacteria; phylum Bacteroidota; class Bacteroidia; order Bacteroidales; family UBA932; genus Cryptobacteroides. The sequence goes on along the minus strand of CAYMVG010000011.1, from coordinate 90,307 downwards.
TTCCACGTAGCTGTCCTCGATTACAGGGATTTCCCTGTTGATTAGAGGAATCAGAACTTTCTTTCCCTTAAGCCAATGGTAGCGTTCATCTGCAGGATTGATACAAATGGCTGCATCGGCCATGATTGTCTCCGGACGTGTGGTGGCGATGATAAGATATTTGTCAGTCGCCCTGCCGTTGCCGTCGGAAATATAATAGCGCAGATGATAGAATTTGCTCGTAGTATCCCTGTGAATGACCTCCTCGTCGCTAACGGCTGTAAGTCCAACCGGATCCCAGTTCACCATTCTCACTCCGCGGTAGATATATCCCTTGTTGTAGAAGTATACGAAAGTATTGATTACGGCCTCGCTGAGGTCGGGATCCATTGTAAACTTGGTCCTGTCCCAGTCGCATGATGCACCGAGCTTGCGGAGCTGGCTGAGGATGATTCCGCCGTGCTTTTCTTTCCATTCCCAGGCGTGTCTGAGGAACTCCTCCCGTGTCAGGTCCTCTTTGTTTATGCCCTCGGCCTTCAGTTTTGCAACTACCTTGCTCTCAGTGGCAATGGAGGCATGGTCCGTTCCCGGAACCCAGCACGCGTTCTTGCCGTCCATCCTGGCCTTGCGTACAAGGACGTCGTTGAGTGTATTGTTGAGTACGTGGCCCATGTGCAGGATTCCTGTCACGTTCGGCGGCGGAATCACGACAGTATAAGGTTCGCGGGAGTCCGGCTCCGAATGAAAAAACTTGTTCTCAAGCCAATAGGCATACCACTTGTCCTCTGTCTCTGCAGGGCTGTACTTTGCTGGCAATTCCATAACTGTATAATCGTTTTACATTTTACTTAAAATAATAATGCGCGACTTCGACGCAAAATAGCGCAAAATCGTGCAAATATACTATTTTTATGCAGAGATTCCTTGTGAAACAACTGTTTAATTTGAATCTGCAATAAAAATACCGTGAAAATGTTTTAATAAAGTCAGAAATTCAGATAAAGTCCGAAACCGTTGTTTGCCGTCCCCACGTTCAGAGTCAGCTGCCCGGCATCAGCCCTCTTATTGTATGAAGCCGCAGCTCTTCTGGCCCGTGACTGCCCGACACAATAAAGCGGAATTCCGGCAGAGAGACAGGTAATTCCGGAAACTAAACCTGCACCTCCTGTGGCCAATGCAAAGACAGCGGCATCAGAAGTTGACGGTCCATTATCATAGAGCATAAGGAAACTGCCGGCCAAAGACAGCATGAAACCAGTACCGGTCAGAACAGACCCGGCAATGATGAGCCTCTTTCCGTGACCGCGCATCCGGATGCCTCCGCTTCCCTGCCTGTAAAGGTCGACAGGCATAATCTCGGCCATTTCCGAATACGTCAGGGCCTTACCGTCAAGATACAGGTTTCCCTGAAGATACTGCATTGTACCATAAGGTACCACAACAGGCGAACATACCTCCTGCGAGTCATTCGCCATGCCTTCCTGCGCTGCCGCGGCATGACTGCAAAACAGAGATACCGCAAGCAGAAAAATGAGTCCTAAAGTTTTTCTCATAACGATACAGATTTAACAATTTATACAAATATATATAATCATTCTGACACGACAATCCATAACTTGCGTGAAAATATATTATAAGCAAATTGAATTTGCGTGTTGCCGGCCTTTCCGCATTCATTTCTTTGTTATATCTTTGCAGAAATCGGATTTTCACGAATTTGACAAAAACATATTATATGGCAAACGAAAAAGAAGTCAGCATCGAGCTGAAACCGGAGGTTGCGAAAGGCACATACTCCAACCTTGCAATAATCACACATTCACGGAGCGAATTTATAATCGATTTTGCATCGATGCTTCCGGGACTTCCGAAACCCGAGGTGCAGAGCAGAGTGATCATGACTCCGGAACACGCCAAAAGGCTGCTCCTCGCCCTTCAGGACAATATGGAAAAATATGAAAGCCAGAACGGCCCCGTATCGATAGGAGGCGAACCGAAGCCCTCATTTCCAATCGGCGGCTTCGGAGGAGGAGCCAAATCATAGGCTATGGAGGATAAATTCAGAAAAATCAGAGCGTTTGCTTTCGACGTGGACGGTGTGTTGACAGACGGAGGCATTCTTGCCAACCTTGACGGAGAACTTTTCCGCACCTTCGATTCCAAAGACGGCTTCGCCCTGAGAATGGCCGCGATGCACGGATACGCACTGGCTATAATTACAGGCGGCCGCTCCGAAAGCATCAGGAGACGTTTCAGGACCTGCGGAATAAGGCCGGAGGACGTATATCTCGGCTCAAGGGACAAAATGGAGGACTTCACGGATTTCTGCGCAAGGCACTCCCTTGCCCCCGAGCAGGTCATGTATTTCGGTGACGACATGCCGGATGTACCTGTCATGCTGGCCTGCGGCTGCGGAGTCTGTCCCAATGATGCCGTAGAGGAGGCCAAGGCCGCCGCCGATGTTGTAAGCAACCGTGACGGAGGCAAGGGATGTGCACGGGCACTCATCGAAAAAGTCATGAAAATACAGGGTACATGGCAGCTTGACGTGGCGGACTACAAAGCAAAATTCTGATAGAAACAGGCATTTTTGACGTGAGCGGGAAAATTTCGCCACAAAATCAACGGATTTGCAACAGTAATAATTTTTTCACGGAATACCCGGGCGCATTTGCATCCGGGTATTTTATATATTATAAATTTGCGCCACGAAACACCGGCACAAAACGTTATTTTCTAATGAAGAAACCGGTCAAGTGTATAAAACCAAATCGAAAGCATATTATGAAATTTGAAAACAGCAACGTCCTGATTACGGGAGGAGCCTCCGGAATAGGCCGGATTATGGGAAGAATGGCACTCGAAAAAGGCGCAAAGACATTGGTTATCTGGGACATAAACAAGCAGAACATCGCAGCGGCAGCCGAAGAATTGGGCAAAATAGGAAATGTAAAGGGTTATATTGCGGATGTATCTGACAACGAGGCGATTGAGGCCACATACAGAAAAACGGTGGAAGATTGCGGCGAGGTGGACATACTCATCAATTGCGCCGGCATCGTAACCGGAAACAAAACTTTCGACAAGCAGACTCCGTCCGAAATCATAAAGACGATTAACATCAACACAATAGCACCTATGCTTGTGGCCCGCGTAATGCTTCCGGGCATGATAAGCCGCAACAGCGGTCATATCTGCACCATAGCTTCAGCGGCAGGAATGCTCTCCAATCCGAAAATGTCCGTATATGCAGCAAGCAAATGGGGTGCAATCGGCTGGTCTGATTCAGTGAGAATCGAACTCAAGAAAATGAAAAGCAAGGTACGCGTGACGACCGTAGCCCCTTATTACATCAATACAGGAATGTTCGACGGAGTGAAGTCGCGCATCATCCCGATACTCAAGCCGGAATATGCCGCGAAGAAAATCATCAGGGCAATCGAAAGAAATACCGACTTCAAAGGCATTCCGTTCACTTTCAGATTCATACGTTTCTTTCAGGGCCTTCTGCCCGTAAGCTGGTTCGATGTCATTTTCGGAGAATGGTTCGGTGTATATCACACTATGGACCATTTCACCGGACGCAAGAGCGATACTCCGAAAGAATAATAATTTTGCAAGTCTACAAACGCCTGCGTCTCTGTAAACTTGCATTTTTTGATATATTTGCAGCCTTAAACTAAGGAATATGGCAATCGAAAATACAACGGACGAAAAAATCCGGAGCATAATCAAGGCTCAAAGGGAATATTTCCGCAGCGGAGAAACTCTAAGCATCAGGTTCAGGAAAGAAATGCTGAAAAAATTCGCCGCAGCAATGAAAAAGTGGGAGACTCCCCTGTGCCGTGCCCTCTGGACAGACCTGCACAAGTCATACGAGGAAGCATATCTGACTGAACTGAGCATAGTTTCAGGAGAAATCAGCAATCATCTGAGCCACGTGTGCAAATGGGCAAAAAGAGAGTGCAGACATACTCCTCTCAAACTGTTCCCGTCACACAGCTATATTGTAAAAGAACCTCTCGGCAATGCTCTGATAATTTCACCGTGGAACTATCCTGTGCAGCTTCTGCTGAACCCGCTTGTCGGAGCGATTTCGTCCGGCTGCACAGCACTGCTCAAACCGTCCCCATACGTCCCGGCAGTCTCAAAAGTCATCGAAGATATGATACGCGATACGTTTGAGGAAAGGTATATTGCCGTTGTACAAGGCAACAGGACAGTCAATGCCACCCTGCTCGCCAACAAATTCGACATCATATTCTTCACAGGAAGTCCTGCGCTCGGAAAGACTGTCATGGAGGCTGCCGCCAAATATCTGACCCCTGTCGTGCTCGAACTCGGCGGCAAGAGTCCGTGCATTGTGGACAGGGATGCAGATCTGAAAACTGCTGCACGAAGGATTGCCTGGGGCAAGACCCTTAATTGCGGCCAGACCTGCATAGCACCGGACTACATACTGATTCACAAAGACATAAGGGATGATTTTGTAAAAGCCTTTGCCGAAGAAGTGCGCCAGATGCACGGCAATGACATTGCATCGGATAAACATTACGTGAGAATGGTCAGCGAAAAGGCCTTCGACAGGGTAAGCGGATACCTCAGGGACGGAAAACTTCTCTGCGGAGGTTCATACGACCGTGAGAGCCTCTGTATCGAGCCGGCACTGATTGCTGACCCTGCGCTGGACTCCCCTGTAATGACAGAAGAAATCTTCGGTCCGGTATTCCCTGTAATCACTTTTGACGACAGCGGCAAATCATTTGCTGACAAGGCAATAGAGTTTGTCACTTCAAGAGAAAAACCGCTGGCCCTCTACTATTTCGGCAAAGAATCGAAAGGCTGGGAAATCATCCGCAGGACATCTTCCGGCGGGGGCTGCATCAATGATGTGATAATGCACATTGCAAATGAGAACATACCGTTCGGAGGCGTAGGCAATTCCGGCATGGGACGTTACCACAGCAAAGACAGTTTCCTTGCATTCAGCCACACCCGCTCTATTGTAACGACAGGTACATGGATCGACCTGCCGTTCCGCTATATGCCGTACAAAATGTTCGGACTTGTAAAAAAGATATTGTAATCCCCCTATGGACACCAAAGGAAAGAAGATAATCCTTGCAAGCGGCTCACCGAGAAGGAAAGAGCTGCTTGCCGGGCTTTGCATTGATTTCGAGGTAGATGTGCGCAACAATTTCGAGGAGGTATATTCACAGGACACACCCCACGAGGAGATTCCGTCGGTTATGTCGGAAGGTAAGTCATACGGCTTCCACCGTGAACTGGAAGAGGATGAGATACTGGTGACTTCCGACACGATGGTGCTGTGCGGAGAGCGCGTAATGGGAAAGCCACGTTCACGTGAGGAAGCGATCGGAATGCTGAAGGCCCTGTCCGGACGCGAACATAAAGTAATTACTGCGATAACGCTGCGCAACAAACAGTGCCACAAAACGTTGTCTGACACGGCAACCGTACATTTCAGACAGCTGACCGATGCTGAAACAGAATACTATATCGATACATTCAAGCCATACGACAAAGCCGGAGCCTACGGCATCCAGGAATGGATAGGCTACATAGGCATAACAGGAATCGAAGGCTCGTTCTTCACAATCATGGGCTTTCCCGTCCACCTCGCCTACAGCCTCCTCCTCGAATTTATAGGGTGACACCGAAGTGGCGCAGGCCAGAACAGAGGTATCAACGGACAAGGGCTCTGCCGGCCCATACGAGAAGAATGCCGCAGACTATGCTTGCCGCAAGATAAAGTGAGAAAACATACCACTCTCCTTTGTCTCCAAGCGCCAGCATATCTCCTGCGAAAGACGAAAATGTCGTGAATCCACCGCAGAATCCGGTTATCAGCAGAATATTTTCATTCGGAGTCAGGATATTTGTCTTACCGAGCAAGCCGAATAAAATACCTATGACGAAACATCCGGTCATATTGACGATGAATGTTCCCAAAGGAAACACGCCATGAAATATTCCGGAGCACAGTTTGCCGACAAGGTACCGGCCGCAAGTGCCGGCAAATCCGCCTATTCCGGCAATAAGCATAGACTTAATCATAGACAATCCCCTATTTGCAAATTCAACAAAACCGTGCAAAGGTAGCAAAAAGCCGAGAGCAGACAACAAATTTATTTGGTTGCGGAGAGATGCCAAATCAGAATATGAAAAACAGGAAAAGCCCCCGACAAATTGTCAGAGGCTTTTGAGAGGTGCCTAGCGGAATCGAACCGCTGTAGCAGGTTTTGCAGACCTGTGCCTAACCGCTCGGCCAAAGCACCGTTTGGAATTGGACTGCAAATATAGGATTTTTTGTTTTAACGGCAAAATTTATTTTCACAATTGTGCCTGAATGGCGGCAACACAGTCAATGTTATCAATGCCATGACAAGGAGTCAGGCGACATATCATAGACTTGGGACCGGAGGATATTCCTGAAGACAGACAAAGGAGAAGCAGCTGTCGGAGAATCTGACTTACGGGCGGAGAGGAGGGCTGCCTCAAGGAGGCAGTCCTGGTGTGCTGCTGAAAGCAGCGGACCGATGCCGATGCGCATCGGCCTCTCCGCCTTATTGAACACTTCGGCAGGAAGCCTCAGAAGACGCACTTTCCAGCTGAGCAGCCCCAAGGAATAGTAGAACTGAGAATTTCCGTCAAAAAACCTCACTGGCAGCACAGGGACTCTTGCCTTCATTATCAGTTTCACGACAGCCTCCTGCCATTCCCTGTCACGTATGCGGCGCTCCGTCAGGCTCAGGTCGGAGACCGCGCCCGACGGGAAGAGCCCAAGGGCTCTTCCGCTGCGCAGCTGCGCAAGCGCCGCCTTTACCCCGGCAATACTTGCGGCAGTCGGTGCAGTCCTGCGCTCCCCTGTCGGAGTAACAGATATGAAACTCGGTCCCAAAGGCTCAATCATCGACAGCAGTCTGTTGACCATAACCTTATATCCAGGCCTCACATGACCGAAAATATCTACCAAAGCGATTCCGTCCACATGGCCGCACGGGTGATTGCTCACGGTGATGAACGGGCCTTCCGGGAGCATCCGGTCCAGAATCTCCAACGGATTGTCGCCTTCTGGAGCATCGGATCCGAAACCGATTCTATACTTCATCCCGATATCATCCAGAACAGCACGCGCAAATTCCGGCCCCGCAAAGTCCGAATTCCTGTCATACAGCGCATTAATCTTATCCACTGAAAGCATCCGTATAAGCAGGCGCCCCAGCGCATTTCCGGCCCGTCCCCTGAACAGGCTGCCAATCCGTTCCAATTCTTTTATATCCAGCAAAGGCATAAAATAATAAATTAACGTCAGTTCAACGAAATTCCCTGTCCTGCATACAAGATATTACAGGCATGACGACTTCTTCCGGAAAATCACCCACTCACCAAGCGAAAAATTAATAATCCCGGAAACACACAGAGCCGCAAGATTGCAAAACACCGCATCCCAGCCGAAAAGCCTTTCAAACAGCAACAGAAAACCCATCTTCACCAAAAACACCGCACTTGCCGACAAATTGTAAAACAGATACTTCCTCCAGAAAACCCCTGCACCTCCACCATCGCACCTGTCTTTCCATACAAAAAACCGCGAGCACATATAATTGGTAAACACGGCGCACTCAAACGAAATCACAGGGGACACGATATATTTCCCTGCATAACTGCCGAAAACATACTCAGAAAACAACCAAAGCACAGCCGTATCCACGACCGTGCCGAACATATTGGAAATAATAAATTTAGGCGTTTTCCGCGCCAGTTCCCCCAATCTCATCACTGCTTTTTCAAAGGATCTGCCACGGCATATCCCCTGGCATCCCTGACAAAATTATTTGTATATATCACGACAAGAATTAAAAGAATAGCCGCTGCAACAAAGTCAAACGAACCGAATGTCACAGCTTTCCCGAACACGGAGAAATCCACGGAAAATTCATGAAGAGGCTTTACATAAATGAAAAGCGTATTCACGATTATCATTATCATCCTGAACTCTGTAGGGCCCATTCCTGCGTAAGTCAGCTTGAACTCCCCTTTCAGGTGCGCATTTATATATACGGAAATGGACAGCAGAAGATACACAACGAGCACAGCCATTGCCAAATAAAGATTCAGCATATCCGAAAGCCCTGCACCGATGCACATTATAGCCATCGTACAGCCGTCGACATTATGGTCAAGATAAAAACCGTATACAGGACGCTGCGTGCCGCGCACACGGGCAAGAGTCCCGTCAAGCGAATCGCCGTACCAGTTTATAAGAAAACCCGCCGATGCAAGCCACAGCCATGCAATATTGTAATTGGAAAGCACATAACCGGCAGCGGCTACAACCGCACCGATCACACCGATTAATGTAAGCATATCCGAATTCATCCATTTCGGCTGCCGCCCGGCAAGCCATACCAGAACCTTTTTTTCAATGCCGTTCAATACGGAGGTCTGGATTCTCTGTGATTGTTCCTTCTCCATAATTATTCTTGATTTGCACCTGCAAAGAGGCAGGACACAGCCTTCTCAAAAGCTATGCCCTGCCTTATGTCAACGGAAAATCAGGAATTAAAATTCCTCCAAAAGACATTCAATCACATTTTATCTGCCAGTACTGATTTTAGATGCACCTGTTGCACGCAATTCCGACACTGGATTCCCGTAGCAGACGACGTGTGAAGCGCCTGAAACCTCGCCTCTCAGGAGTCCCTCGCATCCAATCTTGACATTGCTCGCACCCGAGACACCGAGTCTTGCATTTTCCGACAATACGTATGCACCGGAAGATGACACGCCGGACGCGCCGGACACCTCATAAGACACCTCCCCAGCCGTACCCGACAGATTTGCAACAGAAGCGCCTGACGCCTTGACTGTCAGCACATCTGCATTTACTTCAGCCTTCAGTACAGAAGCTCCGCTCACTCTGAAGACAACTTTATCGGCAGAAATCGGAGACACTGCCGTAAATGTGCTTGCACCGGACAGGGATACCGACGACAATCCGGCAGGCTGGGGCATCACAACACAAATCTCTCCGCAGTCAATATGCTTTGAATTGAATATGCCGCCCTTGGAAAAACTGTTCCTCTCAAGAACCAGCGTCCCGCGATAAAAAGAATATCTGAATTTTTCCATAGCAAGGCTGTCACCGGTGACTGTCATTTCCGTTGCATCGGCAGAAGCCGTCACAGAGATTGCACCTGACACTTCAAGTGCATGTATTCCGTCCGGAAAATCAATGCTTTCGGAAATCTTTTCACTTAACAGACTGCCGGAAAAGCAGCTGCACACGGCGGCAGCACAGGCAAATAATGTACAAATCTTCTTCATATAGCATAAATTATTGTTTTCATGACTATGGAGCGGAAACTGCCGATAATGGCAATCCGTATATCAGACTCCGAAACAGGCGGCAAAGCTACAGAAAATATGATTTTTTTAACATGTAAGATCGTCCGGAAGTAAAATCCGTTATTTTATATAAGGAAGCAAAACCGATTCCATTATCTTGTAACAGCCGATATTAGGATGCACGCCGTCGGCAGCATACTTTTCAGGCAGGCCTCCTCCGTTGTCCGCAAGCACAGAATGGAAATCCGCATAAGGAATCTTAGCGGACTTTGCATAATCCCTAAGCATAGCGTTTGCCTCCATTATAAGCCCCGCAGGCTTGATCCCCGGTCTCCATCCGTAACGGTCCGCAGGAGTTATGGAGCACAATATCACCTTTATCTTGTGCAGCTTTGCCAGCTCACACATAGAAATTATGTTGCCTACAATGTTCTCAACAGATATGTCGCCATTGTTCTTTGCGATGTCATTCGTCCCGGCCATTATTACAACATACTTCGGGGACAGATTCAATACATCGTTTCTGAAACGCACCAGCATATGCGATGTCGTCTGGCCTGAGATTCCCCTGCACAGAAAGCCATTGTCTTCAAAAAAATCCGCATCCTTACGTCCCCAGCCTTCAGTAATGGAATCGCCCATAAACACGGCAACAGGCCTTGACTTGACCTCTTTGTTGGCATTGTAGTAAGCTCCGAAATTGGCCCAATCCTGTGCATGCATGTCCATGCAGAGCGTTCCGGCAGCAACAGCTGCCAATGCAATAAAGACATTTTTCATATTATAAAAAGTTTACAAAACAGTAATCTCGTCAATAAAGAACCAGCACGGATGTCCGACACCATAGTGCCAGTGAGGACAAGTCTTTGTTCCTGTCACGCTGACCTTTATATATCTTGCCTCGGCAGGTGCGCTGAAGTCATGCCTGATTCCGACAAACTGTATCTTCGGATTCCTGTCCTCGGGTATGTCTCTGACGCAGGCCTCTGAATATGTCTCCCCGTCAGTTGAAATCTCATACCGCACCTGCACCGGAAGCAGCACCCATGCACCGAGCTGATGCAGGAAATCAGTCTCTATACTGTGTATCTCGCGCACATCGCCCAGATCGACAATAAAAGAAGCGTCACGGCCTTCCCAACCGACCCATCCTTCCACAAAGCCTGCTCCACCGAACAGCCCGTCAGTAAGAGCCGTATTGCCGAGGGCCGCATATCCGGACTCAGGCGAATCGATAAAATAAACCTCTGCCCCTTCTGCAATGCTTTTCTCCTCACGCGGCATATAGCGGCTCCTGAACAGGTCGCAATACTCCACAGGTGAATTATTCCTCTCATTAAGCGCAGGGACATTGAAACGTCTGACCTGAGCCTCAAAATAGTCCAGCTTTGCTTCCAGTTCCCTGGTGTCCGTATTCTTTCCGGAACGGGCAATTTCAAGTTCTGAATACAGAAGCGGAAGCCTTGTGCGCTGAACACGGGCCAGCCTCACACTGTCTCCGGCCACGGCTCTCTCAGCCTCGTCGAAAAGTACGGCATACCGTCTCATAAGTTCAGGCTTAAGCATACCGTTCTTGTGAGACACCGGTGAATCATAAATCCAAAGCCTCTGTCCGCTGCCTATCAGAGCCCCTTCCTGCATCTTCACATAGCGGTACAGATACGGAGCGGCTTCTCCGTAATATCCTTCAAGAAAGGTGTTTATCAGCTCATCCGTATCACGGTACGGATCCCACATCAGTTTTGAAACCAGCCATGTGCGCATTTCGGCGAAATCTCCTCCCCTGCTGCCGGCAATCTGCGAAAAGTGCATATTCGCCCCGTTTTCGAGGAAAAGCCTCATATTGTCGGCAAGGATATGAAAATTCGGGAACGGAGCAAGGTAATTGTCGAAATTGATACCGTAGTCCCAGACGAAAATATTGTCGGAAATCCTGCTCCAGCCTTCAATAGCCTCCACAAATTCGCGTCCGGAAGCATTTTCACGAAGCGGAACTTCCCTGTCGCAGTCGATGTCGCAAAGCATTATGTTCACATTCGGCAGCGGCTTCACATGAACAGGCGGCTTCATCGTATAAAGATATGCAAGGGTCGAAAACTCCTTGTCAGAGAATCTTTCAGCGAGTTTGTTCAGAAAATGTATGACGCTTCCGGACAAAGCTCCCTCGTATTCGTCTATGGCGCGGCAGCTGTCGCACTGGCAATTGGTATAATTCCCGTCATTCTGGCTGACAGAAATCATATTGCAGTCCGGATTCGCCCTGAAAATTGAATCGATGCGCACGCAGACTGTCTCAAAGACCTCAGGATTGCTCAGACACCACTGGCTGGCCTTTCCCGGATGACGTTTCCCTCCAAAATATGAATAATACTCCGGATGCTCCTCCCCATAGACGGCAGAGGGCAGCAGCTTGTCGAAAGTATGCACCCAATAATTTCCGGCAAACATTTCCGACGGCTCTTCGAAACGCATCCACATTTTATAAACAGGATCGGTTGCCATACCGTAGAACTGGCTCTGACGGTATCTGAAAGCCGGATTGCTGACGTCATCGACTGACGGAACAACGATGTCGGCAGAGGGCGTAAGCGAGTATTCATTCTCACCCCAATAGCTGACTCCGAAATATTTTTCAAGAAGCGTGACAACCCCATAGATGCTTCCCTTGTCGCCTCCGCTCATGATTTTGAGCATTCCATTCTCCGACAAAAGCCTGAATCCGTCTTCCCTCAGACCGGCAAGAACATCATCATTTTCCTGGCCGTTTCCTATGAGAATGTCGCCTTTGCGAGGCCTGGCCGGGCTGTCAGCCATAAAGACGACCGGAACTTCCGCTCCGCTTATCCTGCAAAGAAAATCCTGCAGAAGATCTGCTGCCGCAGAATCCGCCTTTTCAGCAGTCGTAACTACAATTCTTGATTTCGCCTTGCCGTTTTTGACGACAGTAACACCGGTATTTGCAACGGCGGCAAGACACAATACGGCGCCAGCGAACGAGAGCAGCAATTTCTTCATTTTATTCTACATAAAGCAACAGTCCTTTAAGGTATTCACCCTCAGGATGGTAAATATTCACGGAATGGTCAGCAGGCTGATTCATCCTGTCAAGAATCCTCACACTGCGTCCGCACTGGGCCGCAGCAGAAAATACAGCAAGGGCAAAAGCCTCCTTGTCAACAACCTGAGAACAGCTGAAAGTAAAAACAAGACCTCCGGGAGCCACTTTGGAAATAGCCGCAGCATTAAGTCTCTGGTAAGCTCTGAGTGCATTCCTGATTGCTCCCCTGTGTTTTGCAAAGGCAGGAGGATCCACAATCATCAGGTCATACTTTCCTTCGGGAACCTGTTTGAGATAATCTATCGCATCGCAGCAAAGACTGGTATGCAGCTCTGGGCCGAAACCGTTCAGTTCAACATTCCTGTCCACCATTGCCATGGCTTTTTTAGAACTGTCCACCGAATCGGCATGGATTGCTCCTCCACTTAAAGCATAGATTGAAAAACCGCCGGTATAGCAGAACAGATTCAACACATTACGTCCTTTGGAAAGTTTACCGACCAAGGCTCTGTTATCCCTTTGGTCAAGAAAGAATCCGGTCTTCTGACCCTCTGTCCAGTTGACAAGAAATTTATGTCCGTTCTCCTGTACCGCAAGTTCGTTGTCGGAAAAACCGTCACTCCTGTACATATAGCCGTCCACAAGTTCCAGCCCGGCCTTGAAAGGCGCAGTTCCGGAACTCTTGTCATATACGGCCTTCAATGACGGGCCATAGACTTTGACCAGAGCATCCGTAATCTGTTTCTTTGCACGGAACATACCCACGGAATGGGCCTGCATCACGCACACTCCGTCATAATAGTCTATTATAAGCCCAGGCAGATTGTCTCCTTCTCCGTGAACAAGGCGGTAACAGTTCGTTTCTCCGGCCGTCAGTCCTGCCGCGACACGCACAGCAAGAGCGCGGGCAATCATCGTCTCCCAGAAATCAGGACTCAGCACATCCGAGTCAAAACTCAATATACGCACAGCGATAGACCCGATCTGCCAATGTCCGCAGGCCAGAAAAGTCCCGTCAGCGGCATATACTGCAACAATATCGCCCTCTTCCGGAGTACCGTGCACCTGTGCGACTGCTCCGGAGAATACCCACGGATGAAATCTGAACAGAGACTCCTCCCTGCCCTTCCTCAATACTACCTTTATCATTATATTTCTGTTTCTTCTGTCAACTGATTCTTTTCCGATCTGAGCAATTTCAGATACATTTCACGGCACACCCATGCATCTGTCGCGGCATATTTGCACTGGGAATCGGACAGGGTATCCGACTCCCAGTTGGAAAGCTGCTGGGTCTTGGAAATACGGAAACCGAGGATGATTGCAGACATCTTCTTCACGCTCTTGTCCCTGATACCCCACTCCCATACGATTTTCTGAAGGTCCACAAAACCGTCAGGAACAAAGGTATGGTATCTCTGCAAGCCTCTGATGTCGTCATGTATCGCCGCACCGACCTTTATTATCTTGTCGTTGGACAACAGATTGCAAAGTCTGCGGTGCATCCCCATCTTATTGACTCTGAACAGAAAGGCTTTTTCGGGTCCGGACAGCTGCAGCAGCGCGACACCGTGCCTTGGCTGGTCATGTGAAAAACATGGCCTCGTCTCCGTGTCAAACCCGATTACGGACTGCGACCGGAGATATGCAATGGCACGGTTGAATGACGCTCCCACAGAATCGATTACGCATATCTTTCCGGGGAAAGACACATAATCAAGTTTCTCGATATCTTCAGGACTGATACTTTCTTTATACATAACAAGTTACGAACCTAAAAGAACAGAAGTTCCCTGTACTTAGGCAATGGCCACATTTCGTCGTCGATTATCATCTCAAGATGGTCGGCACTGTAACGCACCTTGTCCATCATATCCTTGACCTCATGAGAATATTCCTTGGCCCTCTGTGCGATGTCCCCGATTCTGTTAGCCTTTTTGCGGGCCTCCACGAGCTTCACGACATCTGCAGACAGGTTGTTCATATATGAAGAAATCTTCTTAAGCGTCTCTATTTCAGAAGAACAATAATCAGTATATTTTTCTCCGAAGATGTCTTTTATTCCCTTGACGTTCTCTATCAGCACATTCTGATACTTTACGGCAGCCGGAATGACGTGATTCAGACAAATGTCGCCTATTATCCTCGCCTCGATCTGCAATTTCTTCACATATATTTCATTGAGTATCTCGAAACGGGCCTCCACCTCATTAGGGGCCAGTACACCGAGTTTGTCGAACAGTTCTATAGTCTGCTTCTCATGATATACCTCGTATGCCTCGGGCACATTCCGCACGGCACGAAGTCCGCGGGCCTCAGCCTCTGCCTCCCACTCCTTGCTGTATCCGTTTCCTTCAAACATTATGTCTTTGGCCTCCGTTATGAACTTGCGCACAACTGCCATGACTGCGGATGAACGGTCTTCACCGGCTGCCTCAAGCTCATCGACCCCGGCACGGAATTCCTTCAGGCTCTCCGCCACGATTGAATTGAGCACATAGACTGCGGAAGCCACATTCTGAGACGAACCTACAGCCCGGAATTCAAAGCGGTTTCCTGTAAATGCAAACGGGGAAGTCCTGTTCCTGTCCGTATTGTCCGGGAAAATCTCCGGTATCGAATTCACAATCTTTATCGACTCCTGCGAAGAAGCCGCCATGCGAGCATCCCCCAGTTCCATAATCGAACGGAAAATGCCGTACAATGTAGAACCTGAGAACACAGATGCGACTGCGGGAGGAGCCTCATTGCCGCCGAGACGGTACGAGTTGCCAAGTGTCGCTACTGAAGTCATCAGCAGGAAATGATGCTTGTGGACAGCCCTGAGTACAGACGAATAGAACGAAAGGAACTGAAGATTCTTTGTAGGAGTTTTGCCGGGCGACAGCAGATTGACTCCCGTATCTGTCATTATGGACCAGTTGCAGTGCTTTCCGGAGCCGTTCACACCGTCGAAAGGCTTCTCATGGAAAATGACCTTCAGATGATGCTTTCCGGCAACTTTCTGCATGATTATCATGAGCATCATGTTCTGGTCGATCGCCTTGGTGGCCTCACAGAACACCGGGGCGCACTCGAACTGGTTAGGAGCCACCTCATTGTGCCTTGTCTGCAGCAGAATGCCGAGTTTGTATGCCTCTGTCTCGAAATCCTTCATAAATGAGCTTACCCTCGAAGGAATCGCACCGAAATAATGGTCTTCGAGCTGCTGGTCCTTGGCCGAGGTATGCCCCACGACAGTGCGGCCGGAAAGAACCAGATCCGGACGTGCATTATAGAGTGACTCATCTACGAGAAAATACTCCTGCTCGAGTCCGAGATTGACTTTCACTGCTTTGACGCCTTCGTCGAAAAGGTTTGCCACGGACACCGCAGCTTCGCTCAGGGCATGAAGAGATTTCAGATTAGGCACCTTTGTATCAAGGGCCTCACCGGTATATGAAACGAAGACGGAAGGGATACAAAGTGTACCGTCCACAAGGAATACAGGGGAAGACGGATCCCAGGCAGAATATCCCCTTGCCTCGAAAGTATTGCGCAGGCCTCCGTTCGGGAAGCTCGAAGCGTCAGGCTCCTGCTGCACGAGTGCGCTGCCGCTGAATTTTTCGAAAGCCTTTCCGTCCTTGAAGGTGACGAAAGCCTCGTGCTTCTCTGCTGTCGAATCGGTAAGAGGCTGGAAAAGGTGGGTATAGTGCGTTGCTCCACGCTCTATAGCCCAGGCCTTCATGCCGGAAGCGATTTCATTGGAAACGCTCCTGTCAAGCTTTGCCCCGAATTTGACAGAAGCGAGAACCGCCTCGTATGCCTGCTGGGACATGTAGCCTCTCATTTTGTCAAGATCAAGTACATTCTGACCGAAATACTCCGATACCGGACCTTCTTCTGCATAAAAACGTTCTGTCTTATGCATTGCGGACTCATTCAGGGCCCTTTGTCTGAAAGTTGCCATAAGTTTTTTATTAATTTGTCAAGTCGGGCGCAAAGATAAGAAACTGTTGAATTTTTGTCATCATAAATTTTATGAATTATTTACGAAAGTGTTTCTTTGTGACTTTTTGAAAATGACAGCAGAGCTGTCTGACTGAAAAAGTCACGGAGAAACACCGGAAAGAGGCATAAAAGAATTTTTGAAAAAAATCATAACAGTTTCTAAATAAAATATCGCTATCTTTGTCCGGATACAATTAGGAAAACTACAGTAATAAATTGATTTAAAATGGCCAATATTTCAACTAAAGCCCATTCAATGCCTGCATCGGCAATCAGAAAACTGGTTCCGTTCGCAGACGCAGCAAAGAAACAAGGAATCAAAGTGTATCACCTGAACATCGGACAGCCCGATATCGACTCTCCGGAATGTGCCCTCAAAGCCGTGAAAGAAAACACACTTACACATATTTCCTATTCCCATTCGGCCGGGCTCATGGAACTGCGCACGGGACTGGCGGAAAAATACTATAAGAAAATCGGCATCGATGTGGATGCATCGGAAATAATAGTGACTGTAGCCGGAAGCGAAAGTGTCAACATGGCCCTTGAAATAACATGTGACGCGGGAGATGAGGTCATCGTGCTTGAACCTTTCTATACCAACTACAACACATTCGCCTTCCTGAACGGCATCACACTGAAAGCCATTCCTACAGACATCAGGACCGGTTTCCAGGTGCCGCCTGCCGAAGAATTCGAGAAAGCCATAACAGACAGGACCAAGGCGATACTCCTATGTAACCCCGGAAATCCGAGCGGCACGCTATATTCAAAGGAAAGCATCCTTGCAATAGGTGAAATAGCACGCAGGCACGACCTGTTCCTTATATCGGATGAGGTCTACAGGGAATTCTGCTATACGGACGAGCCTCATTTCTCTGCGATGAACATCCCGGGTATGGAGCAGAATGTCATACTCGTCGACTCCGTGTCCAAAAGATACAATCTCTGCGGCGTGCGTGTCGGCTGCATAATCTCGCACAACAATGAAGTGATGGCAGCTGCCATGAAGTATGCACAGGCAAGGCTGTGTCCTCCGGTCCTCGGACAGATTGCCTCAATCGGCGCGCTCGACACGCCTGGCGAATATTTCACGCAGGTAAGGGAGGAGTACATAAGGCGCAGGAATTTCATGATAGAACGTCTGAACCAAATAGAAGGCGTGTTCACCCCTACGCCTATGGGAGCATTCTACACGATTGCCGAACTGCCTGTCGACGATGCCGAAAACTTCGCAAAATGGATGCTTGAGGAGTTCCGCATAAACAACGAGACGACTATGGTCACACCTGCGGCATCGTTCTACAAAACCCCGGGAATGGGCAGGAATCATGCGCGGCTCTCATACGTGCTCGAAGTGCCGGAAATGGAGAAAGCACTGAATATTCTTGAGGAAGGACTCAAAAATTATCCCGGAAGAACAATAAACCGATAATACACTGTGACACATTCAATAAAACACAAATGTTTAAAGTCAAAACATTTGTGTTTTATTTGTTAATATCCAATACTTCCAATATTTTAGGCACCAACATGGCATCAATATGTTCATCTTCCATAAAATGAGTGCCTCCGTAGACGGCGAAAGAATCTCCGAAGTATTTTTTCCATGTACTTATGCTTACTATTCCGCTTCGGCGGTAATGGTCCAGTCTGCCGAAAAACGCAAAAAAATCCATCGCCCGGCTTTCCTCCGCAGCAATCCTCAGAGCCTCCTTTCTGTGCTTTCCGTATTTGCGCATGACACCGAAAGTGAAATGAAGTTTCTGCCTGTCCCCTTCCTTCGGCCGGTATATTCTGTCGAGCAAAGGCGTGACTCCCGGCAGCAGCGCAAGCCATGCAAGGCAACGGAAATAGAGCGGTGAATTGAGGGCCGGCGAAACAAACAGATGGGGGACTCCGGCAATGCGCATGGCCTGAAGCGCACCGAGCGACTCCCCTATCAAAAGGTCGGGACGCAACTCATCCACCCACGAAAGAATCTGCGAATGTCCCTTTTCCGGGTCGAAATCGTATGTCCTGACCACAATGTCCACACGTGAATGTTTCCCCGGCAAGACACGGTTTCCGAACCTGTCGCGAAGAATCGAAGGGATACGGCTGTCCCCTCCGCCGCCCATACCATGTATATATAATACTACTGCCATAATTTTTTCTTTTGATACTGTTTTGCAAAGGCCCGGACGAATTCCGCAAATTGCCGGATGCGCAAAGATAAGGAGTTTGACGCTGTAATTTCATTATTTTAATGTATATTTGCAGGGTTGCACTGATAACAAATTTAAAATTCAAATATTATGAACATCAAATTTCATGTATCCGTAGCCTTGGCTGCCATCGCAATGTCGGCTGCCGCACAAGACGCCCCGAAGGCTCCTGAGTACGAATTTACTGTAATCAAGGAAAATCCCGTCACGTCAATCAAGAACCAGTACCGTTCAGGTACCTGCTGGTGCTACTCCGCGATTTCATTTGTCGAGTCTGAAATACTGAGGATGAAAGGAGACAGCCTCGACCTCTCCGAAATGTTCGTTGTAGGCAAGTCATACCACGACAGGGCAATCAAATATGTAAGGCTCGACGGCTACCTCAATTTTGCTGCCGGAAGTTCATTCGGGGATGTTCTCCACGTAATCGAGGACTACGGAATGGTGCCGCAGGACGTCATGTCAGGTTTCAACTACGGAACCGACAAGCCGGAGCAGGCTGAGCTTGATGCCGCGCTCAAAGGCTATGTCAGCGCAATCGCCAAGAATCCTAACAAGAAGCTCACTACCGCATGGATAAACGGTCTTGACGGAATACTCACGGCATATTTCGGAGAATATCCAGAGACATTCGAGGTGAACGGAACGACTTACACCCCAGAGTCATACCGTGACTACACCGGATTCAAGACAAGCGATTATGTAAACCTCACTTCATTCACCCATCATCCGTTCTACCGGCCTTTTATTATAGAGGTCTGCGACAACTGGAGATGGGACAGCGCATACAACCTTCCTATTGATGAAATGATGGAGGTAATGTACAACGCAATCGAGAAGGGATACACCATTGCCTGGGGTTCCGATGTCAGCGAAAAAGGTTTCACACGCGACGGACTTGCCGTTATGCCGATAGAAAAAGAAAAGGCGTCTGCCGGTTCCGACCAGGAGCACTGGGTTGGAAAGGCAAAGGAAGATGGAACGAAGGAACCGGCCGTGTCACTTCCGGAAGAAATGACGGTCACCCAGGAGATGCGCCAGGATGCATACGACAGGAAGACCACTACCGATGACCACGGAATGCATATCTTCGGACTTGCAAAGGATCAGAACGGAACCAACTATTTCATGGTCAAGAACTCATGGGGAGAGACGGGAAAATACAAGGGCGTCTGGTATGCTTCCGATGCCTTCGTAAGATACAAGACCCTCAATATCGTCGTTCACAAGGACGCTCTTCCTAAGGATATCAAGAAAAAGCTCGGAATAAAATAGTTCCGGCTTTCACCTAAACCGCATTTGACATGAAGATTGTCAAACATATACCGAATGCTGTCACATCCATGAACCTCCTGTGCGGAGTCATGGGTGTGATTTGCACTTTCAACGGAAACTTCAGCACGGCATTCATATTCATGCTGGCCGCTGCCGTTTGCGATTTTTGCGACGGCTTCTGCGCAAGACTCCTGAATGCATACTCAGAAATGGGAAAAGAACTTGACTCACTTGCTGACGTCGTAAGTTTCGGAGTGCTTCCTTCTCTTATGACCTACCGTCTTATGGCAACCGCTCACGGTGAGTCTGTCCTTTGCTTTGTCCCTCTCATAATTGCAGTATTCTCAGCCCTGAGGCTTGCCAAATTCAACATAGACGAACGGCAGAGCGACAATTTCATAGGCCTCGCCACACCTGCCTGCGCAATGATATGCGGTTCTTTTGCATATTATGTGACGAATGATCCGGAAAGTGTCCTGTACAGCTGGGCATCAACGGCATATTTCATCCCTGCTGCCTCATTGGTCCTGTCCGTGCTTCTGGTCAGCGAGATTCCGATGTTCTCAATGAAATTCAAGAAGAAAGCAAAACCGGGCACTCCTATCCACAGCCAGCGTGTAGCTTTCATGGGAGTCATTGTCGTTGCATCTATCCTTACGATTCTGCTCGGCCTGAACTGGTCGTTCATCATCCTGCTTTCATTCATTGCCTACATTGTGATGAACATCGGCATAGCAATAATATTCAAGCAGAAATAACTATCTGCAGCGAATCCCCTGCTGTTACAATATAACGGAAAATCCAAATGCCAGAAAGCCACGCCGGTTTTCTGGCATTTGGATTTTTGTGCCGTATTTCCGGAGAAAAGGTTCATAAGCGGTTTCCTAAAGAAAAACGCTATAATTATAAAAAGAGAAAAAAGATTTAAAGAAAAAGAAAAACGTTATTTCCAGGCGTTTGCATAATTTGTCGAAATCGGAATAACATGTACTTTTGCCCATGCCGTTCCATGGAATATATCGGAGACTCAGAATCCGGAGTCCAGTTGGCGAAGGGGTCGCTGTCACCGATTACGAATTTATGGAAACGAGGACAATAGAGTTTGCGGATCAACGGGCTTGACAGAGAATACGCTATATCGCAGCACTATGCCAAAGGAGTGGCAGAAGGATAAGCAAAAGGAATGACAGTGAATGATATTGCAGACATTACCGATTTGCCAAAAATAAAATCCAGACACTTTGACATCTACAAATCCGAACCGGTAAAAAAGTACCAATAAACGTAATCAATTCATGGCTCTTCAGCGATGAATTGACGAAAACCGACGGCTAAATCTGGCAAAGAAAGCACAAAAAATAGGATGGCAGGCTGCCCTGCCATCCTATATCATTTATACATTACTTATTAAAAATTGGTAGGATGAATCATGAAGTAGCTCTGTTCGTGTTTGCAGACCGGACAGATTTCAGGGGCTTTCTTGCCGATTACAATGTGGCCGCAGTTCGAGCACTCCCACATCATATCCTCATCGCGTGAGAACACCAGTCCTTCCTTCACATTTTTGAGCAGCCGGCGGTATCTGTCCTCGTGCATCTTTTCAATCTCGGCAACCTGCTCAAAAAGCGTTGCAATGTCATCGAAGCCTTCCTCACGTGCAACTTTCGCAAAACCGGCATACATATCGGTCCACTCATAGTTCTCGCCCTGAGCTGCATCCAGAAGATTGTCCTCTGTCGGGGCTACCTCTCCCCCATTGAGAAGCTTGAACCAGATTTTGGCGTGCTCTTTCTCATTGTTTGCGGTCTCCTCGAAGAGTTTGGAAATCTGCACATATCCGTCCTTCTTTGCTTTTGATGCATAATAGGTGTACTTGTTGCGTGCCATTGATTCACCTGCAAAAGCGGCCTGAAGGTTGGCCTCAGTCTTTGTTCCTTTCAAATTTTTCATTGCTTGTAATATTTAGTTCATAACATTTGCAATATAAAAAGCCGGGAAAGTGATATTCAAAAGCAATACCAATCTTGTCAAACTAAGAAAAAAATCTGTCATTAATCTTTATGGCGGACTATTTTATACCCCACTGCCGCAATAAATATGGACATAAGAGGAGATATAATATTGAACAGACAGTAAGGAAGATACTCAATCGTGGCGACTTTGAGCACTGTAGCCTGCGTCATACCGCACGAATTCCACGGAATCAGAACAGACACGACTGTTGCGGAATCTTCCACAGACCGGCTAAGAAGCCTGCTCTCGTATCCCCTGTCGCTGTAAAGTTTCTTGTAAAGGCCGCACGTAAGAATTATCGAAAGGTACTGGTCTCCGGTTATCATATTCGCAAATATTCCCGTTCCGATTGTAGATGATACAATGCTTACCCTGCGCGAGATATACCTTGTAAGCATTTCCGTAAGACTCTGCAGCATTCCGCTTCCCACGAGGGATCCTCCGAAAGTAACGGCCGTGATTATCAAAAATACAGTATTCATCATACCGGCCATTCCCCTTGTCGCAACCAGTTCATTCAGAACGGCATTTCCTGTATCTACCGAAGTAGAGCCGTAATACGTTATAAATACACCTTTGAAACCGTTAACGAAATCAAGGCCTCCGACAGTTTCAGGAGAGCATCCGGAAGCCACGGCGCCGACTATATGAGGCTGGAAGACCACGGCTGCAATGCCTGCAAGCAGAGAAGCGATAAAAAGAGTCAGTATAGCCGGGACTTTCCGTACAATAAGAAGGCCTGTAAGCACCGGAACTATAACAAGCCACGGCGACAAATTGAATGTCTTGTCAAGGTCGGCAGCAAACTCAGCAGCCTGGTTGCCATAATCATTGGAATGGAAGAGACTGACTGCAAGAAAAACGACCATAGCAATCATAAAAGACGGCACAGTCGTTATCATCATATACTTTATATGGGCGAACAAAGGCGTTCCTGAAGAAGATGAAGCCAGCACTGTAGTATCAGACAGAGGAGAAATCTTGTCACCGAAATATGCTCCGGAAATGATGGCTCCGGCAGTCCATCCCGGACTGAAGCCCTGCGCAGTTCCTATGCCGACTAAAGCGACCCCGACAGTCGCGATGGTAGTCCACGAACTTCCGGTCATGACCGACACAAGGGCGCATATCAGACAAGTTGCAAACAGAAACACCTCCGGCTGAATGATTTTCATCCCGTAATATATCATTAAGGGCACGACTCCGCTTATCATCCATGAACCGGCTACTGCACCTATCAGCAACAATATCAGCAAAGAAGTGCCGACAGCCTTTATATTCCCGGAAATCCCCTCCTCGAAATCCTTCCACGGAATACGGTAGAATATCATTGAAATGGCTATGACGACCCCGGAGGCAAAGATTAGAGCCACCTGACTGCCACCGGAAAGCGCATCTGCCCCGAAAACCTTGATTACCAAAGCAAATGTGGCGACAAGAACCACAAACGGTATCAGCGATACCTGCCATGACGGTTTCTCATTTCTGCTGAAATTTTTCATACTCTACAGTTTCGCAAATACCCTCAGTTTTCATTTCAGATACCGACTACCGGCAAGAAGCCGGCTCTGCACTCCGGGCATCGCGGAGAAGTTCTTTCATCATTTTCACGACCTCCGGATATTCTGCTGCAACATTGGTCGTTTCACCGGGGTCATTGACCATATCATAAAGCTGGTCATCAGAATTGTTGGCTGTTTCAATCGCACCGTTCACTCCCAAAGCGCCCCAGCCTATAATGGCCGTCCCCTTGTTGGCCGGGATGAACTTCCAGCGGTCAGTACGTACCGAAAGATTGCGGGTATTGTTGAGTTCGCTCACCCACGGACGGCTCACCATACTGCGCCCAAGTATCCTGTCCATACTGTCACCGCTGTCTTTTGCTGCCCCGTCAGGCAATTCAGCCCCTATCAAACTGCGGAACGAGGCGAACAGGTCGATATGGCTCATCAAAGTACCGTTGGCTTCAGCGGCGGGAGCGACTTCTGCCGGCCAGCGCACGATGAACGGCACCATAGTCCCACCTTCAAATCCGGAATATTTATATCCGCGGAAAGGCCCTGCCGGAGAATGACCGTTTACCTTCTCGACAGCCCCGTCCACATATCCGTCGTCAAGCACAGGCCCGTTGTCGCTCGACAGTATAACCAAGGTATTGTCAGCGACTCCCGCTTCTTCGAGAGCGTTCAGCACCTGCCCCACAGTCCAGTCGAACGAGGCAATGGCATCACCGCGCAGTCCCATGATATTCTTTCCGCGAAAACGCTCGTGAGGCCAGCGCGGCACATGGACATCATTGGTACATAGATACAGAAAGAAAGGTTCGTCCTTGTGCTCGAATATGAAACGGCGGGAATGCACGGCAATGGAATCAGCGATATTTTCATCTTTCCAGCGTGCCTTTCCTCCGCCCTTCATGTAACCGATACGCGATATGCCGTCCACTATGGCCTGGTCATGGCCGTGGCTGTACATAAGTTTCAGGAGTTCAGGATTGGATGCCCCGGTAGGCTCACCCTCGAAATTCTGCCTGTAGCTCACGAAAATCGGCTCGGAAGGGTCGTAGTTGGCCACTGTATCCTGCTCGATATACACGCACGGCACACGGTCGGCCGTAGCGGCCTGAATATAATGATAGTCAAATCCTATGTCGCGCGGAGTCCAGGTCAGCCGGCCGTTCCAGTCCTGCTCTCCAGTAACCTCACCTATGCCGAGATGCCATTTGCCTATGGCTCCTGTAAAATATCCGTTGTCATGGAACATATCGGCAATCGTATACTGGTCCGGCCTTATCAGTGCACAGGAGTTGCCGGGGGCCACATCCGTATCATTTCTGCGCCATGCGTATTCCCCTGTAAGCAAAGAATAGCGCGAAGGAGTGGATGTAGATGCCGTTGCATGACAATTGGTAAAGCGTATTCCTTCGGAAGCCAGACGGTTCACATTCGGAGTTGCGATATTTTTTGCTCCGTAGCACTCCAGATCGCCGTAACCGAGATCATCTGCGATAAGCAGGATAACATTGGGACGTCTGCCGGCAGTCCTGCTCTCCGGTTCTGCAGTCTGTGCTGCAGAAATTGCAGGAATGGAGGCCAAAGCTGAAAGCACCGAGAATTTGATGCCGTTTGTTGATTTCATGGCTCTAAAAATTATCATGTTACATTACAAAGTTATGCGAAAAAATTCAGCGGAGCAAGTCTTGGTGCTGTTTAAAACGAAAGTTCCTGCAAAAAGAAAACCGGCCCGGAGTCAGAGACCCGGACCGGCTGATTCTATGGTGCTGAAATTACTTGGCAATCACGCGGGCCATTTCGCAAACCTTGTTTGAGTAACCCCACTCGTTGTCGTACCATGATACGACCTTAACGAAAGTAGGATCGAGCTGGATACCGGCTTTCTCATCGAAGATTGAAGTACGTGCATCGTTGCGGAAGTCAGTTGAAACGACAGCATCGCTGGTATATCCGAGGATACCTTTGAGCTCGCCCTCTGAAGCTTTCTTCATAGCCTCGCAAATCTCTGCATAAGTAGCAGGTTTCTCGAGTTCTACAGTGAGGTCAACTACTGATACGTCAGAGGTAGGGACACGCATTGACATACCTGTAAGTTTGCCGTTGAGCTCAGGAAGAACTTTGCCTACAGCCTTGGCAGCACCTGTTGATGAAGGGATGATGTTCTCAAGGATACCGCGGCCGCCTCTCCAGTCTTTCTTTGAAGGACCGTCAACAGTCTTCTGAGTAGCTGTTGCAGCGTGAACTGTAGTCATGAGACCTCTCTTGATACCGAATGCCTCGTGGAGAACCTTAGAGATAGGAGCGAGACAGTTAGTTGTACAAGAAGCGTTTGAAATAATCTTCTGGCCGGCGTAAGTCTTGTCGTTTACACCATATACGAACATTGGAGTAGCATCCTTTGAAGGTGCGGACATGATGACCTTCTTTGCACCTGCCTCGAGGTGAGCGGAAGCAAGCTCCTCAGTAAGGAAGAATCCTGTAGACTCAACAACTACGTCAACTCCGAGAGCGCCCCAAGTGATGTTCTTAGGATCTTTCTCAGCGAAAACCTGAATCTTGTTGCCGTCAACGATGAGGTAGTTCTCCTCTACTTTGATGTCATGGTTGAAGATGCCGTGAACTGAGTCATACTTAAGCATGTATGCGAGATAGTCAGCATCGAGGAGGTCGTTGATACCAACAACCTGAATGTCATTTGAGAAATTCTCAACTGCGGCACGGAATACCATACGGCCGATACGGCCAAATCCGTTAATACCAAGTTTAATCATTGTGTCTGAATGTTTATAAAAAGTTAAACTGTAAATTGCTCTTTCAGTGATATAAGCCGCTTTACGGTATATCGGTGCAAATTTAGAAATTTTTATCAATATATTCGCTATATTTGTCAAAAATTACAAGATTGCCATGCGGATACTTATTACAAACGACGACGGATACCAGGCCAAGGGCATAAAGACTCTTGCCGGAATAATGAAAAAATTCGGAGACGTGACTGTCATTGCCCCGAAAAAGCACCAGTCCGGAATGTCTATGGCCGTATCCCTGGGATTCAAGCAGATAGCATACAGGAATCTCGGTGACGGCTGGCACTATGTGGATGCTACTCCTGCCAGCTGCGTCAAATTCGGCCTGAACATAATGTTTCCCGACAACTTCCCTGATGTCGTAGTCTCCGGCATAAACCACGGCTCAAACGCCGCCACCGCCTCCTGCTATTCGGGTACGCTCGGAGCGGCTGAAGAAGCTGCACTCAACGGAATACCGGCAATCGGCGTATCTCTGGACACTCTTCACCCGGATGCCGATTTTTCTGCAATAGAGCGATATTTCGGTGACATATTCCTCAAGCTAATGACTGACCTTCCATCCAAAAAGGGAATATACTATAATGTGAACTTCCCTGACATACCTGCCTCCGAAATCAATGGCATAAGGACAGGCTATCAGGGCATGGGGCGATGGATCCGCGAATTCAAGGAATGGGATCCCGACACATACAGGAAATACGGCATTACTCCGGAAATGCTCGGGCAAAGTTCTGCCCCGGCAGTGGAAGACGGCGAGGAGATGTACATGATGGTCGGCGAATTCCTCGATGACCCTGCCAATACGGAAAAGGCGGACCACCGCCTGATGGCAGAAGGCTACATCAGTGTCGTTGCCCACAACGTGGACTGCACAGACTATGAAGAGGTTGGAAGACTTTCCGAAAACGGACTTGAAATAGATTTCAAATGAGATATTACGTCATAGCCGGCGAAGCCTCAGGAGACCTGCACGGTTCCAATCTGATGAAAGGCATATATGCCGAAGACCCGGAAGCCGAAATAAGGTTCTGGGGCGGTGACCTCATGCTTGGCGTTTATACGGAATTAAGCCGCAAAAATGCAGGAGGACTTGCAAGACATTACAAGGAAGGCGCCGTCATGGGCTTTGTCGAAGTCCTGGCAAAGGCAGGCAAACTGCTCGGAAACATCTCATATTGCAAAAAGGACATACTGGCATGGCAGCCGGATGTGGTTATTCTGATCGACTATCCCGGCTTCAATTTCAAGATAGCGGAATTTGCCCACAAGAAAGGCTTCAAAGTATTCTATTACATCGCTCCGAAAGTCTGGGCCTCAAGGGAAGGCCGCCTGAAAAAACTGAAGGCATACGTGGACAGGCTTTTCATTGTATTCCCTTTTGAAATCCCTTATTTTGAATCAAAGGGCATAAGCTATGTCTACAAGGGAAATCCGCTTGTGGATGCCGTGGACCAGTCACGTGCCATGCTTGAAAGCAGAGATGAATTCCTGAGACGCAACAATCTGGATGACAAGCCGATAATCGCAATGCTTGCCGGCTCGCGCAAAGGCGAAATCAGCACGATGATGCCTGTCCTGAAAGAATTTGCCGACAAGATGCACGGATTGCCGCAGTATTCTGGCTATCAGTTCCTGATTGCCGGAGCACCAGCAAGGTCGGCAGCAGATTACGGAAGATTCCTGCAGAACAGCGGCAGCCATATAAAAGTGCTTTTCGGAGAAACTCAGTCCATTATAAGGCATGCGGAAGCGGCAGTTGTCAATTCCGGTACAGCCTCGCTCGAGACCGTACTGTTCAACACACCGCAGGTCGTAGGTTACATAGGCAATCCTATTACATATCTGATAGCCAAAAGAATAGTAAAGATAAAATATATCAGCCTCGGCAATCTGATTATAGGGCGCAAGGCCTTCAACGAATTCATTCAGAACGGCTGCAATGCCGATGCCCTCGTAGCGGAAGTACGCCGCCTCATTGAAGACCGGGCATACCGCACTGCCATGCTGAATGATTATGCGGAAATACGTTCAGCGCTCGGAGGCTCCGGGGCGTCCTCAGCCGTTGCCAGGGCCATGCTGGAAGAACTCGAAAAATAATCAGCGTCAGTTCGATGAAATTAATGGTTTGTTCTACAGTAATTTAAAATCAGTGCATAGAATATCGTCAAACTGAGGTTAAAGGTTTTAGTACCTAAAACCCGTATGTTCATCTGCCACCCCTCCTAAATCCTCCGTCACTTCGTACTGCCCGCTGCAAAAGTCCACCGAACTGTTTGCTTATCTCCCACGCCCCTTATATGGGAAGACTTACCGCAAACTTACGTTTGAAAACATGTTAATCAATATTCACGGTCGCCGAATATCATCGAACCGATGCGGACCATTGTGGAACCCATTTCAACTGCAATCCGATAATCTCCGGACATTCCCATCGATATTTCATTGCAGCCGTCACCGAAAGTATCCCGCAGCATTCCGGACATTTTCACAAGGCGGCTGAAATCATTTCTGATGATTTCCTCGTCATCAGTAAGAGTGGCCATACCCATTACACCGCGTACACGGACATTGCCACGGGCTTTATTTTCTGAAAGAAATGCGGAAAATTCTTCCATAGAAAAGCCCTGCTTGGACTCATCGGAAGAAATATGACACTCGATGAGCACGCTGGTAATCTTATCGTTGGCCCTGCCCCATGAATCTATTGCGTCAAGCAGCCGGACAGAATCGACAGAATGCACCAGAGACACATACGGAAGCACCATTTTCAGTTTGTTTGTCTGCAGATGCCCGATGAAATGCCACTGTACATCAGCCATATAAGCCTTGGCGACATCCATATCTCCACCTTCTGCCGCAGCCTTCTCTGCCATGCCCTGTCTGAACGAATCAAGAGTCTCAATCTTCGAATACAGTTCCTGCGCCCGGCTCTCTGCAAATATGCGCTGCCCTGCTCCGTAAGCCTCCGCAATTGCTTCAAACGGGTGGAATTTAGAAACTGCCACCAACTTTACAGTTGCCGGCAGTTCCATAAGCAATTTATTCAGATTTGCTTTTATCATTCTGATCTATCTGCGCTTTTTCTGCTGCTCCCTCATCATCTGTTCCTGCATCTTCTGGGCCTCCTCCAGCTTCAGCTGCCATTTCGACTTCTTGGCAGGCTTCCCGGCATTGGCAGCCATTTCAGCCCTTACCTTTTCCTCTGTAACGACAAACTTGCGTATATACCAGGTCATCAGCATTGTGATAAGATTGGACAGAAGATAATAGTAGCTGAGGGCCGATGAAAGGTTGTTACAGATGAACAGCATCATTATAGGCATCATATACAGACTCATGAACTTCATACCTGCCATATTCGGGTCATTCGACATCTGGCTTGCCGTCATCCTCGAATAAATGAACATAGAAACGGCCATAAGCAGTGCGAACAGAGAGATATGGTCACCGTAGAGCGGAATATTGAAAGGCAGATCGAGGATGGAGTCGTATGCGCTCAGATCCTCTGCCCAAAGGAATCTCTGCTGACGCAGTTCGATTGACGCAGGGAAAAAGCGGAACATAGCGAACAAAATCGGGAACTGGAGAAGCATAGGAAGACAGCCTCCCGTCGGGCTGATTCCCGCCCTCCGGTACAGATCCATCATAGCCTGCTGCTTTTTCATCGCATCCTTCTCGTTCGGGTACTTCTCATTGAGCTTGTCCACCTCCGGCTTGATTGCCGACATCTTTGCAGATGACTTGAAAGATTTGATTGTCAAAGGTGAAATGACGAATTTGATAAGAAGCGTCATTATAAGTATAACTATACCGTAGTTGCTGACGAAACGGCCTATAAAATCAAAGCAAGGAATAATGACAAAACGGCTGATCCAGCTCACAAGCGGGCCTCCGAGAGGAATCGTCTTTTCATATTTCAGATCGTATGACTTCAGTATGCTGTAATCGTTAGGACCGAAATAGAATCTGAACGGAATTACGGAATTGCCACCGGCACGTGCAAGTTCAGAGCGGAGCTTTGCCGTACAGGCCATAAGACTGTGGGAAGCGTCGTCCTCTGAATAATATTTCACGTCAAAGTCAGCGGACGAGAAATCAGAGCCTGCCGTCATTATGGCCGAGAAGAACTGCTGATGGAAGGCATACCATTTCAGTTTGGTGTCCACACGGGCAGAACCGTCACGTCCTTTGGCTATTTCTTCCGGTTTTTTCTCCCCGTCAAAATAATATGCCAACTTGGAATATTGCTTCTCATTCTTGTAGCCCTTCTCCAGACGTGGCACAACAAGCGACCAGTCAATGTCGAACATGGAGACATTGCGCGGCACAACGTTGTCAACGCCTATCACAGAAAATTCATTGTCAAGCATATAGCTACCTGACGCAAGCACATATTTCTGCTGGATATATCCACCGCCTGACAACGGAAGCTGCATTACGACAGATGAATCCGTGCGCTCGGCAATCCGGAAGGCGAAGTCAGCTGTATTGATGTTCTCACCGGCAAAAATACTGATGCCGTATCTGCTCTGCCCTGGCCTTATCAGTTCAAGTGCAGTGCTGTCCTTGTATGCCTTGTAGTCCTTAATCCTGACGGAGTAAGGCTGTGCTCCCTTGGTGGTGAAACTGATTTCAAGTTTATCGTTCGATATGCTGAGAATCTCAGATTCGGCAAGCCTTGCGCCAGTAAGAAGGCTGTCCTTATATATCGGCATCCCGGTCACCCTGACTCCGACAGTCTCACTATCCGGAGCAAGTCCCTGCGCCCTTCTGACAGAATCCATAGCCATCGCGGCCAGCTTTTCTGTCATGGCAATGGAGTCAAGCTGTGCCTGAACAGCCATCTGCTCCTTGTACTGTTTCGACTGATACCATGTGAATCCGAACATGATAAGGCCGATCAGCACTATACCTATAATATTGTTCTTATTCATTTGAATGATTTAGGTGTATTATTCCTCCGCCTTAACGTCATACTCACGTATGCGGCCGGCAAGCTCGCTCAGTTCCTCCTTTGCCTGTGCAATCCTTTCCTGCATCTGCCTTATCAGAGGCTCCGAGCTCTTGGACAGAGAGAAGAAACCGATATTGTTCTCATAAGTCACAATATCCTGCTCAAGTGAATTGTACTTCTGAATGAGGCGGTCTTTCTCTGACATCTGAGGCTTTCCTCCGCGTCCTTTGCGTGCTCCGCTGTGAAGAGAGTCAGGGAATTTGGCGCGTACTGCCTCACGGTATGCTGCCGCAATATTGTCTTTTTCCTTGAAAGGTACAAAACCGATTTCATTCCATCTCTTCTGGAACTCCTGCAATGCTCCTGCATCAGAGTCGCCACCCTTGGACTCGTATGCATTGATCTCATCGATAAGACGCTGCTTTGCCTTAAGATTTCCGTAATAATCGTTCTCAGGCTTGGCATTGCGGTCCCTCGCTGCAAAAAATTCATCGCAGGCTGCACGGAAACGTTTCCAAAGCTGCTCTGATTTCTTGCGTGGCACAGGGCCGATTTCTTTCCACTGTTTCTGAAGCGCTATGAACTGGTCAGTTACCTTCTTCCACTCAGTGCTTGACTTCAGCTGCTCGGCTGTCTCACAAAGGGCGATCTTGCGCTCAAGATTTGAATTCATGCTTCCCTTGTACTCTGTGTAGAAATCGCGTTTGCGTGCATAGAATTTGTCGCAGGCTGCACGGAAGCGGTCATATATCTTCTGGTTTTCTTTCTTTGAGGCAAAACCTATCGTCTTCCACTCTTTCTGGATATCTTCGATTTCCTTTGAGAAAGCATTCCATTCATTGGAGCCGGATACCTCCCTCTCCGCTATTTCCTCGACTTTCTCGCAAAGGACAGTCTTTTTGGCAAGATTGTCTGCCTGCTGGTCTTTCAGTCCCTCGAAAAATGCCTGATATTTCTTGTTTATTACAGAAGTCGCGGCTTTAAACCGGTCCCAAATCTGCTCTCTGAACTCTTTGGCGACAGGACCGTACTCTTTCCACTGCTCATGGAGTTTCTGCAATTCACGGAAAGCCTCGACCACATTCGGGTTCTCAGCCAGTTTCTCGGCTATCCTGCAGAATTCCTCCTTAACCTCGAGATTCTTCTTGAAATCAAGGTCGCGAAGCTCACGGTTGATCTTTACCATGTCATAGAACTGCTCGACATACAGCTGGTATGTATCATTGATGTTCCTGTAATTCTGCAAAGGAACAGGACCGATAGCCCTCCACCTGTTCTGTATCTCACGAAATTCAGGGAAAGTGGCATTGACGTCTTCCTGCTTGTCCAGCAACTCCTTAAGGTCAGCTATGACAGCTTCTTTCTTGGCAAGGTTTTCCTCACGCTCCTTCTCGGCCTGACGGTTATGCTCCGCACGCTCTTTCTTGTATTTTATGTAGAGTTCTTTGAATCCAGCCTCTATTCCGGCAAACGGATTGTCCTCCGCCGATTCTTCAGCCACGGCATCATCATGCTCCTGCTCATCCTGGTCTGCGGCAGTCACGGCATAGCCGGCATCGCTTTTTTCCTTTAGCAGCCTTTTGTAAAACGCAGCCTTGACAGCCTCGGCCTCTTTCGACATTTTCATTCTGTCCGCATTCTGTACGAGTTCCTCGAATATACGTACAAGCTCGGCGAGGGTCTTCTCCGCCAGATTTACGGTCTGTGCGGCATTTTCCGACGTTGCCGCTTCATTGTTTTCCAATGTTTCAGGTACATCTGACGCTACGACAGCATCAGGAATAATCTCTTCACTCATAATAATGGAGTTAATGTGTTTATTAATTCATACAAGTGGCAAATATACCATTTTTTTAGTAAAACTCATATCAAAATGTTATTTTTGCACCGTAAAAAACTCATTTGGAATATTTAAGCATGAGAATAGACATTTTGACCGTTGTTCCGGAACTGCTTGACAGCCCTCTGAGCCACTCTATCGTAGGACGGGCCATCAAAAAAGGTCTTGTGGAGATACATGTGCACAATCTGCGTAAATACGGCAAAGGACCGCGCCAGCAGGTCGACGATTACAGTTATGGCGGCGATGCCGGCATGGTGATGATGCCGGAGCCGATATTCAATATGATTGCAGAACTGAAGGCCGAAAGGGACTATGACGAAATCATATATATGTCCCCGGACGGCGAGATACTGAACCAGAATATCTGCAACGAACTGTCGCTTAAGGGGAATATTATCCTCCTGTGCGGCCACTACAAAGGCATAGACCACCGCATAAGGGAGCATTTGGTGACAAGGGAAATATCTGTCGGTGACTATGTGCTCAGCGGAGGGGAAATTCCTGCCGCAATCCTGGCGGATTCCATAATAAGACTAATACCTGGGGCACTGACTGACGAGACTTCTGCTTTGAGCGACTGTTTTCAGGACGGTCTTCTGTCCGCCCCGATATATACAAGACCTGCTGAGTTCAACGGCTGGAAAGTTCCGGACGTACTTCTGAGCGGAAATCCCAAACTTATAAGGGAATGGCAGGACGAAAAAGCGCTTGAACGCACGAAAATGCTGAGGCCGGACCTTCTTAAAGAATAGAAAGTTGTTTATAATTTTTGAAAAGAAATTTAAAAAATGATAAAAATCCAAACGGTTACCATAAAAAGAAGAAAAAAGTTTGGAAATTTCAATTTAATATCTAAATTTGCAATTGACATAATGATTTTATGTCAATTAGACGTTTCTAATCACTAATAATTAATCATCCCCAACGGGAATACACTACACTACTAACTAACCGAAAAATCCCGCAGTGATGCGGGATTTTTTTATTCTACTGCAAATTTATTAATGGGCTACGCGGAGGGTGCCCACACCGGAATTGGCCGGCAAATCATCCTGCTTTTTGTCCGACTGACATAGAAAGTGACTTACAGACTACAATGTCATAAGACACAAATTGCCGTGCCTGGTCGGATGCGTATACTGCCAACCACGGCACGGCAAAAAGTCATCTGTTCTGTCAGCTAAAGGAGAGAGGCCATGTAGGAGCGCAGGTCTTTCCAGCTGTAGTAAGGGCCTTGTACAGGTTTCAGAGCAGGAATAAGAGTCTCACGCTCATTGTATAGAATTTTGACAAGCGCATCGCCTTTGCGTCCGGAATAGAATATCATCTGGATATTCGAAGCCATAGGAATCATCAGCGACGAATCCCAGTAATTGTGGGCCTCGTATGCACTGCGGCATTCCTCCATACCTGATATGCCGAGATGGGCTATCATAGGAAGCAGACCCGTATCATGCCCGAAACGAAAGTCACCGGCCACATTGCTGCCGTCGGAAAGTGCCTCGTCAGCCTTTTCAATGAAATCGTTTATTATCGGCCTGGATACCTTTTTGACCTCCTCGAACATTTCCGTGGAATTTCCGAATCCGGCATAAAAGGCGTTGTTCTTCATTATCCAGAATTTCAGGAGTTCCTCCTCCGGAAAATACGAGAACATATCAGGACGTATGTCAGTATTCGGGCTTATGGATGCAATCTTAAAGAGTTTTCTCATGAATTCTGCCTTTTTATTGCCTATTACACCGGCAGCCGCCTCCGGGTCGTTGAAAAAGATTCCGAACAGCAGGTCTGTATCAAGTTCAGAAAGCTCTGCATCCTCGACCTCATTGTCAAAAGTTCCCATAGGAAGATAATTGTCCATCTCGTGGCAAAGATAGTCATGATATTTGGCACCCGTGACGTATGAGAAATCCAGTTTTCCGCAGGTTTTGCCGATAAGGACTGTCATCATATTCATCATGCTGAGCATACTTCTCTGAACCGTAGTCGAATAGTTCCGCACCAGGTTGCGGCCGTCTTTGCCTGAGAAGAGTTCCGGAAAACGTTCATACAGCCTCTCACCTACTGCCCGCAGTTCCTCTGCACCTCTTGCGGAAAGCATTCCGTACATACCCTGATGCTCATCCATTATGGCAAGGGCGTCTGCATAAAATTTCTTTCCTGTTTCGGAAAGCAGCCCGAGACTGTCGCAAATCTTCAGCTGCGCCATCGGACGGAAAAACCTTGCATTTGTGTGGTAGCGTGAACCATGCCTTGAGTAATGGCTTATGTACACAGGCCTGTAGCCTTTGGGAGCAGGTGTCAGTTCCGTGTCGAAAAATTCGTAATAGTGATAATTGGAAGAAGCCCTGTCATGATTTTCACGGACAAATTCCTTTCCTCCCTGAGCGCAAAGCATCTGTGCCGCAAACAGAGGCGACAGCAGGAGCAGAAGTACTGTTATTTTTTTCATTATTTATCTTCTTTTTCTCGGATTTCGTGCATTTTTTCCCGCTCTCTCTGCTGCCGGGCGGGAGCCTCTGTCTCTGCGGCCGCCACGGCTTCTGTCCTTGTGGCTGTCACGGCTTCCGCGTCCGGAACGTCCTCCCCTGCTTCCTTTTCCGGAGCGTGAGGAACGGTATTCGCCCTCGGACATCCACTCATCGTGCTCACTGCCGCTTTCAGACTTTTCCTCCGTATCGGCAAGTTCCACTACGACGGGACGGTCATTCCAAAGCAGTCCGTCAAATGCACCGAGCACATTCTTGGTCTGCTTCTCGTCAACTTCGAAGAACGAAAATTTCTTCATAAGGTCAACTCTGCCCACTGCAACGCGGCTCGGGGTGTTGTCATTGAGCATGGCCATAAGACCGCGCAGATTGAAGCCGTCCATTTTGCCGAGGTTGATATACATGCGTGAATATCCCTGCTCAGCCTTCCGCGCACCTTTTGTGTCACGCTCACGCTTCCTCTCCTTCTTTGTTTCAGTCGCAAGGGTTATTTCATCCCTGTCCCGATAATATTCATAGAAGCGGTTGAACTCATGGGAAACGACCCTCTTTATCAGATCCTCCTTGCCGAGCCAGTCCAGCTTACGGTATATTTCCGGCATGAAATCATTGATTTCTTCTTCATTGACTTTGACTTTTTCGAGGTCGTCGATAACCTTGAAAAGCTGTTTCTTGCATATTTCCTTTGCCGTAGGTATTACCCCCGGAGTAAATTCCTTTCCGATTGCCTTCTCGATTGTGCGGACCTTGCTTTTCTCCTTCATGTTGATGATTGCAATCGACGTACCGGTCTTGCCTGCACGTCCGGTACGTCCGCTCCTGTGAGTATAGCTTTCCGTCTCGTCCGGAAGTCCGTAGTTTATGATATGCGTAAGGTCATCCACATCGAGTCCGCGGGCCGCAACATCGGTGGCTACGAGAAGCTGGAGATTCCTGATGCGGAATTTCTGCATCACGAGGTCGCGCTGAGCCTGCGACAGGTCTCCGTGCAGAGAATCGGCATTGTAGCCTTCCTGCATGAGCTTGTCTGCAATCTCCTGAGTCTCGACCTTGGTACGGCAGAATATGATTCCGTATATCTGCGGATAATAATCGACAATGCGCTTCAATGTCTCATATTTGTCCTTGGCATGAACCACATAGACAATATGCTTGACGTTGGCCGTGCCTTCGTTCTTGCGGCCTATTGTGATTTCTTTCGCATTGCGGAGGTAATTCTGGGCTATCCTGCCTATTTCCTTGCTCATCGTAGCTGAAAACAGAAGCGTGTTTCTCTCCTGAGGCACATCTGCAAGAATGGCGTTGATGCTCTCTGTAAATCCCATGTTAAGCATCTCGTCCGCTTCGTCGAGCACCACATTCTTCACAGTCGCAAGAGAGACGGTCTTGCGCTCCATCAGATCGATGAGACGGCCTGGAGTCGCAACTATTATATGTACCCCGCGCTTGAGGGCACGTATCTGGCTCTCAATCGACGATCCTCCGTAAACAGGAAGCACTTTGAGCCCTTCAATATATTTGCAATAGTCATTCAGGTCACCTGCAATCTGCAGGCACAGTTCCCTTGTAGGGCACAGCACAAGCGACTGCGGATAGTTTTCCCCGACATTGATTTTCTGTATCAGAGGCAGTCCGAATGCGGCGGTCTTTCCGGTTCCGGTCTGGGCAAGCGCCACGACATCGTTGTTTTCACCCAGCAGATATGGTATCACTTCTTCCTGTACCGGCATAGGATAGGCATAGCCCATTTCCTCGATGGCACGCCTGATTTCGGGAGACACCCCGAGTTCTTCAAATGTTTTCAAGATATAATCGTTTATAATTCGGCCGCAAAGGTAGTCTTTTATTTGCAATTGTTATGCACCGGCAGGAAAAATCCACATTTCTGAAACATTTGCCCTGATCTGTCCCCAAAACAAGGCTTTTCCGGAACAGACGGCAGGAAAATATACAGTCCGTCCCCAAAACGGCCTATTTCAGGAACGGACTGCAGAAAGACAAAGCGGAACCTTCAAAAAATCAGAAGCGGTACGACACTTTCAGCATAAAGTTGGCCGGAGCCTGCGGATATATGCCTATTCCGTCCACAAGCGCACCGGCTTCCTCCACAAAGTTTTTCCAGCACCAGCCGTCCGCATAATACATATTGTTGAAGAGGTTGTTGATATAAAACCCGAGTCCGAGCTTTCCTGCACGGGATTCACTGTCACTTCCTCCGGACAGATTGAATTCATGCGTAATAGCAAGATCGGAAACGAAATATGCAGGAATCGAACGGCCTTCTGCCATTGTATTGTCAAGGAACTGCCTGCCGACATATTTGCCGTCTATCGAAAGAGTCGTGGTTTTCAGCGAGTTCATGGCTATTCCTGCAAACGGAGAAAACGAGAGTCTCGCCATGCCGGTTACTGACGGAGACATGAGCATACGTGTCCTGCCATACGAATAGGCCGTGAATCTGCCGGTAGCCGCCCAGTTTTCATACGTATCCACATGCTGCACATATTCTGTATAATCCCGGATTATATTCCGGCTCAGGCTGACATTCGCATCTGCACGGAGCCATTTCAGGGCCTGCCATGACACAGAGGCCTCCACTCCACGTCTCCAGCTTCTGTCGACATTTTCCTTTATCGCATAACCCACATCCGACAGTTTGCCCGTTTCAAGAAGCATATCCCAGTATTCCATAAGATAAATGTTTGCCGAAACGGCAAGTTTGTCGGTCACAAACGAATACCCGGCCTCTATATCCAGCATTTTCTCCGGTTTCAGCGAATATCCGTTATCAGAAAGGCCTTTGATGTTTTCCTTTATATCGCTTCTTCCTGGCTCGCGATGTCCAAGTGCAGCCGATATATATGCCTTGTTTCGCGGATTCCAATGGAATGACAGTCCTGCCCTCGGATTGAAGAAATGCCATGAGAAATTGCGGTCAAGAGAATAGAAGTCATCGTCCGGACCTGACATTTTCAGCCCGATTCCCCTGTACTGCAGATCGGCATATACAGTAATCCATGAAAGAGGAGTGTATTCCGCCCTTAAGAATGCGCTCGCCTCCTTTTTCAGCCCCCTGTTGAGATACCATTCATGGGCGGCATAGTCATACGACTCCCCGAGAATGTCGCTCCAGACTAACGAACCGATATGGTCGCCGTCATAAAGCGACAAATTGGCTCCCGCCGTAAGGTTCAGGAAATCATAGCCGTAACGTACATCGGAATTTAATACATAATAATTGTTGTACATTCCCTTGCGGACAATGAAATCGCCTTTTGAAGCAGCTGTGAACGCATCTCCGGCTTCATTAACGTATGTGAAGTCAGACGGGAAATTATACTTTGAAAAAGCCTTTCCGGCCTTGTAGTTCTCATAATATCCGTCTCCCTTTGTCCAGTTGAAAGTCGTGCTCCAGACAACCCTCTCACCGAACCGGCGAGTATAATTCAGCTGGAGATGATGCTGGGCATAAGCGTCGATATCATTGTCATAATATCTGACGTTCCCGTACTTGTCGTAATATTCCCCGGCTTCGTTGTAGCGTCTGTCAACCTCATACTGGTCCAGTGTTATTCCGTTCCAGGTTATACCTGTGGTATGGTCTCCGAAAAGCCACGTCAGGCGCAGCGAATTCTTTTCATTCATCCAGCCTGCGACTGCAAAAGCCGACTGCACACGCGCATACGCATTGCGGATATACCCGTCTGTGATTCCGCGCGAATATGCGAAGTCGAAATACAGTCCGTTCCTCAGCAGGCCCGTACCGGCGGCTGCAGAAGCCGTAAATGTATTATAGGAGCCATAGCCGAAATCTGCCGCGGCATACGGGTCAGACGACACGGAAGCCGTGCTCATGTTGATGCTTGCCCCGAAAGCTCCAGGACCGGCTGCAGACGTTCCAAGCCCCCTCTGGAGCTGTACACTGCTCAGCAGGCCTGTCAGGGCCGGAATATTCACCCAGAACATTTCCTGCGACTCGGCATCATTCAGGGTTATTCCGTTCAGGGTCACGTTGAGCTGCGAACCCTTGCTTCCGCGTACAGTCATCTTGGAATAGCCGAGTCCGGTTCCGCCCTCGTTTACGGCCACTACTGACGGTTCCAGCGCCAAGGCCATCGGAAGAGAGTTGATAGGATTCACTTTGCGCAATTCATCGCGCAGAATCATTGAGTAAGTGACAGGAGTGGATTTCCCTGCACGTGAAACAGAAACAACCGCACTGTCCAGTTTTTCGGACGTGCCTTCGGGCTCCGCACCTTGTACGATTCCCGGAAACAGCGCACACAGCGCCGTACATAAGAAAAAACCTCGCATAATTTTATACATTATGCAAGGGCAGCGCAATGCAGCGCATGAGATTCGCATTTCCCTTCGACAGTACTAACCGCATCAGGTTCAACGGGTATAATCTCAGCCCGAAACATCGGGCACCCCAGCAAAAAATCTTATTTGGCAAAAGGACGTCCATCAAGTCCACGAAATCGGAAACCACACCCGTCAGAGTTAATTCCATCGGGGATGAAATCGCTGAAATAAGACTTGTCAGACAGTCTCAAAATCCGTTTGTCTTCTCATATAGGCCATTGTGATGAAACAAGGCTACTTTTCAACCAGCTTTATTTCATACAGCTTTGGCCAGTTCTTCCCGGTCATATAAATCTTTCCAGACTCAGGATTATACGCAATTCCGTTCAGCACATCAGTATCCGGTGTGCGGAGGGCACGCGGAAGCAGGCCGCGGCAATCAATGACACCTGTGACCTTTCCGTCCTTAGGATCGATTATCACTATTTCATCAGACGTATAGACATTAGCCCATATCTTGCCGTCGATCCATTCGAGTTCATTCAGCAGAGTAACGGGACGGCCGTTCAAAGTGACCTGGACTTTGCGCTTTACATTGAAACGTGAATCCATGAAATACAGGGTTGCAGAGCCGTCGGAGGCTATGAGCTGCCTGCCGTCTGTCGCAAGGCCCCAGCCCTCCCTCGGATATTTCCAAGTAGTCTTGTAT
Source organism: uncultured Muribaculaceae bacterium (assembly GCA_964394295.1). Lineage (GTDB taxonomy): Bacteria > Bacteroidota > Bacteroidia > Bacteroidales > UBA932 > Cryptobacteroides. The sequence continues at coordinate 49,789 of CAYMVG010000011.1, read as the reverse complement.
TTCAGAGTCTCCGCATCATAGACAAAGGCCACACGGCTCTCCCACGTCAGGATGAACAGTTCCCCGTCAAGCACTGACGAGCCTTCCACGAAATATTTCCGGTCGAAGTCGATCCGCCTTTCGGCTTTCCCGGTAGCCAGGTCCACCTTTCTGAAAGTGGATTTCCCGTGCTGTCCGGTACTTTCATACATTTGTCCTCCGTAAAAGAACAGTCCCTGAGTGTATGACTCCGCATCGTGCGGGTATTCCGCAACAGTCTCAAGCACATAATGCCTCACCTTCGCATCTGCGCAGCCGGCAACTGCAAAGGTGAGCAAAAGCATGGATATGATTCCTGACAGGCGCATTATCTGCCGAACTTATGTTCGAGAGCAGCCTTGACGAAAGCCACGAAAATCGGCTGAGGATGCTCTGGCGTACTTTTCAGCTCAGGATGGAACTGCACGCCGATGAAGAACGGATGAGTAGGAATCTCGACGATTTCCACGAGTCCAGTCTCAGGGTTTCTTCCGGAAGCCTTCATTCCCGCCGCCTCCATTGCAGCAAGATAATCATTGTTGAACTCATATCTGTGCCTGTGGCGTTCTGAAATCATGGCAGAGCCATATATCTTATGGGCAAGGGAGCCTTCCCTGATGCTGCAGGCATATGCGCCGAGCCTCATTGTGCCTCCCTTTATGGTCGTGCTTTTCTGGTCTTCCATAAGGTCTATGACAGGAGTGGAAGTCTGAGGATTTACCTCGCGCGATACGGCATCCTTGAGTCCGAGGACATTTCTTGCAAATTCCACGACGCACATCTGCATTCCGAGGCAGATTCCGAAGAAAGGCAGATTATGCTCACGCGCATAACGTATGGCCACAACCTTTCCCTCCAGTCCCCTTTCGCCGAAGCCCGGAGCGACAAGAACTCCGTCCATAGACGAAAGCAGTTCATCCACATTCCCCTCATTGAGATATTCGCTGTGGACGCTGTGTACCCTGACCTTGCATTCATTGGCCGCCCCTGCGTGCACAAACGACTCAAGAATAGACTTGTACGCATCCTGAAGCTCGACATACTTGCCGACAAGCGCTATGTCCACCGTATCTTTCGGATTGTTCAGCTTTCCGAGGAAGGCATTCCACTTTGTAAGGTCAGGAGCAGGAAGCCCGCGCAGGGCGAAATGGTCGAGCACAAGCTCATCGAGCTTTTCAGCCGCCATATTGAGAGGAACTTCATATATCGAAGGAGCATCTATTGACTGGATCACACGGCCCGGCTTCACATTGCAGAACAGGGCCATTTTGCGCCTCAGTTCAGGAGTCAGCTCATGTTCTGTGCGGCACACGATAATATCCGGCTGCACACCGGCACGCTGAAGTGCCTGCACGGAATGCTGCGTAGGCTTGGTCTTGAGTTCCTTCGCAGCGCTCAGATAAGGAACAAGGGTAAGGTGTATTGTAACGCAGTCTTCCTCGGGCAATTCCCACTGGAGCTGGCGCACAGCCTCGACGAAAGGCTGGGACTCCATATCGCCGACCGTTCCGCCGATTTCGGTAATAACGATGTCATATTTGCCGCTCTTGCCGAGAAGAAGCATACGGCGCTTGATCTCGTCAGTAATGTGAGGCACAATCTGCACGGTCTTGCCGAGATATGCGCCCTCACGTTCCTTGTTTATTACAGTATAATATATTTTTCCGGTAGTCACATTGTTGGCCTTGGAAGTATGCACTCCGAGAAAGCGTTCATAGTGGCCAAGGTCAAGGTCAGTCTCTGCACCGTCCTCCGTGACGTAGCACTCCCCGTGCTCATACGGATTCAATGTACCGGGGTCTATGTTGATATAAGGATCGAACTTTTGGATTGTCACCCTGAGGCCTCTTGCCTGAAGAAGCTTTGCAAGGGAAGCTGAAATTATGCCTTTGCCCAAAGACGAGGCGACACCACCTGAAACGAAAACGTATTTTGTGTTCATAAGGTAAAATTTGTTCTCTAACAGGGGCACAAAAGTAGTCAAAAAAACTGATTTGAAAAAATCTTTATTACCTTTGCACTCGTTTTTGTCGAATCACCAAACACGATACAATATGAATACATATTATATAATAATGAGTTGCATGGCCGTGACGGCCGTAATCGTATTCATCGCCCTTTTTTATCTCAAGGCAGGCTACGGCTATCTGTCGTCATCAAACTGGGGAAAGCAGATAAGCAACAAGACCGCATGGGTGCTTATGGAGTGTCCCGCCTTCCTGTTCATGCTTTACTATACCCTGCGCTTCGCCGGCTCCGGAGCAGACACAGGCAATTCACCTGCCGTGCTGTATGTCATGTCGGGACTCTTCCTTCTGCATTATTTCCAGAGGTCGTTCATCTTCCCTTTGCTCATGAGAGGCAAAAGCAGGATGCCGATTGTCATAATGCTTATGGGCTGCATATTCAACACAATAAATGCATATCTGATTGCAGGCTGGCTTTTTGAAGAGGCTGCGGCAGGAACATATACCTTGGATTGGTTCAAGTCCCCGCAGTTCATCCTCGGAACAATCGTATTCTTCTCCGGAATGCTTATAAACCTTCATTCGGACTACGTAATCCGGCATCTCAGAAAGCCTGGGGATACAAAGCACTATATTCCGCGCAAAGGTTTCTACAAATATGTGACGTCGGCCAACTATTTCGGGGAGCTTACTGAATGGACCGGATATGCCATCCTCACCTGGTCTCCTGCAGGTCTGCTGTTCGCATTGTGGACCTTCGCCAACCTTGGCCCGCGCGCAAAGTCGCTCACGGCCAAATATGAACAGGAATTCGGTGAAGAATACAAGAAATTGCACAAAAAATACCTTATACCGTTCATTTGGTAGAGGCAACAATCCAATTATACTATGAGTAAATTGTTTACACCTTATAAAATAGGTTCTCTCGAACTGAGGAACAGAACCGTGCGTTCCGCGGCATTCGAAGCCATGTGCCCGGGGAACAGGCCGTCAAAAGAATTGTTCGACTACCATGTGGCTGTAGCGCGCGGAGGCATAGGCATGACTACAGTGGCCTATGCGGCAGTATGCCAAAGCGGTCTGTCTTTTGAAAGCCAGCTCTGGATGAGAGAGGAGATTGTGCCTGAACTGAAAGAGCTTACAGATGCCGTCCATGCAGAGGGGGCAAAGGCCTCCATACAGCTCGGGCACTGCGGAAACATGTCACACAGGCGCATCTGCGGATGTACACCGCTGGGAGCAAGCCGCGGCTTCAACCTCTACTCCCCGACCTTTGTACAGAAAATGAACAGGGCGCAGATCGAAGAAGTGGCAAAAGCCTACGGCGATGCGGTAAGGCTGGCCATAAAGGCAGGCTTTGACGCAGTAGAGCTTCATGCCGGACACGGCTACCTGATTTCGCAGTTCCTGTCGCCATACACCAACCACAGGAGGGACGAATTCGGAGGCAGCCTTGAAAACAGGATGCGTTTCATGCGTATGTGCGTTAGCGAAGCGGTCAAGGCAGGCAAAGGCAAGGTGGCAATTTTCGCCAAACTTAACACAAGGGACGGTTTCAAAGGCGGTCAGGAGACGGATGAACTGATTGAAGTGGCAAAGGAACTGCGCAGTCTCGGCGTCGAAGCTATCGTTCTGTCCGGCGGTTTCGTGAGCAGGCATCCTATGTATGTGATGCGCGGTGAGTTCCCGGTAAAGACTTTTGTGCATTATTTCCCGTGGCGTCAGTGGTGGCTCAAACTCGGTGTGCTTATAGGAGGCAAGATAGTGTCCCCTACGGTTCCTTTCAAAAAGCTGTTCTTCCTTGAGGACGCGCTGAAGTTCAGGGAGGCAATGCCTGATTTTCCGTTTGTATATGTCGGAGGAGTGGTTGACCGCAAAGGTGCGGACAAGGTAATCGACCTCGGATTTCCGCTGCTGCAGATGGGCCGTGCCGTTCTGGAGGACACGGATTTCGTGAACAAAATGCGCGATGACGAGAATCATTGCAGCGCCTGCGAGCACAGCAATTTCTGCATAGGAAGGATGTATTCGCGCTCGATGCAGTGCCACAAGACCTGCGCGGACATAACTCCTGCATTGGAAAAGGATATACAGAAGATAAATGCAAGGAATGACAGAAGGGAGCGCAAGCTCGGATACAAATAAAGGCGGAATGACCTGTCGCGCCCCTCGCGGGGTGAGGAAAGTCCGGACAGGAAAGGGCGCTCTGCTGTGGAAAGCACAGGTGGGAGTAATCTTACGGATGCCGTAACAGAAAATTACCGCCCGCAAGGGCAAGGGTGAAAACGTGAGGCAAGAGCTCACGACGCAGGGCGGCGACGTCATGCGGGTACGGCACCAGAGCCTGCAAGACCAAATATACTGGCAAGGCCATGCGGCCTGGGAGGCGGCCCGCTTCCGCCAGGGGGTAGGTTGCGTAGATAAATGGCAGGATAAAACAGAAACCGGCTTACGGTTCCGCCTATTTTAAAGGGGGCGGCCCGAAGGTCCATGCTGACTTTCGGGCCGCCTTCTTTGTTTCCGTCAGTCTGAAAGCCGAATCCGGCTCAGTAGCAATCCTTTGCGAAATGGACCTTTGGAATCGGTCCTATGTTTTCTGTGTATAAGGCATCAGTAGTTGAATCCGAATGACCATAAAGGCAAAATGTTGAGATAGGCGTTTTCAATATCGTCTTTTACGACAAAAGCATCTTCTGTACCCTTGATTTGCTTTTGTCTTTTTGATTTTCCGCCAACTTCAAATGTGTACCCGCCAATAAGGAAGTCCGCTGTATGCGAGGCCATCACCTTGTTGTTTACACATAGTGCACTGTGAAAAAAGTTTCTCTTATATTGCCGATTTCCGGATTCCCGTCAGCGACGGCATAAATGAAGCAAGTGTTGCCGAGATAGATTTTATCCACTTTCTGGACGAGTTCCATTCCGTCAGGAGCATAATTCAACTGCCTTATAAGTTTTGACTTCTCCATATATACCATATAGTCGGCCACCGTACCTCTGTCAGCAGATATTGCCCGGCCGATTTCAGCGAAATTCGGTTTGAACGGTACGCTGCGTGAGATTACATACAGAAGCTGCTTTAGTTTGCGTACTGCCGAGACATTCATTCTGGCATAGGTCGGGATATCTATTTCCATTGTCTGGTTGATAACATTTTCCAACCGTTGATAATAGTCATCTTCTTTAAAGAAAGGGAAATATCCTTTGCTCAGGTATTCCTTGAAATGTGCAAGCGGATATTTGACTTCACCGAAAAGTTCGACCTTTCCATCGATTATTTCGTCAAGAGTATATACTGGAAGATTCAATCCGAGAGTGAAGTTCAGGTATTCACGGAACGAAAGGCCTTCGAGTGTATATCTGATTGCCCTTCTGCTAAGGTCTGCGTCTGCTCCTTTGAGAAGTTCGAGAATAGATGAGCCTGTTATCACGACCTTCAGTTCCGGAAGATAGTCATACATCATCTTTACCTCTTTGGACCAGTCCGGATATGTATGTATTTCGTCGATATATAACACTTTGCCTCCCTGGCGGGCAAACTTGGCAGCAGTATCGTAAAGAGAGTTGGCAGCAAAATAGGTGTTATCTGCTGCCACATACAGCGACTCTTTCCTTGTTTCTGTCATAAGGATGTGCTGGAGCACCAATGTGGTTTTGCCGACTCCTCTTGCGCCCATAATGACAATAAGACGGGAATCCCAATTGATTTTCTCATATAGGTAACGCACAAAACCGGTGGTTACGGTCTTCAGTTTTCTGGAATACAGGTCGTACAATTGTTCCATTTAATACGTTTTTGTTGCAAAGACACAAAAGTGCGGAAACAAATCCGCATTTTTCTTTAAAAAGTGCGGGTTGAATTCCGCACTTTTGTATTTGACGTTGACGCGCAAGATTCAAGCATGCCGCTCCCGTACTGTCTGTCCATACCGGTATAAAGGCAATTCTTTTTATTTGAGGGTATGACGAGTCTAACTTTTTTGTATTTTTGTAAAAATAAGGAATCTGATATGGAAACGGACATAATACCTGTTGAGCAACATCCGCTTGAACCTTTTCTGCCCGCAGGGGCAAGGATTCTGATGCTCGGAAGCTTTCCTCCCAAAAAGGAAAGGTGGTCCATGGATTTCTTTTACCCCAATTTCATAAACGATATGTGGCGTATCGTTGGCCACATATTCTTCGGAGACAAAGAACATTTTCTGAAATTTCCTGACAAGCCGTCAGGCAGAGTCCCCAAAGCGTCATTCGACAAAGACAGAATCACGGAATTCTGCACAGCCAAAGGAATAGCGCTCTACGACACGGCATGCGAAGTACGCAGACTCAAAGACAATGCCTCGGACAAATTCCTTGAAGTCGTGACTCCCACGGATATTCCCGCGCTTCTTTCTATGATTCCGGAGTGCAGGGCAATTGTCACGACGGGCCAGAAAGCCACTGATGTGATTGCGGAGACTTTCGGCTGCGTCCAGCCTCCTGTCGGAGGAATGACGGAATTCACTCTGCAATGCCCTCCAGATAAAAAAGGCTGCATCAAGGAGCGCAAAATCCGTTTCTGGCGAATGCCGTCCTCGTCACGCGCTTTCCCACTCGCTCTGGAAAAGAAAGCTGAGCATTACAGAAGAATGTTCGATTATGAAGGGCTTACAAACAACAATACAACACAGTCAGACCAATGAAAAAAATCATCACTACCATTATTGCCGCTGCAGCAGTCTCTCTTTCAGTCTATGCTGACGAGGGAATGTGGCTTCCGTCGCTTATATCGGAACGTATCGGAGATATGCAGGCCAAGGGATTCAGGCTGAGCGCAGAGGACATATACAGCATCAACCAGGCATCGCTGAAAGATGCGGTCGTGCTTTTCGGGCGCGGATGCACAGGAGAACTGATTTCTCCTGAAGGACTTCTTCTGACAAATCACCACTGCGGCTACGGCCAGATACAGAAGCACAGCAGCGTCGGGCATGACTATCTTAGGGACGGATTCTGGGCCATGAGCCGTGATGAGGAACTGCCGAACAAAGGTCTGAGCGTAAGTTTTCTTGACAGAATGGAAGATGTCACGGCAGCTGTTCTCAACGGCTGCACGGAGAATATGCCGGAAGAAGAGAGAACTGCTGTTGTCAGAAAAAATTCCGAGAACCTCATAGAAAGCGTATCATGCAAGGAACAGGGCATAAGGGCAATAGTCGAGTCTCTGTATTACGGAAACCAGTATTTCCTGTTCGTTTACAGGGAATACGGTGATGTCCGCCTTGTCGGCGCACCGCCATCATCTGTCGGCAAATTCGGAGGAGATACGGACAACTGGATGTGGCCACGCCATACGGGCGATTTCTCCATGTTCCGCATATATGCAGATAAAGACAACAATCCTGCTGAATATTCGCCCGACAATGTGCCGTACAGGCCGAAAAAATATTTCAGTATCTCGCTGGACGGAGTAAAAGAGGGAGATTTTACATTCATTTACGGTTTTCCCGGACGAACCCAGGAATACATCCATTCGGAAGCGGTAAAATACATCGGAGAAATATCCGACCCGCACAAAATCCGTCTGCGTACAATCAGGCTCGGCATACAGAAGAAATATATGGAACAGAGCCAGGACATACGCATAAGGTACTCCTCCAAAAATGCGACAGTGGCCAACGCCTGGAAAAAATGGCAGGGAGAGGCAAAGGGACTGCGCAAAATGAATACGGCAGAGGTAAAGAGGGAATATGAAACGGCATTTTCAGAATGGGCAAAAGGAAGCGGATATGAAGGACTTACGGACACGATAGCAAAACTTTACGCGGCACTGGAGCCGTACAGCTATGCAGCCGATTATTATGCGGAATCAATCCGTGCAGTGGAATTGACAAATTTTGCAGCATCTGTAGCCAGGCTATACAATGACGATAGTTTTTCAAAGGAAAAACTGAATGAAACGGCAGGGACATTCTACAAAGACTATTACCTTCCTATAGACAAGGAATGTTTTGCTGCCCTGATTGCAGAGTATGACAAGAATATGGACGACAGTCTCAAGCCTGAATGGTTCAGGAATCAGATTTCGTCCTACGGAAACGCCGAAGCCTGGGAGGAAGCCTTGTTTACAAGTTCCATTTTCGCTGATGAAGGCACGGTTGCAGGCCTTGGAGCAGAAGACAAGGACAAGGTGCTCAACGACCCTGCATACATTTTCCATTCGGTTTTCGCCCAATGGTACAATGAAGCTGTACGCCCGCATATCCAGGAAATCGACAGCAGACTTATGATTGCCTACCGCAGCTATATGCGCGGCCAGATGGAATATGCGGAAGCAGTCAACGGAACTGAAGGCCGTACCTCGTTTTATCCGGACGCGAATCTGACACTGAGAGTCGCATACGGCCATGTGCAGGGCTACTCCCCTTCCGACGGCGTGACATATTGTCCGTCATCAACAATTGCCGGCATAATGCAGAAAGACAATCCCGAGATATTCGACTACAATATACCGCAAAGGCTCAGAGACCTGTATGCAGCCAAGGACTATGGCAAATGGGCAGGAGGAGCGTCAGAAATGCCTGTATGCTTCATAGCGACCAACCATACGACCGGCGGAAACTCAGGCAGTCCGGTAATCAACGCAGAAGGAAATCTCATCGGAATCAATTTCGACCGCGTGTGGGAGGGAACAATGAGCGACCTCGTTTTCGACCCTGAAATATGCCGCAACATTGCCCTCGACATACGCTATGTACTCTTTATCATTGACAAGGTGGCCGGTGCGGGACATTTGCTCGATGAAATGACCTTTGTTGAACATTAAAGCTTACATAAATGGCAAATCTCGAAAACAAGTCAATCGGAGTCTTCATTGACGGAGGATATTTCGCCAAAATCAATGAAGCACTGCAGCAGAAATTCAAGCTGAACATAAACATCAGTGCCCTTTTCAGATTCATTACTGAAATAATAGGAAAAATAGACAGGATTGAAAGCAACAAACTTTTCATTACGGAAAGCCATTATTACAGAGGCAGGTACAGAGTCAATGACGCCCAGAGCAAGCACCTGCTTTTCTCGGAAAGGCTGTTCGAGGACTCTCTCATAGAGAATGACGTAATAATACATTACAAACACCTGAAGGAAATACAGGGCAACAGAGGGATGACTGTCATAGAAAAAGGGATAGATACATGGTTTGCCCTGGACACATACGAACTGACACTTTACCGCGACTTCGACTATGTGGTGCTCATCAGCGGAGATGCCGACCATGAAATGCTGGCAAGAAAACTGAAAGCCCTTAAGACTCATGTGGTGCTGCTGACCTGGGATCCTGCTGACACAGGCTCCACTTCCATACAGCTCAGCGAGGAGGTATGTACACATATCGAAATCAAAGAAATGACAGAAAAAGATCCTGCGCTGCTGAAAAGACTCTGCAGACAGGTTTGATTTGAGAATCAGGCACAATAATCCGCAATGGCACAACAGCGTTTCGGGGGCCCTGGCGGCATTTGCGGACAAAATGTGCCTGATTTTTTATATAATCGACCAACTGTACCGCGCTTTGGCACAATGAGCCGCTATCTTTGCCTCAGATAAAAACTAAAAAATTATGTGGCTTGCAGTAATTATAGGCATCAGTCTTTTGGTCGAAGTTCTGAGCTATCTCACAGGTGGAGAAATAAATGTATAGAAACTGCCTGGATCTTTATCAAATTTTCTAAACAGTTTTCTAAGGACAACGTATTTTAAAAAACAACTAAAGAATGAAACGCTTGGAAAGAAATGTCACCATTATAACAGGTGGCGGAAAAGGAATCGGCTACGGCCTTGCACAGGCATTTGCAGCAGAAGGCTCCGACCTGGTCATCACAGGAAGGACGGAATCGAGGCTGATTGCAGCCAAGGAAAATCTTGAGCGCGACTACGGCGTGCGTGTGCTTCCGATTGCGGCTGACGGTGCCGACGAGGAGGCAATCAAGAATGTAGTAGCCAAGACAATCAGCAGCTTCGGCAAAATAAATACCCTGATCAACAATGCCCAGGTATCAAAGTCAGGCCTTCCGCTCGTGGAGCACACGAAAGAGGATTTCGCCCTCGCCATAAATTCCGGACTTTATGCCGCATTCTTCTATATGCGCGAATGCTTCCCTTATCTTAAGGAGACAAAGGGTTCGGTAATAAATTTCGCATCAGGAGCAGGACTTTTCGGCAAGCTCGGCCAGTCTTCCTATGCTGCTGCCAAAGAAGGCATAAGGGGAATGTCAAGGGTTGCGGCGGCAGAATGGGGACCGGACGGAGTAAGAGTAAACGTCGTATGTCCCCTTGCCATGACAGAAAGCCTGCAGGAGTGGAAAGAGCATTATCCTGACCTGTATGCAAAGACAATACAGGGAATTCCTCTCGGACACTTCGCGGATCCTAAGGAAGACATCGGACGTGTCTGTGTGTTCCTTGCTTCGGAAGATGCGGCCTATGTGACCGGAGAGACCATTACACTGCAGGGAGGAAGCGGCCTAAGGCCTTAAGTGCTCAGGAGTGCGCCGCACTCTGGAGCACTTCGGCCAAAGTCGGATGTGCATGTATTACACTGCGTAGATCATCCAGTGATGCGCCCCGCGTAATCATGGCGCAGGCCTCATGAACAATGTCCGCGGAATGAGGACCGATCAGATGACAGCCGAGAATACGCCCGGACGGGTCGTCAGAAACAATGAGTTTGCAATACCCCTCGGTTTCCCCCATTGCAACGGCCTTGCCGTTGGCCCTGAAGAATGATTTGAGGCACTTGACTGCAATTCCTGCAGCCTTGCATTCCTCCTCTGTCATGCCGACGCTCGCGGCCTCCGGACTGGTGAACACTGCCGAGGGCATCACGGACAGGTCGATTCCGCTGCTGATTCCCATTATATGGTCAAGAGCCACAAGCCCCTGATAAACGGCTGCATGAGCAAGCATCATGCGGCCGTTTATATCTCCGACCGCATAAATATGAGGAATATTTGTCTGCATGAACTCATTGACAGATATTCCTTTGGGACCGAACGAAATTCCGGCTTCCTCAAGATTGAGGGAAGCCGTATTGGCCTTGCGGCCTACAGCCATGAGCACCTTGTCGCATTCCACCTTCTCCTCCTTTCCCTTGCGCACGAATGTAACTTCGCAGGCTCCGGCTTTCCGGTCTATACGTATAACCTCAGCCTGTGTATTGATTGTTATGCCTCTCTTGCCAAGAGACTGTTTCAGACGTTTGGCAAGATCCTGGTCATATCGCGGCAATATGTCCTTGAAATATTCCAGAACCGTCACTTCGCTGCCGAAACTGCGGAAAACAGAAGCCATTTCAAGCCCGATGACACCTCCTCCGATAACACAAAGGCGTCCCGGGACCTCTTCGAGGTCAAGCATTTCACGGGAAGTCAGGACTTCCGGCAAATCAGCTCCGGGCACAGGAAGCGATGCAGCCACGGAACCGGTCGCGACTATTATATAGTCACCGGTAAACTCCAGAACCTCACCGTCAGACTCGACGCACACGGTACGGGAGTCCTTGAAGCTTGCCTTTCCGCGTACGAAATCGATGAGTTTATGTCCGAGCAGACCTTCAACACCGGAACGCAGCTGCGCGACAACGGCATCCTTTCTCTGCCTGACGCTCCTGAAGTCGAACTTGTAGTCAAGGTCCGAAATTCCGAAAGCGGAAGCGCCCGACAGTTCGTCAAGAATGGCTGCATGGCGGCAGAATGCCTTTGTAGGTATACAGCCTTCATTCAGGCAGGTGCCGCCAGGCCGGCCGGATTCAATGAGCGTAACCTTCACTCCCCTTTTGGCGGCAGTCAGGGCAGTCTCATATCCTCCGGGGCCGGCACCGATAATTATTATCTTCATTTCTCGCAGCAATGTATAAAATCCCTGTAGGTCAGCAACGGCTGGCGTGCAGCCCGCACTTCGTCAAGACGTCTGACGGGAGAAGCATGCGGAGCGGATTTCACCAGCTCCGGATCGGACGACGCCTCAGCTGCAATCGTTCTCATAACCCCGATAAAAGAATCCAGAGTCTCCTTGGACTCAGTCTCGGTAGGCTCTATCATAATGGACTGGTGGAACAGCAGAGGGAAGTAGATCGTCGGGGCATGGAAGCCGTAGTCAAGCAGTCTCTTGGCCACATCCAGAGTCGTGACACCGGACTCATGGTCGGCAAGGCCGTCAAAAACGAACTCATGCTTGCAGACAGAATTTATAGGAAGCCTGTAGCAATCCTTCAGCGACTCCTTGATATAATTGGCTCCAAGCACGGAAAGCGGGCCTGCCATTTTCACATTCTGCTTTCCGAGCATCAATATATAGGTATATGCGCGCAAAAGCACTCCGAAATTGCCCATAAATCCTGAGATTCTTCCGCAAGCATTGCCGGATTCATCTTCGATTCCAAGAGTTCCGTCCTCTTTTACGATAACCTTAGGCACAGGAAGGCAGGACACAAGATGTGCGGCGACACCCACAGGACCGGCACCCGGACCGCCTCCGCCGTGGGGTGTAGAGAACGTCTTGTGCAGATTGAGGTGCATCACATCGAAACCCATGTCACCGGGACGCACGACACCGAGAAGCGGATTCATATTCGCACCGTCATAATACAGAAGTCCTCCGCAGGCATGCACCAGAGCGGCGATTTCCTTTATATCCTTCTCGAAAAGTCCGAGGGTATTCGGATTGGTCATCATTATTCCAGCAACCGTATCGTCCAGAAGCGGCTTCAGATCCTCCACATCCACAAGGCCGTCCGCATTGGACTTGACCTGTACGACCTCAAGACCGCAGACAGCTGCAGAAGCAGGATTTGTACCGTGGGCACTGTCAGGGACAATGATTCTCGTACGCTTTAAATCTCCGCGGGAGATATGGTAGCGGCGTATCACCATAAGTCCGGTAAGCTCGCCATGCGCCCCTGCAAAAGGATTCAGGGTAAATTCCGCCATTCCAGTGATAGCGGAAAGCGCCTCCGAAAGTTCTTTGTAAAGCCTCAGCACGCCCTGTACGGAAGAAGCCGGCTGCAGAGGATGCAGGCCTGCGAAATCAGGCATTGCGGCAATCTCCTCGTTGATTTTCGGATTATATTTCATCGTACAGCTTCCGAGCGGATAAAAGCCGGAATCCACGCCGAAATTCATCTGGGACAGATTAGTGTAATGCCTTACCGCATCAGGCTCGCTGACTTCCGGAAGTTCCGGTGCGGAACTGCGCCTGAGTCCGTCGGGAATCCCGTCCACGGAAGCCGGCCATCTGCAGACAGGAAGGGAATATCCTTTCCTCCCCTCCTTTGACAATTCAAAAATCAGTTTGTCGTAATATTTCATACCAGAAAAGTGCGTTTTAGATGTTCAACAACCATGTCAAGGTCCGCTTTTCCGGCCTTTTCGGTAACACAGAAATTCACAAGGGATTCACCCACCTGGACGGCACCGAATACCCCGATCTCCTCCAGAGACTTCTGCAGTTCTTCCGCAGGAACGGAAGTTCTGAGCGTGAATTCCTTCAGGAAAGGCTTGGCAAATGCCTCGGAGAAAAGTCCGGTACCGATAAGGGCATCATGCAGATAATGCGCACCGCCGTATGACAGGGCATTGACCTCCTTTAGTCCGGACGGTCCCATAAGGGACATATATACAGTGACATACAGGGCCATCAGCGACTGGTTGGAACAGATGTTGCTCGTGGCTTTCTCGCGGCGGATATGCTGCTCGCGCGCCTGGATTGTAAGTACAAAGGCACGTTTACCGTCCACATCCTCAGTCGCTCCGACGATTCTGCCGGGCAGTTTGCGCAGATACTCCTTGCGGCAGGCAAGGAAACCGACATACGGGCCGCCGAAGCAAAGCGGAATGCCAAGACTCTGCCCGTCACCGCATACTATGTCAGCACCCCATTCGCCGGGTGTCTTAAGAACGGCAAGGGACGAAGGATCGGAATACATCATGAACAGAGCCTTGACACCATGCACGGCCTCGGCAAAACCTTCAGGATTCTCTATTATACCGTAACGGTTAATGCCCGGGACAAGCACTCCGGCCACATCTCCGGCAGCAAGGCTTGCCTTCATGGAGGCAAGCGAGGTTTCCCCGTCCTCACACGGAATCATGCCGATTTCCGCACCGTGATACATGGCATAGGTCTTTATCGTCTCTATTACCTGAGGAAGAAGACCTTCGGAAAGAAGCACCCTGTTCTTTTTCTTCGCAGAAGCCAGGGCCATCATCACAGCCTCGGCTGCGGCAGTCGGACCGTCATACATAGAGGCATTGGCGCAATCCATGCCGGTAAGTTCGGCTATCATGCTCTGGAACTCGAAGATATACCTCAAAGTCCCCTGGGAGACCTCAGGCTGATAAGGAGTGTATGCCGTAAGAAATTCTCCACGGGAAATCAGTGAGGCGACAACGGCAGGAGAATAATGGTCGTATGCACCAAGACCGCACAGGCACAGCATCTTCCTGTTTTCTGCAGCAAGTCCTCTGAAATAACGGCGGACCTCCATTTCCGACATGGAATCAGGAAGTCCGTACTCCTTATTATATATCACATCTGCCGGAACATCAGAGTAAAGGTCTTCAAGTCCATTTACTCCGATACGGTCAAGCATCAGGCGTATATCCTCATCTGTATGAGGGAAATATGCGAAAGCCATAGTCCTACCGTCAGGCTTTGTTGCACAATTCGTCGTAGGCGGCGGCATCCAGCAGTTCTTCCAGCTCGGAAGGCTCGCTCATTTCCACCTTGATGATCCAGTTTTCAAAAGCGTCTGCGTTCAGAAGCTCAGGTGCATCTCCCAACTCCTCATTGACTTCCACAACGACACCGGAAACAGGACAATAAAGGTCGCTGGCAGCCTTTACACTCTCGACTGCACCGAATTCCTCCCCCTGTGCAAACTCATCATCCACATCAGGCATATCCACATAGGAAATGGCTCCCATTGCCTTCTGCGCGAAATCCGTGATGCCGATGACAGCAATGTTTCCATCCACTTTCACCCATTCATGAGACTCGCTGTAACGGAGTCCCTCTACTGTTTTTGCCATAATAGTATTACTTTTTATAGTTAGTTGCATAAAAACGTTTTTTGCATACCGTGCCCGGAAATACTTTCCTGCGTATTCTTATTTCCACCGGAGTGCCGAGTGCAGCATAATCCTTGTCTACCATAGCCACACACACGCTTCTGTCTGTTGAAATGGAACGGTAGCCGGTAGTCACGGTCCCGATCTGCACCCCGTCAGCCTCCACAGGATAGCCTGCGCGCGGAATGGCCTTGTCATGAAGCTCTATGCCGACAAGCTTGCGTGACAGCCCGGCCTCTTTCTGTGCGGCGAGAGCGCTTCTTCCGATAAATTCTTCTTTTGCATCTACCTTTGCGAACATTCCCAGACCGGCCTCCAGAGGAGTGATTGTCTCGCTCAGTTCATGGCCGTACAGCGGAAGTCCCGCCTCGAAACGCAGAGTATCGCGGCAGCCGAGACCGCACGGGGCGACTCCGGCCTCAAGCAGAATATCCCAAATGCGGCATATTGCTTCGCATGAACCGTAAATCTCGAATCCGTCCTCGCCGGTATAGCCTGTACGGCTCACTGTCAGCCTCTCTCCGTTCCAGATGCAGTTGCAGAATGTATAGAAAGCAAGCTCAGCGGCCTCAGGAAGATTCAGGACTCCGCCCATGGCTTTCTCGGCCTCCGGACCCTGGAGAGCAATCTCGCACCATGAATCCGAACAGTTGACAAGCTCTACATCATACCCCTCGGCCTGAGCGCATATCCACTCATAATCCTTGGAGATGTTCGACGCATTCACCACAAGGAAATAGCTGTCAGGCGCAAATTCCTTGTAAACAAGCAGGTCATCGACAGTTCCTCCGTCCGGATAGAGCATCATCCCGTAAAGAATCTTTCCGCACGGCATGCCGATGACATCATTGGTAAAGATATGATTGACAAATTTCTCCGCATCAGGTCCGCTAACTGTTATCTCGCCCATGTGGGACACGTCGAACATACCGGCCGCATTTCTGACGGCATTGTGCTCATCTGTTATGGATGAATACTGAATCGGCATGATAAAGCCTCCGAAAGGGCTCATCTGCGCACCGAGGGCGATATGCCGGTCATACAGGCAGGTCTTGAGGCATTCTTCGTTTTCCATATAAATCTTTTTATCATTATTATTCATATTTTTCCGCATATAAAATCCGGATCGAGATAGCCGGACTCGATTTCCTCTATCTTTCTGACATCCTCATCCGACAGCACAACAGTATCGCCTCCGAAAAATGCGGCAAGGCGTCCCATAAGGTCAGCCATACTATTGATTCCCGACATTCCGGCAGGAAATTCAGCAAGATTGGCCACACGCTGCCGCACGGATTTTATTCCATGCCTTGACAGTTTTTCCTCAGGAGGTCTTATTGCCCGCTCCATTGCATCGAGATCCGTATCATAAAGCAAGGTACCATGCACAATGCTCTTGTCCGGAAGCATCTGGAGCGCATTTCCCGACACTTTCCGGCCTTCTACAAGAATGTCATTCCTTCCCGAGAGCGATGAATCGAATCCGAGGCCGGACAAAAATACGTTCAGCCTGCGGAGATAGTTTTCAAAAGCAGTTTCAGCTCCGCACAGGCCTGTAACGGCAGAAATCATCAGATTGCCCCTGTCGGCATAGACACAGCCTCCTCCGCTTTTCCTTCTGTACACCTGTACGCCATATTCCTTGCAATAGTCCATATTAACCTCTGCCTCAAGCACCTGGTTCCGTCCTATTATCACAGTCGGATCCACGCGCCACAGAAAAAAGGCATCATCTTCCATATTCTTTGCCACGAATTCCTCCATGGCAAGATAGAAGACAAGCTTTCTGTTGATTTCCTCAGGCAAAACTATATGTTTCATGCCAAGAAAGCTCCATTTAATGTTTAATCATAAATTCATTCGGCTGAACCCGGGAACGGGGACAGCAGCGTCACAGATAATTTTTTCCAAAATTAATAAAAAGAATGCAAACCGTGACAGCAGGCGGTGATTTTTTTGCTGACAACTTATAAACACGCGACAACGCAGCCCGTACAAATATTATGGCGGACAGCCCGCAGAGCAAACGACTGCTATGCTGTCCGCCATTCTATATATTCAGCCGGATGCTATTTTTCCTTTCCGGGAAGATTGCGGCTGAGGAAGAAACAGCCGGCAAGCGCAGAAATCACAGAACCGCAGAGGACTCCGAGTTTCGCCTGACTCAGGTATGCGGCTCCTTCAGCACCGAGTCCGGCATACGACAGGTCCGCTATGAACATAGACACGGTAAAGCCGATTCCGCAGACGACGCAGACGCTGGCAAAGGCCTTCCAAGTTGTTCCGGCAGGCAGCGAAACGATTTTCATGCGTATAGCGAGCCATGAGAACGAGAACACACCGAGGAATTTGCCCACGACAAGACCGGCCATGACAGCAAGTCCGACCCCTGAGAAAAGGCTTGACACACTCATCTGTGAAACATCTATTCCGGCATTGGCAAAAGCGAACAGAGGGATTACTATATAACTTATAGGAAAATGCAGCATATCCTCAAGGTCCTGGAGAGGACTTATCATCTTGTCGGCAGCGGACTCGATGCTTTTGAGAGTCGCTATCTGACTGTTTTCAAGGACTATGGTATTATGCCTTGCATCGACATCAATGACCGGGAAACTGTTTATATTCTTCCGTATGCGTTCAAGATAATAGCCTGTACCCTTCTTCAGCGTCGCAGGTACGCAGAAAGCAACTATAACTCCTGAAATGGTTGCATGAATTCCCGAATTGAGCATCATATACCAAAGAACCAGTCCAACGCACACATAGAACGCCTTTGTCCTTACTTTACTGATATTGGCGGCAATCATTATGATTATGCACACAGCGGAAAGGGCAAGGTAAAACACGTCGATATGCGAAGAATAGAACAGCGCTATGACAATGATGCCGCCGAGGTCGTCTGCAACGGCAAGGGCCGCAAGAAATATTTTCAGGCCAGGAGGCACCCTTTTGCCGAATACAGAAAGCACACCGAGAGAAAAGGCGATGTCAGTGGCCATTGGTATTGCCAGACCACGCTGCATCGATGCATCTCCGGGGCAGAAAAGCCAGAAAAGGAGAACCGGCATAATCATGCCGCCGCAAGCACCGATAATCGGAAGCAGAGCCTTTTCGCGGGTGGAGAGTTCCCCGACTCTTATCTCGCGCTTGATTTCGAGTCCTACGGAAAGGAAGAATATGGCCATCAGAAAATCATTGATGACCTGTGCCAAAGTCATAGTATGACCGCCGTGACTGAAAAAATTGAAATCACCGACCGACAGAGACACGGGGTTCTGCCAAATGGAAAAATACCAGTCCTTGACAACCGGGACATTGGCACAGACGAGAGCCAGCACTGTAAAAAGAATCAGCACTATGCTGGCATTGACGTATCTTTTGAACTTGCTGATTAAACTGTAGTTCCAAGTCCATTCACTACCGCCTGACATAAACTTTTTGCTTTTTTTAAATTACTACTAACCGTTTTTTTCGTCCTGCGTCCGCCTTTCGGACAGAGCATTTTCAGAAAAGGGCTGCAAAAGTAGGCATTTTTGTTAAATAATTGCGAGTTTGTACATTTTTTCATAAATTTGCCGTCTGTTTTGCCGTCCCTGCCGGGAGCAACTATGAAATGACAATATAAAAACTAAGAAATATGGCTAAAGAAATCAAAAACGAGAACGCAGAGGCAGTTGCCGAAGCAGTTTCAAAGACGGAGAAGTTTTTCACTGAAAACATAAAGCTCCTCATCACGGTCCTCGCCGTTATTCTGGTTGCCGGAGCAGGCTTTTTCTGCTGGCACAAGTTCATCAACCAGCCTAAGATTGAAGAGGCACAGGGACAGATGGCGCTCGCGGAAGCCAATTTCCGCAGTGCTGCCGACTCTACAAGCTATGCGCTTGCTCTTTACGGAGACGGGAATGTGCTCGGCTTCGAACAGATTATTGACGAATACGGTGCAAAAGCAGGTAAATCCGTATATTTCTATGCCGGAATCTGCGAGTATAACCTCAGGAACTACGAAAACGCAATCAAATATTTCAAGGCATACAAGGGAAAGGATGAAATTCTTGCAGCCAGGGCAATTGCCTGCATAGGAGACTGTCAGGCGAACCTCGGAGACATTCATGGCGCAATCAGTTCATACGAGAAGGCAGCCGCAAAGTCTGACAATATGTTTGCGGCAGACTATCTTCTTAAGGCAGGTATCGCAGCGGAGGCTGCCGGCGACAAGGACAAGGCTCTCTCTTTCTACAAGAAAATCAAGGACACCTATCCTATGGCCGAGATTCCTTCTGCAAGGGAAATTGACAAGTATATAAGCCGCATCGAGGCGGAGTAATTTAAAGGCTGGCTTACCGTCAGCCTTTATAATGTCCTTCCGACCGAAATTAAAGCAACCTCACCGGTTGTGAGCAATATGCAACAAGGACAACACTGAGTCCGGACCGTCTGGGAACTGAATTCTACATTTTAAGGAGGGGTTTCAAGGCGGACGACAGAGCAAAAGCGCAGCAACCTCATTGGTTGTGAGCATTTTGCGACAAGGACAACACTGAGTCTGAAACGCCTGGGAACTGAATTCTAATTTTAAGGAGGAGTTTCAAGGCGGACGACAGAGCAAAAGCGCAGCAACCTCATTGGTTGTGAGCATTTTGCGACAAGGACAACACAGAAAAAACCATTAAAATTAGAATTCAGCATGGGAAGAGCATTTGAATTCCGTAAGGAAAGAAAATTCAAAAGATGGGGCCACATGGCCCGCGTGTTCACCAAGATAGGCAAAGAAATAACAATAGCTGTAAAGCAGGGCGGTCCTGATGTGACAGGAAACCCGCGCCTCAGGGCACTCATCCAGACGGCAAGAAGCGAAAACATGCCTAAGGACAACATAGAGAGGGCTATAAAGAGGGCCAGCGACAAAGACCAGGGCGACTACAAGGAAGTTGTATTCGAGGGATACGGTCCTCACGGAATCGCAGTACTTGTGGAGGCCGCCACAGACAACAACAACCGTACAGTGGCAAATGTACGCTCATATTTCACTAAGAGCGGCGGATCCCTCGGGACATCAGGCAGCGTTGACTATATGTTCGACAGAAAGTGCATGTTCCGTATGAAGAGCGACAAGCCATACGATCTGGAAGAGCTTGAACTTGAAATGATCGACTACGGTGTAGAGGAAATTTTCGAGGAGGAGAACGAAAACGAGGAAATGGAAATCGTGCTCTACGGAGAATTCACAGCTTTCAACAATATCCAGAAATATATAGAGGAAAACGGATACGAACTCGTTGCAGCCGAATTCACAAGACTTCCGAATGTGGAACTGAAAGAGCTTGAAGGAGACGCGAAGGCAGACATCGAAAAACTTATCGAAAGAATCGAGGAAGACGACGATGTACAGAATGTATATCATACAATGAAGCCATAAACAAAAAGGAAGACCGGTCATAAGCCGGCCTTCTTTTTTGTCAACAGACACGTTTATTATATATAACAGCACCATACCTGTTTTTCACCACATATTTACGGCATTGTGGCGTAAAATCGGCCGATGTGGTGCGTTTCTATTTGTCCGCTGAAAAAAAACATTATATTTGCCCTGCTAAATTGACAGAAAATTATGAGTATCCAACAGGAAAAAATCAAAGAACTGGTTGAGCGCAGAGCCAAGGCCCGCATGGGAGGAGGCCAGAAGAGAATCGACGCCCAGCACCAGAAAGGCAAATTCACAGCACGCGAAAGAATTGCCATGCTCCTTGACGAAGGAAGTTTCGAGGAGTTCGATATGTTCGTCCAGCACCGCTGCACGAATTTCGGTATGGAAAAGACAAAATTCGACGGAGACGGCGTAGTGACCGGACAAGGTACAATCGACGGACGCCTTGTATATGTATTCGCACAGGATTTCACCGTAACAGGAGGTTCCCTGTCGGAGACGATGGCCCAGAAAATCTGCAAGGTCATGGATATGGCGGTAAGAAACGGAGCGCCGTGCATCGGACTGAATGACTCCGGCGGAGCACGTATCCAGGAAGGAATCTGTTCACTTGCCGGCTTCGGGGAGATATTTCAGAGAAACATCCTTGCATCCGGAGTCGTGCCGCAGATTTCCGGCATCTTCGGACCGTGTGCAGGAGGTGCAGTGTACTCCCCTGCCCTGACGGACTTCAACATCATGATCAAGGACACATCCTATATGTTCCTTACAGGTCCGGGCGTAGTGAAGACCGTGACCGGAGAAACAGTCAGCCAGGAAGACCTCGGTGGCGCAAGCGTACACGCAACCAAAAGCGGTGTGGCGCATTTTGCAGCCGAAAACGAACATGAGGGAATACAGATTATAAAGGACATTCTCAGTTTCATTCCGTCAAGCAACCGCGAACAGGCTCCTTTCGTTCCGACTTCTGACCCTGCCGGAAGATATGACGATGCACTTAACGACATAATTCCGGACAGTCCGAACAAGGCATACGATATGTATCAGGTAATCGGCAGCATCGTCGACGACGGAAAATTCCTTGAAATCCACAAAAGCTGGGCAAAGAATATCATCATTGGTTTCGCCCACATGAACGGCCGTTCAGTCGGCATCGTGGCCAACCAGCCGAAGATTCTCGCGGGAGTGCTCGATATCAACGCCTCACGCAAGGCAGCACGCTTCGTCCGTTTCTGCGATGCCTTCAACATTCCGCTCGTAACCCTGGTCGATGTTCCCGGTTTCCTCTGCGGTACGCAGCAGGAGTACGGCGGAATCATTGTACACGGTGCAAAACTGCTTTACGCATACGGTGAAGCCACAGTACCGAAAGTGACAGTCACCCTCCGCAAATCATACGGCGGTTCGCATATCGTAATGAGCTGCAAACAGCTAAGGGGCGACATAAACTATGCATGGCCTTCTGCAAACATTGCGGTAATGGGAGCCGAAGGAGCCGTTGAAATCCTCTATTCAAAGGAAATCAAAGCAATGGAAGATCCGGCAGAACGCGCAAAGGTAGCCGAGCAGAAGAAACAGGAATACAACGATCTGTTCTGCAATCCGTACAATGCTGCGAGCTACGGCTACATAGATGATGTAATCGAGCCGCGCAACACACGTTTCCGCGTGATCAGGGCACTTGAATCCCTCGCAGAGAAGAAAGCCGAGAACCCTTACAAGAAACACGATAACCTGCCACTGTAAAACAATGCTTATGAACGGTTTCATGTTATCGGCAACTATGCTTGAAGCAGGGGCGCAGGTACTGCGCAAAAGTGCAGAAATGGCAGACAAGGATCCTCACGGATTTATCATAACTGCCGTATCTGTTACCGTTGTGTTCGCTGTCCTCATAGTTCTGTATCTTGCCTATACATTTATAGGCAAGTCCATTTCCGGGAAAAAGCCATGGAAAATGCTCAGATGCGCGGGACAGAACACATCAGGAAAAGGCCGTCCGGCTCCTGAGGAGGCCGCCGCAATTGCGATGGCGCTTGACAGTGAACTGAACGGAGAAATCTATGCGGCAATAGGCGCCGCACTGCACCGTTATCTCGATGACACAGTGCATGACTATGAAAGTTATATCATTACAATCAGAAGAAAATAAGCGTTACTTATGAAGGAGTATAAATTCAAAATCAACGGCAACGAATACAATGTGGCCGTAAATTCAGTTTCAGGAAACATTGCTGACGTAACAGTCAACGGCAATTCATATCAGGTGGAGCTTGAGTCCCAGGCAGCAGCCCCTGCAGCACAGCCGGCAGTTCAGGCAGCTCCTATACAGACTGCTCCGGTACAGGCATCTCCGGCACAGACTCAGACTCCGGCACCGGTGCAGACCTCTGCCCCGGCAGCAGGCGGAAAAGCAGTGAAATCACCGCTTCCCGGTGTAATCATCGCAGTCAACGTAAAACCTGGAGATGCGGTGAAGGCAGGCCAGGTAGTCGCAGTGCTCGAAGCCATGAAAATGGAAAATGATATACAGGCTGAATCTGCAGGAACAGTAGTGTCTGTCAATGTTGCCAAAGGAGACGCTGTACCTGAGGGAGCTGTCATCGTAACTCTCCAGTAGTCCCCGGACAAACAGTTAACCAACCTGTAAACTTAACCTCATGAGCACTATTATTGACAGTCTGATGCAGTTTCTGCATTACACAGGCTTTGCCAATATGACGCCTGGACACATAGTGATGATATTCATCGGAATCGCCTTCATCACTGTTGCCATAAAGAAAGACTGGGAGCCGCTGCTGCTGGTCCCTATCGGCTTCGGCATGATTATCGGGAATATCCCTTTCACGGAAGGGCTTCAGATCGGTATTTATGAAGAAGGTTCTGTCATGAACATACTTTATCAGGGAGTCAGATACGGCTGGTATCCGCCGCTGATTTTCCTCGGAATAGGCGCAATGACCGATTTTTCGGCCCTCATATCGCAGCCGAGGCTGATGCTTATCGGAGCCGCCGCCCAGATAGGAATATTCGGAGCTTATGCAATAGCCCTGCACATGGGCTTTACTCCGGCCGAATCCGGCGCGATCGGAATCATAGGAGGAGCGGACGGGCCTACCGCCATATTCCTGTCATCAAAACTTGCTCCAGAGCTTATGGGAGCAATTGCAGTGTCGGCATATTCATATATGGCCCTCGTCCCTGTCATACAGCGTCCGATAATGCTCCTGCTCACGACAAAAAAGGAGAGGCTGATACGTATGAAGCCGGCAAGACAGGTGAGCCAGAAAGAGAAAATCATCTTTCCTGTCATCGGATTCATACTTACGGCAATGATTGTTCCGTCCGGAATGCCGCTGCTCGGAATGCTGTTCTTCGGAAACCTTCTGAAAGAAAGCGGGGTGACCAGGCGTCTTGCTGAAACGGCACGCGGTCCGCTCATCGATGTTGTGACCATACTGATCGGTGTGACAGTAGGCTGTTCGACCCAGGCAAACGTATTCCTTTCCGGAACTTCAGTGAAGATTTTCCTGCTCGGCCTGCTCTCTTTCATCATCGCGACGGCCTGCGGAGTGTTGTTCGCAAAGTTCATGAATCTCTTCTGCAAAGATGAGAACAAGATAAATCCTCTTATAGGAAACGCCGGAGTATCGGCTGTGCCGGATTCCGCCCGTGTATCGCAGAACGTGGGACGTGAGTTCGACAAGAACAATCACCTGCTCATGCACGCTATGGCACCGAATGTGGCGGGAGTAATCGGCTCGGCAGTGGCTGCCGGCATCCTGCTCAGTTTCCTCGGATAGACGCTGTGCAACATCTCAAAGCGACCTGTCAAATGGAAGCGGAATCTCCGCAGAAACAGTAAGCACCGGATGAGAAACTGAATTTTCTTATCCGGTGTTTTTTATATAATATGGTGTTTTTTATATAAAATATTTACATTTTTAAATAAAACAGGGTTGTTCACTCAATACTTTATTGCTAAATTTGCGAGATAGTATGAATATAAACTAAACCCATATAAACGATATGCAGAATAAATTGCAAGAACTGACGGACAAGCTCTACAATGAAGGTCTGTCAAAAGGAAAACAGGAAGGCGAGGAAATCCTTGCAAAAGCCCGCGCCGAGGCACAGGACATCATCGCTGCGGCAAAAGCTGAAGCCGGCACCATAGTCGCCGCCGCAAAAAAAGAAGCGGAAGACCTCAAGACCAAGGTTTACGGCGATCTTAAAATGGCAGCAAGCCAGAGCGTTACAGCCACCAGACAGGACATCGCCAATCTTATAATTACAAAGATTACTGCCGATGCAGTCAACTCAGCGCTCAATTCTGCAGAATTCGTAAAGCAGGTAATTCTCGCAGTCGCAAACGGCTTCAATGCCCAGGATCCTGCAGATCTCGAAATCGTACTTCCGGAATCTCTCAAAAAAGAAATGGAGCCGTTCCTTTCAGGCGAACTTGCCTCTGTTCTCAAATCCGAGGTTAATGCATCATTCTCAAAGAAAATTTCGGGAGGCTTTACAATCGGCCCTAAGGACGGAGGATACTTCATCAGCTTCACTGACGCCACATTCAACGAACTGATAGCTGAATATCTCAGGCCTGCAACCAAAAAGATTCTTTTCGGTTAGAACATGACCTCATGAACAATTATGAATATATAATAGCGGGACTGCCTGCATTGAGTCCAGACTGGAAATTCGGTGAGTCCACGCCGCAAGGCTACATTGACGGCATAATGGAGCTGTGCAGCGAAAAAGACCGCAAAATCATCGGTTTCCTGCTCGAAGGACTTGGCGGTGAACATCTTGACAAGACGTTCTATGATGCTGCACTCTCCCACAGGAACGAGTTCATACGTGAGTATTTCAGATTCGACCTCAATCTGCGCAATGCGAAGGTCAGGTTCCTGAACAAGGCGCTCGGACGTCCTGCTGATAAAGACGTGCTGGAGGCCGGCCAAGAAGGTTTTGCCGAAGCAGAGGCTGCCGAAGCCGTTTTAGGCCTTACAGATATACTTGCCAGGGAAAAGGGCATAGACAACCTCATGTGGAACAAAATCGATTCCCTGACGACATTCAACTATTTCGACCTCAATGCAATACTCGGCTTCATCGCCAAGATGAACATTGCCGCAAGATGGTTCAGGCTCGACGAGCAGACCGGACGGGAAATGTTCAAGAAGCTGGTGGATGAGGTAAGGAGTACATTCAAGGGTGTCGAATACGAAATCTAATCCGGCCGGACATTGGCCGGAACAAACAGAATAAACTAAAAAAACATAAAAACGACATGAAAACTACAGGAAAGGTAACGGGCATAGTCTCTAACCTCGTGACGGTCGAAGTCAACGGTCCTGTGGCCCAGAACGAGCTTTGCTACATTAAGGTGGACGACACTAAGCTCATGGCTGAGGTCATCAAGGTGAACGGAAAGAATGCGGCTGTGCAGGTATTCGAGAGTACCCGCGGACTGAAGAACGGCAATGAAGTCGAGTTCGAGGCCCGAATGCTTGAGGCCACGCTCGGCCCGGGGCTTCTTTCGAGCAGCTACGACGGACTTCAGAATGACCTCACTACAATGACAGGAGTTTTCCTCAAAAGAGGAGAATATACCGACCCTCTGAACCACGAGAAACTGTGGGACTTCACCCCTGTCGCCAAGCCTGGTGACAAGGTTGCTGCAGCGGACTGGCTCGGAGAAGTGAAGGAGGGCTGGCTTCCTCACAAGATAATGGTTCCGTTCAGCTTCAGCGGCGAATATACCGTCAAATCGGTCGCAAAGGCAGGACAGTACAATATTGACCAGACAATAGCTGTGCTTACAGACGCAGCCGGAGAGGACATAGAGGTCAATATGTACCAGAAATGGCCTGTCAAGGTTGCAATCAAAGGCTACAGGGAAAAACCGAGGCCGTCAAGAATAATGGAAACCGGAGTGCGCGTCATAGACACCCTCAATCCTATTGCCGAGGGAGGTACCGGCTTCATTCCGGGACCATTCGGCTGCGGAAAGACTGTGCTCCAGCACGCAATCGCAAAGCAGGGTGACGCCGAAGTAATCGTTATGGCGGCCTGCGGAGAGCGTGCAAACGAGGTCGTTGAAATCTTCACCGAGTTCCCTGAGCTGATCGACCCGCACACAGGCCGTCATCTTATGGAGAGGACGACAATCATCTGCAACACATCGAACATGCCGGTTGCGGCCCGCGAGGCATCAGTGTACACGGCAATGACAATCTGTGAATATTACCGCGCAATGGGTCTGAAGGTGCTCCTGCTCGCGGACTCGACTTCACGCTGGGCACAAGCACTCAGGGAGATGTCGAACCGTATGGAGGAACTTCCGGGCGCAGATGCCTTCCCTGTAGATTTGTCGGCAATCATATCGAATTTCTATGCGCGCGCAGGAATGGTCGTGCTCAACAACGGACAGACAGGTTCCGTGACATTCATCGGAACAGTCTCCCCTGCCGGAGGTAACCTCAAGGAGCCTGTAACAGAGTCGACAAAGAAGGCTGCACGCTGCTTCTACGCCCTTGAGCAGAACCGCGCCGACAAGAAACGCTACCCTGCCGTAAACCCTATCGATTCATATTCCAAATATCTCGAATATCCGGAAATCCGCGAATACCTCTCACAGATAGTAACTCCGGGCTGGGTAGAGATGGTCGAGAAGACGAAGAATATCATCAGAAAAGGAAAGGATGCGAACGACCAGATCAACATCCTCGGAGACGATGGCGTGCCTATGAGCTACCACGAAATGTTCTGGAAATCAGAGCTTGTGGACTTCGTGATACTGCAGCAGGATGCCTTCGATGCAATAGATGCCCTCTGTCCTCTTGAAAGGCAGAAATATATGCTTGAACTCGTTCTCGGCATCTGCGACAGACAGTTCACTTTCGAAGACTACGAGAAATGCCGCTCATTCTTCAAGGAGGCAATCAACATCCTCAGGCAGATGAACTACTCGGAGTTCAGGAGCGACAAATTCAACAATTACCAGGAGCAACTCATTAACTTCATCAACAATGGCAACTAAGGCTTTTCAGAAAATATACACACAGTTGGAAGCCATTACAAAGGCTACTGTGACACTCAAGGCCAAAGGCATCTCCAATGACGAGCTCGCTGTCGTAAACGGCAGGCTTGCCCAGGTGGTAAAGACCAAGGGAGAGCTTGTGACTCTTCAGGTATTTGCAGGCACGGAAGGCATTCCTACAAATGCAGAAGTGACATTTATCGGTGCTCCTCCTACCCTGAAAGTAAGCGACGAACTGGCAGGACGGTTCTTCAACGCATACGGAAAACCTCTCGACGGAGGTCCGGAGCCTGAAGGAACGGAAGTGCAGATAGGCGGCCCGTCAGTAAACCCTTACAAGAGGAAACAGCCTTCACAGATTATTCCGACCGGAATCGCCGGAATCGACCTTAACAACACCCTTGTCTCAGGACAGAAGATTCCGTTCTTCGCCGACCCTGACCAGCCGTACAACAATGTAATGGCACAGGTTGCCCTGAGAGCGGATGTGGACAAGATCATTCTCGGAGGAATGGGACTCACCAACGATGACTACCTCTATTTCAAGCATGAATTCGAGGCCGCCGGCGCACTGGAGAAAATCATCTGCTTCGTGAATACCACAGAGCAGCCTCCTGTGGAGCGTCTCCTTATTCCGGATATGGCCCTTACTGCAGCCGAATATTTCGCAGTGGAGAAGAATGAGAAAGTGCTTGTTCTCCTTACGGACATGACCCTGTATGCGGATGCCCTTTCGATTGTATCCAACCGTATGGACCAGATTCCGTCAAAGGACTCGATGCCAGGCTCGCTTTATTCCGACCTTGCAAAAATATACGAAAAGGCCGTGCAGCTGCCGGACGGAGGTTCAATTACGATCATCGCAGTGACGACCCTCAATGACGGTGACATCACACACGCCATTCCGGACAACACCGGATATATCACAGAAGGACAGCTTTTCCTACGTGCGGATCCAGATTCAGGAAAGGTCATCATCGACCCGTTCCGCTCGCTGTCTCGTCTTAAACAGCTTGTGCAGGGCAAGCAGACCCGCAAGGACCACAGTCAGGTGATGAATGCTTCCGTGCGTCTGTACTCGGATGCCCAGAATGCCAAGACCAAGCTGGAAAACGGTTTCGATCTGAGCGACTATGACCTCAGATGCCTTGAATATGCGAAAGCCTACGCCACGAGGATTCTTGCAATCGATGTCAATCTGAGCCTTGACGAGATGCTTGACACGGCATGGGAACTTTTCGGCACATATTTCAGCAAAGCCGAGACCGGTATAAAACAGGAATTCATAGACACCTACTGGAAAGGAAAGTAAGTTATGGCAATAAAATTCCAATACAATAAGACTTCGCTGAACAACCTCGGCAAGCAGCTCAAGATGCGTCAGAATGCCCTCCCTACCCTTAAGAACAAGGAGTCGGCTCTGCGTCTTGAGGTGCGCAAGGCCAAGGAGCACTCGGCAAAGCTTATTGAGGATCTTGATGCCGCACTGAAGAGATACGACTATCTTGCTTCGCTCTGGAACGAATTCGAACCCGGACTGATAAGTGTAACCGACATTGACCTCGTAACGGTAAAAGTGGCCGGAGTAAGGACACCGGAGCTTAAGGACGTGCACTACGAAATCAATGAATTCAATGCGTTTGCAAAACCTGCATGGTATGCGGACGGAGTTGCAATTCTGAAAGAGCTGTCACGGCTCGGGATCGAATCGGAAGTATATCTGGAGAAAAGCAGGATTCTCGATTTCCAGCGGAAAAAGACCACTCAGAAAGTAAACCTGTATGAGAAGGTGCAGATTCCGGGGTATCAGGAGGCAATCCGCAAAATCAAACGCTATATGGAAGACGAGGAAAACCTTTCCAAGGCAGCTTCCAAAATAGTGAAAAGCAGACACGCAATCGAAGAAGAGGAGGAGCAGGCATGATTGAGAAAATGACCAAATATTCATTCATACTTCTGAATGACCAGACATCAGGCTTTCTTTCAAGTCTGCAGGAACTCGGCGTGATGGACATCTCCCGTTCTGAAAAGCCGGTCGATGAAACATCGTCGGAACTGCTCGAATGGCTGAAAGAGTGCAGGAGGACCATTGCATCGCTGCAGAAGACGGACTACAGCAAAGATCCGGATTTTGAAGCGATAAAAAAGGTCTATGAAGCCACTCCTGCCCCGTCTGACCCGCTTGCCTACTATAAGGAGCAAATCGAGTCAATGGCTTCTTTGTCGGTGGAAATGTCTTCTCTGAAATCAGAGATAAGACTGCGCAGCCCGTGGGGAAAATTCGCCAGTTCGGCAGTAGCCGGCCTTGCTGACCTCGGATATTCGCTGCATTATTATAAGGTTACGGCAAATAAGTTCAATCCAGACTGGGAAAAGGATTATGCACTGCAGCCTGTATTCTCCGACGGGAAGAATGTATGGTTCGTCGTGGTTGCACCGTCAGACGTAGAATATTCTTTCCCTGTTCCTGAAATTGCCGCTCCGGGAGGTTCCGTAAGCGACTCGCTCAAAGCGATGAACGAACTTGAAAGAGAGATGGTGCAGATAAAGGGACATCTTATGCGTGCTGCTGAGTCTGCCGGAAGCCTTGAAAAAGAATATAAGGCAAAGTCAGCAGCTCTTGACCTGTATCTGGCAAATGCGGCCTCTGAGAGTGCAGCGGAAGAAAGGCTCAGTATCTTCGTAGGCTTTGCTCCTGCAGACAAGGAAAATGAAATCAGGACCTCTCTTGACAAGACCGGGGTCTTCTACCTTGCAGAAGCGGCAACGGAGGAAGACAATCCTCCTATCAAACTCAGGAACAACAGGTTCTCAAAGATGTTCGAGGTACTTACCGGAATGTACGGCATGCCTGTTTACGGAGAATTCGACCCGACGCCTGTCCTGTCTATCTTCTTCCTCCTGTTCTTCGGAATGTGTATGGGAGATGCCGGATACGGACTTGTGTTGATACTTTTCGGTCTGGCAGTCACAAAGAAGTGGCTAAATATCGACATGTTCAAGAATCTCGGACCGCTGATTACAGTATTGGGAGCAGGTACGCTTGCTGTCGGAATGGTACTCGGTACTGCATTCGGTGTGAATCTTTACGAAGCAGACTGGTATCCTGCCGCACTTAAGAAAATAATGATTCCGGACAGTGTGAGAATCGCAGGTTTCTCGGCCCAGATGGTCCTCGCTCTCGGCATAGGTATTTTCCATATATGCCTTGCCATGGTCACCAAGGCTGTCCTCTTTACCAAACGGTTCGGTTTCAGCAACACAATAAGTGTATGGGGCTGGCTCGTGCTCATCATAGGAGGCATATTGATTGCAGCCGGAGCAATGACAAGCATCCTGTCGGAGACTGCTGTCAAATGGTCTGTAATAGCTGTGGGAGCTGTATCGGTACTCGGAATTTTCATATTCAACACTCCGGGCAGAAATCCTCTGGTAAACATCGGCTCAGGACTGTGGGACACCTACAATATGGTTACCGGGCTTCTCGGAGATGTACTCAGCTATATCCGTCTCTATGCCCTCGGCCTGGCCGGAGGTATGCTCGGAAGCGCATTCAATACGCTTGGCTCGATGGTGCTCGGAACACCGGGAGATGCGACCTGGCAATGGCTTCCGTTCCTGCTCATAGTGCTGTTCGGGCATACTCTGAACCTGCTGATGAGCTGTCTGGGAGCATTCGTCCATCCTTTGCGACTGACATTCGTGGAATATTTCAAGAATGCCGGCTATGAGGGAAAAGGAGCATTCTACAGACCTTTGAAATAAAAAATCAACAAATTAATATTTAAAACTTATGAACGAAATTCTTGGTTATCTCGGTTGGGGCCTTATGCTTGGCCTGGCCGGAATCGGCTCCAGCTACGGAACCACTATTGCTGCAAATGCAGCGGAAGGCGCACTCAAAAAAGATCCTGAGAAGTCTTCAAGCTATATGATTCTTTCCGCCATGCCTGCTACACAGGGTCTCTACGGATTCGTGGCTTTCCTTATGTGGCTGCTCCAGGGCGGCGAGTGGATTGTTGCCAACGGAAGCATTTGCTTCGGTGTCGGCATTGCAGTGGGACTTGTGTGTCTCTTTTCTGCCATACGCCAGGGACAGGTCTGTGCCAACGGTATCGTAGGTATCTCGCAGGGACATGATGTCCAGACCAACACCATGATTTATGCGGCTCTTCCTGAGTTCTACGCAATTCTTGCCCTCGTCGGCGCCCTTATGCCGGTATTCATGCTGTAATCAGCAGTACACATAAATAATCGGTGCAGTTGACTTATTAACAGTCAATCTGCACCGGTTAATTTTTATGTGCACTCCGCATCCGTAAAAACAATCGTTGCATTTTGCTGCGGCAGTGATTATTCTCCATGCAGCAAATCAGCCCTCCAGCAACTATATAAGCGTCGGCCTTGTAAACCGGTCTTCACAGGCCGAATTTAATCAGGCTCCGCTTCTTCTTTTTTGCTCTTTACTTCCTTTTGTTTGAAAGAGTTGATATTACAGGAAATGCCTATCCAGAGCATTCTCCTCTTTCTATTGCCAATATCGGTCAGGTAAAACACTTTATTGTAAGAGTAAACTTCCCATTTGTACGTATTGAATACATCGGTCAGCAGAATTGACAGAGTTATTTCCCATTTCAACAGTCTCTGTTTTATACCTATGTACATTAGTGGGTTAGCGCTGTTGTCAATCGCGTGTAGTACTGAGGCGTGGTCAGGAAATACGGGAACCGGATGTCTGTCATCTTTCCAGAAATAAAATCTACTGCTGTCAGACCAGCCGTTACTGCCGATATCAGCATCTTTAACATATCCTTGTGTTTACATAAAATGTGTTTGCATTCAGTGTCACATTCAGCCATTTGAAAGGGGCTATGCCCAAAGAAAAATCCAGGCCGGCTTTGAGCTCCGATTCTGCATTTATGTACGTTGAATCAGAAGATCGTTCTGAAACTTTGTAATCTGTGTTCGGGAACGAACTGTGACTTTTCTGCATGATTGTTCCTAAAACAGTGCCTTTCAGGCACGAACTGTGACATTTCATCCCGACCGTTCCTCAAGAGGCATTTTCGTGAACGAAACACAACTTTTCTGCATGATTGTTCCTCAAATAAGCACTTTCGGGAACGAAATACAACTTTTCTGTACGATTGTTCCCCCAATAGGCCTTTTCGGGGACGAAGCACGACTTTTCAGTACGATTGTTCCCAAAACAAGCACTTTCGGGACAGTTCAGTCACAAAATCCGTATAAGTATCTAAATCTTGGTTAGCACTATATGCATTCCAATAAATCAAGACAATATTTTTCTTCATCCTCCGACCAGATTCTGAGACAAACCCATTTACCTTTAAAGCATGACGGCAAACGTCTGCACCTCTTCTGCATGACTCCATGTCGGACCGGAGTCAATGATGCGAATTACGATTTCCACAGCCTCGGGTGACGGACTCTCGATCACCATAAAATCGTATGGTCGCCCCTTTTCATCTATGGTAAAATTGAGTACGATGGCTCCTCCGGCTGTCGCTACGGGCCGGTCGAGAATGTATTCATAATATGCCTTGTATCCGTCGACTGGCCGAAGTGTACCTGCGGCATAGCTGGCCAACATTGGTTGTGCGTTTGTACTATTTTCACGGTTGTAATTATCTATTTAGAGTTTTCTATAAAATAATAAGCGGTGGAGCATCTCCTGATACTCCACCACAAAAGATTATTAAAAGTTTTATTCGTTATGCCTTCTTTCTGTTAAAAAGTCTTATAAACTCACCACAGATGAGGACAAGAGAGGTCGCTCCGATAATAATTCCCCAGTCTGAAGCAGCAAGACCGCCTTGTTCTACATTAAAGAATTCTCCGCCAATTTCGACAATGATAATCTGAACTATGAAAATGCCAAGAGTTACAAGCAAGAACAGCGGAGTCTTCCTAAATGAAATGTCTTTGAATGCTGATGCGCCTGTCATGAACGCTTTTGCATTGAAAAGGTTCCAGACTTGAAGCAGTACGAATGTGGTGAAGAAGAGTCCCAATTCGTAAAGCGACAAGCCGTTATTTGTACCCCATGTGACCTTTGCCAGAGCAAGAGAGGTGACATCATTGTGCTGCAGATAGAAGAGAAACCCAAGAAGAATAGCCGTAAATGTTAGACCTACACCAAAGATACCACTAAGCATTCCACTGAGGATTGACTCATTGACGGACCGAGGCTTCTCATCCATAACCTTGCGGGTTGGAGGAAGTGATGCGAGGGCAAGAGCCGCCAATGTATCCATAATAAGGTTAACCCAGAGCATTTGGGTAACGGTCAGAGGGGACTCTGCTCCAACAAATGCACCGATGAGGACAATGAGGCATGCAGCGACATTTACAGTCATTTGAAAAAGGATAAACCTCTTGATATTCTTATATAGAGAACGTCCCCACATCACTGCATTTGCGATTGTACTGAATGAGTTATCAATGATAGTTATATCGGATGCCTCCTTTGCAACGGCAGTACCGTCACCCATCGAGAGACCGACATTCGCTGCATTTAGTGCCGGAGCATCATTGGTTCCGTCACCCGTCACGGCTACAACCATATCAAGCTCCTTTAAGAGACGAACTGCTCGTTCCTTATCATCAGGACGGGCACGAGAAATAATCTTGACGAAAGGAAGCTTCTTCTTGAGTTCGTTATCGCTCATTGCAGCCATATCCTGTCCTATAAGGATGTTATCATCTGTATCTGCGTCTGTCCAGAGGCCGACTTGACGGCCAATTTCCTTTGCCGTGCCGGGAGTATCTCCTGTAACAATTTTAACCTGAATGCCGGCATCAAGACACTCTTTAATGGCAGGAGGTACATCTTCTCTTACTGGATCCGATATAGCCACGACCCCAAGCATCTTCAGTCCTTTAACTGTAATTTTCCCTTCATGGAATGTATCGACGCCATCTGCAACTTCCATACATGCAAATCCTAAGGTGCGCATAGCCTTGTTTTGGTATTCAGCAAGTTTCTCGTCATATGCCATTCTTGCAGCAACGGACATATCCGTAAGATCCATGACAATCTCAGGAGCTCCTTTAACATACATCATATTTTTTCCAGTTACGTGGGATCTGACGACTGTTGCCATGTACTTATTCTCTGTCGTGAACGGTAACCTGTCGATAATGTCTGTATTCTCACGAATCCTGAGATAGTTTACGTTCTGGTTATTTAGCCAAAGCAGAAGAGCTCCTTCGGTAGGATTCCCGACAGCCTTGATTTTTGAATGGTCCGCGAAATCGAGATTGGCAGTAGTATTGACGGCGATACACTCTTTGATAATATTTGACACTTCATCTTCTATGAGTACCTGATTGTTGAGATTCGCGAAGTCAGTTTCCCAGACCTGCATTTGATTCTTTGTCAGAGTACCGGTCTTATCTGAGCAGATAACAGAAACCGCACCCATAGTTTCACACGCATGCATTGTACGAGGAAGCGTATTCTGCTTCATAAGTCTCTTCATACTGAATGCAAGGCTGAGTGTAACAGCCATGGGAAGACCTTCCGGAACGGCCACCACGATAAGGGTAACGGCAATCATTACTGAATCAAGAGCATATTTTATAAGATCGGCCCAGTTTGTCATAGCGGAAGTTCCGAAAGCGAAATAGAGAATAATACCAGCGATAGGAAGAAGCATGAAAGCAAGCACCTGCCAAAGCTCCATGCTCTCTTCGTTATCCTCGCTCTTTTTCTTATTCAAGAAGAAGTATACTCCGACGGCGAGAGCGATAGCTCCAGCAAGGAATGCGGCAAGCACACCAACGTTCTTAGTAGGCTCAAGTACAGCGAAGCGGACAAGACGTCCAAGGACAATAAAAATGGCAAGAACATAGCTGGTTTTTGTGATAAGTCCTGCAAGCTCATCAAGTTTCTCGCTGAGCGGAGTTACTTCACCTTCCTGAACTTGTGCTGCTTCGAAAACCTTTCCACAAGCAGTTGAGTCTCCTACTGCAAATACTCTTGCCGTACAATAGCCCTCAATAACGGTACAACCTTTCATTATATAATTTGAAGGATATGTGGCATCCTTATCAAATTCAGCTTCGGTTGTTGTCTTTGCACATTGTGGTTCGCCAGTAAGGGAAGACTCGTTCATTGTAAGGTTAAGAGCTTCGAGGAGAACTGCATCGGCAGGGACTTCTTCTCCTGTTTCTAAGATAATGATATCATTTACCACGATATCCTTACGAGGAATCTGACATACGTTGTTATTGCGAATTACTTTTACAAGGGTATCGTCATTGACTTCGTTCAGACTCTTGAACGTCTTTTCGTTACTTCTTTCAAGAAGCCACGCAACTCCGGTGGCTAGAAGAACGGCGATTGCGATACCGATAGGTTCAAAGTAAGGCTCGAATCCTGTTACTCCGCCAAAAACTCCCTGATAGAATGATATTGCACCAGACATTACAAGTGCAAATAAGAGAATGGTAATCAGAGAATCTATGTCAAATGATTTCTCTTCCTCGTTCCATTCTCCTCCAAGAAAAGCGACAAGATAAGTAAGGAAAAACAACGCTATAAGAATAACAGGTGCGATCCATGTGTTCGATGGAAGAGCGACATGGCAGGCCTCTAATATTGGCAGTGCGATAACTGCACAACCAAATAGCACAAGAATAAACTTCAGCAGCCAGAAATGCATACAGTCCTTAATCTTACCCCAAACCGTCTGCTCCTCTATGGGAGTAAGAATATTGGCACCATATTTCGCGCGGCTTTCAAGAACCTGAGCATCTGTCAGGCCGGTGTAATGATGAGTTTTCTCCATTTTGTCTTTTATAATTGATTTGTAAATAGTTTGATCGAATTCAAAAAAAAGCTAAATCTAATAGCGAAATACGGTTATTCTTCGTCAAGGCGATCATCAAAAACTTTAAGAATATCATTTGTTACATCTCTGCTGTCTCCAAATGATTCCTCAAACCCTTCAACTATACCTTTCAACTGCTTCAAGAACGAAGCACTTTTTTTAGCCGCAATCTTTGCATATCCTTTTGTGAGGTATGCGAGACAACGTCCTTGCTGGCGCCCAATTTCCAAACGTTCTTCATCCGAACATTCGTAATCAGCCATTGATTCAAGCACAGATTTATATTGCAGGATTATGTTCTCCCAGTCTTCTATCGTATAGTTTTCTGAATTGTACTCCAAATCGTCGGCAATATACGAAAGCTCTTTTGCCGGAGAATATGAACTACATGATACAGCCAGGCACACAAGCACGGCCCAAATGATGGCATTAATATGATGTTTCATCGTTTAATAAAAAGCGTGGACAGCCATTACACTGTCCACGCATTATATAAGAATTATTCAAGTGTAATGTCAGCCCTTCTATTCTTCGCATTTGTAGGGTACGTGTTGCTTATGCCGTAGCCGTTGGCTTTAATCTTTTCAGGAGAAACCCCTCTTTTTACAAGATAGGCTTTGATTGCATTGGCTCTTCTGTTGCTAAGCCTCCGGTTATAGTCATCGGCCCCTACTCTATCTGTGAATCCTGAAATATTCACAGTCTTGCAACTATTCTTTGCAATTTCCGCAATATCATTGAGCGTCTGGTTTTCTGTTACTGCACTACTGTCGAACTCAAACAGACACTCTGCCTGGGAATCCGAGACTCTGCTCACAGTGAATGCCGGAACATGATTCTCAACCTTGCCATCATCAACAGTAGTAACACTTGTGTCTTTTCCTCCGATATTTCCGGTTGCTGTTGTTGAATCTGTCACAGTTGTAACTTTGCTAGCTGAGGCAACCTGATCTGTTGCAAGTTGAGCACTATTGTCTGAGTTTTGTGCAGAACTTACAGTTTCACATGAAGCCTTCTTGTGAGCAGAATCGGATTCAGTAACCCCTGCTGTATTTACTGAGTCATTTGAGCCGTGGTTGGACGTTGATTGAGATCCTTCATTTTCATCCTGTACTCCAGCAACGTTTGATGTGCTGTTGTCCACAGTATTTTTTGCCGAGTCCTTGGTTCCGTTAGCACCACTTGTACTGTTACGAGTATTGTTTGCAACAGTAGTATCATTGTTATTACCTGTAACGTTATCTGTTTCAGTGCAACTTTCTTGAGTATCAGTCAAGTCGGTATCTGCACTTCGGTTTCCGGTGTCGTTAGAGGTAACTATTGTACCACTATCTGCCAACAAGTCTTTGTCTCCTGTGTTGCTGTCAATCAGTTTATAGCCTCCGAATGCAAGGCCGGCGATGATTGCCACCCCAATAATTATCCATCCCACGACCTTACCGCTGTTACCGGTTGTCGCAGTTGAACTATTGTTTGAAATGGATTTTTCTCCACTCGGGGTAGATACTGGTGCAATCTTCGGGCTGTTGGCTCTACCAGTGGGTGCAGTAGTTGCATGTGCCGGATTATTTTGAACCTGAGCAGCAGTAGTCTTTGGTGTCATAGTGGCAGACGCGGCCTCTGCAGCAGTTGTAGCAACAGCTGCTTCCCGACCAGTCTTTCTCTTAAGGTGGACTGCCGTAGCAGCCCCACCTTTACGCTTCAACTGAACAACAGGTTCCTCTGTTTTCTGCTTCAGCTGAACTTTTTTCTTTAGCTTTGCGTCTGACATAACTCAAATTATTCTGTGATAAGTGAGAAGCCGGGAACCTCGTCAACCGCTTCACCAAGGCTGAGTACACGGCTCTCGTTTTTGAGTGTATTCTTTCCGTCTTCGTTCTTGATTGAGCATACGAGATATACCGGACCTTCATCTGTTGAGTCAGCTGGAACTTCAAGATAATCTCCTGAGTCACTCTGAAGTTCTACGCGACCGCCTTCATCTGCGAAAGTAACGTCCTCTCCCTCAATAGCTGCACCATAGTTAACAACTACAACGTATGCAGTATCGATGTCATTGAGATTTGCAACGTTGATTTGCTCAACCTCTTCTCCACCGGGTTGAGGTTCTTTCTTGTCTCCTAAATGAAGCATATATGGAAATGCTTCAAGTGTACCAAGGTCTTTCTTTTTGTTGCGGTACTCGTTTGAGAATACACCACCTGTTTCTCCATCCTTCTTTTTAAAGAAGAGGCAAAGATCGAGGTCTGTGTCTGAGCCCCAAATAAGTTTCACTTTGAGCTTGCCGTCAAATGTGAATGCTGCTGCGTCACCTTTTCTCTTAAGGGTAACCTTCTTTTTGAGCTGTACTTCTGCCATAATCAATTCTTTAAGTTAAATTATTAGAAATTAAATGATAATCTAAAAGTCCCATTCATCAATATCTTTTGGACTCTTCGGTTCAGTAGTTTTGGTACTTAAATTCTTGTTTCCGAAGAAATCATCTTCCTTCTTTTCAGGCAAAGATTTCTTTGTTGGCTGCTTGGCTACAACTCCGAAGAAGTCATCAACTTGCGGTACTGTATTTCCGACAGCTTTCTTTCTTTCATTTTTAATAGATGCTATCGCATTTGATACGGCTTTACGCGTATCTGATATCTTATTTTTGGTAATTTCTGCTGTGGCCTTGGCGAGATATTTCTTAAAGAACTCGTCTCCCGGCACATAGGTAAGAGCCTTTGTTGCTGCATTGAACACCTTATTCCATTCATCATTGAAGGCTGCATCGTCGATAATTTTCCTGCATTCAGCAAGAATCCTCACCTTCTCATCTTCTTTTTCCTTCTTCTTTTCTAACTCACTTGCTTTCCTATCCCATTTAGAGCTGTTCTCTTCGTCGAAATTAGCTAAATCATGACATGCCGTAATGGCAGCGACATAATTCCCTGCGCTTTCAGAAAAGCTCAGAGTCTCCTTCAACGTAATAAGTTTCTGTTCTTTCGCCCTGATAATTTCTTCTACTTCTTTAATTTTTAAAGTTATCTCCATATTCTCAGGGTCGAGAAGATTCGCTTTTTTGAGTTCCGTGAGGGCCTTGGAATAAAGTTTCTGACTTTCAAACACTTCAGCCCGAGTAAGGCAATCCACAGCCTTTCGTGAGTCCTCTCTCTTTTTCAGAAGTTCATTGATTCGTTCCTTTGCGTGAACAGAATTTGCATCAATCGTTATTGCCTGTACGTAGAAACTGAGAGCATTGTCGATATCGCCCTCATTGAAAAAGCCATCAGCAGCATTGATTGCGTTTTTGTATTGTTCGCTTTTGATGTCTTCTTTTCGCACGATGTCCTCAAGTCGGGACAGCAATCCGGTTGCAACAGAATCATTGGGCTTTTTCTCAAGTGCGATATGAAGAAATTCTTTCATATTTGCAAAGTCCTTCTTCCGCTCTGATTCGTAGTACTGCTCCATAGCTTCTTTATACGCCCGTTCAGTTCGAGTTTTCTCCTCCTCGGTCTGCTTCTTTTGAGCCAGTTCTTCTTTGGCTTTCTGTAATGCGCTCCTTTCAGCCTCATTCTTTGCTTGAAGTTTCCTTTCTTCTTCGGATTGCACATCAAAGGAGCGCTCTTCCGCAGAAAAATAGTCGGCAGGAATTTGAGAGTAAACGCTTACTACATCCGGAAACTTGACTTCTGCAATTTTGACCATGTTGGTTTCTTTGATTTGAAGCCACTGGTCAATTTCCATAAAGTATTGGCTGTTCTCAAAAGCATTTCCAATAAGAACAACAGCTCCAATATCGGACTCATGAATACCCGCTTTATCCGTGACGAACCTCCTTACATAGTCAATAATCGTCATGATAATCGCCTTGGTTCTTTCGTCAATAATTTTGCGCTTGAGATTTGCGGTAAACTTATTATCTGGAGCAAGCGAAAAGTTGACATCAGTAATTCTGACCGGAATGCCGGAACGACCGGTATCCAGTTTTAAAATCCATTCTTCCACCAAGTCCTCCATTCGCTTCCTCTCATGATTGAACTCCTCGTCTTTAGTAAGAAATTTGAGAGTGGAATTTCCCTGCTTGATTACCTCCTCAATGACAGCATGGCGACGCACATCGCGTCCATATCCTTGTAATGTATCACTAACAGACTCTATAAGTAATTTCCCGTCCATCCTATAAAGTGACATATGAAGGTTCTCGCTGGAAGATTTCAGAACGAGAGCCATCTTATCTTTTGGCAGGTGTATTTTGTTGGTCCTGCTCAACCACTCTATCGCAAGGAGTTCTATTTTTCCGACAAACTGCTTTATTACAAAACCGTTCTTCTCCAGTTGCTCAATGAATAGACTTTTGGCGAAAGTACTAATGTCCTGCGAGAAAGATACGTATGTAGGTGCCTTTTCATCGCTGGCCCACTTGGCATAGGCTGTTCTCAGGTCATCAAGGATATTCGAGTGCTTGAAGATTTCAGATAGAGGATAATTTTTTCCGAACTTCTTGAATGTAGCCTCAGAGTCTATTATAGCAGTGAAAACATCTTGATAATAATGAGGTTCTCTGTTCTGGGCTCTCTTTTTATTATTTTTGCCATAGAATATTCGGTCGTTGGCTATATCTTCAAAGAAATATAGCCATATTCTGTCCTCTCCATTAGGAAGTACTATACGTTGTAGTCCATTGCCAGTGCAAATTGCACCGACAATGTACCACTTCTCCACGTATAATGCCAGACAATTCATTAGTCGTTGAATATCTTTCTGATAAGAGTTTCAAGGAATCCCATACCTTCAGCAATAATTATTGGCTGGTGATAGTTGAATCCATCTGCGGCATTAAGAACAGCCTTCTTATATTCAGAGTCATTCTGGATCGTTGACGTTATCTTATTCTTGAGATCCTCAATATCGTCCCGAAGAGCCCGATTAGCATCCGTAAATAGGTTGCCTTTTCGCGACACCAGGTCAAGGAATATTTCCATGAACTTCTGGAAACTTTCGGTGCTCGTGAATTCGAATCCACTCATTCTTCGGTCAAAATATGCGCTTACAAGCTCGTCATCAACAGCGATACTTTTGCTGGAACCGTCAGGCATAATGAAACGGACGCCTTCTTCTCCGCAAATATCAGATGAATTGCCCCTGTCTCTTCTGAGATCAGTTAGAGAACAAAGACCTCGTGCCACCTCAGACTTATTCTCTTTCTCAATCTCTGAATGGTAGTTAACTTTCATCGGTTTGTCGTAAACAAGCGATAGCCCTGCGTTAAAGCACTCTTCATAGTACTCTTCTGCAACTCTTCTGCTCGGAGTGTTCCTGAGCCAGTGAAAGAGCTTGCCCCCATTACCGAATGGCATGAGTTCAATGGTCTTTATATCGGAGAGATTATTGTCTTTAATAGTTTTGCCTGCAAGCATACCGGAGTAGTACATAAGAAGACCGGTGACATATGCCGGAATCGTGAATACGAATCTTGCATTGTTTGCTATAGCATCGTAGAAATCATCGAATTCTTCTGGTTGAAGCTGATCGAAAATACTATTCAGATAGTAAGGTGCCTTTGCCTTTTCGGTCTTAATTTCAGCAATATTGGCGACATTTACCTTAGTTCTGTGACTCTCATGGAAGGACACAAGTGCATCGCGGAACTTCTGAGATCCGATTACTGCATTGAAAAATGCTCCGGCTGCAATACGAACCGAACTCTCTCTGAATAGCATAGCCTCCCTGGATACAGGATCCTTTGCAAGAAGAAGGATGTCCGTTGTGCTACCGCCGACGTCCACGCCGAGTATGATGTTATCTGCCCTAAGGTCAAAATCCTTACTGAGTGCATAACAGCATACAGCCTCTGCTTCTGTTATCTGGTTAAACTCTCTTGACCCGACTTCAACACGTGCATTTTTAATGGGCGTAATCTTTCCAAGTTTATCGAAGATTTTTTCGAGATTAATCTTGTCAGACTCCATCATTGAACCCGGATAGCTCCAGAAAATTGTCTCCGGCATGAAGCCCTCCTGATAAAGGTATGCACATGTATGAATCCAAACGGTCTTGAGGAATGCCTCCTTCTTCTGGAGACCTTTCCCATCTCCGGTTGACGCATCAAGCCACTTCATGTTATAGTTAAGTATGCCAGCCTGTGTCCTGATAGCATACTGATCCATTTCCTTCACGAGAACGTTAGGTCTGTTCACTGGAACACCTCCCGCGATTTCCTCATCAAAGTGATTCTCATTATACCTTTCATCATGCTCATGGAGCCATGACTTGATATGACCGTTAGGTGCAGGGGTATTGGATAGGAATAGAAGCTCATCGTTCTGGGCAACGGCTTTCCTATCACTGTTCTCTACACCGACAAGCATAGTCCTATAGTTTCCGAATGCAATTGGTTTTGCACCTCTGTTGCTCTCGTTATAATATACGCAAGTATTGTTACTGCCGAAGTCAATACCGACTACCGCACGACCCTTGGTAGCAACGTTTGTAAGGTCTTTTACCATGTCGCGTCTTACAACAAGGTAACCT
This sequence comes from uncultured Muribaculaceae bacterium, assembly GCA_964394295.1. Taxonomy (GTDB): domain Bacteria; phylum Bacteroidota; class Bacteroidia; order Bacteroidales; family UBA932; genus Cryptobacteroides. The sequence continues at coordinate 6,857 of CAYMVG010000011.1, read as the reverse complement.
GCATGGCTGGACTTTCCGGCATCATTGACTGTCGCAGAGAGACCGGCAACAGGCTTGTCGGAGGAATATATCTCATATTTAGGCATATTTTCCTCCACAATACCACGATCATACTTAATGATCTTTTTGCAGCTTACAGCGTCGCACTCATCCGGAGCGAAGGTTGAAGGAACAAAGAATCCCTTATTAAGGTCATCCTTGATGAACTCTGAACCGCTTTTGAAAAATGGTTTGAAGTTTTCTGCGGCTGCTGATGTAAATTCAGTGTACAGATAATACTTATTCCAATTCTCAGAAGTGAAGTTCGGCCAAAGGATTACTCTCGGATTCGGGTCATCAGGCCAATGAATATCGTACTCTCTGTCATTAAGCGATACACTTTGTCCGTCTATCTCAACAGAGAGTGAAACAAGGAGCTTTCCGGCATCAGTTAATTTCGCAGAAAGAAGGCTGCTCCCGTCTTGATTATATCCGAGAAGACTGCCCATGTTCATCTTGAAAATGTCGATGGCCCTCTCGGATAGAGGCAGAGTGAAATAGTAGTTTTGATTCTGTGTAATGTCGAATACTTTTACAAAGTATACAGGAGCATTTGCAAGGCTCTGCTTTGGATCTTCTACCTCTTGCCAGCCTATGACCCACTTATCATTGCTGAGAAGTTCCTGAATATCTTTTAGCTCAATATAATCAGGACCTTTGGTATAAGTGAATGTGAAGTCAGGCTTCAAGTATACCGGAATCTCTGACTTGAGGAGTATTGAGAATGGAGATTTGAGATTTGAGAACTTCGGTGTCGGTCCTATCTCTTTGAGATTTCCACCACGAGTCTTGATACCCTTTTCCCAAGAACGAGCGATGGTCTTTAAGCCTTTAAGCTCAATCTTCATTTTGGAGCCACGACAAGCGTTAATTTCCGTTTCGAACTCGGACACGTTTGCGCAAAGATTCTTTACGAAAAGATATACTTTTTGGAGCTGCTCACCAGTTACCATGTTGGTAGGATCTTGGAACTTACCCTCACGATACCAGTTGATGTCGCTTGCCTCTTTTTTAAGGTCATAATTGACACCCGTAAATATGCCGGTGAAAGGAGAAGTACCTCCAACGAGGATCCCCTTATAATATATAAGCTGAATATAAGGCTTTACATCCGGATTATTTCGGAGCTCTGCCTGATTTGACCAAAGATCTTTGTCGTCGAAGAGCATTCTGCCGAATGCGGCAGCGATGTCATAATCTTCACCCTTTGGATCCAGATAGATAGGTTCCGAGAATTTGATTCTGTCAGGATAAAGAGCCATGATTGCAAGAAGGCCTTTCCATTCTCCTTCAAGTAGGCGGTAAAATGTCATGAGACCGGATTCATCAATATTGGGATCCGGAACAGCAATTGTATCAAAGGCAAATTTGAAGAGTTTGGCTCTAGCCCAAGGTGAAGGGACGCCGGATATGAGAGCAGCAAGTTTGTCTGCAGTCAAATCATCCAAAACTTTACCTGTGTTGATTCCTTGAATGTATGATGTAGAATCATCAAGACTGTTCCACACACCCTGCGAACCGGTCTTGGTCGTATAACTTTTAATAAGAAGTGCTTTTGGCATGGCGATGAGAATTAGAATTGATAAATACCTACAAGAGTGTCATATATCTGCTTGATAACTTGCTCAAGTCTGTTCGTGAAAATATCAGAACCGGAATTCTTGCCTTCGACGTTCATCTTTACGAAAGTATCCTTGAACTTGCTGAATTTTTGGTCGCCTAGTCCAAGGCCCGTCTTAAAAATATTGTCCTTTCCGACACCTTCTTCCTTGTAAAGTTTCTTGTTCCAGGCAGCCTTGTTAATCTCTTTCTTGTTTTCAGTGGTAAAAATCTCAGGTGCGAATATGAATTTGTCGCCCTGACCAGCTGAACGGTAGATCTGCCTAAGCCATCCCTCTGACAATGTGTTGTCATCCTCTACCTTGAAGTGGAAGAGTGCAAAATAATCTTTGAGGCTTCTTATCTGCTCTACATTCACATCCTCATAACCGTCAATACGCTGATCCTTGCTCTGAAGTCCGGCAACGAAGTCATAATCCGGATTATTGCAAAGGATTGATGCTATTGTGAGCATACCGAACTTCTTTGCAAATTCCTCTGCTCTTGGCTGTCCAACAAAGTCCTGAAACTCAAACTTGCCATTGTCGTTTATCGACCTGTATACGTAGTCTGCACTGACGTTTTCCTTATTGGTTTGAAGAACGCTTTCATCAGTATGATAGAAGTCAAGAGCAGCAGATGCAGCAAGAAGTTCGATATAGTGAGAGTCGTTCTTCTGAGCCTCGCCACCCGTAATGGTCTTGCTTACTTTGTCGCTTGACTTCTGCATCGGATCCCAATCAAGACCCGGAGTTCCCATCATGTAAAACTTTTGATATGTTGCCTTTACCGTTGCATCGTCCTGATAGAACATCATTGCTGCCTGAGAGTTCATCGCAAACTTGTCAGATGTAGCGATAATCTTTTGATCGTTTCTTTCAGCCTCTGACGGAACCTTGAAGTTGAAGTATGCCGTAAGTAGTGTTGAACCGAAATATGCGCTCTTCATTATATCTGCAGAACCATTGGAAAGTGCGGCGGCAGCTTCAGAGATTGCCTGAGGTATGATAGGAATTGAGGATGCGCCGGTACCTCCAAATACTGACCCGAGTATGAATACCCTCGGGCTACCGCTTTGGGATGCGGAAATGAGTTCCTGAAGGTATTTCTGGAGCTGGCTGGGACGAGGATCTTTCGCAGCCTCAATGATTGAATGATACATCATCATGGATCCGAGATGCGTCTGAGCCCTATATCCGTGACGAAGGTTGAAATCTTCAACATCTTTTGAGAATACGAGATCTGCGAGATCCGTCTTCCCCTGATCTGTGTACTGAGTATCACCATAGCAGAATACATCCTTGAATGTACTCTTCTGTTCATAGTTGGGACTGAACTCATAATATTTCAGGTTTGCTGTGAAGAACGAATCCTTGCCTGATGTTCTGCCGGAAACTTCGGGTGATTTAGTATTTAGATATGCGTCCTTAACGGCTTTGAGGCGAGCAAAGTTACCGTTGTTCTTGTCGGTATCGAGAGCAAGAAGGTACAAATCGGTATCGTCGAACATGCCAATGGCACACAGGTGAATCAGGGATTCGATGCATCGCATTCCTGTTCCGCCAATGCCAAGTACAAAGAATTTTTTAGCCATAAACTACTTCTTCTTAGGTTTTATGAATACTGTTGCGAACTTTGAGCTTCTGAAGCATAATGCGATGAAAAGACCAACAATTACGTATACACCTATAATGATGCCTACTCCGATAAGGTTGGTCGAGTCAAACTGAGATGCAAAACCGGCATTTTTGATGCAAAGTCTTACATATAAATGATTGAAAAGGAAGTAACCTGCAAGTGCGACGATTGCTGTTACGATGTAAACAATACGTCTGGTAATATACGACTTATCCTTTCCTCCTTTGTATGGGATAAGTGTTGCGATGATGAATGCAAAAAGGAGTGCCACTAATGATACGATGCCGGCATACATCAGTGCGGAACTTTGGAGCGACTTAAGTTGCGGCATGGTTGTGATAGGATTGCATGAGGTGGCGATAACTGCAACTGCCAGCAATGCGATAGAACGAGATGTTTTCTTCATGGCTTATTTTAATACTTGTTACAAACTACATAGATGGTATAAAGCGTCTTTCCCTTTACAAGATTAGAGATAGTCGGATCGGAGATTGCCAGCTTGATACTCTCTACTACCGAAGTGTTCATTTGACCGGGGAAGTCGATAGAGTCGAACTGGAAAATATCCTGTGCAAGCTGATTATTACTGAAATTATTCGAGCATGACTGAACATTAATGTCAACCTTAAAATAATTATATCTCTTATAGAAAAGGAAATCTCCGTTGAACATTGGTGTATCAAACAAGATGTTGATGTTCCCATGATTCCGAAACTCTTCCTTGTCAAGTATCATGAAGTTCTTCGCTTCTACCGGATTTATTCTCTTGCCCTGTGCAACATTGTGAGCATACGGGAAGATTGTGTTTATATCAATACCGGATATATTGTTATTCCCCAGTTCTTCATTGAGTGCGGTCGCGAAGTCAAGATACTCGCCATTAATATCTTTAACGACAATGTTGATTTCTTCAATTCTGTAGCAGCCTCCGTTGAAATTCTTGTCTAAATGCAGTCCTGTGATAATCGGTTCACCGTACTGAAGAGGTTCTCCTGTATTAGGGTCGCATGCATTCATAATGTATGAACTGATGTCTTTCCATCTCCATCCGGTCCAATCCTGAATCTCGAAATTTCCACAAACCTGAGGAGTGATTCCGAGCATTGGGTTAGGAATTGAACATGCGTTCTCGCCAACCGCCATTAACCTTGGGTTGCTTGCTGTGAGATGATAATATTGAACCTCCGGGTATTGTTCAATATCAACATTGTTTGTGATTACCTCGAATATATTGTTTGAGATTCTGCCGTCAGTAAAAATGAAATAAAATCTCTTTTTATTAAACAGTCTGTTGTGGTTTGTTTCGACGTATGGCTCTGCAAAAATATAGATGTCATGACCTTTCTTGAGCCAAGTCTTGAAAGCGTTGGTCATGTAAGGGTTGTTTATGTTGCCGCCGGCAAGGCTTTGCTGGTAGTATTCTCCATCAGTCAGCAGAACCGCCTCGGTGTTCCCGTTCGCGATTTTTTCCACTGCAGTGGCAAGGTTGGCATAATTGACCTCTTGAATAGTTCTGAGAAGTGAAAACGTATCTCCCTGCTCCTCCTTAATCACATTGCCTTTTATTGAGTAATAGTGTTTTGTTGCATGGGTAAGTGACGGCACCAACACATGGTAGAACCTTGATCCAGTCTGGTCATAGTTCATTGCCTGAGCAATACAGGTTGAGTAATCCACAAAGAGGTTAAGCTCATTCTCCTGAATTGCATCATCATCTGACATTGCACCATAGTATGAATAGTGGAACGCTTCAAGATATTCCGGACTGTAACCAGAATTTTCATCGCAAGAAACTAATACCTGCGCTCCAATCATTGATATTGCTACAAGCAAAAATGACTTATGTAAAAAGTTAAACTGCATATTTTGAGTCATTTTATAGTATTTTTTATACATTCGGCTATACTCATGTCATGATTTCTATCAAAGAAATAAACAAATAGATAACAGATTATATATTAGCAACAATCACTTAAGCACTGGCTGACATTTTTAAACAAATGAATTCTTTTAGATGTATCATCACAATATGATGATATAAAAGAAGTTATACAACATACGAATTAACAACCGCCTCCATTAATGCTATACTATCATCATTTACTGATATTTATTTGGACTTTGGGTAAAATATTATTGCTTATAACACATTATGTGAAACACATATTTTTTACTATATTTGCAACGGCTTTATGATTTCTTTGATAGAAATCATTTGCCCAATTTTGATATAATTTCTTGATTTACAACATCTATTGCAGAATTCTCCAGCGATGTCAGATAAATCTGCGTTGTCTTTTCCGATGTATGTCCTAAACCGGCACTTATGACCGATATCGGTGCATTGTGCTTGCGGGCAACGGTGGCCCAACTATGCCTGGCTGTATAAGATGTCAATTGACAATCTGCGGACAGCATTTTCGACAGATCTTTCAACTGCCGATTGTAGATGTTAATCGCAGTCCGATATTGATGATACGATTCGTACGTATCCGTTGATGTAAGGATTGGAAAGACATATGGAATGTCTTTTGTACAATCGGCATATCGGTCAAGTATCTTCCGAATATTCTGTTCTATTTTTACCGACAATAACTGTCCCGTTTTTTGTCTGGCATAATGTATTGCTCCGTCTTTTATGTTCGTCTTTTTGAGAAAGGCAATATCCACGAATGCCATTCCACGTGTGCAATAGCTGAATATGAAGATGTCGCGCGCCAGTTCTGTGGGCGAGTCGGATGGCAAATCAAGCTTGTAGAGTTCAGCAATCAGTTTCTCGTCAACAGCTCGTTTCCGTGTTTTGTCTATACCGGTATATACATTTTGGAACGGATTTGTCTGCTCGACCAGACGCCTGCGGACAGCTTTATTGTAAACGGCCCGAAGAATGCGCATATAGAACGATACTGAATTTTTGACAATCCCTCGCTGCACCAAAAAAGCATTGTAATTGTCAATCAACTGTTCCGATATGGCAATAAGTGGGATATCGCGTCCAAGGAACTGAGAAAAGCTGCGCATCGTACGCTCGTAATTCTTTGCTGTGCCGTATCTGTTGCAACGAAGCAAGTAGTTGATTTGCTCCTGCATAAAAGCCAATATGAATACATGATTGCAGCCTGTTCGATATTGTTTTACTATATCATCAACCGTATACTCAAAATCAGATGCTTCAAATGTCTTGATAGCGGATTGTAACAGCAATATGTCACTATCTATTCGCGATTGAAGAGTTATTATATCAAATGCGGATGGCTCAATGCGTTGTTGCTTAGCATTCCAATATTTAGGCGGAATATGAATGTCGGTTGTAATCTGTCGAATAATACGGCGATGAGTTATCTGATAATAGATTGTCCCTGCTTTTTCTTCGATAGTTGAAAGTCTCAATTTTACTTTTACTGTTGCCATATTGCTTTTTCATTTTTACCGTTTAATTTATCTTCGTAATCCCGATTTGGTCCATTTGCCGAGTTTTTTGGTCGCGGCCCCAATTGGTGTCGGTCGACGAACCGCCGCCACCGCCGGACGGAACTGTTGCCGGACCGCCAGCCATACCGATAAAGAGTGCGACAGCAAGG
>CAYMVG010000010.1:0-135296 GCA_964394295.1 uncultured Muribaculaceae bacterium | reverse complement strand
CTTCAAGTTCCTTTGCCTTTTTTGTCTGGATATTTGCTGCCTGCATATCCAGCACCACCTCATCTTTAATTGAGAAGAAGTTGCTCAAACGGATTTCAAGTATCATTTTAACGTCTACATTTGTAATTCTTTTGCAAATATAGCAAATTAAATGACAAAATGATAAATTTGACTATTTTAATGGATTAATGGCGACCACCAAAAATCTCCGGCAAACTGATAACTAAGCAAGAATTGTCAATCAATTCAAAATCTCAAAGAACTCTCAATTATTTGAGATTTTTTACTAACGCGATTTTATCGCACCAGTAGTAATTTGAGATTATGAATGATTGTGTTTGGCCAGGACCGGATAGTACGCTTCCTTTTCAACCCGTAGAAGGTTATGGGGAATATTTTGATGAAGAATGACATTATGACTCGATAATCCCGTACATATTATTCAGAATGAAGCGCTGGGCATTAGCGTTGTCTTTCATCAAGGGGATTGATGCCATTGCAAGCTTTAAATCCAGTATTTAGCGACTTCTTGCCTTCCATATATTTGGTTTTTTCTGTTCCTTAGAACTGTAACCGTGTGGCAACTATACCTATAAAAGATATCTCATTCTTTACTTGAGCTTTTCTTGTTGGAGACAGTGTGTACAAATTTTGATGATTCCGCTGGTTGATTTTAATTTTTACTCCTTGATAAATAGCGAGGCCCTGGTCTTCTTCCAGTTGCCGAAGCCGAGGTCCTGTGCCTTGATGAGGAGGTTCAGGACGCCGTCATCGCCGAAATCGAGACCGGCAGTTTCGTCACTGCACAGCTGGAGAAAATTAATCATATCCGGACAGGCTTCATGCGTACCGGTTCCGCAAGGCAGACCGAGGAGCTTGAGGCCTTTTTCATTGTCATCGCAGGGTGTAAATACCATTTCAAGCTCATGGTCGGTAAGCGGCTGATCTTCGTCATCCACGAGCATGCAGCTCTGGAAAGTCTCGAAATTGATTGACTTGGCATATTTGACCACGAACTCCCCTTTCGGCCATTCGCCTGCCCCTGTACCGGTGACGCTTTCATATCCGAGCCACTCGTCGATGGCTGCGAAGAAATAAAGCATGCCTTCGTGCGGCAGCTTTCCATCCGGATCCAACGGTGCGATGTCCTCGCAGTTTATCTGGCAGATGAATGTCAGTGGATAGTCTATGCTCTCGCCTTCGTCATTTACCTTTATTGTCGGGTACTGCATTTCCTGCGGCATATCCGGGTCTCCCCACCATTTGCTTCCGCAGAAAAGTATTCTGTCTGTTTTCTTCAGATCGATTTTAATTGCCATATATAAACTTTAAATCAGTGTCATTATAAATTGAAAGTCAGGGATAAATACCTGAAATATAACGTGAAATAATCATATTGTCTCATGAATCAGAATGTCAGCGACAGACCCAGCGACATTGCAATCACGTATGCTTCATTGCGGTTTGTCATCTCTTCAGGAATCCATGTCCTTTCATATTTGATCGCCGTATGCGTATACACGCTTTTGGCAGATACGATGAAATCCAGTTTCGTGTTTCGTCCGAGCGATAGGCGCCGGCCTCCCCCGGCCTTGCCTGAGAAAATTTCCTGCGGATGCTTCTTTATACATATTCCGCTGCCCAGATCTACAAAGGCAAACCATCTGTCATTCATGGGGTTGTCTCCGAAAAATCTTGTGACTCTCACCGTCAGCGGAACAGCGCGTCCGTATTGGCCTATTCCTGCATAGCCTGCATATAAAGCCAGATTCCAGTATCTGTCGAAATTGTAGCCGACATGAAGACTGGCCTCAGCATTGTTCTTGTATTTCAGTTTTTTGCCCCTTTCGTCTATTCTGTATCTCTCCGGAGAAAAATAATTATAATGCCAGCCGGTGTAGAAAGATGCGGTATATCCCCATTCCACGCCCCAGGTGATGCGCGGAAAATCTGCTGCACTGCGGCCGCCCTTTGCATCCAGCCTCAGGATGCAGAGCGCCAGCAAAACGAAAGTATATGCCAGTTTCCTTGCCATATCAGAACCTGTAACCTATTCTTATTTCAGGAATAAAGGACCTCATAAGCCCGTTTTTATAATACTTCATGAATATAGCCTCGTCATTGACAATTGAATGAAGCCCGATGACCGGGGCCAGATTTGCGGAAATGTCCACATTTCTTGCACAGCGCATACAGATGCCGGCCCGGCCCTGAAGACCGAAGAAAAAGCCGGGAGGAGACTTGAAGTCACGGCACATTCCGGAAGATACTCCGGGGCCTGCGAAAAAAATGATCCGGTTACCTTCAGATGTCTTTATTTCGGACAGAATGAAATTCCATCCGAATGACACTGACATACCCGGTATAGGAGTCCTTCCGGAGAACATTTCAGCAGTTTCAGTACACAGACTCCATGACATGAAGCTCCCGTCCTTTGTCGCATGTTCATAATACAGGCCTATGCGCGAATAGCTTTGGACGATGCCGATGCAATTCATTCTCTGGGCACCGGCACTGAAACAGACCTGAAATGCCAGAAGGAATGCGGCCAAGGCAGTTTTAAGGCAACGGGCACTCATAAGGCTCAGACGTATTTGAATTCCATGTAAGTGGCTCCAAGCTCGTCATTGAAGCTGCCGCCGATGAAGCCTACAAGGTCGCCCTTGTGCAGCTTGCCGTCTTCCATGAGGGCTTGCACGGAGTTACGGACGAATCCCTCTTTCGTTCCGGTCACTCCGAAAGGATAACTGTATATGTCGTATGTCAGCGCAAGCTCCCTCATTGTGTAGCCGTTGTAACACATTGCATAAATCGGCACCTTCGGCCTGAATTCGGCCAGATAGCGTCCTGTCCTTCCTGTCCAGGTATCGAAGATTATGGCTTTTACCGGCAGCTGGAGAGTCGCTCCCACAAGAGACCGCGCCAGTACTGCGGCAATCGGCTTTGTCACGTTAACGAGATCCATCGCCGGAGGTGTGGAAATGGATTCCTCTGTCTCCAGGGCAATCCTGGACATTGTGCGTACGGCCTCCACAGGATATTTTCCGGACGCCGTCTCACCGCTGAGCATGATTGCATCGGTACTCTGGAAAATTGCATTCGCCACATCAGTCACCTCAGCCCTTGTCGGCCTGGGGTTGCTTATCATGCTGTGCAGCATTTGTGTCGCCACTATGACAGGCTTCTTGCGTTCGCGGCATCTTTTTATGATTTTTTTCTGGATAAGAGGAATTTTCTCCGCAGGAATCTCGACTCCGAGATCGCCTCTGGCAATCATCACGCCGTAGCAGTGTGAAAGAATATCGTCAAGGTTGTCTATGCCCTGCTGGTTTTCTATCTTGGATATTATTTTAAGGTGGCTGTCCCTCTCATCGAGAATTTTCTGGATTTCCAGCAGATCTTTGCTGTTCCGCACAAATGAATGCGCTATGAAGTCTATATCTGCACCGATTGCCCAATTGACGAAGGTCTTGTCCTTTTCCGTGAGTGCAGGCAGTGAAATGTGCACGTTCGGCACATTCACGCTTTTCTTGCCTTTGATTATACCGGCGTTCTGAACCTCGCAGAGGAGTTTGCCCCCGTTCTTGCCTGTAACGAGAAGTTCCACGGAACCGTCGTCGAGCAGTACGCTTGCCCCGACAGGTACATCCTGTACGAAAAACGGGCAAGTTGTGTAGAGAACTCTCGATGTGCAGTTCATTTGCGGTCCGTCGTGTATCTCGATCCAGTCTCCCTCCTTCACCACGAAGCCTACTGCGCTTTCCATTGCCGTGAGCCTCACTTCCGGGCCTTTCGTATCTACGAGAATCGCAATTTTGTCAGAGACGGCCCTGATGTTGTCAACGACTTTCTGTGCTCCTTCTATAGAGGCATGGGCCGAATTGATTCTGGCCACGTTCATGCCGTTCAGGTAGAGTTCCCTTATGAATTCGACTTCACAGTTTGCGTCCGATATAGTGCAGATGATTTTTGTCTTCTTCTGTTTCATTGCTCCAAAGATTTTCATGCATGGCTTTAACGTTCTGCAATATACTCTATTACACATGGCCATACGTTATTCCGGCGTTTGAGTCCAATTAAACGCCGTGGCGAATTTAGCAAAAAACGGGGAATGTGACAGAAAAATTCTTAACTTTGTAAAATTGTACTGATAACTGAGATAAAGCTGTTCAAAGCAGTTTTTGACCTAAACCTTTTTATCTATGTCCGTTACTGTCAAGACAGTCACTTCAAGGAAGGACTTGAAAATATTTGTCAGATTTGCCAACAGGCTTTACAAGGGCAACCGGTTTTATGTGCCGAGTATGCCCGTCGATGATTTGAATACTTTCGACAGAAAGAAGAACGGCGCCTTCGATTTCTGCGATGCCGAATTCTATCTTGCCTACAAGGACGGTGAGCTGGCCGGAAGGGTGGCTGCCATCGTTAACCGCAAGGCGAACGAGGCCTGGAATGTAAGCCAGGTGCGTTTCGGCTGGATTGACTTCATAGATGATATCGGGGTGTCAGCCGCGCTGCTCGATGCTGTGGCAAAGTTCGGAAAAGAACGCGGAATGACACAGATTGTCGGGCCTCTCGGATTTACCGATTTCGATCCTGAGGGGATGCTTGTCGAGGGGTTCGACCGTCTCAGCACGATGGCCCTCATATACAATCATCCTTATTATCCGGAACACATGAAGAAACTCGGTTATGTCAAGGAGACAGGCTGGGTCGAATACCGTATCACCATACCGGAGGTGCTTCCTGAGAGACACGTCAAACTTGCCAAACTTGCGCTGGAGAGGAACGGACTGAAAATAAGGAAACTCACACGCAGGCAGATAAAAAAGGAAAATTACGGCCGTAAACTGTTCGCACTTATCAATGAGACCTATTGCGTATTGTACGGCTATTCCCTGCTTTCAGAAAAGCAGATTGACCAGTATGTAGATGTATATCTCGGTCTTATAGACCTTAGGATGGTGACTTTCATCGAGGACAGCAAAGGAGACCTTGTAGCAGCCGGCGTAACGATGCCTTCCCTTTCGGAGGCTCTCCGGAAATGCAACGGTGAACTCTTTCCTTTAGGCTGGTGGTATCTGCTCAAAAACATGTTCATAAAGAAGCCTGACACTATGGATCTGCTGCTTGTGGGAGTCAAGCCTGAGTGGCAGAACAGGGGAATCAATGCAATCCTTTTCCTGGATATGTTCAAGACTGTCAAGGAAATGGGCTTCAAATATGCCGAGACCAATGCCAATCTGGAGACAAACGCCAAGGTGCAGGCCATGTGGGAGCCTTTTGAGAAAGAATTGCACAAGCGTCGATGGGTATTCGGCAAAGAGATATAGGAATGACTGTGAACGACAATGAAATCACGCGCGGAAGGATGCTGCCTCCCCTGCCGGAGAGGATGCGTCCGTATGACCTTGACGGTTATGTGGGGCAAAAGCATCTGATAGGGCCAGGCGGAGTCCTGAGAAATATGATCGAGACGGGGAATCTGTCCTCATTCATTCTGTGGGGACCTCCAGGTGTAGGCAAGACCACTTTGTCACGCATTGTGGCCAAGTCGCTCGGGCGCGAGTTCTTTACCTTGTCCGCTGTCAGTGCCGGAGTAAAGGAGGTACGTGAAGTCATTGACAGGGCACGCTCGAATTCCCTGTTTTCAGGCGGTCTCGCACCGGTCATGTTCATTGATGAGATCCACCGTTTCAGCAAGTCTCAGCAGGACGCCCTTCTCGGGGCTGTCGAAGACGGTACTGTTGTGCTCATTGGCGCCACAACCGAGAATCCTTCCTTTGAGGTCATCACTCCCCTTTTGTCGCGCTGCCAGGTATTCGTGCTTAAGTCTCTCGGAAAGGAGGACCTTCAGTTTCTGCTCGACAGGGCTTTGCGCGAGGATGAACTGCTGTCCAGGAAAGACATAACTGTCCAGGAGACCGATGCGCTGTTCCGGTACAGCGGAGGAGATGCCAGGAAGCTTCTGAACATACTTGAGATAGTGGCCGGCTCATTCGGGGGACGTCCGGCAGTCATAGACAACAAGGCCGTGACCTCGTGCCTGCAGGAAAATATCGCTGTATATGACAAGAGCGGCGAGATGCACTATGACGTGATTTCCGCTTTCATAAAGAGTGTGCGAGGCTCGGATCCCAATGCCGCTGTCTACTATCTTGCAAGGATGCTCGATGCTGGGGAGGACCCGCTTTTCATAGCGAGACGCCTGTGTATTCTTGCTGCTGAGGATGTGGGACTTGCCAATCCCAATGCGCTTCTCCTTGCCAATTCATGCTTTCAGATAGTTCATTCCATCGGTATGCCGGAGGCAAGGATTCCTTTGGCTGAAGTCACAGTGTATCTGGCCTCATCCGCAAAGAGCAATTCTGCATATCTCGCGATAAACGAAGCTCTTGCCTTTGTCAAAGAGTCCGGAAACGCGCCTGTCCCGCTCTATCTGAGAAACGCGCCGACCAAATTGATGGAGGAACTCGGCTATGGCGACGGATACAAGTATGCCCACGACTGGCCCGGCCATTTCGCCGACCTGGAGTTCATGCCGGAAGGTTTCTCCGGACGCAAATTCTATGAACCTGCCGACAACAGGCAGGAAGACGGACTTCGTTCGAGACTGACGGCTCTCTGGCCCAAATATTATGATGAAAACAAATGATGAATGGGCGGGACAAGCCTTTTCATATCAGGAAAATCCGGGTAAAGTCAGAACGGATAGCCGACTCCGAAATGTATCGCGTATCCGTCTTTTCTGAACCATTGGGCCGGGCCTGTCCATTTTTGTTCCCTCGCAGGGTCATGCACTTTCATACCCATGTCGACCCTTATGAGAAGGAAATCGAAGTCGAGCCTGAGCCCTATGCCCCAGTTGGCGGCTATGCTTTTGAGGCTGAACATGCTTTCTTTGTCTGAAGAATCCCCCTTGTTGAGTGTCCAGACATTTCCGGCATCGGCGAACACGGCCCCCTCCAGTTTCCAGAACATATTGAATCTGTATTCGAGGTTGGCCTCCATTCTCATGTCTCCTGTCTGGTTCGGGATTATGAATGACGTGTCGCGGGGACTGAAGCCTGGACCGACGGTACGGGCCTGCCAGCCTCTGAGACTGTTGGCTCCTCCTCCGTAGAAGTGCTTTTCGAAAGGCAGGGCTGTGGAATTGCCGTATGCGTGTCCTGCTCCTGCCACAAGCCGTGCAGCGATTGCCTGGCCGGAATTCCTGCCGAAAACCCAGGTCCTGCCCAAAGTAAGTTCCGCCCTCACGAACTGTGAATAAGGCGTATTCCATACCATTCCGGCTCCGGTTTCGTCCTTGGTCATAAGCGGCTTGAATGCGCTGAGGAGGTTTCCGGCAATGTCGAACTGGAGCCTTGCATAATGGTGTGAATATTTTGGATTGCTTTCGGATGCGCTGGTGTAGTAGAATGTTCCTCCTGAGCCGAGGTCGAAGTGATTCTGGTAGGCATTTCTCAGGAACGGGTCGTTTGCAAGAGTCTTGTAGAAATTCTGGTCAAGGTCGAAAAGCCGCACTATGTTGAGCTGCAGCGGATAAACCTGATAGAAAAAGCGGTTTCCGACATTGCCGTTGTATCCGTATGAAGTGGAAATGATGTTTCTGGTATATTCAGGGCGGTTCTGGTAATTGTATGACATATTTATGTCAGTACGTGGAATCGGGCCTTTGAACAGTCTGTAAGGAAGCAGCAGGAAGCGCGGGAAGCTGAGTCCTGCGGAGACACCGAATTCATTCGATCTTACGGAGTCGTTGAACTTGAACTGGAAATTTCCCATGAAGCCGAGGTTCAGCCATTCTCCTCCTCCGAATATGTTCTTGTGGTAATATGACAGCTGCGGAGAGATTCCGAGCAGGCCGGATGAGTTTGTGGAGGCCTCCAGATTTACCTTGAACCCCTGCATCCTCGACTGTGACAGCGTTATGCTGCAATCCACGGAATTCGTGTCGGCCTGAGTCATGCTTATATTTACACTGCTGAACATTCTGAGAGATGAAAATCTTGAATATGTGCTATTTACAGCATTGCTGCCATAGACTTCCCCAGGAACTATCGTATTCAGATTGCGTATTACCTTTTCCCTGACCTTCAGAGTCTGCGGATAGGAAACCGTAACATCATTGAAATAGAATTTGCGTATAGGATGGTTTTTGTCGGGGCTTTCGTTTCTGGTGTAGCCGTTGATTGTCATTTTGAGTATTGCCGTGTCCGGAATACTCAGCGTATCCGCCTCGAAAAAATAATTGTTCTTGCTGAAATCGTAATATCCCATGTTGCGCATGACAGCGCTAGACCTTACAGTCTCTTTTTCAAGGGCTTCTTCCGACAGGAAATCTCCTTTTCCGATGCTGATGGCCGAAGTGTCGCTCATGAAATCAGCAGCGAATTCAGCATCGGGCGGAAGGTTCAGTTCAATCTCCTTTATGGGGAATCTCTTTCCCAGTGTCACGGCGTATTTGACCGTTACTCTTTTTTTTCTGACGGAAACGGTACTTTCAATATGCGAACCGTAATATCCGAGGTATTCGAGGTGGTTGCTTACATTGGCTATGGATTCGTCAACCATTTCGGAATCATAAACGACAGGGGCGACACCGATTTTCTGAACGAATTTGTCCCAGCCCTTTCCCTTTCCGTTTGACCAGTTGTATACATTAAGAAAAGGATTCCAGCCGAAGAACAGGTATGAATTGGGTTTTTGTTTGAGATATGGATCCAAGGAACCGGCATTGAATTTCTTGTCATTCGTTATGCTGATCTTGTTTTTGGCCAGACGGTACTCTCCGTCCTGCAGAACGCGTGTCGTGCTGCAGGACGCTGCAAAAACAATTGCTGTGACAGCATATATTATCAGTCTGAGTCCTTTTTCCATTTTCATGCATGTGCCGTCTTTTCCCTGCTTATGGCCGGCGGCTAATTAACAAATTGACAAATATAGCAAAAATCTTTCTCTCCGGATATGCTGTGCCGCAAGTTTTGTAGTTGGGAAAGACGTTTGTGAATGCCTGGAGATAAATACATTTATTATTATGCTTGCTAAACTTGACTTTAGTGATTATATTTGCGGGGTTTTCGGACAGTCCGGAACGGTCGGACTTGCCGTGAACAATATGATTCAACTTAATTGCATTGCCTATAATGAAGAACAAGTACATTGATCTGATTAACCAGACATTTGAATTCCCGCAGGACGAATTTATGGTTGAAGACGGAGAACTGCATTTCCATGACATCAATATGATGGACATAATCAACCAGTACGGAACCCCGTTGAAGATTACCTACCTGCCGAAAATATCATCGCAGATACAGCGTGCGAAGAGAATGTTCAATGTCGCAATGGCCAAGGTTGACTACAAGGGCACGTACAATTACTGCTACTGCACCAAAAGCTCGCACTTTGAATTCATCCTTGCAGAGGCCCTGAAGAATGACATTCATCTTGAGACCTCGTCTGCCTTCGACCTCAACCTGATCGAGGCGCTTGAGGCGGAAGGTGCCGTCAACAAAGACCAGTATATTGTCTGCAACGGCTTCAAGAAGCCTGCATATATCGAAAATATCGCCAATTTCGCCAACAGCGGCTGGAGCAATATCATCCCGGTACTTGACAATATGCATGAACTCGAGGCCCTTGACAGGCTTGTGGAGAAGCAGGTGAATATCGGTATAAGAATCGCTTCGGAGGAAGACCCTACCTTTGATTTCTATACCTCGCGCCTCGGAATACGCTACAGCGACATTGTTCCGTTCTATGAGAATCTCATCAGCAAGAACAAGAAGTTCAAGCTGAAAATGCTGCATTTCTTCATCAACACCGGAATGCGCGACACCGCTTATTACTGGAACGAGCTTGCAAAGTGCGTCGGTGTGTACTGCGACCTCAAGCTCATCTGCCCGGAACTCGATTCACTGAACATCGGAGGCGGCTTCCCTATCAAGAATTCCCTTGCTTCGGATTTCGACTATGAATATATGGCGGAAGAAATAATTTCGCAGATCAAGCTCATGTGCAATGCCCGCGGAACAGCCGAGCCGAACATTTTCACCGAGTTCGGAAGCTTCACTGTCGGAGAGTCCGGAGCGACTATTTTCCAGATTCTGGACATGAAGCAGCAGAACGACAGGGAGCGGTGGTACATGATTGACAGTTCTTTCATGGTCACGCTGCCCGACACCTGGGGAATCAAGCAGAAATTCATCCTTCTGCCGATCAACAAATGGAACGACAAATACCAGCGTGTCTTCCTCGGAGGACTTACCTGTGACAGCCAGGACTATTACAATGCAGATGCACATGCAAATGCGATTTATCTTCCGATGCTGGAGGAAAAGGGAGAGCCTCTGTACATAGGCTTCTTCCATACCGGAGCATATCAGGAGTCCATTTCGGGATTCGGAGGCATACAGCACTGTCTCCAGCCTGCTCCGAAGCATATCATCATCGACAAGGACGAGAACGGGGACTATACCACAAAACTTTTCAGCAAGGAACAGACCTACAAGTCCATGCTGAAGATTCTCGGATATTAGAAAGAAATACAGGCCAGCCGGCCTTTGGACAGACTTAGGATGAAACCTATATCAAACAATGAGATAAAGAGACTGAAATCCTTGCAGAATAAGAAGTTCCGTGACGAACTCGGACTCTTTGCAGTGGAAGGTGAGAAGATGGTCGCAGAGGCCGTCTGCTCACCTTTTCACGTGGATGCGGTCTACCGTCGGGACGAGATAGGCGAAGAGGCCATGAAAAAGATTTCCTCTCTCGCAAGTCCCTCCCCTGTCCTGGCAGCCGTGCGCAAGCCGGCTGACATATACATCGAAGACCCGTCGAAGATTCCGGCCCTCGTTGCCAAAGGCGGGCTTTATCTCGGACTCGATACCATAAGAGATCCCGGCAATCTCGGCACGATACTGAGGATTGCTGACTGGTTCGGCATTGATGCTGTCTTTGCTGCTCCTGACACTGTGGACATTTTCAATCCGAAGACGGTACAGGCTACAATGGGGGCTATTTTCAGAGTAAGGATGCACTATGTGGACCTTCCTGCCCTTTCTGGTCATATCCTGGCGTCCGGAGGTCGGGTTTACGGCACTTTTCTCGACGGCAGGAATATCTGGCAGTCGGAAATCGCCACCGGTGCGGATGCCCCGTCCATGATTGTCATAGGCAACGAATCGGACGGCATCTCGGCCGGAATGGAGAAACTGGTTTCCGACCGGCTTTTCATTCCTCCCTATCCTGCAGGAGAACCCGGTTCCGAATCGCTTAATGCTGCCGTGGCCACTGCGATCACGGTCGCCGAATTCCGCCGCAGGAGGGAAACGGCCGGAACAGGAAAAGCATAATTGAACAACACAACATACAGACCATGAACACAATCGAACCGGTAATGCTGAAAGAGCTTAAGGGGACTGATTACGAATCCCTTATAAAGTTCAGGGTAAGGAAAATCCTGATGATATGCAGCCATTACGACGCCTTTATACTGGAGGAGGACGGCCAGATAGAAAGCCAGATTTACCGGGAGTACATTGACCTTAACCTGAGCAGCCCGCCTCAGTTTGTATGGGTGACTACATCTGCGCAGGCCCGCGACATGATCAAAGCCCATGATGACATAGACATGATTATCTGTATGTTCAATATGGGCGACAAAGAGGTGTTCACTCTGGCCGCGGAGCTTAAGGCCGAGGGCAGCCGCACGCCTTTCGTGCTCCTTACTCATTTCTCCAAGGGAGTCTACCGCCGTCTGGAGCATCAGGATACGTCCGGAATCGACTATATGTTCAGCTGGTTCGGCAACGCCGACCTGATTGTGGCAATCATAAAACTCTTTGAGGACAGCATGAATGCCGACAATGACATACTCGGAATAGGTGTGCAGGTCATTATGCTTGTAGAGGACTCTGTACGTTATTATTCAACTTATTTGCCGGAGTTATATAAACTTGTTCTCAAACAGAGTGCGGAATTCCTGAAAGAGACCCTTAATCCCGGGCAGCGCAAATTCCGCAAACGTTCACGCCCCAAGATTCTTCTGGCAACGAATCTCGACGAGGCGCTTGAGATATATTCAAAATACAAGTCAAATATGCTCGGTGTCATTTCCGACGTAGGCTTTGCCGTGCATAAGGGGGATGCGGAGGAGAAACTCGATGCAGGAATAGAACTGCTGAAGCACATAAGGGAAGATGACCCGCTGATGCCTGTCCTTTTGCAGTCATCGCAGGGCAGCGTGGCCGAGGAAGCCAAGGCCCTCGGGGCAGGTTTCCTGAGGAAATATTCAAAGACACTGATGCTCCAGCTTTCCGACTATATAAAGGAGGAATTCTGTTTCGGCGACTTTGTGTTCCGCGATGCTGCGAGGGAGGAGTACGGCAGGGCCGCCAATCTCAAGGAACTGGGACAGCGTATCAAGGAAATTCCGGACGAGGTGCTTCTGTACAATACCTCCAGGAATATGCTTTCCAAATGGTTTATGGCGCGCGGGCTTTTTACACTCGGGGCCAAATTCAAGACAGTACAGGAAAACCAGTTCGCGGACACTGCTGTACTGAGGCAGTATGTGTCGCAGCAGATACATGATTATCATGCTCTTACCGGACGCGGAGTAATAGCCCATTTCGATGCCGACAGTTATGAGAGATATATCTGGTTTTCGCGCATAGGCGAAGGCTCTCTCGGTGGCAAGGCACGCGGACTTGCTTTTCTAAACAGTCTGATATACAAGCATAATCTTGCCGGGAAATATGAAAATGTGAAGATTTCCATTCCGAGGACCGTTGTGATTGCTACAGACTTTTTCGACCGCTTCATCATCGAGAACGGACTCCAGTATGTGATAGACTCTGAAATTTCGGATGAAGAAGTCCTTTCGGAGTTCGTTTCCTCACGGCTTCCGGAGGAGCTTGTGGAGCAGCTCCGGGCCTTCATCAAGACGGTCCGCTCCCCTCTCGCAATCAGGTCGAGTTCAAAGCTTGAGGACAGCAGCTATCAGCCTTTCGCCGGAGTTTATTCCACTTACATGGTTCCGTTCGTCGAGAACCGTGACCAGATGCTGCGTATGCTCGGCAAAGCCATAAAGAGTGTGTACGCTTCGGTATTTTACAGCGGCAGCAGGGCCTATATACAGACAACCGCGAATCTGCTGAGCGAAGAGAAAATGGCCGTGGTTATACAGAGCATCTGCGGAACGGAACATGACGGGCTGTTTTATCCTATGCTTTCCGGTGTGGCAAGGTCAGTCAATTTCTATCCGATCGGGAGCGAAAAGCCGGAGGACGGCATTGTGAACATGGCCTTCGGTCTGGGAAAGATTGTCGTAGACGGAGGAAACACCCTGCGTTTCAGTCCGAAGTTTCCAAAGAAGATTCTTCAGCTTTCAGATCCGAAACTGGCTTTGAGGGATACGCAGAAAATGATGTATGCGCTCGATCTTCGTCCGGGCGAATTCAAGATTTCCCGTGACGAAGGGGTGAACCTCGCCTACGTTCCTGTAGCCGATGTCGTGGGACAATTCCAGAACCCTGAGCTTGTGGCTTCTACTTTCAGCATTGAAAACAACCGTATGGTTCCGGGAATCGCCGCGAAAGGCCCACGTGTCATTTCTTTTGACGCAATACTCAAATACGGACGCTTTCCGCTTGCGCAGATAATAAGGGAAGTGCTTGAAATCTGCCGGCGCGAACTGATGTGCGATGTGGAAATGGAGTTTGCCGCCGACATAATTCCGGGCACTGATGCGCAGAATATCGTCATGAAACTTCTGCAGGTGCGTCCTGTCGGAGAATTTTCGGATGACATGAACATTTCGGTCCAAAAGGCGGAGGAGGATATGTCACATATTCTGGTGCGTTCCTCAAAGGCGCTCGGAGCCGGATATGCAGAGGACATGAAATATATCCTGCATGTCCCGTCCGCGACATTTGACAGTTCGAGGACCAAGGATATGGCCGCAGAGATTGCAAAGGCCAATGCTTTCGCAAAGGAGCATGATGCCGCCTATCTTCTCATCGGGCCGGGAAGATGGGGCTCGTCCGACCCGTGGCTGGGGATTCCTGTAAACTGGAGCGACATTTCCCAGGCGCGTATGATTGTCGAGAGCGCGATACCCGGCTACAGGATTGAACCGAGTCAGGGAACTCACTTTTTCCAGAACATAACTTCGCTCGGCGTAGGTTATCTGACTGTAGATACTGTCATAGGTGACGGTACTGTCGCCGAGGATATGATCGGGGCTCTTGAATGTGTCTTCGAGGGACAGTTTGTGCGTCTTTGCAAGGCCCCGGACACTCTTGTCGCCTATATTGACAGAAGCAAAGGGGAAGCTGTGATCGGTTACTGATGTCTTTGATGCAAGTCGTTGCAAATTAAATTGTTTAACAAAAATGTTTTAAATAGAAACATTTTTGTTAAACAATTTTTAAGGTGTTTTGGAAAACAGTTTCCCTCCAAAAGTCCACGAAATTAGAAAAGTGTCTGCGCCTATTTTATCATTGCTTTCCTAAAAGTTCCTTTACGCAGCCCACGAAACGCTCTGCCTGTGGATAAAGTTCCATAACGGTATCACTTGTGCGCGTTATAAAGTCTTCATAGTCTCCGGCACTGCGCTTGCTAAAAGCGACTGAATAGAACCTCCCCAGTTCCACAGGTATCTTACCGGTCAGAACGAACTCCTTTCCAGGCATCTGACGCACGCCGTCATGTGACTTAGCCTCTATACTATTAGCAACCAACAAGGCTGTCGCTGTATAATAGCAAGCATAATACAATCTGTTTACAGCTGTATTGTAACACCCATTTTCACAATGATAGAGGATTTCCTTCAAAGTGTCCGCTGCATGTACAGGCAATCATCAAGGCCATGCTCATGAAACGCCATCAGCGTTTTATATCAGCGCGATGATTTTTCCGTCGTACGGGGCGACCTCGACCTCAATTGTTTTGCCCGGATGCAGATCTTCGGTGACAGGGATTTCCATCCAGTCGAAAGCGTGCTGAGGAATCGTTATGTGCATACGTGCCGGCTTTCCCGAGAAGTTGGCGGCTACAAGCAGGGTGTGGTCCTCATAATCTCGCAGAAATACGAAATGCCTGTTTTTGTCGAAACCGTCCGAACTCATGTTGCAATAGCACAAATCGTAGGTCGTGCCCTTGCATATCGCCTCGTCTGAAGCAGCCAGCTGTACGGCCTGTGCGAATCGGCAGAAGATTTCCGCTTCCTTGCGCTCCATTCCGGCCGCGGCGAGCCTGTCTGCGTCGAGTGTGCGGTACTCGCCGGAAGCAATCACTTTCCTGAGCCTTCTCACGGTTCCGATGCTCCACCAGTCGAAGATGCTTGTACGTCCGTCCACTCCGCTCAGTCCTTCCGTTTCCATGCCTCTCTCCCCTGCCTCTTCCCCGAAATATATCATGAACGGAGCTGTATTCAGGAACAGAGAAACATACAGCGGAGCGAATGTTCCGGCCGCATCGCCTCCGAAGAAATCCGAAGCGAATCTCTGTTCGTCATGATTTTCTAGGAAATTCAGCATATACGGCTGCAGATCTCCGAGGAACTGCCAGTTCCTTGTGATTCCGGTAGTGGACTGCCAGAGTTCCACAGGCATGCCGTTGTCCTCTTTGTTTTTTTCCACTATCGTGCGCAGAGTGTCGTAGAGTCCGGACTTGTCATACAGCAGGTCGAAGCCCACTTCGCGTACGTACTGCCAGTACTGGTCTTTCTTGTACACTTCTGCAATGAATATCAGGGACGGGTATTTTTCTTTCGCCTCTTTTATGAGCCAGGCCATAAACTGAGGAGGAACGAGCTCCACCATGTCGCAGCGGAAACCGTCCACACCCTTTGAAGCCCAGAATTCCACAATATCGAGCATCTTGTCCCAGGTCTGCGTGCGGAAGTCGCAGTAATTTATCTTGACAGTCTCATACCAGTCGTTGATTCCGGGTGCCGGACTGTAGCAATTGTTTCCTGTCGCCATTGCAGGCATTTCCCGGTACGGTTCCACACCTTCAGGACACGCTCCGGGCAGTACGAGTGCCTGTCCCGGATAATATATGAAGTCATTTTCTGCTTTCCAGTGCACGCTTTTGTCGTCTTCGGCTCCAAGCACCGGATGCCCCTCTGCCATGCCGTTTTTTCCGTAGTCCCTTGCGACATGATTGGGCACGAAATCTATTATGACTTTCAGTCCGGCCTCATGTGTACGTTCGACAAGCTGATCAAATTCTGCCATTCTGTCATCAGGATTGTCGGCCAGATACGGGTTCACGTCATAATAATCGCAGATCGCATACGGAGAACCGGCCTTTCCCTTTACGAACTGGGGGTGAGATGCGGTACAGCCGCAGGATGGGCATTGCGTCGAGTGTCTTATTACTCCGGTGAACCATACATGGCTGCATCCGAGCCATTTTATGTAGTCCAGATCGGCCTTTCCTATGTCTGAGAAGCGTCCTGTTCCGTTTTCTTCGATTGAGCCGTTGTGTTTCGGCTCTGCGTTGCCGTTGCCCCAGAGACGGGGAAGCAGCTGGTATATGATAGTCTTTGGCATGAACGTTTGTTTAAAATTGCGCGGCTTCCACTGCAAAATCAGTGCCTTGACCTGCCTTTTGCAAAGCATTGCTCATCCGGGTACTGCGGCACGGTTTCAATCGTAATATATAACATTTGTATTATTGTATAGAAATTAATAATATATTAAATTTGCCGTTTTATAATTGCAATGTTATGGATTTGAATCTGGACTATGTCCGCGATATACTTTACGCAGGCCGCAAAATGGAACTTCCTGAATCCGATATGGAAAAAGTCGGAGAGTGTTTCCGTTTCCTCCGCGAATTTTCTTCAGATAAGGTCATATACGGCATCAACACCGGTTTCGGCCCTATGGCCCAGTGGCGTGTGGATGACAAGTATCTTACAGATTTGCAGTACAATATAATCAGAAGCCATGCCTGCGGTGCCGGTGAGCCGCTTCCCGACATCTATGTAAAGGCCGCAATGATTGCAAGACTCGGCACATTTATGCAGTGCCGCAGCGGTGTGCATCCGGAACTTGTCATGTTGCTTTCGGAATTCATAAACCGTGACATACTCCCTTTCATTCCGAGGCACGGAAGCGTCGGAGCGAGCGGTGACCTTGTGCAGCTTGCGCATATCGCCCTTACGCTTATCGGCGAGGGACAGGTGCACTGGCACGGAGAGTGGCGTCCGTCTGCGGAAGTAATGGCAGAAAACGGGCTTGAACCGTTCCGCATCCATATCCGTGAGGGGCTTTCCATAACGAACGGAACATCTGTCATGACGGGTATCGGAATCGTGAACCAGATTTTCGCCGAGAAACTTCTGGACCATGCGATTGCCGCTTCGGTAATGATGAACGAGATAGCATCGTCATACGATGACCTGATGTCAAAGGAACTTAACGAATGCAGACGCCATGCGGGACAGCAGTATGTGGCGGACAGGATGAGGACTCTGGCAGAGGGCAGCAAGTGCCTCAGGAAGAGGGAGCACGCCCTTTATGACAGCGGACATTCGGACGAGGAAGTGTTCAGCCACAAGGTGCAGGCCTACTATTCATTGCGCTGCGTTCCCCAGATTTTCGGCCCGGTATACGAGACACTTATAAATTCGCGCAGGATATTGGAGGAGGAACTTGTCTCTGCCTGCGACAACCCTATAATCGACCCTGTGTCAAGGAATGTATATCACGGAGGCAATTTCCACGGCGACTATATCTCTCTTGAGCAGGACAAGGTGAAGATTGCGGTCACGCGCGTGGCCATGACGGCCGAGCGACAGTTGAACTACCTGTTCCATGACCGTATAAACGGCATACTTCCGCCTTTCCTGAACATGGGGAGGCTCGGACTTAACTACGGAATGCAGGCCTGCCAGTTTACCGCGACTTCGACTACCGCGGAATGCCAGACGCTTTCGATGCCGAACTATGTCCACAGCATACCGAACAACAATGACAATCAGGACATTGTCAGCATGGGAACGAATTCCGCACTGATATGCGGCCAGGTCATGGACAATGCCTTTCAGGTGATGTCCATTCTGTACATGGCTTTGGCTCAGGCCGCTGACTGCCTTGGCATTGCTGACAGTCTGTCTCCGCATACGCGGAAAATATACGACGGGATAAGGGACGTTTTCCCTGTATTTTCCGATGATACGCCTTTTTATGAGGAGATTGCGGCTGTAGAGAAATATTTGAGAAACATATAAAAATATTTGATATGGACAGAGGTGAAATCGAGGCAAAGGTAAGGGCTTTTCTTACAGAAGAACTTGAAATAGACGAGGATAAGATTTATTCTGATTCGAGGCTTAAGGAGGATATGGGTATAGATTCGCTTGAAGTTGTGGATGTCGTTGTGCTCGTGGAGGAGAATTTCGGCTTTAAGCTGGAGGCCGCTGATTTCAGGACTACAAAGACTTACGATGAGTTCATCGGACTCATTGAAAGCAAAATGAAGTAGGCTTGGAAAGGCTCAGGCATGACAAGTGGACAGGCCGGACCGGAGGCCTGCCGTGGATGCAGCGTTTTCTGATCTTCTGGCTCAGAAGTTTCGGAGTGCGGTCGCTTTATTGTGTCATGGCCTGTGTCATACCGTTTTATATGCTGTTCGGCCGCCGCGGCTACAAGGCTTCGTACAGTTTTTTCCGGTACAGGTTCGGATATCCTCCTTTGAAGGCTTTTGCTGCTGTTTACCGAAATCACTACGTGTTCGGACAGGTCATTTTGGACCGTTTTGCGCTGTATGCCGGCAGGACTTTCAGCTTTGTGATGGAGAATCAGGAAGATTTCAATGAATTGCTTGACTCCGGGGACGGAATATTGCTTCTGAGTTCCCATGTCGGCAATTATGAAATGGCCGGTTATTCGCTTAAGGCCGGAGACAAACCGTTCAGCGCACTTGTATTCTCTGGTGAGACGCGTACTGTAATGGAGAACCGCCGGGCTGCCTTCGGACGCAACAACATAAGAATGGTGCCGGTCGCGGAGGACATGTCCCATATATTCGAACTTAATGCCGACCTTGACCGCGGAGGTATTGTAAGTATGCCGTCAGACAGGCTTTTCGGCTCGTCCAAGGCGGTAAGAAAGATGTTTTTGGGAAAAGAAGCCGATTTCCCGCTCGGGCCTTTTTCAATGGCTGTGGGAAAGAATGTTCCGGCATTTGCGATATTTGTAGTCAAAGAGGACGTATATGCTTACAGGATACTTTATTTCAGGCTTGACTCCGGTCACGGCGACAAAAGGTCAAGGATTGAGACCCTGGCCGGAAATTATGTCAGGACACTCGAAAGCGTTGTAAAAAGGTGGCCGCACCAGTGGTTCAACTGGTACGACTTCTGGGAGGGAGAATGATGGATTTGAGGACAATACCGATAGAGAATATACTGCCGCAGCGCAGGCCGTTCATAATGGTGGACTGTCTGACGGAATACAGTGGCTCCGGTGCTGCGACAGAACTTTATATAACAGACGACAACATATTGGTTGATAATGGGATGTTGTCATATTCAGGACTTATTGAAAACATGGCCCAGACTTGCGCTGCCATGATTGGATACTACAGCAGATATGTCCTCGGGGAAGATGTGAGCATCGGAGTGATAGGGGCCGTGAGGGATGTAAGGATATATTCTTTGCCTGAAGTCGGACAGACAATACATACGGGCATCGAGATTGTTACGGAGGTATTCAATGTCAGAATGGTGAAGGCCAGGATTGCCGGTGCCTCCGGGAATCTCCTTGCCGAAGGAACTTTGAAAATAGCCTTGACTGATTCAAAGGCTGTACGGGAAGAACGCAGGAACGGAATGCCGGATATTCCGGCGGACAGTTCAAAAGGCTGAATGGAACAGGATTATGGAAAACAGGACTATAAGAGTCATATCGGACAATATAGTATCTCCTTTGGGACTTGCATCGGAGGACAACTGGCAGGCCGTCAGGCTTGGCAGGACCTGTCTTTCGCTGCATGAGGGCCTTTGGGGGCTTCAGGAGCCGTTTTGCGCCTCTTTGTTCGACAGGGATGCCATGGAGGAGGTCTGCTGTCGTGAGGGCTTGCCGGAGGAACTGACCTTTTTTGAGAAAATAGCCATGCTGTCGGCTTCCGCCGCGATACGCAAGGCAGGGATAGACCCGTCTTCGGACAGGACGGTCTTCATTATATCCACAACCAAAGGAAACGTAAGCCTTTTGTGCGGGTCTGGGGGGTATGCTCCGGGGCGCGAGACTTTGCACAGCTCTGCAGGACTGATTGCAGGACATTTCGGGAATCCCAATGTGCCTGTGGTCGTGTCCAATGCCTGTATATCGGGGCTGTGCGCCCAGATTGAGGCGATGAGGGCGATAAAAAGCGGAAGATATGACTGTGCCGTGGTCATCGGGGCAGACTGTCTCTCCCCTTTCATTGTCTCAGGTTTCCAGTCATTCAAGGCGCTTTCTCCTGAGCCGTGCCGGCCTTTCGACAGCGGACGGCGGGGCCTGAATCTCGGTGAGGCTGCAGCAACGGTCGTTTTTGCTGCGGAAGACTGTCTTGGTGCCGGTGCCGCTGCTTTCTGGATTGCAGCTGACGGTGCGGTGAGGAATGATGCGAACCATATTTCCGGGCCTTCGCGCACAGGAGAAGGCAGCTACAGGGCTTTGAAGTATATGCTGGAGTCTGTGTCTGCAGATGAACTGGCCTTTGTCAATGTACACGGCACTGCTACTCCGTACAATGATGAAATGGAGTCGATAGCGCTAAGCAGGGCCGGGCTGTCCGCTGTGCCGGTATGCGGACTCAAAGGATATTTCGGGCATACTCTCGGTGCAGCCGGCGTTCTTGAAACGATAATAGCAATGAAAGCTGTGGACTGCGGCTGTATTCCGGCCACAGCCGGCTGGGGCGAAAACGGGGTTTCATGCCCGGTGTCAGTGTCGGCTGAATGCCGGAGTACGGACAGGACGGCTTTTGTAAAGCTTTTGTCCGGTTTCGGAGGCTGCAATGCCGCAATGCTGTTCAGAAAAGGAGGGGCGCTATGAGGATTAAGTCGTATGTGAAAATTACTCCGGACAGGATTGTGTCCGACCGTCCTGTACCTCATGCATGCGGCAGGGGCAAGGAATTCCTTGTTGCCGCTTTCAGGGAAGCCGGCATATCATACGCCAAGTTCTACAAGATGGACACCTTGTCCAAGGTCGGCTTCCTTGCCAGTGAAATTCTGCTCAGCGGTGAGGAGGGACGTTTTGAACCGAGGGAGGACAGGGCTGTGATTCTGTTCAATTCGTCTTCGTCGCTCTGTGATGACAGGCTGTACTGCAAGACGATAGAGAGTCCTGACAACTGGTTTCCGAGTCCGGCGGTCTTTGTCTATACTCTGCCGAATATCGTCACGGGAGAAATCGCTATCCGCAACAAATACTATGGCGAGACCTGTTTCTATGTGCTTCCCGGGCCTGAACCCGAGACGATATGCAGGACAGTTGCCGATGCTTTTCAGGACAGGATGACTTCTTCGGCTGTGTGCGGCTGGGCCGAATGTCCGGATGACGATATTTTTGAGGCTGTTCTGTTTCTTGTTGAACGGGACGGGATGCCGGAGACCGCCGGACATGAATACGGTGCCGGTGACGGACTTTTATGGAATACAGAGAATATAAGAACGATATTAAACAAATGATTATGAATGTACTTGTAAATGAACTGAAACTTCAGATAATAGAAGCTCTGAATCTGGACGGGATGACTCCTGAGGAGATTGACGACAATGCTCCTCTTTTCGGAGACGGACTCGGACTCGATTCAATCGACGCGCTGGAGCTGATTGTTCTGCTTGAAAAGAATTACGGCATAAAGCTCGCCAATCCTGCTGAGGGCAAGGAGGTTTTCCGTTCTGTGGCGGTGCTTGCGGAATATGTAGCGGACAACAGGAAAAAATAGTCTGTCATGGGAGTTCCGGTGCTGATAACAGGTATGGGCATCATTTCCGCAATCGGGAACTGCAAGGAGGAGGTTCTTTCCTCCCTCGTGTCCGGCAGAAGCGGCATTTCAGGCCTTGTGCATCTGGATGCCGCAGGTGCTGATTTTCCGGCCGGAGAGGTCAAGATGTCCGATGACGCACTTATGGCTGCCCTCGGACTGCCGGAAAGTACTCTGATGAACCGTACCGCACTGCTTGGAATTCATGCGCTGCGGGAGGCCTTGGATCAGGCCGGTATTTCCGGAGACATGACCTGCGGTGTGCATCTGATTTCCGGAACGACTGTCGGAGGAATGGAGAAAACGGAAAGGCATTTCCTTGATTTTCTGGATAAGGGTATATGCAGCGATTATTTCTCAGTGCATGACTGCGGAGGAACTACTGAGCTTATGGCAGGATATTTCAATGGTTTCGAGAGTGTGACAACCTTGTCAACGGCCTGCTCATCCGCTGCAAACGCTATAATCCGCGGTGCTGAAATGATACGTTCAGGCCAGGCTGACATTGTGGCTGCCGGAGGAAGCGAATGTCTTTCTGCCTTTCATATAAACGGATTTTCAACGCTGATGATTCTGGACGGACAGCCGTGCAGGCCTTTTGACGCATCACGTGCCGGACTGAACCTCGGAGAGGGTGCGGCCTATCTGATTCTTGAGTCGGCTGAGAGTGCGGCAAGACGCGGTGCCGTTCCGCTGGCTTTCCTGCGCGGTTATGCCAATGCCTGCGATGCCTGTCATCAGACCGCCTCGTCTGCAAACGGTGAAGGAGCGTTTCTTGCTATGTCGGGAGCTTTGGCCGATGCAGGATGTATGCCGGAGGATGTCGGTTATGTAAATGCCCACGGTACAGGCACGCCTGACAATGATGCAAGCGAAAGTGCAGCCCTGAGACGTGTTTTCGGAGATAGTATGCCGCCGGTATCATCGACAAAACCGTTTACCGGACATACTACAAGTGCCTGCGGTTCAGTGGAGTCCGTGATATGTATTCTTGCCATGCAGAACGGCTTTATACCGCCCGGGCTGTACTGGAAAGAGAGCGGTCCCGACACGATTGTGCCGTATACCGCTGCCGATGCACCTGTGGTTTGCCCTGCCAATGCGCTGTGCAATTCGTTCGGATTCGGAGGCAATGATTCATCACTTCTGTTTTCGGTCTGCCTATGATGAGAAAAGTATATATCAGGTCTGCGGCACTGATTTCTCCGCAGAAGCCTTTGTGCGACGAGTGGATGACTGAGCCTCTGCCCCTTGTTTCTGACGCAGTGAACGGCTTTGCAGATCCTGAATGGAAGCGTTTTGTCACGCCTCTTGAAGGCAGGAGGATGAACGGCATCATGAAACGTGCGCTTGCGGTTTCGTCGGTATGCCTTGACGAGGCCGGAATTTCTGTTCCGGACGCCATAATTTTCGGAACGGGACTCGGACTGCAGGAGAATACCGAGGCTTTTCTTGAGGCCCTGTGCCGTAGTGAGCGAACATCACTCAGGCCGGTGCATTTCATGCAGTCCACGCACAACACGATTGCTTCGATGATAGGAATAAGGACAGGCTCGCACGGCTATAATGCGACTTATTCGCACGGCGGGATTTCTTTTGAGAGCGCGTTGTCCGATGCACGGACTATGATAGGTATAGAAAAGGCCGGAAATGCGCTTGTAGGGGCTTTCGATGAGGTTACGCCTTTCTCTTTTGCGTGCCGGGAAAGGGCCGGTGTGCCGGCTTCCGGAACTGTGGCTGCTTTTGTGCTGAGTCCGGAAAGAGAAGGCGCGGTATGTGAACTGGCGGCTGTCAGGATGTTGTACAGGCC
The DNA here is from genome assembly GCA_964394295.1 of uncultured Muribaculaceae bacterium. GTDB lineage: Bacteria > Bacteroidota > Bacteroidia > Bacteroidales > UBA932 > Cryptobacteroides. The sequence continues at coordinate 111,487 of CAYMVG010000010.1, read as the reverse complement.
TTCCGAAGCGAAGATCGGAAAGGTGCTTGACGGAATGCTGGCTGATGCGGGGCTTGTTCCGGAAGATATGGATTTCGTGCTTGCTGTAAGGCCTGGCTGTACTGATTCCTTGCCTGAGCCTTTCAGGAGATTGCAGCAGGGATGCAGCTGCAATGTTTTCGGAGAGAACTTTTCGGCTTCGGCAGCCGGAATGTATGCCGCTTTCGCCAGTATAAGGCAGGGATATGTGCCGCAGGCGCTTGCCGGAGGTGCATCGGCCGGAAATATCCTCATATACAACAAATGCGGAAATGATATTGGCTTTATACTGTTGAAACAACTGCAATGCGAAACAGAAGCTTTGAGACCTCCGGGTCGATAGTAAGTCCCTTTCCCGGGGTCGCGAGCGATAAGCAAACAGTCCTGTGGACTTTTGCTGCGAGCAGCACGGAGTGACGGGAAGGGATTTGGGGACAGGTCCTCGTGAAAAGAAATGTGCGGTGGGTGAAAGTTTCACACGATGCACTGACTTTTGGATAATGAATGACTGTGATTTGCGAAACAGAAACATCGATACCGGCAATTTGCGAAACTTTTAGAAACGATGGCCATGTGGAAAGTGATACCTTTGGCAGTGTTGCAGAGCGCCCTGCTCTGCGGAGGACAGGTACTGCTGAAAATTGCAATGGAGAAAATGGGACAGTTCCGGTGGGAATGGGCCTTCTTCCTGTCCCAGCTCACCAACTGGTGGTTTCTTGCCTGCGGACTGACATTCGCGTCGGCGACTGTCCTTTGGATGTATATGCTGAAAAACTACCCTTTCGGCATAGCGTATCCCGTGACAAGCATCAGCTATCTCTTCGGAGTATTCGCCGCCCTCTTTGTTTTCCATGAACAGGTGACACCGTACCAATGGGCAGGAGTACTCCTGATCATGGCAGGCTGCGCACTTATGACCAAATGAAACCGGACATGAAATTTTGTAAGATTATGAAATCAGTGATTGTCAGATATATGACTGTGCTATGCTTCGCGTTTGCACAGCTGTCACCGCTTTATGCGGAAACAGACGGAATCATTGCGACGAAAAAAGTAGACAGGCTTTCCTGCACTTTCGTACAGACAAAGGAGAGTTCCATGCTGGAGGGCCGGACTGTTTCTTCCGGTGTCATGTATTACGTGTACCCGGACAAAGTGCGCTGGGAATACACCGAGCCTTTCAGCGGAATTTTCATCATGGACGGTAACGGAGCTGCATTCGGCACTGAGGGAAAGATGCAGAAAGTGGACCTTGCCAGAAACAGGCTGTTCCGCAGCATATCAAATGTAATGTCCGTCGGTCTTTCCGGCTCCCCTCTTGTCCCGGACGGCAATTATCAGGTGCAGGTGAATGATTGCGGCGACTTTATGGAAGCTCTCCTTGTGCCGGTAAACAAAAGCATGGCGAAGGTTATGAAGCGTGTTGTACTTTATGTCCGGAAAAGCGACCTTATGGTTGTAGGCATTGTCATGGAGGAGCCGTCAGGAGACATAACACGCATTGCACTGGACAATATCGATACGGAAAAACAGATAGACTTGAAAATTTTTGCAACCGAATGAGACTTGCCGGAAAATTATACAAAACAGAGCCGTCGGACGGCCTCTCCGCGCTTGTACACATGAATGCGGAGCATGAAATATACCGTGCCCATTTTCCAGGCAGTCCAATCACTCCTGGAGTCTGTATTATACAGATGGCTGTGGAGATATTCGGGGACTTGTCAGGAAAGAACCTGAATGTCACGGAGGTGCGTGACGCTAAGTTCCTTGTTCCCGTCGTGCCGGGGCAGCCTCCGCTTCGTTTTGATTTTGAGCCGGCCGGCATTCAGCCATGCACTCCTGGCGCCGGAGAGCCGTGCGCTGCCTCCATCAGACTGAATGTGAGCGTAAGTGATTCCGTATCAGGTGCAAAGGTCGCCAAAATTGTACTGTTCGGTGAATTGCAGGACAAACAAACAGTTTCGCCATACTGACATTTTATGGACATAAAAAATATCAGAATATGCGTAGTTGTTCCCACATACTGCAATGCGGGTACGCTCGGTGACGTGCTCAGGAGAACCGCGGCATATATCCATGATATCGTGGCAGTGGATGACGGCAGCACTGACGCTTCCGGCACTGTCCTCGATGAAGCTGCAGCCGAACTTGGAGCGGCAGGCATAAATCTGAATGTCGTGCGCCATGACAGAAACAGAGGCAAAGGACACGCGCTCAGGACAGGATTCCGCAAGGCTTCTGAACTCGGCTTCACCCATGTAATAACCATAGATTCTGACGGTCAGCATTTTCCGGAAGACATACCGCTTTTTACCGAAGCGGTCCGGAAACATCCTGAGGCACTCATTATGGGCAGCCGCAACATTCAGTCCGAAAATATGCCTGGAAAGAACACTTTCGCAAACAAATTCTCCAATTTCTGGTTTATGGTACAGACAGCACGGAGACTGGAGGACACTCAGACCGGCTTCCGTGCCTATCCTCTTGCAAGAGTAAGGGGGACGGCACTCATGACATCTGGATATGAGGCGGAACTGGAGCTTCTTGTGTTTTCCGCCTGGGCCGGTACCGAAATAATACCCCTGCCTATACGTGTATGGTATCCTCCTGAGGGTGAGAGGATAACGCATTTCCGTCCCTTTGCAGACTTTGCAAGGATAAGCATACTTAATACAATCCTGTGCATACTTGCGCTTGTCTATGGCTTGCCGTCGGTCCTGCTCCGCAAAATATTCAAACGCAAATCCTGACGGCAATGACAAAGATTCTGCTGAAAATATATGACTTTTTCTCCGCTCACAGGGCCGTAGCTTATGCCGTACTTGCCGTGGCAGTCGGTATCTGTGCCCTTCTGATTTCCCGTGTGAAATACAGCGAGGATATATCTGCCTTTTTGCCGCAGAATGAAGAAAGCAGGAAGTATTCTTCTGTATATGAGCGTCTTGGCGGAAACAGAATTGCCGTACTTTTCCGATTCGCAGGTCCTGGGGGCATGAACGTTGGACTGTGCCATAAGGAAAGGCAGGAGCGTATAATCGAAGCTATGGACCGGTTCGGGGAATTGTGGGAAGAGGCTGACACATTCCATATCGTGCAGGATATGCAGGTGGCCATAGATGATGATTCCATTCTGGAAGTAGCAGAGTTCATACGCAGCAATGCACCCTATCTGATGACAGCAGCCGACTACCGGAGGATTGACTCGCTGCTGGCACTTCCTGAATATATTCCCGAAATGATGAAGAGAGACAGGCAGATGCTCATGTTTCCTGCATCGGCAATTGTTGCAGACAATCTCAGGAATGATCCCCTGGATTTTTTCAGCCCGCTTTATAAAAGGCTTCTCTCGCTGAATGCGGCTTCTTCGGGAGAAATGGTCGACTCGCATATATTCATAGACTCGGGAGAAGTCGGGGCGGTATTCTTCACCTCTCCTTTCGGAAACAGCGAGAGCGGAAGGAACTCGGTTCTGGCCGAAATGCTGGAAAAGGTCATGCGCGGGACTGAGGACTGTTTTGACGACGTGCAAGTTTCTGCGACCGGAGGGCCTCTGATCGCTGTGTCCAATGCAAGGCAGATAAAACGTGACAGCATATTTGCCATACTGATTGCCGTTGTGCTTATCTCAATTGTATTGTTTCTGTCTTTCAGAGAATTCGGTGATATTATATGGATTGGAACTTCAATTCTATGCGGAAGCATCTTTTCTCTCGGCCTGATTGCGGCGTTCAAAAGCTCGGTATCTGTTATCGCCCTCGGAATAAGTTCTGTCATAATAGGAATAGCCGTCAATTATCCGCTTCATTATATCGACCATCTCAAACATGAGCCTGATACGAAAAAGGCTCTGAAAGACATAGTGAATCCCCTGCTTGTAGGCAATATCACCACTGTATGCGCCTTCTTGTCGCTGTTCCTGCTCCGTGCCGAGGCTTTGCATGATTTCGGTCTTATGGGGGCGCTGATGCTTGCCGGGACGATACTGTTCGTGCTGATTTTCCTGCCGGCCCTGATGAAAAGCGGCAGGAAACGCAGTCCCAAGACCGTAAGTTTCGATTTCACGCCTCATATTCCTGACAAACAGCAGAAAAAACTCCTGCTTCCTTTTGTCATTATAACTGTTGTACTGGCTTTTTTCAGTTTCAGGACTTCATTCGACTCTGACATGAGGAACATCAACTATATGACTCCTTCTCAGAGGGAAGATCTGGCCCTGCTTTCGGCCTCGTCAACCGGAAACGGTTCGACCGCAGTGATCTATGCCGTATGCGAGGGAAAAGAATACGATGCTGTTCTTGAAGAAAATGAAAGATTCGCAGCTTTGATTCCGGAAGTCATTCCTGGAGGCGGGGCATCTGTCGGCAGCATAAGCGCCTTTGTGCCTTCGTCTGCTAAGCAGAGGGAAAATCTGGCCCTGTGGCGCACATTCACCGGGAGGCACCCTTCTTTGGCGGAAGAGCTTTCCCGAGAGTCGCGGGCGGCAGGTTTTTCCGCTTCTGCGTTCCGAGGGTTTGAGGAAATGCTCAGCCGTGACTATGAAGTGATGCCTCCGGAGCATTTCTCTCCTCTGACGGATGCCGTAGGGCAGGCTTTCGTGCTGCGCGGCGACAACGGTGCTGCAAGCATAGTGAATTATGTGTCAGTGCCGCCCGAAGATTCCGAACTTGCAAAGGAGAGCATAAGGAAGGTTCTGACAGACAATGCCTTTGTGTTTGATGCGAAAGATGTCGGCAACAGGCTTGTGGCCATGCTGTCGGATGATTTCGATTCAATAGGCCTTGTGTGCAGTCTGATAGTCTTCCTTTTCCTCTGGGTTTCTTTCCGCAGAATAGAACTGAGTCTGCTGTCTTTTCTCCCGCTTGCCATAAGCTGGATATGGATTCTCGGCATAATGCAGATTTTCGGTCTGAAATTCAATATAGTGAATATCATTCTGGCCACTTTCATCTTCGGTCAGGGCGATGACTATACGATATTCATAACGGAGGGCCTGATGTATGAATATGCATACGGCAAAAAGATTCTTTCTTCATACAAAAACAGTGTGGCCCTGTCGGCAATCATAATGTTCATCGGCATAGGCGCTCTGGTTGTCGTGCAGCATCCTGCCATGCGGTCGCTCGCCCATGTGACCATAGTCGGTATGCTTACGGTTGTAATGGCCGCATGGTTTCTCCCTCCTGCCGTTTTCGGCTGGATGACAAGCCGTCACGGATACAGGAGAAATGTACCTGTCACATTCGGAAGCCTTTGCAGGACAGCATTTTCTCTCGCTGCATTTATGCTGGCTATGGCTGTTGTGATTCCATGTTCATGGCTTTATTTTCTATTTGGAAAAAGCGAGGCCAAAACCGGGAGATACCACCGTTTCCTCCAGTGGATTTCCGGTTTTGTGATGAGGCATATTCCGGGAGTGTCTTTCCGGCTTGAAAACAGTGGAAATGAGGATTTCTCACATCCGGCTGTCATAATATCGAATCACCAGTCCCATCTCGACATACTTTGTCTGCTTATGCTGTATCCGAAGATTGCCGTGCTGACCAACAGCTGGGTATGGAAATTTTACCGCGGAGTAATAGGCCATGCCGAGTTCTATCCGGTGTCGGACGGGGTTGAGTCCAATATCGGAAAATTGCGTGCAGTTGTGGAGCGAGGCTATTCTATACTGGTGTTTCCCGAGGGAACAAGATCGGCAGACTGCACTGTCGGACGTTTCCACAGAGGGGCTTTCTATATTGCAGAGGAACTCGGGCTTGATATCGTCCCGGTTGTGCTGCACGGGGCTGGTCATGTGTTGCAGAAAGGCGAGCTTATGTTGCGCAAAGGCAGTATCTATGTAGAAGTGCAGGAGCGCATAAGCCTGTATGACAGGTCTTTCGGTGATGACTACCGTGAAAGGACACGTGCTTTCCGCAGGCATTATATAGATTCGTATGAACGGATATGCGCAGAGAGGGAAACTGCTGCATATTATGCAGATTTTGTCCGTCATCAGTATTTCTACAAAGGGGCGGAGATAGAAAGAGCGGCCGCTGCTCAGCTTTCCGCAAAGCATCTCGAATTGATTGATTATCTCTCTGTTTCCGGGGACAAAGTGCGCATCGGAGGCAGTGGAGCAGGTGCATTTGCCATGCTTTTCGCAATGACGAAAAAGGATGCGGAAATCCTGGCTTTCGAGACTGACTCGGAATTGTATGCCGTGGCTGCAAATTGCCATGCCGTTCCGCATAATCTGCACTATATACACGGAGAGTCCGAAGATGGGTATGACATAGATCTGAGGCTGATATGAAAAAGACTTGCACCATAATCGGAGGAGGCACAAGCGGTCTTATGGCAGGAGCATTGCTTTCTGTAAGCGGTTTTGCCGTGACGGTGCTGGAGAAAAACCGGACCTCAGGAGGCGGCTTGCAGACATTCATGCGCGGAGGGACAGTCTTCGAGACGGGAATGCACGTGATTGCAGGGCATCACGACGGCCTTGTAGGAAAATTGCTGCGTTTCCTCGGCATTGACAAAGATATTGAAATAGTTGATATTGACAGCAGTGTGGCGGACAGCCTGTATGTGTGCCGCGAAGGCCGGACTTATGATATTCCGTGCGGTAGAGATGCCTTTGTCGCCTTTATGTCGGGAGAGTTTCCGCATGAAGCAGACAATATTGGGAAATATGTGGATGAGGTATTCCGCATATACAATTCATTCCCTCTTGTCGGCGGCAAGTCCGGCATTGACGGGCAGTATCCGGCAGCAGACGGCGAGGGAGATGCTGCGGCATTTTCGTGCACTGCGGATGAATTCATTGCGGAATACATAAAAGACAAGCGTCTGCGCCTGTTGCTCGGCTGGCTTAATTTTATGAGCGGTACGGTTGCCGGCAGGACTCCGGCATACGTCCATGCGATAATAAGTGCAATGTATATATACGGTTCCGGACGGCTTGCAGGAGGCGCGGAACGGCTTGTACGGGCACTTTCGGCGATAATATGCCGCAACGGAGGACAGATTATAAATGGAGAGGAAGCAAGCGGAATCAAGGTCGAGGACGGTAGAGTTATGGCCGTTTCCACAGACAAAGGCAATTCCGTGACATCTGATTTTTATCTCTGGGCCTGCGGGGTGAAACAATTGGCCTCCATTGCAGGAAGTGACTGTTTCAGCCGTATTTTTGCTGACAGGCTGGCTGCAGCGGAAGACTCATTCTCGGCTTTCTGCGTGTTCATAAAGCTGAAGAATGAAGCGATGGAATATGTAAACCATACCATGTGGCTGTACTCTTCCCTTGAGGCGCTTTGGCAGTGCGGTGACGGTGATGATTGGCCTGAGGGACTTATGTATATGACTCCCCCGTCAGAAAATCAGGGCAGATGGGCCGACCGGCTACTCATCCTGTCTCCGATGTCTTTCGCCCGGGTGGAGAAATGGGCAGGAACGGATATGCAGACCAGGCCGGAGGAGTACCGCAGCTGGAAGGAGGAAATGACCCGGAAGGTGCTGCGCCGCATGGAGGAGGTCATGCCTGGAATACGTGATATGGCAGAGGTTGTCACGGCATCTTCACCGCTGACGGTAAGGGACTGGTACGGAAACAGTTCGGGTGCGATATACGGTCTTTCGAGGGATGTGTCGAATGTGTTCGCGACGGGAATGTCCGCACGGACACGTCTGTGTAATCTTTTCATGTGCGGCCAGGATCTGAATCTGCACGGCCTGTGCGGCGTTTGGGCCTCTTCTCTGCTCGCGGCCGCACATATAACCGGAAATAATGAAATTATAGCTAAGGTACTGAATGTTTAAGGCCTGTGGCCTTGACGTATAATGAACAATTTAACAATTGCGAAACATGATTGATATTGAATTTTGCAGGCCGGAGGAGATAAAGGCGTTTCAGGAGAATCTTCTGCATGACGCCCTCGCCTATCTCGAAGAAAATTCGGCATATTACCGCAGGATGTTCGCAAAACATGGAATCGCCATATCGGAGATCAGGCATATCGAAGATCTTGTGAAACTTCCTTTTACGGAAAAGCAGGATTTGCAGCTTTACAACGAAGATTTCCGCTGCTGTCCCAAAGAGAAAATTGTGGACTATATCACGACTTCCGGCACTTTGGGAGAACCTGTCATCTTCGGATGCACGGAAAAAGACCTGCAGAGGCTGGCATATAACGAGAAAAAGTCGTTTGAATGCGCAGGATTGCGTCCAGGTGATATTGTGCAGCTGATGACTACCCTCGACAAGAGGTTTATGGCCGGTCTCGCCTATTTTCTGGGAATCAGGGAACTGGGAGCGAGTGTAATCCGTGTGGGCAACGGAATACCGGAACTGCAGTGGGACACAATAAGGAGGATAAAGCCGGACACCATAATGTGTGTGCCTTCGTTCATCCTCAAACTGATACAGTATGCCGAAGACAACAATATCGACTACCGTTCAAGCAGCATAAAGAGGATAATAGGCATCGGAGAGGGCCTGCGCAACAATGATTTCAGCCTAAACCTGCTCGGCAGCAAGATTAAGGAGAAATGGGATGTCTCGCTGTTCGCGACTTATTCTTCCACTGAAATGGGTGCGACTTTCTCCGAGTGCGAATATGGCTGCGGGGGGCACGTGCATCCGGAACTAATCATTGTTGAGATAATCGGAGAGGACAATCGGCCTGTTCCGGACGGAGAGGTCGGGGAAATTGTCGTTACGACACTCGGAGTAGAAGGTATGCCGCTGCTGAGATTCCGTACAGGGGATATGGCTGCAAAATGCGTCGGCCAGTGCGAATGCGGCCGTTATTCCTACCGTCTCACTCCCCTTGTGGGCCGCAAGCACAATATGATAAAACTTAAGGGAACCACTCTGTACCCGCCTGCAATCAATGATGTGCTTGACAACACGGACTATGTGGACAGTTATGTCGTGATTGTAAGCGATTCCGAGGCCGGGACCGATGCCGTGACTGTGAAGGTGAGCTGCCGCTACCCGGTGGAATTCGATATCGTGAAGGAGCTGAAGGACAGGTTCCGTTCGAGGATAAGGGTCGCACCTGAAATCGTGGTTGCTGACAGGGAGGAAATCCGTGCGGTAAATTTTCCGGCCAAAAGCCGCAAACCTGTCAAATTCATTGATTTGCGTAAAAGATAACATATTATGAAAAAACGAGTCGTAATAACAGGAATGGGTATATGGTCATGTCTCGGCACTGACCTCGATACTGTGAACAGGTCGCTGTACGGGGGAAAGTCAGGCATCGGCTTCGACCCTGTAAGGAAGGAAATGGGATTCAGGAGCGGCCTGACGGGAATTGTCCCCATGCCGGAGCTTAAAAAAGTGCTTCCGCGCCAGCAGCGCGCCTATATGCCGGAGCAGGCCCAATATGCCTATTGCGCAACGGCACAGGCTCTTGAAAATGCCGGAATCGACACGGCTTATCTTGCTTCACATCAGGTGGGTATCCTGTACGGAAACGACAGTTCGGCATACCCGGTCATCAAGTCGGTCGATACTCTGAGGGAAAAGAAAGACACGATGCTGTGCGGCTCTGGAGCTATTTTCCAGTCGATGAATTCCACTGTAACGATGAACCTGTCCTGTATTTTCAAACTAAAAGGAATCAACCTGACTGTGTCGGGGGCCTGTGCAAGCGGTTCACATTCGATAGGACTTGCATCGATGTTCATATCCTCAGGGCTTCAGGACATGATAATCTGCGGAGGTGCACAGGAGGTCAATCCATATTCGGTATGTTCTTTTGACGGCATATCGGCCTTTTCTGTGTGTGAGGACAGGCCCTGGGCGGCATCGAGGCCTTTCGACAGGGACCGTGACGGACTTGTGCCGGGCGGAGGGGCTGCGACTGTGATTCTGGAGAGCTATGAGTCGGCTGTACGCCGCGGTGCGCCCATTATTGCAGAGGTGCTGGGCTACGGCTTTTCGTCCAACGGCGACCATATCTCATCTCCGAATGTGGACGGGCCGTCCAATTCACTGTCGATGGCTCTTTTGAGTGCAGGCCTGAGTGCCGGGGAAATAGGATATATCAACGCCCATGCGACTTCTACGCTGATCGGAGACGCAAATGAGGCCAAGGCCATATACCGTGTTTTCGGAGACAGGAAGATTCCTGTGACAAGCACCAAGTCGCAGACCGGATACGAGATGTGGATGGCAGGGGCAAGCGAGGTCATATATTCCATTCTTATGATGAAGAACGGCTATGTGGCCGGGAATCTTAATTTTGAGAATCCAGACGAAGACTCCGCACGGCTTTACATTCCTGCAGAAAGGACTGACATTCATTTCGATACCTTCCTTTCCAATTCATTCGGTTTCGGAGGGACAAATTCAACGCTTATAATAAGAAATCTATGAAATATGCATTGGTAACTGGCGGAAGCCGTGGAATAGGCCGTGCCGTAAGTCTGAGGCTGGCGCGTGAGGGCTATCATGTAATTGTCAATTATGTCTCGAATGCCGGGCAGGCTTCCGCGACTATAGAGATGATTGAGGCTGAGGGAGGCACTGGCGAACTGCTGGCCTTCGATGTGAGTGACAGAGCTGCTGTGTCGCAGGCTCTGGAGGGCTGGATGGAGCGCAATCCGGGCTGTTATATAGAGGTTCTGGTGAACAATGCCGGAATCCGCAGGGACGGACTGCTTCTGTGGATGGAAGACAAGGACTGGGACAGTGTTATTGGAATCGGGCTCGACGGCTTTTTCAATGTGACCAAGCCCCTCTTGAAGCCGATGCTTGTGAAGAAATACGGACGAATAATCAATATCGCCTCTCTCTCAGGACTTAAGGGACTGCCTGGACAGTGCAATTATTCGGCAGCGAAAGGCGGGCTGATAGCAGCCACAAAGGCTTTGGCCCGGGAGGTAGGCCGGAAGGGCGTTACCGTAAATGCAGTTGCTCCGGGTTTCATCAGGACGGACATGACGGAGGGGCTGGACGAAGCTGAACTCAAAAAGACCGTGCCGCTTAACCGGTTCGGCGAGCCAGAGGAAGTGGCCGCCCTTGTCGCGTTCCTTGCGTCACGCGACGCCGGTTATATAACCGGCGAATGCATCAGCATTAATGGCGGCCTCTAAACCCTTCTTTGTGGTGGAGGCTAACTGTTTGTTCTATTGTAAATTGTTTGTTGACGGGTGCCGGATTTCCGGCACCCGTCAACAAACAACTTTCTGTCAATCACCTATTTGCCCTCCACCGTCACAGCTTTCTGATAGTTGGCCTTGACGGTCTTGTCCAGGTATTTCCATGAATACAGTGTAAAATAGTCCGGAACCGACGTGTTGCCAAACCATGCCGTTACATTGAATATACCCTCCATTCCGGGATTGCCGCTGAACGAAAGCACAGTCAGTCTTGTATTCTTCGATATGTCAAGAGTTTCCAGGCTGTTGTCCATACAATCGAGCCATTCCAGCAGAGTATTGCAGCCTACATCGAGTGTCTGCAACTTGTTTTCACTGCAGGTAAGCCATGACAGCTGTGTGTTGGCTGACACATCGATTGTTGTCAGCCGGTTGCCGTTGCAATAAAGCGTTGTCAGCTTCGTGTTCTTCGATATGTCAAGAGTCTCCAGCCTGTTGCCGATGCAATTCAACCACTCAAGCAGCGTGTTGCCTGTTACATCGAGAGTTCTCAGTTGATTATTGCTGCAGCAAAGCGCAGTCAGCAGCGTGTTGTTTGACACATCGAGGGCCTTCAGCTGATTGTTGTCGCAACTGAAGTCAGCCAGCTGAGTGTTCTTTGATATGTTTATGGATGTCAGACAGTTGTTGGAACAGTCGAGTTCTGTCAGCGACTTAAAATATTCTATGCCGCGCAGGGATTTGACAGGTCCCGGCTCCTCCGGTGATTTTCCGGAAATATCGATTACTTTTATGTCGGACACATCTTCCGGAGTGACAGCGACTGCATTTTCGATATAACCCTTTTCCTGAAGCGCCTGTGCAAAAGTTGGATCCAGCCATTCATTTCCGGCAAGCTCCTTATCGGTTTCTTCCGGGGAGATATTGTCTGTACATGACGCGAATGCAAAGGTCAAAAGCAGGAATGCGGCTGCTGAAATATATTTTTTCATTTTATCAAAAGTTATTGATTGTTTTCCATTGCAATATTAATATAATAAAAATTTAAAACAATCATATTTTTTCATTGATATTACTTTTATGAAAATCCGGTGAGATGGTAATACCCTTTTTCCGCCAATGGCGCTGCGGGAAGCAGGACGGGCGGCAAAGTCATGAAACCTTGCCGCCCGAATATAAGTCGGATTCAATATACTAAAGATTGTCCTTCTCGATATCCTTGAAATACCTGTAGGTATTCACTTTAAGTTCTCCTACAGCGAGTTCGTCAGCAACGATGATTCCGTGAGGATGAGCCTGGAGGGCTGAAAGAGTGCAGGTATGCGAATATGCACCTTCTACGGCAGTCCTGATGGCATTTGCCTTCTTGTGTCCGAAAGCGAGCACAAGCACTTCCTTAGCATCCATCACTGTCCCGACACCGACTGTAAGGGCAGTAGTGGGAACCTTGCTTATGTCACCGTCGAAGAACCTCGAGTTCACGAGAATAGTGTCGTATGTAAGGCTCTTTACTCTGGTACGTGAAACCAGTGATGAGAACGGCTCGTTGAATGCAAGGTGTCCGTCCTCGCCTACTCCTCCCATGAAGAGGTCGATTCCGCCGGCTGCCTTGATTTTCTCTTCGTATGCAGCGCATTCCGCGGCAAGATCCGGAGCATTTCCGTTGAGTATGTTTATGTTTTCTTTCGGAACGTCCACATGGTCGAAGAAATTCCTTGCCATGAATGAGTGGTAGCTCTCCGGATGCTCCTCAGGAAGCCCTACATATTCATCCATATTGAAAGTTATGACATTGCTGAAAGAAACCTCCCCGGCCTTGTACATCCTGATAAGCTCCTGATATGTACCGACAGGAGTACCGCCGGTAGGAAGTCCGAGCACAAACGGCTTGTCAGTTGCGGCTGCCTTTGCCTTGATGCGTGAAACAATGTATTTCGCTGCCCATACTGCGCCGTTCTGCGCATCCTTTTCAATAATAAGTCTCATTATGATTCTGCTCTAAAATAATTTTACAAATACTTCGATTGCCTGGTACTCGGCCATACCGAGCTCATTGTACAGGCGGGCTGTATTCTCAGTCCTCTCCTCTGCCCTCTGCCAGAACTCGCGCGGGTCCTCTCCCGGGAAAGGCACGATGTCTTTCTGAGAAAGATGCCTGTAAATGGCATGGCGTTTCTTGATAACCTCGTCCGGACTGAGCGGAACTGCCATGTCCACACGTCCAAGCTCCCATTCCATCCATGCTCCGCGGTAAAGCCATGCATGACATTCCTGAAGCCAAGGCTCGTCCTGAAGCTGTCTGAGGGCCTCGAGCACGGCCTCAGTACATACGCGGTGCGTTCCGTGAGGGTCGGCGAGGTCGCCTGCCATATAAATCTGGTGAGGCTGCACCTTCATGAGAAGTTCCTTGATGATGTCGATGTCTTTCTGTGTGCGTACTCCCTTCTTGATACCGCCTGTCTCGTAGAACGGCAGATTGAGGAAATGCGTATTGGTTGTGTCGTTCAGACCGAAAGACCTGACGGCACCCTTGGCCTCCGAACGGCGGATCGCACCCTTGAGATTGAGCAGAGCACGCGGCTCAGGCTCTCCCGGACGTTTCGATGCGATGATTTCCTTCACTTCGTCGAAGCGGTCTCCGAAGCCGATTTCACGGGCGGCATCCATGTGCTGGAGCACTACATCGTCGTGTACTGCGACATTTCCCGAGGTCTCGTAGGCTACATGCACGTCATGTCCCTGCTGTACGAGACGTATAAAGGTACCTCCCATGGAAATCACGTCATCGTCCGGATGCGGCGAGAAAATAACAACCCTCTTAGGGAACGGCGAAGACGGAACCGGCCTTGTGCTGTCGTCAGCATTCGGCTTTCCGCCGGGCCAGCCTGTGATAGTGTGCTGGAGGTCGTTGAAAATGTCTATATTGATCTTGTCATAAGGGCCGTACTGTTCGAGAAGCTCGCCGAGTCCGTTCGCAAGATAGTCTTTCTGCGTGAGCTTGAGAATCGGCTTGCCGACTTTTTCGCAGAGCCATACGACGGCTTTCCTGCGGAATTTCGGAGTCCATGTGCACGGGCCTACGAGCCAAGGCGCCACGTCGCGGGTGAGCAGGCTTGCGGAATTGCTGTCGGCATAGAAAGAAATGTTGTTGTGCTTCTGCAGAAGCGATGCCGGACATGACGGGTCTGCCTCTCCCTCTACTATATTCTTTACTGTCATGGCCTTGTCCTCTCCCCATGCCATAAGGATTATCCTTTTGGCACTGAGCATTGTCGAAAGACCCATTGCTATCGCGATGCGCGGAGTCAGCTCGAGGTTGCCTCCGAAATACTTAGACTGCCTTTTCCTTGAGCTGTATGACAGGAGAATGGTCCTTGTGCGGCTCTTTTCGGAAGAACCGGCCTCGTTGAAGCCTATCTGGCCTTTTTCCCCTACGCCCATTACGAGAAGATCAAGTCCGCGCGCTTTGCCGTCGAATTCAGCATTGCGCTCGCTGATGTTGTCATAGAGCTGTTCATATTTCGGAATATGCACATTCTCAGGCTTCAGGTCCACCCGGGATATGAAATTCTCATAAAGGTTGCGGTTGCGGCTGAAATGATCCGCAGGTGCAGGATAATATTCGTCGATGCTGTATATTTCCACATCCGCGAACGATACTTCTCCCCCGCTGTATTTTGCCACAAGCTCCTTATATAATGCTATAGGTGAAGAGCCGGTTGAAAGTCCGAGGCGGAATGTGCCTTCGGCAGCCTTGACGGCCTTAACGATTTCATCGGCGATGGACGCACTTGCGATTTCCTCATCATCATATACATGTGCAGGTATCCTCTCAAAGCTGTGCAGGATTCCTTTCGGCAGGCCGGCCTCGATAAGACCGCCGTCTTTAGGCAAAGAAAATTTCTTCATCGGTTGTAAAGATTTTTTATGTCCTGCAAATATACGGAATTATTGGAAACTGTCTGACTTTTTCTCATTATAATTTCAAGAGTTATTTCCAAAGCTGTTTTTCTTGATTTTTTTCATAAAATACCCTACTTTTGCGCCAACGAAAAATTACAAAGATGCAGCAGAAAATCATTATTCTTGATTTCGGTTCGCAGACAACACAGCTTATCGGCCGCCGTCTGCGTGAACTTGACACCTTTTGTGAGATATTGCCCTATGACAAATTTCCCCACGACGATCCGTCAGTCATAGGAGTAATCCTTTCCGGCTCACCATACAGCGTTTATGATCCTGAGGCTTTCAAAGTCGACCTCTCCATGATCAGGGGCAGATACCCGATACTCGGAATCTGTTACGGCGCACAATATATGTCTCAACTCTACGGCGGACGTGTAGAGCCGGCCGGAACACGGGAATACGGACGTGCCAACCTGAGGACTTTCGACCATGGGAATCCTCTTTTCAAAGGCTTCGGCGAAAACTCACAGGTATGGATGAGCCACGGTGACACAATCACGGAGATACCCCGGGGATTCAAGTGCATTGCTTCAACCGACAAGGTTCAGTATGCTGCATATCAGGCAGAGGGAGAACCTCTTTGGGGAGTCCAGTTCCATCCTGAGGCCTTCCATTCGGTCCAGGGTACGCTGCTTCTGAAAAACTTTGCAGTGGACATCTGCGGAAGCCGGCAGGACTGGAGTCCGGCGTCTTTTGTCGAGACCACGGTCTCTGAGCTGAAGGCGGAGCTCGGGGATGACAGGGTTATTCTCGGGTTGTCCGGAGGAGTGGATTCGTCCGTCGCGGCAGTGCTGCTGAACAGGGCGGTCGGAGACAGGCTCACCTGTATCTTCGTGAACCACGGACTTCTACGCAAGAATGAGTTCCGCGATGTAATGAGGGACTATGAATGCCTCGGACTTAATGTCATCGGCGTCGATGCCTCTGAGAAATTCTTCACGGAACTGAAAGGAGTAAAAGACCCTGAAAAGAAGCGCAAAATCATAGGCAAGGGCTTTATCGACGTATTCGATGCCGAAGCAATGAAAATCAAGGATGCCCGCTGGCTTGCCCAGGGCACCATATATCCGGACAGAATCGAAAGTCTCAACATAACAGGGAAGGTAATTAAAAGTCACCATAATGTCGGAGGTCTTCCGGAGAAGATGAATCTCAAACTTTGCGAACCTCTCAAGTGGCTTTTCAAGGACGAAGTGCGCAGAGTGGGACGCCAGCTCGGAATGCCGGAGCATCTGATCTCGAGACATCCGTTCCCCGGACCCGGCCTTGCAGTCCGCATTCTCGGAGACATAACGCCTGAAAAAGTGTCAGTGCTTCAGGAAGCCGACGATATTTTCATCAGAGGGCTTCGCGAATGGAAGACAACCGGTGCTGACGGACGTGAGACAAGCCTTTACGACCAGGTATGGCAGGCCGGAGTGATTCTTCTTCCTGTCCAGAGCGTCGGAGTCATGGGTGACGAGCGCACATACGAGCAGGCCGTGGCATTGAGGGCCGTTACGAGCGCCGATGCAATGTCTGCCGACTGGGCGCACCTTCCGTACGAGTTTATGGCAAAGGTAAGCAATGACATAATAAACCATGTAAAGGGAGTAAACAGGGTTTGCTATGACATATCCTCAAAACCGCCTGCCACGATAGAGTGGGAATAACAGAGTTCTAAAGTCTTATTTCTAACCAAATCATAAATGGAACCGTTGAAACACGAGTGCGGTGTGGCGATGGTACGCCTGTTGCGCCCTCTCGATTACTATGAGCAGAAGTACGGCTCATGGATGTACGGCCTTAACAAACTGTATCTCCTCATGGAGAAGCAGCACAACCGCGGTCAGGAAGGGGCCGGACTGGCCTGCGTGAAGCTGCAGGCCGATCCGGGCGAGGAATATATATTCCGCGAACGGGCCCTCGGCTCGGGCGCCATTTCCGATATTTTCAGTGCCGTACATGAGAATTTCAGAGATCTCGGTCATGATACCCTGCATGATGCGAAATATGCCCAGGCAGCCCTGCCGTTTGCAGGAGAACTTTATATGGGGCATCTAAGATATTCTACTACAGGGAAAAGCGGGTTGCAATACGTCCATCCTTTTCTTAGGAGAAACAACTGGAGGGCCAAGAATCTCGTTCTCTGCGGAAATTTCAACATGACAAATGTCGATGAGATTTTCGCGAAGATTACGGCGACAGGCCAGCATCCGCGCAGATATGCTGACACATATATCATGCTGGAACAGGTCGGACACAGGCTTGACCGGGAAGTGGAGCGCATTTATCGTGAATGTGAGTCCGAAGGGCTGCACGGCATGGACATAACGCACGCGATCGAGGAGCGCATAGACATTGCCAATGTGCTGAAAACCTCAAGCTGCGGATGGGACGGAGGCTATGTAATCTGCGGACTTACAGGAAGCGGCGAGTCGTTCGCCGTGCGCGACCCGTGGGGCATACGCCCTGCGTTCTGGTATATGGATGACGAAGTTATGGTTCTTGCATCGGAACGCCCTGTAATCCAGACTGCCATGAATGTTCCTGCCGAAAGCATACACGAACTTGCGCCGGGACAGGCGATAATGGTGGACAAGCACGGTGCCATGCGTCTGGAACAGATAAACGGGCCGCGCAAATACTCCTCCTGCTCCTTTGAGCGCATATATTTCAGCCGCGGAAGCGACATGGACATATACCGTGAGCGCAAGAAACTCGGTGAAACACTGGTGCCTGCAATTCTGAAGGCCGTAGGCAATGATATAGAGAACACTGTCATATCATTTATCCCGAACACTGCGGAGGTCGCTTTCTACGGTATGCTTGAGGGACTCGACAACTATCTCAACGAACTGAAGGTGCAGCGTATCGAAGCCCTCGGCCACAATCCGGACCATGAGGAACTTGAAAGAATCCTTTCAATGAGAATCAGGAGCGAGAAGGTGGCGATCAAGGACATAAAGCTGCGCACTTTCATTGCCGAGGGCAACAGCAGGAACGATCTTGCAGCCCATGTGTATGACATAACTTACGGCAGCCTCCGCAGAGGCATCGACAATCTTGTCATAATCGACGACAGTATTGTGCGAGGCACTACTCTCAAACAGAGCATCATCGGCATTCTCGACCGCCTCGGCCCGAAGAAAATAGTGATTGTCTCGTCTTCGCCGCAGGTGCGTTATCCGGACTATTACGGCATAGACATGGCGAGTCTGGAGCAGTTCATCGCATTCCGTGCGGCGATAAGCCTGCTTGTACGCAGAGGCATGACTGATGTGATTCGCGAGGCCTACCGCAAGGCAAAGGAGCAAGTCGGTATGAATCCGGAGGAGATGATAAACTATGTCAAGGACATATATGCGCCTTTCACCGACGAGGAGGTGTCGGAGGAAATGGTCAGACTGCTTACGCCTGAGGCCATAAATGCAGAGGTGGAGATTGTATATCAGACGATTGACGGGCTTCATGAAGCCTGCCCCGGACATCCGGGCGACTGGTATTTCAGCGGAGATTATCCTACTCCCGGCGGCAACAGGCTTGTAAACAAAGCGTTTATAGATTACATCGAGAAACAGTTTGCAGAATTCAAAACTGTTTCTGAAAATTCAGACATATTATGATATCCGATTTTATGAAAGATGCGGCTTTGGTTCTTGACGACGGCACCGTATTCAGAGGCAAGTCGTTCGGCTATGAGAAGCCGGTTTGCGGTGAAGTCGTGTTCAATACAGCCATGACAGGCTATCCGGAAAGTCTGACTGATCCTTCCTATGCCGGTCAGCTCATGGCTCTCACCTACCCTCTTGTCGGCAATTACGGCGTTCCTCCGTTCACTTTCGCTCCTGACGGACTTCCTGTCTTTATGGAGAGCGGACGTATTCATGCAGAAGCTTTGATTGTCAGCGACTACAGTGAGGGCTACAGCCACTGGAATGCAGCTGGAAGCCTTGCCGACTGGCTGAAACGTGAGAAAGTGCCGGGAATTACCGGAGTAGATACGAGAGAGCTTACCAAGTTGCTGCGCGAGCACGGTGTGATGACAGGAAAGATTGTAATCGACGGCGTGGATGACGAGTGCGATGCCGCTGATTATTCGTCAGTCAATTATGTGGACAAGGTAAGCTGCAGCGAAGTCATGCGCTACAACGAAGGCGCTGGTCCCAAGGTCGTGCTCGTGGACTGCGGCGTGAAGGCCAATATCATAAGATGTCTGCTGAAACGCGGTACTGAAGTTATCAGAGTGCCTTGGAACTATGATTTCACTGGTCTGGACTATGACGGGCTTTTCATATCGAACGGTCCGGGAAACCCCGACAATTGCGGCGAGGCAGTGATGAATATCCGCAAGGCCATGGACATGGACAGCAGGCCTATTTTCGGAATCTGCATGGGAAACCAGCTTTTGGCAAAGGCCGGTGGCGCATCCGTTTACAAACTTCGTTACGGTCACAGAAGCCACAACCAGCCTGTGAGGATGGCCGGTACGCAGCGGTGTTTCATTACTTCGCAGAATCATGGCTA
Source organism: uncultured Muribaculaceae bacterium (assembly GCA_964394295.1). GTDB lineage: Bacteria > Bacteroidota > Bacteroidia > Bacteroidales > UBA932 > Cryptobacteroides. Next base: position 91,906 of record CAYMVG010000010.1, on the reverse strand, counting down.
TGCAGTCGACAACGATACTCTCGGCAAGGACTGGGAGCCGCTGTTCATAAACATGAATGACGGTTCGAACGAGGGAATAAGACACAGGACAAAGCCGTGGTTCTCGGCTCAGTTCCATCCGGAAGCGGCATCAGGCCCGACTGACACTGAGTTCCTCTTTGATGAGTTCGTGCGCCTGCTGCGACAGGAAAGGTAAAAATTTACAGATAATTTAACAGCTTGCAAGATATGCTGAAAGATATTAAGAAAGTTCTTCTTCTCGGGTCAGGGGCACTCAAAATCGGTGAGGCCGGCGAATTCGACTATTCCGGTTCGCAGGCTCTCAAGGCAATGAGGGAAGAAGGCATTGAGACGGTTCTCATAAACCCGAACATAGCTACTGTACAGACTAGCGAAGGCAGTGCGGACAATATATATTTCCTTCCTGTGACCCCTTTCTTTGTGGAAAAGGTGATAAAAAAGGAGCGTCCGGACGGAATCCTGCTTTCGTTCGGCGGCCAGACTGCACTGAATTGCGGTGTGGAGCTGTACAAGAGCGGTGTTTTTGAAAAATACGGGGTTCAGGTGCTGGGAACTCCTGTCCAGGCTATAATCGACACAGAGGACAGGGAACTTTTCGTAAAGAAGCTCGATGAGATAGATGTCAGGACGATTAAGTCCCATGCAGTGGAAAATATCGTGGATGCCCGCCGTGCAGCTGCGGCGCTCGGTTATCCTGTCATTATCCGCGCCGCTTACGCCCTCGGGGGGCTCGGTTCGGGTTTCTGCGACAATGAGCAGGAACTTGACCGTCTGGCGGAGAAAGCTTTCTCATTTTCGCCGCAGGTTCTTGTGGAAAAGAGCCTGAAAGGCTGGAAAGAGATTGAATACGAAGTCGTCCGCGACCGTTACGACAACTGTATCACGGTTTGCAACATGGAGAATTTCGATCCGCTCGGAATACACACGGGAGAATCCATTGTCGTAGCCCCTTCTCAAACCTTGACAAACAGCGAATACCATAAGCTGCGCGAGCTTGCGATCCGCATAATACGGCATATCGGGATTGTGGGAGAATGCAATGTGCAGTATGCCCTCGATCCTGAATCGGAGGATTACAGGGTTATCGAGGTGAATGCGCGTCTCAGCCGCTCCTCTGCCCTTGCTTCCAAGGCAACCGGCTATCCCCTCGCATTTATCGCTGCCAAACTCGGACTCGGATACGGTCTGTTCGACCTGAACAATGCCGTGACCAAATGCACGAGCGCGTTTTTTGAACCGGCCCTGGATTATGTGGTCTGCAAGATTCCCCGCTGGGATCTGGGCAAGTTCCACGGGGTCGACCGCGAACTTGGCTCGTCGATGAAATCTGTCGGCGAGGTGATGGCAATCGGACGCACCTTTGAAGAGGCTTTCCAGAAAGGACTGAGGATGATAGGTCAGGGAATGCACGGTTTCACAGAAAACAAGGAACTGCCGATCAGCGATGTGGACAAGGCGCTTACTGAGCCTACCGACAGGCGTGTATTTGTATTGAGCAAGGCTTTGCGTTCCGGATATACAGTTGACAGGATCCACAGTCTCACGAAGATCGACAAGTGGTTCCTGTACAAACTGGAAGGCATTGTGCGTACTTCCGCGGCACTGCACGAGGCCGGAACGGGGATTCTCGATGCTCCGGAGGCTGTGGCATTTCCGCTGCTGCACTGCGCCAAAGTGCAGGGATTCAGTGATTTCCAGATTGCCCGTGCAATCGGTTGCGGCCCGGAAATGGACAAGGCCATGCTGCATGTGCGCGAATTGCGCAAAAGTCTCGGCATTGTGCCGTGTGTGAAGCAGATAGATACGCTCGGTGCGGAATATCCTGCAAAGACCAATTATCTTTATCTTACATACAAAGGCTGTGCGGATGACATAGTATATGAAAATGACGGTCGCTCCGTCGTCGTGCTCGGTTCCGGTGCATACAGAATCGGCTCTTCCGTAGAGTTCGACTGGTGCGGTGTCCAGGCCCTGAACACAATCAGGAAAGAGGGCTGGCGCTCCGTAATGATAAACTACAATCCGGAGACAGTATCGACTGACTACGACATCTGTGACAGGCTCTATTTCGACGAACTTACGTTTGAGCGTGTCATGGACATAATCGAGAAAGAGACTCCGTACGGAGTCGTGGTATCGACAGGCGGCCAGATTCCGAACAATCTTGCCATGCACCTCGATTCAATGAATGTGAATATACTCGGAACGGGCGCCAGAAGCATTGACAATGCCGAGGACCGCGACAAATTCTCTGCCATGCTCGACCGCATAGGCGTGGATCAGCCTAAATGGAGAGCCTTGACTTCAATGGATGATATAAGTTCTTTCATTGCTGAGGTAGGCTATCCTGTACTTGTACGCCCTTCATACGTGCTTTCCGGTGCAGCTATGAATGTATGCTCGAATTCCGGGGAGCTGGAACGTTTCCTGAAACTGGCCTCAGACGTCTCGAAACAGCATCCGGTGGTGGTGAGCCAGTTCATCGAGCACGCCAAGGAAGTGGAAATGGATGCCGTAGCGCGTGACGGCGAGATTCTGGCATACGCCATCAGCGAGCATATCGAGTTTGCCGGGGTACATTCAGGAGATGCCACGATACAGTTCCCTCCTCAGAAACTCTATGTGGAGACTATGAGGAGAATCAAGAAGATTTCGCGCCAGATTGCCAAAGAACTGAAGATTTCCGGTCCGTTCAATATACAGTTCCTTGCAAGGAACAATGACATAAAGGTCATAGAATGCAATCTTAGGGCTTCGCGCTCCTTCCCTTTTGTGAGCAAGGTCCTGAAGATTAATTTCATAGAGCTTGCGACCAAAGTCATGCTCGGAATTCCTGCCGAGAAGCCGGACAGAAGCCTGTTCGATCTGGATTATGTCGGCATAAAGGCAAGCCAGTTCTCGTTCAACCGTCTGCAGAATGCCGATCCTGTGCTCGGAGTCGATATGGCTTCTACCGGAGAGGTCGGCTGCATCGGTGAGGACACGCCTTGTGCAATACTTAAATCAATGCTTTCTGTCGGCTATCGTATTCCGCAGAAAAACATTTTGTTGTCAACAGGAAATCCAAAGCAGAAAGCCGATATGCTCGCTGCTGCGAAGATGCTGGTCAAAAAGGGATACAGGCTTTATGCGACAGGCGGCACTTCGAGATACCTTGCTTCCAACGGTGTCGATAATACTTTGGTTTACTGGCCGGATGAGGAGGGACAGCCGCAGGCTCTCGACCTGCTTCACAGCAAGGAAATAGAAATGGTGGTGAACATTCCGAAGAATCTGACCGCCGGAGAACTGGACAACGGCTACCGCATCAGGCGTGCGGCCATAGATCTGAATATACCTCTGATTACGAATGCGCGTCTGGCCTCGGCCTTTATAAATTCATTCTGCTCGATGAGTCCCGATGACATCGCAATCAGAAGCTGGAACGAGTATTGAGTAAGACATCCTTATGTAAGGATGCCCTAAGAATGTCATTTCACCTTTCGGTACAAAGCCCGCGGCTGCGTAATATGCCTGCAGCCCGGGTTTTTCTTTGTCTGCAATGAGACAGATATCCGCGAATCCTGCTCCAAGGCCCTTTTGAATGGCATTTTTAATCAGTCTGTGGCCGATTTTCGCTCCCCTGAACTCAGGACTGACTACCAGAGAATCAAGATAGTATTCTCCCGGTCCGGTCTCCATATCCGTGTTTCCGATGCTTCTGCCGAGCCTCCGCGAGGCGTATGAGAATGTCTTTTCGCGCAAGGCTTTGTAAAGTCCTCCGTCGTAGCTTATAAGGCAGCCTGCAGGTTCCGATGTGGCCAGGTCTATTGCCATGAGTGCGAATCTGTAGCTGTACAGGCTTTCTTCCATAACGCAGATTTCCTGCATTACTTCAAGCAGCGCTGTCCATTCGTCACTGTCCGGCTCTATGCCCATCGCAGTCGTCACGCAATATGCAAGATATGGTGCATCTTCCGGCGTTGCCGGTCTTGTCATGATCTTGTCGGTCATAATATGCTTTTCACTTCTATTTTGCTCAGGGTACTGTTTATACGTACTACCCGAATCTGGGTTGTAAGCCGTTCCCTGAGGCTTTCCACATGACTGATTATTCCTATTTTGCGTCCTCCCATCTGATGGAGTTGTTCAAGTGCATCCATAACTGTTCCGAGATAAGTGCTGTCGAGTGTTCCGAAGCCCTCGTCGATAAAAAGAATGTCCATGGAAGCATTTCTGTTGCTCAGCGACGACAAACCGAGGGCAAGAGCGAGAGATGTGAGGAAACTTTCGCCTCCGGAAATGGTGGATGTCGGCCGGAGCACGCCACCTGCCTCCTTGTCTTTGAGAAGTATGGTGAGCGAGCCGGGCTGGCCTGCAAGCTCGTATCGGTCAGTAAGCCTGCGCAGATAAGCGTTCGCTCCGGCAAGAAGCTGGCTCAGCACGTAACTTTGGGCTATATTCCTGAATTTCTTGCCGTCGCTGCTGCCGAATATGTCGTAGAGCCTGTGCCACTGCAGGTATTCCTCCTTTGCCTTTTCTGTTTCTTCTGCAAGTCTGCCCAGTCTCAGGCGCAGTTTTCGTTCATTCTCAATCCTTTCTCTGTCTGCTCCGGTTTCCATGCTGCGTTTGCGGCATTCTTCCTGTATTTTCACGAGCTTTGCTTTCGCCTCATCGGCTGCAGCACCGATGTCCTTTATGCCTTTTGATTCAGCCTTGCGGTGCAATTCCGAAATTTCTTCTTCTGTGCGTCTTTTATGATCATACAATGATTTGGCATCAGCAAAAAGGGCGTTCCATTTCTCCTGGAGTCCTTCTGCCTTGCGCGGTTCGGGAGGCGTGCAGGTTTTCCATTCCGGATACAGGGCAAGCGTCTGTTCACGGCACATTTCAACTGTCCTGTATACAGAGTCCGTCAGACTGAGATTGTTCCTGATTTTTGCGGCCCTTTCGCATTCTGTACCGTATTTCGCGGCTGCCGCACTGAGGCCGCCGATAAAGTTCTCCGGGGATTTTTTCCATGTCTCTTTCCATGCCGGAATTATCGACAGAACTGTGTCTGCCGCAGCAATATTGGCTATGTACTCCCCTTCCATGCGTTCTGCATTACGCAGCATCAGTGCTTTCTCAGACTTCTTTTCCTCTATTTTCCTGCTAAGTTTTTCTGCTTCGTCCTTCGCTTTCTGCAATGCGTCGTATGACAGGTTTTTCTTTGCCTGCCATTCATTGGCGAACTCCTGCATTTCAATAACTTTCCGTATTTTTACGGACACTGCCGCAATGACGTTTTCCCTGTATTCACGGAGACTTTCAAGTGCTTCGCCGACATTTTCAGTTCCGGCAAGCAGAGAGTGTACAGGATGCGCGGAGAGTTTCATTGCGAGGGATTCATATTCATTTTCAGCATCTTTTGCCGTTTTGAGAGATGCTGCGGCTGTTTTTCCGAGTTCTTTCCTTTCCGCACTGTTCCGGTCGGCAGCACGTTTTGCCCGCTCGAAAGCATCTTGCAGTTCCTCCTTTTTCTTTCTCTCAGGTTCAAGGACTGATTCAAATTCCTCGTCACAGGTCAGTCGGTCAATTTGTTGGCCGCACAGAGGGCAGGTTTCCCCCTGCTGCAGCCGGGAGCGTATTTCTTTCAGAATGTCATCGCAGGCAGTCTTTTTAGCCTCATATACTTTTTCCTGTATCCGGTATGCCCCGGCAGCTTCAGTGACGTCCTTTTCCAGTCGGGCAGCTTCCTGCTCCATTGCTACGAGCTGCTTCATGTTTTCCGCGGCCTGTTCCGCAAGCTCAGCACGGCTTTTTTCCGCCGTCAGGCATTTGAGGTGCAGTTCGGCATAGTCCTTTGCACTGTTCAGCTCTGCTTCGGCGGAGTCCTTCTGTTTGAGAAGCGCGGTCATGTCCATTTCTGCCAGCGCCTTGCGTATATCTTCCAGTTTCTGTCCTGTCTCAGCATCGGCTTTCACTGCAGCAGCGAGTTTTTCAGCAAGGCTTCCGCTTCCGGCTTCGAGTTTTTCGGCCTCTGTTCCGGCAGCTTCCGCTTTGGCCAGATGTCCAAGGCGCTCCTTTTCGGCATTCACTGCGTTGGATAGCAGGACGGACAATCTTCCGATGTCGGAATAAATGCCCTCCATAGGTTTCTCTCCCGCTATAAATCTTTCCGCATTTTCGGCTATTCCCTGTTGTGTGCGGACATATTCACGGAGAAAACCGATGCCGGCCGAAAGACGCAGAAACTCATTCAGAAGCACTTCTTTCTTCACGGTGCATCCGGCGAGTCCGGCTGTCAGCGCAGCGTTCTTTTCCGACATTCCGGCAATTTCTTTCAGACCGGCTTCCTGTGCGGCAAGTTCTGCCTGTATTCCGGTATTCTCAGCAATCCTTGCCTCCGCTTCGGCCAGCATCTCGTCCGGCATAAGGACGATGCCGCTCATTTCGGCCTCCTTCCGGGCATGGATTTCCCTTTTGACCGTCATTGTCTTCTGGATGGAAATGCTGATGTGCGAGTATATTTCCGTGCCTGTAAGTTTTTCAAGAATATCCGACTTTTCCGAATCCCTGGCTTTCAGAAAGCGCGTGAATTCTCCCTGGGCAAGCATTGTAGTACGGCTGAACTGCCCGAATGTAAGCCCGATGCGGGATGATATCTCTTTTTCGGTTTCACTTTTTTTCGATGAGATTTCATTTCCGTGAGCGTCGCACAGAGTCCAGCGTACGTCCTGTATCTTGCCGTCCGCCATCCCGCGTGCCTTGGAACAGCTCCACTGGGCTGTAAGCACATTGTCGTTCCTGTCCGTGAACACCAGTTCCACAAATGCCCTGACGCTCCCCCTGCGCATCAGCATACGAGGGTCGTTGATATTCACGCTTCCGTCTTCCTTTGCTGTCCTGAAGTCATCGCGCATGTCGGTATAGCTTTCGTTTGCAGCATTTTCAAGTCTCGGGGTAGTATTATACAGCGCAAGACAGATTGCATCGAGGATAGTGGTTTTGCCGGATCCGAGCGGACCGCAGATCAGGAAACGCGTATCGTCCGCCAAAGGCCCTTTTTCAAAGTCTATGACAGCGTTTTCTATAGAGGCTATATTGTGTATCGTCAGTTTCAGTATATTCATTTTCCGCTCAGGTTTCTGACTGTTTCTTCCATAAGGTTTCGCATCGTCCGGTCCATTTCCGTACCGAATTTGTCGCGGTAATACATTGCGGCAAGTTCGACCGGGGAGATTGTTCTGACTGTCTCTGCGTCGATTGGTTCAGGACGGTCGCCCCGTTTTTTTTCGTCGCGTTCCCATCTGAAAGTGCAGAATCTTGCCTTTTTGCCTCTCAGCGCCTCGGCTGCTGCTGGTATTGCATTGGCTGGCGGGACATCTTCAAGAGTGGCCCTGACCCTTATATATGCCTTTTCTTCGGCAGGAAATTCTTTCAGGATACCGATTGCTTCGCTGAAGGTGCATTTGTGGCCCGGAATGGTTTTCACCGGCCATGGATTCATGATTCCTATTGTTTCTATCTGCGGCAGGCTGCCTTTTTCGACTATGACGGAGGAGATGCTGTGCGGATAGTTCTCGTCAAAACTGACCGGTACAGGAGAACCGCAATAGCGTATTCTTCCACCCGGAAGTGTCTGGGGAAAGTGTATGTGTCCGAGTGCGAGATAATCGTACGGCACCGGGATTTCAGCAGGATCAGTGCTGTCAAGGCCGCCGACTGAAGTGTCGTGTCCGGACAAGTCGCTTCCGGTCATGGTCAGGTGTGCCGTCATTACGACAGGCAGACCTTCTGCATTCAGTTCCCCTATCCTTTTTCCCAGTGCGGCCATGAATGCCTTTTTGCGGTCTTCACGCGGAGTATCTTCCTGTATGGCAGGATAGTTTTGCGGAAAGATGTGCGGCAGGGCTACGATATAGCCGCATTTCCTGCCGTCCTTGCCTGTTACAGGGACAATCAGCCGGTCAATGTCGGGAGTATTGTCTTTTCTTTCAATGCGGCCTATGACCGTCACTCCGAGGTGTGCCCAGAGTGAGCGTGTGATTTCGAGGCGCGAACTGCTGTCGTGGTTGCCTGCGGTTACGATTATCTGCATCTGCGGGCAGGCCTGTCTTATGCGGTCGAGCCAGTCTGTGAAGAAGCGCATGACCGAATTCGACGGAGCTGCAGTATGGTAGATGTCACCGCATACGACAAGGGCATCGGGCTGTTCCTTGGCCGCGATGTCCTTGAGCTGCGACAGAAAGGACTCATGCTCCTCTGTCCTGTCGTATGTGTAGAATTCCTGGCCGAGATGCCAGTCACTTGTATGGATTATCTTCATAGCTGCAAAGTCGCCGATGCAGATTGTGCATGACTTTCAGCACAATTAATCGATCAGTTTTATTTCACCGTAATAGTAGGCAAAGCAGGAGTTGTTGCCATAGAGCGTTGTCCGGCACTCGGACGCGTAACCGTCTTTGATTGCTACAGGATCGAGCACCCTCCAGTTGCCTCCGAAGATAGGTGATGTATCCGAGGTACTCCTGTCATACCTGAAACCGTCAATCCATGTTACGGCCGAATTTTGGCCGCTGAAAGCCATATATATGCCGTATCTCCATTCATTGGCCGGAACCTCGCACTTTATGTCATACTGGTCAGGGCCTGCCGTGCCGTTCTTTGCCGACATATAGAGGATGCACGGGTCGCCGGTAACATCAAGCGTAGCTGACCGTACTTCATCGATTTTGCCTTCTTTGTTCGTATAAATTATATTGCGAGGCTGTGTTTCGCCGGTGTAAGTACCGCTGATTGTGATGTCGCCGTAGTCGAGCTCAAGATCGAACGTTGCGTCGTATAGACCGTTTTCATTCTTCTTAAAGGAGATTGTACCGGATGCACCTGCACGGTTATTATTGTCGATCTTCACAGGTACTGTGGTTTCTTTCCCGAGGTCGAGATATTCGATCATGAATGAGAATGGGTGGCTCGTCCTGGCAACGTCGAATGGCTTGCCGTTGAGAAGCTGCTCCGAGCCTGCATAAATCTCTACGAAAGTGTTGGAGCCCAATTGTATGTAATTGTGGACATTTGAAACGGAGTAGGTTACCGCTATGCCGCTGTCCCATGTGTTGCGGTGATGGAAACCGCATTTGAAAGAGGCTGATTCCGAGATATTGCGGCTTTTTACGCTATACTCTATTTTACCGTAAGAGTCCTTGTCAGGCTTTTCCGTCGCAAACGGCGATACACATGACATTTTCAGGACCTTGCCGTCGCTTAATGAGATATTGCCCGCCGCATAGAGAGTCCGGCTTCCTGCAGTTTCAGTGAGATAAACTGTGAGGATTCCCTCTGTTACGGAGTTGCCCGGAACGCTTATCCTAAGGTTTTCAGTACTGTTGACCAGAGTCATCTGAAGTTCGCAGCCGTCAGGCAGATTCTTCACGTCGAAAACAGGTCTGCCGGACTCCGTGTCCAGTACAGAGCCGTCCGTCAGGCCCGCTTCATCAATCATGAAGCCGAGCCTGTGCTCCGACATCATGATGTCATCAAGCTCCAGGCCTTCTTCCGGCGCGGCATAGAAACCGATATATTTTTTGCCGGCATCTTCTATGTTGAAAGCATGGACTGATTTGAATTCCACGACCTTGCCGTCGTACTCATAATAATTGCCGTCCGGTACCGGAATCACTATCTCTTTGTACGGGCAGCGCAGGTAGACGCTGAATTTTGTGTTCTTGCCGAGAGTCGTGAACTCGCATCTTATCGACATTTCTTCATTTTCCAGAGAAGAAGAGAGTTTGCCCTCCTTTACAGTTTTAAGTTTGCCGTCGATTTTGAATCCGTTTGTTTTGCCGAACTCAGGAAGTCCGCTTACAAAACAGGCAGAAGCGTCGCTGTCGGAAAGTGCCGTAAGGTCTATTTCGCTTCCTATGGCTGATATGGGGAATTTTATTTCCGTACAGTCACCGGCATTGCGGATGTCATTGGCTGTGGCAAGACCGGTTTCCGCAGAGAACAATACTGTTACATGGCCGGATATACCGAAAATAAGGGCCGAGCCGGTTTTTACCTCCTCGCCGTTGTTAAATACCCATGTGTTTGCAGTCTGATTTTCATTGACCGGTTCATTCGGATCGGCCGGACCGGCATCAACACAGGCTGAGACTAAGGCAGCACAAGCGACCGGAGCGATCAACGAACGTAAGAATTTCTTCATAATACATTGAATTATTTAATATTAACATTGAGTGTTTAAAAGAGAAACAGGCTCTTTTAAATTTATGGGGAGCAATGATTCTGCAAATATAGCATAATTTCATTCATAAGCCACCGTCAGGCGGCAAATATGCCTCCAGTGCGGTTTTTCCACAATAACTACTATAATATATTTAATTTTTCGTATCTTGCGGCGCTAATGAATTTATCAACTTTAAATCCCCAAACTGATGAAAAGACTAAGATTGTTTTTTTCTGTTTTTTCTATTGCACTGTTGCAAATTTTGTCCGTTTCATGCAATGACAATCAGAAACCGTCTGAACCTGAAAAGAAGCCCGGCGTGACAGTAACCGCCGGCACTGCTACAGAAACGACTCTGTCGTTTACCATAAAGCCTGAGAACGCTGCGCAGTGCGCATGGATTTGTCTCGAAGCAGGAGTGGAAATTCCGGCAGCCGGGGAAATACTCCGGAACACGGAAAACGCAGTATCCGCAACGGAGGCTACTGAAGTCGAAGTATATGATCTCGAACCTGAGACCGAATATGTTATCGTAGCAGCCGCAAGCGACGGAAAAACGGCTGTCCTCTCCGGTGAAACCGTTATGACGACGCTCGAGAAGAGTGCGATCGGTTTTAAGAATGCAAACGCCGAAGTCTACTATGGCAATGCACTCATCACATTCACAGAGGAGTCGGAGACTTATCAGCTCTCGCTCGACTTTTATTACGAAACCGACGCAAGGTGGCTGCCGGCCGGCACGTACGCCTTCAGCAACACCTATTTGTCCGGCGGCTGTGTCAGCAATGACCCGGAATACACCATGTTCAGGCTGCTCAAGGATGGCAAGGCCCTTCCGATCAGTGACGGAACTGTAACAGTAGAGCTTGATGAGAACAACATCTATACTGTCGCTGCAGACTTCACGACAAGTGAGGGCAAGTTCAAGGCCGTCTTCACAGGCGTTATCGAAGGTTTCTACTTTTCTTATGATTTTACGGCCACGTCTGTCAAGCATATAGAAACAGACAGCGATCTTCCTGGTGAGTTCTACCTTATTCTCAGTGACGACGACAGGAATTATGAACTCATTCTCGATCTTTTTGCCGATGCGGCATCGACAAATCTTCCGGTGGGCACATACACAGTGAGCGCAGACAACAAGGCCGGTTCGGTCGGCCCTAAGAGCAATATCGACATCTTCTATCCGTACAGTTCTCAGGAGACTTTCGCATCAGGTACTGTCGAAGTCCGGAAGGCAGGTGCAGTCTACACTTTCGACATCAGGCTGGCCAACGCTGACGGCTTCGGGATAAACGGCACGTTTACCGGCGGAATCACAGAAGTAAACCATATCGAGAGAGAAATCGTAATGGAAAGCGCCGCTGCCAACCTTCTCGGCGGATGGGGCGATGCAAGAGAGGCATCTCTGAGATTTTTCAGGGGCGGGGACATACTGGAACTTTCCGTTCTCTATGACAAATATGCCAAATATCTGCCGGCAGGAACGTACACCGCCCGCAGCAGCGAGGAACCGTGGACAATCGACATATCCAATTCCGATTATACATATTTTTATTACAAAGAGGAACTGTACACAATCAAAAGCGGTACTATGAAGGTCGATATTGTTGATGAACAGTACGATATAACTGTAGAGCTGTCTACTTCCGGCGGTGGCTTCAATCTGTTCTACAAAGGCAAAATCGACGGCATATCTTTCTTCTTCGACCTCTCCGAACTCACGGAAGCAAGGCGTGTGAAACCGGACGGAGAACTTCCCGGCGAATACTGCATCAAAATCAACAATGCGCCGGTAAGGTCTCAGGAACTCACTCTTGACTTTTTCGCAGACCCTGCATCCGCCACTCTGCCAGAGGGCACGTATACAGTCAGCACAGGAACGGCCCCAGGTTCGGTCGGCCCGGCAAGCGTCCTTGATATTTCCAGCCCGGTCAAGACGAGCGACGAGTTCGCTTCCGGTACGGTCGTAGTCACGAAGACCGATGATGTCTATACATTCGATATAAAGCTGGCCAATGCCGACGGATACGAATTTATCGGTACTTTCACCGGCAAAATCACTGATATGGTGCGTGAAGATGTGCCTTCCGACAGGAAGCTCATCACTTTCACACGCTATAAGATAGGCGTTTGTGCAGATGAAAAGAATGCCTGCTTCATGTTGATTAATGACGACAGGAGCATTCTGGAAATCAATGCCTACACAGACGGCAGCAGTTTCTTGCCTGCAGGTACGTATACAGTTGGCGAAGGCACGGAAGCAGGTACTGTCCAATTGTGCAAGTTCACATGCCTCACTTATTATACCGATGGCAAATCGGCTACATATTTGATTACCGACGGTACGATGACTGTCGACGTGAATGGCGGTCTGTATACAATCACGTTCGATTTCACAGCTGCGGACGGAATTAAGTACCGTGCGAAATATCAAGGAGATATCATTACCGATTAGACCATTTGCAAAATTATTATACAAAAAGGGGCTGACTAAAAGTAGTAGTCAAGCCCCTTTTTCTCATTTTTATGTGTGGCCTGCCTCGCCCTGTCACCGAATTTTCAATTCTCAGAGAGTTTTTAGTCCTCTTTCTTTTCCGGCGGCTGTCACTTTGCCGTCTTATTTGGTGATACCTTCAATCAGCAGTTTTCTGAAGGCTTCCACATTTTTGATTTCGGAAGTGAATGATCCCGGATTTTTATATACTTTATTCAGGAGTTTTTCCGCGGCTTCCCTCCCCAGCTTCTGTTCGTACAGCCTCAGCATCTCATAGTCTTCAGCTCCGTCTCTCCATCTTTCAAGACGTACGGATACGCATGGGCTTTCAGAGCCGAAGGGCTTGCCCGGATATATCAGGATCCCGTCTCCGGCCGGAAGGTCTGAACGTGATTTCAGAGGATTCATGCTCGAGAATGCGTTTACGACCCAATAGAGAAAGCCTGCAGTCTGTTCTTTCCAATTTCTCCACATCACTACCCTGTTAGGTATTCCTGCCGCATTTTGGGCAAGTCCGGGATATTCCGACATACAGACATACATCCACCATTCCTGTCCGGCTTTCAGTTTTTTCCTGCACATTTCAGATATGTTCTCATTTTTCTGGAGCGCCCATGCGCTCGTACAGAAAATGCTTGTGGCCCCGTCGAGAGCATCGAATACGGCAAACAGGTCGTTTATGCCCTCCCCGTCCTTCGGACCGCAATAGAAACTTGTAAGAATCTTAGCCTCTGGAGCGTACCGGTGTATTCTGTCTGCCAGTTGGCGTATAGACGAATACTCATTGTGCAGAGTAGGCTCGTCCCAAACATAAAAATAGGCATTGTCCAGCAGGCCTTCCGCTTTCGCACGTCCTAACATCTGTTCCAGTTCTGCGTCCGTCAGGTTGTGTGACGGCAGAGCTATGCTGTTGAACCGTGGATCTTTGAGATATTCCCAGCTCTCGGTATCCTTCCAGCTGTATGGCGATGAAAAGCACTCCGTTTTCATGGTGCCTCCAAGCCATGTCGAGAAATAAGGGTCTGTGCGGTATTCCAGAAGCAGGTCGGCCACTTCTCTCCTCTGTTCCTGCTTCTGGCGCTCATTCAGTCCTGACACTATGAAATTGTCCGGATTTATGCCGAATACAGATGGAATGGACGGTTTTTCCGGAATGGCGGCATCTTTTACTGTTATGTCGAATGCCACCCCGTATTCCTGCTCTCCGTCGCTGAACATGATTGTTTCACGATATGTCCCCGGAATTGCATCGGGCTTGCTTCTGAAAGAAAGCCATGCCTTTACAAGACCTTCTTCCGGCGTGATTCCGTCCGGACAGGGGACGAGCACATCGTTTTTCAGTGTACTGAAACTCTTGACCTGACTGAGCCTGAAGTCTATTTGCGCGGGATTTCCCTCTCTTGTGACAGACAGCTTTTTCCTGTTAGGGACAGCAATGACAAGCTGGATATTTTCATTTTCGTTTTTCAGCAGACTGAAAGCGCCTGTGTTCTGAGGGTCGTCCGTGCTGTAGCTGTCGATGTCGCAGAGACTGTTAAGCAGCCATATATTCCCCGCGTTTTCCGGCACGGGCTTGCCTTTTGAGAATGACGTCTCATCCTTTTCCGCATTGCATGAAGTACATGTGATGCAAAGCATGGCAATGAGCACTAATAGCAGTTTATTCATATTCGTTGTTTTATCTTGATTAGTCTTACTCCGTGGGGATTTACAGACATTGAGGCGCAGTCTTCGTCCATTTTTACGGACGAACCGTTCCACAGGTCTGTAACTGAGACATTTCCGCTTACGTTGATTTCATTCAGTGAAAAACTGTAATCGTCGAGCCGGGCGTCTGTCGTGTTGAAGATCGCCACATAATGGCAGCTGCCGTCATTAATGTCGCGGGCATACCATGCAATTATGCCGTTTCTTTCAAACAGTTCCCTGTTGCCGGCTGACTGCCTGTTTACACGTATGACATCATCATTTGTGACAAGTGACAATGTGAAATCATCCATTTCCGGAAGATTGCATCCAAGCATCAGCGGTGAGCGGAAGATTGCCCAGAGAGTCATCATTGTGTATTGTTCGTCCTCAGTGAATCTGCTCGGACGCGGATTTCCTCTCATTGCTCTTTGGGCCATAGGCCCTATAGGAAGCATATCCGCATCCGCCCAGTGGCCAGGCCCTGTATGCCGCTGCCACTGTCTGCAAAAGCCGAATTGCTCTTTGAGCGAATCCCAGTCGTCCCAGAAATCTTCGGAGATGCGCCACAGGTTGCATACCTCCTGCAGATGTCCTGCCTCTGAGACAGGCGCCGGCCCGGGTGACAGGCTGAGGACCACCGGCCTGGAAATTTTTCTGCACGCGGAGGATATCGCCTCTATTTCTTCCCGTGCATATACCGGGGACAGAAGGTCATCCGCCTTCACGTAATCTATGCCCCATTCCCCGTACAATTCAAAAATGGAGTCATAATACTCCTGTGCACCAGGTCTGGACATGTCAATTCCGTAGAATCCGTGGTACCAGTCGCACACTGATGAGGTGTCGGCTATGTCCCTTGCGTGGTATGGCGTGCCCTTGACCGGAGTATTTTGCATATATGCCTGTACCGGGATGCCGCGCATGATGTGGATGCCGAGTTTCAGGCCCTTTCCGTGGATATAGTCGGCGACGGGCTTCAGACCGCGGCCTCCGGCAGAGGACGGGTATTTCCCGCAGTCTGTGACAAGCCGTCCGAAGTCGTCAATCAGCTGTTTCGGGCATGCGGCTTCATAGTCTTCCAGTGTAACCATATCCGGAGCATACCATCCGGCATCGATCACGATGTATTCCCATCCGTGTTTTCTGAGCCTGTCTGCCATGAAGTCTGCATTTGCCTTGACTTCATCTTCCGTGACAGATGTGCCGAAACAAATCCAGCTGTTCCACCCCATCGGCGGCTCTGCTGCAAGAGGCTGCCTGTTTTCCGGACACCCGTTGCCCAGGCATCCGGAAAATGACAGCATTGTCATCAAAATCAGAATATAGCGTATGTTTGCCATGAAATTCTAATTTAGCACGCATCTGACATTATAGCCGCGTGATTTGGCGTATGGATACAGAGCTGCACCGAAGTCATTGGCATTAAAGCCGTATGTGACACCCTGTCCGGGGAAATCTGCCGGATTCGGATTCCATGGATATACGTCACCGTCTTTGGGAACTGTGGCTGTCCAGAAATATGTGAATGCCCCGTTTTCAATCACGTCATTCACAGGGACCTCCCATATATACCCTGCTCCTGCCATGTCGAAACCTATGCTGTTGGTGACCGGCTTGCCACCGTTTGTAGCAGTCTTGTCCCAATATGCAGGATTTTTCAGGCTTCCTCCTGGATTGTCTTCAGACGTGCAGGCGTTGATAAGGAAATCCCATTCCGACTTGGTCGGCACATGCCATCCGTCAGGACAGACACCCTGCAGTTTTTCACCGTCTTCCGCGCCATTGTCTCCTCTGGCTGCTGCGTTCCATGTATAATAGCCTCCGTAGATTTTCGTGAGGGTTTCATCTTCTCCTTCCTTCGGCGCATAGAATTTTACGCCGTCGCCTATCTCCGTTCCGTCGGAATACTTTGTCGCCCTCATGTTTTCCCTCATCCATACACTGTAGTCGCCAGTCAGTTCATCGGTAATTTTGCAGACCCCGTACTCTTCATTGTCACGCGGATCTTTGAAAGGGCCGTAGAAGCGGAACAGTTCCATACTGCGTACTTCGCTGAAAGACTTGCTGTTTCCGTTAAGGGCGGATATGGCCCAGTACACTCTGCTTTTTTTGTAAATGCCGACTCCGAGTCCAGATAGCACATCGTCCAGCTGTTTGTGGGTGATTTTGCACTCCATGGCATTTCCCGCCTCTATGCTGACAGGGTCGGACAGTTCTTCCTCCAGGCTGAAAACAATGGCGTATTCAGCCGATTCGCAATCGCTTTCCCACTCGAATTCAAGAGTCTTGTCCTGATTGTCATAGTCAAGGTCGAATTCCTCAAGATCATCAGGAAGGATTGCCTCTACCTTTGCGGTCTGTTCATTTTTGTTGTCGCTCTGTACTGGTTTTTCACAAGCATAGCACAGTATTGATGCCAATGCGGCTGCCGATAAAATACTTTTTTTCATGTTGTTGTTAATTATTGGTTTATAACTGATCATGCTATTCCTAATAGCCTTTGTTCTGAGTCATGTTCTTGTTTTCGTAACAGGCGGACTGAGGTATGGCATAGAGAATATGCTTCTTTTCAGCCATTACCTTGCCTCTTTCAAGCGCATTCTCTATTAATTTTCCGTGGCGGATAAGGTCCGGCCGCCTCATCCCTTCCCAGCAGAATTCCCAGCCTCTTTCCTTGAGAATATGCTCACGAAAAGCCTCTTTGTCGGAAATGCCGTCGATTTCATGCTTGTGCGCACTGGAATCATAGTTCCTGAAAGCTCTTCGCCTGATCTGGTGAAGCCAGCTTTTCGCTTCATCCGTAGGGCCTTCCAGCTCGTTCAGCGATTCTGCTTTTGCAAGTATGACTTCCGCATACCTGTCAATTACATATTCGCTTGCATCCCACTGCCCTGTCGTGTTGAGATTTTCCTGATATTTCATCGGGATTGCACCCGGCTTGCCGACAAATTCTGTTCTGCGGTCCACCATTCTTGTCCCGTTCCAGTATGATGCCAGCAGTGCTGTCCTGCGGAGGTCATCTGCGGAATATGTGTCATAGAATTTCCACGGAACAAGGAAGCCGCCCCATTTTGTCAGAGGAATGCCGTTCAAGGACACATAATCTGACGGCAGGGCATGCGCGAGAAAACAGTTTCCCAACCCGCCTACAGGGAAATTCGGAATCGGAAATATGACTTCTCTGTTGCCCTGATTGTCAGGAGACCATATTGACATATAGTCGTCCTGGAGGCTGTATTGTCCGGAGGATATGATTGCATCGGCCATTTTGTCCGCTTTGTCCCACCAGTACATGGCCAGTTCTTCATTTCCGCGCCAGTGCCTTTCCTGGCCGGCTTCGTGCATATATAGTTTCAGAAGATACATCTGTGCAATGCCTTTGGTCATCCTTCCGTAGTCGCTGTTAGCCAGACTGCCTGCCAGAGGCAGCTTGTCGCAGGCTTCTGTGAGTTCATCTTCAATGAATTTGACATACCATCCGACATCGGGCCTTTCCGGATTATAATTCTTTGCCTTCTCGGGACTCAGGGCAATGTCGGCATCGACAATTATCGGCACGGTGCCGTAAAGGTCGTACAGGTCGTAGGCCCATATTGCACGCAGGCACCTGACTTCTGCCATATATTTCCTTTTCATCGGGGCTGAGATGCTTACGCGCTTAAGCCTTTCCATGAGTGCGGTGGCCTTCGTTATGGCCGGCATCATTTCCGAATAGAATATTCCCATATCCGGAGTTTCCGGTTTCCAGAGATAGTCCATCTGTACATCCCAGTTCCAGTTGCAGTCGCACTCGTCAGTACAGCCTATCTGCATAGTGAGCAGGGAACCCCAGGCACAGTTGTATGCGCTCCAGCCGCCTCCGCGAAGTTCATGGTATATGCCTGTTACGGCAGATTTCACGTCATCTTCAGTGTTGAGAATATTTTCTTCACCCAAAGCATCATAGACATCGACATCCAGGCTGCATCCTGCCCCTGCTCCGATAAGTACGGCCATGCATGCCGTGCGCAATAATATTTTCATTGTCATGTTGTTCATGTTATTATCCGGTTATTCAATTGTATTGTCTGCCGCAGACTGTCAGAAAGTGATGCCGAGACCTATCATATATGTCCTTTGGTTAGGGTATCCTGCCTTGAAATCGGTCTCGGGGTCATTTCCGGTGTAAGGCGTGATTACGAACGGGTTTGAGAAATCCAGAAAAATCCTTGCATTTGAAACCGCATTTTTCATCCATCTTGACGGAAAGGTATATCCGAGAGTTATGTTCTTGCATCTGATGAACCATGCCTTTTCCCAAAGATAATCAGACGGCTGGGGGTACACACTCACAAAACCTGACGGCAGGACGGCGTCAGGATTGTCCTTTGACCATCTGTCCTTTACCTCATGCATCATGTTCTGTCCGTTCAGGATTCTGCGTATTTCAGGTATTGAATATTTGCCTCTTGTGGCATTGTTCACTATTCTGTCGAACATTCCGTAAAAGAAAATGTTCAGGTCAAATCCCTTGTACGAAAAAGTATTGGACAGCCCCATTGAAACCCCCGGGTCGTATGTTCCGAGCAGCACTATGTCGGCCTCGTCGATTATTCCGTCCGGCTGACCCATATACTGGACTTTTCCGTCGCTGCCCATGACAAGGTCACCGAATTCGTCACGTACATAGCCGTTTATGTCCTTTACCTTATATTGTCCGGGAAGAAGGGCAGGCATAGATGCCGGCGGATTTTCTCCGATTCCGAGTATGCCGTCTGAAAGATACCCGTAATGTGCCCTTATCGGGTCGTTGTCCTTTTGCCAGGGCTTGATTTCATCTTCCGGATTCCTTTCTTTCCACCTGTCGTCGTAATGTGTCAGGGTAAATTCTGTTTCCCAGCGGAATTCTCCTGTAAAATTTCTGCTGCGCAAGCTCAGTTCGACTCCTGTACTTTGCGTCTTTCCGATGTTGGCGGCTACGCTGCCGACCTCCATAAAGGATTTCAGAGAGCGGTAGCCGAGAAGATCCTTGACTTCCTTTCTGAAATATTCGACTGTTCCGCTCAGCCTCTGGCCGAAGAAGCCGAAGTCAAGGCCGATATTCATTTCTGTCGTAGTCTCCCATTTAAGATCGGGATTCGCCAACTGCGATTTGGCTGTTCCTGTATATATGCTTGAACCGAAAACATACTGATGCCATGCGGCTGTGTAATATTCGAATGCGTTATTGCCGATATTGCTGTTTCCTGTCTGGCCGAGGCTGAGTCTGAGTTTGAGATCAGACAGCGGAGTAAAGTCTTTCAGGAACTCCTCATTGTTTATTCTCCATGCAAAGGCACCGGACGGGAAATAGCCGTATCTGTTGTTCGAGCCGAATTTGTTTGAGCCGTCGGCCCTGAAGGTGAAAGTGAACAGATACCTGTCCATAAGGCTGTAGTTGACACGTGCGAAATATGACATGAGTACATTGCGCGACTTGTTTGAACTTACTGTAGGCCTTTGATTTTCACCTGACTGAAGAGAATTGTATGAGAATTTGTCCGTAAAGAACTGTGAATTCGATGCTGCCATTCCCTCACGTATGAAATCCTGCCATGAAAATCCTGCGAGGAGATTGAATCTGTGGTTGTCTCCCGCACTGAAATCATATCTGAGAGTTGCTTCAAGGAGTTTGTCAAACTGACTTGCCATACTTTTCGAGGCCTTGCCCCCCTCCTGTCTGCCGTACAGTGTTGTCTTTGGAAGATATGAATTTCTTATACCGTTCTGGTCATCAAAACCGAGGCTGAGCTTTGCATACAGGCCCTTAATGATTTCCGCCTGCACCCAGGTGTTTACAAGGAGACGCTTTGTAACTGTATGGTCGTCGATTTCAAGCATTGACACCGGATTCGGTACGGTCGCCATCAGCGGACTTATCGAATAGTTTCCGTCCTTGTCTTTGACGGGAACTGTCGGATCATAGGCGAGCGCGGAGTTCAGCAGACCTGAATTTTCAAAATCCTCTGTCCCGAGCGGAATATTTGAAGACTTTATATAGCTTTGGGCTGCATTTATTCCGTATGAAAATATCCGGCCTATCTGATGTTCTATGTTTATACGTCCTGTATATCTTGTGAAATCAGAGTTTTTCACGACTCCGTCCTGATCATAGAAATTGAATGAAGCCATATATTTGAGATTGGAGGTTCCTCCCGAAACGGACAGGTTATGCTGGTTGATCATTCCCATCTGCGTAACAAGTCCGTACCAGTCAGTTCCTTCTCCTGCCTCGCTGATCTGCTTCTCGCTGTATGGAAGGAGCAGCTTGGATGTGACACTTCCGGGATCCGTATTTCCGTAAGGGTATATTCTGTTGTCATAGTACCACTTCTCTTCTGCAAACCTGTTTGCTTCAAGCATGAATTCCGTGGCGTTCATCATTTCGACACGTCTGGAAATCTGCTGGACGCCATAACTGCCGTTGTAGGTCACGACAGGCTTGCCCTCACGCCCTTTCTTTGTCGTTATAAGCACGACTCCGTTTGCAGCCCTCGCTCCGTATATCGCCGTGGAAGATGCGTCCTTCAGGATTTCTATAGACTGGATATCATTGGGGTTAAGCGAGTTCAGAGGATTCCTTGAACCGAAGTCAGAATATCTGTTGTCTGCGGCCGGTTCAACAGAACTCCCGCCTACGGGAAAACCGTCTATGACATACAGCGGTTCATTTCCGGCTCCTGTAGACGCGCCTCCCCTGATCAGCATCTCCACACCGCCTCCCGGCTGGGCACTGTTCTGGACTATGCTTACACCCGCTGCCCTGCCTGACAGCATGTGGGCTATGGAAGCATTGGATGCCATGGGGAGTTCATTGGACTTTATGGAGGCGACAGCTCCTGTCATATCGCTCTTTTTCATGACTCCGTAACCGACGACGACAGCCTCATTCAGGTCATTGACCGATTCATACATTATTATGTCCAGTTTGTCCGACTTTCCTACGGTACGTGTCTGACTGTCGAATCCAAGACATGAAAACTCAAGCGCCTGTCCTTGCCGGACCGTTATGGCGAATCTGCCCTCAAAGTCAGTCACAGTACCTTCCGTGGAGTTTTTTATCAATACTCCGACACCTGGCAGAGGCTCTCCTTGCGCATCGCGCACATGGCCGCCAATCTGTTTTTTTGCTTGTGCTTCAGGAGTTCCGGAGTCTTCTTTCGCGTGCGTCACAACGACCATCTTGCCTTTGATTTCAAATTCTACTCCCTGCCCCTCAAAGACCGATGTGAGTATGGTTGCGATATCGGCAGACTTGAATGTCGCACGCACTCTGCGCGACAAATTCAGGTCTGCTGTCTTGAACAGGAACGAATAACCTTCCCTATTCTTCAGCAACTCCAACGATTCTTCTACTGTGGTATTCCTGAAACTGACGGTTATCTGTGCATATCCAGGTATCCCGAATGTCAGCACTGCAGCCAGAATAAAAATCCTGACACACATCCATTTGTATGGATGCGACAAATGATTGGTTTTCATTGAATATTATGATTATGATTTATCCGTTACCAGATTTCTATTATATTGCCGTTGCGCTCGATAGACATATTGTCATGCAGTCTGATATATTGCAGAATCTCATCAATGTTTTCATTGTTGACAAATGCCATGTGGTATTTGGTATCGGGCAGCTTGTCATTTCTTATTATTATTGTCACATCGAAAGTCCTTTCAAGCTGCCTGGCTATATATGCCAGCGATTTGTTCTTGAAATAATATTTCCTGTCTTTCCAGGACGTATAGTCTTCCGGAGAAAATCGGCTTTCAGTCGTTTCGCATGTTTCTTTGTCATAGGCGACTGCATCGCCCGGAGAAAGTCTGCAAATCGGCATACCTTCCCCTTGTGCGTAAAATTCAACTGACCCTTCGAGAAGTGAAACTTCTGTAATTTTTTCTTCGGAATATGCCTTCAGGTTGAATTTGGTTCCCAAGACTTTGACCGATGCCTTGTCTGTTCTGATTATCATCGGCCTGTTCTTGTCATGCGCCACGTGGAATACCCCTTCGCCGTCGAGATATACCTGCCTTGCCGAACCGCTGAATTTCTCAGGATAGAATATATGGCTGCCTGAATTAAGCCATACGGTCGTGCCGTCCGGCATTGTAAGTGTATCAATGCTGCCCATAGCCACATACTTTCCTGTCCATTCGATGTTTTCTTTTGCGATATGCTTCCGATAGAGCTGGAAAGAAAGTATGCACAGCGGAATCAGGAGCATGGCCGCTCCCAGCCGGGCCCATTCCCGGAATTTCGGGAATGACTGTCTTTTTTTATACTGTCCCGGTTTGATGCGTCCGGTGAATCTTGAGAATGCGAGTCTTGTAGCGGTCCGCTCTGCCGAATAATCCTTTGACAGGATATCTTCCCATACCGGCCGCAACGTTTCAGCAGCCTCTTCTGTCTTTCCATTCCTATAGAACCACAGCTCCACGGTCTCGGCGGTTTCTGAATCGCATAGGCCTGAAATATATGACAGTATCTGCTCTTTTGAGGGTGTTGCCTGTTCCATGTGTTTTGTGCGTTAGTATAATTAATACGGACAGCATGGAAAAGACACGTAATGAATCTCTAAAAATTAATGAAAAAAAGTATCAGCCAAAGGAAGAATTCGCCTTTTTTCTCGCGTATTGTGTTAAGAGCCAGGCTTATATGTTTCTCGACTGTTCTTTTGGAAATATTCAGCTTTTGTGCAATCTGTTCATTGGTCAGAAAGTATTTTCTGCTGAGAATGAATATCTGCCGCCTTTGCTCAGGCATCGAATTTATGATTTCGTCTATCAGATTCCTCATGTGACGGACATCAATGTCCTTTTCTATTTCATAGACAGTCTCAGGAGAATCTGCGAGATATTGTTCCCTGTAGTGCAGAAAATAATATTTGTCGCGGAAGATGTCATTCACGACATTCTTTGCTATTGTAAATATGTAGCTGTCGATATTCTTGTCCGGCACTATCCTGTCACGGCATTGCCATACCTTCATAAGTGCTATTTGAGCAGCTTCCTGGGCCTCGTATTCATTCTTAAGGAAGCCCATGGCAAAATTCTTTATCCTCGGGTAGTAATAATTGAACAGGACTTCAAAGTCAGAGACTTTGCCGTTCCTTATTCTTTCTATCTGCTCATTTGTGAATGCAATCATTCCGGAAACTCAAATTTGTGCAAATATATGAATACTGGAAAATCTTTCAAAACTTATGTATTATTTTGCTTTCCGTTCTGTATTGTAAATCAGGTTTTCCGATAACTTTGCCAGAGATAATAACTAAAGAAATTAGTTTGATAACTAATAAAAATAGTTGCATGTGAATATTTTTTAGTTACCTTTGTGCAGGCAATTCAGATCTGACGGCTGCGGCATAGGTGTTCCGGACTTCATGTTTCTCTGAAATAAATGTCCGCTGCCTGATGACTGTGATTTTTTATGATCAGGCAAAACCGTAATGCAACGTGTAAAATGAAAAAGCTGACAAAGAAAGAAGAAGAAATCATGAATCACTTCTGGAGCCGGGGACCTATGTTTGTCCGCGAGCTTCTTGCGCTTTATGAAGACCCCAGGCCGCATTTCAATACCCTTTCGACCATGGTAAGAATACTTGAAGGAAACGGCTTCCTCCGGCATGAGGCTTTCGGAAACTCATACAGGTATGAGCCGGCCGTAAGCAGGGAGGACTACAAGAAAAGCACTCTTGCCGGCATAATCAGCAGCTATTTCGACAATTCGTACATGAGTGCCGTTTCAACTCTTGTAAAGGAGGAGAAAATCACTGTTGAAGAACTCAAGGAACTCATCGCACAGATAGAAGGAGGACAAAAATGACAGAATTTCTCATATATCAGGCAAAGGCTGCTGTTGCGCTGGCTGTATTCTATATGTTTTACAGACTGCTTCTGAGCCGCGAGACTTTCCACAGATTTAACAGAATCGTGCTGCTCGGCACTGCAATGCTGTCATTCGTTCTTCCGCTGTGTGTGATTACCGTTACCAAAACGGTAACTGTTTCAGCAGTGCCCTATGCCGGTACAGCCGCTGCCGGAGCCGCATTGGCCGGTAACGGTGCCGTGACTCCGGAATGGTGGCAGACTGCGCTTGCAGTCCTGTTTGCTGGAGGTGCGTTTGCAATGCTTGTGTCGGTGATCGCTTCTGTCGTGCGGATAAGAAAAATAATCGGAAGCGGAGAACAGCACAGACTGGAATCAGGTGAGATCGTTGTGATTACGGACATGAACACTCAGCCTTTCAGCTGGATGAAATATATAGTCCTCAGCCGTGAGGACAGCGGAAACGAAGAAATAATAACGCACGAAAAGGCACATATTGAAATGGGACATTCATGGGATTTGCTCATTGCGGATATGATTACGGCTATGCAGTGGTTCAATCCTGCAATATGGATGCTCAGGGCAGACCTCAGGGCGCTTCATGAGTTCGAGGCTGATGATGCTGTACTTAAAAGCGGTGCCGACATTAAGAAGTATCAATATCTATTAATAAGGAAAGCTGTCGGCAAGAGCGGCTACTCAGTTGCCAACAGCTTTAATCACAGTACACTTAAACAACGTATTACTATGATGTTAAACAAAAAATCCACTAAAATGAGTGCCTTGAAGGCCCTCTACATTATTCCTCTTGCAGGAATCTCGCTTGCGGCCGGTGCAAAGACTGTTGTCGAATACCGCTATGACTCCCCTGTTCCGGATGAGCCTGTAAAAGTGACCGTTGCGGATACCTTAAAAGGCAAAGATACGCAAAAAAAAGTACTTAAGGATACACTTCACGGTGTTTTCACCATACGCGGCAATGAGCATAATATAGTCTATATCGTGGACGGCAAACAGGTCTGTGACATCAAGTCCCTCGATGCGAGCCGGATAAAGAATATAAGCGTGTATAAGAACGGAACTCTGGAAGGCTTTGACCTTGGCACTGACGGCAAGGACGGTGTCATTGTGATTTCGACAAAAGACGGTGACGAACTGCCGTCCGGCATAATGGTCATGTCTGCCGATAATAAAGCCGCGGCAACAAAGGAGAAGTCAGACGGTGCAGAACATACCGTGTCCGGTATAATAGTCACCGGCGCCGGTACTAAAGTAAAGGTCAATGGAAATACTGACGGAGGAGAACAGGAACCGGCTGTCTATATCGTGGACGGGAAACGGGTACATGATATAAGGTCCGTCGATTCGGCATCGGTAATTTCCGTGGAAATCCGCAAGGACCCGGAAACACTGAAGAAGTACGGGGCTGAAAACAAGAAAGCCGTGATATTTGTCACCACCAGGCAAGAGTAACCGGTCCGTCACATAATTTCTTACGAACTGAATAAACTTACTTAGCATAGATATTGATTTTCCGTCCGGAAGTTCCCCATTTTCACAATGGAGTTTCTTCCGGGCGGTTTTAATATGAAAATAACAAGTCCGTCCAACGGAAAATCACGCTATGTCAGGCCTTGCTACATTCCCTGGACTTCGGCGTATTTGAAGCGGCGGATTTTCTGGGTCGCAGTTTTCTCAAACGGTTCGCGCAGAATCTGTACAGCACTCACATGGGAAGTCTTTTTTACATTCCTGTTCACGAACTTCAGGACATTCTCCCTGTATTCCTCCAGTTTCCTGAAAAACTCCTCCTCGCCCTCATGGTTCCAGTCAATGGCGTTCTCATTGAAATTCACAAGGGCCACCAACTTGCCTCCGCGCGATACGACAAGGGACTCATTCACATTGTCGAGACTGTTGATCACCTGCTCGATTTCTTCAGGATATATATTCTCTCCGGATGCACCGAGAATCATATTGCTAAGCCGTCCCTTTATCGAGAAACGCCCTTTCTCATCCACGACGGCAAGGTCATTCGTCTTGAACCAGCCGTCTTCCGTAAATGCGGCCGATGTCCTCTGAGGGTCTTTATAATAGCCGGCCATAACATTCGGGCCCTTGGCTACAATCTCCCCTTCGCCTGTCTCGGGATTCACGTTATGCAGCTTCAGCTCGACATTTTTCGCAGCTGTTCCTATAGAGCCGGGCACTCTTTGCTTTCCCATAGAAAAGCTCAGCAGCGGCGAAGTTTCCGTAAGCCCGTAGCCGACAGCATACGGGAAGCCGGATTTCAGCAGAAAACGCTCGACCTCCATATCCAGCTTGGCACCTCCGATACCGAAAAAAGTAATCCTGCCGCCGAAAATCTTTTTCAGTTTGCTGCCTATTATGCGGCAAAGCAACGGGTTCATGTTCTTGTTCATCCATGACAGCAAACGGCTTTTGCGGATTGTCGGAACGATACTGTTCCGGTATATTTTCTCAATGATGAGAGGTACGGAAAGCATTGTAGTCGGCCGGATTTCCTTCATGGCTTTCAGCAGCAGAGACGGTACAGGCGGTTTTGAAAGATATGACACGCTTGCCCCGACCAGCGTCGGATAAAGCAGGCCCAATGTGAGTTCGAGCGCATGAGCCATGGGAAGTATTGACAGCCACCTGTCTTTGCCGTTTCGCGGACAGGCCGCATGGCAAGAGTGCATGCATGAGGCAAGGTTCCGGTGACTGAGGACAACACCCTTGGCATTGCCTGTTGTTCCAGAAGTATATATTATAGTCGCTACATCGTCCGGCAACGGCGAGACTGTCCTTGCATCGCAGGTAAAACTGGATTCATCAGCCTTTATTTCCTCGAATGTCTCAATATCGATCATGAGTGTCAGCTTGTCGATGCTTTCCTGCCGGACATTGGGCCGATATCTTTTGGAAACGAAAAGCACTTTCGACTCTGAATGGCTGAGGATATTTGCAATTTCGTTTCCGGTTGACTCCGGAAGTATCGGAATCGAGATTCTTCCGCAGTGTACCGTAGCAAAAAATGCCACGGCCAAGTTCGGGCAGTTTTCCGCAAGGATGGCAACCTTGTCAGTCGCCCCGATGCCGAACTGCGCCAGTCTCTTTGAGACTGCCCCGCACTTTTCCCTGAACTCTGAATATGTATATGAAATGCCGCCTCCTACTGTCCTGTATGCAATATTTTCCGGATATGCAGAAGTGGAATAATCATACAATTTCGCCAAAGTGTCAACCTGCGACTCCAGGCTTCTGTTTATTTTACTTAAAATAGTCATCGTACAATAAATGTTGTTTACAATTGCAAAGGTATATATGCCCATTGTGCCAAATAAGCCATAAACAAGATAATTTATGTTCTAAAACGGACATTTGTCCCGAAAATGAAATAAAAATGACAGTTTTATATTTAGAATAAGTAATTTTGCAAGATAACTTATCATGCTGTATGAAATACGAAGACCTCATATCATCGTTCTGTTCGGCCTACCTTAAAGGGGACGTGGCACAAGTGGCTGTCAAGCATAAATTTTATATGATTGACAATCTCGGGACGACTGATTCTGCCTCTCCCCTCCTGCCTCCCTCCGGACCGATACGCTACCCGGTCAGGGTGACACTGAGCTTCTGCATTTATTGCAAGTCCGGACGCATTTCTGCAAGGGTGCAGCAAATGGACTATTCCGTCAGTGCCGGGGATGTGCTGATAATATTCGCCGATCAGATTCTGGAATATACCGACAGTTCTGATGACTGCAAGCTGATTTTTTTCGCAATAGATTCGGACTATGTAATGACCGAGGTCCGGAGCAGGCACCGGAAATCACTGAGACACTGGCTGCTGAGCAGCAAGAAACCGATGCTGGTTCATCTTTCAAAGACTGATGCAGACAATTTCGAACAATTATGCGGAAGCATTCGATATATCGTAACAAAATCCGGAAGCGAATATGCCGACGGAATAATTTCCGGATTTACGGCAATTTTCGGAAATCTCCTGCTGAACTGGGGAGCGGATGAGCCGGCAAAGGAAGTATATGGGCAGGAACATGACAGGGCGGAAACAATTCTTATGAATTTCAGGGCGGACATACATAATTTCTCCGCGAAGTACCGTTCGGTAGCATATTATGCCCGTCGTCAGAATCTGTCTTCGCGGCATTTCGCGAGGCTTGTCAAGGAGGCCTCCGGCCATAAACCTCTTGAAATCATACGTGAATATGTCATACTTGAGGCAAAGAGTCTGCTGCTATCCGAGAAATACACTGTACACGAAGTCGCCGAAAGGCTCGGTTTCCAGAACGATTCTTTCTTCAACCGATATTTCCGCAATGCGACGGGATTTACGCCAGGCGAATTTATGAAACAGGGACAGCCATAAATTACGTCTGCTCTTTGCGCATACTTGGAGATAAAATTGATGTTTGCTCTCTGCTTTTTGCTATATTTGTATATTCTTAATTTAATTTTTAAAATCCGATGAAAAAAATCACTGCATCTATTTCTGCCCTGACTTTGGCTGTCGCAGCATTTGCGCAGAATGGCTGGGCACCTGCCGGAGACAATATCAGGACTCCGTGGGCAGAGGACGTAAATCCTGCCGCACCGCTTCCTGAATATCCGCGTCCACAGATGGTACGCGGAGAGTGGCAAAACCTTAACGGACTGTGGAATTATGCCGTAACTCCGGCAGATGCCTCTGCATTTGAACCCGAGGGCGAGATTCTCGTTCCCTTTGCAATCGAATCATCTCTTTCCGGCGTCGGCAGAAGTGTCGGACAGGAAAATGCTCTCTGGTATGAACGGGAATTCACCGTTCCCTCGAAATGGAAGGGAAAGGACATAATCCTGCATTTCGGAGCTGTGGACTGGCAGTCCGAGCTTTGGATAAACGGCACAAAAGTCGGAGAGCACAAGGGCGGCTACACTCCCTTTGAATATAATATCACTCCGTATCTGAAAAAATCCGGCAAACAGACTCTCACTATGAGGGTCTATGATGCTACGGACAATTCATATCAGCCGCGCGGAAAGCAGATTTGTGTTCCTGAGGGAATCTGGTACACTCCTGTCACCGGTATCTGGCAGACTGTATGGATGGAGCCGGTTTCCCCTGCCCGCATTACAAACTACTGTACGGTTTCCGACATAGACCGTTCCGCCCTGCAGGTAGAAGTGTCGGCGGCCGGAATTGCAGAGGGTGACGTAATCAAGGTTCAGCTTATAGAGGGAGGCATCGGCTACAGTGCAGAAAATCCCGGAACGGCTGTATTGGCAGAGGCTGTCGCAGAGAACGGAAAAGCGGAAATCGCTGTTCCGGACATGAAGACATGGTCTCCTGATGAACCATATCTTTATGGATTGAAAATCAGTATTGTACGTGGTAAGAAAGTCATCGACAGCGTTGACGGCTATACTGCCATGCGCAAGATTTCGGAATACAGCACCGGACGTGACCGCAATGTTCCTGTTTACAAGAGGCTTGCCCTGAATAATTCACCTCTTTTCCAGTTCGGCCCTCTCGACCAGGGCTGGTGGCCTGACGGACTTTATACCGCCCCGACTGACGAGGCTCTGAAATTCGATATCGAAAAGACTAAGGAATGGGGCTTCAATATGATACGCAAACACATCAAAGTCGAGCCTGCACGCTGGTATTACTGGTGCGATGCCCTCGGAATAATGGTATGGCAGGATATGCCTTGTATAGCAGACCACGGAAAACGTGCTTACCGCGATGAAGAAATAGAGAAGAATGTGCGCAATGCGTGGTCTTCCGACAGTTTTATCGGAGGGACGGACTGCACAATCCCTGAGGAATGGAAGCTGAACTATTACAGGGAATGGGCAGATATCATCAGGTCGCTGAAGAATTTCCAGTGTATTGTGGTATGGGTGCCTTTCAATGAGGCATGGGGCCAGTTCGATACTCCTGACGTTGTAGCTTTTACCCGCAAGCTTGATCCGACAAGACTTATAAATGAATCGTCAGGCGGGAACTATTCCTTCAGCGGTGACATAATAGATGTGCATCACTATTCATGCCCGGCAATGAACGCTTTCGAGGCCAAGTTTGTAAATGTACTCGGCGAGTACGGCGGAATCGGCTTTCCGGTCGAAGGGCACCTGTGGCAAAAGGACAGGAACTGGGGATATGTGAAGTTCGCAAGCGGAAAAGAGGTTCTCGATGTATATGAGAAATACGCCGAAATGCTGAAAGTCTTTGCAAAGACAGGCTGTTCAGCAGCTGTCTATACCCAGACGACCGATGTAGAGGGCGAAGTGAACGGAATCATGACATACGACCGCAAGGTCATCAAACTTGACGAAAAACGCCTTGCCGCAATCAACAGGGCCGTCATCTCCTCCATGAACGGTCCCATTGTGAATTAGTTGTATTCTGATACTCCCCCGTCCTTAACGCTGCTGTTGCTTACGACGGATTTTGACCTGTTGAATTTGTAGGCGATGTTGAACGTAAAATATCTTCCGAAAGAATGAGTCCAGGTATTCTGGATGTAGTCGGAATACATCATGGTTCTATATCCCGAGTTACGGTTCAGCAGGTCATAAGCCGTGAAGCTGATGTCGCACCGCCGCTTCAGTATCTTGCAACCTACAGCGACGTTTAATATCTGGTTGTTCATATCATAGTTGTCACCACCGAAACGTTTGTGATACAAGAGGCTGTACGTAGTATTGAGGTAGAAACGTTTGAAGATATTTATCAATTCAGTGTTTACCGAAGCTCCCTGCTGGAAATATTTATTGTCTTGTCCGATGTCATTTTTTGAATAAATGTACGAAGTGGCAGTTCCCAACGAGAACCTGAACGAGCGCGAAATATTCGCACGGAGGCCCAATCTCAGTGCCGGGGCAAAACTCTTGGTGCGGTTCAGGACATCTCCTACAAACGAAGGAGTATCGTCGTAGTCGAAAATAGTATTGACGGTGAGTTGGGATTTTATTCTGCGGAGAGGATGAACCAGTTTAATGTCCGCATTGGCCCTCCACATGCCGTCCACGTTTTCGTAGGTTGTAAGCGTACTCTGTGCAGGGGCCGTGTAGTCCCATTCGGACAGCGGAGTTTCATGCGTGAAAAAAGTACGCTTGCAAGCAATCATATCGTCCGTTTCCGTGAGATTGAATGTGAACGAAAAATTGTTGTTTGCCTTACCGAATATTGTGGAGTATTGACAGAGCAATAAATGGCGATAGCTCTGTTTTAGTTCCCGATTTCCGGCTATAAGCATATAAGGGTTGGTGTCGTCGAGCCGCGGACGCAATTGTTCTATGGACGGAATCTGAACCCCTGCCTCATATAGAACGAGCAATTGTCCTGTTATCTTTGATGTGGTGAACGAGACTCCCGGCAAAAAGGCATTGAACCTTTTGTTATAGCCGACTTCGTCCGGGAAGCATTCGCTGCGGTTGATACCCGTAGTCGAAAAAGCCGATTTAATCGACAGGTTTGCCTTGATTTTAGGGAAAGAAAGTCCTAACTCGACTGCCGCCTTATGCGTATTGTAATTGTTGGTAAAATTGTAGGTATTGGTCGTGTCGATTATTTCCCTGCCGGCTTCCGCCAGGTCGAGAGATGTCTTCTTCCGGCGGCTGTGTTCCCATGTATAAAAATATGAGAAATCCAGAAAATTGTATTTTTCTTCAGAAAATACAATTTTCTTGGTCAAATGCGCCGTTGCTTTCCTGCTCAGTCCGTAGGACGTGGACTCCATCTCCCTGCGTGTGGCTGTCGAGAAAAGAGTATCTGTACGGAATCCGGTTCCGTCGGCGTTTGATACGTTAAAAGTCGCATCTAAATATATAAAGTTCTGTATGAGAAGTTTGTCCGAAATATCGTACCGGTTCTGCCTGTCAAAACTCCTGGTCTGTCCGCCTGCGGACGTTACGTTATTCACAACACTTTCATACGAGCGGTATCCCTCCTTGCTGTCATCAGAAAAATTCATATTATGGGAAAGACTTATGCCAATCGGATGATGGAAACTGATATCCGCTTTATGGTATTTTGCCGTCATCGTATTCCGCAAAGTATCCTCATACAGTCGGGAAGCGTAGTCAGAAGACGGAAAATAATCCTGCCGTGTCCGGCTTTCAGAGCGGGTATAGTCATTGCCGTAGGTATAGTCCGCTTTCAAGGTCGTCATGGCGCCGTCATACACTTTGCTCGCCCAGTTTTTCTCTATACCGACATTTGCATAGGCTGTCCGCTCGTAGCTCGTCTTCGGACTTTTGATTGTAATGATGTCTGCTATTTTATTTGACTTCCGGTTGATATTGTTGAAAAAGGCATTGGCTGCCAACAGCAGATTTTCCGAAAAGAAATTGGCCGTAGCTCCGACTCCGTAGCGGCCGCGGTTTCCACGGCCTTCGCCATTCATGTCAGCGCCGTAGCTGGCCAGAAAATGTCCCGTCGTAGCCTGAATCAATTTGCTCTTGGTCTCGATGTTGAACACTCGCTCCATTTTCTCTCCCTTACGCCGTTTGCGGCGCGGGTCAACGTTCTTATACTCGTCATAAACACGGATTTTCAGTACATCGTTCGCCAGCAGGTTTTGAAGCGCAGCCATCGGGTCGCTTCCGAAGATCAGTTTTCCGTCCACGTAAGTGCGGGAAATGTCTTTGCCCATGACACTCACGCCTGTTTCCGATGTCGTTACCCCCGGCAACTGTTCAACTATTTTGAGAGTCTCATCGCCCTCGAACGTCCGCACTGCAGCGGCATGGTAGATTAATGTATCCCCGTTGACCGTAAGCACTGGAATCTCCCCTTTGACCGTTGCCGATTCAATCTCCAGCAGTTCTTCCTCCACCATCACATACACTTCAGTTGTTTCTCCGGGCTTTACTTCTGCCTCCATGACTGCATCTTTGTAAGACATATGCGAAAACCGCAGGACAACTCGCCCTGCGGTCACCTTCTTGAACTGGAAGAACCCATTGACAGTTGTTGTGTATAAGGTATCTTTAAGTGTGCATGCTTGGACGACAACATTGCTGATATCGCTCAGTGATACCGATATACCGTTCGAATCTCCTTTGGTCTGAACTTTTCCGGAGATTGACCCGAATTCAGATTGAGCCACAGACAATAAGGGCATCAAAAAACAGCACAATACGATGAAACTCCTGCGCATATATTACAATTCAGACCTTTGGGGTTTTAATTTTCAATCGGTTGAGGAATCAAGCTGATAATGCCAGGATTCTGCCCTTTATATTGAACTTCACGATCTTGATAACCTACATATGAAATTATCAATACGTCTCCCGGTTTTAGTTCAATACACACATTTCCATCTATATCGGTTGTCGAAGTACGGTTAGTTCCTCTAACCCGAACCGATGCACCGATTACAGGTTCACCGTTTTGATCTAAGATTTTGAAACAAACTATTTGTGTTTGTTGTGCGAGAGCCTGAATAGCAGTGCTTTTGACTATGCTTACAGCAGAAAAAGCAACGGCAGTAACAAGAACGGCACAGATCGCCAAAATAGTTCTTTTCATAATGCTGAATTTAAGTTAATAAATATCTGTCAACAATTATACATGTTTTATGTATAATAAAGTCACCAACAAATATATACATTTTACAGAAAAACTCCCAAATTATTTTCGGTGTAATGTTGTCCATAATGCAAGTGTATCCTTTGACAAAGTGTATGTATATCTGTCCGAAGATAATTTTATAGCGGATTATCCTCCGGCCAGATACAGCATATTGTCAGAAACGGCCAGACCACCCGGTTCCACTGCAAACGGGCGGTCTGTATGACAGTCACCCTACTGCTTTCCAGCGTAGCTTGGTTTTCTGACAAATATTCCGTATCGGATAAATGGCAAAAGCACACTTTTAGTCGTCACCAATCGTTTGCCTGCTTCCAACCTCAGCAGACAAAAGTACGAGAGAACCAAATTTTTGAAGAAATTCAGTAAATGGTGCAATATCAAAATAATAAAAAAGCCGGCCCGGGCCGGCTTTTTTATTCCGAATAAATCAGAACTGTTAGTCCTGCAGATATATCGGTTCCGTAGCCATCTGGCGGAATGCCTCTGCGAGTTTGTCCGTTACGGCCTCGGCGAAACGGGCACCCTTTTCGGCTGTAGCGCCGTGCGGATTACCGATTCCGGTGTCGACAGTGACCTTCGACCAGTTGCGCGGAATCCACAGTGTCTTCTCATTCAGGCACTTCATCGCAAACGGACGTGCAGTCCCATCTCCTGCAGTCTGCATATCCACCAGTTCAGGATGGTAGTGAAGCATGACAGATGTTTCAAGTTCATCTGCATGTTCTCCCGGAGCATCGAAGAAGCCCTTGCGCGGCACGACAGCATACCATTCACAGCAGGCTACCGTGAAATCCGGGTATGAAACAGCCAGGTCACGGACCATGTTCTTGAACGAATTCCCTCCGTGTCCGTTTACTATTACCAGCCGGCGCAATCCCTGGCAGTGCAGGGATGCAACTATATCTTCCAATATTGAGAACTGTGTACGATAGCTTGCGTGTATGCAGAACGGCTGTTCGCGCTGCCCGGGATTCTGCGCTCCGAATGTAACCGGAGGCAGGACCATACAGCGGACCGGAAGCGCCTTGCCTGCCGCCTCCACACTTACGGCGTATGAAAGAATCGCATCCGTGAGATATGGCAGATGCCGGTTGTGCGGCTCGGTCGCTCCCCACGGAAGCACAGCCAGACCGTATTTTACAGCCGATGTATCTGCAAGTGTAGATACGCCAAGGTCAATACCTTTGTACTTCTGAGTCATTTGTATCTCAATCAATAATTACTGCATATCGTCGGTCTTCGGCTTAAGGACAGAAAGCTGCAGAACCAAAGCAATACCTACTATAACGGCCATCAATGTAAATCCAAGGCCCAGATTGCCTTTCTCGGCCCAGGCTCCGAGCACCTTGGTGATGATGGCACCGGCAAACACACCGGTCATGTTCATGATTCCGTATGCCGTCGCACGCTGGCGGGCAGGCACGAACTGACAGAGAATCGGCATATTGTTGGCATCGAACATACCGTAGCCTACACCGAAGAAAAGTCCGGCAGACACTGCTGCGAACATTCCGTCACCTATGCCGATAAACACCAGTGCCGGAACCATCAGGCCGAGGCCGATAGCACTTGTGTAAATGCGTCCGCGCAAATTGCGGCGTACCCAGCGGTCGGAAATAGGGCCTCCGATCATGACACCTATGAACGAAGATACAGCGATTGTTATAGTCGAGATAGGGCCTGCCATCGACATCGGAACATCGAGACTCTTTGAGAACAGAGTCGGCAGCCAGTTTTTGGTAGCCCAGCCCGGCAGGGACGATGAGGTAAAGAAGAAAAGAATCGTCCAGAACGCGACATTTGTAAGAATCAGCGAGAAACTCTTCCATACAGGTTCGCCGGAGGCAGCCTTCTTCTCTGTCTCAGGAGCAGGCTCGCGCTCTTTGTCGCGCAGGAACAAGATTAGCACTACGGCATAGAGAATACCGATAAGACCGAACCAGTGGAAAGCTGTCTGCCAAGAGAAGGCGGCTGCAACAGTCGCAC
The DNA here is from genome assembly GCA_964394295.1 of uncultured Muribaculaceae bacterium. Lineage (GTDB taxonomy): Bacteria > Bacteroidota > Bacteroidia > Bacteroidales > UBA932 > Cryptobacteroides. Next base: position 56,074 of record CAYMVG010000010.1, on the reverse strand, counting down.
CGAAGCCGCCGATTGCCTGGCCGAGATAAAGTCCTGTCATGTGTATTCCGATTGCAAGGCTTCGTGCAGCTCCTGTGAAATAGTCGGCAATCAGTGACAGCGCCACGGGAATATACAGGGCCTCGCTTACGCCCATCAGCGCGCGCAGACAATAAAGTTGCGTAAATGAATTGCAGTAACCCATCAGAAGCGTGACTGTTGACCACACACCGAGTGAAATGACAATCAGCCACTTTCTGCTGAATCTGTCTGCAACGGCTCCGGCAACCGGGCTCATGAATCCGTATATCCAGAGAAAAATGGCCATAAGACGGCCGAAATTCACCGCGGATTCCAATTCAAGAATATCCGCCTGCATGGATTCGCGCATAGTGGAGAGCATCTGGCGGTCCATATAATTGAGCAGCGCCACTACCCACAGGAGGCCGACAACAATCCAGGGATAAAATTTTCTGTTTTTCATGGTTATTATTTTTGTGTTATTATTTTTGTGTTATTATAATTGTCCTTAATTCTTTTTCATTGCATTTACCGTTCTTACGGAAACAGCCCGAATTTACAATGAGAAAGATTAAAATTTCAGCATCAGTACATCAGGAGTTCTGATTCCCGGTTTGGTTTCGCCTCCAAGCAGCATAAGTCCTCCGCCGGCTGGCACAAGCGAGGCTCCTGCACGTGCCGAATGTTCCGATGCTCCCATAGCCGTCCACTCCCCCGTTTCAGGGTCGAAGCGCCAGAGCATCTGATTGAAACGGTACCATGATGGCTCATGCGTGAGGTATTCGTGCATTTGCCGGGCATCGCGCCTGAGTCCGCCTGAGAACACTTCAAGATTGACGCCTCCGGCCACATACAGGCTTCCGTCAGCGGCAACCGCAGCAGCGGAGCCTGTCATGGTTCCTCCGTCAGGCAGTCCTCCGATCCGCTCCCATTTTCCCGACGTAAGTTCACAGCGGTACCCGTAATCGGCCACTGCGCGGCTCCGGGGGTCGAAGCCTCCCCATATATACAGCGTTTCCCCATGCACATACAAAACCGGCTGTACAAACGCCTCGGGCATCGTGGCGACAACCTTCCACGGACGGCCGCAGTCTTGCGTATCACAGGCCAGCACGGCCAGCGAAGGAGTCCCGTCAGTCAGGCCTCCTGCCAGGTAAAGGACGCTCCCGTACATTGACCAGCCTCCCTGTTCCACACCGAACGGAAGATCTTCGCTCTGCTCAACAATCACCTTGTCTGCGGTAATGTTGCCTCCCGGACGCAGCGAATAGACTGTTTTAAGAGTGCCTGAAGCGTTGGCTCCTCCGGCTATGACAATTTCATCCTGCAACTGATAGCTTGCGCCGTATGCAGCAGGTTCCGGCAGTTTTCCTGCCTGAATCCATCCGTCCTGTCCTTCAGGTGTATCGTACATGATGTGAATAAGGTCATAGAAACGTTTTTTGCCTCCTTCGGCAACAGGAGCGTCAGGAAAATTGGCTCCTCCGGCGACGATTGTCATGTTTCCGGCATGTCCGGCGTACATGGCGGATGTTCCCTGCGAGAAATCATCGCCGGATACTGCCAATGAAGGCAGCTGCCTCCACCGGGCCGTACTCTGCGTATCGCGGGAGCAGGAAGACACCATGCTGCCGGCATAAACCAGCACCGGCAGCAGGCATATTGCTGTAATTCTGTTTTTCATGGGCATGGTGGTTCTGCAACGCAGTTACCGGCAGATGTCAGAATTTGTTGCATCGTCCGAAGAAGCCGATGTTCTCCAGCTGAACTTTCATTGCAGCCTCCTCCTCGTCAGTCATGTTGCGGAAAGGCAGACGGTTGTGCCCAAGGTCGAGTCCGATGAGCTTCATGATGCGTTTGCCGGCAACTATGTTGCCGCGGAAATTGCAGATGACATTGATGACTTCCTGTGAGAAGTTCTGCTTTTCACGTGCGGTCCCGATGTCTCCGCGCTGCCATGCCTCGATGATTCCGACGAGTTCGCGGCCGTTATAGTTGGTCGTGCCCCCGATTCCGCCTTCCGCACCGCCCATGGCGAGTGAAGGAAGAATAGTCTCATCCTGACCGTGCAGCATATCATATTTGCCGTTCCCGTAGAGACGGCACTGGTTATACTCGTAGATGCTTTCGTAAGTGTATTTGATACCTGCGAAATTTGCGATGCGTCCGTCGACGGCACGAAGAAGTCCGGTCATGGGCAGATATGCCCCGTTGAATGCAGGAATGTGATAGTAGTAGAACGGAAGGGACGGTGCTGCGTTGCAGATAGTCTCGCAGTAGCCCACAAGTTCTTCTATACGTCCGATCTTCGGGAACGGCGGTGCCATTGCACCTATGCCCCAGGCCCCTATTTCCGCTGCGTGCTGTGCAAGACGCGCACTTGATTTCAGACAGCAGCTGCCGACATGTACGATAACCTTGAAGCCTTCAGGAGCGGACTCCACCCATTTCTCGGCAAGTTTCATGCGTTCTTCGTCAGTGAGCATATATCCCTCTCCTGACGAACCATTGATGAAAACGCCTTTCAAACCGTTTTTTGCAAGCATCGATGCGTAAGCCGGAATCGGCTCAAGATTCACTTCACCTGCCGCATCGAACGGAGTGAAAGGAGCATCGATCAGTCCTTTGATTTTTTCCATAATCTTAAATGTTTTGTGTCGCACCTTATTAATTATCAATGAAGTGCCCTTTGTTTCATAATGATTCTGTAAATATAATGATTTTTTTGATTCAATGACATCATTTCACGGAAAATGTGTCTCAGGCATTTGTCCCGCAGACTGGTCCGGCATTGCATATTTAACGAAACAGTCTGAAATCGGCTGCAAATCGGAAAGTGTTTAAATCGCCATAACAGATCGGGGCAAAAAAGAAGCGGAATCATTTTTTAAAAATGTTAGGATGAATATAAACGGCTTCTCAGATAAAAAAGTTATTTTTGCCGCAGCAATATTTTTCTATGAGACGCCTTTTTATCTGCATTTTAATGCTGTGCAGCATTTCCTGCTTTGCGCATAACAAAATCCGCGTTGCCTGTGTCGGCAACAGCATCACGTACGGATATGGACTTCCGGACCGCGAAGTGAATGCCTATCCCTACAAACTCCAGAACATGCTCGGAGACGGATATGAAGTCGGAAATTTCGGCAAGTCCGGCGCAACTCTGCTCAAAAAGGGACATCGTCCGTATGCGGAACAGCAGGAGTATCTTGATGCTTTGGCCTATGCGGCCGATATCGTTGTAATTCATCTTGGAATCAATGACACTGATCCGCGCAACTGGCCTGACTATCAGGATGAGTTCATCGGGGACTACCGCGCTCTGATCCAGTCTTTCCGCGATGTCAATCCGGAGACACGCGTCATTGCGGCACGCATGACGCCGCTTTCACACCGGCATCGCCGCTATGAGTCAGGCACGCGCGACTGGCACGATGAGATACAGGCTGCAATAGAATGTGCGGCACGGGCGGAAAATGTCCAGCTCGTAGATTTTTATGAACCGCTGCATCCATATCCGCATCTTCTTGAAGATGCTGTGCACCCGAATGCCGAAGGTGCAGAGATGATGGCACGGATAGTTTACAGCGGCATTACCGGTGATTACGGCGGTCTGTCGATGTCTCCCCTGTATACTGACAATATGGTTTTGCAGCACGGGCGTGAACTGAAGATACAGGGCAGGGCAGATGCGGGAGAGAAGGTGATTCTGAAAATCGCGGGACAGAAATGCAAGACTCTGGCAGACAGCGGCGGGCACTGGCAGGTTACGCTTGCACCGTTGGAGGCCGGGGGGCCATATACATTGGCAGTGGAGACAAAATCGCGCAAGCTGACTTTCCGCAACGTGCTGGCCGGTGAGGTATGGCTGTGCTCCGGACAGTCAAACATGGAGTTCCGGCTGAAGGCCTCTGCGACAGGAAGCCGGGACATACCGCTTGCCGGCAATGATGAAATACGCCTTTTCGATATGAAGGCACGCTGGCGCACAAATGCCGTGGAGTGGGACGCATCCGTTCTGGATTCGCTCGACCATCTGCAATATTTCAGGGAAACATCATGGAATGTCTGTACGCCATCGTCTGCGGCAGATTTCTCTGCCGTCGCATACTATTTCGGACGTATGCTGCAGGATAGCCTGAAAGTGCCTGTCGGCCTGATATGCAATGCGGTCGGCGGTTCTCCTGCCGAAGCATGGGTGCCGAGACGTTCGCTTGAATTCGGGTTTCCGGCAATTCTGCGTGACTGGAGGGAAAACGACTTTATACAGCCGTGGGTGCGCGAACGTGCCGCACAGAATGTACGCAAGGCTTCAAGTGCATTCCAGCGTCATCCATACGAGCCATGCTATCTGTTTGAATCAGGAATATTGCCTCTGCGGCAGTTCCCGATACGGGGAGTAATTTGGTACCAGGGCGAATCCAATGCCCACAATGCAGATGCACACGGACGTCTGTTCAAGCTTCTGGTACAGGGTTGGCGCCAGTACTGGGATGATGCGGACCTGCCGTTCTATTATGTCCAGCTCTCCAGTCTGAACCGTCCTTCATGGCCTTTGTTCAGAGACAGTCAGAGGCGTTTGATGTATGCACTGGACAATGTCGGCATGGCGGTGACTTCGGACATAGGCAATCCGACCGATGTGCATCCCGTACAAAAAATGGAAGTCGGACAGCGTCTTGCTTTGTGGGCGCTGAACGGTACATACGGCCGCAAGGATATAGTGCCTTCCGGTCCGCTGTTCCGTTCTGTCGCTTTCGCTCACGGAAATGCTTATGTCAGCTTCGACTATGCCGACGGTCTCCGCTCTGCTGACGGAGGTAAGCTGATGACTTTCGAGGTCGCCGGCAAGGACCGTATTTTTTATCCTGCCGAAGCAGTTGTCGAAGGCGGCTGTGTGAAGGTGTGGAGTGGCAAAGTGAAGTCTCCGGCAATTGTACGCTATGGCTGGCAGCCTTATACGACAGCCAATCTGGTCAACGGGGACGGTTTGCCCGCATCCACGTTCCGCTCTGACATGAATGTTTCCCGCCCTGCCCGCTGATGCCGACAGAAACAAAACTGCCCCTGCCGTTTTTTGTACTGCTGCAGAAAGATTTCCATAAATGAGCCTTGTTTTTTTATCCATGCCCCTGTCAGGGCATAAAATTGTCCCGGAGCAATTATCTTATTTTTGTGCATATTAATCTGATTTAAAGAAACATTATGCAATTTCATTCATACGGAAACATGAATGCCCCGTCCCTGATGCTTCTGCCTGGCCTGGGTGTATCATATGAGATTTTCCTGCCGCTGATTGAATTGCTGCAGAAAGATTTCCATATTATCGCAGTGGAAGCGGACGGATTTATTATTGGAAAGTTTTCCAGATTCACGAGTATTGATGACCAGGCAGATCAGGCAAACACTTATGTTAAAGACAATCTGGGAGGCCGCCTTGACTGTGCCTACGGGCTGTCAATGGGAGGCAAGATTCTGTCGCGCATGATGGAACGGGACGAAATTTCTATCTGCCACGCCGTTCTTGATGCCGCTCCCATGCTGCCGTTGCCGAAATGGCTGGTCGGACCGCTCCGGTATTTTCAGTGCATGAATGTATGGACCTGCTGCCACTGGACAGGATTCTGGAAACTGATATTCCGTTCGCATTATTTCGCTGTCCTGCTCGATGAGTGCAGGAAGGTTTGGCCATACGGCAAAGGACAGGCTGTTCTTGACGGCTACAGGGACATTTATACCCAAAGACTGGAATCGGTCAAAGGAACGGACATACATTTCTGGTACGGCACAAGGGAGGCTTTTGTCGCAAAGCCGCAAGTCCGGCACTTGCAGAAACTTCACCCGGACACCCATATTGAAATCTTCCATAGAATGAATCATGGTCAGCTGCTTATTGAAAAGCCGGAGGAAGTCGCATCGAGAATCAGGCAGATGTCTGAATTTTAAACTAAAATCGCAGAATCTGGCCTAATATGGTGACCGGAGGCTTCAGCAGGAAGCCGGTCTTTCTTCATGAGCTATGCGGGATTCCACACCATTGCCGTCATGGTGGAGGTTAAGTGACTGACGATTAGAAAAATACGCAATGACGGGTGCCGAGAATCCGGCACCCGTCATTAAGCAAGTTACAATGTGGCAATTAGTTAGCCTCCACCGGACTACCACTCCAGAATCTTGGTGAAGTCGTAGTTCTCAGGATTCCCGATACCGAGAGCCTTTACAGCCTCATAGTCGGCCTCTGTCACATAGTGGGCAATGTACTTGTAGTAGTTCTGTGCTGTTCCGGCATTGATGTCCACTACCCTCGGCGGAATCTTTCCTGTCACGGGATCCTGGAGTTCGGAAAGGTACAGAGGAGATACGTTGCCGTAAGCATCCACATATACCATGCAGCCGGTCTTGCCCTCACTGAAAAGCTGGTAAACACCCATTGCAAGCTCTGTGCAATATGTCAGGTCGTATGCGACAGGATCCTGGCAGCGCACGTCATATCCGATTTCAACAGGGCGGCTCTTGACCTTGATGCCGATTTTCTTGAACTCTTTCTCGAGAAGGTCATTGAAAAGGACAGCCTTTGAAATTTTGCCCAGCTCAGGGTGGCCGTGGTCATCATAAGTGAAATGTATTCCAGCATCGACAGCCTCCTGCGCAACGCCTGCATCATGGAAAAGGCCCTCTGCGGCCACGATCGTACCGTAGTTGATGCCCATGATTTTCCTCTTGAGGATAGCCGAGATGGACAGTCTGATGATTTTGTCGAGAGTCATTGCTGTCTTGTTGAACATCTCGGGAATTATAGTCATCGGGCAGTGGGTCGCCTCGCCGATACCGAGGGCAAGGCTGCCGCAGGTACGGCCCATTGCCGAAATCACAAGCCAGTTGCCTGATGTACGTGCATCCTCATAGATAGTCCTTGCAAGGTGCGCTCCCTCGTTCTTTGCGGAATTGTATCCGAAAGTAGGTGCGTTTGCAGGAAGAGGAAGGTCGTTGTCGATAGTCTTCGGGCAGTGTATGTTTGCGATAGGATAATTCTTGGCAGCGAGGAATTTTGAAATCCTGTTTGCGGTAGAAGCCGTATCGTCGCCTCCGATGGTTACAAGGAGCTTGATATTGTTGTCCTTGAAAAGGTCAAGGTTGAAATTCTCCTCGAAATCCTTGTCTGTCGGTTTGAAGCGGCTCATCTCCAGATAAGAGCCTCCGCGGTTCCAGTAGCGGTCGGCCTTGAAAAAGTCGAGATCTTCTGTACGCGCGTTCTTGCTGAAAAGTCCCGAGTATCCGCCGTGGAGGCCGATTACCCTGTATCCCTTGGAAAGGAAAGTCTTTGCGACACTCATTGAAACTGAGTTCATTCCCGGGGCAGGACCGCCGCCGCAAAGGATAATTACTGCGTCTTTCATCTTAGTTGATTTTAAATGTTTATTTGATATAAAATTCTGCACTTTAATTTCAGGCGGCGCAAATTTATAAATTTTTTCATAATTAGCCGCTCTTTGGACCTGCTCTTGCGAAATATATTCGTTTATTCCGGAGATTTTCATTAATTTTGTCTTTTTTAGGGACTGTTAATGAAAAAGGAGGATACTGGTTTAGTCATGGACAGGAAGCAGGCTGAAAGCAGAATTAAAGAACTTAAAAATATAATCAGCGAGGCCAACAGATTGTATTATGTCGAAAGCGCGCCGATTTTGAGCGACTATGAATTCGACATGAGCATGAAAGAGCTGGAGGCACTCGAAGCGGAGTTTCCTGATTTGGCCTCAGAAGACTCTCCCACAAGAAAAGTCGGCAGTGACCTGCGGACTGAAATCATAAATACAGACGGAACCGGCACAGAAAAAGCATCCGCAGGCAGAGCTGCAAAGTCACCAAAAGAATTCTCTCAGTATCCGCACCGATACCCGATGCTTTCGCTCGGAAATACATATGATATCACAGAAGTGGAGGCTTTCGCCGAAAGGGCTTCAAAAGGCATCGGGAATGCCTTCACCTACAGCTGTGAGCTGAAATTCGACGGCACGGCAATCTGCCTTACATACAGAAACGGCAAACTTGCAAGGGCTCTGACCAGAGGAGACGGTACGGTCGGCGACGATGTCACGGAAAATGTACGCAACATTAAAAACATTCCGGCAGAGCTTCACATTCCGGCAGGCTTCATGCCTACACTGCTCGAACCGGAGCCGTGGCCGGAAGAATTCGAGATACGCGGAGAAATCTATATGCCGTGGGCGGCATTCGACCGCCTGAACGCTGAGAGGCAGAAAGATGAGGAACAGCTTTTTGCCAATCCGCGCAATGCCGCATCAGGCTCGCTCAAACTTATCGACAGCACCATGGTGGCCGGCCGCGGACTCGAATGCACGCTTTATCACATGCTCGGAGAAGATTTGCCGTTCACAACGCATGACCAGGCCCTGAAAGCCGCCGCAGGCTGGGGACTTCCGGTATCCGACAAAAGGCGCATCTGCAGAAGCATCGCTGAAATCGAAGAATTCATCAATTACTGGGATACAGAAAGAAAGGCGCTTCCGTTTGCCACAGACGGAATCGTAATAAAAGTCAACGAACTTCCCTATCAGGCAGAACTCGGTTATACAGCAAAGTTTCCGCGCTGGGCTGTTGCATACAAATTCAAGGCTGAGCAGGCCCTGACCAAACTTCTGTCAATCGACTATCAGGTGGGAAGAACAGGCGCAGTGACTCCTGTGGCGAATCTGGAACCTGTGCTGCTGAGCGGAACGACCGTAAAACGCGCTTCCCTTCACAACGAGGAACAGATGAAACTTCTCGACATTCGTGTCGGGGATTATGTGTATGTCGAGAAAGGCGGGGAAATCATTCCAAAGATTACCGCGGTGGAACTCTCCATGAGGCCGGAAAGTGCTGAAATTCCTCATTTTCCGGAAATATGTCCGGACTGCGGAACCGCACTGGTCAGAGACGAAGAAGAAGCGAAGGCTTTCTGCCCCAACGGCAGCGGCTGCCCTACCCAGATAAAGGAAAAGCTGATTCACTTCCTTAGCCGGAAGGCCATGAATGTGCTTGCAGGAGAGGCGACTGTCGAACAGCTTTACAATCTCGCCCTCGTATGGAATCCTGCCGATTTCTACGAACTGGAGAAGCAGCACCTGATGAAGCTGGAGGGCTGGAAAGACAGGTCGGCTGAACGATTCCTGCAAAGTCTTTCGGACTCAAGGAACACACCGTTCGAGAGAGTGCTGTATGCGCTCGGCATCAGATATGTCGGAGAGGCCACGGCAAAGTCTGTCGCACGTCATTTCGGCAACATAGACGCTGTAGCCTCTGCAAGCGTAGAAGAACTTCTGCAGGTGGAGGATGTCGGAGAGGTCATCGCAGAAAGCATACACAGATATTTTGCCGATGAGACCAATATGGAGACAGTGGAGAGGCTCAAAAAGGCCGGACTCAGGTTTGAAACCGAAAAAGCTCCGGAAAAGCTCTCGTCCGCACTTGACGGCAAGACAATTGTCATCTCAGGCAATTTCAGCATTTCACGCGATGAGATGAAGGCTCTCATAACAGCCCATGGCGGCAGGAACAGCGCCTCAATCAGCGGAAAAACATCTTACCTGCTTGCCGGAGCCAAGCCCGGACCGGAGAAACTGAAAAAGGCAGAGGCCTTGGGAGTAAGAATTATAAGCGAAGAGAAATTTGCGGAAATCTGCAGCGGAAAAGAATGAACAGAATCGGTGGACATACACAGAAAATCCGGAATTTTCTGAAAGACGACATCTGGGACATAGACCTTGGGGAACTCTCCAGGGCCAAGGCCCGGTTCCTGAAATATGTCCGTGTGCTCATTATCACGATAAAGACATTTTCTGCCGAAAAGATAGGCTTTCAGGCAGTCGCTCTGAGTTTTTTCAGCACCATGTCCGTAGTCCCGTTCATAGCGGTCGCTGTGGCCGTAACTGACGGTTTCGGCCTTTCTGGCAGACTGAAAGATCTCCTTTACCGCAATTTCGAGAACAGCCAGCAGACTGTCGACACTGTTCTGAACTGGGCCGAAAACATCATACAGACTGCGCAAAGCAGCCTTATGGGATTACTCAGCGCCCTGCTCTTTGTCTGGATTGTGATTTGGATGATGATTTCTGCCGAAAGAGTGTTCAACAATGTGTGGAAAGTGCAGAAATCAAGGACTCTGCTCAAAAGAGTGCCTTTCTACATCGCGGTCCTGTTCATATCCCCGTTCGTCATAATGGTGTTCTTCGCCGGTTCATTCGTGTATTCCGATGCACTGGAGTACCTCGGACTGGACATGGAGGCCCTCAGTGCCTTCAAGACACTTGTGACATGGATACTTTTTGCAGTCATTGCCACGCTGACATTCTCGGCAATGTACAAATTCATACCGAATGCCCCGGTGGCATATTCCAATGCATTGCGTGCAGCAGTGCTTTCAGGGGCAGCGTTTACCGTGATGCAGTATCTGTACCTCGAGACACAGGTGTTCGTGACGAGGCTGAATGCGATATACGGTGCTTTTGCGGCTGTGCCGCTGTTTATGGTATGGATAAATATAGGCTGGTTCATAATCCTGATCGGTGCGGAACTTTCGTATGCCTTCCAGAATGTGGACAGCTATAATATCGAGGTATAACAAAACTTTAAGTATAGATTATGGGTAAAATATCGGAATTTACTCAGCAGGATCATGAGGTCATAGCAAGAGATTATGCGGATCTCAGGGAGGCGGCAAGAAAAAGATGTGCGAACCAGGAGGAACTCGATGTCGTGCAGAAAGCCTTCGACTTTGCAAATGAAGCTCACAAGGGCGTCAGAAGACGTTCAGGAGAGCCATATATACTGCATCCGATAGCTGTTGCAAAAATTGTAGTAAGCAATATCGGTCTGGGCTACAAATCCATAGTAGCAGCACTTCTGCATGATGTCGTCGAGGATACGCACTATACTGTAGATGACATCCGCAGCCTTTTCGGGGACAAGGTTGCTACACTGGTGGAGGGCCTGACCAAAATCAAGACAGTGCTTGACAACGAGGACAAGGCACAGCAGAAAAGTATGCAGGCCGAGAACTTCAAGCGCATTCTCCTGACCCTTAACGATGACGTGAGGGTCGTGCTGATAAAACTGGCTGACCGCCTTCACAACTGCCGCACTATAGAATTCATGCCCGAGCACAAGCGGGACAAGATTCTGAGCGAAACCATGTACATCTTCATTCCCCTCGCCCACAGGCTCGGTCTGTACGGCGTGAAATCGGAAATGGAAGATATATGGCTCCGCTACAAGGAGCCGGAGGCGTTCAATGAAATTTCGGAAAAGATCAACCGGAACATCAGCGACAAAGACAAGGAAATCAACGAGTTCATCGTTCCGATAGACGAGGCCCTTAAAGCTGCCGGTTTCCGCTATGAAATCAAGAAGCGCGTCAAGACCCCCTATTCCATCTGGCACAAGATGACAGCCAAAGGAATCACCTTTGAACAGATTTATGACCTGTATGCAGTAAGAATCATTTTCGACCCGGAAAAGGACACTGCTGAAACTGAGAGAGACCAGTGTTTCCATGTATTTTCCATAATAACAGGATTGTACAGATACAAGTCGGACCGGATGCGCGACTGGGTGAGCCACCCCAAGAACAACGGCTACGAGGCCCTGCACTGTACTCTGATGAGCCGTACTGGAATCTGGATAGAAGTGCAGATCCGCACGCGCAGGATGAATGACATAGCGGAAAAAGGCATTGCAGCCCACTGGGCATACAAAAAGGACGGTTTTGCCGAGGAGAACGAGAGCGAGATGGACAAGTGGATTGCCAAGGTCAAGGACATTCTCGTAAGCCAGGATGTCAGTGCTCTGGAACTGCTCGACATGATACATAATGACCTCATCAAGACTGACATATTCGTATTCACACAGAAAGGAGAGCAGCGCGGCATCGAGAAAGGCGCGACGGCCCTCGATTTTGCATATTCCATACACTCGGAAATCGGCAACCGCGCAATTGCCGCCAAAGTCAATCTGAGGCTTGTCCCTCTGTCCTACGTACTGAAGACCGGCGACCAGGTGGAAATCATCACGGCCGAGAACGAAAAGCCGAAGCGCGAATGGCTCGAATTTGTCAAAACGGCTAAGGCCAGGAAAATAATACTCGACAGCTTCAGGAGCGAGCGCCGCGAAAGCGTAAGAATAGGCAAGAAAATGCTTGAAGAACAGCTGGAATCCATCGGTTACAAGCTCAACAGCAAGGCTGAGAATGTGCTGATGAAGAATTACGGCATATATGACAGCAGGCCTGAGGAACTGTATTTCCGTGTCGGTGCCGGCATAATCAAACTGAACGGACTCAATGAAATAATGAGCCGTAACAAAGATAGAAAGAGCAGCCTGCTGCAGTGGTTCATGCCGAAAGACGGGAAGAAAGGAGACGGCTACATAATCACTGACAACAACAGCGGAAGCCACAAATATGTCATTGCTTCATGCTGCAATCCGATTCCGGGAGACAGCGTTGTCGGCTTTCTTGCCCAGGACGGTACAGTCACCCTGCACAAGCGTTCATGCCATACAGCGGACAATCTCGCCTCGAAATTCGGAGACAAGATTGTCATACCGAAGTGGGAGGATGCGAAAAAGCAGAATCTGTCATATCTCGTCCGCCTTTCGCTAAAGGGTGTCGACAGAATCGGAATCATCAATGAAATAACCAGATACGTCTCATTGGTCATGAACGTAAACATACGAAGTTTCAGCCTATGCAGCGATGACGGAATATTCAAAGGGCACATGGAACTGTACGTAAGCGAATCGGGAGAACTGGAGAAGCTTATGAAAAAGCTGCGCAAAATAGAAGGAATACAAAGTGTCGTGAGAACGGATTTATAATATGAGGACAGCTCCGGCTGTCTGTAACCCAATGAAATGCAGATGAAAAAATTACTGTCAAAAATATTTCCGGCCATTCCGGTAGCGGCCATAATGATACAGGTCATATTCTCTCATTCGTGCGCCAATACCACCACTCCCCCGAGCGGAGGGCCGAAGGATACGATCCCGCCTGTAGTAGTGGCTGTGAAGCCGTATATCGGACAGACTATGGTACCTGTACACAAGCCGGCAATTGAAATCAAGTTCAATGAATATGTAACAGTCAAAGACCCTAAGAGCCTGTTTCTGTCTCCTCCTTTGGAGAAATTCCCGAAGTTCAGGCTGAAAGGCAAAAGCGTGGTCCTGTCTTTTGAAAGTGACCTTGATTCCAACAAGACCTATACGCTCGACCTGACGAATGCCATTGCAGACAACAATGAGGGAAATATGTTTCCGGGATTCACTCTTGTATTTTCAACGGGCGAAACAATCGATTCGATGATGATTACAGGAACTGTGCAGGACTGCAACACTCTCCAGCCTATAAAGGGGGCAACTGTGATGCTTTACAAGGATCATGCGGACTCCGCGGTATTCCTTAAAAGGCCCGATGCTGCCGTGCGCACCGACCAGTGGGGCTTTTTCTGTCTCCGCAACATTCAGGACACTGTCTACAGGCTTTACGCAGTCATAGACGAAAACCACAATAACAAATATGAACCGGAGTCAGAGAGGATAGCCTTTGCCGATTCTTTTGTGCGTCCGGTCACAAAAGTCAGCGACAGTCTTCCGGAACTGATGAAATACGACATGGAAGACACTCTGCACTGTCTTGCGAGAAAAACGGAATACGAGCTGAACATATTCCGTGAAAAACCGTCGAAGCAGTTGATTGTCAACAAGGAGAGAATCGGTGAAAGGACAGCATACATCACTTTCATGGCTCCTTACGCGCAGGTGGATTCCATCTGGTTCAGCGGAATTCCGGCAAGCAAGGTCATAACCCAGTTCAATCTCCAGCGGGACAGTATGGAGATATGGATAAATGACCCGAAGCCACAGCCTGACACTCTGTTCCTGAATGTGAAATACATGAAGACGGACAGCCTGGGATTTCTGAACAGTTCTACTGAGCAGATCAGGCTTCTGAAACCGAAGAACAAGGCTGCTGCGGCAAAGAGTTCTTCAAAGGACATTAAGAAAGAGGATACAACGACGGTATTCACACTGGAGGCAAAGGCCGAGACGGTTGAACAGTACGGATTTACTATTGAGTTCAAGTACCCTTTGGTAGAATCGGCCTTCGATTCACTGGTGTTCCGCAGCAAAAATCCGCGCCAGCAGGAAAGCAAAGGAAAGTACACGGTTGAGCGCGATTCACTGAATCTGAGGAAATATATAATCAGGCCGGCAGAAAAGATGCTTCCGGGCTATGAATATTTCCTTAAGGTACCGCACAGGAAATTCCGCGACATAAACGGCTTCCTGAATGACAGCAGCGAAGTGAAGGTAAGCCTGCCGAATGACGACAAGCTCAGCAGCATGACGCTTGTGCTTGAAAATGTTTCCAACAAGTGCATCGTCGACCTTCTGAATGAAAAACGCGACAAAGTGCTCAGATCATACATTGTCGACAAGGACTCCACTCTGGATTTTCCTTATCTGAAAGCCGGAAAATATTCGATAAGGATAACGGAAGACCTGAACAGGAACGGACTTGTGGACACCGGCGATCTTCTGAAGCACAAACAGCCTGAGAAGGTGCGTTTCTATAAACTCGCCGACGGCACATTCCTGATAGACATTCCGGAAATGACAGAGCTGGAACAGACTGTCGATGTCGCCGAAATGTTCAAATAGAATCATAAAACTTGAATGTAAGAAATGAAAAGATTCTGTACTGCTCTAATAAGTATACTTGCGGCGGCCGTATGGACGAATGCGCAGGAGACAGTCTATTCGGACATACAGCTTGACACCATGAATCTGAAAAAAACGCTCGTCCTCAATGACTATACGATGGCCGGCATTCAGTATGGCGTCGGCCTGAGCCAGGTCATGTGGAATCCGAAGCAGAAGCAGGAAATGCTCTTTATACCGTTCAATATCGGACTGACGGTAACTACCTATGCGAAAATGTTCGGGTATATGCCGTATTTCGGATTCCAGACAGGTGTGTTTTACGCACGCGAAGGCTATCACTTCAAATATGATGAAGACAACAATTACACCTATAAAATCGAAGGGGCGCAGAAAGCTTTGATAGATCTCGTGGAAGTGCCTGTCCTCTTCCAGTTCCACTATGATATGTGGAATTTCAAAATTATGGCCCAGTTAGGCTGCTACGGAGGCTACAGGCTTTCCATAGAGCGGTTTCCTCCTGATGCAGGAGGTTCTGTAGCTGAAGAAGTGCGCACATCATTCACCGCCACTGACCGGAGGTGGGACTACGGCCTGAAGGGAGGCGTAGGCTTCGGCCTTGTTTTCTCCCCGATTGAGATTCATCTGCAGGCAATGTACAAACATTCGCTGTCATCACTGTACACACCTGACCATTACAGTCAGTACTATTACAGATTCGCATATCCGAGCAATATAATAATATCTGCCGGAGTGCACTTCCACCTGACCAAGAGAAGCGGGAACACAAAGGCACAGCTGAAGAAAATAGCCAAAGAAATGGTTTACGGACAAGATAAGACATTGGAAGAACATGGAAACGATACGGGTGAATATAGGTAATGCCGCAATAGGAGGAGGCAGCGGTATCCTCGTGCAGACAATGTGCAACACTCATACGTCAGACGTAAAGGCTTCCGTGGCACAGTGCAAAAGGCTGTATGAGGCAGGGGCGGAAATGATCAGGCTTACTGTCCCGACTTTGGAGCAGGTCGAATCTTTGCGTGAAATCAAGCGGGAACTCCGCTCTGCAGGAATCGGCGTGCCTCTTGTCGCCGACGTGCATTTCTCTTCAGAAATAGCCATTGCAGCAGCATCCGTAGTGGAGAAAGTAAGAATCAACCCCGGAAATTTCCACAAGGATCATGAAAAGGCGCGCGCGCAGTTCGCACGCCTCGTGGAAGTATGCAAGGAACACGGGACAGCCATACGAATCGGACTGAACCACGGTTCTCTTGGCGAGAGGATAACCGGTCTGTACGGCAATACTCCCCTCGCGATGAAAGAGGCCGTGACGGAATGGCTGGATATGTGCGTGGAAAACGATTTCTACAATGTCGTGGTTTCCCTTAAGGCAAGCAATACATACGTAATGGTGGAAGCATACCGTCTGCTGGCAGCGCAGATGCAGAAGAACGGTACGGTGTTTCCGCTGCATCTCGGCGTGACAGAAGCCGGCAACGGCGATTCAGGCAGAATCAAATCGGCTGTGGGCATATCTGCCCTGCTGTCCGAAGGCATCGGTGACACAATAAGAGTATCTCTCACGGAAGACCCGGAGAATGAAATACCTGTGGCAAAGTATCTGTCTGACCGCTACGGACACAGGCTGCATTCAACAATGTCTGCCGTTAAGATTGAACACGGCTGTGCGACTGCCACTTATGCGGCTCCGTCAAAAGAGCGTCTGATGCTTGACTTTGCCTGCGATTTCGGCAAAAGGCTCCTTGACAGGGAATTGGATGAAGTCGTCCTGTGCGGTACATATATCGGTGAAAACGGTGAAGTCATAACCCTGGACGGGACCGGATACGCAGCCTATCTTGCAGACGAACTGATGCAGGCGGCGCGGAGACGTTTCTACCGTCCGGAATATATTGCCTGCCCCGGCTGCGGAAGGACAATGTACAATCTGGAAAAGACATTCAACGAACTCAAGGAAAGGACTTCTCACCTGAAAGGCATGGTGATTGCAGTCATGGGCTGCATTGTCAACGGACCGGGTGAAATGGCCGATGCCGACTGGGGGTACGTCGGTGAAGGAAACGGAAAGGTGTCGATCTATAAAGGCAGGACTCCGCTGCTTAGACACGTTGCCGAAAAAGAAGCCATCGGAAAACTGATAGAATTGATTGAAGAAGAACAGAATAAATGACATGGCAGAGGCTACTGGGCCTTTACCATGTCTTTCTGTGCCTTTTCCCACTGCTCTTTGGCATACTCCTGCATATCCACGACTTCGTCAGTCTCATCGACAATCTCCTGTCCGAGCATGGTCTCGATGACATCCTCCATAGAGACCAGACCGCGGAATGTGCCGTACTCATCGATAATTACGGATATATGCTCTTTCTTGGCGAGCAGCTTTTCCCATATATTGCCTACAGGCTCGTTCTCAGGGAAAGTAAGAATAGGACGCGAAATTTCGCGCAATGTCATGTCGAAGCGGTCTTCCGCCATTTTTTCAAGGACAGTCTGGCGCAGCACATAACCGATTACATAATCGCTGTTCTCCTCGTCATATACAGGAATCCTCGAATGCGTATTCTCCGAATCATAGAATTCCCTTATCGTCATGCTTCCCTCCGCCATTTCCACTACAACGCTCGGGGTCATTATCTCATGTGCGGTAATCTCGTCGAGTTTCAGGAGATTCTGTATCATTTTCTTTTCTTCCTTCTCGATGACATCTTCTTCAGTTGCCACGCTCACCATTGCCGATATGTCCTCACGGCTTACGCTGACCTGGTTGGAACGGGAAGAAATCAGCCTTGTGAGGTGCTCGAGTGTCCACACAAGAGGGAAAGTTATGAATATCATTCCGTTGATTATGACGGAGGCAGGTATTGCAAGCGACCTCCAGTAGCTTGACCCGACGGTCTTTGGGATGATCTCGGAGAAAATGAGGATCATCAGCGTGAAGACTGTGGAAAATATTCCCACAAGCGCATCGCCATATACTTCATACACGAGGGAACCGACAATGGAAGCTCCTATGGTGTTGGCAATGGTGTTGAGACACAGAATCGCAGAAATAGGACGGTCCGGATTCTGTTTTAGCTTTTTAAGTCTTGCCGCCCCTTTGATCCCCTGCTCCTCAAGCCCAGTAATGTAGGACAGAGGTGTGGAAAGAAGTGTCGCCTCAAGTACAGAGCACAATCCCGATACGGTCAGGGAGGCGAACATAATTACATATATCAGCTGTTCTTCCATGATGTCTTTCATTTCAGTTCTGCGATTACGGATTCGCAAGCCTTGACATAATCACCGAGCCTGACCTTGATTTCTGACCCGAGAGGAAGGTACATGTCTATGCGTGAACCGAATTTTATTATGCCGCACTGCTCTCCCTTGGATTCCGTGCGGCCGGGTACTGCATAGCTCACTATCCTTCTTGCAAAAGTGCCTGCAAGCTGTTTGAAGAATACATCTCCGAACGGAGTCCTCATTCCTACCGATGTATGTTCATTCAGTTCGGAAGCCTTGGGAAGAAAGGCGAGCAAATAGAGTCCCGGATGATATTTGTAGTAAGTTATCTCACCGTCCACCGGCCAGAAGTTCACATGGACATTGAAGAAATCCATATAGACCGAAACCTGCATACACTCCCCCTTTATATATTCCGGCTCAAATACTTTTTCAAGTACCACGACCTTGCCGTCAGCAACGGATGTAACCACATTCCCTCCAGGGACTGTAATACGTGAAGGCACTCTGAAGAAAAAGAGGGAAAATCCCATGAAAAAGACAGGGATGGCCGCAAGAGGATAGGACACGAAAATCCATGGTATGAACCTCAGTATGCAATATGTCAGAGGGGCGCACACGGTCCATATCAGCAGAATTGTCTTGTAGCAGTCCTTGTGTATTATCATTTCTGTTACGGTTGATATAAAAATGTCAGCCGCCGGGCGGTACCATACGTACACACACAGCGGCTGCAAATTTAGTCAAAAATTACAAATGGACAAAACAATTCCCTACAAGACAAACGCATCCCAGGCAACAAGATAAATAATACCTATAGGAATAGCAATCAAGGCACTGTCAAACCTGTCAAGAAGACCTCCGTGGCCCGGTATGATATTGCCGGAATCCTTGACATCATAGTGACGTTTCCACTGTGACTCTATAAGATCCCCGTATACGCCGGCTATATCCAGAAGAACAGCAAGGGCAATGCTGTGAAGCAGACTGATGCGGAATATGCCTGTAAGATTGAGAACCACAGCCACCAGGACGGCGCTGAGCATTCCTCCCCAGAATCCTATCCACGATTTTTTTGGAGAAATCGACGGAAACAGTTTTTTCCCGTATTTCTGGCCGAGGGTGATTCCGAACACGTAGGCACCGATATCGGAACACCAGATGATTGCGTAGAAGCCGAGCAGATATATCCCGTTGAAACCGCCGTGCGCATCGAATACAAGAAAATTCTGGACTGACCAAGGAACCGCTATATACAGCAAGGCCGCATAGAGATTCGAGAATTTGTCGAAACGTGACTTGTCTTTCACGTACAGCGAATTGATCATCAGCACGAACACCGGCACAAAGGCAAGAACGACAAGTCTGCCGGGTATGTCTATTGCCCGGTACAGATAGGTGAGCACAAACAGAGTAGCACCGGCAAAAATCGAGAGAATCTGTGAAAACTTATAGTCCTTTCCGCAGGTCATGCGCAGAAATTCGGACATCATTATAATGAGCGCAAGCAGCATTACTGCCCCGAACACATATTGGTTCGTCAGCAATGCTGCCAGCATTATTGCGAGAAATCCGATGCCGGATATCGTGCGTTTTGTAAAATTATTCATTTTGAGCAGGCTCTACAATAGTTTTTTCTTCTGTCGCGGCTCCGGCCCTCGGGCCGAAAATACTTTCGAGATCGTCTGCAAATATAACTTCTTTTTCCAATAACAGAGCAGCAAGCTGCATAAAACCGTCACGGTTGTCTGTCAGGATGCCCAGAGTCCTGTCATGAATCGTCTGTACAAGTTCCTTGACCTCCCTGTCAATCAGCTCGGCCGTCTTCTCGCTGTAAGGCCTTGTCAGTTCATAGCCGCGGGAGCCGGTCGAATCATAGAACGACAGATTTCCGACTTTCTCGCTCATTCCGTAGTAGGTGACCATACCGTAGGCCATTTTGGTAAGCCTTTCAAGATCATTGAGCGCACCTGTGGACGGCTGTCCGTTTACAATCTCCTCCGCGACCCTGCCTCCGATCAGTGAGCACATCTCGTCGATCATCTGCTCTTTGGTAACGAGCTGGCGCTCCTCCGGAAGATACCAGGCCGCACCGAGAGCCTGTCCGCGCGGCACAATCGTCACCTTGAACAGCGGATTCGCATTGGGCAGAAGCCAGCTTACGGTTGCGTGTCCAGCCTCATGGTGCGCGATAGACTTCTTTTCCTCAGGAGTAATTATTTTGGATTTGCGCTCCAGTCCTCCGATTATCCTGTCCACTGCATCAAGGAAATCCTGCCTGTCGATAAGCTCCTTGTTGCGTCTTGCCGCTGTCAGGGCTGCCTCGTTGCACACATTGGCGATGTCTGCTCCGGAAAAGCCGGGGGTATGCTTAGCAAGAAACTCAAGGTCGAAATCACGGGCCAATTTAAGATCGCGGAGATGCACCGTGAAAATTTCCTCCCTCTCCTTAAGGTCGGGAAGCTCCACATGAATCTGCCTGTCGAAACGTCCAGCCCTGAGCAGAGCCTTGTCGAGAATATCCGCACGGTTGGTGGCCGCGAGTATGATCACGCCTGAATTCGAGCCGAAACCGTCCATTTCAGTAAGAAGCTGGTTCAGAGTGTTCTCCCTCTCGTCGTTGGATGAGAAGCCTGCATTCTTGCTTCTGGCGCGTCCCACGGCATCTATTTCATCGATAAAAACAATGCACGGAGCCTTTTCCTTGGCCTGACGGAACAGGTCGCGTACACGTGAGGCCCCCACACCGACGAACATCTCCACGAAATCCGAACCAGATATTGAGAAGAAAGGAACATTGGCCTCCCCTGCCACTGCCTTGGCAAGGAGTGTCTTTCCTGTGCCGGGAGGGCCCACAAGAAGCGCTCCCTTGGGAATTTTTCCTCCCAGAGCCGTGTATTTCTGGGGATTTTTCAGGAAATCCACAATCTCCATGACCTCTTCCTTGGCACCGTAAAGTCCTGCCACATCCTTGAATGTGACCTTTATGCTGTCCTTTTCCGCAAGCTTGCCAGTGGACTTGCCGACATTGAATATTCCGCCCGGGCCTCCGGGACTTCCGCCCATATTTCGGTTCATCCCGCGGAACATAAACACCCACATCAGGATCATGAGCAGAGGGAAAACGAGCCATTCTAGCATTCCCCACAGACTTTCGTGATTCTCGATCACGACCTTTACCTGCTCGGTCTCAGGCATCATGGAATTCAGCTCACCGAACATTTCCTCGGCATTGAAACTGCCCGAAACAAGAAACACGAAATGAGGAGACTTCTTGGGAACATTTCCTCCGAAATCCTTCTCATATTTCTCCAGCCTGTCAGGCTTTATCGTAACCTTGCCCTCATATTCATTGCGGACAAAAGTGATTTCCTTTATGTCTCCGGCAAGCCACTGCCTGCGTACATCGGCCCATTCCTCTTTCTGCGGATTCGCTCCTCCCTGATTGAAGAACATCCATCCTATGCCGATGAAAAGCAGAATATATATCCACGATACGCCGAATGTAAGTTTTACAGGGCGTCTTGTCTTGTTGTTTTTTCCCATAATCTAATCCTCATAGACTGTCCTCTCGGCATCCGCCCACAGGTCCTCAAGCCTGTAGAATGACCTGTAAGGGGTCTTAAATACGTGCACTACTATATCGCCATAGTCAAGAATTACCCAGAAAGCATTTTCCTTGCCCTGGGTGCGGATGACTTTTCTGCCGCATTTTTCTATGAAGCGGTCTTCGACATTGTCGGCTATGGCCGTCACATTTGTAGTGGAGTCAGCGCTGCATACTATAAAATAATCCGAGATTGCCGTTCCTATCTGTCTGAGGTCAAGAGATACAACATCCTGTCCTTTCTTTTCAAGCATTGCATCTGCAATGACCTTAAGTTCTGAATTGTCCATTTTCGAGAATTTGTTAATTTTGTATTAAGTATGCAAAGATAATCAAAATCCGCACCATGACAAAGAAGCATGACATTATATGGCTTGACAGCACAGATTCCACGAATGAAGAGGCCAGAAGGCACATTTCCGACATTGACAATTTGTCAGTGACAGCCGCATTGACACAGACGGCCGGCAAGGGACAGCGCGGAAACACGTGGACAAGCGAAGCAGGAATGAACCTCCTGTTCAGCATCGTACTCAAATTCGACGGTGCCTCACTCCCCCGTTTCCAGGCATACGACCAGTTTGCAATCAATGAAATTGCCGCGCTCGCCGTTGTGGACTTTCTGTCGGAATTAGGAGTAAGGGCGAAAATCAAATGGCCCAATGACGTATATGCAGGAAACAGAAAAATCTGCGGTATTCTTGCAGAGAACTCCCTTGCCGGGGAACGGTTGGCATGGAGCATAGTAGGGATAGGCATAAACATCAACCAGACATCATTCCCGGACTGCGCTGCCAATCCGACATCCGTGTCAGCCGAGACTGGACACAGATATGAAATACGCAAATGTCTCGAAGACTTCATGGACATCTTCAAGGAATACGCCGGCAGATACCTTCACATCAGCGGAGGACTCGGCAAGCTTCACAAGCTGTATCTGTCGCAGATCTGGAGAATGGAAGAAAACGCGGAGTTCATTGACTACAGAGATACCGTGACCGGACATCACGAAGGGCCGATGAATCCTGTTACGTCCGGCGCGTACTGTGCCGGCAGAAGATTCCGAGGAAAAATAACAGGAGTTTCCGATACGGGACAGCTGATTGTCGAAGAGGAGGATGGACAAGTGTCTATCTTCGGTTTCAAGGAAATAGGCTACATTATTTAATTGCACCTTATTCAATAAAAACAAAACCATAATTTCATGAACAAAGTGACAATGAAAAGACGCGGAATCATCCGCTTCTCCCGCTGGAACCGCAAAGGCTGGTCCGCCTTTGCATCCATGAACCGGGACATCAAAATCTGCGTCCTGTCCGTTGCCATGTCCATGATCTCCTCTGCGGTACTCACGGGAGCAGACAAAAAAGATTCGGCACATGTAGCTGACTCTGCCCGTTCCGAGGTGCTCAGGGAATCGACGGTGACAGCATCCCATGCTGTTCCGGCGAGAAGCCCTCTGCCGCAGACACCTCTATATGTAAGGTCACGGGAAGCCGCGGCGCCTTTGCAGACATACGAGTCCGCCCTGCGCCTGAACCCGTCCGTAGACATCAGAGAGCGTGGAGCAAAAGGAGCCCAGGCGGACATGGAAATACGCGGAGGGACATTCGACCAGGCCATGGTGATGCTGAACGGCATCAATTTCACGGACGCGCGTACCGGACACCAGAGTCTCTCGCTTCCGGTCGACATCGAAAACATTTCCGGAATCGGACTAATAGACTGCGTACCCGGGGCCGGTGCGCTCAGCGGAGCCGTAAACATTTCGGTGAGAGGTCTTTATCCCGAGTATCTGAGAGCGGAAGTATCGGCCGGGCAATACGGCTATATGTATGCCGGGCTTTCCGGTGCCTATACATGGAAAGATGCCGGCATTTTCGCCTCGGCCTCTATGCGCAACAGCGACGGATACAGACACAACACGGACTACCGGAACTACAATGCATACGTCAGGACGGAAGGCGGCACTTCCCGGACCGGACACTTTGATTTCCAGGCAGGAGCGCAGAAAAGAAGTTTCGGTTCAAACGGTTTCTATGCCGCATACAATCCTGACCAGTATGAGGAGACGTCGACATTCCTTGCCTCGCTGCGCTGGTCTTCCTGCTTCGGTGCATGGAATACTGCAGCCTCTGTCTCTTACAGGAAGAATCTCGACAGATACGACTGGACACGCGGCACTCCTCTGAACCGGCACAACACTGACGATGCCGGTGCGGAAATCCATGCCGACGTGGACTGGAAGGCCGGAAACACGACAATCGCCGCAGACTGGATGTATAATCATATTTTCTCATCCAATCTCGGCGAGCCGCTTGGCACTCCTGCCGGCCCTGAGGGCAGATACAAATGCGCAAAATCACGCAACACAGTCAATGTATATATGAGACATTCCAAAAATTTCGGAATGTTCAGCATCACTGCTACAGGCGGAGCAGGCATCACACCTTACGGAACAACGGCTTTGTGGAGCATTGCCGGAAGTGTGCATCCGGCTGAAGGCCTTGCCGTAAAGGCCGGAGCCTTCCAGTCGATGCGTCTGCCCACATTTACAGACCTTTACTATAGTTCAAAGGCACAGATCAACAATCTTGACCTGATTCCGGAAAAGGCAATAACCGGCAGTCTCGGGCTAAGCTGGAAGCATGAGGCCTGGAATGCAGGAGCATACGCATATCTGAGGAGCTGCCGGGATCTTATAGCATGGGTATGGCGGGATGAACTGACTGCAGGCGACAGCCATTATACAAATGTATGGCACAGCGAGCAGCAGGCAAGAATGCTCGTCGCAGGAGTGGAGGTCAGCGGTGAATATTGTCCGGAACATGGCTTTCTGCGCAGGCTGAAGGCTTCCTACGGCTTCATTGACAGCAACAGGGAAAGCAAAATGCAAACGTCGTCTGTACTCGACTACATGAGGCACAAGGCCGTCCTCAGTGCGCAGATAACATTTTTGAAAAGGATGGATTTTACTGTTACAGGCTCTGTATATGACCGTTTCGGTTCATATATCGCATACTTGTACGGCGATGACGGGCAGCTTCTGCGTGATGATTCCGGGACAATGATGACCGAGAGCCGGGATTTCGCCCCTTACTTTCTGCTCGATATGCGTCTTGGCTGCAATCTGCGCAGGTTTACTGTCTATGTAGACGTAAACAATGCGACCGGCACAAAGTATTGTGATTTCGGAGGTATCGCAATGCCGGGAATCTGGGCAAGCGCCGGTGTAGCTGTTATGCTCTTATAAGTCTTATGGCTTCGGCAGGGTCTTCAGAACAGAACACGGAACTGCCGGCGACCAGGATGTCGGCACCGGCCTCTGCGAGTGCAGCAGCATTCGCAGGGCCGATTCCTCCGTCCACTTCTATCAGGGCTTTCTCCTCTTTGGCAGTTATTTCCGCCTTGAGTGCACGAAGCCTTTCGTATGTACCTTCAATGAATTTCTGGCCTCCGAAACCGGCAAATACCGACATCAGCAGGAAATAATCGCAATGTCCGATGTACCGGTAGAAGCTTTCCACCGGTATGTCGGGATTTATAGCCAGTCCTGCCTTGGCTCCGCTTTTGCGGATCTCCTCAATCAGCGCAAGCGGATCGTCCGCGGCATTGATATGAAAGCTGATCATGGAGGCCCCCGCTTCAACGAATTTTACGGCATATTTCTCCGGATGCACAATCATAAGATGCACGTCCAAAGGCTTTTCCGCCTTGGATGCTATCGCCTTTATTACCGGAAAACCATACGATATGTTAGGAACGAATACACCGTCCATGACATCGAGATGAAAGATGTCCGCGTGAGTGTTCACGAGCTGTACATCCTTTCCGAGATCGAGGAAGTCTGCAGACAGCATGGAGGGGGCCACCTGTACCATAGCTACCTGTAGTTTGCGACAACGTCAACAAGAAGGGCGACGAACTTGTCGAGCGAGGCGAGGTCGAGCCTCTCGCCCGGTGCATGGACTCCTCTCAGTGTCGGACCGAATGAAACCATGTCGAGTCCCGGGAACTTCTCTGTGAAAAGTCCGCATTCGAGTCCCGCATGGATTGCCTTTACCTTCGGCTCCACACCGAAAAGTTTCTTGTAGGATGCCACGCAGGCATCCCGTACAGGTGATACTGCTGCAGGTGCCCAGCCTGGATATTCGCTCTCATGGGTAACGACTGCACCGGCAAGGGCAAAACACGCTTCCATTTTGGCCGCAGCCGCACGGCGGGCAGCCGTGACGCAGCTGCGCTGGCTTGAGCCGATCCGGATCAAGCCCGGCTGCGGCATTTTGACTGATGCCAGATTGGTGGAAGTCTCCACGAAATTCTCTATCTCCTGGCTCATGGCAAGTACTCCGTGAGGAGCGGCACAAAGCGCAG
Organism: uncultured Muribaculaceae bacterium; assembly: GCA_964394295.1. Lineage (GTDB taxonomy): Bacteria > Bacteroidota > Bacteroidia > Bacteroidales > UBA932 > Cryptobacteroides. The sequence goes on along the minus strand of CAYMVG010000010.1, from coordinate 30,129 downwards.
CCACAAGATTCCATGCGGTATTTTCATCTATAGCCTTTACAGTTCCGGCCGGCACGGCCTCCCGGAATCCTGTCTTAAGTTCCTTTTCCACTGCCCTGTACTCCTCGGCTACCTCTTCGGCATATTCCTCCATTCTTTCGCTTATCATTTCAAGGGTGTCAGGCTCGGCGGAAATCAGAGCCTTGGCCTCACGTGCTATTGCATTCCGCTTGTTGCCTCCGTCTATGCTTATGAGCTGCCAGTCAAGGTTGTTTATACCGTACAGAAAACGTCCGAGAAGCTGCACTGCATTGGCGCGTCCCTTATTTATGTCGTCTCCGCTGTGTCCTCCCATGGCATCCTTGACAAAAATCTCGGCAAAAGCGAAGCCCTCCTCGACCGGAACTTCCGTATAGTGGAACTCGGCTGTCGTGTCAAGTCCGCCGGCACAGCCGACAAATATTTCTCCCTCATCCTCCGAATCCAGATTCAGCAGTACCTTTCCGGTGAAAAATCCGGGCTGCAATGCCATTGCACCGTCAAGTCCGGTCTCTTCGGCAACGGTGAACAGACATTCTATCTTTCCGCAAGGGATATCCGAATCGAGCAGTGCGAGCTGGGCTGCGATTCCGATTCCGCAATCCGCACCGAGAGTGGTGTCGGGAGCGATCATCCAGCCGTTCTCAATGACATATTTTATAGGATCTTTTGCAAAATCATGCTCTACACCTTCGTTTTTCTCGCAGACCATATCGGAATGACTCTGCAGCACAATGGCCGGAACGGACTCAAAGCCAGAGGCTGCTTCTTTGACAATAAGGACATTTCCGGTTTCGTCTGTCTTGCATTCAAGATTGCGTGCAGCCGCAAACTCCTGAAGATATGCGATAATGCGCTCTTCATGGCCGGACTCCCTCGGAATCCCGGTTATTTCCTTGAAAAAGGAAAGTACGTTTTCTGAATTCATGATAATTCAACGTTTAAGTTATATAAAGAAAAACGATTGAAGATGAGAACATTCACCGTCAATCGTAATTTCACAGTCATCTGCGCACCGGAACAAGCATCTTCTCAATGTCCGTGACATATTGCCTGAAGGTCTTGTCCGTTGACATAAGGTCGGAAACAGTCGTACAGGCATGGAGGACTGTCGCGTGGTCCTTTCCTCCGATTTCCGCCCCGATCGTCGAAAGCGAACAGTTCGATATCAAACTTCTGGACATATACATTGCAATCTGGCGCGCCTGGACGATCTGCCTTTTGCGTGTCTTCGACAGAAGGTCGTCACGGGAGATGCTGAAATAGTCGCATACGACGCGCTGAACCTTGTCTATCGTAATGTCGTTCTGCTGCTCACCTACAATCTTGTCCGCAATGTGTTCCGCCAGACTTACCGATATTTCCTTATGTGCAAGCGTTGCATTGGCTATAAGCGAGATGAGTGCACCCTCAAGCTCACGGAAATTGGACTTGATTCTTGTGGCGAGGAAATTCAGGACCTCGTCCCCGAGCCGTACTCCCTCTCTGAATGCCCTTGCCTTGAGCATCTGAAGTCTTGTCTGGAAATCCGGTCTCTGAAGTTCAACGGAAAGTCCCCACTTCAGTCTCGAAAGAAGCCTTTCCTCGAAGTTTTCAAGCTCGACAGGAGGCCTGTCCGAAGTGAATATCAACTGCTTTCCGGACTGATGCAGATGATTGAAAATGTTGAAGAACGCATTCTGAGTGCTCGGTCCTACAAGATCCTGTATGTCATCCATAATGAGCACGTCCATCTTCTGATAGAATGCAAGGAAATCCACGAGTTTGTTCCTTACATTCACTGCATCCATATATTGGGTCTTGAACCTGTTGGCAGGAACGTACAGCACCACAAGTTCAGGGAATTTCTTCTTTATGGCGATTCCGATAGCCTGTGCAAGATGAGTCTTTCCGAGTCCCGGGCCTCCGAAAAGGAAAAGCGGATTGAACGCAGTCTTGCCAGGTGCGGCAGAAATGCTTTCACCGGCTGTAAAGCCCATCTTGTTGCACTCTCCTACGACAAGGTTCTCGAAACAGTAGACAGGATTAAGCTGCGGATTGACCTGTATCCTCTGTATTCCGGGGAACACGATAGGACCGGGATTGCTTCCCCTGCTGTATGTTTCCACCGAAATCATGCGGCTGTTGACCGGAGCATTGCCGTGCGCCGCAGGATATACGAGCGGCTGCTGCCTTTGCACCGGAGTTACGACATATATGAGTTTTGCCGCTACGCCGAGCTCTTTTTTCAGAGATGCCTTGAGGACGTCAAGATAAGCTCCTTCGAGATATTCCCGGAAAAACTCCGACGGTACCTGAACCGTAAGAGTAGCTTCAACGAGAGATACAGGCTTTATAGGCCTGAACCAGACATCGAACTGCTTTGGCTCAATATTCTGCCTGATGAAATCCAGACAGTTGTTCCATACCGATATGTGCTTTTCCTGTATCATTCCGGGGATTCTCAAATTGTTTGACCGTGCTTTCCGCAACGTGGATACAAAGGTGAGGAAAAAAAATAATATAAAAAACAAAAATATCTATTGTTTTTTAATTTTATTTTACAGTTAGCCGCTTGACGCATTGTCAAACGGCTAAAGGGTAATATATTGATTTTAAAATACTTATAATTATAAATATTGTTAAATACGATATATATTAGTAATTTATAATTTAGAATAATTCTAATTTCCCAAAAGCTGCCCACAGAACATCAGAATACCGAAATTTTGATATATTTCTTGGGATTTTCCTCGATTTTCTTCACCAGAGAATCCACATCGTTCAGGAGAGATTCAACAGAATCATAGACCGAAGTATCCGAAAGAAGTTTTCCGAGAGAGCCGTCCGGATCATTGAGGCTTTCAAGCAGGGCCTTGAATGAGGCGACTGTGCCCTTTATGTCCGTTTCGTCAAGCTCAGCAGCAACGGATGCCACATTCGACACTGCCGTGTCGGCTTTTTCGGCAATGACGCAGAATTTTGCAGAGAGCGCATCGAGGTTACTTATAAAATTTTCTATTTGTGCTGACCGTCCCTGGATCGATGCCGAGATTTTGTTCATATTCGCCATTGTCCTTTCAAGGTGCGCAAGGGTATGTGAAAGATTGTCCTGATTGGCTTCGCAGAGCATACGGTTAATGCCGGATACGGTTGTCCCGAGACTGTCGAGGGTATTGCTGACTTTTTCGAGCAGAGGCCCGATGCTTTCCGTCAGTCCGCCGATAAGGTCAGGCGAGGAATCAGGTGACAGCGTTGCACCGTCTTCAGCCATGACACCGGATGTTCCGAGGTCTATCCTTATTCCCTTTCCTCCCATAATGTCCACGCTGTATATTGTCATTTTTGAATCAGCCGGAATCCGGAACTCTTTGCGGACAGAGCATACGACCTCGAAATCGTCGGAAGCCGCATCATAATTTACGGATGAGACCTGGCCGGCCTTGTACCCCTTTATATATACAGGCGCAGATGCGACAAGCCCCTCGACATCGGCATAGCGTGCCTTAATGTCCATTTCCCGGTCGAGGATATCCTTTCCGCGCAGATAATTGATTACGAAAAACGCCGCAACAATCACGGATACGACGAACACGCCTATTTTCAGTTCCTTTGAAATTTTCATATAAAATCTCTGTTCCGCAAGCAAAAAACATCAAAATGAAAGTCAGTGCGGCTTGCGGAACTTTACCGCCGCACTTTCTTTCTGCTTCGCGGCCCTTAAGGCCTGCACACGGCATTCCCTTTCACTTTAACGACAAAAGCCTCAGGGAATTTGTTCCGTACCTGCTTCAATGCGGCCTCAGCCTGCTGCCTTGTGCTGTAGTTTCCGGTGACATACTTATATATATTGCATCCGGAACTCCCGATGGCCGCGGCTTCGATTCCTTTCAGTGCAGGGTCGCCTTTTTTCAGCAGGCGGCCGAGTCCCATGATCTGGATACCGTAATACTCTGCAGCGTCTTCATTCCCGGGCTCCGGCAGGCCGAGTGCGTCCGATACCGCATTCCGGAATGTCTGCGTGCCGTCTCCTGTGCTGACGGAAGCATCGCAATATGTCTTGTACACCTTGAATGCCTCCAGCAGGCGGGAAGCCATCTCTTTCTGTCCGGCTGCAGAAGCCATATATTTGTATTCCGACGGATTGCTTATGAATGCGAGTTCTATCAGAACAGCAGGCATATTGGCTTCCACAAGGACCTGGAAAACATCCTGGTCTATAACCAGTGTTCTTTGAGTCAAGGGTTTACGCATAAGCTTGTCCACGACCTCTGTGGCAAAAAGAAGACTGCTCTCATAGAAAGCTGTCCACTGGAGAGTATGGCTAATGTATGATTCGGGCGAATTCGGGTCAAAATTTTTGTATTTGGCCTCATAGCCCTCCTCAAGGACAATCACGCCGTTTTCCCGCTGGGCGACTGACATATTCCTCTCGAAATAGTCCGTCTTGTTGTTTGAATTCTTTGATTTTTTCCCGAGAATATGGACGGACGAACCGCAGGCAGACTTGTTGCTGCTGCTGTTGCAGTGGAGCGAGATGAACAGATCCGCATCGTTTTTTCTTGCCGTCACGGCTCTTTCGTGAAGCCCGATGAATGTGTCGCTGTCTCTTGTGTAGACAACCTTAACATCAGGGTAGGCCGACTTGATCATTGCGCCGAGCTGCTTCGCCACGGAGAGTACTATATGTTTTTCATTCGTCGCGGAAGTCTGTCCCAAGGCCCCGGGATCCTTGCCGCCATGTCCGGGGTCTATAACGACCGTCCTCAGTCCGAGAGGCTGGGCGGACAATGCTGTGCGTGGCATAAAAATCAGTGCCAGAAGCATTAGCGCAAGACAAAGAGGCCGCGTTGTATGTCCATATTGCATCATCAATTTGCTTATGATTGAAATTAGTTTTAAATTTGCGTTTTGCAAAAATAGCAAAAACTTGCAAAAACCGGAATACAAACAGGATATTAATTGATGTCGTCATATAATAGAGGTACATTCGGGGAATGGTTGGAGAAATGGGGGTTGGCAATACTTTTATTGCTGATTCTCAGTTCATTTACCCTATCTTCCCAGGATGGAAGGCGCAACCGCAGGCAGCTCCGCGGACAAGTTGATACGACAGTCCTTGCAGACAGTTCCGCCAATCCTGCAGAAGCCGTTCCGAAAGTTTCATCGGACTCGCTCGGGCTTCTGGGCAAAAGTTCTCTGGAAGAACCTGCATTTACCGCGGCGAAAGATTCCATAATTGAGGATTTCAGCGACGGCAGGCGTCTGATATATTATTATGGAGACGTAAGCGTATCATACGGAAACATAAAACTGACAGCCGACTACATGGAATACGACCTCAAGACCCAGACACTGTTCGCGCGCGGTACCAAGGACACCACCGGAACAATAAAGGGACAGCCGGTCATGGAGCAGGGCGGAAAATCATATACCATGGAGGAGGTCCGCTACAATTTCGGAACCCAGAAAGCGAGAATCACGAACATGGTGACTCAGGAGCAGGACGGCATACTGCACGGAGAAAACATCAAGATGATGCCTGACCGTTCCATAAACATCACTAAGGGAAAGTATACAGTCTGCGATGCGGAGCATCCTCACTATTACCTGAAGCTTACAGCCGCAAAAGTGATGACAAAGCCATCGCAGAAAACGGTGTTCGGTCCTGCATATCCGGTTATTGCGGACGTCCCTATTCCTATAGGAATTCCTTTCGGTTTCATCCCGAAGCGTCCTGACAGGGCGACGGGCATTCTTTTCCCCACTTTCGGTGAAGAGACTTCACGAGGCTTCTATATGAGGGATGCCGGAATGTATTTCGTAATCGGAGACTATTTCGACATTGCACTGACAGGCGACCTGTACACCCTCGGCTCATGGGCGGTGGACGTCAACTCCCGCTATAAGATAAATTACAAATGCAACGGTAATTTCGCGCTGACGTATTCCAACGACCAGAGCGGAGAAAAAGGAAGCAGCGACTTTTTCCAGACCAAGAACTTCGGAGTGCAGTGGCACCACAGCCAGGATGCAAAGGCACGTCCGGGAACAAGTTTCTCTGCATCGGTGAACTTCTCCAGTCCCTCGAACAGCCGCTACAACTCAACATCGATAAACGAGGCCCTGCAGAACCAGATAAGTTCTTCCATTTCATATTCAAAAAACTGGAACGGCAAAATGAACCTGTCCGTGAATGCCCTGCACAACCAGAATTCGAGGGACAGTTCATATACATTCACGCTTCCTAACATTACGTTCTCCGTAAACAGGTTCTATCCGTTCAAACAGAAAAACAGGGTCGGCAAGGAAAAATTCTATGAGAAATTCTCCCTCGGATACAGCACGACACTGCAGAACAAGGTAAGTTTCAAGGCATCGGAATTCAACCAGCCGGGCTTTCTGGACAAATTCCAGAACGGTATGAACCACAATTTTCAGATCGGACTTCCGAATTTCACTTTGTTCAAATACATAAACATAACCCCTTCTGTAAGCTACGGCATGAACTGGTTCTTCCGCAAGACGGACAAGGAGTATAATCCCGATACCGGAAGAGTGGAAGATGTAAAGGGGAAAGCTTTCGGTACTTTCGGCACGACGCACAACTATTCTGGAAGCATAGCGATGAGCACGCGTCTGTACGGTATGTTCAATTTCGGCAAGCACCACAGGCTTCAGGCCATAAGGCATGTGGTCTCCCCTTCGCTGTCTGCCAATTTCAGTCCGGAGAAAGGTACGTATTTCAACGGCTGGAGGACCCTGACATATACAGACCGTGACGGAAAAGTAAGAACTCAGGACTACAACATTTACGCAAATCAGATTAACTCCGCACCCGGCAAGGGAAAGACTGCCGGACTTAGTTTTTCACTCGGAAACAACTTCGAGGCAAAAGTGCGTGACCTTAAGGACACCACGGGAACAGGAACAAAGAAAATAAAGCTGATAGACCAGCTCAATTTCTCCACCGGCTACAACTTTCTTGCGGATTCGCTCCGCATGAACAATGTCGGCGTAACCATGTCCACGTCTGTTTTCGGCAAGCTCGGAATCAGCATGAATGCCAATTTCGACCCTTATTCGATACTTGTAGACAAGAGCAACCCTTCCGGCAGAAGGATAAACAGGTTCGCCATACAGGACGGCCAGGGACTTCTGAGGCTTACAAATGCCAGCGTCTCCCTGTCATACTCATTGTCAGGCGACGGCAAAATCAATGGAAACGACGGAACGAAGCAGGCCGGCGGCAACCCTGCCGACCACTATACAAGGATATACTACCATCCTGTAACGGGCGAATATATTCCTGGCGGCTGGCTGTATTACATGAATCCCAATGTTCCCTGGTCTGTCAATTTCAACTATTCGTTTTCTTACAGGAAATCGTACCAGTACTCCAACGGCCAGGCCATTGGAAACAAGAATTTCACGCAGACTCTCGGAATCAGCGGAAACGTCAAGCTGACTCAGCGGCTGTCGCTGCAGATGAGCACGAATTTCGACATCATGGCTATGAAGATGAGCAGTACGCAGCTGACTGCCTCATACGACCTGCATTGCTTCAATATCAATGTATCGTGGATTCCGAACGGAAAATGGGAGTCATGGAGTTTCAGGATTCAGGCCAATGCGGCAGCTCTTGCAGACCTCCTGAAATATAAGAAGAGCAGCAGTTTCTGGGACAACAAGTATTGATAAATTGCATACCGGGATTGCATTATACAATTTTTTTACTATCTTTGTAAAGTAATCGGCATCCGACAGGTACGGTCTGTCGGATTCTTAAAATGAAATTTTCATTGGAATGACCTGTTTCATTCCGCTCAAAATCATTATAAAAATTTATGCACAAAATTTTCGATTTGAAAAAAATGGAAATAGACCAGCTCCGCTCCCTTGCGACTGAACTCGAAGTAAAAGGGCTCAGGAAAATGGAGAAAGATGATCTGGTATATGCCATTCTTGACAAAGAAGCTGAACAGAACGCCAAAAATGCCGCCATGGAAAAGCCGGCCAAAAGAAGAGGAAGACCGAAAAAGGCCGACAAACCGGAACCGGTTCAGGCAGAGCAGTCGAAGGCACAGGAATCCGCAAATGAGGAGACAGCGGTACAGCCTGCCGCGACCCCTGCGGCACAGACTGACACAGCTCCTGTTCCACAACCTAAAAAACGTGGACGCAAACCTAAGAATGCCCAGGCACAGACACAAAATATGACAGTTTCACAGCCTGCGGCAGCAAATACAGAAATTTCCAAGCCAGAGATTAAGGCAGATATACAGCAACATACGGCAGAGACTGAAAGACCGGCCGAGAACACAAACCAGCAGGCTGCACCGCAACCTCAGAAAAGGCAGAAAAGAGCCCGTATCAACAATAACACGTCACAGATTCAGCCGTCTCAAGAACAGCAGCATGCCATCTCAAACGAGCCGGTATTGACGGATACAGAGGAGGATACAGAACATTACCAAAAGCCGCAGCAGCAGAACGAGTTCAGACCGCAGGGCCAGAATTTCCAGAACAACAGGCGCAACAATAAAGAGTTCAACAATAACGGCAAAAACAATTACGTCCAACAGCGCCCGAATGAACCTAAAATCGAATTCGAGGGCGTTGTAGAGGCAACCGGAGTCCTTGAAATCATGCCGGACGGCTATGGTTTCCTGCGTTCGTCAGACTATAATTACCTTAATTCTCCGGACGACATCTACGTTTCCCAGTATCAGATCAAGCAGCACGCCCTGAAAACCGGCGACACTGTGACAGGAGAGATAAAGCCGCCTAAGGAAGGTGACAAATACTTCCCTCTCGTGCGCATAAAATTCATTAACGGCAGAACGCCTGAATTTATCCGCGACAGAATTCCTTTCGACTTCCTCACTCCGCTTTTTCCAGAGGAAAAGTTCAATCTTCTCGGCAACGGCCACAACGACATGTCATGCAGGATTGTGGATATGTTCACTCCTATCGGAAAAGGCCAGAGGGGACTCATCGTCGCCCAGCCGAAGACTGGTAAGACCATGCTTCTCAAATCCATTGCAAATGCAATTGCGGACAATCATCCCGAGGTATATATGATCGTCCTCCTTATCGATGAGCGTCCGGAGGAGGTTACCGACATGGCCCGCAGCGTGAAAGCTGAAGTTGTGGCCTCCACTTTCGACGAGCCGGCTGAGCGTCATGTGAAGGTTGCGAATATGGTGCTGGAGAAGGCCAAAAGGATGGTCGAGTGCGGACACGATGTAGTGATACTTCTCGACTCGATTACACGTCTCGCACGTGCCTACAATACTGTACAGCCGGCCTCCGGAAAGGTTCTTTCGGGAGGTGTGGATGCCAATGCGCTTCACAAGCCGAAGCGTTTCTTCGGAGCGGCAAGAAACATAGAAAACGGCGGTTCGCTTACTATTCTTGCCACTGCCCTGACGGAAACCGGTTCAAAGATGGACGAGGTCATCTTCGAGGAGTTCAAGGGTACCGGCAACATGGAGCTGCAGCTTGACAGAAGGCTTTCCAACAAAAGAATCTTCCCTGCAGTGGATGTCACTCTTTCAAGCACAAGGCGCGACGATCTGCTCTACTCCCCTGTTCTTGCAAACAGGATATGGATTATGCGCAAGTTCCTCGCAGACATGAACTGCATCGAGGCTATGGAGCTTCTTCAGAACAGGATGAACCGTTACGGCACGAATGAAGCTCTGCTCCAGAATATGGACAAGGAGGATATGTAGGACTTTGCCTGCCATAAAAATAAAAATCGGATGGTCATTTGACCATCCGATTTTTATTTTTAATATTGGTCCCAGCTCTTGATCTGGATGTCGTCGACAGACATTGAGCAGAAAGCCCGGATAAAGGCTGTCGCAAGACGCGCATTCGTGATGAGCGGAATATTGAAGTCGATTGCAGCCCTCCTCACATGATAGCCGTTTGTCAGCTCCTTGTGCGAGAAATTCTTCGGAATGTTGATGAGCAGGTCTATCTCTTTGTTGGCAAGCATTTCCAAAGCAGGACGATATTTTGCTGCAAGCTCCGGATCATGCGTCTCTGTAGGCCAGATTACGCGCTCAGCCGGTACGTCATTCTCATTCAGATAGCGGCAGGTGCCTTCTGTAGCATACAGATTGTAGCCCTTTTCATGCAGCAGACGGCAGGCACCGAGCAGGTCAGCCTTCTGCAAAGCATTTCCTGACGAAATAAGAATATTTTTCTCAGGTATCTCATAGCCTACGGACAAGAGCGAATTGAGCAGAGCCTCGTTGAAATCATCTCCTATACAGCCCACCTCTCCTGTAGAGTGCATATCCACACCCAGAACAGGGTCGGCCTGCTGCAGACGCGAGAATGAGAACTGGGAAGACTTGATTCCCACATAATCCAGGTCAAAGGCCGATTTGCGCGGTGCAGCCGGTTTGAGTCCGAGCATAGCCTTTGTGGCAAGTTCGATAAGATTAATTTTCAGAACCTTGGATACAAACGGAAAACTTCTTGAAGCACGCAGGTTGCACTCGATTACCTTGATGTAATTGTCTTTTGCCAGGAACTGGATATTGAAAGGTCCGGTTATTTCAAGGGCAGCGGCAATCTTCTTGGCAATCTTCTTGATTCTGCGTACAGTCTCTACATACAGTTTCTGAGGCGGGAACTGTATGGTCGCGTCACCGGAATGCACTCCGGCAAACTCGATATGTTCCGAAATGGCGTATGCAATCACCTCTCCGCCGTCGGCGACTGCATCGAACTCAATCTCCTTGCACCTCTGCATGAATTCCGACATGACAACAGGATGCTTCTCAGACACCTCTGCTGCAAGTCCGAGGAACTCTGCAAGTTCTTCATGATTGTAGCATACATTCATCGCCGCGCCGGAAAGCACATACGACGGACGGACAAGCACAGGGAAGCCGACCTGGTCGATAAACTTGTTCACCTCGTCGAAATTGGTAAGTTCCTTCCACTTGGGCTGGTCTATGCCGAGGGCATCGACGATAGACGAGAATTTATGGCGGTCCTCTGCCCTGTCAATCGACACGGCCTTTGTTCCGAGAATGTTTACATTGCTGCGGTCAAGCCTGAGAGCAAGATTGTTAGGTATCTGTCCACCGACTGAGACAACAGTGCCGTGAGGCTTCTCCATATCATGGATATCCATGACCCTCTCGTATGTAAGCTCATCGAAATAGAGCCTGTCGCACATGTCATAATCGGTGGATACGGTCTCAGGATTGTAATTTATCATTATGCCGGTATATCCCTGTTTGCGGATGGTCTGGAGAGCGTTTACGGAACACCAGTCGAACTCTACCGAACTTCCTATGCGATAGGCACCGGAACCGAGCACAATCACGGATTTGCTGCCGTTTCCGAAAGTGATGTCATTGAAATTGCCGCCGTATGTGAGATACAGATAATTCGTGGCGGCAGGATATTCCGCGGCAAGGGTATCTATCTGCTTTACGCAAGGAACAATGCCGTTTGCCTTGCGGAAGGCTCTCACGATGTCTTCGGCCTCGTCGCTGTCCATACCCTTGTAGAGGGCATTTGCAATCTGAACATCGGAGAATCCCTGTACTTTCGCCTTTTTGAGCAATTCCACAGGAAGCTGTTCACAGGCATCGTACTGTTTCAAAGCCTTGTGCGTATCTACGATTCCCTTGAGCTTGTTAAGGAACCACCTGTCAATCTTGGTGAGCCCATAAATCTGCTCGACAGTGTAGCCGGCCTGCAGAGCCTTGCTTATTACGAAAATACGGTTGTCAGTAGGCTCTTTGAGTGCCTTGTCGATGTCATCTACCTTGATGTCCTTGTTGCCGACGAAGCCGTTTGCTCCCTGGCCTATCATCCTGAGTCCTTTCTGTATGATTTCCTCGAAGTTTCGGCCTATTGACATGACCTCTCCGACAGATTTCATGCTTGAACCGATCTTGCGGGAAACACCGGTAAACTTGGACAGATCCCAGCGCGGGATCTTTGCGACCACATAGTCGAGCGCAGGCTCGAAGAAAGCCGGAGTCTCTTTTGTTACGGAATTTTTGATATCGAACAGACCGTAGCCGAGACCGACTTTGGCAGCCACGAATGCGATAGGGAAACCTGTCGCTTTTGAAGCGAGGGCGGACGAACGGCTCAGACGGGCATTCAGCTCGATTACATAATATTCCATAGACTCGGTGTCGTATGCATACTGCACGTTGCACTCTCCCACGATGCCGATATGGCGCACCATTCTTATCGCAAGGTCACGCAGGAATGAACATTCTTTAGCGCTGAGTGTCTGGGTAGGCGCAACGACTATTGACTCACCGGTATGGATACCGAGCGGATCGAAGTTCTCCATGTTGCAGATTGCTATGCAGTTGTCATAGCGGTCGCGCATTACTTCATATTCTATTTCTTTCCAGCCTTTCAGCGATTTCTCCACCAGCACCTGAGGAGAGAACGAGAATGAGCTTTCGCAAAGAGTCACAAGCTGCTCTTCATTGTCGCAGAAACCTGAGCCGAGGCCTCCGAGCGCGTAGGCGGCACGGACAATTACAGGATAGCCGAGTTCAGCGGCGGCTTTCTTTGCATCTTCGACGCTCTCCACAGCATGGGACTTGATGGTCCTGACATTGATCTGGGCAAGTTTCTCATTGAAAAGTTCCCTGTCCTCAGTGTCCATGATCGCCTGAACCGGAGTGCCGAGGACTTTCACATTGTATTTTTCAAGTATTCCGGCCTTGTACATGGCAACTCCGCAGTTGAGTGCGGTCTGGCCGCCGAAAGCGAGCAGGATACCCTGAGGAGCCTCTTTGCGGATGACTTTCTCAACGAAATAAGGAGTCACAGGCAGGAAATACACCTTGTCGGCAACCTGATCGGACGTCTGTACCGTAGCGATATTCGGATTGATGAGCACTGTTTCTATGCCTTCCTCGCGGAGAGCTTTCAGAGCCTGCGAGCCGGAATAGTCGAATTCACCTGCCTGTCCTATTTTGAGTGCTCCTGAGCCGAGCACGATAACTTTCTTTATATTCTTGTCAATCATGATGCTGTTTCTTAAAGATTCGACATAAAGGTATCTATGAGAGTAATGTCATCACCGAGTCCGACGCAGACTTCCGGATTGAACTGGGCGCCTGCGAACGGCAGGCTCTTGTGGCGGATTGCATCTGCAGCGCCGTCGTTCAGATTGGTGTAGCATATTTCCCAGTCTGACGGTATGCTGTTTCTTTCAACCGTGTAGGCAGCGTTCTGGGCTGTAATGAACGACCTGTTGCTTCCCTCTTTGCGGACCGGCTGATTGGCGCTTCTGTGAGGCCTTTTCAGCAATTCGGTTTTGCATCCTGCAGCCAGGGCCACAAGCAGATAGCCGAGACCTATTCCGAAGACAGGACGGCCGCTCTCCATAGCTTTTTTGATTATGGCGACGGTCTCCGTACAGGCGGCAGGGTCTCCGGGGCCGTCCGAGACAAATACTCCGTCATATTCAAGCGAGGTAAAATCATAGTTGTACGGAACGCGTATCACCTCGCCCCCTCTGTTGAACAGGCCTCTGATAAGGCTGTGTTTCGTACCGCAGTCGACAAGCACGATTTTTTTGCCCTGAGCAGCTGTGACTTTGTTTCCGTTCGCATTAAGCACCTCTGCTGCAGGTCTTGCCTCATATACGGTCACTCCCTTGCAGGTGACATCGGCAGGAGAGGCTTTGCGGTACTCACAGCCTTTTCCGGCTTCAGGCCCGTTGCATTTTTCTGAAAAAGCCTCTACGGAATCCTCCGGAATTATGCTGCCACGCATAGGCCCGTTGTCACGAAGCAGTTTTGTAAGCTCTCTCGTGTCGATTCCGATGATACCCGGCAGCCCCTGCTCCTTCATCCATTGCTCAAGGCTCTTTTCTGCCTCCCAGTTGCTGTAGTCTTCACAATAGTCGAAGGCCACCAGACCGGCAGGATGTATTTTCAAAGATTCAAAATTCCTGGAAACTCCTTCCGCCTCAAGAATTTCGGACGGAACTCCATAATTTCCTATCAGCGGATAAGTAAGACAGAGAATCTGTCCGCTGTATGCTGGGTCCGTAAGCTGTTCAGGATATCCTACCATCGAGGTGTTGAACACCAGGTCTCCGCAGCAAAGATTGTCAGAGCCGAACGAATAGCCATGGAATTCCATGCCATTCTCCAGACGAAGTGTAGCTTTCTTTCTCATTTTTAATCTATTATTATACATTATATTTTCACAAATCACCCAAGCCCCTGGCATTAACAAGCACTCATCAGAGTGCCGGCGGAGACCGTGTATTTGCACAGGCAAATACGGCAAGGTCGGGAGCCGCGGGGTATTAAGGGGCAGAGCCCCTGGCATTAACAGCACTCATCAGAGTGCCGGCGGAGACCGTGTATTTGCGCAGGCAAATACGGCAAGGTCGGGAGCCGCGGGGTATTAAGGGTCGTGAGCGTCCCGGAGAAACAGTCCGGAGGACTTTTCTCAGCGAACAGCCGCAGAGCGGACGGCCCTGAGCCCCTGGCATCAACATCAAAACGGCCATTTTCCCAATAGAGAAAATGGCCGCTGGCTTATCTGAAAATGAAAACGGACGGAAAGGCATTATTTCTTAATGCACTTGCAATAGGATATGTGCCGAAATCCGGACGTTTACACATGGTATTTCCTGTTTTCATTATATCTGCGCGAAGATACGGATTTTTGTCCGATTATGTCAAATAAAATTCAGTTTTCTTTATCGGCGCAATCTTCTGAATACAACCGCAGTTCCAAGAAGCGATAGCAGGAGCGGCACAAACCATTTCAGAAGAATTGCCCACACCGAAGCCTGCTCGATGGTGAGCGCAATGCTGTTGTCAATCGGAGACTGTCTCCTTACATCTATAGGAGAACGTCCGTCCGAAAGCCAGTTGAAAAGTCCGCGGCGGAAAAATGCGTTGGCGGACGGCATCGTCTTTCGGTCTATGCCCATTTCCATATTGCCGAGACAGTCCGCATCTCCGAGAACAGCTATTCTCTGCTGGCGTCCTCCGGTCTCACGGGTAAGCGCAAGGGCCAGAGTATGCACCTTCACGAACTCACCGGACTCCCGCTCCGGCACAATCAGAGACTTGTCCTGAACTGCGTCGAAATCGGTTGTCACCGTTTCGTTCCATGTTTCCCCGGAAGTTACAAGCAGAGGTATGGCATTCCATTCTGACGATAGGCTGTAGTCGAGGGATACGCAGCCTGGCATCGAGACGGTCAGGCCCGGCATAAGCAGGTGCGAAAGTTCGCGTCCGTAAGGGGAGACAATCGCCGGCACGAGCGACGGAGAATAATCAGAATCCATATACACGACATTTCCGGGCAGTACGTATACTCCGAGGTCAAGCAAAAGCCTCATTGCATTTTCCGCCCACTGCGGTTCGACGGCCACGAGCAGGTTTCCTCCCCTGTCTATGAAATTCATTATCTCCGAATATTCGTCATCTTCAAGCGGGCGTCTCAGATCAGCAATGACCAGAAGGTCTAGTCCGTCAAGAGTGTCCCCTGCCGAAAGGTCCACCGCATGCACATCATAACCTGTGTTTATGAGGGAGAAACGGTCCCCTTTGGCTGTCGTAAATCCGGACCAGTCTCCGTCACCGCCCCTTGTTATGCTGCGCCCGCCATGTCCGGCAAGAAAGCCCGTCTGCACGGCAGGGTGCTGCAGTCTGTACAGGGCGGTTGTTATTTCCTGCTCCTCAGGATAGCGCGTCATGTCCTCGAAAATCCGCAGGAAAGTCCTGTTTCCGTCCGGCCCTTCAAGCACCTTCACGATTTCGTTCTTTTCAGGAATCAAATCGATCCGCTGACGTATCTGTTCAGGAGTGAGAATCTTGCGTACAGGTATTTCAAAGCTGTCAGCGAATTTCATGGCCATTTCCCTGATACCGGCCGAGCCTTCCGAGCCATAGTCGATGTTGGTGTACGGTTCGTCGTAATAGTACACGTAATTCATCAGGATATCCGGTTTGAAACGGAAATACTGCTGATAGCGCTTGATATCGTCATTGACAACGGAAGGCGCCCCCATCCATGAGTCATAGTCGGCAAGGTTCACATAGGTCGTAACTGTGACAGGGCCGTCGAATGCTTCCACAATCTTCCGGCTGTTGTCTGTAAGGGTATTGGCCTTGGTCTGGCTCAGATCGGCATACACAGTCAGGGCCGGACGTGAAGTCGCATAACCTATAAGAAGTACTGCGATTATGCTGCCCGCATACTTGGCCGCGCACCGTGCCCTGTTGCCTGTCTTGCGGTACTGCAGGAGAAAAATGCTGAAAGACACGAACAGGATTATCACGAGCACGAAATATATTATGTCCTCGGATGAAATCAGTCCGACAATGAAATTTTCAGCACGGCCGGAAATTGAAGCCCAATAGGTAAGGTCCCTGACAAACTCTATGTTCTGTCCTATTCTGCCGAGGCTGTTCAGCAGCGTCAGACCTCCGAGCGTAAGCAGTGCGGCCACGACCTGATAGCCTGTAAGCGAGGACATGAACAGTCCTATTGCCGCATAGGCCCACATAAGCAGTATAAGTCCTGTTATTCCGGAAACGAGCAGCCATACATCCATATTCTCGACCACGGCATAGGCAAAGATGACATCCGGCACTATGCAGGCAATCATTATCAGCGAGAAAATCATCACGGAGAGGAATTTCCCGACGACAATCTGCGACGAGGTCACAGGCGAGGAGTACAGGAGTTTGATTGAACCGGAGCTGAGGTCACGGCTCATAAGTCCCATTGTGAGCAGAGGTATGAAAAGGTAGAGATTGCCCTGGATCATCCTCCACAGTCCTCCGAAATTTGCGAATATCGAGAATGTAACATCGGACAGGCCTCCTCTAAGGTCCTGGTCGGAGACAAGGCGGCTTATGGTGGATGAGAAAGAGGAATCCACCTGCCAGGTAAACAGGACGATAATCAGCCAGGCTACCGGAGAATAGAAAAGCTGGCTTATTTCAACCTTGGCGATAGACCAAATCTGTTTTATATTCTGTTTCATCTTTGCTATTCTGTTTTGGTATGAGGCTGCGCCGTAAGATACTTGAATATATCGTCTGCCGTCGGCATTTCCTTGGTGATTTCGCGCAAATGCCAGCCGTTGCCGACACAATAGCGGACGATATCCTCACATACATCGTCCGCCTGGCCTTCAAACATAAGACGGTATGTGTCCATCCGGTCGAATACGGATTCCGAAGATATGATGCCCGGCATTGCAAGCAGAGTCCCGCTGTCCGGCAGGCCCGCTATATTGACAAGGAGAGAACGCGGCGATATGCTTGTATTGAAGTCATTTATGCTTCCGTTGAAAATAAGGTCGCCCGTGGACATCATCAGTATCCGCTCGCAGGCAAGCTGTACTTCATGCAGGATATGAGTGGAAAGCATCACAAGGCATTCCGATGATATCTCCCCTATCAGTTTGCGTATCTCGATAATCTGCATCGGGTCAAGTCCGTTGGTCGGCTCGTCAAGCACGATGAATGACGGCTTGTGTATGATTGCCTGGGCAATGCCGACACGCTGCTGGTAGCCTCCGGACAGATGCTTTATGAGCCTTTTCCTGAAATGGGCGATACGGCAGCGCTCAAGAACCTCTTCGACGGCTTTTTTGACAGAAGGAACCATTCTGAGGATAGCCGCATGGCGCAGATATTCCTCTACTGTCAGGTCAGTGAGCAAAGGGGGCTTCTGCGGCAGAAAGCCTATCTGACGCTTGGCATCCACCGGATTTTTCCTTATACTGTAGCCGTTAATATAAACATCGCCGGCTGTAGGAGTAAGCGAACCGCAGATTATATTCATCAAAGTGGACTTGCCGGCGCCGTTCGCACCGAGAAGTCCGGTTATTTTTCTGCCTTCGAGGCAGAAGCTCACACCGTTTACGGCAAGCTGGCTGTTGTAGCGGTGTGTAATGCCCTCTACGCGGATTTCGACATCTGGATTAGTCGCCATATGTATTCGTCATTTTTTCCGGTACGACAATTATGTAATCTGCCCTGTCCTTGGAAGGCTTGAATGTGAGCGGATCTTCCGCAAGCTGGACGGAAGCCGTCACCACGCGTGTTCCGGGAGCATATTCTTCAATATAATGGGCTATTGCCGAATGAAATGCAGAATGAAGTTCACCGTGAAAGTGGAAGAAAGTGCCTCCTGGAATCATGTTTTTCACAATGAAATGCGCCATCGTGGCATCCTTTATGGCCTGTGCTCCGACGAGATTGTGTACAGTCTCCTTTTTCATCGGCATACTGCCCATCTGCTTGAAGGACTCGCCTATATACTGGTATATTCCCTGACTGTAGTCCACCTGCACCGGAAGAGGTGCGATATAGCGGAGGGATTCCGCTCCGAGCGAATCCAGCGCAGCCATACCGTCTCTTGAAACAATCCTGGCATAGCGTCTCGGAATGTTCGTGGCAATGAACCCGATATTGTTTGAAGCGGCATATTCGAGAACCGGCCTGTAGTCGGTTGCGAAATTAGGCCACAGTCTCGAGTTTTCGATATAGGTGTCAATGTCTATCAGCCCTTTCAGGTATTCATCCAGAATCTGCTGATTGTCGCTCTCCCACATTTCCGCTCCCACAATCAGCCTGCCCTTCCTGATACGGTACAAATCCTCGCAGATTGAAAGTTCAAGCCAGTGTGAAATCGGGTCATTGTGCAGCTCTCCGAAAAGAAAAACATCGCTCTTGCCGGCATCTTTCAGCATTTCAGCATAACTGACTGCCTTGCCATGCCTGTCATATATGACATACGCCGGTCTGTCAGAGGCATAGTTTTGAGAACGGCAGCTTGTAAACCCTGTGCACAGAAGTACAAGCATCATACCCAGTTTCATTAAATTCTTGTTCATTGTCATTCAGTTAAAAATATACATTCAGAAAAATCCGTCCTCCGAAAAATCCTGTATTGCGGTAAGTCTCGGACACAGTTCCTGCCGGAAGGCTGTAATCAGCCTTTATGCCGATGCCTGCAAGGACGTTCTTTACCGGAACGTCCGCATTGAAAAGAATACCGGCACAGGCATAGTCTGTACCAGCCCACCGGGCAAGAGGCACACCGATATATTTCGTGTACTCGTTGTTCGATTCGACTGCGGCACCCGGCTCACTGGTCAATCCGGTGCAGCAGTGATATATTCCGTCGATTCCGGCAGTCAGTTCAGCCTTTCCCGCACCAAACCCAAAAAGGAGCGAGGCGGTTGCCTCTATCGAGGAAGATGAAAACAGATAGTCATAGCTTTTGTCACGGCGAGTGTCGGAAACATAGCCCGCCCCGGCTGAGATCTGCTTCACGACAGTACGTCCCGGACGCCATTCCAAATCAAGTCCGGCATCTATTCCGCGGAAATCGTAATTCTGAATATAGACGGAAGTCGTCTTGTTCCATGAATGGCCTCTGCCGGAAGTAAACTGACCGTCTCCGCGGATATTCAGCAGAGAATTGCCTAAGGTCACGATATCGGAAAAAAGCAGACTGTGTCTCATATAGCAGTATTTGGTCCAGATGTCCTGTCCGCTTTCCGACTGCATGGCATTGTTCATCCATCTGTCGTTGCCGTCGGAGAATTTGTATGTCACTGACGCACGGTTTGCGGAACTCCTCTGAATCCACTGTACAAAGGCTCCGGGCACGATTTCACGCCAGGAGACATTTGACTCCAAATCCTTTATATAAGTCCCCAGTCCGTTCATAAGACAGGTGTTGTAGTCCGGTCCCGTATTGTAGGCGCGGCTGAACAACGGTTTCTCCTTGGTTCTGAGGAAGTCGGCTCCGAGGCTCAGAATATGGCTCCGCGTTATCATGAAACTTCCGGAAAGCACGGCATGGATAGTCAGCGTGGTCTGCTGATTGCGGGTATCGCTTTTTCTGAAAGCAAGGTCTCCGGTATATTCAACCTGGCCTCCGACAGACCATCTCTTCCCTATCTGTCTCGATGCAGCTGCCTGAAGACCGTATTTCTGCAGATTCCATCTTGAGGCCGTCTTGCGGCAGAAATAGAATGACGGAGAGCCTGACTCACGCAGTCTGTATGACAGATTGGTACGTACGCTGTCTGCACTGCCGTTCTCATATATGAATTTTCCGTGGAAAGTCCATTTTTTCTCCGGCTGCCTGAGAACGGATTCCGTCAGGACAGTCGCCTTTGCAATGCGGTCGTATGTCTGCGGATGATGCAAGGAGCCTTTGCCGTATGTGAAAGAGGCACCTGCGACCGACATGGTCTCATAGTCCCACCAGGAGAGAGCCGCAGGATTGTATGAATATGTATAGTCATACTGCACCGTGCTGAATTCCCTTTCGGAATATACAGGCAGCGCAGAAAAGCTGGCCTGCTGTGCATACGTCATCAGGACACACACAGCAGACAGGAAAAGCGATATTATGATTCTTCCCAGTTTCATCTCCCGGTTTGAAAGCCGTTTTTAAGTTTATCTGAATCCAAACAGCCTCTTAAAGGGTATATCCGTCATATCCTCCCTTAGGTGTAGGAGGTTCGACGGCTTCAAAGTCTTCGCCGGAATTGTTCGTGTCGGCAAGCACAAGGCGGCCTGCCTCCGCACTTTTGGCGGAATCGGCCTTGCGGCGGATGCTGTAGTTGGTCATACCGCCGAAGTCATCAGGAATGAAGCAGAAGCCGAGGTCGACAGTGCTGGTCAGGCATTTCCATTTTGCCGATTCGAGGTCACGCACATTGTCCACGCCGTCAAGCACGGAAGACACCGGTATTTTCATCAGCATTTTCTCTTTGTTTTCGCCTCCGACAGCATATTTGTATGTATAGATGTCACCGGATGTGAGGGCTTTGTCGGGACGCGCAATCACGACGCTCGCTCCGTTCATGTCAAGGAAAAAGAAATCCTGATTCGATTCATAGTAGATGTTTTCGGCATTCGGTACATCAGGATTGTCCAGGTCGAAATAATCGTTTCCGTCACGGCCCTGTCCCTGCAGCCAGGTTACGGCATAGCTCTCCATATCGGCTATAGACAAGTCTATAATGTGAGCCAGGCTCTCCTCTGTAATCATATCCGCAAACCAGCTGTCCGGATCTGTCATGGCGTCACGAAGTTCCTTGTTGAAGTTTATCGCATTGGCTGCAAGAAGGAAGCTTTTTCCCGGCGCAAGCGGATAATCCTTTCCGTTTCCGGGAATCCTGACAACTATGTCGGCATAGACATAATTCTTGTCCAGAGACGGATCTGTGGACATAGAGTAATCAGGGGCATCTCCACCGGACTCAGCCTTTGAATAGCTCCACAGATTGGCGATATACAGGCCGTCGAGATATTGCGTCTCACCGCTGTTGTTGAAGATTTCCACGAATGAATCCTTCATCATCGTAACCATGCCGGCATCATACATCATACTGTGTCCTGAATAGAAGACTTCCTTGATTACAAGTCCTGAGGCAGAACCGCCGACAAGCAGTTCAAGTTTCGTGTCCGTATTCTCCTTTGAAGTCACAAGCACTCCGTTCACAGCTCCGACAACGGCAATCTGTCCGAAATTTCCGGCGGCGCTGATATTGTAAGAACCTGCTGTAAGTCCCTCTATATAGGCTACGCCGTTTTCGTCGGCATTCACTTCTTTCACTACTCCGTCCGTCGTATTTGTCGCCTTTACGGCCACAACAGTAAAGTCAAAGTCATTCAGTCCCTCAGGTGCAGCAATGGTCACTGTGACAGTGCCGAGGTAAGAATCGCCTGATTTCAGATTCTCGCAAGAAACCGAGCACATCGCCGCAAGCAATGTTCCAAGGCACGCAAAAATTGCATTTTTCAGAATTTTGTTCATAATTCGTTCTATTTGATATTAATAATTTGGGATTGTCATTTTCCTCCTATCCTGAATGACATGGCGAATCCGAAATTCACCGTGTCGTTCAATGTTCTCCGCACTCCGTTATAGACGTATGTAGGGTTATACCACAGGAAGTTATTGGCATACAGGCTGAAAGAGTGTCCGCCCCTGATTTCTTTTCTTATCTGAAGATGGAAATTGGCATATACGGGCTTCTTATCGCTGATCTCAAATGTGGCGTCAGGCAATTTCAGGTCGGCATACTGACTCGATTCTCTGTCGGAAAGCGGGATTTCATGAAAATCTCCATCCCCGTCATAATAGGCCACTGGATAGAGGGAGGCCGGCACAGGTTCACGGTAATTCACGAAATTAAGTTCAGTGCTGAGGGTGAAAATCAGTCTGAGAGACGGCATGTGCTGAATTGCAGTAAGGCGGCCCGAACTTACACGCGAAATATATTCCGTCCTGTCATAGACACCGTAGCGCGCCTTGGCGTCACCCACGACATAACGCGAAAGCTGGAAATAATATCCGTCGTCGATCTGCCGTGTACGGACATAGCTTGCCTGGAAATTGAACTCGGTATGAGTCTGTTCTATCCGGGGAGGCTCTATGGTAAGTTCCACACCGTCCGTCACTTCCTTCATGTTGTTTTTCATTACCAGCTTCTCGCGTACGAGAATGTCAATGTTTCCCTCGTCCGGCACCACGACCGGAGGCTGGCCTTTCGGAGTTTCAACGAC
The DNA here is from genome assembly GCA_964394295.1 of uncultured Muribaculaceae bacterium. Lineage (GTDB taxonomy): Bacteria > Bacteroidota > Bacteroidia > Bacteroidales > UBA932 > Cryptobacteroides. The sequence goes on along the minus strand of CAYMVG010000010.1, from coordinate 7,546 downwards.
CTTGAAATTCTGGCGGTTAAGCAGAAGCAGTTCCGGAGAATGAGAAATTCCGCCTGCAAGTATCTTGTGGTAGGCAGTAAGCCTGACATTGAGCCACGGAGCATCGAAATCCGCTCCCAGTTCTACTGTATTTGTATGGCTCGGCCTCAGGTGTCCGTTGGTCGGCTGATACACATAGGTACTTACGACCGCGAGCCTTTCCGCGGGATCAGTCGCATACCAGCTGAGGTTGGTATAGTCATAATAGGCAGGGCCGGGATAAAGCTGTATCATCGCAGGGGCCTTGTAGGCAAGTCCCCATGAAGCACGCAGACGGAGACGCTCGACGAATTTTACGGAGGCGGACAGACGCGGAGAGAGAAGGTTGTATCTTCCGTTCATGAAGTCATACCGCAGTCCGAGACGCAGACGCGGAGCGACAGCTCTGCCGCCATAGAACATGGACGTCTCATGATAGGCAGAGAGTGTGTTGGAGGCCGGAACTTCATAGAAATTGGCATTTCTGGCCCCGATTCCTCCGCCGGCAGTAGCCACACTTCCGACAATGGATCTTCCCTTTCCGAAGTTCTTGTCATAGCTGTACTGAAGTCCTGTCAGGAAATTGAATGACCATTTGTCCTTTTTGATGCTCTTGCTCAGGTCAGCATTTGCGCCGAGAGTCACAGGCAGCCCTTTCATAATCTGCTCTGCAGAAAAAAGTATCGGAGAATATCCGGTAATGTAGGTACCGCTTTCGAGGGCTTCGGTCAGAGGCAAAGGACCGGCCTCGGATGTCTTGTAATGCGAGAACTGGTTGTTTATGCTTCCGGTAAAGGAGTAACTGAGCATCCAGGCTTTTCTGAATGTCATGTTTCCTGTGACACTGAGATTAATGTTTTCGCTGTTCACATTGGAGACATTCCGGATTTTTTCTTCCGGCTCATATCTCTGTCCGTTGAAGCCGAAATAGCTTTGGAGGGATATTGTGTTGTTCCAGTCGAGTTTCTTGCTTATCTGTTTCATCCAGCGCGCACCGAAGCTGATGTTCTGATAATAGTTCTTGCGCTGTACCGGGCTGTCCTGAGAATATGTATATGAAAGGTCTGCATTCATGACGCCTCCTTTCTTTCCGAGAAGAAAGCCCTTCGACACCGCGCCCTGGTAAGATGTAGCGTTTACATTTGCCGACACATAAAGAGGAGACGTGCCGACCTTGCTCTCGACGATTATGGCTCCGGAAGCGAGATTGCCGTATTTTGCAGAAGGAACTCCGGTTATGACTTCTACGCTCTCTATTCCGGCTGCGGAAATCGATCTTAGGTCTATGCCACCGCCAACTGTGGAGTTGCTTCCTCCGAGACCTGCGCCCGGATTGGCCGCCTGCATATTGGCATCATTGCTTAGTGCCATTCCGTTCACTATCACGGAAGTTCCGAAACTGTTGTATGAAGATGTGACAGCAGAACGGATATTGGCCTGCTGCACCGAGTTGAAATCAGGCGCACCGAGTTTTCCTCCGGGAAGCAGCGACATCACATCGTTGAGATTCATGGCCTGAATCTGCTGTATGGCCTGATTGTCCACCCGGTATGCGCTGGTGCCGTTGTTGCTGTCCACGTTCTTTGCCGTGACAACCACCTTGTCCATCATAAGAGTCTCCTCCTTCATTTCAAAACGGAGCGTGTCAAGACGGCTTCTTACGTCCACTGTTCTGTGTTCCGTGCGATAACCTGTATATATTACAGTAACTGTATGCCTGCCCTTCGGAAGCATGAGGACAAAGCTTCCGTTTTTTTCGGTGTAGGTTCCGCGCAAAAGAGTTTCTTCAACAATCGCCGCATATGGAACAGGATCTCCGCTCTCATCGACGACGATACCGTATACACTAAAATCCTGTGCCGAGAGTACGGTACAGGACAATACCACATATGCCAAAAGAATGAACCTTTTCATCGGGGAGAAGATTTTGTTAAGTTCACTTGTCGACAAATTTATATATTATTTTTATATCACCTATAGGCGGCAGCATCTTTTTATCCGATTGCGCATCTGTATATATGGAAATTGCACATTTTTTCGTAAGTTTGTCCGGTTGCCAGGAAAATTCAGCAAGGCTTCATACACGACATGACAGACAGAAGACAATTCATCAGACAGGCCGCAATGGCCGCAGCGGCAATAAGCATATCACCGGCTTTCGGCGGAGAAAGAAAGGCCGCCTGTTCTACCGGAGGCAGCATGGTCAGGCCGGACGGAAAAGCAGCCGGAGACAGAAAAATCCGGCTTGAATGGGAGAACTTTACGGCCAGGATGAAATACACATTCAGCATTTCAGGCTCGTCGCGCGACACTACACCGATTGTCCTGACAAAAATAAGCTGGGACGGATATACGGGCTACGGTGAGGCGTCGATGCCACCGTATCTCGGAGAGACACAGGCCTCCGTTAATGAATTTCTGAAAAAAGTAGGCAGTGACGTACTCCCCCGTTTCAATGATCCGTTCCGTCTCGACGACATTCTTGCAGAAGTGGATGCGATTGCCATCAACAATACTGCAGCCAAGGCTTCTGTCGACATTGCCCTGCACGATCTTGTCGGGAAAATCATGGGCCAGCCGTGGTGGAAAATCTGGGGCTGGAACGCGGAGACGACACCTCACACCTGCTATACAATCGGCTGGGATGCATCTGACGGTACTGTGCTGAAAAAGACAGAGGAGGCCTCGTGGTCAAAGATTCTGAAAGTCAAGCTCGGCCGCGGAGACGAACAGGACCGCAGGATGATAAGGCTCATACGCAGCGTAAACCCGGACACTCCGATTTTCATAGATGCCAACCAGGGCTGGAAAGACCGCTATTATGCCCTTGACATGACAGGCTGGCTGAAAGAGAACGGAATCGTGATGATAGAGCAGCCGATGGGCAAATATGACCTCGATTCCCACGCGTGGCTGACCGAGCGCAGTCCGCTTCCGATTGTAGCTGACGAATCGTGCCAGAGGCTGACAGATCTGCCTCGTCTGAAGGGCGCGTTCCACGGAATCAATATCAAACTGATGAAATGTACGGGTATGCGTGAGGCAAGGGAAATGGTATCGCTCGCCGCGGCACTCGACATGAAGCTGATGATAGGCTGCATGACCGAGACTTCCGTAGCTATATCGGCAGCCGCACAGTTTGCTCCGAAAATGAAATGGGCAGACCTCGACGGCAACATTCTGATAGCGAACGACTGTTTTGAAGGAATGAAGCTCGAACAAGGCAAAATCACGCTGAATGATGCTCCCGGAATCGGGGTCAAACCTGTAAAATAAAGGCTTCACACTATGCAATATTCACAAGTATGAATAAATTTTCACTCATTTCAGCAATAGTTATCGCAACGGTTTCCGGCACTGTATCAGCTTATGCCACCGTACCGGAGAAAGACTCAAAGGCAAGGATTCCGTTTCCCGCCGAAACATTCATGGACGGCCAGCTGAAAATATGGTGTGTCAATCACGGCTCGCTTGCAATGGACTGGAAAGGCTATGGCATTCTTATAGATCCGGTAACTGAATATAAGGGGCAGGCGTTCGACTACGGCTGTTTCGGGAAAAATGAACTGATTCTCGTTACGCACGGACATTCGGACCATCTCTGCCCGGGTGCCATAGAGGAACAGACGGCAAAAAACAGCGTGAGAGTTATTCTGAACAGGAGTTCGCAGGAAAAGCTCGGTTACGGTGAAGTCATGGACAACGGGGACACCATGTCGGTAGCCATAGGACAGGATGTGCTGCGTATTACGGCTGTACCTGCCTATAATACCACAGAGAGCCATCTGAAGTTTCATCCGAAGGGAGACGGCAATGGTTATATACTTGATTTCAACGGTTTCCGGGTCTATGTCGCCGGCGATACCGAGGACATAGAGGAGATGAGGGATTTCGGACACATCGATGTCGCCTTCCTGCCTGTAAACCAGCCGTTCACCATGACACCGGCCCAGTGCATAGAGGCCGCCGGAAGTATAAAGCCGTCAGTCCTGATTCCATATCACACCGGCGACACCGGCCTGACCCCGATAACAGACGCATTGCAAAGCTCCTCCATTACTGTACGCACTCACGAAGAACTTAGGTAAGTGAGTTTATTGGCCGGATTGCAGACAGCAGCGGCTTTTGAGCGGTTCGAGGTGAATGCTTATGAGTGTTGAAGGGCCGAGAAGAGTTTTGATGCGGGATTCTATGGCTGTCGCCGTTTCGTGTGCACTTGCGAGAGGCGTGTCTCCGTCCATGCGCAGATGAACCTCTACGGCACAATAGTTTCCGATGCGGCGTGTCCTCAGGTGATGCGGATCGCTGACTTCCGGAAAGTCCTTGATAATCTGAAGTATGGCACTCTCCGTTTCTTCCGGAAGAGATTTTTCAAGCAGTTCTCCGAAACACGGAATTACAAGCTGTACTGCGACCTTGCAGATGAAAAAACTCACGGCAATTGCTGCCACCGGATCGAGAATTGTCCATTTGTCACCCAAGAAAATAGCTCCGCCGATTCCTGCGGCTGTTCCTATCGACGAGAAAGCATCGCTTCTGTGATGCCAGGCATTGGCAATTACAGACTGAGAGCCGAGTTTTCTGCCCCTTGCAATGGTATAGTGATAAAGTGCTTCTTTCAGGACAATCGACACAATGGCCGCCGCAAGAGCCACCATGCCAGGACTTTCAAGCTGCTCTCCTCTGAAAACAACGCCGTAGATCGCTGACGCTCCGTTCCAGAATATGCCAAGACCAACGATAAAAAGGATGACTCCGATGAGCAGGGTCGCAAGAGTCTCATATTTGCCATGCCCGTAGTCATGTTCCTTGTCTTCCGGCTTGTTGGATATGCGCACAAATACAAAGACGATGATATCGGTAATAAAATCCGACAGGGAATGCACCGCATCGGCAATCATGGCCGCAGAATTTCCCAGGATTCCGGCCAGGAATTTCAGGATAAGAAGCAGTGCATTGACTGCACTGCCTGCAGCCGTCACAATATATATCCCCTTCGCCCTCTCCTCTGCTTCATTTTTCACATGTTTCATACAGTCAAATTTTATATTTTTGTGAAAGCCGCACAATCATCTCCCAATCCTGCAATGAAAGTACGCCACATCGCGCAAATATACGACAAAATCCACAAAGATACCCGCTGTGACATGAACGTTATAAAATAGTCAGATAGACGGCAAAGAGAATCGGTCAAATAACTTCAAAAGTGTACACCAATCCCGGAGGATGTCATATTTGGGTTCTGTCTCAAGAGTATGTGTTTGGCAAGCTTGAAAAGAAGAACTTTACATCGGCAACGCCTCTGAGCTGTCCGTTCCCGATATTGCTCGTTTTGGGAACAGTCGTTCTGCAATGTCGTGTTTCGTGCCAGAAAGACCAGTTTTGGAGAATGGTCAGGAGGAAACGCCGTGTAGGGTGGAGGCTAACTTGTTATGAAACAATGATTTGCTTCGTGACGGGTGCCAAAATTTCGGCACCCGATGAAGTGTAAAACACTGTGTAATAAAACGTTGACCTCCACCACGTAGCCGTCCTACCCTAAAGCCAAAGCACCTCAGCACTGCAGCCCTCACGTTCCCGAAAGACCACGTTTGGAAACAGTCGTGAAGAAATGCCATGCTTTGTTCCAGAAAAACACTGTTTTGGGAACAATCGGGCAAAAAAGTCATCAGTGTCTTTCCCTAAAAAAAGTTGACTATCAAAAATCAACTTATGTACTTACACACAACAAAACAACAGCATTATTTCGCAGAAGTAATCAGACTGCATTTTGAAGAAGGCATGGGAAAAGATCGCATATCCAGGCGAGTTCCAGTAGGCCGGACCACCATCTGGCGATGGATTAACATGTATAAGTCCGCAAATCTTCCGGACCATCCAAATGCGGCTCCATATACATCCGCCGCAGAAATCAAAGAGATGCATGACGCAGGCATGTCCATGAGGGCGATCGGACGTGCGACAGGCCTGTCAACGTCCACGATTTTCCGCAGGATTGCTAACTTTGCCATTGCAAACAAAGAACAGGATATGCCTCAAAAGCAGACAGAGACAAGGCCCATGTCCGAAAAAGACGCCCAGGCCCGCATCGCGGAGCTTGAGGCGGAGCTGCGTAAGGCCGAGTTGGCTCGGGATGCATATGACGGGATGATCAACGTGGCTGAAGCCCGGTTCAATATCCCGATAAGAAAAAAAGCTGGCGCCAAACGGTAGAGAACCTGCACGCGAAAGAGCCTGCGCTATATCAGGTGCAGGCCCTTTGCGGGCTGTTTGGCAAGAGCAGGCAGGCCTATTACAAGTATGACGGGCATCGCGCTCTGATGAGAGCCGCCATGCGCTCGTTCGCGATTGAGTATGCCATGAACATACGTCAGGATGATCCCGGGATGGGCATCATGAAGATATGGTTCATGTATCAGCATGAGTTCCGGTACGGTGAGAAAATCCTTGGCAGGGATGCCTTCACGGCACTTCTGGCCGGGTCAGGCATGAAAGTGCGTCTTAAGATGCGCAAGCCACGCACGACCGACTCCACCCATGGTCTTCCGACCTTCCCGAACATCATCAGGGACTTCATCCCCACCGGCCCAAACCAGCTGTGGGTAAGCGACATAACATATATCCCGATCCGGAGGCCGGACGGCAACTGCCGCTTCTGCTACCTGTCATTGATACTTGATGCCTACAGCAAGGAGACAGTGGGCTGGAGTGTCGGGGACACCCTGAGGACCGAATATCCCATGGCGGCTCTTAAGATGGCCCTCAGGCGCATCGGGGGCAAGGAACACAACCTTATACATCACTCAGACAGAGGCTGTCAGTACGCGAGCCTGGAATATGTCAGGATGCTGAGGGACAACAATATCCGCATCAGCATGACAGAAACAGGCGACCCCAAAGACAATGCCCGGGCCGAGCGCATCAACAACACAATGAAGAATGAACTTCTGAAAGACAGGGTCTTCATGTCCATCACTGATGTAACCGATGCCGTGTCTGACGCCGTGATCTTCTATAACAACAGAAGACCTCACATGAGTATCAACATGATGACTCCGGCCCAGGCGGCATCTCTCAGCGGTGAACTTGAAAAGAAATGGCACAGCTACAGGGAAAATGCAATCAAGTCGAAGTTGGATATCCCTGAAAATAGTTTACCTTTGTCCAGCTGTCAGGGGGCTCCTTCCGGCCTGCGGCCTTCAGTCAACCCCTGACAGGGACAAGACACGGTGAGTAAACAAACTTCAGGAATAACTGCCTGAGGTCAACAAATATCAGTAATAACGTAAAAACTGAGTCAACTTCTTATAGAGATAAGACAATATCGAGGCAACCTAAATCAGGAAAACTCATTTCGTTCCCAAAAAGCCTGATTTCCGGAACAGTCGACATGAAATGCAGCCGTTCGTTCCCGAAAAGCCCTGTTTTGGGAACAGTCGTGCTGAAATGTTGTGCTTCGTTCCCGAAAAGCCCTGTTTTGGGAACGGGCGTACTGAAATGTCGTGTTCCGTTCCCGAAAAGCCCTGTT
>CAYMVG010000009.1:128436-136413 GCA_964394295.1 uncultured Muribaculaceae bacterium | reverse complement strand
ATGTTTTACACTCCGACGGGTGCCAAAAATACGGCACCCGTTGTCAACTAATTCTCTGTCTCACAATAGATTATCATCCACCCCGCGACGCCTCCTGTCCTTCCGTTCCCAAAACAGTGCTTTTCAGGAACGAACTACGACATTTCAGTTTGATTGTTCCCCAAACAAGGCATTTCTGTAACGAAACACGACATTTTAGCCCTATTGTTCCCGAAACAATTGCGAATGCCACACCATAATGATGTATAAAGAATCACATTGGAAATCCCATTGCAGACTCCTTGTTTTTGAAATTATGGCTACCCTGCAAAATTTTTAATCAATGATAATATGCAGATATATAGGTGATTACGCGATGGATTCGGTGGGGAATCTTACCTCTGGCAACAAGGTTGATAATCACTTTATATATATGTATGGACACCGATGTTTTGAAATATCATTTCTTATCCGCTTGGCTAACCTATATTTTTGTCCTCACTGAATTTTCTGCTGAGCCTGATTTAACACTTGAGAAGACTGAACAAATAAAAGGAAACACCCAACAAATCTCCGAAATTAGAAATCCCCTCCCGACAGAATTAACTCTGCCTCGGGTGGGGATCGTTAAAATATGACCGGTTGGACAGCCTCTGTTTTTTGAATTGCCCCCAAAAAGTTAGACACAAAACTTTTGGGGGCAATTCACTTTATTTGTAAAGGCTGGCTATTTTGTCGCAGCCTCGAGTTTTTTCATCATGGCAAACATGAACAGTCCAGAGAGGACGCAGAGTGCGATCAGCACTGCCCATACGCCCCACAGAGGGAGCTTGTCCCAAAGCAGGCCGGGAACAGACACGAGATAGTTTCCTACTGCAGTCGCAGCGAACCAGCCTCCCATCATCATTCCCTTATATTTAGGAGGGGCCACCTTAGACACGAATGAGATACCCATAGGTGAAAGGAGGAGCTCCGCGAAAGTAAGCACGAGATATGTAGAGATGAGCCAGTTTGGCGAGATGAGGTCAGGGCTTACCGTTCCGCCGAGTTCCTTTGGTGAGGCGAGACCGAGAGAGCCTGCGGTAAGGATGAGGAAGCCAGCAGCGGCAACGAACATTCCCAGTCCGATCTTGCGCGGTGCCGAAGGCTCTTTGCCTTTGTTCGCAAGGGCCGAGAAGATTGCAAGCGAAACCGGAGTGAGGGCCACTACAAAGAACGGATTGAACTGCTGGAAATCGGAAGGAAGTATGCACACTTTTTCAGGCATTCCGAGATAAAGGGCAGCCGCACCTCCCCAAAGGACGAGGGTTGCCGCACCCTGGATCAGTTTTCCTTTTGTCGTCTCTGACTGGAATATTCCGAAAAGCGTATAAACAGAGATAGCAATGAGGGCGAGGCTCCAGATGTTGAAGCCGATTCTTGTAATTCCCTCTGCCGCATTGGCTGTGTAGTCACGTGCGAACAGGGTCATTGTCGCTCCGTTCTGGTGGAAGGCCATCCAGAAGAAGATAACCACTGCAAACACCAGTACGAGCGCTGTGATGCGGCTCTTTGTCTGTTCTGGCGTAAGCTCTGCTTCTGCCACGTTGGCCGCCTTGGCCTGCTTTGCATTCACGTCTGCGTGTTTGAACCAAGGGCGGCAGCAGAAGTAGATGATTACTGAAAGTATAAGTGACAGGCAGGCGACGGCAAAGCCGTAGTTGTATGCTGTCGAGAGTTTCTCGATGTAGAAGTTGCTGAAATTCACCATGTCCATTCCTGCTGCACCCGGCATGGATGCCGCAAGGCCTTCGAGCTTCGAGAGGTTTTCCGGTGTGATTGTGCCGTTCATGCACTGGTGGGCAAGTGCAGGGATGTTGGCGTCATATACGAGGGCAGACTTAGAAAGGAAGAAGTTTGTCACGGCCTTTGCCATTGACGGGGCGAACATGGCTCCGATGTTGATGGCCATATAGAACAGGCTGAATGCAGAGTCACGTTTCGCAGCATATTTCGGGTCGTCGTAGAGGTTGCCGACCATTACCTGGAGATTTCCCTTGAAAAGTCCTGTTCCGATTGCGATGAGGGTAAGTGCCCCGAACATGGTCACTTTGCCTATGGCATCAGCTCCTGTCGGGATTGCCAGGCAGAGATAGCCGAGGAACATGACTCCGATTCCGAGGGTCACGCACTTGCCGAAACCGAATTTGTCTGCAAGAATTCCTCCGAAGAAAGGCATGAAATAGACTCCTGCGAGGAATATTGAATAGATTTGTGTCGCAGCTGCTGCGCTGAATCCGAACTTTGCCTGGATGAACAGGAGGAAAATCGCGAGCATCGTGTAGTAGCCGAATCGCTCTCCTGTATTGGCGAGAGCAAGGGCGAATAGTCCTTTTGGTTGACCTTTGAACATAATTATTTGGTTTATCAGTTGTTTTCTGGCGGAATTCCGCGGCTTTCCCGCAATTCGCATGGCCTGGACAAGCCGGCTGCAAAGGTAATAAATTTATTTTGATTTAATTTTCGGACTGATCTGTCGTTTTGCGCCTCGGTAAACTTTACAAATAAATTAGACGTTTGCTCTCGGCTTTTTGCCAATTTGTGCTTTGCACATATATACGCTTGCGCTTCGGTAAACATTCAAATAAATTTAATGTTTACTCTCAGCTTTTTGCTAATTTGTACCTGCGGTACATATATACGCCTGCGCCTCGGTAAACTTTACAAATAAATTTGACGTTTGCTCTCGGCTTTTTGCTATATTTGTACTTCGGGTCGGGTTTCCGGCGCTGGGTCTTTTGTGCCGGTACCATGCTCGTGATTTGTAAAAGATTTGATAATGAAATATATAGGAGTAAAGATGGTCCTCGCTTTGGTGAAGCTCTTCGGCAAATTGCCTCTGGGCTTTCATTATGCGGTATGCAAATTCGCGGCTTGGATTGTCAGGGATGTCGCAAGATACAGGAGCGATGTCGTGATGACGAATCTGGCGAGGTCGTTCCCTGAAAAAAAATACGCTGAGCTTAAGGATATAGCAGACAAATATTATGAGCACCTCGGCGAGATTATGGCGGAAACGCTCTGGTTCGGTGCCTCTGATGCCAAGAGGCTGTATGACAGCGGCATCGTTATCCTGAACGGCAGAGATGAACTTTATGCATCCTTTGAAAAATCCCCGTCTGTCACCGTTCTTTGCTCGCATTGCGGCAACTGGGAGCTTCTGGGAGGAATCCTTGCCTATCCTGACGGCCGCGGAAAAACGCTGGGTGTAGGCGAAAACAATATCCGTGTCGTATATAAAAGGCTTCACAACGATTTTTCAAATGAGTTCTTCTGCGAGAACCGCGTCGCTCCGCTGGTGGATGAAAGAAGAGACTGTACTGTTGAAACAGACGATATCCTGCGTTATGTCCTGAAACACAGGAATGAAAAGAAAATATACGCCTATATAGCCGACCAGTATCCGTACCAGTCTGCCTACGAAGTCGGCGAGTTTTTGCACCAGCAGACAAAGGCCATGCTCGGAAGTGTCCGTCTGGCCAACAAATGCGGTCACAGTGTCGTCTATATGAAAATGAAGCGGCTCCGCCGCGGAAAATACGAAATCGTTTTCATTCCAATGTACGATGATGCTTCCCTTGTTTCTCCGGAGGAAATGTTGAGGAAGTATTTTGATTTGCTCGAGGAGGAAATCCGTGAGACTCCTTGCAATTGGCTTTGGTCTCACAAAAGATGGAAATAAAAATTTTTTATGATATGAAACATATATTTAAAACTGTCATGGCTGCGGCCATGATGACTTTGCCGCTGGCTTTGCCTGCCCAAAAGAGAACTTCGGACCCGGAAGGCTTTCTGACATACTCCCTTCCGTCGACAACGATAACTTTGGAAGTTGAGGCCGTACAGGAAAGGTTCTATGCCGGTCCTTATGCCAAATATGCAGAAAAGTATCTCGGCATCAAGGCCCGTCAGAAAGATGAGACATCTTTCAGCCTTACGCAGATTCAGATAGTTCCTATGCTCGAAGCCGACCAGAGCAGAAGGTACTCAGTGAATGTCAAGAAAGGGCAGATTGAAGGATCTTTTCTGAAGCTGGCTGCCGGCGGATTCGTGTCTTTTTCCGATGCGACATCAGCTGACTGTGCCCTGTGGCGTTTCGCAACGGGTGGCAAGGGCGACTTCTCCGACAAGGGAGTGTCGTCCAATCTTACATCTGAATCGGCGACCCTGTACCGCAATGACAAAAAGGAGTCCGTATATGACAAGGTTTCCGTACAGCAGAGCATGCTTGTGGAAAAGTCGCTCGAGCAGAGGGCTTCCGAGACTGCGCAGATGATTCTCAAACTCCGCAGGCAGCGTCTTCAGATCGTCACCGGAGATACTGATGCCACTTACAGCGGCGAGGCTATGGGAGCTGCAATCGAGGAGATAACCCGTCTTGAAAAGGAATATATGACACTCTTTGCCGGATATTCGGATTTCCAGACCCAGAAGATGAGGTTCGAGGTGATTCCGGAGGCCGGACGAGAAAGCCAGATTTATGTGGCTTTCCGTATGTCCGACACGGCAGGACTTGTCCCTGCCGACAACCTTTCCGGCAAGCCTGTGGTCATGGAGATTGTACCTCAGCAGTTCTCTGAACCTGTGCTTTCCGCTGCTGATCTGAAAAACAAAAAGGAGACTCTTGTATATTACCGCATACCGTCTATGTGTACGGTAAAGCTTCTCGATGGCGTCAATCTTCTCATGCAGAGCAGAATGCCTGTATTCCAGCTCGGACGCGAAAGCTCTGTGCCTGTCAATGTGATACTTAAATAAATTTGTAATTTATGGAAATAAAAGAACTCGACCCGCAGATCGTATGGAAGAATTTCCATGCGCTGACGCAGATTCCTCGTCCGTCCAAGCATGAATCGCTTGCTGCGGATTATCTGTACGAATTCGGAAAGTCTCTCGGACTGGAGACTCTGAAAGATGAAATAGGAAACGTGATTATACGCAAAAAGGCCACTCCGGGCATGGAGGACCGCAAAGGGGTGATACTTCAGGGGCATATCGACATGGTGCCTCAGAAGAATGCGGACACTGTGCACGACTTCGGGAAAGATCCTATCAAGACTGTCATCGACGGTGACTGGGTAAGGGCGGCAGGAACGACTCTCGGAGCAGACAACGGCCTTGGAGTCGCTATGGGAATGGCTGTCCTGGAGTCTTCCGACCTGAAACACGGTCCTGTCGAACTGCTTGTGACTGTCGATGAGGAGACCGGCATGACCGGAGCGCGTGAATTGAAGCCTGGTATGCTTGATGGCGACATTCTGATAAACCTCGACTCAGAGACTGAGGGTGAATTGTATATAGGCTGTGCCGGAGGGCTTGATGCAACGGCAACCGCCTCGTATGAGCGCAAGGATGCTCCGGATGGCTGGCTGTGCTATTCTCTTGCTGTCAAGGGCTTCAAGGGCGGACATTCCGGAATGGACATCATCCTTTGCCGTGCCAATGCCAACAAGGTGGCTGCGAGGGCGCTTTATGCGCTTATTTCAGAGGCTGATGCCAAACTTGTCGATTTTGAGGGAGGCACTCTGCGCAATGCGATCCCGAGGGAGGCTTTCGCTACGGTATATGTCGCTCCTGAGAAACTTGCTGCTGCCGAGGCTGCCGTCGCACGTGTCGCTGCCGAGATTAAGGAGGAATACAAGGTTGCAGATACCGGTGCCGAGTTCATTTTCGCACCTTACGAGTGTACGGAAGGGGAGTGCTGCGACCATGAGGATTGCCTGTATGTGAATGAGGAGGCTGCCATGAGGTTCGTCAAGGCTGTGATTGCCTGTCCTGACGGAGTCGAGAGGATGAGCGACCAGATGCCGGGGCTCGTCGAGACTTCCAACAATATGGCTATGGTCAGCATTTACCGCGGACAGTTCAAGGTGAGCACTCTGTTGCGCAGCAGTGTGGATTCTGCAAAGGATGCCCTTGCGCTCAAAATAAGAAGCGTATTCGAACTTGCAGGCTGCGAGGTGGAGTTTACCGGAGGCTATTCAGGCTGGGCGCCGAATGCAGCGTCGCCTATTCTTGCCGCAATGAAGTCTGTCTATAAGGAACTCTACGGAAAAGAGCCTGCTGTAATGGCGATTCACGCCGGCCTGGAGTGCGGTATTCTCGGAGGAACCTACCCGGCCTGGGATATGGTGTCATGCGGCCCGACTCTCCTGAGTCCTCATTCTCCTGACGAGCGGGCGAATATTCCGTCTGTGGCCAAATGCTGGAATTTCCTGAAAGCCGTTCTCGAAAATATTCCGGTAAAATAGCCCGGAGGCTGTTCTAAAATTTATGATTACAAAAATTAAAAACAGCAGCTTGAAAATCAAATAATTATTCCTATATTTGCAGCCCATTTGCACGGGTTTGTCTGTGCGGATGGGCGCAAATTATTATAAAACAATTAATTACAAACAAAATGATCAAACAGTACGAAACCGTTTTCATTGCAACTCCCGTTTTGTCTGAGGCTCAGATGAAGGAAGCGGTAGCAAAGTACGTGGATTACATCACTTCAAAGGGTGGTGAGATCGTGTACCAGGAGGACTGGGGTCTTAAGCAGCTTGCTTATCCTATCCAGAAGAAGACCACAGGTTTTTATTATCTTATCGAGTTCAAGGCTGACACTCAGGTTATTTCTCACCTCGAGACACAGTATCGCCGTGATGAGAGAATCATGCGTTTCCTCACTTTCGCTATGGACAAGCACGCTATAGCATACGCAGAGAAGAGAAGAGCTAACAAACAGGCTAAATAAGGAGGACAGAATTATGGCACAGAACAATGAAATCCGTTATCTTAACCCTCCTACAGTAGAGGTCAGGAAAAAGAAATACTGCCGTTTCAAAAAGGCAGGCATCAAGTATGTTGACTACAAGGACGCAGAGTTCCTTAAGAGGTTCCTCAACGAGCAGGGAAAGATTCTTCCTCGCCGTCTCACAGGTACTTCACTCAAATTCCAGAGGAAGGTTGCCCAGGCAGTCAAGAGGGCAAGGCATCTTGCACTTCTCCCATACGTTACGGATCTTTTGAAATAAGGAGGACAGCTATATGGAGATTATTCTTAAGAAAGAAGTGGCTAATCTTGGCCACGCTGACGACATCGTCAATGTAAAGACAGGATATGCTGTCAACTACCTTATCCCTCATGGATTTGCAATCATGGCAACTGCTTCTGCAAAGAAAGTGCTTGCTGAGAATATCCGCCAGAGGGCGCACAAGGAGGCAAAACTTCGTGCTGACGCTGAGGCTCTTGCTGCAAAGCTCGCTGCAACTCCGGTAAAGGTTGCCGTAAAGGTAAGCGAGTCAGGCAAGATTTATGGCTCAGTTACTACTGCAAATATTGCTGACGCACTTGCTGCCGCTGGTATTGATGTTGACAAGAAGGACATAGTTTTTGCTGCAGATGCAAAGGAGCTCGGAACTTACGAGGCTACTGTAAAATGCTACAAGGACATCAAGGGTACTGTTGCAGTTGAAATCGTTGCTGAGTAATTGACTCGCACTGAAATATTCTTGAATAGGTGACTGAAAAGTGATTTTTAGTCACCTATTTCTTTATAATTCGTTGCTGCCTTACAATTTCGTTTCGGTCTGACGGCATTGAAGTTTAGGACCGGGCCCCAAACGGGCCTTTTCAGTAACGGAGTGAGTTTTCCTGATTTAGGTTGACTCGATATGGCATTTCCGTACGATTGTTCCCAAAACGGGCACTTTCAGGAACGAAGCACAACATTCCAGCCCGATTGTTCCCAAAACAAGCCATTTCAGGAACGACCGATGACTTTTTTGACAAGGCTTTTCGGGCACGAAACACGACATTTCCGTACGATTGTTCCCAAAACAGGGCTTTTCTGGCACGGAGCATGGCATTTCTTTACGATTGTTTCCAAACGTGGTCTTTGGGGAGCAGTCGTGAAGGGTGCAGTGCTGAGGTGCTTTGGCTTTAGGGCAGGACGGCTACGTGGTGGAGGGTAA
>CAYMVG010000009.1:0-128336 GCA_964394295.1 uncultured Muribaculaceae bacterium | reverse complement strand
AAACTGGTCTTTCTGGCATGAAGCACAACATTTCGGCTTGATTGTTCCCAAAACAGTGTTTTTGGGGGAACAAAGCACGGTATTTCTGCACGATTGTTTTCAAACGTGGTCTTTGGGGAACAGTCGTGAGGGCTGCAGTGCTGAGGTGCTTTGGCTTTAGGGCAGGACGGCTACGTGGTGGAGGGTAAAATTCTGCTACACAGTGTTTTATACTTCAACGGGTGCCGGAATTTTGGCACCCGTAACAAAGCAAATCGTTATCTCGCAACAAGTTAGCCTCCACCCTGCACGACGTTTCCTCCCGACCATTCTCCAAAACTGGTCTTTCTGGCATGAAGCACAACATTTCGGCTTGATTGTTCCCAAAACAATGTTTTCTGGAACTAAGCATGGCATTTCTGCCCGATTGTTTTCAAACGTGGTCTTTGGGGAACAGTCGTGAGGGCTACAGGGCTGAGCTGCTTTGGCTTTAGGGCAGGACGGCTACGTGGTGGAGGATAAAATTTTGCTACACAGTGTTTTATACTTCAACGGGTGCCGAAATTTTGGCACCCGTAACAAAGCAAATCGTTATCTCACAATAAGTTATCCTCCACCCCGCGACGCCTCCTCCCGTTCCCCAAACCGGCTATTTCAGGAACGAAGCATGGCATTTCCGCACGATTGTTCCCAAAACAAGCCTTTTCGGGAACGAATGGCTTAAGCCTCAGGCCGGGCAAGGCGCGTCCGGTCAAAGGCTGCATCCGACATTGCTGTATGTTGTCGGTGCAAGGTGTTTCTTTCTTTTTTTAAAGGGAGGGAGCGGGACTGACCCGTAGAAAACATATTTTGTTTTCATTTACTAAATACCTATCTTTGCACTACACTAAAATACAGCTATTGTCACAGAGGATGCATGATATGGCAGTCGTGAACATTTACATTAACAAGTACATTATGAAGAAGATTATTATTGCAGGTCTGCTGCTGGTGGTCTGCAGCTATGCTTATGCACGCAAAGTAAGCGGTACGGTTACATGCGGCAAACAAAAGATTTCCGGGGTGATTGTCAGTGACGGATACGGCTTTGCAAAGACCGACAGGGCCGGACGTTTCACCATGGACACTGCCGGCGGGGCTGGATTCATATTCGTGATTACACCGGGAGGATATACGGCAGACTTTTCTTCGGGTACGCCTTTGTTCTGGCAGCCTTTGACAGATGCCGCCAAATATAACTTCGACCTTGTGAAGACTAAGGACACGGACGATTATACCCTCTTTGCAATAGCTGACCCCCAGTGCCGTACAGAAGAACATTTCAGACTCTTCCATGAAGGCCCTCTCCAGGACATAAAAGGCCAGGCGGAGAAATACAGTGCTGACGGCAACGTAGTGGCCCTGCTTCTCGGTGATATAGCATGGGACACAGGCGAACTTATAAACCCTCTTTACAAGCAGGCAATGCCGGAGGCCGGAATCCCTGTCTATCCTGTGGTCGGAAACCATGACTTCGACAAGGCCAACCGTCTCCAGTTCAATTATGAGAAAGATTTCGGCCCTGTGAACTACGCCTTCTGGGCAGGAAAAGACCTTGTGGTTGTACTTAGGAACATCTTTTTCCACAAGAAAAAGGTGTCTGTCGAGTACTCCGATGTCGAGCTTGGCTGGCTGAAAGGTCTGCTCGCTCATATTCCGCAGGATACGCATATTTATGTCGCCTCCCATGCACCGGTATGGAAACTTTATTCCAAGGCATGGGCCGGCAGAGGAGAGGAACTGCTGGATATATTGAAAGGCAGGCCTGTAGACATATTGAGCGGCCACACGCATATCCAGAATAATTTCAAGTATTCAGAAACAATTTCGGAGCATAATATTGCCGCGGTCTGCGGTTCGTGGTGGACTGTCAACTGGTGCGGAGATGCCACTCCGAGGGGTTATGAAATCTTCCGCAAGAGGGGAGAGGAGCTTGACTGGCTGTATCATCCTGTCGATTATGACGATGACTTCCAGTTCGAAGTCATACTTCCCGGGCACAGCCTGCTCAACCCGGCCATGCTGATTGTCAATGCCTGGGACAGCGATGACTGCTGGACTTTTGAATGGAGTCAGGACGGAAAGCCTATGGGGGCGATGACGCAGATCGAGGACGTGTCGCAGACGTATATCGACCGGATCAACAACGCAAAGAAAGATACTAATATACGTCCTTATCAGCGTCCAAAGAAAAATGTGCACTACTACGGCTGTACTCCTGCACTCAGGGCGAAGACTGTCTCTGTAACAGTACGCAGCCGCTTCGGAAAAGAATGGAAACGCGAGTTTGAGCTGGAGTAACGGCTTTGCCTTATGTAGAATCCCGTAATTTTCGTAAATTTGCATAAAATTATCGGGAATGGAAAAGGCTTCGGCGACTGGCAGAAAAGAAAAATTTGTCTCATTTGTATGGCAGCATCTGCTGCTGTTGTGCTCATTGTACCTGATGACATTCGGTGTCGTCCTGTGTATCAGATCCTGCCTTGGCAGCAGTGTGATTTCTTCTTTGCCTTTTGTCCTGTCTTTGGCAGGTCACATCAGTGCGGTTCCGGAATGGACAGTCGGAGGATATACGATTGCCATGAATTTTTTGCTGGTATTATGCCAGATTCTGATCCTTCGCGGAAAGTTCGATCCGTTGCAGCTGTTTCAGCTCGTTATCGGCTTTGTTTTCGGCTGGCTTATCGATCTCAATATGGCATTGACCTCATGGGTCGAATGTGCATCTTTGCTGTCGCGTATATTGGCACAGTTTGCCGGATGCACGGTTATGGGTATAGGCATTGCCCTTGAGGTGCGCTGCGGCTCTGTTACAATGCCGGGAGAGGGAATCTCGATTGCGATAAGCCAGGTTGTCGGGAGACCTTTCGCAAAGGTGAAGATTTGTGTGGATATATTCCTTGTGCTGCTTGCGGTACTGTGCTGCTACGTCTTTTTCGGAAGCTGTCAGTGGAATGTCATTGGCGTAGGAACGCTTTTCGCAATGTTCTATGTCGGGCTTGTCGTAAAGTTTCTGAATCCTCATCTCGGTTGGTTTGACCGTCTTCTGGCTCATGTCCCGGGATTCAGACGTTACTTTTTCGGTCTTGCGCGGCTTCTTTATAATCGTCCGGAACGTGACGGTAACACCTCTGTTAAGTGATTGCTTTTAGTGTGCGGTTCCTTGAGGCTGCGATGTAATTCTCATTTCCCGAATTATTCCTTGCCCGAAACGGTCTTTTGCAGCATTTCATTGGTAATACAATGCAACAGATCAAAGCGATAGATGTCTCCTTCCTGAATATTAAACAAGTCCAGGCTATCTTCGTTCGTCATATCTCTGCCGGCTTTGCTTTCAGGATGACTTTTATATTTTTCCGGCAAATCTGACAATTCAATTGCCTTGGCCTCCGGTTCATCTGCTGTGTATGGCAGATTGTAATCAGATTTTACGGCAATGTCATGTTCCGGGAAATAGCCGGCATCTGAAATTTGACCGCCGATATGCAGGGCAGAATCGGCTGCAATTTCAATTTCGGGATGAGTCCCTGCATATTCTACCACATCCGTGTCAATTTTTTCATGCTTTATATTTATGGCAGGGCTGTTTGCCGGGATTACAGTATATTGCCGGGTAACTTCATCCGGCGCAATAGCCTGGTCATGATAACAGTCCCTTTCAACAACAGTATCACAGTCTGCCGGATAATCAAAAAATTCCAGGTTCTGCTCCGGCAGAAGACGATATTCAGCCGTATCCGTCGGCCTGAGCCTAAGTGCAGCTCCTTTGGCATAAGCTTTATAGAATCGGCACAGCGCATTGCAATAATGGTGTCTAAGGCGCATTGCGTACTTTTAAAGGAATACGGGTCGCTTAGTTTTATTTTAAAATAACCTCTCGGTTGCCGTATTCAGCTTCATCTATTGCTGTTTCATTTGTTGAGTCCATATTGTGCCGCTCACAGGATGTCCATGCGCTGATGCTTAGGGTCTGCATAATTGGCGGTTGACAGATAGTTTTAATTGTTACAGTTCATCCGTTTAATTTGTGTCGGAATTTGCTCTTCAGAACCTGTGAATCAGAGATTAAACGACTTAAGTATGTTTTAAAAACCGCAAAGACAAAAATAATTTGGTTTATAAAATAAACTTATTTATATTTGCAAAGTCTTCGCGGGACCTTCCTTCTGCCGGTGCGTATCCGGAACGCCACGGCAGAAGGGCAAATGGAAAAGCCCGGTGGGATTCATATCCGGCTTTTCCGGCAACTGACAGCAAAAGAACTGTATAATTTGTCTCATAACGAATTTTACGGATTGTTTACGGGGCAGAAAAACAGTTCCTGATTACAAACAAAAAAAATGAATGAAAATGGAAACGAATGAAATGACACCTGAAAAGAGCCTGCGCATAATGAATGAAATCTTGGAGAAAAGCAGGCGTGATTTTGCAAAGGATTCGGGAATTCCTCTGATAATGTGGGGAATTCTTGTATGTATGACTTCACTGGCAGTGCGGTATCTGTGGAGCAGGACAGGAAGTCCCGCATGGAACTGGCTGTGGTTTGCAATGGCAGCGGCCGGATTCGCTTTCTCGGCTGTATATAAACACAATGCCAAGCCTGGCGCAAAGAGCTTTCTGAGCAGGACAATAGGGCATATATGGCTGTCGTACTGTTTCTTTGCCATGGCCTATGGGCTTACTGCAATCTTTCTTGCCCCTCTTCCGATTACGGCCGGGAATGTCCTTATGCTCGGCCTGTGCATATCCCTTACAGGCACTCTGACAAAACTCAGGCTTCTGTCGTTCCTTGGACTCGTCGCCGGAGTAGGAGGGGCGGCTGTCTGCAGTCTTATAAAATGTCCGGAAGATGTAATGCTGGTGATGACAGGTATGTCTGCAATTATTATATTTGCAGGACTGATTATGAATTTTCAATATAAAAGTGTATGTTCAAGAAATTAGACCCTCTGATTCATTCGGAACTGAGACTGGCTGTCATGTCGATTCTGGTTGCTTGTGAAGAGGCTGATTTCGTGTATATAAAGGCGCAGACAGGGGCTACGGCCGGCAATCTGAGTGTCCAGCTCGACAAACTGTCCGAGGCCGGCTATGTGGAAATGGAGAAAGGCTTTGCCGGCAAAAGACCGCGTACAGTATGCCGCATAACAGATGCGGGACGGACAGCCTTTGCAGACTACATTGACACTCTTAAGACTTACTTTGTGCATTGATGTGCGACCGGCCCGGAACGGAAAATGCAGTACGGGGCGTATAATAATGGCAAGCGTTCCGGGTTGGCGCAAATAGTGGCCGGCCCGGAACGCTTGCTTTTGAAACTTATTGCCGATAACCGAATTTGTATGAAATTTTCCAGTTTTGTTCTTCTCCCGGTTTCAGCCTGATGTGGGTATATGGCTCCAGGCAGGCTACATCGTGGTTACACCAGAACACTGCATATTCCATCTTCGCGTCCGAGGACGCACTGACGCTGAGATTCCTGTTCTGCAGTATGAAACTCCAGCCCTCCACAGTCCTGCCTGCGTTCAGGTCTCCCATGAACACGCTTTCGGATTCTGCAAGGTCGCGGCTGAACCTTATTCCGTCCTCTGTCAGTGCCACACAGTCATAGTCGCTTCTCCAGTGCCCTGCCGGCTTGAACGGCAGCATGAATTTAGTGTCGCGGCCCGTAGGGGCATTGTCCAGCACAAAGAAATTGTGGTTGTATACATATATGTCCAGAATTTCCCTGCCGGTGTTCTTCAGACGGTGCTCGAGCAGCAGACTACCGTCCTGAGGTATCGAGACGCATTTGCGGTAGTCATATCCGTATGCATTTCCCCCGATGACATGACCGAATACGGCTTTGTCCTCCTCCTGACTGAAAGTCCTGCGTCCCGGGTCGATTACATCGTAGAGCTTGAAGCGGTCATATTCCTCATCCCGTGACGACAGCAGACCGACACCTATTTTCAGAAACGGTTTTCCTGCTGCGCTGCGCTCGTAGCCAAGCTGCGTAAACTCCTCGGCAGGCCCTCCGACAGCATCATGCATCCACGGATCGTATTTGCGGAACCACTGGCTCACAAAACGGTGTCCGCCGTATTCCAGACTGCTTATGATTCCGCTCCTGTCGAAACGGGTGCCTCTGTAATAAGGCTCTGCAATGTCCGGCCTTTCTAAGGTCAGTATTGTAGAGCCTTTCCTAAGCTCGGTTTTCATGTCCTGTTTCATAGACTAAAGGAAATCAAGGCAAAGTTTGAGGTCTTCCGCGTCGGTGAGCACATAGCTTGCACCTGCCATAAGCATCTGGCCGGCATCATAGTCGCCCCATGTCACGCCTGCAGGAATAATTCCGACCTTCTTGGCAGCCAGAATTCCGTCACAGTCTCCCGTAATGAAAGTTATCTCCCTGCCTGTCAGGCCTGAATTTTTCAGTATCTCATCCAGGGCCGAAGCGTATGCCTCCATACTTTCCTGCGACTGGAATTCAATGACCTCGACACCGCGTCCGCGCAGTTCCTCCATTTGCCCGACTACCCACGGCAAGGCCTGTCCGCTCTTGTCTTTCACGCATCCCCTCGTGTCGAACACTGCTATCTTCATGGCTTTGCGGACATACGGGTACAGGTCGAAGCTCATGTCATCAGGATTCATACGCGGGTCATCCGTGCGCTTCATCCAGCGCACAAGTTTCCCTTCCAGTTTCTTCCTTATTCCGGAATATGCCTTGTCTTCGGCGACATTCACCAGACAGTGCGGATCTTTCCTGAGATCGTAAAGCTCGTACTCAGGTCTCAGTCCGAAGGCCCTTTCAAATATCTCCGAAGGGTATTCGTCCCTGTGGAACGACATATATGCCTTGGCCGG
This sequence comes from uncultured Muribaculaceae bacterium, assembly GCA_964394295.1. Lineage (GTDB taxonomy): Bacteria > Bacteroidota > Bacteroidia > Bacteroidales > UBA932 > Cryptobacteroides. Next base: position 121,469 of record CAYMVG010000009.1, on the reverse strand, counting down.
TCCGTTGCCTGTGTCTCCGAACACCGGATCGACACCGGCAGGAAGACGCTCAGGGTGGAAATTGCGGATGAATATGAAATCATCAGTCCTGACAGAGCGCATAGGGTAGCCGTATCCTCCGGGGCGGGTGTTGGTGTGGCGTTCGCGGTCGAAATACATTTCTTTCCGGCTGCCGTCCTGTTTGCCCCGGAATACCGGCATCAGACTCTTTGAGTCCATTTTTACCGGGGGCTTGACTCCTGCTGCCTCATAGAATGTCGCACAGAGATCCATCAGGTTCACAAAACCGTCGCAGACACTTCCCGGCTCGATGACACCTGGCCAGCGTACAGCCAGAGGCACGTGGCAGCCCATGTCATAAAGATTCGACTTTGCACGCGGGAAGGAGTCGCCGTTGTCTCCTGTGACTATCAGCAGAGTGTTTTCCAGCCGGCCGCTTTTCTCGAGCGCGCCGATGACTGCCGCACACTCTTCCTGAAAAAGCCGTATATTGTAGTAATAGTCGGCAAGATCTGTCCTCACGTCAGGAGCATCCGGCATATCCGGGCTGACGGCTATATTTGCAGGATTGAAGCCGTTGGCTTCTCCCGAGCCTGCCACGTATGGCCTGTGCGGCCTGCGGCTTCCCATCCATACGCATATCGGCTTGTCCTCCGGTGCGTCTTCTTCGATATACTTCACCAGATCCTTGACTTCCCGTCCGGCAGGATTATGTTCCCAGCCGGTCGCGTCCCACACTCCGGGACCCCAGCCCTTGTGCCAGAATACGGTTTCGTAGCCTGACTTTTCAAGTTCCTCCGGATATACGGTCAGGTCTCTCGGAAAGTAGCAGTTCAGGCTTGCGGCATCCCTCAGCCTGTGCGGATACATTCCTGTGAGTATGCTCGCCCTCGACGGGGACGAGTGGGGAGCTGCGCTGTAAGCGTGTGTGAATAGCATTCCTTCCGATGCAATGCGGTCGAACACGCCGGAATCCACCTCCGGGTCTCCGTAGACCGTTGCGTGAGGGAAACCCCAGTCGTCTGCCAGCAGAAGAACTATATTCGGCCTGCCGTCCTGGGCCAACGCTCCTGCCACAGGCAGGGCGCCTCCTAATGCACAAAGTCCTATTTTCTTTATATTCATATCGCGAATGTTTTTTATTTCAAATTCTTGAAAACCGGTTCGATTCTCTCATCGGGGTTATTCCCGAAAGTATTGATTCTTAATGAGTGAAACGACTTGTCAGTAGCCGGGATTCTGAGCTATATTGTTACCCGTCGACAGAATGTCGTTTGTCGGCACGGGCCACAGATAGGCACTCTTGGGATCGAACCTCCTTTCGTGTATCGACTGCGCGCCCTTGACTGATGAGAGCTGGCTCTCGTTCATCACAGGACAACCGCTGGCGTCTATGGCCGGCGTATAGTTTATGAAATCGTGGCCGAGGGCGGTGAGGTCGGCTTTCTTGTTGTAGGCGAAGCCCCATTCCTTGCCGTTGAGCACATTCTCTGCGATTCTCCACCGTCTTATATCATACAAACGGTGTCTCTCTCCGGCCAGTTCCATGCGTCTTTCAGTGCGCAGGGCAGTCCTGAGTGCCTCTTGGCTTGCGGCAGTGATTGCCGGATAGGCGGCAGTATTGGAAACGTCTGCCTTGTATGCCCTTGCCCTGACTCTGTTCATCGCATGTGCAGCCTCTCCGTCCGCAACCTCTCCGAGTTCTATCTTGGCCTCCGCATAGGTCAGGAGCACATCGGCGAAACGCAGAATCTGCTTGTCCGGATCGGCGATTTCATCGTCTGTCCAGTCCTCATCCACACCCTTGCACATAATAAGGCCTGTACGGGACGGGAGCTTCGGGTCCGTATTGACGAGGATATTGTCATTGTTTGCCACCATTCCTCCCGCAGCATCGCTCCATACGGAAGTCACATCAAAACGGAAATCATAGACAATTCCGCAGAAATTTGTGCCCGGCTCAAGTATGGTCGCTTTCAGGCGCGGATCTCTGTTTTCCCACGGATTCTTCGGGTTGTAGCGCGGTGATTTGTCGATAGGCAGGCCGTCGTCACAGGTGAACGCCCACAGTAGATCCCAGGTCGGGTTTTTGGAACAATAGCCTCCGTGCATGCGTGGCAGACCTGCTGTCACACCGAGATTGTGCAGATACTGATTGTCTGTTCCTCCGGAATATTCGTACGAGCGTGCTATGCTGAAAACGGCCTCGCATGTGTTGTGGGTCTTGTTCATGAACAGCTCCGAAAAATCCGGATAGAGTTCATAGACATTCAGGTCTATACATTCCTTTGCGGCATCACGGGCAATTTCGAGATATTTGACAGAGTTTTCATTGTCAGGATTCTCCATGAACTTGAACATCGTTCCGAAATAAAGCGCAGTCCTTGCTTTCATTCCCAAGGCCGCTCCCTTTGTCACCATCTGCTGGCCGCTGTATGCGGCAGGACAGTGCTCGATTGCAAAATCATAGTCCTCCATAATCTTAGGCAGGGCCTCCAGAAGCGGAGTGCGTCCTGTTGAATATGCCACTTCCAGGGTGATGTCGTTGAGGAAGAACACCGGATCTCCGAAAAGCTGGCAGATTCTTGAATAAAAGCAGGCTCTGTAAAAACGGGCACAGCCTTCGAGCATCAGATAGTCTTCCTCGCTCATTGTGTCCTTGGCCCTGTGCATATTGTCGAGTATCGCATTGCACCGGCTGATTCCTTTGTATGTGTAACTCCAGAAAGTCTTTACGAGTACCGAATTGTCTCCGGTGAGCGTGCCGTTCTTGAACGGATTCTGGGAATTGCGGTTTACTGAGTCATCGGTCAGTTCGTCGAGGTCGGCCGTAAGTCCGGCTTCCGTCCTGTCGCTGAGCCAGAACTGCACGAGCTGGATGTTGTTGAGACTCATTATAATCTGCTCTTTGTCCCTGTACCAGTTGCCTGTCGCGGGCTTGTCCAGCGGATTCAGGTCGAGATTTATGCAGGAAACCGCGCACATTGCGGCGATAATTGTCCTTATAATATTTTTCATATATGAATCCTCCTAAAATTTAATATTTGCAGAGAATACGACTCCTTTGGTGATAGGATAGCCTGTGGATTTCACCTCCGGATCCCATCCCTTTGGAAAATGACTGACAGTCAGGAAGTCTGACAAAGATACGCTGAACCTGAGCGTCTCGGTTCCGAACTTCTTCGTGATTTTTTCAGGCAGAGTATAGCCCAGTGTCACATCTTTAAGCCTGAAATATGAGCCGTCGATGATCCAGAAGTCTGAAACGGCATAGTTCTGTCCGCTCGTGCCGCTTGTCTGGGAATAGCGCGGGAACTTGGCGTTCTTGTTTTCGTTGATTGTGTTGAACGGGCTCCAGTGGCTCTTTGCAACGAAGTTCTGGACATTGCCCCAGTAGCTGTAAATCGGCTGCACCATCACATCGTCCAGGAGCGCATCGCGCCGTCCTACACCCTGGAAGCTGAGGCTGAAATCGATTCCCTTCCATGCAAGGTAGACATTTCCTCCGAAATTAAGTCTCGGAAGTGAACTTCCGATTACAGTACGGTCGTATGTCGTGTTGATGATTCCGTCAGGCATTCCGCTGGCACCGCTAAGGTCGACATATCGGATGTCTCCGGGGCATACGCTTGCGGAAGTGAGGGCGGAAGCGTCGTTGACTTCCTTTGCCGTCTGGAAAATTCCGTCCGAAACATAGCCGTACCATGCCTGATACTCAAGTCCGGAAGCAATGATCTGTCCGTCTTTGATCTGGAGTTTGTCGCCTATGTCTCCCATTACGGACTTGTAGTCGGATATGTTGAAGCTGACACCGTAGGTGAAGTCTCCTGCGCTGTCTGTCCAGCCGAGGTCGAGGTCCCAGCCCCAGGTGTGCATGTCGCCTGCGTTCTGGTCAGGAGCAGAATATCCCATAAAGGTAGGGATGTCAAGCTCTACGAGCATGTCCCGCGTGTTTTTGTAGTAGCCGTCTGCTGAAATCGTGAGGCGGTCCGACAGGAAGTTCAGGTCGAGACCGAGATCGTAGGTCGTTGTCGTCTCCCATGTTATGTCCTCTATGGCCAGCTTGGAATTGGTCACTCCCTGTGCGGCTGTAACCGTGCTGCCGTAGAACACTGACGGATTGGTGAAACTCATCGTGCTCTGATACGGATAGTTTCCGATTCTCTCGTTTCCGAGATTACCGTATGATGCCCTGAGCTTTAGCAGACTGACTGTATTCTGGTCTTTCATGAATCCTTCCCGGCTGATAACCCAGCCGAGAGACACGGACGGAAAGAAGCCCCAGCGGTAGTTCTTTGCAAAGCGTCCGGAAGCATCGCTCCTGAGGTTCGCCTGGATGTAGTAACGGGAATCATAGTTGTATGTGAGTCTTCCGTAGGCCGAGAAATACGCATTTTCGTACGGCGTCTTGTTGTCGGCTGTCACGTTGTCGTTGGGACCTGCGGACAGATACGGGTAATAGTCGGTCACATAGTTGCTTTTGGAAGCGGTGATGTTTGACCAGCTGTAGTAATATTCCTCGATGCCTGCCATTACTCCGAAATGGTGCTTGCCCCAGGTCTTGCTGTAGTTTGCGAATGCCTGCAGCGTATAAGAGAACGAGGACGCCCTTTCTTCCGAGAGATCAGTCGTATTGGCATTGCTCAGTGACCTCTTGAGACCGTCCGGATTGTCGTACGGGGTATAATAGACCGCCTTGTTGAACTTGGTGACTTTGCTCTCGTTGTATCTCGGCGAGAAGACTCCCGATATTACAAGTCCGTCGACCGGCATGATGTCCAGCTGCAGTTTGCCCGAACCTGCCAGCGTCTGTTCCTGGTTCGTACCTCCGTACATCATTTTTGCGTAAGGGTTGTTGCCGTCCTTTCCGCTTGCAATACGTCCGTCGGACCACATTGCAGGATAAATCGGGGCAGCGTTGCGCATCCATGATGCCGGGCTGAAATACGGCTTGCACGATTTTGCCATTCTCATGTTTACATCGGCCGACAGAGAGATATATCTGTTTATCTCGAAGTCGTTGTTCACCCTTACCGTATATTTGTCGTAAGTATATGTCTTGCTGCTGTAAAGTCCGTCCACGTTGTCATAGACAAGCGACAGCTTGCTTCTCAGTTTTGATGTTCCTCCGCTGACATTCAGACCGAAATTCTGTCTCGGCGCGCATTTGCGCAGAATGAGCGATGTCCAGTCGGTATCGGGATACAGATCCTGATTGGACTTGTGGAGAAATGCGTAATTGTCAATGTATTCCCTTGCCCATACGGATTCAGTGCCGGCAGAAGGATTGTCGTTGTATGCCAGTTCGTTCATGGCATTCATGTATCCTTTGGCATCGGTATACTCCGGCATGGCCGTCGGCAAGTCCAGGGCGAGGGAATAGGTGAAGCCGACCTTGACTTTCTCGTCAGCCTTTGCACGCTTTGTCGTGACAAGCACGACTCCGGCAGCAGCTCTTGAACCGTAGATTGCGGCCGAGGCTGCGTCTTTCAGCACAGTAATGTTCTGGATGTCGCCCGGAGCTACATCGGCAAGATTGCCGGGCACACCGTCGACTATGATGAGAGGATCGGATTCCTGCATTGAGGTAATTCCCCTTATCCTGAGTGTGGCTGTTGCTCCCGGAGCGGAATTGCTCCTTGTTACAGTAAGTCCGGACACCTGTCCCTGAAGCGCATTCGTGATCTCCATTGTCTGCCTTTTGGTGATGCTGCTGCCGTCCAGGGAACTGAGTGAGCCTGTGAGATCTTTCTTTTTCATAGTTCCGTATCCGACGAAAATAACTTCGTCCAGAAGCTGGTTGTCTATGTCCAGAATGATGCGGTAATGCGTTCCGTTGTTCAGACCGACCGTCTTGTCCTGATAGCCGAGGCAGGATACGGTAAGTTCTTTCGCAGACTGTGGCAGATCCATGCTGAAATTACCTTCGCTGTCGGTGCTTGTTCCTGTTGCCGTACCTGGCACGAATATGCTGGCGCCGATGACCGGTTCGCTGTCAGAACCGGTCACATTTCCGCTGATATGCCTTGTCTGTGCAAAGCTTGCCGGAGCGTGTAGCGCCAGTAATATAAGGGCTGCCGACAGATGCCAAACGGAAAAAAATTTGTTTTTATGTTTCATAATGACTAATATTGCACTCGAAATAAAACAAAACCAAACTAAACCAAAGTGCCGATGCAAAACTAATAACATTTTTTTAATATCGAAAATGAAATTGACAGATTTTTTTATTCCAAGGTTGATTTGTGCAATTACGGCTCTTGGCATTCTGTTTTCATGCCGGCAGCCGGACATTAAAGAGGAACACCGCCTTGAGATAGCCGGTCCTTCGTCGGAGCGTATTGATGTTCCGGGGGACGGAGGCGAGATAACAATAGAGATACTCAGCAATCTGAACTGGTCGGTCTCTGCTGCAGATGAATTCGGTGCGTCCGTAAAGTGGATCGCCTTCTCTGAGACAAAGGGAACAGGCGATGCCTCTGTCGTTGCTACCGTATCAAAGGGCAAAAGTGCTGAAAGGACTGCGACTGTTTCCGTGACATCGCTTGACGGAAAAAATAAAGTCTCTTTTGAGATAGTGCAGGATGCCTGTGCCGGAGGCTCTTCCGATTTTGAAGGCTATGCGTTTCCTGCATATGACATATTTGAGAATGTTTCCGATTCCGACTTGTCTCTCGGTATGAAGAATGCCTCTGTTGACGGGGCTGTGCTGACTTTTGAAAAGGGTGCGACTATAACTATGCTCGGCGAAAACGCCTCGGCTGTCTTCGAAACACCGAATTATTATCAGCTGAATGTACGTTTCAGCGGCTGGGACGGGGATGCGCAGGGATTAGTCATGGCAATACCTGTCCAGGAACAGCTTTCCGGAGATTTCCGTATGTTCTGGGGCTGGGCCGGCACATCTTCGGTCTGGGATGTGGCTTTCAGCAATGACGGGGAGAACTGGAACGGAGCAGGCAGCCTTTCTGTAGCTTCCGGAAACCGTTTCAACCGTGATGTCTTCTTTAGCATTCCTGAATCTCAGGCTGTGCCTGCCGGCGGTTCGCTTTATCTCAGGCTTACTCCTCAGGCTTCGCCCGGAGCAGACGGATACATATCTTTCTGTAGCGGCTTCCTTCTTACAAGGGCCGTTCCGGATGCCGTTGAACCTCCTGCCGGAGATAAGATTTTGTATTGGTGTGATTTCAACAAAGTGACCGAAGGCTGTCCTTACGATATGCCGCTCGGATATCTCAGATCTTCCAGCGTTGTCTTCGACCCTGCGAATTTCGGGTATAACGGAATCTCGAAGAGCGGAACTGTGGCAAGTGAGTGGGGAGCAGTCCGTATCGGCTCGTCCTCCGGAGTGGCGAGCCTCGTGTTTCCGCCTCTCGGAGCAGAAAAGCTCGGTGACGGTACGGCTGATGTGAAGGTCAGCTTCGATGCCGTCCTTTATCAGGCGGCTACGGTCCTCAGCGAGACACAGGGCAAGGCTTCCTGCCGGATCGGAGTCTCAGTGGCAGAAGGTGACGGTACGGTTGAGGACGGACTCATTACCGACCTTGCCAATTGGGAAAGTTTCTCCGGTCAAAGTGTGATTATAAAGGGAGCAAGCAAGTCCACACGCATATCCATAGGTATATCCGGAGGGTCGGGTGACAGACGCTTCTATCTTGACAATGTGATGTTTGAGGCCGTTTCGGATATAGAAGTGCCTTCAGAGATCAAGAAGACTCTCACTGAGGTTCTGGCCCTGTCCGACGGCACGATTCCGGAGTCAATCAAGACAGAAGCCACTGTCGTGTCGGACAATAAGTCCGGCAATGTGCCCGATGGGCTTGCTGCGATAACCGACGGGATCTCATGGGCTTCCTTGAAGGTGTCCGGAACATCGGAACTTGAAGAAGGAAAGGCTCTTTCTATATCTCTTAAAGGTGCAGTCAAATCAGGTTCTGCCCTGACTGTAAGCTCAGACAATATTACTGTGACAGGCGAGGGAAGCGTTCCGGCTGCGGCTGTAGCGGAAATCAGTGATCTTGCCGGCAATGAAAACCGACTTGTGGAACTCCGCAATGTCCAGGCCCGGTCTGCTTTTGTCGGAAAAAGCCTCAGCGGAGATATCGGTATGGAAGATGTTTCCAAAACAGAATTTACAATGACAGTACTGCCTGCATCAGACTTCGCCGGCAGCACCATTCCGGAATACAGCGGAACTGTCAGGGGAGTGGTGTTCGGCGGAAAGCTCTATCCGAGACGTGCGTCCGACATCAATCTCGTGCTGGACCGCCTCGGCGGAGAGACTGCCAAAGCTTTCAGCCCGATATTCTGTACATACGAAAATTCTTCCGAGACTACAGGTACAGTTGCAGATGTACGCAACGCTACAATCGACGGACTGAAAGTCAATTTTGACAACGGCGCGACTATTGAACTTGTCGGTGCTTCCGCTGACGCCTCAATGTCTTTTGCCCAGGCAAAAAATACATTCTATAATGTCTATATGACATCTGACGGATGGAACTCGGAAGATGCATACTACCGTCTCAGCTGTCCTGTGTCAGAGGAGATAAGCGGCAAGGTTGCCGTCTCGTTCTCGCTTAACGGCAAGACAGAGGTACTCCAGCAGTGGAATATCTTCTGGAGTGCGGACGGAGAAAATTGGACCGCCACTGACTACACGTGGAATACCAAAAACAATACTGAGGCACTGGCAACAGCCGCGAAGAACACTTTCACGGCCCAGAGCACCACTTCGGCCGGCATAACAAGGACAGAGTTTACCATTCCTGCATCGGGCAAGATTCCGGCGGGCGGCAGACTTTATATAAAACTTGCCCCGTCAAAGGCCATTACCGCTGCTTCCGTTGCCGTACAGCTCGGATTCGGCTTTGTGGTTGCCGACGGCGACATTGAGAACACAAGTGCTCCTGCCGGTGCTCTCGCGTTCAATAACTTCTCTGAGTGTACTGCAGGAACGGACTATATGCTCGGCGCCGGACTCCGTTATCTGGGCAATGTTTCAACTCCTGCTTATGAGAAAGACGGCTGGACCGTGTCCAACGGCTCTTGCAGGACAGGGTATACCATGTACGGTACTGCCAGTTCCGGAGACCACGGCATAACCGCTCCTGCGCTTTCCGCTCTGCCGGAGACAAAAGACATCACCGTCAGCTTCAAGTGCTGCCTCTATATGCCTTCCAACCTCAAGGGCGCAAAGGATGACATTTGTGTCAAGGTGGCCGAAGGCAGCGGCGAGGCCGGTGAAGTGGTATGGGACAGCGAACCTGAAACAGACTACTACGGCTGGCATACCGGCACGGTCACTGTCAAAGGCGCTTCGGCTTCGACACGCATATTTATCGGTGCGGGCGCAGGCAAGGCCACCGGCGACAGGAGGTTCTTCCTTGACGACATCTATATTAAATGAAAATGAAGAAATATAAAGCTTTGATTTTTCTGACGCTTGCTCTCACCGGTGCTTCTTCCTGCACCGGTGAGAAGAAGCCGTCGGAAGACAACGGCTCAGGTGAGCCGTATTACATGAACATAATGCAGTTCAACCTGCGTTATAATAATGACAATGATCTGGGCGACACGCACTGGAGTGTACGCAAGAATGCGGTAAAGTCGATGATTTATGATTTGCTTCCGGATGTTGCCGGACTGAATGAAGCAAGAAATGCCCAGAGAAATGATCTCCGCAATCTGCTTCCTGACTACAGCTTTCTGGAAGTCCCGAATACAGGCACTTCATCCGGAGGAAATGTCATGATAATGTACAGGACTGCAAAGTTCGATCTGCTCGGCTCAAAGTCGTTCTATCTGAGCGATACTCCCAACAAGCCGTCTTTCACATGGGACAGCACGCAGAAACAGTATCACGCCTGTGTCTGGGGACATTTCCAGGACAAGGAGACAAAAAATGAATTCTTCGTATTCGCAACCCACTACAATCTCGGGACTACGACTCCGGACCTTCAGGCAAGGGTGAACTCAACGAAGCTCATCCTTTCAAGAATCGAAGCGGAGACTGCTTCAAATCCCAAGGCACCTGTTTTTGTCGTCGGAGATATGAATGCCTCTTTCGCAGAGGGCGACAGTCGTTCGGTAGGCATACAGGGGTATCTGGATGCAGGTTTCAAGAATGCAAGGGTTTCGGCTCTGAGCACTGATGATGTCATCAGCTTCAACGGGTTTTCCTCACAGGAGAGAGCGCCTAAGCAGAACATTGACTTTATTTTCTACAAGAATGCAACAGGCATGGCGTTCAGGACAGAGACTGCCCCATACAACGGAATCACCTTTGTGTCTGACCATTACCCTGTCACCTTGCAGGCAATGACTTTCTGACCATGAAACGTACCGCGATATTCTTTTTTGCAGTGCTGGCACTTGCATCTTGCAGCCGCATTGCATTCAAGGCCCAGGATGTCACCGTAGTTCCCGGCCTGAAATGGAGGCTGACGGTAGAGACTCTCGACTCTTCACGTACCGAGAGTGTCATCACCGGCTGTTCTCAGATTCCAGGCATAACCGTAGAAATGGACTGGAAACGGGATGGAGGCGACCTTGTGGCGACGGCGGTTGTCCGCAATACGAACAGTGACTATGTAGTGAAATCCCTTGAAGGGCCTTTCATCGAAGGTCTTGATTTCGACATAGAAGAGTACAATCTGATTATGCCGGTTGGCATGGGAGCCATGATGCGCAAGACTCCCGGAGAGCCTGATGAAAGGGCCGGGATGCCGCGTGAAAATGACTGGAAATTCATCGGGTGTGACAGCGTGTGGTGCATGACGGCGGGCTATCCTTCGAGGAATATGTCTATGGCGTGGCTGGCTTTCGCTTCCTCCGGAAGGGGAGTCTCGGTCACAAGCCATGACCCTCAGCGCAGGGGCAAGTTCTTCTCAGTGTATTATCATCCTCAGGACAGCAGCTATTCTGTGGCGATACGTCATCTTTTCACCTGTTTTGCAGGGCAGAGCGTCAATGTTCCGGAGACACGCATACATCCCTACAGAGGCACATGGCACAGGGCGGCAGACTATTACAGGGCATGGTTCGAGAAAGGCTTCCGCTATGCAGCCCAGCCTCAGTGGCTAAAAGAATGTTCCGGCTGGCTTCTTGCCATAACCAAGCAGCAGAATGAGGAAATCATGTATGATTATCCGGATTTCGGAGCCGGTCTGAGCGATGCCGCGATCGACAGGGGACTGGATGTGATAGGCCTGTTCGGGTGGGCGCACGGAGGGCATGACCGCTTCTATCCGGACTATCTGCCCGATCCTGTGCGCGGCGGCGGGCCTGCTCTCCGCAAGGCTGTCCGGGAAATAAAGGACAGGGGACTGAGGACGATAATGTACGTGAACGGCCAGCTTATCGACCGGAACGGCACTGAATACTGGGCTGATACAGGACGTTTCGTTACGATGACGGACAAGCACGGCGAACTCATCAGTGAAACATGGCACAAATATTATGATGCTCCTGCACGTACGCACGGCAGGGCCTGCTTCAGCTGCGATGTTTGGCGCAAGCGTATGCTCTCGCTGGCCGTCATGGCAGAAGAATACGGTGCTGACGGCATAATCTATGACCAGCTTGCGACACGCAATCCGGTTTTCTGCTACGGTACAGGCCACGGTCACACCGTTCCTGCTGTAGTCGTGGAACAGGACCGTCTCGAATACATATCCATGATCAGGGAGGCGATGTCGGAGATAAATCCGGAATTCATTGTCATGACCGAAGGAGTGGCGGATTATGAGCTTGGCTGTATAAATATATTCCACGGCTGTTCATTCGATACCTATCCTCCGGGACAGGAGGCTATGGAAGAAAGATGCAGCGGAACCGCCGGACTTACATGGTTCCCGGAAATGCTGGCCTACACCTTCCCGGACTTGCTTATGACAGTGCGCAATCCGGCACCTGTGACCAGCAGGAATATGAGCAACTACACTCTCATGTTCCACCTTAAGAACGAACTTGAGAGCCGTTACAGTGCCGACGTCCGCTATCTGGACGAGAACCGCATACCTGTTGCCGAAGATTATTGGAATGTGACCACTAAGCCGGATCTTTCGATGGTGATCGCCCAGGATCCGGAGGCAATGAAAGTCTACCAGAAAAAGCTTGCCGATTTTCAGACTGCAAATCAGGATCTGCTTCGCCTCGGAAGATTCGTCGATACCGAAGGCTTCAGTTTCAGCCCGTCGCATCCTTGCGCGATGGCCAAGGCCTACACTAACGGCGATGAGACAGGAGTTGTTGTCTGGAACATATCCGCAGACAGGCCTTTGTATTACGAGGTCAGTGCCGGCGGCATGAAACTGGACGGAATATCCGCCCCTGACTGCGAAATGTCCGAGGGAGATCCGGTAGCTCCTGAGAGCATCGTGCTTCTGCGGTTCAGAAAATAATGAGGTGCGGCTTTTTCCCGAAGCCTGTCAGAATGTTTTACGCTTGTTCATCTTGAAGTCGATGTGGGCTTTCCACATCGACTTCTCGTTTATCATTCTGGCTGCTGTGCGGCCCATCATGTTGAAGTCCGTTGAAATGGTGGTCAGTCCGTTCAATACAACCTTGTCCACAGGAGAATCATTGTAGGAAATGATGAAATAGTCTTTCCCGACTGTCATTCCGAGGGTATTGGCATTGTCGACAAGGGCGATCAGCCCGGAGTCGAGCTGGCTGTTGAGAATAAGGAATACATCGCCTTTGTGAATCTCTTTCGGAACTTCACTGTAGAAATGGCAGTCCATACTGTTGTCTTCGCAGAATTCCTTTGTCTTCTTCTCGATTACCGGACCGTAGAGAGAAGTCGGAAGAGTAATGACTTTAAGGTCTCCGCCTGCCTGGAATTTGTCGAGCCCCTGTGAAAGACCGGTATAGACATCGTTTTCAAAATCCTGGTATACGGCTCCGTAATTGCCCGGAATCTCCGAAAGCCAGCGGTCCGCCATTATAAGCTTGTGATTGGGAATTTTCTTGAGCAGTTTCCTTGCCTGCACCTGCACATCGGGAGCGAGGCTGAAATGCGGGGACACTATATAATAATCGAATTTGCCGAGATTTTCGTTCAGGAAATATTCGAACAGCTTTATGTCCTGGTTGAACATGAGTATAGTCACCTCGTTCCTGCAATTGATTTCCTGCTGGAAGCCTCTTACGATTTCCTGTTTGTAGATGCTGAACTTGTCGATGAGGAAAAGCACGCTCACGCTGTCCCTGTGGTTTTCTGCCACATAGAAACCCTTGCCCTGATGCGGCTCAAGTATGCCGTTGTGGCGAAGTATCCCGTAGGCTTTCTTGACCGTCTCTTTTGAAATACCGAGTTCCTCGGACAGCGCGTTCATCGACGGCACAATGTCGCCGCTTCTGAGCCTGCCGTCCTTTACGGCAGAGGTAATACCTGTCACAAGTTGTTTGTAAACTGCTATCTTGCTGTCCGTATCTACATTGAAATCAAGCATAATAACTAATGTTTTCCGCAGTTAAGGAATTATCGTGTCAGAAGGTCGCCCTCCTTATCATCCTGAAATTGTTGTGCATCTTGCGCATGACCCCGGCCTTGATCATTCCGGCGGCCTCGCTTCCCATTTTCTCAAAGTCCGTGGATATGGTTGTCAGGCCGTTGAGCACGACCTCATCGATCGGACTTTCGTTGTAGGAGATGAGGAAATAGTCCTTGCCTACAATGAGGTTCTTTTTCCTTGCCGCCCTGACCAGGGCGATCAGCCCGGAGTCGAGCTGGCTGTTGAGCATCACGAACACGTCTCCTGTTTTGATCTGTGACGGACAGTCTGTTCGGCAGTTGCATATTATTCCGCTCTCTTTGCAGAAACGCTCGACTCCGGCCTGGATTCGTTTGCCGTAAAGGGAGGTCTTGAGCGTTATCACTATGATGCGCCTTACATCGGCGAATGCATCCTTGTTGTCCGTAAGGCAATTGTATGCATCGTTGTCGTAGTCCTGATAGATGGCCCCGTACTTTCCCGGAACCTCAGGCGTCGGGTTGTCGATGATGATCAGTTTCGAGAACGGAAGCCTGCGCAGACCTTTGCGCACTCTTATCTGTGTAGCTGCGTTTGCCTGAAAGTGCGGCGAGACGATGTAATAGTCGAATTTGCCGACATTTTCGTCTATGAAATATTCAAACAGGTCGATATTCTGGTTGAATATGAGTATGCTGCATTCTGTCCCTTCGCCCATTTCCTTCAGGAAGGCATTTACGGTTTCCTGCTTGTAAGTGCTCAGCTTGTCCAGAATGAAGAGAACAGATGTCTTGTTTTTGCAGCTTCTGTCCACAACGAAGAATCCTTTGCCCCTCTGTCCGTCTATAAGTTCCTTTTTCTTGAGTAAAGAATAGGCTTTTTTGACCGTTTCCATCGAGATGTCGAGATCCAGGGACAGGGCATTCATGGAGGGCAGCATATCCCCCTCCTTAAGTTCTCCGGATTCGATTGCTTTTTGGATTCCTGTGATGATCTGTTTGTATACAGCTGTCTTCGTACAATTGTCTATCTGTAGCTGAAACATTGCCATGAACTTTATTTATGTTGACTCAATACAAATATACGGCATTTTTCGGCAACTTCAATGCCGGGCCGCTATTTGTCGCCTTTCTTGTATTTGAAGCGGCGGATTTTCTGGGTAGCCGTCTTCTCGAAAGGCTCCTTGACAATTTCCACAGTCTTGACCTTTGAGGATTTGCTGACATGCTTGTTCACATAATTCAGCACGGCCTGCTTGCGGGCCTCCAGCTTCTCGAAGAACTTGTCCTCGCCCTCCTGGTCCCAGTCGATGATATTGTCGTCGAAATGCACAAGAGCCACAAGCTGCCCGTCCCTTTCCATGACAATCGATTCATTGACCTCCTCCATGTCATTTATAACCTTCTCTATTTCTTCCGGATAGATGTTTTCTCCTGACGGACCGAGAATCATGTTGTTCAGCCGGCCCCTGATATAGAAGCGTCCCTTTTCGTCCCGGTATGCAAGGTCGTTTGTCTTCAGCCAGCCGTCATCGGTGAATACATCGCGTGTCCTCTTCGGATCTTTGTAGTAGCCGAGCATCACATTGTCTCCCTTGACGACAATCTCTCCCTCTCCGGTCTGCGGGTTTATGTCGTTCAGCTTCACGCTTACATTCCAGGCTGCCCCTCCTGTCGAGCCTACCTTGGTCTGCTTGGGGTTGGCTGTGCATATCAGAGGTGCGCACTCCGTCATGCCGTATCCTATGGCATACGGGAAACGCGCTTTTTTCAGGAAGGCCTCTACCGTAGAGTCGAGCTTCGCGCCTCCGATACCGAAGAATTTCAGATGGCCTCCGAAAGTAGCCTTCAGCTTCATCCCGATGAAAGGATAAAGTAGCCACGGCATCTTTTTCTCCATCCATGCAAGTATGCGGCTTCGTTTGATCGTTGTGATGACGCTGTTCTTGTATATCTTCTCGATAATCAGAGGAACAGACAGCATTATTGTCGGCTTCACCGCCTTGAGGCTCGCAAGAAGCACTGACGGTGTAGGCGGTTTCTTGATGTAATAGACACAGGCTCCCACATAGAACGGATAAAGCAGGCCTATGCTCATCTCGTAGGTATGGGGCATCGGAAGTATCGACAGCCATTTGTCTCTTTGGCCGCATTTCTGGGCGTGATATGAAATCTTGACATTGGCAATGAGATTCCTGTGGCTGAGCATTACGCCTTTGGCATTTCCGGTGGTTCCGGACGTGTAAATTATGGCCGCGAGGTCGTCAGGCAGGGGGCAGCTGACCTTTCCGTTGCAGGTATAGGACGAATCGTCGCGTTTGATGACCTCCAGTGTCTCGATGTCTATGACAAGCACGAGTTTGTCGGAGCATTCCCTGCTGAGTTTCCCTATAAGCCTGTTCGATACGAATATGGCTTTGCAGCCAGAGTGCGTCAGGATGTTGGTGACTTCATTTTCGGATGAATCCGGCAGTATCGGCACGGCAATTCTTCCGAAAGGCACGAGCGAGAACATCGCCACCGACCAGTTCGGCATATTCTGTGAAAGGATTGCCACCCTGTCTCCGGCGCCGATTCCGTATCTTGACAGGCGTGCGGAAATTTCGTCGCATTTCTTTCTGAAACTGCCGTAGGTGTATTGCATGTCCGAATCGAGCAGTACGGACATTTTGTTCTTTTCGTAGATGCCGGTGGAATAGTCATACAGCTTGCCTAAGGTGTCGATGTATTTCTCTCTCCAGCGTATCACTCTTTTTGAAATAAAGTTCATTGCAATGAGATTAGTGGGTAATGTACATTTCCGGATGTTTGCCTGTAAGGTGCATCTGTTCGTAGATTTCCTGGATCCTTGCCATGTCGGCCTTCGGGTCGTCTGTCAGCTCGAACTTCTGTCCGCGTCCCACGCGCTTTGTCCCCCAGTCGAAATATCCGAGATATACAGGGCAGCCGACTCCGCGTGCTATGGTATGGAAACCTGTTTTCCAGCGTTTTACCGGTTTGCGCGTCCCTTCAGGGGCAAGGGCGAGATGCACACGGTCCTTTTCCTTCATTTCCTTTATTACTCCGAGCAGCATTGTCGTGGCGTTCTTGCGGTCGATTGGAATGGCTCCGAGCTTTCTCAGCAGCCATCCGAGCGGGCCTTTGAAAAACTCTTTTTTTATCATGCAGTAAGGTGTGCCTCCTACTGCCTCATAATAAAGGTACGAGATAGCGAAATCCCATATTGATGTATGCGGTGCACCGAGTATTATGCACTTGTCGTCCGGGACTACAGGGTCAACCGCAGTCCAGCCCATTGCGCGGAGTAGCCATCCGCAGAATTTTCTCCACATAAGATTGTCTTTCTATATGTTTACATCTTCAAGTTCGGCCTCGCTGCGCAGATGCTGCCTGATGAAATTCTGCCTGTCTATTGTGTTGTCGCCCATGTAGAACTCCATTATCTCGGCAATCGATTCCTCGTCGCTCAGCTTTACTTTGTCCAGCCTCATGTTCTCTCCGATGAAATCCACGAATTCCGCGGAAGAAATTTCTCCGAGACCTTTGAACCTTGTGATTTCCACTCCGTTCTTCAGTTCCCTGACAGCCTTTTCCTTTTCATCTATGCTGAAACAGTAGCGTATGTCCTTTTTGTTCTTGACCCTGAACAGGGGAGTCTGCAGTATGTGCACATGGCCGCGCCGGATGAGGTCCGGATAATATTTCATGAAGAAAGTCAGCACGAGCATACGTATATGCATTCCGTCGTCATCGGCATCAGTGGCCACGATAATGTTGTTGTATCTGAGCTGCTCCATGTCGTCCTCTACTCCGAGGGCGTTGATAAGCAGGTTCAGTTCCTCGTTCTCGGCAACTTTCTTTCTGCTTTCCTTGTAGCAGTTGATCGGCTTTCCCCTGAGGCTGAAGACTGCCTGGGTGTCTGCCTTGCGGGCCTTTGTGATGGTTCCGCTCGCAGAATCTCCCTCGGTAATGAATATGCTTGTGAGGTCTTTGAGATGCTTCTTCGCCTCAGGCAGCTTGTCGCTGTAGTGAATCCTGCAGTCGCGCAGCTTCCTGTTATATACATTGGTCCTCTTGTTTCTCTCGCGGGTCTTCTTCTGGATTCCGGAAATCTCTTTCCTTTCCTGCTCTGACGACATTATCTTTTCCATGAGCACAGGGACGATCTCCTTGTGTATATGAAGATAGTTGTCGAGGTTGGTCTTTACGAAATCATTGACGAAGCTCCTGATCGAGGGACCCTGGTCGTATGTGTGCGTGCCGTCTTCGTTGGTTATGTCGTTTGTCCACATGTACGTGGAGTTGAGCTTGACCTTGGTCTGGCTCTCGAAGTTGGGTTCCTGTACCTGGATGCCTATTGCTCCTATGATTCCCTGTCTGATGTCCTCGGGAGCGAAATCCTTTTTGTAGTTGACCTTGTAGAACTCTTTGAGAGTCTTCGACACCGCTTCCCTGAGGGCTGCGAGATGCGTGCCTCCGTCACGGGTGTTCTGGCCGTTTACGAATGAGGATATGTTCTCGCCGTAGCTGTTCCCGTGGGTTATCACTATCTCTATGTCTTCTCCCACGAGGTGTATAGGCTCATACAGGGCCTTTTCCGACATATTGTCCTTCACGAGGTCGAGGAGTCCGTTTTCCGACTTGTAGGACACTCCGTTCAGCACGAGCGTAAGCCCGGTCTTGAGGTATGAATAGTTCTTGATGAGGGTCTCCACATACTCCATGTTGTAGTGGTAGCCCGTAAACAGATGTGCGTCAGGGGTAAATCTGACAAGAGTTCCGTTCTTCTCTTTGGTGGCCCTTGTGCCGGAATCGGTCAGCTTGCCTTCATGAAATTCCGCGTATGAACTCTGGCCGTCCCTGAAAGACTCCACATAAAATGTGGACGACAGGGCGTTCACGGCCTTGAGTCCGACTCCGTTGAGTCCGACTGAGCGCTTGTAGCCTTTGGTGTCGTATTTTCCTCCGGTATTCAGGACACTTACAGCCTTTACAACGGAGTTGAGAGGGATTCCGCGGCCGAAGTCCCTCACCGAAACTTCCTCGTCGCTCACGTTTACCGTTATCTGTTTTCCGAAGCCGGCTGAAAATTCATCTATAGAGTTGTCTGTCACCTCTTTGAGCAATACATATATGCCGTCTGAGGAGTCATCGCCATTGCCGAGGTTGCCTATGTACATACCGGGCCTCAGGCGGATATGCTCCACTCCTTCGAGAGTCCTGATATTGTCATCGGTATAAGTTGTGTTCACTGTGTTTCCGGTCTCTGCTGCCATATTAAAGGACATATTTCTACAAATGTAGCAATTTTTCTTTAGACGGCAATGCGGAAAATCCTGCTTGCCTGCTCTTTTGGTACGATTCGTGAAACAGCCGGTTTCCGTGATTATTAAAAATAGTAGATATATGAACAGATTGTTTTTTATATTGTACGCGGCTTTGGCCATGGCTGCCGCTTCGTTCGCCCAGACTCCGGTGGGGTCTCTCATGGTTAAATACGGAAGCGTAAAGGGGGCACAGGATTTTTCTGCAAAAGGCGGGAAAATGAACGTTGTCAGAGGAATCATACGCAAATCTCCGGTCGGGCCTGTCGCAGACAATATCGACGAACTTTTCGTGCTGAAGCTGGCCAAAGCTTCTGTACAGAGCAAAAACTCTTTCCTCGCTGACCTCAAGTCCGCCTTGAAGGACTATGAATATCAGGGGAAAGAGTCTTATAATGACGGTATGTATGAAATCTATATCCTGCGCTCCGGTGCGGATGTCGTAAAGGATCTTGTGATGTACAATCCTGACGCTTATTCACTCAACAGTCTGCAGGGCACGATGTCTTTCGCCGAACTGCAGAAACTCAGTCGTAAATGAACTCGAATTCGTCCGCGTACATCGTACTTCCGATTCCTCCGGTAAAGAAGTTTCCGAGATAGCTTGCGCAGGCAACGACCACGGCATATTTTGGAGTTGCCTCAGGGCGTCTCCATTCCAGGTCGAGCGTAAATTCCCGGTATTGTCCTCCGGTGTTTTCCGGACTTTCATATTTCGCGTATGCCACGATATGGGGGTCGTTTTCCTGGTCCACGAAAGTACCTGTGTTGGTATTCACCTGGAAAGGTGCGTCCCAATCGGTCAGCATGACGAGAATCTGGCACTGGTCCATCTCGCCCTTCATGTTTTCGTATGGAGCTTTTGCCCTGTCTATCGGGCGCGGCTCGTATGAATAGTATCCGTGAAGGGCTTTCGGGCGTCCCGTGAAAGGCGTGCCCCACTGAAGTTCCGCTCCGATTCCGTTTACTCTGCCGAATTCTCCTGTATAGATGTTTCCTGCCGCGAAGAATGCGACCACCGTACGGCTTTCGAGTCTTGCCGCGCGCTTTCCCGGACCGGAAACAGCCACAATGTCAGTCGGCACGGTAGGCAGGTCTCCTCCAAGAAGTCCTGCGCCCTTATTGGCAGTGTCCCATATTTTCACCGATGCATCCGGATTCGGGAACCAGAATTTTCCGTCCTGATACCAGGCGTCGAAGCTCATGTTTTCCACCTGCTCCGGCAGGCCTGTCCTGAATGTCATTTCTTCGCTGTCTTCCTCTCCGTTGGAAATTCTGACTGCGTATTCAGTTCCGGCTTCAAGCCCTTCGACATTGCATGATATCCTGCTGCCGTCCACAGTTATATTGCGGCATTCCGTCCAGTTCTGTCCTGAGGCCTTTCTGTACTGCACGTGCGGGTCTCCGCTGCCGTCAAAGGTTCCGGTGACTTCTGCATGATAGCACCACGGTATTACGGACTTGACTTCAACGCCCACTATATCCTGGACGGCATTGAGTGTCCATGTTATTTCTTCGCCCTTGTATGACACGATGAATTTCCTCGGAAGAACGCAGTACAGGGTCATCGGGAAGATGCACTCCTGGCTCTTGTCCACAATAACGCCGTTCTCGATGTCCTTGCCGCAGGTCTCAATTATTTCCGAGCCTTCCGGCTCAAGTTTCATGTCCTTGAACAGTACTGATTCAAGGGACTGGCTCTGGTTCACGAATATTGTTATTGTCTTCAGGATTGCATCTATGTGAGGATCTCTCGACTCATTCTCGCATTTGACATAGCGTGCAATAGGCTGTGAAGCCGTGATTGTCCATACGGTTTCGTCGTATATTTTCAGAGTTACAGTCAGCTCGTCGCTAAGGTCTACTACATCTCCCTCGCCTATAGGCTCTGTTGGTGACGCGCCCTCCGTGACGGTGAATTTCGTTATCCTGAGCTGTGTCATTTCTGCAGTCTCCCCGAGTACAACGCTTACGGTATGGTTCTTCTGGTCTATGGTTGAGGAAACCTGGCCCTCGACCTCAAAAGACAGGATTTCGGCACTTATCCTCGGGTATGACATGTCATTTTCTATGAGACATGACGGAATACACAGAATGACAGCAAGAAAACAGATGAATTTCAAATACTTCATTGCAATGCTTCTACTTCTTGTTCTTTTGTGGCCTGTTCTGTCCTGTCGGGATATAGAACGCAAGACCGAAATTGATGGAGAAAAGGTTTATCTTGAAATTTGCTCCGCTCTTTTCCATCTGGCTCTTCTCGACCTGGTTTGTGACCTGTACGACTTTCTGGTAGTCGAAGCCGAGAAGTCCCACCGAGATTTCGAGAGCGACATTGTTCGTGACGAAAGCCGATACGCCGGGGACAGCTCCAAGCTCGAATTTGTAGATGTCCTGGTATGTACCGAATTTGTCCTCTATCTCCTTTTTGTATGTCTCGGACTGTGCATAGCCTCCTGTACCCCTCAGTTCTGTGAACATTGCGAAACGTTTGCTGTTTGCAAAAGGCATGTAGTACCTCAGAGTGAGCGAACCCGTGTACGACTGCTTGAAAAAGTGGAAGTTATTTAGCGACATCCCAAGCTCGTCGCTGAGAGACAGATTCACACTGTTCAGCCCGAAGCCGGTGCGTTCATAATTGAAGCGCGCTCCCACGGCCAGGTTGTCCGCCACGAAGTAGGATATGAAAGGGGACACAGTAAAGGATGAAAGATTACCGTGCAGGTTCTGTACGAGCGAAAACAGCATTGAATAACCTGCATCGTCGCTGAGGTTTCCCAGATCGTATTTGCTGTAGGAAAATGATGCTCCCGCTCCGACCGTACCTTTGGGTATGAAGCAGGAATTGCTCTTCCCTATACCTCTGTCGAAAGGTACTTTCTTTTCAGACTGTCCGTCCTTTGCCGCCGCGTGTGTGGCGGCAAAGGCGGTCAGAAATATGATCGATATTATTGTTTTGATTTTCATTTCCGTAAAACTAATCCAGCAGGGCCGGGTCGTAAACAAGTTCGAATTCGTCAAGATAAAGAGTACTTCCGATACCTCCTGTGAAGTAGTCTCCCAATTTGCTGGCGGCGGCTACGATCACTATATATGACGGAGTCTTTGTCCTGTCTCTGTAATCCACGTTGATTGTGAATTCCTGATAACCTGCTGTCGCATTGAGGTCCATAGTGCCGTAGGCTATGATATGGCTGTCGTTTATGTCCACGAAAGTCTGCGACTGTGTGCTGATTCTGAACGGAGTAGTCCAGTCCGTGAGCATAATCTGTATCTGGCCGGTGTCCATTTTGCCTTTCATGTCGCTGTACGGTGCTTTTGCCTGGTCTATAGCCTTAGGCTCATACTGGTAATACCCCTTGAGGGCGAGAGGGCGCGACGTGAACGGAATGCCCCAGTCAAGCTCCGCTCCCGGGTTGGTTATACTCATGACAGCTTTCTGGAACTTTCCTGTATATATGTTTCCTGCGGCAAGGCCTACCAGTGCAACTGACTTGCTTTCAAGTTTTGCTGCCTTTCCGGAGATGACATTGCTTTCTTCCGGCACAGTCGGGAATGTCTTTACGGCCTTTGAACCTCCGTTCGCAGTGTCCCAGAAACAGTTGTCCTGCGATACTCCCGGATACCATTCGTCACCTCCGGCTGTGTACCAGTCATCGAAATTAAGGTTCGGCACTGTTGCGGCATCTTCGGTTCTGAATGTCTTTTCCGGACCTTCCGCATCGGAGGATACAGCTTTGATGATATACCTGTGCGAAGCCTGCAGACCGTAAATGTCGGCAGAGAATGTCCTGCTGCTTCTGTCGATTTTTACTGCAGACCCATCTACATCGGTCCAGTTGCCTCCGTCTGCATCCCTGTACCTGAATCCGAGTCCGGACGGTTCCGCTGTAAGTACCTCATAGCTGCCTGAAACTTTGGCGAACATGGCCCAGACTTCATTCATGACTGTTTCCTTTATGTCTACGGTCGGACGTGGTCCGCGTACATCCGCTTTCAAGGTAACTTCGGTGTAGCCGTCCTGATTTTCTACCCTGATGAGGATTGAATAATGGCCGGCAGGCAGCGATGTCAGGAATGCCGAGAAGTCGATTGCAGCATTTTCTGATATTCCGTCGGCTTTTGTGACTGTCTGCTGCTTTATTCCTTCCGTGCTGATACCTATTCCTGCCAATTCCGACAGAAGTGCCTGACTCGCTCCGGCAAGCTCTACGGAACGTCTGAGACCTGCATTCTCAAGAATCTGGTCGTTGTGCGACAGGGTAAGAGACTTGATCTCCGATTCAGAAGAAATGCTTATGCTGCACGGATCACCGTCGTAATGCGTGACATTCCCTATGTCCGGAAGATTGGAGATTATAGTCGGATTTTTCTTGCCGAAATCGAGGTTCAGGTCGTATTCCTTCAGGGTTTCCGAATCGTCAAGCTGTATTGTAAAGACCGAGCCTCCGACGTCTTCCGAAGACGTGTTGAACGTGACCGTGAAATTGAATTTATAGTGCCGGCAAGGTTTTACATCATTGTATTTGCCTGTGATAGGCTCATACTTTACTCCTGCATTGTTTGTGAAATCCATGCTCCAGGTCAGTTCTTTGGCTGCATCGGTGAAGTATCCGTCCATGCCGAAATTGTCCAGTTCCTCATTGAAAACGAGGGAAGAACCGTCGCTTCCGGTGATCTTGAACTCGTAGTGGCTGAACCTGTCGATTATGTCCTGCGACAGATTTACTGTCACCTTTATGTTGGCAAGTCTGCATACGATGTCGATGTCCGTTACCTCTCCTCTCTTGATCGTGAATTCCTTTTCACCCTTATAGTACGGCGAATCGAAACCTGCTCCGTTGACATTTTCACCGGAGGTGGCCACAGCGCGGTAGCGGCCTGTAGGAAGTTCAATAGCTCCCATGGCAGTGTAGTCATCCGCCTGTTCTACAAGTTCTCCCTCGCTGTCGTAGATTGCAAGCGCTATCACGAAGTCTTCTTCGTCTTCGGCGCTTTTGACATATACAATGTCCTGCGGAAGTTCCTTGCAGGCATTTATGCTGAGGAACCCCGTGGCGTTCGTCTCCGACGATATATCCGTACATGAATATATCGCCAGAAGTGCGGATGCCGCAGTTATGATATTTAATAATAACCGTTTCATAGTATTGGCATCCCGATATTAATTCTCCGGATTATGGAATCTGCAGACTTTTGTAAGTGACTGTCCGAGCGCGTCCTCGACATAGAGCGTAAAGGTATAGTCTTCTCCCGGGTTTCCTACTTCTTTGATAAGAGGAACAAGTGTCGAGAGCGAGAATTCGACTTCCGTCTGGTCGAGCAGTCTGTCTCCTGTAGGAAGTATGCCGCCCATGCTTTGAACCAGATCCTCATTGTATATCAGGTCCATGACTCCGTTTTCTGCTCCCATTGCATCCACAAGCTCTGCAAAATTCTCGCTGACAGTTACTGTGAATTTCTTGATTTTTCCGGGTGCACTGACTGTAAGATTTACATCCATTCCCTCCTCGATGGTCATTATGCCGAAATCAGGGTTTGCCGCCCAAGTGATCGACGGTGCATCTGTTTCGACCGGATACGGATCGTCTGGTTTCGGAACTTCGACCTCATCGAAGCCGGGTACTGTTATGTTTACATTTTTATTGTTTGTCGCGTCGTCTATCGTAAGCTGCAGCTTTGCGTCTCCGGTAGTCCTCGCGTCGATGTTGAGCACGTGATGATCCTTAGGAGCGACGTCGGTTATGTTGAAGCTCAGAGTTGCTGTAGAATTGTCTATCGCCCTTGTTCCGCTGACGAACACTTTCAGCGGTGCGACAGGAAAATATCCGGCCTTCATGTTTATGACTTCCTGCCTCTCCCATGTCAGGGACGTGTTGTCCTGCGAAATGGTTATTGCAAAGTCAGAAAGTTCGTTCATGAAATTGTCCGAGCAGTTTACCGTAACCTTCATGTTCACTAATGAGCAGGTCAGGTTTACGTTTGAAATCTTGCCTATTACAATCTCGAACTTTTTGCTGCCGCTATATTCCGGAGAGTCCCATGCCGCCATATCCGCATTGCTGTTCGGAGATGATGCGGATACTGTGTAGCTTCCGGCAGGCAGTTCAAGCATGGAAGGAATGTTTTTGTAGAGGAAACTCCTTGCATAAGTTCCTGTACTTGAATTGATGGTCACCTGAAAGTTGTCCACGTTGACAGTTTCACCGGCTTTCGTGCCTATGTTAAGCACTTTGTCTGAATATTCTCCATCAGGCATATCGATGGTGAACTGTATTGCACCTGTTTCTTTGCTTCCGTCTATCGGATTTTGTTTGACGCATCCTGCAAGTATTGCGGTGCATGCTGATATTATATAAAAAATCTTTTTCATTTTCTGAATGTTATTGAAAATACAGTGTCTAATAAACCATTTCTATATCGTCTACGGTCAGCTGGCTGCCGCCGTAAATCTTGTGTGTGCCTTCCGGTGTCGTAACGTTTTTCTTTACGGTATGCGGACTTGAAGAGGTCGACTGGACGAAGCGTACGGATATTCCCGTAGCCTTCAGCCTTGTGTTGGTATATTCTATCGTGACTGTGGCATGGGTCCACGAATCTGCGGATGAGGAATTCATGTAGCTTCCCTTTCCTATGACTGTCGTTCCGTTAAGGACTTCCACTGTCGCCTGCCATGTATCATCTCCCTCCGGTGCATATTTGTACCAGAAACTCATAGATGTCGGTCTTGAACTGAATGAGTGGCGCCGGTTTCCGTTCCAGGTTCCGATGAACAGTTCGCCGGCAGTGTTGCCTGATCCCATCCATTCCGAGTTAAATTGATAGACCGATACTGCCGTAATCTGTGCGGCCTTGCCTCCGTCGCGTCCGTCAGTGTACCATACCGTAGGGAAACATTTGTAGTCGTTGTATGTCGAATATTCATTGGCTGCGGTCTGTTTGTTGTTCGTGTCCCACCATTTGTCTGACTCGTTTGCAGCGTATGGATAATATCGTGTAGTCTTGCTTGAAACCTTGTCCGTGCTCCAGTCCTCAAAGCCTGCATTTCCTACCTGCTGCGCATCTTCTGTCGTGAAACTGAAATATGAGACGAGATAGTCGCTGTTGCGGTAGCGGAGTCTCATCCTGTATTGCGTCGCAGGTTTGAGACCTGTCATGTCCGCATATACATTTATATGTTCCTCGTCTGTATCCAGTTTGCCGTTGTCAGTCGTTTCGACACGTCTCCATTCGCTGAAATTCGGGTCGCTGTCCGATGAATATTCAAGGATCAGAGACTCCGGGTTTCCTGTCTTTTTCTTGAGAGTGGCCCTGATGTTCATCACCTTTGAGGCATAGACATTGGTCATGTCCGCTTCAAGCGTGAATTCGGGCTTTACTTCTATGAACCTTGCGAATGAGGTCTCGGCGCTCTGGTTGTTCATGTCCTCGACGATGATTTTGAAATTGGCGTCCTTTGGATTGTTGGGATCGTATTTCATTGTCGCAATGTGGGTCGCATAGCCTTCAAGGTCCACGTATGTGATTCTTTTGCCTTTCATGCCCTTGAACCACCTGATTCCGTATTCCCAGAGCAGGTCGCCCACGGTTTCGTCAACGTCTGCGAGGTCGACTTCTTCCGGTATGCCGAGATTGGCAAGGTACGGGGATTCTATCTGGAGAATGCATTTCTCGATCCAGTCGGGAGCGTATGCATCGACTCTGGCTTTATGTGTGCCTGCACGCTGTTCCGGATAGACCCTCAGTTCCGTGTTGCCGGGAGAGTCGCTTATGATGTTGAGCTGCGGACCTTTTCCGGTGAATTCTATATACACGGTTTCCAGGTCTGTTTCTATGACCTCGACGCTTGTGTCCACGGTTACTGAAATATTAACAGTCCCTTTGTCCGGGTTGACGTCCGGATTTATGTCTATGTTGAAAGTGATGAAGTCGTTCGGAGAGCCGGTAACTGATTTTGCACGGTATATCTGCCATTCTCCATTGAGGTTGTAGTGGAATACAGGGGTGATTTTCCCGGCCGGAATATATGCCGCCCGCGTTTCCGTTTTGCTGAATCTGATGGCATCGTCTCCGGTTCCGTACTGGATGTCAACGAAGTAGTCGCAGTCATCGAGTTCAAGGCACTCGCCATATTGCACGGCGACCTTTGTCTTTGCCATTTTTGCGACTGCACTGATTTCTTCATGCACCTGCGGACGTACCTCGAACTGTTTCTCTGCCTTGTAGTAGATTGCATTGAATCCGGCTGTCTTAGGGTTGCCGTACTGGGCGGTCAATGTGTAAATGCCGGTGTTGAGAGGGATTGCAGTGCCTTCTGCATCTGAGAATTTTTCGCGGTAGAGACAAATGCCGGATGAGTTGGCAATCTCAATCGTAAAGTCTCCGAGGTGCGAACTGATGTTGTCTTCTGCCTTTGTTTCCGGTTCACGATTGTCAGGTTCCGAGGACAGCGCAATATAAACCATCCCCTGTCCATTTTCGGGGACAATGTTTTTTTGCACCTCGTTACATCCTGACAATAAGACCGTTAGGCAGGCTAACGTAAATCTTATTCGTCTCATTGTTGGTTAAGAATTAATGAAATAATTCGCAAATATCGGATTTTTTTTTGTATTTCCAATTCTTAAGCCCGGAATCTTCTTTTAAGACAAAAACGGTGGAGGACAAGTGATTGAGAGATAGTGATTTACGTTATGACGGGTGCCGAATTTTCGGCACCCGTCATAACGTAAATCATAGTAGGACAGACAGTTATCCTCCACCACCCTTTGCCGTAAAGAGCAGGGCCGGAATATTTAATCAGGCCGGACATTAAATGCAAGTGAAGGCAAAGGCTGTGAAGCCGGCGGCAAGGGCGACGGCGCAGTTGATGAGCTTGGCCCAGAGAAAACTTTTCTTGCTTTCCGCCAGAAGCGGCAGCGAGGCATGCCCGTCCTGCGATATGCAGCTTGCAAGCAGCACTGGCATAGGTACGACTCCGGCGGCATAAAGAGTAACGAAAATCATGTGCGGTCCGGACTCGGGAATTATGCCCACAGCTGTGGCAAGGAGAATCATCAGGACTGTGTTTCCGCTTATCCAGGCACTGATGTCCAGATACTTCAGGCCGATTCCCAGCACGAGCAGCACGCCGAAAGTCCATGCGAAAATGGTCGGTATGTGTTTTTTGACGATATGATTCCAGAGATGCTCCTCGACAAAATGGTCTGAGCCGAGCGCCAGCACAAATAGCACAATTACGCTGAGTCCTGCAAACAGCACATTCATCCAGTCCTCGCTGAGCAGATCGATTCTGAAACTGTCCCCGGCGTGCTCTTTTCCATGGTGGTGCGCCTCTGCGGAGCTGCATTCCCTGTCCTCTCTGTCTCCGGGGGTGCACATTACGGTTTCCGTATGGCAGGAATCTTCATGGCAGTCATGGCTATGGGCATCACCGGAACTGTGCTGTGAATGGTCATGCGACAGCATTCCTCCTGCCAGGGCCGCAATGAAAACCGCCAGACCGACGAACATGGTGATGCGCTTTTTGCCGAAATGTCTCCCGGCCGGTTTGTGCTCCCTGCTGCCGGCAATGTCCTCGTCATGCAGGTCGGTACTGCAGGCCGATGTGGCCGGAATCGCATGGTCATTCCCCTTTATCTTGCTGTAGATTAAATCTGTAAGTATTCCGGTAATTACGGCGGTTACAAAAAGGATTGCGAATATGGCAAGAGCCTTGTCCGGAATCATCGCCATCATCATGAAGGCTTCATCTCCGGAAGAGGCTATCATCATGGCAACAAGAGCACCGAAACTGAACATCCGGTGTGTGTACAGCGAAACAGTCGCAAAACCTCCCATGCACCCGGGTACTGACCCAAGCAGGGCTGCTATTACGACCTGTCCGACTTTTGTCTTGCGCAGTCCTCTGAAAAACATTCCTTCGGACTCTATGTTCAGTGATTCGATCATCATCATCATTACTGCCACCAGACCTGTAATGAGAATGGAATTGCGCAATATGTCTGTCAAAATATGAAGCATGGGCTGTTTCTCCTTTGTTTTGTACGGCCTTATTCTATATATCCGGCCACAAAAAGGTTTATGATAGGACGCAGCGGAGAATTTGTCGTCAGCGTCACGACTGTAAGGCTTTCTCCCTTTGGCATTCCCGCAGTGTCTATATTGACCCTGAACCTGACCTTCTGTCCGGGGGCGGCGTCGGGAACGGTGCTGTGTGACCAGCTTGCGGCATCGGAATCTACCTTATGGACGCGGAATGGCTTTTTGCCTTCATTTGTCAACGAGAATTCCGCCTGTACAGTCGTTCCCTGCTTTATTTTGCCGAAGTTGTATGTGCTTGTCCCGAACATTGGCCTCGGTCCTGCGGCCTTTTCCTGATCGCTTAGCCGGCCGAAGTTTTCTTTTGTGAATGCCCATATGCCGATTCTGTTGTCTCCGTCGCTGTTCCTGTATGTCTTGCCTCCGGCAACAGGAGTCGCCCAGTACCAGTTCTTGCCCCATTTTTCTGCGGAAGATTTCACTGTGAACGACATTTCGGCCGTGCTTCTGGCCGGAATCGGATTCGGCGATACCTTTATGTCGAGTTCTTCCGTCACATTGTCGAACCGTACCTGAAGCGGTTTGTCGGAGAGATTGGCAACCATGACCGCCTCGCTTTTGCAGCCTCCCTGTTCAAGGTTCCCGCATTTGAACTGTGAGTCGCGGAGGGCAAGAGGACCGTATTTTACGGTATAGATTTCCTCCAGGGGAAGTTCTTTCCGGTGGGATATTCCCCTGAATTTGAGGATAAGGGGCTTTGGGACATCGGAAAGATAGACCGTAAGGTTCTTGTCGAAAGGGTAGGGCCCCTCATCGTTGGAATATGTTACCGAAATCTTGCCTGTCATGCCAGGGCGTATCGGCTCTTTTGTCCATTCTGTTCCCGTACAGCCGCAGGTTGTGACTACATTGTATATGGCGGCAGGCCTGTCGCCCTTGTTTGTGAAGGTGAATGTGCATGATACCGGACCGCTTCCGAGCATTATGTCCCCGAAATTATGCACTGTCTTGTCGACTTCAAGTCCGTTGGCAAGCTTTTCCTGTGAGTGGGCGGCGAATGCAAGCACCGTCCATGCGGCCGCAATCATTATATATCTCATATTCCCTGTATTCCGGAAGCTGTCCGGATCGTTCTCTCTTTTTACGATGACCGATTTCCGAATCCTTTCCGCTCTGTGGTCTGGGCCTGCCTACGGCCTGAGAGCCTTTTAGGATGCTACTGAATATTTCAGAAATTGACACCGCTTCTTTGAGGCGAACTGAATTTGAACAGTTTCTAATTATTTTATGATGCAAAGATACTACAATTCATCCGATAGCTGTATTTGAATATCAAAATTAATGACTAAATTTGCGCCGTGAACGGGAATTTCCCGTGAATGTCAAGCAATACGAACTTTTAAAAGATATCAAAATGGCTTACAAAATTACAGAAGATTGCGTTGCATGCGGAACTTGCATGGGCGAGTGCCCTACTGGCGCTATTTCAGAGGGTGACATCTACAAGATCGACCCTAATGTATGTATCGATTGCGGTACTTGTGCAGATGCCTGCCCGATGGGCGCCATCGTAGCCGGCGAGTAATCCTGCTTTTCCGGGAATCTTAAGATACCGGCCTGTCAGCAGGCCGGTATCTTTTTTGCTTTCAGTCAAATGCGTTTTCTTGCGGATTTTTGATTTTGCCGATTTTTCATGTTGAGGATTTGCAGAAATCTCAGATTTTGTTTTAAATTTGCCAAGTAAAATTTTGTATTCCGTGGCACTTCAAGTCCACACCGCGATATGGGATGTCGTTCCTGTGTCGCGCTTTTTGTTATATGGGAGGTATGTGATATGGAAGATTCTGACAGACATGATATTTCTTCCGGCTACGTTTTGCCGGAAACGTGCCCTTCCGGCGTTCTGGAGGAAGGCCGGATCCGCTATCCTCGCGGCAGCACGGTGGCCAAATATGTCGACCTTCTGTCAGACACCGGTTTCAAGCTGGTCTTCGGTGTCGAGTCGAACAAGTGCATACTGATCGAGTTCCTCAATGCTCTTATTCCCGAGCACACGATTCTCGATCTGGAATATCTTGACAAGGAGAAGCACGGCGCCCGCATCATCGTTGAGGTCCAGAAGCGCAGCCATGACCGGTATGTGGAGCGAACCCTGTACTATTCCACGTATCCGGTCCGTGAGCAGGTGTTGTCCGGCAGTCCCGATTACTCCATTTGCCCGGTGTATGTCATAAGCATCCTCCAGGGCTTTCTTCGCGGCGTGGATACCGGCACCTCAGTCCGCAGCCGTTTCCGGCTGTATGATGACAGTGCCGGAGTTCTCCTGACGGACAAGTACAATTTGATTTTCATCGAGCTGGGCAAGTTTGCCAAGGGACTTGACGACCTTGACGGGAGTGTCCTCGACGGCTTTTATTACTGTCTGAAAAACATGTCCAATCTTCTTGACCGTCCAGTCTCGCTTCAGCAGATAATCTTCAGCCGGCTGTTCGATGCCGCACGTGTAGCCAGAATGACAAAGAGTGAACACCATAAATACAACAGGAATATGATTACAAAGAGGGACATTTACTGCATTGCGCAGACAGAAAGGCGGATAGGACGGGAAGAAGGTATAGCCGAGGTTGTCAGGGCCATGAAAGAGCAGGGCCTGTCTGTTGAGCTGATAGCAGGCGTATCCGGCTGGACGGAAGCCCAGATACGCGATGTCGTAATATAGGTCCAGGGCTATTTGAGTCCGTAATATAGGGCCATAATCTTTCCGAAAAGGGGAGCGGGCAGCACTCTTTTGGCAAAAACAGAAAGTTTCTGCAGAGGATTGGCAATTACATACCTCTGTGCAGGTCTCCTTTTTCTGATGATTGCCGAAATCTTCCCGGCAAGGTATTCCGGCTTTAGTCCGGACGATTCGTCATGCTCGATTCCTTCCAGGGCCGTTCTGTATGACGGATAGGCCGAGGCGGCCTCCGCGGACAGGACATTTTTCCTGGCCGCCGTAAATCCTGTGGAAAAATCCCCCGGCTCTACGAGGGTAACGCTTACTCCGCTTCCGCGGAGTTCCAGCCTCAGAGCCTCGCAGTAGCCCTCTACGGCAAACTTGCTTGCAGAATACGCCCCCTGGAACGGCAGGCCGACAACGCCTCCGATGCTGCTCATGCAGATTATTTTCCCGTGTCCGTTCATGCGCATGGACGGCAAAATGCAGTGCACCCATCTTGCCATGCCCATGAAATTCACATCCATCAGTTTTTCGATGTCCTCTATTCCGCAGAATTCAAGCGGCCCTCCGATTCCTGTCCCGGCATTGCAGATGAGCACATCGACCGCCCTTTCTCTTTCAAGAACGGTTTTTGCCGCCTTTGCAATGGAAGCCCGGTCCTGAGAGTCCGCATAAAGATAAGTCACACCTTCGGTCTGTGCTGTCTCGCGTCTGACCGTCCCATATACCTTATGTCCGTCCGATGACAGCCTTTCCGCCATTGCCTTGCCGAAGCCGGAAGACACTCCCGTAATCAGTATTGTCATAATTCCGTTCAGTCATTATTGAGTTGCACAATGTCAGTGCGGTCCATTTCACTCTCACCCAGCAGGTGCTCGCAGAAATAGTCCGCCATTCTCCAGAAGAAATATTCGTTCATGTCGCCGAAACCGTGCCTCTGGCCGGGCAGCATAAGCATATCGAAGCGTTTGTTGGCGCGGATAAGCGCATTCGCCACCCTGATTGTGTTTGCAGGATGCACATTGTTGTCTATGTCTCCGTGTACAAGAAGCAGGTGACCTTTGAGTCTTCCTGCAATCTCAGGATTTGTGCTGATCTGATATACGAAGGTCGTGTCGCCCTTTTCTGTTATCTTTTCGAGAATGCCGTGGTGCTGCTCGCTCCACCACCTGTTGTAGATTCTGTTGTCGTGGTTTCCTGCACATGAGACGGCAACGGAATAGAAATCGGGATATTGCAGAATTGCGGCAGTTGACATGAAGCCTCCGCCCGAATGTCCGTGTATTCCGACCCTGCTTCCGTCTATCCACGGATATTTTGCCGCAAGCCTCTGTACGGCAGTCTTCTGGTCCTCGAGTCCGTAGTCGCGCAGATTGCCGTAGCCGTAGTTGTGATACCATTTCGACCTGTTCGGATGTCCTCCGCGGTTGCCGACAGTAATAACTATGAAGCCGAGCTGGGCGAGCCTGTCGGTCCTTGTCATGCCCCTGCTCCAGGATATGTTGTTCGCCTCCACCTGCGGGCCGGGATATACATATTCTATGATAGGGTATGTTTTCGTGGAGTCGAAATCGAACGGCTTGTAGATTGCGCCGTACAGGTCTGTGATTCCGTCCGCTGCCTTTGTCGTGAACCTTTCCGGGAATTTGTAGCCGGCCTCGAAGAGCTTTGACAGATCTGCCTTTTCGAGTACGCATACGGTTTTGCCTGTAGCCGTATTGACAAGACATGAGGCTGGAGCGGCATCCACCCTCGAATAATTGCATACTGCATATTTCGCATCGTCGCACACGATGGCTTTCACATCCGTGTCATCCATATCGAGCTGCTGCATTCCCTTGCCGTCCAGTCCGATACGGTAAGTGTGCATCTGGTAAGGATTTTCTCCGCGATTGACACCGCAGGCACTGAACACGGCATAGCCTTCCTTCTCATTTACACCGAGGACTGTCTCTACATGGAATGCTCCCTCCACAAGCGGTCTGATGAGCTTTCCGTCACAGTCGTACAGATAGAGGTTGGCCCAGCCGTTTCTCTCGGACCAGTGCAGCAGCTCTTTTCCTCCGCGTATCAGTTTGAGCGGCCTGTTTTCCACGTATGTATTCATCCTTTCCGAAATGACTGTCTTCGTGGAGTCGCTTCCGAGATCGATACGGCAGATGTCCATCCTTTTGAGGTCGCGGCTCATCCTCGTGATATAGAAACCTTTTTCGTCTCCGAGCCAAAGGTTGCTTCTGAAGCCGCGGTAAGCGTCTTTCTGCGAGACTTCTGCGCTGCCGAGTCCGGTCTCCTGGTCTTTGAAAGCGTTTATGAGCACAGTGCGGCTTTCACCTGAAGCCATATCAAAGATATACAGATTCTCTTTAGGGGACGGCTCGCCGGGCATCTGGTATTTGTAGGTCTCAAGCGTAGGACGCGGATTGCTGAGTGAATTGATAACCCAAAGCTCTTTCAGGCCGCGCATATCGTATTTCATCGTGGCGAAATGCCTTGAATCAGGTGACCATACGAGTTCATGCACGAAAACGCGCTTTGTGGTGTCTGTCTCCGTATTGCCCGTATAGCTGCCCGAACCGTAGCCGAAGCCCCTGATGCCGTCACCGGTAAGCCTGTGCTCTACAATGGTGCTGTCCTTGTCGTCTTTTGCTGCCTTTCTGAGACTTGTGGAGTCCATATAAAACAGATTCTCATTTTTCATATATACACCATACCGTCCGTCCGGGGAGACATTGGCCCATGACGGATATTTCCCTGTCTGTTTCTTTACTTCTCTAAGTCTCTTTGATGCAAGGTCGTACTCGAAATGGAATATCTTCTTCTTTCCGTCCTCCTTGATTAGAGTACTGTCTTTCTCATCTGCAGTGCTGCGTATGTCGAAAGTGAAGACCTTGTCATCGCTGAGCCTGAGGTTGCTTATGGGGATATGCCTGGCCTCGAACGGGTCGCGTACAATTTCCGTCAGCTCCATTGCCAGTTTTTCCATGTCGAAGATCGCCTGCTTCTTTCCGCTTGCAGGTTCTACAATATAATATTCCCTGCCGTCCGGAGTCTCCCAGCTGTACCAGAACCTGTCGCTGTCGCGGAACCAGTTCGGATACACACTTGTCGAGAATACCATTTGTGAAATTTTCTTCTGGGAGAACCTTTCCGCAAGTGCATAGTTCGGTTTCTGGGCCTGGGCGCATATTGCAGCCGCATATATGGCCATAATCATCAGTATCCTTTTCATGTTGTCAAAATTTTATCTCAGTTTGGTTTACGTCATTTCCGCGGCAACGGAAACCGGACGGCAAATATACCGATTTTATATTTTTTTGCAATTCTTTGCATTTTACATTAGGGTATTTTCGTTTTAAATAGTCTTATATAGAAATAACACTAATTTTATATTGGATGAAAACAAATCATTTGCTGGCAGCGGTTCTTTTGAATGTCCTGCCATTGTCACTGACAGCCCAGGTGAAATTGGGCCCGTGGATACCGGAAATGTCTGAGACATCATTTACAGTAAATTGGGAAACTTTTGATTCTCAATTGGTCAGAGTCCAGGCGATAAAGGACGGCACTGCCGATACCCTTAGCTTTTACCAGACCAGATACGGCAGAAGCCTTGCAGGCAACAGCCATTCTGTGAAAGTTACAGGACTGGAGCCGGGAACAGGCTATTCATACCGCGTATGCGGGAGACGCGCCATCGACGAGTCGCAGCCGTACAGACTTGTGTATGAAAAAGATGAAAAGTACGGTGACTGGTATCATATCGTTACGTTTGACAACAAGGCTTCCGAATGCCGTTTCTCGATGGTGAACGATATCCACGGCGACAAAGGGCTTTATTCGGAACTCCTGGAAGGCAAAAAGCCGCAGGACATGGATTTCCTGCTCCTCAACGGTGACATCGTTTCATACCTGACTTCCATCGATGTAGTCAAAGATCTCATAATATCCCCTGCGGAGGACCTTCTTCACAATGTCCCGATGATTTATGCAAAAGGAAACCACGAAGGACGCGGCCAGGACTTCTGGCGTTTCTGTGAAGTTTCTCCGCTGCATGACGGCAAAGGATACTATGCCTTCAGGCAGGGACCTGTAGCATTTGTCGTTATAGACGGCGGAGAGGACAAGCCGGACGGTCATCCGGAATATTCGGGAAACGCCCATTTTGACGATTACCGTGCAGAGGAGGTCGAGTGGCTGAAAAGCGTGACTAAGGAAAAATGGTTCAGGACTGCACCATACAAAGTGTGCCTGTCGCATATCCCTATGTTTGTGGATGCCGATTCGTGGTACACGCAGCAGAAACTGCATGAATTCATGCTTCCTGTGCTCAACAAGGCCGGAATAGACCTGATGCTCAGCGCACATTTCCACCGTCCTATCTTCATTCCGGAGGGACATAGCGGCAACAAGTTCCCTATACTTCTGAATGACAATGAGGAACGTCTTGATTTCGTGTGCGACGGCAAAAAAGCATCGATAAAGATCTACAGCCGCAAAGGCGAACTTGTAAATAACTATGAATTCTGAAAAAACAATCATAATGCGTATTAAATTATTTCTTTTGGGGACTGTCATGCTGCTGGCCGCTTCGTGCGGCAGGCAGAAGACTCCCCAGCCGTTCAGTGTAATCCCGTATCCACAGGAAGTTGAATTCCGTGACGGGTATTTCGATATTGCGGGTGCCGGCTTTACTGTTTCCGACGGAATCGACGCCAGGACGATTGACTATATCGAGTCATTCGCCGACAGGCTTAAGGCCGTTTCCGGAAAACGTAATGTTATCCGCCACGGTACCTGTGAAAAAGGTGTAGTGTTTTCCCTGGATGAGACACTTGGTCCGGAGGCGTACACAGTTGATGTCACTCATAAGTGTGTAAGTATTGCTGCTTCAACATACAATGGGTTTGTATATGCTCTCCAGACCATAGGACAGATGCTTCCGGCTGAGTTCTATGGCGGGACAAAGGTTAAGGCGGATTTTGTCCTGCCATGTGTCTCAATATATGACGCACCGCGTTTTTCATACCGCGGCGTTCTTCTGGACGTGGGCCGTCATTTTTACAGCGTGGACGAGGTCAAGAGATTTCTTGACATAATGTCCGTTTACAAGGCCAATGTATTCCACTGGCATCTTACCGAGGACCAGGGCTGGCGCATGGAAGTCAAGAAGTATCCGCGCCTTACCGAAATAGGCTCTCTCCGCCACGGTACGCAGATCGACTTCGACCCGACCCACCTCCGTCCGGAGGATCACGGCGGCTATTATACCCAGGATGAAATGCGTGAGGTCGTCGCGTATGCTGCAAGGCTCGGAATCACAGTAATTCCCGAACTGGACCTTCCGGGGCACATGCTGAGTGCCCTTGCCGCTTATCCTGAGCTTGGATGCACAGGCGGCCCTTACGAAGTTGCCAACACCTGGGGAGTCAAGAAAGACGTCCTCTGTGCCGGCAAGGAAGAGACCTTTGCCTTTCTTGAGGATATCCTGACGGAGATGATGGACATTTTCCCGTCCGAATACATAAATATCGGAGGAGACGAGGTTCCGAAGGTGAGATGGAAAGAATGCCCTCACTGCCAGGCACGCATAAAGGAGCTTGGCCTGAAGGACAAGGACGGCCATACGGCGGAGCAGTATCTGCAGAATTATGTTACGGCACGCATTCAGGCTTTCCTTGCAAAGCACGGACGCAAGATTATCGGCTGGGAAGAGATTCTTGAGGGAGAAC
Organism: uncultured Muribaculaceae bacterium; assembly: GCA_964394295.1. Lineage (GTDB taxonomy): Bacteria > Bacteroidota > Bacteroidia > Bacteroidales > UBA932 > Cryptobacteroides. Next base: position 84,179 of record CAYMVG010000009.1, on the reverse strand, counting down.
TGGCAGAAGGCGTTACCGTGATGTCTTGGAAAGGCACTGTCGAGAATGTCGACGAGCGCATCTGGAACTACAATTCGATAATGAGCCCGCGCGGCTATATGTATATCGACCGTTATCAGTCGCATGAGCAGGACCGTGAGCCGTTCTCGATCGGAGCCTATCTTCCTGTCGAGAGAGTGTATGAATATGAGCCTTACAAAGGTGTTCCCGAGTATGGAAAGGCACGTATCATGGGAGTCCAGGCGAATCTGTGGACAGAATATGTAAACAGCGACGAATATCTCGAATACATGCTCTTGCCGCGTCTTGCAGCTCTCAGCGAAGTGCAGTGGTGTACACCTGAGAACCGTCAGTATCCGCGCTTTGTCGAGTCCATGGACCATCACCGCGGAATCTATGAGCAGAAAGGACTGACATACGCCAAGCATCTCTGGGGCATAGTCGGACTCCCGGGAGCTGAATACACTGCCAGGACTCAGAAAGAGATAGAGGAATATTGGGCAAGCCAGGAATAGACAACTAATACTAACAATAAAACAATGAATAATATCCTTAAATCATTTATGATGTGCGCTGCAGCACTGATGCTTGCCGGCGCAGCTGTCTCCTGCACTCAGGAGGAATCAAAGATAATCAAGACAGAAATTCCGGCACGTCCGGCAGGACAGACCGACGTTCTCGGTCTTCGCACACCGGCTCTGGATACTGTCCGTATCGCATTCGTCGGTTTGGGTGGCCGCGGTTCGTTTGCAGTTTACCGCTACACTTCGGTTCCGTGGACCAAGATTGTCGCCCTTTGCGACATAGAGCCTGACCGTGTACAGAAGAATGTGGATTTCCTTGCGGAAAATGGCATCGCGGTAACTTCAACCTATACCGGCGACGAAGGCTACAAGGAAATGTGCCAGCGTGACGACATAGATCTCGTGTACATTTGCACGGACTGGAAAAACCATGCTCCTATCGCCCAGTATGCACTCGAGCACGGCAAGCATGCCGCTATCGAGGTTCCGTCTGCAACTTCGCTTGACGAATGCTGGGCACTTGTGAATGCCGCAGAGAAGAACCGCCGTCACTGCATGATGCTTGAGAACTGCTGCTATGACTTTTTCGAGATGTCGGCACTCCAGATGGCACGCAGCGGCGTGTTCGGGGAGGTTCTTCATGCAGAAGGCTCATATCACCACAACCTGACCGACTACTGGGACGGCTACTGGCGCAACTGGCGTCTCGACTTCAACAGCAAGCATAAAGGAGACGTATATCCGACTCACGGCCTCGGCCCTGTCTGCCAGGCTCTCAACATCCACCGCGGCGACCGTATGAAGACCCTCGTTGCCATGGAGACCAAATCGAACAACGGCGTGGAGTCTGTAAAACGCTATCAGGGAATCGACATGCCTGAGTTCCAGAACGGTGACGAGACTTGCACAATGATAAGCACAGAGAAAGGCAAGACCATACTCATCCAGCACGATGTGATGACTCCGCGTCCTTATGACAGGATGTATCAGCTCGTAGGAACAAGGGGCTATGCTGCAAAATACCCTGTGGAGATATACAACCTCAGCCGTGAAAAACTTGACGAAATCGGCATAGAGTACGATGAGAACTTCAATATTCACGGTCCTCTGACTGAGGCCCAGGTAAAGGAACTTTATGCAAAATACCCAAGCCCGATCCTTGACAACGACCTTGAGGAGCTTGCAAAACGTGTCGGCGGCCATGGCGGAATGGACTTCCTTATGGATTACCGTCTGATCTACTGCCTCCACAACGGACTTCCTCTTGACATGGACGTATATGATCTTGCAGAGTGGTGCAGCATCTCGGAGCTTGGAGCGATTTCTATCGCCAACGGCAATGCACCGGTGGAAGTGCCTGACTTTACACGCGGTGCATGGAACAAAGTCAATGGATTCAGCTATGCATTTGCCGACGGGTCTTTCAAATAGACTGTTTTTAACCACGTAATTAATGAATAAGATTGCTTTAAAGATATGTCTGTCGGCCTTGCTGGCGATTACAGGCATACAGGCCTTCGCCCAGATGTCCGTAACAGGAAGTGTTACGGACAAGGCGACAGGCGAGCCTTTGGCAGGCGTGAGTGTAGCTGTACAGGGTACAGCTGCCGGCGTTATTACAGGTATTGACGGAAAGTTCAGTGCCGATGTGTCTGAGAATACCGTTCTTGTCTTCGGCTATCTCGGATATAAGACAGTTACTGTTCCTGTCGGTGGCAGGAAAGTCCTTGAAGTTATGATGGAGTCGGACATAAATACTCTCGATGAGGTCGTGCTGATGGGATATTCTTCAATGAAGAAGACGGAACTTTCAAGCTCCGTCGCTTCCGTGCAGGGCGACAAACTGAGGGATGTGGTGACTCCTGATATCGGCACTATGCTCCAGGGCAAGGTTGCCGGCGTTGTCGTTACCAATTCTTCCGGTGCCCCCGGTTCGGGTGCGACAATACGTATCCGCGGTACGGGAAGTATCTCTGCAAGCTCCGACCCTCTCTATGTGGTGGACGGAGTTGTCGGCGGAACATTCAGTCCCAATGATGTCGAGACGATAACCGTCCTCAAAGATGCCGGTTCGACAGGTATCTACGGCGCTTCCGGTGCTGGCGGAGTAATCGTCGTGACTACCAGGCAGGCGAAAAAAGGCCAGGACCCCAATGTGGATTTCAAGGCGCAGGTCGGTGTGAAACAGCTTCTCACCGGACGTTTCCACATGATGGACGCGACCGAGCTGTATGACTTCTACAAGTCAGTGATGTCTCCTGCAGCCATGAAGAGCTACCCGGAAAAGCTGCGTACCCAGAATTTCGACTGGATCAAGGATGCCGAGAGGACAGGCGTTACCCAGAACTACTATGCTTCCGCCAGCGGAAGCGTCAAGAAAATGGACTTCCTTGTGAGTCTCGACTACTATGACGAGGACGGAACTGTAAGGGAATCCGAGTACAACAGGATAGCCGGAAGGATAAATGTCGGCGCTGAGATCGCCAGAAACCTTAATCTCAAGGCAAGGGCCAACTATACGCAGGCGAAGTCTGTCAGCGGTACAGGACTCGGATGCTATAACCAGCTTCCGTGGAACAATCCTTATGACCGGAATACAGGCAAATATATGTATCTTTCATCTGCCGTAAGGCCGGACAACGGTGAACTGTGGTATGGACGCGAGGCCAGCAACCCGCTGTATGCCCCGTCTGTCAATCCTAATCCGTACAGCGTCTCCAAGTCATTTGTCGGCGACCTGCAGCTCAGCTGGTCGATAATGGACTGCCTTACGCTTACTTCTACCAACAGATATTCTGTCGGCAGCTGGTTCTCCAAGTCCGTAGTCGTGCCGGAGGCCCGCAATGCCACATGGCCTGACGGACAGATAAGCCAGAATATTTCATGGAGCAATTCATTCTGCACCACCAATATCCTCAAATATTTCGATACATTCAGGGATGCTCACAGCGTGTCCGCCCTTCTCGGATACGAGTACGGCTACAGTTCTGACGATTACATGAATGTGATTGCCTCCGGGCTCAAGAACGGGCTTCAGGTACTTAACGGTACGGTTGCAGAGAACATCTACGGTACCAAGACCGAGACAGGAAGCTGGTCTGTGTTTGCGCAGGCCCAGTACAGCTACAGGGAGAGGTACATATTGAATGCCACATTCCGTGCGGACGCATCTTCTGTGTTCGCCCCGAAGAACAGGGTAGGATACTTCCCTTCTGTTTCCGCTGCATGGCTTGTCAGCAGTGAGAACTTCATGAAGAACCAGGATGTGGTCTCATTCCTGAAAATCAGGGCGAGCTACGGAATGACGGGAAACTCCGGAATCGGCGCATACAAATATCTTGACCTCTACGGATTCTCGGACAAATTCCAGTATCAGGGTGTCCAGGGTGCCATTCCTATTACTGTCGCCAACCCTTATCTGCATTGGGAGACTGCCGTCATGAAAAACGTCGGTTTCGACATTTCATTCGGCAACTACCTGACATTCAATGTCGACCTTTACAGCAACCTCAACAAGGACCTTCTTCTTTCTGTGCCTCTTGCGCTCAGCTCAGGCTTCAGCAGCCGCACGGAGAATACCGGAAAAATCCGCAACAGCGGTATCGAGGTGCAGGTGACATCCAACAATTTCGCACGCAGGAACTTCAAATGGTCGACTACCGTGAATCTCGGCCACAACAAGAACATCGTTGTGTACCTTCCGGACCACAAGGACATAGTCGTTTCACATTCGCAGGGCGACCAGATCTACCGTGAAGGCGAGCCGCTTTACAGCTGGTATATGCCTAAATGGGCCGGTGTCGATCCTGAAAACGGAAACCCTCTGTGGGAGATACTGACGCGTGACGAAGAAGGCAACATCATCGGAAGCGAGACGGGCAGCGGCGTGAACATGACACGCGACGTGCAGATTGTCGGCTGTGCGCAGCCTAAGCTGACAGGAGGCATGCTCAACTCATTCAATGTTTACGGAGTGGAGATAAGTGCAAACCTCCAGTTTGTCTATGGAAACGATGTATTCAACGATACCCGCCGCTACATAGACTCGGACGGCGCCTATATCGACTACAACTTCATGTCGATCGACAACGGTCTCGGCTGGAGCCGCTGGCAGAAGGAAGGCGACATTGCCACGCATCCTAAGGCAAGGGTCGGCGGAAACAGACGCTCGAACGAGATTACTTCCCGTTATCTCGAGGACGGAAGCTACCTCAGAATCAAGAATGTGACTGTAAGCTATCCGTTTCCTGCCAATATCGCCAAGAAGATGCACATGCAGAGTTTCAGGATTTTCATATCCGGTGACAACCTCTATACATTCACGAAGTTTTCCGGAATGGACCCTGAAGTCGGTGTAAACGGCCTGTTCAGCTACAACTGGCCTGTTTCAAGAGTATTCTCGTTAGGTCTTAACCTTAAATTCTGATGCAGCCATGAAGAAATATATTATAATGATATTTGCAGTCCTGGCTGCCGTGTCATGCAACCTGGACTATTTCCCGTATGACAAAGTATCATCCGGAAGCATGCAGAATGTGGCGTCTGCCACAACTGCGACCGACGGAAACTATGCCTTGTTCAAAGGGCCTGTAGAGTATAGCGGCTTTTATACTGTCGGAAATACCTACATCCGCCACTGGGTTCTCATGGCTGAGCTGAAAGGCGACAACGCCCTCATGTCTGCGAAGAGTACCGACCCTCTGTTCCTGGATGCTGTCCTCGAAGACTCTTCAAGTGACACCAATGTGGAATACTTCTGGTTCGTGTCCTACAAGATTGCCTACTCGACATCCGTGGTCATCAACATGATAAGCGATGATGCCGATGACCCCGAACTCCGTCACATCAAGGGCGAGAACCTGGTCATGAGGGCAATCGCCCACATGAATCTCTGCCAGTTGTTCTCCAATCCTTATGTCTGGGACAACGGTGCTTCTGCAGGTGTGGTGATAAATACCGGAGGCGGAGAGACTGCCGTGAGAAGAGCTTCTGTTGCCGAGGTTTATGCACAGGTGGAGGCGGACCTCCTCAATGCAGTCAAATGTATGGAAGGAGGCTCGAAGCGCGGCAACAACGGATATATGGACGTCAACACGGCAAGGGGCTTCCTCGCACGTCTGTATCTGTATATGGGCAGGGACAATGACTGTATCAATGTCATCAATGACATGCTTGCCGGTGCAGATCCTGCCTCCGTGCTGGATCCCGACTATGAGCATCTGTTCCAGTTCTCCAAGGAATCGGATGAAGTGCTGTGGTGCATAGGAATGATCGACAACCAGACCGACATTGCAGGCGAGCAGGCCATGCTCGGCTCTATGTTCTGGTCGAACGGTGATCCCGGCGACGGCTCTGGCTGGGCAGAGATATATTACTCCCAGCCTCTGATAGACCTTTATGACCGCTGTGCCGGCGACCTGAGGATGGAGACAATGCGCGTGCCCAAGCATATCTCGACGGAAGGCAAGAAAATGATATATTGGCCGATACCTACCGATGACGGTTTCTATGAAAACTATATCGACAGGGAGCCGTCATACGATGCTGCGACAGGCAAGTACACCTGTACTTATATGCGCACGCAGGCCAACGGCACCGAAAAAGCCGAGAAGCATGTAGTCGAGACCGAAACCGTGAATACATATCCGCGCAATTACATAACCCTCGACGGCAAAAAGCAGTATGTGACTGTCACGGACTCACTCGGCTGCCGTACCGGTTCCGGAGGAAACGTATATCCTCTCAACTACATGAAGAAGTTCTCTTGTCAGGAAGGGGCCGCAACGAATCTCGCGTCGCCGATAATGCTCCGCTGGGGGGAGTTGATTCTCGACAGGGCAGAGGCATACGCCCATCTCGGCGAGGTGGAAAAGGCGCTTGCGGATGTGAATGTACTGCGCAAGCGTGCAGGACTTTCCGGCAAGGATATGTTCACTTCGGCCAATATGGCAGAGCGCGGATACAGGGATGTGCTCGATGTCGTGCTTGACGAACGCCGTCTCGAGCTGTGCTTCGAGGGTTTCAGGGTCTTTGACCTGAAGAGGAACAAACGTGAACTCGACAGACGCTATGCAGGCCGGCAGAAATGGGAAGTCGTGTCTTGGGATGATCCGAGGCTCGTCTACCAGATACCGCGTGCCGAAACCAATGTCAGCGGAATACAATAGTACCAATAATATTTATATGGAAAAAAATATTTGCATCGATCTGAAAAAGGCACTGGCTGCCTTTGTCGTACCGTTTCTCCTGTGTCCTGCCTTGGCAGGATGCAGGGATGCGGTTGAATTTCCTGATGATGAACTGCCGGCTATAGAACCGCTTCCTCAGCCGGAGATTCCTGACGATGATCCGATACAGAACTACGACGAAGAGGAAATCCTTAACCATGTCAAGTCGGATTTCGCGTGGTGGGATGCTGTAAGGCCGCGCAAACGTCAGGAACTCAGTTTCGAACGCGGAACAAAGTTCGTCAAACTCTGCTCCGATTCAAAATATATCTACGGCTGTATCGGGATTGACAGGACAAAGATTCTGTCGCGCAACGGTGTCGTATCGCCCGACTATATCAACAACCTCGCCGTATGGCTTGACACGGATGACGTGCGCGAAGGTCAGGGCGGCGGCTGGTTCATGAGCGCAACTACAAAAGGCTTCGACATGATGCTCAGGGGCAAATGCGCCGATTCGGCTGTACCTGTCGACTGGAAACCGTCCTTGTATGATGTACACAACGGCGGCGACAATTTCGGCGAGACCTACGAGGCCGGTGCGGACTGGAAAAATGCAGGTGTCGGAACAGGCAGGCTGGAGGGCGATATTTTCATGTACACATTTACTGTTGACCGTGTACGCCTCGGGATAGACGCCATTGATGAAATCGCGCTCGGAATCTCGTTCGACCAGGCCGGATTCATGGACTATGTAGTGATTCCGGACAGGGCCGGCTTTAATCTCAGGCTCAGCAAGACAGATGAGATTGAGTACGATCTTGAAGGAACAGAAGAGCCTGCTCCTGAGACAATCGACGGCTGTCTCAAGTCGGATCCCGCTTTCTGGGCCGGAATAGAGGAATCGGGCCGCGGGACGGACACGCAGTTCGAACGCGGTACGAGATGCGTGAAATTCAGTTCCGATGCGGACTATGTGTATGGCTACGTTGAAGTGGACCTGGACAAGGTTTATGAAAGGAATACCACTGTTTCGCGTCCGGAATATCTGAACTTCCTCGGTATATGGCTTGATACGGATGACATTCATGAGGGCCAGGGCGGCGGCTGGGCGCTTTCCGGCTCACCGAAAAGCTATGACATTCTCCTTTACGGCCAGTGCGCCTCAGGCGGTACTCCGCAGGCATGGACTCCGGAGGTGCGCAATGTCGCGAAGAATGCCGACAACTTCGGCAGCGACCATGCGGATGCGGCCTCCTATGAGGATTTTGCCGCAGGCAGCGGAGATGTCGTGGACGGCATTTTCTGCTATACTTTCGTAATCAGCAGAAAAAGCTTCGGCCTTGAAGACATGGATGAACTGAGCCTTGCCATAACGTTCAACAAGAACAGCAAAGAGTACAATGACTGGATGGTTGTTCCTGCAAGGTGCGGCTTTACCGTTCCTCTCGGAAAATGATCATCTGTAAAAAATATTGACAATGAAAAAGATATTATTGTATCTGGCGGCCGCATCGTGCTGCCTTGCATGTGACGATGCCATCCGGCCGGAGCCTGAACTTCCGGCTGAAGAGCCGGTTTCATGCTGGACAATGCCCTTTCCTGACGGCGATGTGGAAACGTATGCGGCTCCGGAGCCTCCTTTCGAGTACTCGGTAGAGTACCAGTATGACAAATCGGACTTCTGTAATCCGGAGAGAGGTTCATACCTTCTTCTTGAATATCATTTCAGGGGAGGAAATATTCCTGAGGTGATGCCGGTGTCAAAGCTTGCCGCGACCAGAAAGAACAAATGTACACTGCATCTTCTCAATGTATATCTTTGCGACTATCTTGAGAGCGACATTCCTGAGGCTGCGCTCCAGGTGCTGAGGCAGCATTTCGAGAACGAGCGTATCGCCGGTACGAAGGTAGTGCTGAGACATGCCTATTCATGGGATGACAAATGGCCTGTGCAGGATCCGGAACTTAAATGGGTTCTGAGGCACATCGAACAGCTTGCCCCTGTATGGAACGAGTATCAGGACGTCATCTATGTCGTTCAGGCCGGGTTTGTCGGAACTTACGGCGAATGGCACAGCTCGACCCATCTCAGCTCAAACGAGGCAAGGTCTGAAATCGTGAAGGCCCTGCTTGACAATGTGCCGCAGAGCCGCCAGGTCGCACTTCGCACGCCTGGCTGGAAAAGAATCACACTTGCGAATATCACAGGAAAAAAATATGAACTCGGCGATACGATCAAGGCTTCCACAGCCTTTGACGGTTCATATAATTCCCGTCTTGCCGGCCACAATGACTGCGTGCTGGCAACAAGCTCTGACGGCGGTACATTCAGCAGTCAGCTGGATACGCGCATGTGGGAGAGGGAAGGACACTATACGTCGATGGGAGGCGAATCCTGCTTTATGGGAGACTATGCATGTATGGGCTGCCGCTATTCCAACGCGCATCTCCGCGCCTTCCACTTCTCGTACCTGTGCAATGTCTATCAGGTTGCCGATGTATGGAGGGACGGCGGCTGTCACGACGACCTTACACGGCGTGTCGGCTACAGGCTTGTGTTCAACGGTGCGGCTTTCTACGGACGCTTCAGGGCCGGCGGAGATTTCCTCATGAAGCTCTGCCTGAGCAACTATGGCTTCGCTTCGATTATAAACGAGCGCAAACTGGAGCTTATACTTGTCAGCGACAGCGATCCTTCCGAGAAATATGTCTTTGTGACAGAGAAAGATCCGCGTGACTGGAAATGCTGCCGCCACTATGAGTACGATGAGAAAATAGTGCTTCCTGAAGGACTTAAGCCCGGCCAGAAGTACACCCTGTACATGAATCTTCCGGATATCTCGCCTAATCTCCACGATAATCCTGAGTACAGTATCAGAATTGCCAGCAAGGGAGTCTGGGATGAAGCGACAGGCTACAACCGTATAGCAAGTTTTATGGCGGAAAAATAAAATAATCAAACAGATAAATATAATGAACATAAGATTTATAGTATTGACAGTGCTGGCTTCTTTCCTGCTTTCCTGCAGGAAAGAGCCTGTTCCATCAGTGTCTGTGGTGAAGCCTGGAAATGACATAACGTCCGTACAGGATGAAATGTTCGTTTCCAGACAGATTCCTCAGCCGAAAGAAACCAAGGTTCAGGTAGAGCATTTCATCGCTCCCGAGCCTCCGTTCCCCTATGACGTAGTATATGTGCAGGATGAGACCAACTTCCCGAATCCCGAGCGCGGACCGTATTTCAATGTCTCCTACAGTTTCATTGACGGCAATGTGCCGGAAGCCGCGACAGCGGAGAGGATGGCAAGTGCAAGAAAGGACGGAACATCCTTAGTCTTTACCTTCCTGTATCTTTGCGATTATGTCGACAGGGAAATTCTCGCCGATGACGTGCTTCGGGTCATGAGAGAGCATTTCACAAACCTCAGGCAGTCCGGCTGCAAGGCTGTGTTCAGGATTGCATATTCATGGAATGACAAGTGGCCGGTACAGGAACCCCCTGCGGACATTATTGTCAGCCATATAAACCAGCTGAAACCGATTTTCCGTGAATTCGGCGATGTAATCTATGTGATGCAGGCCGGACTTATCGGCACCTACGGAGAATGGGCATATACAACCAACGTCAAGTCGGATGCCGATCATGCCAAGGTGGTCAAGGCCCTGCTTGATGCCCTGCCCGAGAACCGTACAGTCGCAATCAGGACTCCGTCATGGAAAAGAAGGCTGCTCAAAGAATTCAACGGCGACGGAAAAAATGTCACCGAAAAGGATTCTATAACTGTAGATGATGCTTTCGGAACATCTTACAAGGCCAGGATGGCGATTCATAATGACTGCGCTTTCGTGAACGGAAATGACGGGGGAACTTTCGGTGGCACGAGCGACAGGTTCTATGTCAGGACTGAGGCCAACTACACTCCTTACGGCGGCGAGTCGTGCTATCAGAACGACAACACATACTGCGAATGCGTACCTTCATATACCAATCTCAGGACTTATCACTGGTCTTATCTTAGCAACCATTACGCCATCAGGGAGCTTTGGCAGAACGAGGGCTGCTACAACGACGCAAGCTCACGTGTAGGCTACAGATTTATTTTGAACGGCGCGGCCTTTCACGGTACGTTTGCGGCAGACGAGGATTTCGGGATAAGCCTGTGCCTGTCCAATTATGGTTTTGCATCGCTCATAAACAAGAGGAAAATGGAATTTGTGATTGTAAATCAGAACAATCTGTCAGAAAAATACATCTATCCTCTTGACAAAGATCCGCGTGAGTGGCAGGGAGGAAAGGCATACGTGTTTACAGAGCGTATTGTTCTTCCTGCAAATCTCTCGCAAGGCTCGGAATATAACCTGTATCTCAATCTTCCGGACGAGTCGCCATATTTGTACGGCAAACCTGAGTACAGTGTACGCTTTGCAAACAAACATACCTGGGACGAGAAGACCGGTTACAACCTGATCGCCTCATTTAAAGCAGAATATTAGTCATGAAAAAATTGTACAAATATATCGTGCCGGCCATGGCCGCTGCCCTGGCCGCCGTCTCATGCTCGGAACCGGTCCAGGATGCCGTCCAGTTCGTTTTCCGGAACACCACTGTAGCTGAATTCAACAATCAGGCGGCCGATGACAACTGGTACTATTATCTGACCGGAACAATAGCTGAAATTACCGATGAGGCCAATTCCCATTTCATCCTGCAGGATGAGACCGGAGAGGTGCTTGTCTGCGGCCTGTGGCAGAATGTCCACGGCAAGAGGATCCGTAATATGGGAAAATACTCTGCCGGCGACAGAATTACGCTTGCCGCACTGAAAGGCAAGTTTGCAAATGAGCCTTATGCGAAGAATGCCTATGTCGTGGATGCGGAAAAAGCGAAAGTCTGGGTCACGCCTACGGATGCCTCGGTTCCATGTGCGGGAGGCGAATTAGAACTGAAAATATACACAGACGCCGCATTCACTCTTGCCGCATCCGATGAGTGGATCAAAATCGGTGAGGTTGACGGAAACACCGTCACAGTGACTGTCGGGGCAAATGAGAACATTTACCGCCGTTTCGGCTATGTCAATGTACGTTCGGAGGGCATTAATGTCAGAGTAAGGATTACCCAGGATGAATATGTGCCGCAGCGCAGTACGATAGCGGAAGCGGTACTTCTGGACTATGCCCATGTCGAGGGAACCGTGCTTGCGCTTGTGGAGGACGGCTATCTTCTCGGGGATGATTCCGGGGTCGTTTTTGTCGAGACGTCGAAATTCAACGGAATCTACGCAGGAGCCTCCTTGTCTGTGACGGGCAGCCTTTATACTGCGGACTACATGACGAGGCTTGTCCCGGAACTGACAACTGTCGTGCAGGCCGGAGCTTCTGCGGCACAGAATCCGAAGGAACTCGGTACGGACGAAATCAATGCAATAATAGCGGCCGCTTCTTCAAAAGACGGAGGCATGCCGGGTAGCCTCAAATATGAATTTGTAAGAATCAGCGGCACCGTTGTATTTGTAGACGGCAGAACACGGCTGGTTGCTGACGGAAAGATAATCAATGCCGAACCCTACAAGGCAGGAAGCGAACTCAATTTCGATGATCTCAACGGGCATACGCTCATGCTCGACGGCTATATAATCTCGCTTTCCGACGGGATGCTCAGAATAATAGTCACTGACTATGAGGATATTCCTGTCGTCAGCAGGATAACTGTCGACGGCGACTATTCCGACTGGGCCGATATTGAAGACCTGGCTCCGGGCAAGGACATGAGCGCTTCGCACAATCTCAAGCCTGTCGTCAAGCTCTATAGCGAGAACGGCTATGTCTACGGCTACATCAGGGTTGACAAGAGCGGGGAGAACGGAGGTTTCCCGAAAGATCCTGAGAGCCAGTACCTGCTGAAGATTTCCGGACGTTTCTATGTGTGGATTGACAATGACGATGTTGCCGAGGGGCAGGGAGGCGGATGGCTTTTCAGCCCGCAGCGGTATGACAATGTAATCTGTTACCGCATCACCAGCACAGCCGGAGGCTGGACCGGCTGGTCTACGGTCGCTCCACGTGCGAATGAATATTACGGTGCCTGCGTCGTGGGAAACAAACATACCGACGACGAAAGCAACAAGGAAACATTGGGCTATATGGCCACTACCGTCAACGGTGACATTCAGGAAGGGGAATTTTCTTTCCTTGCGGCAAAAGCCGGCCTGTTCGGGAAAGACAAGGCTGTGATAGGCCTTGAAATCGGCTGGGACAATGGTTTCAATACCGGTGCGGCATCCCTCGGCAAGGAAGGTTATGAAATTACATTGAATTAATAGGATGATTATGAAGAAATTTTTCTACTTGTTGGTGTGTGCAGTGATGCCTGTTCTGTCATGTGCAGAACAGACATCACTCAAATTTGTCGAGCGTGGCGGAACCTTTGTTCCTGAGCCGAAGTCTCTCGCATCTTTTTCCAAAGCCCTGAGGAAGGCAAATGCCGAAAAGGCTTTCGGGATGCTCGACAATGCTTTTGCGGAAGCTGACAGACTCGGTGCCAGGAAGGCTACTTCGGAGACAGTCAGCCGTCTTTCCGACGGATTGTTTTCTGTGCTTGCCGCACCGGATGCCTCCGCGGAGGACTATGCCCTTCTCGAAATGATGCTTGAGCGTGAGGCGCTCTGTACAACGCTTGACCCGATAGACTTCAAGAGGATTGACTATAAGTATGGCAGGATGAATCTCAACAGGCCGGGTTTCCTTGTGAACAATTTTCCCGTGCAGGGCATTGACGGCAGTGAATACATGCTCAGGGACCTTTTTACAAAGAGGACTGTTCTGTTCGTCTATGGCGGCTCATGTGCCGAATGCGACAAGATGCTGTCGCAGATTGCGAAGTCATCTTTCATAAAGAATGTGAAAAAGGGGGGAGAACTCAATCTTGTGGCCATGTATGCCGGAGATGACAGAAATGAGTTTGTTTCGAAGGCGGCCCTGCTTGAAGGATGGACCAACATTATGGACAGAGACAATGTCATCACCATTGACAATGCGTTCGACAGCGGGCTTATTCCGTCTTTTTACCTCATCTCTGAAAGCGGTCTTGTGAATGTCAAGGCTGCGCGTTCGCTGAAAGACATTGAAAAAGCCGATGCTGAGGCACGCAGAACTGATATAAGGATTGTCCTGGACCCGGATGAGCGGGTATGGGGGGGGAAAATAGCAGATGGACAGTACATGCCCTTCAAAGACAGTTCCTACATAACCCTGTACGAAAACGGAGGCAATCAGGTCCAGCCTCTTATCCTCACAAGCAAAGGACGTTACGTCTGGAGTGACCAGCCGTACAAATACCACATCAAAGACGGCATACTCTACATCGACAGCAATCTTGCCGGAATAAATACGGCAAAAGTGGGCAAGTCGCTCGCCGATGCATACCGTTTTGCACAGAAGGCTTTCTTCCCGGTCGACGGAGAGCTTCCTCCTGTGGAATTCTTTGAAAAGCCCCAGTGGAATACATGGATTGAGCTTCAGTACAATCAAAACCAGAAAGACATACTTGAATATGCCCGCGGAATAATCCGTAACGGGCTGCCTGCAGGTATTCTCATGATTGACGACACCTGGCAGGAGGACTACGGAAAATGGGTTTTTCATCCCGGACGTTTTCCAGATCCGAAGGCCATGTGCGACGAATTGCACCGTCTTGGCTTCCGCGTCATGCTCTGGGTCACTCCTTTCGTCAGCATGGACCAGTACGAAATCTGTGTGAAGGTCGGTGACGGCTTCCTCAAAAAAGAAGGAACCGGAACTTATCCTGTCTATTGGTGGAACGGATATTCCGCATCTATAGACTTTTCGAATGAGCAGGGACTTAACTGGTTCGACGGTGAGCTGGGCAGGCTTACCGAAGAATTCGGTGTCGACGGCTTCAAGTTCGATGCGGGCGATTTCAATCTTTTTCCGAAAGATGCCATTTCGGCCGGCAACATGACCGCATGGGACTATTGTGCGGCCTTTTCTGAATTCGGCGTCAAGTACCCTTACAATGAATACCGTGCGGCATGGAAGACAGGCGGAAAGCCGCTTGTGCAGAGGCTTCACGACAAGGGGCACTCTTGGCAGGCCCTCAATGCCCTTATTCCTGAAATGATGGCTGCGAACCTGAACGGCTACTGGTACTGTGCACCGGATATGATCGGCGGCGGCAGCTTCGCGTCATTCCTTCCCGGCTGCGTGATTGACAGTGACCTTATCGTGCGCTCTGCACAGATTCATGCCCTCATGCCTATGATGCAGTTCTCTGTGGCACCGTGGAGAGTACTTGACAAGGAACATCTCGATGCCGTGCTTGAGGCTGTTAAAATAAGGGACCGGTTCCTCGACAGGATTGTTTCTCTTATGCACACTGCATCCGTGTCGGGTGAACCTGTGGTGGCTCCTTTGGAATTTTATTTCCCTCACCAGGGACTTGCCGAGGTCAAGAACCAGTTCATGCTCGGTCCTGACATGATGGTAGCTCCTATGACAGAGCCGGGAACGACACGTACTGTGGCGCTTCCGCGCGGAAAATGGCTTTCTGACGACGGTATCACATACGAAGGAGGAAAGGACATAACCATAGAAGTGCCTCTTGAAAGAATCCCTTATTTCTATGCCGTCAAATGATACTGAACTGATAGACAGGATGAAGAATGACTCGCGGGAGGCATTCTTCATCCTGTATCAGCAATATCAGCCTGTCGTGGAGAATTTTGCTTTGTCGCTGCTTAAAGATTCTGACACGGCAAAGGAGATTACGCAGAATCTGTTCATAAAAATCTGGGACAGAAGAAAGCTATTGGGCAATGTTGACTCGTTCCAGTCGTATTTGTTCAAGATGACTAAGAATGCGGTTTTGGACTATTTGAAGCGGCATGGCCGCAATGTCAGCTTCGACGAGGTGTCGGACAGGATAAGTCTAAGTGATTTTATGATCGAGTCAGAACCTGACATAGATTTCAAAAATCTTCTGATGAAGCTGCTCATAGAGATTGACACAATGCCTGACAATAGGCGCAACGTTTTCATAATGAGCAGATTACTTGGTATGAAGAACGGGGAAATAGCTGATAGGACCGGGCTTTCTGTCAAGACTGTAGAATACCACATTTCCAAGGCATTGAATTTTTTACGAAAAAAAATCAAATTTTGACTAGGGTATTTTTAATGTAATGAGTCTTATATGTGATGAAAAACAAAAGTATCATATATAACATTGTCGATTCTTTCATGCGTCAGGATAATCCGTCGGAATCCATTAAGGGATTTTTCCACAGGTGGATTGTCGATGACAGCTTCAGGGAAGAGAAGGACAGCGCCCTTGAGCACCAGTGGAAAAGAATGAATGCGGAGCATATGAAAAAATACTCTGCAAAACGCGGGTTTTATATGCGCTGGCATACTGTCGCCGCTGTATTCGTACTTCTTGTGTGTCTGGCTTCGTATTCTGTGTGGTCTCTCTGTCAGGATGAAGTTGTCGGCAAGACCTGTTATGTCACCGGTACGGATTCAAAGGGGGATTTCTTTCTGCCGGACGGCTCGCATGTATGGATGAATGCCAATTCCCGTCTTGAGTTTTCTGATGATTTCAATTACGGGCATGAGAGAAAGGTCGCTGTGACAGGCGAGGCATTTTTCGATGTCGTAAAGGGCAGAAGACCTTTTATTGTGTCATTGGGACACGATGTGAATGTGAAGGTGTACGGCACAAGGTTCAATGTACGCAATTCAGATGTGTTCGAGTCGGTGCAGGTAGTCCTTCAGTCAGGCTCAGTGGAAGTGAGCAACGGGAGCGGAAGCAGGACTATGCTTGTCCCCGGAACGTGCTATACATACAACAATTCCGTGGGAACATACAACATAAACCATGTGAACACCGCGAATTTCAGCAATTGGACGAAGCCTTATGTCACTTTCAGGGACGAGACGCTCAGGAATATCCTGATTACGCTGGAACACTGGTACAATACGAAGATAACCGTAGAAAACGGCGTGGATACAACGATGGCTCTCTCGTTCACACTTAAGAATGAACCGATGCAGGACACTTTCTCGCTGTTGCAGATTCTGACGCAATACAGATGTGTTGCCGTTGACAGCCACCATGTAGTAATTTCAAAATAAAACTTATACCAATTTTACGCTAAACTGATTTTAATGAAAAGTAAAAGTATTCTCATTTCGCTTGTGATGCTGTTCCTCTTTGTGCCGCTTTTCGGCCAGAGCAGGAAAGTTACCGTTCATGAGAACGGCGTTACAGTAAGCAGGCTTCTGCAGGTCCTTGAAAAAAAGACCGGCTACACTTTCGCGTACAAGACGTCAGACATAGATTTGTCTGCATCAGTCTCTGCAAATGCTGATGATGAGGATGTCCTGAATGTTCTCAGGCAGGCCTTGTCATCGCAGAACCTCGATTTTTCGGTTTCCGGTTCGCGGATTGTGCTTACTCCAAAGAGTACCTCCGGTTCCGCTTCCAATGCGGCCCGCCATATTTCCGGAAAAGTGCTCGATTCCGGCAGCCAGCCTGTCATAGGCGCTGTCGTTATGTCCGGAAATTCAAATGGAACAGTCACCGGCGAAGACGGTTCTTTCTATCTGGCACTTGCTTCGGGCGAAACTTCCGTGTCCGTTGAATGCCTCGGATATTCCTCCAAGAAAATCAGTGTCACTTCGACACAGGACAATCTAGTGATTTACCTTGCCGAGGATGCAATGAGCATTGATGAGACAGTTGTAGTCGGCTATGGCGTACAGAAGAAGATCAACCTCACCGGTGCAATTTCGACTGTGGATACGAAACCTCTGGCAGACCGTCCTTCTCAGGATCTCGGCCACATGCTTCAGGGAGCTGTTCCCGGCCTTTTCGTAACGACCTCAAGCGGTGACCCGGAAGCTGCCGTAGAACTTAATATCCGTGGATACAATTCCATCAACGGCGGTAAGCCTCTCGTGATGATTGACGGTGTTGAGGGTGATATGACAATTGTCAACCCTGCCGATGTCGAGTCGATTTCGGTCATCAAGGATGCATCCTCAGCTGCCATATACGGTGCCCGTGCCTCTTTCGGAGTCGTGCTCATTACGACTAAGAGCGGTTCTTCCAATGACGGCAAGCCTGTTGTCCGCTACAACGGAAAGGTCGGATTTTCTGCTCCTACGACATGTACGGACTATGAGACTACCGGATATTGGTCAGTGTATATCAATGACTATTTCTTTAATAGCACAAATGGAAAAAACTGGACAACGTATACCGAGGAGGATATGAACCAGCTTTGGATCAGGCGTAATGACAAGACTGAGAATCCTGAGCGTCCGTGGATTTTGACAGAAGTCCGTGACGGCAAGGAAAGTTACATCTACTATTGCAATACCGACTGGTACCATGAGATGTTCCGCGACATCAATCCGTTTACTAACCACAACGTGTCTGTAAACGGCGGAAACAAGTTCGTGAAATATTATTTTTCTGCCGGATATGAACATAAGGAAGGAGTCTTCCAGGTGAGGCCGGAGAAATACAACAAATATAATATCCGCAGCAAGACTGACTTCATGCTCACAAAATGGATGTCGCTCAGCAATAACATGAGTTTCTATACCACTGACTATGACTATCCCGGAAATGCAGGGCAGAATATTACATTCCAGTACTCCGGCTACCATGCCTTTGCCAGCATGCCGCTCCAGAACCCTGACGGCACATGGGTTTACAAGACAATCTTTACAGATTCGAATGTAGCCAACGGCTGTCACATGGAGCTGGGCCAGGATACCAAGCAGAACCATAAGTACCGTTACAATTTCTCCAATACGGCGGAACTTTCCATACATCCGGTCAAGGGGCTTGATATCCGTGCGAATCTGACTTATACAATGGATATGTCCAAGTCATGGAACAGATCTACTCCTGCGACTTATTCAAAATATCCGGGAGAGGTCGAGACAGACGACAACGGACGTTTCTGGGACCGTCTCATGGAAAGCTATGACCAGACCAAGTATCTCGCCACCAATGTGTATGCCACTTACAACCGCACATTTGCGGAAAAGCACAATATGCAGGTTACAGCCGGTTACAACTATGAGACCTGGTATCAGAAACTTCACTCTACCGAAGCCAGGAACCTTGCCTCGCTCTACCTCAGCGACTATGAGCTTGTGCTTCCCGGCAAGGATGGAGCATACAACTGGAATATCCGCGGAGGACAGAACGACTATGCTATCCAGGGTGTCTTCGCAAGGGCCAATTATGACTATAAAGGCAAATATCTTGTGGAAGCCAGTGTGCGTATGGATGCCACATCGCGTTTTGTAAGGGCACACCGATGGGGATATTTCCCTTCTGCGTCAGTCGGCTGGAGATTTTCCGAGGAGGATTTCTTCCTTCCTGTAAAAGGCTGGTGGGATCTGGCGAAAATACGTTTCTCGTTCGGCTCGCTCGGCAATCAGCAGGTCGGCTTCTATGAGTTTGCCAGAACTGTAAACAAGAAAAGCGGTGCCTATATGTTTGAGGGAGAGACTTCAAATGCCAGCATGGTAACGGTGTCCAATCCGAATGCCGATGACTTTACCTGGGAGACCACCAACCATTATAACCTCGGACTCGATCTTGCATTCTTCGGCAACAGGCTTGCATTCACAGGTGAGGCATATATGAGGGAAACGTCCGGTATGCTTACCTCAGGCGAGCCGCTTCCGGAGGTTTATGGTGCCGGTTCTCCGTTGAAAAATGCGGCAAACCTGGCTTCATACGGCTATGAACTTATCCTTGAGTGGAAAGATGCCTTTGCTTTGGGAAGCAAACCATTCTCTTACAGCGTCAAGGCAACTTTCAATGACTATGTGACTAAGATAACCAAATTCAAGAATCCGTCCCGTCTTCTCGGTTCGTACTATGATGGCATGACAATCGGTGACATCTGGGGATACAGGACAGACGGATTCTTCCGGACGGACGAAGAGGCCCGGGCCTATGCCAAAGAAGTCGACCTGTCTGAGGTTGCTGCAGGCCTTGTAGACGGCTGGCGTGCCGGTGACCTTAAATATCTGGATCTTAATGATGACGGAGTAATCAATGCCGGCGGTTACAGTGTAGATTCCCCGGGTGACAAGAGAATCATCGGAAACAAACTCCCGAGATGGCAGTACGGCCTTACGCTTTCCGCTTCATGGAACGGCTTTGACATTTCCACTTTCATCCAGGGAATCGGAAGGATCAACTGGTATCCGAATGGTGAATGCCGTGCTTTCTGGAACTGCTATACCCAGGTCCCTCTTTCTTTCCTGCCCAAGAACTATCTTGACAATGTATGGTCAGAGGATAATCAGGACGCATTCTTCGGACGTCCGCGTTCAAATCTGGCCAACAGCGGCAACTCCTACCTCGGACAGGTCAATGACCATTTCCTCATGAACATCGGATATATCAGGATGAGAAACCTTACATTGGGATACTCTCTCCCGTCTGCCGCATGCAGGAAAATCGGCATGGGCAATGCCAGGATATATCTCTCAGGCGAGAATCTCTGTTATTGGTCTCCTCTGCGCAAGGTAACGAAATATCTGGATCCGGAGATGGCTTATGCTCAAAAACAGTTCGGATACGGCTATCCTTGGCAGCGCACATTTATTCTCGGACTTGACATTACATTCTAATTGAATCGGATATGAAAAAATACATATTGTACGCTTTCGCATTGATTTGCGCAGTATCATGCGATCTTGACAGATTCCCGCTTGACAAAGAATCCCTTGATACATACTTGAAGGATGAAGCGCAGTGCCAGAGTTTTTCCAACCCTTTTTACGAAGCCCTTTTCGCAGAGGACCCTATCTGGGACGCACAGAATGACCTGTACATGGGAAGGACTTTGCCGGCCCTGCTCCGCGGCGGCAACTCCCGTCCTACGCCTCCGAGCAGCAAGGACTGGTCATTCACGACCTTGCGCTCGATCAATACCATGCTCGGACACATGGACAACTGCATAGATCCCAATGTCCGTCAGGAATACACCGCGCTTGCAAGATTTTTCCGTGCATACTACTATTACAGAATGGTCCGCAATTTCGGTGATGTTCCTTGGTATGACCATGAACTTGCGGATACTGAGACAGATGAACTGTACAAACCCCGTGATTCCAGGGACTATGTGTTCGAAAAAATGCTTGAGGACATTGATTTCGCAATAGAGTATCTTCCGAAGAAACAGAACCTCTACCGCATAACAAGCTGGACTGTGCTTGCACTCAAATCACGTATGTGCCTTTTTGAAGGCACATGGAGAAAGTATCACGGCCTGGACCTCGAGCATAGTGCCGACTATTATCTCAAACTGGCCGCAGATGCAGCAAAGACCTTTATCGAGGCCTCTCCTTACCGTATTTGGGAATATGAGAAGAATCCTTCGCTGAGCTATGCCATGCTTTTCTCGCAGCTGACTGCTCCGATTGATGAAGTCGTGCTTGCCAGAGCCTACAGCAAAAGCACTCAGCTCACACAGATGGCTACTTACTATTCTGTTTCCGATGGATCGAATGTCAACATAAACAAGAAATTTGTCGACGCTTTCCTTATGGCTGACGGCAGCAGATATACCGACAAGCCCGGCTGGGAGACCGACAGCTATTATGACGAAGTCACCGGCCGTGATTCCCGTCTTGCCCAGATTATAAGGTGTCCAGGCTATCATCGTCTTGACAATGATGAGATTATGATTCCTAGTTTCACTACGTCGATTACCGGCTACAATTATGTGAAATTCGTCGTGTCATGGAACGATCAGGACAATTCATTCTCCGGCTCCGAAAACGATCTGCCTCTTGTCAGGGCTGCCGAAGTCTATCTGAACTATGCCGAGGCGATGGCTGAGAGAAGCGACGTCAGGATTACCCAGAATGACATCGATATAAGCATCAACCCTATCCGCAGGAGGGCCGGAATGCCTGACATGAACCTTGCGTGGTGCAATGCAAATCCTGACAACAAATATATGGGTTCCGCAAAATACGGTTTCCGCAATGTAAAGGGTGAGAACAAGGGAGTCATCCTTGAAATCAGACGCGAGCGCATGGTGGAGCTTGCACAGGAACTGGACTTCCGCTGGTATGACCTGATGAGATGGAAAGAGGGCAAATGTATCGAGCAGGATATCCTCGGCCAGTATTTCCCTGGTCCCGGAGAGTATGATTTCGATGGTGACGGAATAATGGATATCTGTCTCTACGAGGGTACAGAACCTGCTACGGAAGCAAATCTTGTATATGAGATAGGCAAAGACCCTATTGTACTTACAGATGGAAACAAGGGCTATATAAATTCATACAGAACCCAGAAACGTCAGTTCGATGAATCCCGTGATTATTTATTCCCGGTCCCTACAGGGGAGATTGCGATGAACAAGAATCTTACGCAGAATCCGGGATGGAAAGATATAGCAAGGGACTAAAACCTAACAATAACATTATTACTAACATTTTAAATCATTAAAAAATGAAAAAGTATTTATCTTTTTTTGCAGCTGCCGCAATGGCTTGCTGCGCAGTGGTGTCCTGCAACAAGCCGGCAAGTGGTTCTGATGACGAAAAAGATCCGAACAATGGCGGTGAAATTAAGACAACAGTTGACATTGCTATCGACGGTGATTTCTCTGACTGGACTGCAATTACCGAGACAAGCGCCGACGGTAAGGTTTATTTCTGTGCAGATGGTGCGGACGGATACAAGAATATCCGCAACCTCAAGGCTACTTCAGACGAGAACTGCATCTACATGTATTTCGAGGTAGCTGCCAGCAAGATTTACATGGCTGACGGTTATGCTCAGGGAAACAGCTGGGACGGAATCCCGGGACTTCCTGGTGAGTCATGGGCTCAGCCTGTCTGGATTTTCATCGATTCGGACAACAACCCTGATACAGGTCTGAAATGCCATTGGGTAGGCGACATCGACGAAGGAGGTCCGGTATTCTCTGACTTCATGTTCGACAACGGTATCAATCTCTACACTGTGATTAACCGCCAGACAGGCCGCTGGGAAATGGGCTGGCAGCAGTGTAACGTGAAACTTGCTGAAGTTGAGGACGGTACGGAAATCAATTCGAACAGCTATTGGAATGTCAAGACAGATGACTATCCTGACGGCTATGGCTGGGACCACAATAAAGACAACACAATCATTACCTTTGACAATTTCAAGACAACAGTTAAAGATGGCTGGTGCATATGCGAGCTTGCAATCGACAGGACTCTCCTTGTAAACAATGAGGCGAAAGAGGCAACGACTACAGAAATCGCTTTCGGTGTAGCCAACCAGCGTACATCAGCAGAAGGCAGTGCCGGCGGTTTCTCCGGCATTATCCCTGGCAACCGCAAACCTGCAGTTCTGAAACTCAACTAATCCTTGGTTTTTGATTTATGATATTCACCCTGGGAACGGCTGAGAAGCCGTTCCCTTTTTAAATCTCATTCTCTTTTCAAAAAAGTTTTTTAGCTTTGCTATATGATAAGGTTGGGAGCGGTCGGTCTGGGAAACAGGGCCTGCAAATATCTGAAATACGTAGAAGAAAATCCGGAGACGGCGAAGCTTGTTGCAATTGCCGAGCCGGATGCCTTGCGCCGTACCCAAATTGCGGACAGATTCCGTCCGGATTCCTCTTTTGTGTTTTCTTCCGCCGATGACCTGTTTGCAGCGGATGCCGGGCTTGACGCCGTTATAATCGCCTCTCCCGACAGTACACATTATCCGTATGCAATGAAGGCCATAGAGCTGGGGATTGCAGTCCTGCTTGAAAAGCCGGTTGCAACAAGTCTTGACGAGTGTCTTGCCCTCGAAAAGGCAGCGGCGGAACACAATGTACTGGTTTCTGTCTGCTATGTCCTGAGATTTCATCCGCTTTATCTCAGGCTGAAAGAAATTCTTGAAAAAGGCGGTCTCGGCGAAATCCGCTCCGTCCGCCACATAATCCATGTCGGAAAGGACCGCATGACCCACACTTTTGTCCGCGGACTGTGGAGCCGTGAGGAGGATGCTTCGCCGATTATTCTTTCAAAGGCTTCGCACGACATGGATATTCTGTACTGGCTCACAGGACAGAGAGCCGTGCAGGTGTCCTCTGCAGGGGGACTTGAAAAATTCCGTCCTGACAATGCTCCCGACGCTTCTTCGCTGCGCTGCATCGACTGCGCCCTGGACGGGCAGTGTCCGTATTCTGCCGTAGATCTTTATCTCAGGCGCGGGGAATGGACACGCGGCTTCGATGTATTTCCGGGGGAGACCATGACAGATGCCGTAATGAGAGAGCTCCGTGACGGCAGATACGGCAGATGTGTCTATAGGTGCGGAAACGATGTGCCGGACAGGCAGACTGTGGATATGGTTCTGGAGTCCGGTACAACGGTATATCTTGAAATGGACGGCATCGGAATGCAGGAGGGTAGAGAGACGCTCATTTCCTGTGAAAACGGCGAAATTTCTGCCGATGACAGCGGCATAACGGTGCGCTGTTCAGGCGATGTCCGGCGTATCGACATGTCTGCCTATGCAGATATGCCTCTCCATAGCGGTGCCGACACTGCTGTGGTGGCTGATTTCATTTCTGCCGTGTCCGGCAGGCAAAAACTCCGCGGTGCCGACATCTCATCAGCCCTGCACAGCCACGAAATATGCTTCCTCGCGGAACAAAGCAGACGGTGCGACTGTGGGTGGAGGGCATTTCTGTGATATTCAATGTATTATAACATGACGGGTGCCGAATTTTCGGCACCCGTCATTGTGCAAATTGCAGATTTGTAATCAGTTACCCTCCACCGTGGGATTTATTCCTCCGGAGCGAGCGTAAGCTGGATGAAGTTTTCCTGGGCAATGACAGCCTGCAGCACAGCCTTCACGTCCTCGGCAGTAACAGCCTCGACAGCAGCTTCGTACTCTGCGTCATAATCCACTCCATAGTGTCTGTTATAGCCTATTGCCTGGCTCCAGTATGAGTTCTTGATTCTTGACTCAGGAATGTTCTTCTTGAGATTTTCCTTCGCCATGTTCAGTTCATCCTCGGTCGGCCCGTTTTCGGCCAGCTCCTTGAAATACTTTATTGCAAGGCCGGCGAGACGTTCGGCTGATTCCGGATTAGTATCGAAATACACCTGGACGATGACCCTCGGCTCAGGCTCCCTCTGGGTATTCATCGATGCGCCTACGCCGTAAGTACCGCCTTCCTGCTCGCGGATAGTCTTGGTATATATCATGTCGAGGACATAATTCGCGGCAGACAGAGCCACACTGGTCTTCACATCTACAGGCATATACGCGCTGTACAGCTGGAGGACTGTAGCCTTTGGAGTCTGCATCGCGAGTCTTACGTCATTGCTTACCTGACCCTTGACGATGCTTGCCACATTCTCATGCTTGATTTCATTCGCCTTCTTGCCCTTGGGAAGCGAGCCTGCATATTTCTCCACAAGCGGCTTCAAAGCTTCTGTATCTACATTTCCGACGACAGTAAGAACAGCTCCGGCGGCATCCTTGAAGAGGATGTTGCGATAGACTCTCTCGATTCCCGCAAGACTTGCCTTTGCAAGTGTTTCTTCATTAAGTTCGACAAGCCTTTCGTTTTCTCCGTAAAGCGTCTTCGTCATGGCTTGCTGGAACTTGAACTGAGGATTGTTCACAAGATTCGGAAGCAGAGCCTCGATCTGTCTGATTCCGGTCATGTATTCGTCTTCGTCGAAACGCGGATCAGTAAAGCACAGATACATCAGCTGGAAGGCAGTCTCAAGGTCTTTCGGTGTGCTGCTTCCGCTGATTCCGTGGCGAATGCTGTTTGTATAGGGGCTTACGGAAACCATTTTTCCGGCAAGCATCTTGGACAGCACTGTAGCAGGGAATTTCGATACGCCTGTGTTGCGCAGATACAGATTCCAGATATTTTCCTCGAATGAAGGCATTTCTTCTGTAGGGATAAGGGTAGTGCCTCCGTCAAGGCTCAGGTTGAAGATAACCTCGTCCTGCTTGTACCTTGTAGGGAGAACGATTACTTTCACGCCGTTTTTGAGCGTCCATACTGTAGAACCGTAGATGCCCTTTTCCTCTTTTTGGATTTTTGATCCTTTGAGTTTTCCGCTGATGAGCGGCTCGCTCAGATCCTCGTCTTTATTTGCCTCTATTTCCGCATTCTTGACGGCTGCAAGTACGGCTGCGATTTCCTCCTCTGCAGGATTGGCAAGTCCTTCCTTTTCAGGACCTGTGTAGAGGATTACCATGTTCTCGTCCGTAATCGCGCCTGCGGCAATCTGGTTGAGCAGTCCGGCATTCAGCTTGCCGCAAATCATCTGTGCAAGCTGAAGCTTTGCTTCGGGATCCGGATTCGGGCTGTTGAAATGGAATGAATTGAGTATAGGCCTTACGAAGTCTGCATTCTTGCGGGTAGGAGCGGCCTCGGCTGCCTTTTCGTATGAACTGAGGACTTTTTCCTTTGCCCTCTGCACCTCTCCGTCTGTAAATCCGTACCTCTTCATCTTTTCAAGCTCGGTCATGAAAGCGCTGAACGCATTTATTGCATCTCCGTCCTTGAAATTGACATCGCCGACAACTGCATCGGCCGAATTGCAGATACGTCCGATATACAGGCTGGCTCCGAGGAACGGCGCATCAGGTTTTGCGGTTATGTCACTGAACCTTTCGTCCATTATGAGGCTTATGTAAGATTTGATGATATCCATCATGAATGCCATGTCCGTATTGGCCATTTCCTTTGGCATAGGATCGCTTTTCCAGAGAACTTCGATGCTTGATGATGTGGCCTCGGGGTCTGTTATTATGCCTATTATCGGCTCATTGTTCTGCGGAATGGCATAGAGCACCTTCTCCTTGGGATTCTCAGCTGCAGGTATGTCGCTGAAAATGCTCTTTATCTTTGCCTCGGTTTTATCTACATCGACGTCTCCTACTACCACGACAGCCTGCATATCAGGGCGGTACCAGGTGCGGTAGAACGAAGTCAGACTTTCCGGAACAAAGGTCTTGAGCTGCTCCTCCCCTCCGATAAGAGTCCTTTTTTCGTATGGAGTGCCTCCATAATAATAAGGCAGTGATTTCTCGAATATTCTCCACTGCGCGTTCCTTCTCGTCCTCCTTTCCTCAAGGATTACGCCTCTTTCGTCATCTATCTCGGCAGGATCGCAGGTCACGAAATGCGACCAGTCGTGCAGTATGAGAAGGCACGAGTCGATTATGCTTTCCCTTACAATCGGGATATTGTTGAGCATATACTGTGTCTGCTCGAAACCTGTGGATGCGTTAATGTTCCTTCCGAATTCCGCTCCGATGCTCTGTAGATAGTCGAGCATGGCCTTCCCCGGAAAATTTTTCGTTCCGTTGAAGCACATGTGCTCCAGGAAGTGGGCGAGTCCGTCCTGATGGTCCTCCTCCTGATATGCTCCTACGTCAGACGCAAGATAAAATTCGGCCCTCTGTGCCGGCTTGTCATTGTGTCTTATATAATAAGTCAGCCCGTTTTCCAGCTTGCCTGTCTTCACGGCAGGGTCGTTTGGAAGCGGAGTCTGGCCTGACACAACCGCTGCGGCAAACAGGGCCGCAATAAAAATGAATAAACGTTTCATGATGTAATGGTTTATGTTCGTTTTTTTAAAATCTGTGTGACTCTGGAATTAGACGCTGAAAATAGTCAAAATCCTACAAATATACATATTTTTTTCTTATGTTTGCACGGTCATCAATCGTTGTCTATGCAGGAAGATTTCAGACTTAAAGTATTTATGGCCGTGGTGCGGGAAAGGAATTTCACCAAGGCTGCTTCCATTTTGGATATATCGCAACCTGCTGTAAGCCAGAATATTGCTGAACTTGAAAGGAAATTGGGGGTGAAATTGTTCGAGCGCAGGAAAAATGAGATCCTTCTGACTCCGGAGGGAAGTGTCCTTATGGACTGTGCCGGAAAAATACGGGATGTATATACATCTGTGCGCGATATGTTTTCTGCACTTCCTCCTGCAAAGGTGCGTATTTCAATATCGGAAGAATTGTATTCCAACCTTTTCGGCCCGTCTCTCGATTCATTTATGAAAGTGCACCCGGAAATTGAGTTTGTCAGATGCCTGTTCGATGATGCCGACCTGCGCATTTTCCTGCGGCCTTCCTATACGAATGCAAAGACACGCCAGGGAGACTCTGTCGCCAGGCTGCGGGTTTCAGTTTTCAGTCCGGCTGCAATGGAAACGGGTGACCGTATAGCCACCCGTGAACTAACTTCGTATTTCGATGTCGTCTTCCAGCCTTCAGACAGCTTTGCCTGTACCAGACTGTGCCGGCTGCTGAAAGAATTCCTTATTCCCTGATGCTTTTCAGCCAGCGGCTCAGCGCTGTTTCGTATTCAGGTCTCAGGGCGGCAAATCTGTCATTGCCTTTCCCGACGAATTTCTCGGCTGAAAATCCCCAGCCGTGTCCGCCGTAAGGGAAAATGTGCATTTCTGCCGGAACTGATTTTTCCACAAGGCTTCTGTAATATCTGATGCTGTTTTCGACCGGAACAACGGTGTCATCTGTGCAGTGCACAATGAAAGTCTGCGGTGTACACTCAGTCACCTGTTTCTCGAGAGAGTAGCGCACGACCAATGACTCGTCAGGTGCTGTCCCTATAAGATTGTCGCGGCTTCCCTTGTGGGTTATGCCCGTATCGAAAGAAATCACAGGATAGATGAGCACGGAAAAATCCGGCCTTGTAACATCATCGGTGAAGAGGTTGCTTGCGCTTGCCGCAAGGTGTCCACCGGCGGAGAAGCCCATTACTCCGATTTGGCTGATGCCCCATTCGGAAGCGTGGCTTCGGCAATATCTGAAAGCATTCTGTACATCAGTCAGAGGGACTTCGTCATGTCCGTTCGGGAGCCTGTACTTGACAACGCATACGGTTATGCCTTGCCTGAGCATCCAGTCTGCCGCATATACTCCCTCGTTCCACGATGATACGATCCAGTAGCCACCTCCCGGACAGACGATTATCATCTGGCCGTTCGGTTTTTTCGGAAAGTACAGGTCTATGCGCGCATTGTCTGCGATATATGATATGTTGCCGTTGGAACTTTCCATGTATTCGGCTTCAGTAAAGCCGTTCGGTACGCAAGGACCCTGCGCCCCTTCAAGTCCTTTGTCAGAATTCTGTCCTTCAGGGTAGAGACGAAGTGTCATGGACGGCTTCAGCCTGCATGCGGGCTGTGCCTTGCAAAAAATGCCCGGGGCAGTCATGAGGACCGCACCGAGCATAATTGAAACGAATGTTCTGTTCATCGCAGCTTATTTTGCAAGTCTCTTGTATGTTTCAAGACGCAGCTTTGCAAACTCCTCGGTTTTCTGGAGAAGTTCTGTTGCTGATTCCGGGAACATCTTGTAGAGTGATGCAAAACGTACCTCGCCTTTGAGGAAGTCCTGGAACTTGCTCCAGTCAGGCTCTTTGCTGTCGAGTGAGAACGGATTCTTGTCCGTACCCTCAAGAGCAGGGTTGTACCTGTAGAGATGCCAGTAACCGCACTCGACTGCGAGTTTCTCCTCTTTCTGGCTCAGTCCCATGCCGGCTTTGAGACCATGGTTGATACATGGTGAATAAGCGATGATGAGGGATGGTCCGTCGTATGCCTCGGCCTCTTTGATTGCGTTGAAGTACTGGGCTGGGCTTGCACCCATTGCAACCTGGGCTACATATACATAGCCGTAGCTCATTGCCATCATTCCGAGATCTTTCTTGCGGATCTTCTTTCCTGAGGCCGCGAACTTTGCGATTGCTCCGACAGGAGTTGCCTTTGAAGACTGTCCGCCGGTATTTGAGTATACCTCAGTGTCGAGTACGAGGACGTTCACGTTCTCTCCGGAAGCGAGCACATGGTCGAGTCCGCCGTATCCGATATCGTAGCTTGCACCGTCGCCGCCGATGATCCACTGGCTGCGTGCCGGGATGAAGTTCTTGTACACGAGGAGTGACTTGCAGGTGTCGCAGCCGCAGTTCTCCATAAGAGGTACGAGTGCGTCTGCAACCTCGCGCGTAACCTTTGCGTCGTTGCGGTTTTCAAGCCACTTCGTGAAGAGTGCCTTCATCTCGTCAGTGCAGCATGAGCATGAGATGCCCTGCTCCATGAGTTTGGCAACGGTTGCCCTTGCCCTGTCCGAACCGAGCTTCATTCCGAGACCGAACTCGCAGAAGTCCTCGAACAGTGAGTTCGCCCATGACGGGCCGTGTCCGTGCGCATCCGTGCAGTATGGAGATGCCGGGAATGAGGCTCCGTAGATTGAAGAACATCCTGTGGCGTTGGCAATCATCATGTGGTCTCCGAAGAGCTGGGTGATAGTCTTGATGTAAGGTGTCTCGCCGCAGCCTGCACAGGCGCCCGAGAACTCGAACAGAGGCTGTGCGAACTGTGCGTTCTTCACATTCTGTGTCTTAGGCTGCACATTGTCCTTGTATCCGACGTGCGAGTGGAGATAGTCGAAGTTTGCCTGCTCCGGATTCTGGGTTTCTGCCGGCATCATCACGAGTGCCTTCTCCTTTGCAGGGCAGACATCGGCGCAGTTGCCGCAGCCGGTACAGTCGGCAGGAGAAACCTGCATCGTGAATGTATATGCTTTGAATACGGCCTTGCCCTGGGCTTTCTTTACAGATGCCGGAGCGGCGGCTGCCTCCTCTTCTGTCATGAGGTAAGGACGGATTGCTGCGTGAGGACAGACGAATGCACAAGTGTTGCACTGGATACAGTTCTCTGCCTTCCACTCGGGAATGTTTACTGCGATTCCGCGTTTCTCGTATGCTGCGGTGCCTGCAGGAATTGTTCCGTCTACTATGTCGATTCCGCTGAATGCGCTGACAGGAAGGGAGTCTCCGCACTGTGCGTTTACGATGTCTGCGATTTCCTTTACGAACTCAGGTGCGAGCCTGTCCTTGTTTGGGTTCACGAATTTTGCAGTGATTTCCTTCCACTCTGCAGGAACATTGACC
Organism: uncultured Muribaculaceae bacterium; assembly: GCA_964394295.1. GTDB lineage: Bacteria > Bacteroidota > Bacteroidia > Bacteroidales > UBA932 > Cryptobacteroides. The sequence continues at coordinate 53,462 of CAYMVG010000009.1, read as the reverse complement.
TTGACGTACTCGCCGCCTCTGTCGACTGCGGCGTAGTTCATGTTCACGATGTTCTCGCCCTTCTTTCCGTAGCTCTTCACGATAGCCTTCTTCATGTATGCGACAGCATCCTCATAAGGAATGATGCCTGTGATCTTGAAGAATGCGGACTGGAGGATCGTATTGGTCCTTCCGCCGAGTCCGATTTCAGACGCGATCTTGGTGGCGTTGATGATGTAGAGGGTGATGTTCTTCTTGCCTATTACGGATTTCACGTGGTCAGGAATCCTCTTGATTGTCTCTTCCTCGTCCCAGATGCTGTTGAGGAGAAGGGTTCCGTTTTCCTTGATTCCCTTGAGGACATCGTACTTCGTAAGGTATGAAGGAACGTGGCAGGCCACGAAGTCCGGTGTAGATACGAGATAAGGGGCCTTGATAGGGGTGTCTCCGAAACGGAGGTGAGAGCAGGTATATCCGCCTGACTTCTTGGAGTCGTAGTCGAAGTAGCCCTGGCAGTATTTAGGAGTGTGGTCACCGATAATCTTGATGGTGTTCTTGTTCGCACCGACTGTACCGTCTGAACCGAGTCCGTAGAATTTGCACTCTGTAGTGCCTGGTTTTACGATTGAGATTTCCTCTTTTGCAGGGAGTGACTTGAATGTCACGTCGTCCACGATTCCGATTGTGAATCCGTCCTTCGGCTCTGCAAGCTCAAGGTTCTCATATACTGATACGATCTGTGCAGGAGTGGTGTCCTTTGAAGAAAGGCCGTAGCGTCCGCCTATTACCAGAGGTGCATTTTCCTTGCCCTGGAATACAGCCTTGATGTCGAGCAGAAGCGGCTCTCCGATTGAACCAGGCTCTTTTGTCCTGTCGAGGACAGCTATTCTCTTGACGTTCTTTGGAAGGGCTTTCATGAAATATTTTGCGGAGAAAGGCCTGTAGAGACGTACTATCATGACTCCGGCTTTCTTTCCCTGTGCGGCGAGGTAGTCGATGGTCTCCTTGATTGTCTCTGTGGCTGAACCCATTGCGATGATGATGTTCTCTGCCTCAGGGTCTCCGTAGTAGTCGAACGGACGGTAGCCGCGTCCTGTAAGCTCGCTGATTTCGCCCATGTACCTTGCCACGATGTCAGGAACTGCGTCGTAGTACTGGTTGCAGGCTTCGCGTGCCTGGAAATATACGTCGGCGTTCTGTGCCGTTCCGCGGGTTACCGGTGCCTCAGGAGTGAGTGCCTTTGCCCTGAATTTTGCAAGAGCCTTCGTGCTGACCATTCCCCTGAGGGCTTCCTCGTCGATAAGCTCGATCTTCTGGATTTCGTGCGATGTGCGGAAGCCGTCGAAGAAGTGGAGGAACGGTATGCTTGACTTGATTGCTGAAAGATGGGCCACTGCTGCCATGTCGAGGGCTTCCTGTACGGAAGCGGAGGCCAGCATTGCGAATCCTGTCTGGCGGCAGGCCATTACGTCCTGGTGGTCGCCGAAGATTGAAAGGGCATGTGACGCAAGTGCGCGGGCGGATACGTGGAATACTGTAGGAAGCATCTCGCCTGCGATCTTGTACATGTTAGGAATCATGAGGAGAAGTCCCTGTGATGCCGTAAATGTGGTTGTAAGAGCACCTGCCTGGAGTGAACCGTGCACTGCGCCTGCGGCACCTCCCTCACTCTGCATCTCGGTTACTTTCACGACCTCGCCGAAGAGGTTTTTCTTTCCCTGTGCGGCCCACTCATCGACGTATTCGGCCATAGTCGATGATGGAGTGATAGGGTAGATTGCCGCATGCTCGCTGAAAAGGTAAGCGATATGGGCGGCTGCCCAGTTGCCGTCACAAGTGACGAATTTTTTTTCGTTTGCCATAATTGTCAGATATTTATATTATGTTTCAGTCAATTTCCTTTTTACGTGGACTTGCGCCGGCGCCAAATTTGGAATTTCAATAGCATATAAATACAAAAATACGGATTTTTGGCGAAATACGCTCATAAAAATCCAAAAACTTTTTCTCTGTATGCCTATTTTCTGTTGTCGTGCGCATGAGCCGTTACAACAAAACAGGAGGGTGAGAAAAAGTATTCTTTCAGTCACCTTCCTGCTTTATAGCGTTTCTTATGATTCCGCCCTTACGATTCCGCCGGTGCGGCTGTCTCCCGTATCAGCGGAATCCTGCGCTAAAGTGAGGACACTCCGCTGATTTCCACGGTATTGCCGGAAATTTTTGAAACAAGTCCCTGGAGAACCTTGCCGGGACCGACTTCCGTGAAGCTTGCGGCTCCGTCGGCGAGCATGTTTTTCACGCTCTGGGTCCATCTTACCGGAGATGTGAGCTGTGCAAGCAGATTTGCCTTGATTTCAGCAGGATCGGTCGACGGCTTTGCAGTTACGTTCTGATATACCGGGCAGGCAGGAGTGCGGAACACTGCCTTTTCGATACCCTCGGCAAGTTCAGCCCTTGCCGGTTCCATGAGAGGGGAGTGGAATGCGCCCCCGACAGGAAGAAGAAGCGCCCTTTTTGCTCCGGCTTCTTTCATCTTTTCGCAGGCTTTCTCTACTGCTTCCTTTTCTCCTGAGATGACAATCTGTCCGTCGCAGTTATAATTTGCAGCAACTACGACACCATCGCATCCTGCGCAGATTTCCTCTATTGTTTCAGTCGGAAGAGCTATGATTGCAGCCATTGCTCCCGGATTTGATTCGCAGGCCTTCTGCATTGCCTGTGCGCGTATGGAAACGAGTTTAAGTCCTTCTTCAAAGTCCATCGCACCTGCGGCCACGAGAGCTGAAAATTCTCCGAGAGAGTGCCCTGCCACCATGTCGGGCGCGAAGTCTCCGAGACATTTCGCGAGCACGACAGAGTGCAGGAAAATGGCAGGCTGGGTCACCTTTGTCTGTTTGAGGTCGTCGGCTGTTCCTTCGAACATTATGTCGGTAATCCTGAATCCGAGTACTTCGTTTGCTTTTTCAAGCATCTCGCGTGCAACCGGATTGCTCTCATAAAGGTCTTTTGCCATTCCGGGAAACTGTGAGCCTTGTCCCGGGAAAACGTATGCTTTCTTCATTTCTTTGTGTTTTTTGAATTATATGCTGTCCGGCTGTTTCTCTCCTGCGCATTGCACTGTTTTCCGGACGAGGCTGCAAAATTACAAAATATATCCTGCCGTCAAGGATAATTCGCCCCAAATAAGAATAATGCCGGATAATGTGGCGAAATTGTCAAAAATAATTGTTACCTTTGCAATGTTTCGGGTCAAAGTTCAGCCCGCGGACATCTGCCCCTATAGTTTAATGGATAGAATTACAGATTCCGGTTCTGTCGGTTGCGGTTCGATTCCGCATGGGGGTACAGTTCATAAAGCAAAAGAATGGTTCTTTTGACGTGGGGTTGCTTTACCTTGCCGGCTGGGGCTACTAAAAAGTATTGTCACGCCTCTTTTGTGTTTTTCGTGCGGTTCGGGCTTGTATCAGATTTTCAATTCTCAGAGAGTTATTCTGACCTTTTAGTCGCCCCCTCTCTTTTTCATAAAGCTGCCGTGAGGGATACTGCTCTCTCCGGCCTCTCCAGATTGTTTTCGGGCGTAATTGATATTTTGGCTGATGACGCCTTTGTGCAAGTTGGCGATATATCTGTGACTATGGCCGCTTTGGTGAACCTCGTTTAATTAAAGTCGTGATATGCCGGCAATAAGGAGGCGTCAAAGGCCCCGCCCAAAATCTAATCCTTGCATACCTCATCAGGTAGGGTGTTCTCGTTTTGGGAACTGTCGTGCTGAAAAGTCGTGCTTCGTTCCCGGAAGTGCTTGTTTTGGGAACAATCGTTCTGCAAAGTAGTGTTCCGTTCCCGAAAGGTCATGCTTTGGGGAACGGTCGTGCTGGAATGTAGTGTTTCGTGGGGAATGGTCAGAAGGGAATGTTGTGATGGGTGGAGGCTAACTTGTTGTGAAACAATGATTTGCTTCGTGACGGGTGCCGAAATTTTGGCACCCGTTGAAGTGTAAAACACTGTGTAACAGAATGTTGTCCTCCACCGCATAAACATCCTGTTCTAAAGCCAAAGCACCTCAGCCCTGCAGCCATCACGTTCCCGAAAGACCACGTTTGGAAACAGTCGTGAGAAAACGCTATGCTTTGTTCCCGAAGAGCCCGATTTTGAGAACGAACATGCAGAAAAGTAGTGTTCCGTTCCCAAAAGTGCCCGTTTGGGGAACAATTCGTGCAGGAATGTAGTGTTTCGTGGGGAATGGTCAGAAAGGAATGTTGTGACGGGTGGAGGCTAACTTGTTGTGAAACAATGATTTGCTTCGTGACGGGTGCCGAAATTTTGGCACCCGTTGAAGTGTAAAACACTGTGTAACAGAATGTTGTCCTCCACCGCATAAACATCCTGTTCTAAAGCCAAAGCACCTCAGCCCTGCAGCCATCACGTTCCCGAAAGACCACGTTTGGAAACAGTCGTGAGAAAACGCTGTGCTTTGTTCCCGAAAAGCCCTGTTTCGGGAACAATCGTTCTGAAAAGTCACACTTCGTTCCCGAAGAGCCCGAAAATCACCGAGTGCGGTTGATAAATCCCATGTAATTGCCGGGCCACAATATATTTGTAAATCAGATAGAACGCTTTCATCTGACAGGCGTAAAGGCAAAATGAGAATGCACTTAAAATGGCAGGAATGCATGGCTCCTGAAGTCATCAGATGTGGCAGCAATTGCCTCTACGAATTCGGAAACATTAATTTATGGACATTCGGTCTCACTCCTGTTTATCCGCACTTGCAAGAATGGCAACTATTGGGACTTATTATATTTGCTGCACAGTAAAGGAACATTTCCGTTTTGCGGCCTGACACGAAGCACGTCCTTGCTCTTGACAATTGCCGGACTGCCGCCCCAAATGTACGTATCCCCGAAAAGTAGCGGACACCGGCTATTTATGTCCGCATTACTTTATTCTCACGGAAACAAAACAAAATTTAAGCAAAACTGAAGAAAACGGATTTATGGCAGTTACATTACAATCAGCACACCGACGACACGGTAAAGGTCTATTACATCATCTCTCTGGAGCTCAAAGTCCGGAAAATTCGCCTTATTTTCCGCAATGCACATCAGCCTGTCGCCGTTGTCCACGATTTTCCTGATGAACATTCCCTGCGAATATGTGTCCACAGCATAGATTTCACCGTTGATTATAGTCGAATCCTTTGGAATTCTCCGCAGAGCTACAATATATCCCCTGCATATTCTTGGGGCCATTGCGTCTCCCGGACATCTCGCAAACAAATCGTGTTTCTGGAAGTGAGGTACGGCAGGCATCCTGTCGACACTGTCCGAATTGGTCACATGCTCGAATATGTTCAGGTCCGGAACCCTGAACAGCCTTGCAGGAATAACCGGGATGCTTTCTGCTTCCTGTTTTTCTGTGCATACAGGCTTTGCCGCTGTTTCCCGTAGTCCGGAAGCTGCTCTGTCGAACATCTGGCCTTCACCTGTCAGAAGCCAGTTGATTCTGAAACCGAAAGCCTTGTTCCATTTCGCTGCGGAATTCTTTCCGAACGGACGTCCGTTCAGCTGGTTGCTGACAGCAGCCTGGTGTACGCCCAGTATTCCTGCAGCTTCCATCTGCGACATTCCTATCTCTGAAAAATATTCCTTGATTTTTTTCCCAATTATAACCCGGTTGGCCATGTCGTATTCCTTAAAGTGACTTTACAAAAAATGTGTAATGCAATATACCGTATTACAAAAATAGTGCTATATTTGTATGACACAAAATGAAAATGTGCGCAAATGTAGCGTTTTTCATTGCGAATACACGCAATATCTTGCTTTTTTGAAAGTTGTGCCCCGCCGTACACTTCTGAAATGCATAGAAAATGCCTTGAGATGTAAATGTCGGACTTTTTGATTTGTTATGAGAAAAATTTGTTTGTTCGCCTGTATTGCGCTTGGTACAGTGTTTCTTGTTATGGCAATTTGCGGTGCGTGGAAATATCTTTTCACGACAGGTCTATGCTATGCGACAGCTGTTCTTGTTTCGGAGGACAAATCTCCAAAAGACAAAAACTGAGAAACTGTCTGGAAGACTTTAGAAAAACGTTGGCTGTAACCAAATTATTTGTATTTTTACGTTCCCAAAACGTAAATCACAGGTTATGGTAAAGATTTTCTGCGTAAATACACAGACCGGCAAGACTTTTAAAGAAGGCACGACATTGCTTGAAATGCTGCCTGAGTTCGGTTTTGACAAACCTTATCCGATTTTGGCCGCACTGGTAAACAACGTATGCCAGGGCTTGAAATACAGGGCTTTCAACAGCCGTCAGGTAGAGTTCATCGACTACCGCTCCTATACAGGACGCAGCGTATATTGCCGTTCTCTCTGCTTTCTTCTGTGCAAGGCCGCCAAAGACATCTTCCCCAATTGCAGAATAACTCTCAGACGTCCGATTTCCAAAGGCTATTTCTGCTCGGTGGACAAGGGCGACGGCACTCCTGTTTCCGATAAAGACCTTGCTCTGATAAAAGAGCGTATGACCGGCATCGTCGCTGAAGATATGCCGTTCCGCCGCCACGAGGTACGTCTGGAAGAGGCGATAGAACTGTTCTCCTCGCTGGGATATGACGACAAAGTAAAGCTTCTTTCCACCTCCGGTGATGTATATGTGAATTATTATACACTCGGCGATACGCCTGACTATTATTATGATGCCCTCTTGCCGAGCACAGGCTTCATGACAGTCTGGAGCCTCACAATGTACAGGGACGGGCTTCTCCTGCGTGTTCCCGACCGCCACAATCCGCATGAGCTGGCACCGTTTATGGAGCAGGACAAGACATTCGAAGTCTTTTCCGAGACTCTTAAGTGGAACAGAATCATGGGACTGGACAACGTGGGAGATGTGAATCTTGCCTGCTGCAATGGCGGAGCAGGCGACTTGATAAAGATAGCCGAGGCACTTCAGGAAAAGAAAATAGTACAGATAGCCGAGGAGATAGAGAGGAGGGTACATCTTGACGACCCTGTGAAAATAGTTCTCATAACCGGACCGAGCAGCAGCGGCAAATCCACATTCTGCAAGCGTCTGAGCATTCAGCTCAAGGCCTGCGGCCTGCATCCTATATCTTTTTCGACTGACGATTATTTCGTGAACCGTGTCGAAACCCCTCTTCTGCCTGACGGTTCATACGATTTTGACAATTTCGACACTGTTGACCATGAATATCTTCAGTCCGATGTGCTGAAACTTCTTGACGGTGAGACTGTTGAGGTGCCTGAGTATAATTTCGTCACCGGGCTGCGCGAATTCAACGGCAAAAAACTGAAACTGGAGAAGGGGATGGTGCTGCTCATAGAGGGAATACATGCCCTCAATCCGCGCCTTACCGACAAAGTTCCCGATTTGTCCAAGTTCAGGATTTTCATAAATACCATAACAAGCATTTCGCTGGACAATCACAACTGCATACCGACGAGTGACAACCGTCTGCTGCGCCGTATATTGCGTGACTTCAACAATGGCTCGTTTTCGGCACGTGAGTCCATTTCAAACTGGCCGAATGTAAGGCGGTCGGAGGTCAAATGGATTTATCCTTACCAGGAAAATGCAGATGTCCTTTTCAATTCTTCTTATTTTGTGGAGTTTGCGGTGATAAGGCCGTATGCAGAACGTGTTCTGATGACTGTACCTAAGAGTTGTCCCGAATATAAGGAAGTCCACCGCCTTATGAAATTTCTGAGTTATTTTACGCCTGTTCCGGATAATGATGTTCCGGCTACTTCGTTGATACGCAGCTTTATTGGAGGGAGCAGCTTCTGATGCGCAAAAGAGTGTTCCTATTGGTCGCTTTAGGCTGCCTGCTGTTTTCCTCGTGTGCCCATGATGACTTTGCACTGCAGGCCGGCGACCTGGTGTTCAGACTTGCCTGTGACGACGGCATGTCTTCTGCTGTCGCTGCGTCCACTGCGTGGAACGATTCCCTGAAATTCGACCATGTGGCAATCGTTGCCATGGAGGACGGAAAACCGTATATAATCGAAGCCACGTCAAATGGCGGAGTCAGGCGCGCGTCATGGGAGGAATTCATTGAATCCGGTGGAGCGGTCGTCATGCGTGTAAATACGGACTTTCCGCTTGACAAGGCCATTGAAAGGGCCTCGGGCTTCATCGGACAGGACTATGACTGGCATTTCCTGCCGGACAACGGCAAGCTCTATTGTTCGGAACTTGTGTGGGATTCCTACCTTTGGGATGACGGAAGCCGTCTTTTTGCCGCAGCTCCGATGAATTTCCGTGATTCGGACGGAAATATGCCGGAATTCTGGGAAGAACTTTTCGGAAAATTCGGCGAGCCTGTGCCGGAAGGAGTCCCTGGAACCAATCCCAATGACATGGCAAAGTCCACGTTCCTGAGCTTTGTTCACCGCTTCTGACGATAATGTTACCGGCCGGCACCGCCTCCGCAACACATTCGTTTATATACAACAGTGCCGGGACGGGCGAAAATACTGCCTCCCGGCACTGTCCGGTTTCTGCAGATTAAGCTTCAATCTTTCTGTACTGCGGCACAAGAGCCTTCATGATGCTCCATGCAACGATATATGCAACTGCGCAGATGCAGAACACTATCATATATCCGGCCTCTTTCCCGTCGAATCCGAGGAACGAAAAAGCCGTCCCGGCATTTTCCGAATAAGTGAAAAGCCAGCCTGCGCCTTTGTTGATCAGAAATGATCCGACTCCTCCTGCCATTCCGCCGATACCTGTGATGGTCGCGATTGCAGACTTGGGGAACATGTCTCCGATTGTCGAGAACAGGTTTGCCGACCATGCCTGATGTCCGGCTCCGGCAAGTCCGATTATGATGGCCGGCCACCATGCTGAATGTGCTCCGAGAGGCTGCGCGAACAACGCGAGCAGCGGGAAGAATGCGAATATCAGCATAGAGAGCATGCGTCCGTTGTACGGATTCATATTCTTCTTCTCAACAAACAGCTTAGGCAGGTAGCCTCCGAAGATGGAGAGCACTGTCACAATCGCATACAGAGTCACGATGAGAGCCATTCCCATTCCTGACGATGACTTGTAGCCGAACTGGTCGGAGAAATATGCCGGTGCCCAGAACAGATAGAACCACCATACGCCGTCAGTGAAGAACTTGCCTGCGATGAACGACCATGTCTGCCTGTAAGTGAAGCATTTGAGGAAAGGAAGTTTCTGTACCTCCTCGGCTCCTTTTGTCTGCCCCTCCTCATCCTGGTGAATGTATTCAAGTTCAGCCCTGTTCACGAATTTGGACTTCTCCGGCTTCTCGTACATGAGCATCCAGAAGCCCATCCATACGAATCCGAGAGCGCCGATGATTATGAAAGCCATTTCCCAGCCTCCTCCGATGCCCCTGTCTTTGAAAAACTGCGCGAGCAGCGGAATAGTCGCAGGGGCTGCAAGTGCGCCGACCGATGCGCCTGCATTGAAGATGGAAGTTGCAAATGCCCTGTCTTTCTTGGGGAAATACTCCGCTGTAGTCTTGATTGCGGCAGGGAAGTTTCCGGCCTCGCCGAGTGCAAGTATAGAACGCGCTGCAAGGAACAGCCATACGCTTATGGAAGCAATCGCAAGCGCGGCAGCCGAACCGCTTTCAACGGCGCTCATGACCGTGGCGGAAGCATAGCCCCCGATGTGCATCGTGGCCCAGCCGCAGGCGGCATGGAGACATGCTCCGGCAGACCATACGCCTATGGACCACAGATAGCCTTTCTTAGTTCCCATCCAGTCCACGAACTTGCCGGCGAAAAGCATACATATTGCGTAGATGACGGAAAAGAACGCAGTTATCGTACCGTAGTCATTGTCCGTCCAGTGGAACTCCGGTGCAATAAAGTCCTTCCATGTAAGCGAGAGCACCTGCCTGTCCATGTAGTTCACGGTAGTGGCCACGAACAGAAGAACGACCATCCACCAGCGCCAGTTGGTCATCAGCTGCTTGTCAGTGTTATTTTTCATGTTTTCTGTATTATTGATTTATTTATTTGCGTATTTCGCGGATTATTTCAAGCGCATCGGCACACAGGCGTGTCACCTTTTCCCATTCTTTTGCTTCAACGACCTCTTTTGGGAAAAGATTGCTGCCCATTCCTACGCAGGTCACACCGGCCTTGAACCAGCCTTCCAGATTCTCTTTCGTAGGCTTTACGCCTCCTGTCACCATTATCCTGCTCCACGGCATTGGGGCGCGGAGTCCTTTCACAAAGGCAGGCCCGAGGACATCTCCGGGGAAGACCTTGCACATGTCACAGCCGAATTCCTGCGCTTTGCCGACCTCGGACACAGTGCCGCATCCCGGACAATAAGGTATCAGGCGCCTGTTGCATATAGGAGCTATTTCCGGGTTGAAAAGAGGCCCGACTACAAAATTGGCCCCGAGCTGGATATACATTGCGGCCGTTCCCGGATCGACTACCGAGCCGATGCCTACAATCATGCCCGGAAGTTCCTTTTCGGCATATTTTACAAGTTCTCCGAATACCTCCTGGGCAAAATCCCCGCGGTTGGTGAATTCAAAGGCACGCACGCCTCCGTCATGACAGGCTTTGAGAACCGCTTTTGCAGTCTCTGCGTCTGCGTGATAGAAGACCGGGACCATACCAGTCTCTTTCATGGCCGTAATGACCTGTATTTTATCGTATTTTGCCATTTTTTCAGATGTGTTGCGATTATCGTGACACTCTTCCTGAACCGTCGCCTTTCATCAGATTTTCCACCTCGGCGACAGTCACCTGATTGTAGTCTCCGTATACCGTATGTTTGAGGCATGATGCAGCGACGGCGAAATTCAGAGCCTTGCTGTCGTCATCCTTGTATGTGAGCAGACCATATATCAGTCCGCCCATGAATGAGTCTCCTCCTCCGACGCGGTCCACGATATGGGTTATGTCGTACCTCGGCGAGCAATGAAGTTTCTGTCCGTCATAAAGCACTCCTCCCCAGGTGTTGTGATTCGCGTTTATAGAGCCGCGGAGAGTGATTATCACTTTTTTAGCACGCGGGAAGCGGGCCTGAAGCTGTCTGCATACGCTCTCGAATCCGACGGCATTGACTTCTCCATTCGTGGCGGTCACGTCAAAGCCTTCCGGCTTGATTCCGAAGACCTTCTCTGCATCCTCCTCGTTTCCGAGTATAACATCGCAGCCCTCTGCCAGAGCAGGCATGATCTCCGATGCAGTCTTTCCGTATTTCCAGAGGTTCTTCCTGTAGTTCAGATCGCATGACACCGTAACTCCGAGCCTGTTGGCGGCCTTGATAGCCTCAAGGCAGACATCAGCGGCACTCTGGCTTATGGCAGGAGTGATTCCTGTCCAGTGGAACCAGTCGGCCCCGTCGAGAACCTTGTCCCAGTCTATCATGCCAGGCTCTATCATGGATATTGCCGAACCTGCCCTGTCATAGACTACCTTGCTTGGCCTTGCAACGGCTCCTGTCTCGAGGAAATATATTCCGAGCCTGTCGCCTCCGTACACAATGTGTCTTGTGCCCACTCCATAGCTGCGCAGATCTTTGACGCATGAAGCGGCTATGTCGTTTTTCGGGAGTCTTGTCACGAATTCAGTGTCGATTCCGTAATTTGCCAGCGATACAGCCACGTTTGCCTCTCCGCCTCCGAAAGTGGCGTCAAACTGCCTTGACTGCGAAAATCTGAGATAGCCAGGCGTTGCAAGCCTGAGCATTATCTCGCCGAATGTAATAACTTTTGGCATTTCAAAATTCTTTAAATGAATGTTCCGGCTGCAAAAGTATAAATAATTTCTTAATTTCCGTGAACGTGCACGGAAATTTGTGGCGAAAGATTATTTGACTATATTTGCGTGCTGAAAAATGATGCCTATGTCAAAGAAACAGAACACCGTAACCATAAATGACGTTGCGCTCGCCGCAGGGGTGTCGAAAGGAACCGTCGACCGTGTGCTGCACAACAGGGGAGAGGTCTCCAGGAAGAGCCGTGACAAAGTGCTTCGTGCGATCGATGAGCTGGACTTCAGCCCGAATATTTATGCCTCGCTTCTTGCCTCTCAGAAAGACCGGCTTATACAGTGTCTTATACCGGAGTTCTCGGAAGGGGAGTTCTGGTCGCTGGCGGACAAAGGCATACGCGAGGCTGCCAAGGCAGTTGCACGTTATGGGGTACGTGTGGAATCCGTCACCTACGACCAGTATGACGCCGAGTCATTCCGCGCTGCCTGCAGAACGGTTCTCGAATGTGCTCCTTCGGGTGTGATTGTCGCCCCGATGTTCGGAGGCCCGACTCTGTCTTTTGTCAGAGAACTGTCTGCTGCCGGGATACCTTATATATATGTAGACTCGAAGCTGGAGGAGGACGGTTATTTGGCCTACTTCGGAATGCAGATGTACCGCAGCGGCTATCTTTGTGCCCATATCCTCACTGACGGACGTTCTGTTCCGGACACGGTCCATGTGGTGCGCATAGCCCGCGACAAGGCCGGGCTTTCCGACCCTACCGCGATGCGCAGGGCCGGATTCATGGAGTATATGGAGGAGCGCTTTCCGGATGTGAGAATAGAAAATGTATTTATAGACCCCAATGACAGCAGTTCGATAGACGGCAGGCTTGATGCTGCAATAGGCGTATGTCACGGGCCGAAGTTTATCGTCATGTTCAATTCGAGGGTGCATATTGTTGCGGACTACATAAGGCGCAGGGGTGTGCAGGACTGCCGTGTTGTCGGTTTCGACGTGCTTCCCGACAATCTCGCGGCATTGAGGGACGGACGTGTGCAGGTGTTGATAGCGCAGCATACGGACAAGCAGCTTTCAGGGGCAGTCGGTGCCATGACTGATTATCTGCTGCTCGGCGAAAGAGGGACGGTCCGTGACAATTATGTCCAGATGGATATTCTGAATGTCTTTAACTGCGATTATTATTAGTGTCAATTTGTTGCAAATCGAGTCACGAATTGTGTAAATTCATTTGCGGAGCATCACTGTATTGGCAAAAAATCAAATAAATTTATTGTTTGTCAGAAAATATGATTAATTTTGTTTAACAATAAAACTTAATCATTCATTATGGCAAAATTCTTTGATCCGCCACAGGCGAAACCGCTTCTGCCGAAAGAAAAGATTGACAAAGTGTACAAATCCATGAGATTCAAAGTGTTCATGGGTTCTTTTCTTGGCTATGCAGCTTATTATCTGGTCCGTAAAAATTTGTCTCTTGCCGCTCCGGGCATGATTGCGGACGGACTTGTGGACAAGACCGGTGTCGGTATAGCAATGTCGGCGGTCTCCATTGCATACGCATTCAGCAAATTCATAATGGGAAGCGTCTCGGACCGTTCGGATGCAAGAAAATTTCTTGTGGTAGGTCTTGTGCTTTCCGCTCTGACTATGATGGCCGTAGGCTTTATTCCATTTGGTGCGAACCAGGTGTTCAATGTGTCCGTCATCTTCCTGCTCATGCTCATCGTGGGCTGGCTGTCGGGAATGGGCTGGCCTCCATGCGGCCGTATAATGGCGCACTGGTTCTCGCAGAATGAACGCAGTTTCAAAATGTCCATCTGGAACACTTCCCACACGCTCGGAAGCGGCAGCCTCGGGCTTATCGTCACATTCGGTGTATTTATTTTCGGCACGATGGGCATTGAGCAGACATGGAAAGCCGCTTTCATCGTCCCTTCTGTCCTTGCCCTCATACTCGCGGTTTTCTGCTGGTGGGCTTTGCGCGACACTCCGCAGTCATGCGGTCTTCCTCCGATCGACGAATACAGAAATGACTTTTCCGGTGTGAAGAGCAAAAAGGGAGAGGAGCAGAAGATTCCTTTCAAGACTCTTTTTGTCGATTATATCTTCAAGAACAAATGGATCTGGCTTATTGCCCTTTCAAATGCCTTCGTATATATGGTGCGCTACGGTGTCGGCGACTGGGCGCCTATCTATCTTCAGGAGATGGACATCATGACGGCAAAGGAAAGCAACCTCGCATTCGCGCTTCACAATTATGCCGGAATCTTCGGAACGATTGTATGCGGCTGGATTTCAGCCAAATTCTTCAAGGGACGCTGTGCTCCTCCGAACATCATTTTCATGGCAGCCGTGCTCATCGGTACGCTGGTTTACTGGCAGAGCGGTGCAATCGCAGGCTTCATGGCCTCTGACCCGGCCGCAGTTTCGGCCATAACGAAGACGCTCGTTTACTTCGGACTCATACTCATCGGATTCTGCATTTACGGTCCTGTCGCCCTCGTCAGCATACAGGCCCTCAATCTTGTGCCGAAGAACGCTGCCGGAACAGCTGCAGGTTTTGTAGGTCTCTTCGGCTATCTGATAGGCGATGCCGTTCTCTCGAAGCTCGTTATGGGTACAGTCGCCCAGAATGCCGGCTGGAGCATAACCTTTGTGCTTCTCAGCGCTGCAAGCGTAATCGCGATTATCCTCTGTGCAATGACGCTTAAGAGTGAAACGAAATAACAGTTGAAATGAAAATCAAAACATTTATGAGACGGCCTGCATTGCTTGCGGCCGTCTTTATTCCGATTTTTGCATTTACATCATGCGGCAAGCCATCTGTCGAATCACCTGTGGAAAATAAGGATTTCGGCATCAGGTTCAATTTGCCCGCAGTACTGGAACTGATGGAAGGCAGCCTGGAGTATACCTTTACCGGTGAAAAACTTCCGAAATACTCTGACAAGCTGCTTCTGGAAACTTCAGATGCAGTGTCATACAGTTGTTCGATAACAGAGATTCTCAACAATGACTTTAAGGTATCATTTTCAGATGACATCGTTTCCGGTGACTATACTGTCTATGTATCCCGCACCGACGGCAAGCAATTGATCGGCAACACTCAGATTGTCATTGTCGGGAAAGAGGATGTCGAACTTGAGCAGGGTACGACTGTATACGGCTTTGTAAAATGCGGTACGGCTCCGCTTTCCGGCGTTGTCGTTTCCGACGGATACAATGTCGTCGCTACCGACAGCAAAGGTTTCTGGCAAATGAAATCCGACAAGGCCAACAAATATGTCTTCATTTCTGTACCGTCAGGATATAAGGTGCCATCGGACGGTGTGCAGCCGATGTTTTATAAGCATGTTGACAAGAAAGGAGTAGTGGAGAGGGCTGACTTTTATCTTACTGAAGATGCCGGTCAGGACAACCATACCATGCTCTTCCTCGGTGATATGCACCTTGCCAACAGAACCTCCAATGATGACAGAACCCAGTTCTACCGCTTTACGTCCGATGTGAACTCATATTTGTCGGAACATAAAGGGGATAAGATGTATGCCATTACCCTCGGTGACATGACCTGGGATTTATACTGGTATGAGATGCACTATACTTTCCCTGAATACCTTGAAGACATTGCACGCATAGAGAATCTGCAGATATTCCATACGATCGGCAACCATGACCACGACATGAACAGTGCAGGCGATTTCTCTACTGTCGCGCATTACAAAGAGATTCTCGGCCCGACCTATTATTCGTTCAATATCGGAAAGGTACACTATATCGCTCTTGATGACATACAGTGCACAAACAGTGGCAGCGGTGACCGTTCGTACAACGATTACATGGTTCAGGAAATTCTGTCCTGGCTTGAAAAAGATCTGTCATATATACCTAAGAGCACACCGCTTGTTATAACCATGCATGCGCCTCTGTACAATGACAGCGGAACCAATTCCCTGAACAACGCCTCTGCACTTCTTAATGTGATAAAAGGGTATTCCGAGGTGCATTTTGTGACAGGGCATACGCACAAGGTCTACAATGTGGACAAAATGGCTTCTGAAAAGATTTACGAGCACAATTCCGGTGCTGTCTGTGCCACCTGGTGGTGGACCGGAAAATTCAGCGGCATAAGTCTCGGCCAGGACGGTGCCCCGGGAGGTTACAGGATAATGGAGGTCAAGGGAAATGACTTCAAGTGGCAGTTCAAGCCTACCGGCAAGAGTACGGATGTGCAGTTCAGGACTTATGACCGCAATGCAATTGACCTTTCCGCCTCGAAATGGCTTAATGAGACTGTAACAGATGCGGATAAAAAGGAATACTATACATCTCAGACTGCCCTTTGGTCAGGAGAGTCATCTGACAATTATGTCTATATAAATGTCTGGGACTATGACCCGTCATGGACGATAGAGGTTACGGAAAACGGACGTAAACTGAATGTCGACAAGGTGTCGGCCTACGATCCTCTGCATATAGCCGCCTATGTGGTTCCGGGACTTAACAAAAACAGTTCCAAGGGCTTCGGCACAAGAACTACCTCGCATTTCTTCAGAGTGCAGGCATCGGATGCTTCATCTACACTTTCTGTTAAAGTCACTGACCGCTTCAACAGAACTTACACGGAAACGATGACAAGACCTAAGGAATTCTCAATCAATGCCTATAATAAGTAGAATCTTATAATAACCTAATTTGTTTAACAAAACTGACTTTATGAAAGTTATCAAAACTTTTGCTGCTGTTCTGGTTTTGGTTCTGGGGGGGGCTTTGGCTTCATTCGCTCAGAACCGGACCCTGTCCGGAACAGTTCTGGATGAGCAGCAACAGCCCATTATCGGTGCTGCGGTAATGATTGCCGGAGACGGACATAGTGGAGCTGTGACTGATGTTGAGGGACAGTTCGTCCTTAATGTACCGTCAGGGAATGTCAATCTTGAGGTGTCCTGCCTCGGTTATGTCACCAAGACCGTAGCCGTACAGCCGACTCAGGGACAGATTACTGTCATTCTCGCTGAAGACAACATGATGCTCGATGAGACCGTCGTCGTCGGCTACGGTACTCAGAAAAAGGTAAACCTTACAGGTGCAGTTTCTGTCGTTGATGACAAAGCACTGCAGGACCGTACCTCGCATAACCTTGTGACAATGCTTCAGGGATCTGTGCCTGGACTCAACATTACTACGACTACGGGTAATCCCGGAAGTACCGGAAAACTGAATATCCGAGGCTTCACCTCAATCAATGAAGCTGAGCCTTTGGTGCTCATCGACGGTTCTATCGGAGACCTTGAGGATGTCAATCCGAATGATGTGGCAAGCATTTCTGTCATCAAGGACGCTTCCGCCGCAGCCGTATACGGAGCACGCGGAACCTATGGTGTCATCCTTGTAACCACCAAAAAAGGTTCAAACGATGACGGACAGGCAAAGGTACGCTACAGCGGGCGTTACGGATGGGAAGAACCCACTACTTCAACTGACTATGAGAGCCGCGGATATTGGTCTGTCTATACTCTCGACCTTTTCTGGAGAACTCAGGCAGCCGGCTCGAATTATACCAATTACACGCAGCATGATATGCTGGAACTGCTTGCCCGTGTAAACGACAAGACTGAGAATCCTGACAGACCGTGGGTCGTGGAAGAAGTCCGCAACGGCCGCAAACAGTGGATTTATTATGCGAATACCGACTGGTATCATGAACTTTTTGTTGACAGGCATCCTGTGCAGCAGCACAATCTTTCCGTCAGCGGAGGAACTAAGGCTGTAAAATATTTTATATCAGCTGGATATGACCGTCAGACAGGTATTCTTAAGATGAATCCTGACGTTTTTCAGAAAATTAATCTCAGGGCCAAGATAGATGCTGATCTGAAAAAATGGCTTAAACTGTCCAATAATACTTCTTTCTATAATTCCGAGTATTCTTATATAGGTGTAGGAAATGACCAGGATGTATTCCAGAACCTGAGGCACAGTCCGGCTTCTTTCCCGCTGTTCAACCCTGACGGTTCAGGTATCTACAACTCTCCTCTTATAAATGGGTATAATGTTGCCAACGGACGTCAGATTGTCTATGGAATGGGCAAGCACAAGAACCAGGAGAAGAAATTCAATTTTGCAAATACTACAAGCCTTACAATCGCACCTGTCAAACAGTTCAACATTGTAGGCGACTTTACGTTCCGGAGACTGCAGAGAGACGATATGCACAGATGGGTGAATATACCTTATGGTATAACTCCGGATGAGTCAAGTGCATACGTTACCGGGGCAGGACAGGACAAGCTGACAGAGCGTTCTCGTGCCATGGTTTATATGTCAGGCAATGTCTTTGCAACGTATGAGGATACTTTCAAAGATGCCCATAATTTCAAGATTATGGCGGGTTTCAATGCAGAGACTTATGATTACAAGAATGTTTTGGCACAGGAGGAAAACCTGGCTGACGAAACCCTGAACGACCTGAATCTCAAGACCGGAGAGACAATCTATTATACGGAAGGCGGCAAAAACGAATATGCGCTTATGGGTTTCTTCGGACGTGTGAATTACGATTACAAGGGACGTTACCTTTTTGAATTGGCCGGACGTTACGACGGATCTTCACGTTTTGCTCCTGGACATCGCTGGGCATTCTGTCCTTCCGGATCTGCCGGCTGGCGTATATCGGAGGAACCGTTTTTCGCACCTGCGAAGTCTGTGGTCAACAATCTCAAACTTCGTGCATCCGTAGGTTCTCTTGGCAATCAGAATGTGTCGAATTATGCCTACATGAGGACTATTTCAACCAGTCAGTTCAGCGGTTTCACTTTTGGCGAGGGTACTGCAAGGCCATCTTATTCCGGAATTTCAGCTCCGAACTCAAGTGCTCTTACGTGGGAAACATCATACCAGTACAACCTTGGACTTGATGCCGCATTTTTCAACAACCGTCTTGAATTTACGGCTGAGGCTTATATCCGTGACACAAAGAATATGTTGACCAGCGGTGCTGCTCTTCCAAGTGTTTACGGAGCTTCTGCACCGATGGAAAACAATGCTGACCTGAGGACAAAGGGATACGAATTGTCTCTCGGATGGAGGGATTCGTTCAAACTTGCCGGCCACGATTTCGGATATAGTGTACGTGCTTCATTGAGTGACTATGATTCTTATATTACAAGGTATGCAAACAACCCTGACAAGAAGCTTGTGGACTATTATGAAGGTATGCGCATCGGTGAAATATGGGGATTTGAAGTTGACGGACTTTTCCAGACAGACGAAGAGGCGAAAGATTACCAGGCCAATGTCTGCGATGCCTTGACTCTGATCGGCACGAACCGAATGCAGGGAGGATTTCTTGCCGGTGACCTCCGCTATATTGACCTTGACAACAAGCATGAAGGTCCTGATGGAATCAATATGATTACTATGGGCAAGAATACCGCAGACGATCCTGGAGACCGCAGAATTATCGGAAATTCCCTTCCAAGCATGCAGTATGGCTTCAATCTTTCGTTTGACTGGATGGGATTCGACGTTTCTGCATTCTTTCAGGGCGTAGGCAACCATTATTACTATCCGCCAGGAATGAGCATTGCTTTCTGGGGTTCATATTCATATGCATATTATACTGCTTTCATGCCTACGGACTTTATCAAGACGGTATGGACTGAAGACAATAAAGACGCATATTTCCCGAGGGCGCGTGTATATTCTTCAACAGGAGGAGAGCTTGCTCCGGTCAATACAAGATATCTGCAGAATGTCAGGTACCTTAGATTCAAGAATCTGACAGTCGGTTATACGCTTCCTAAGAAGTGGACGAATGCCATACATATCGACAAAATCAGGCTGTATTTCTCAGGTGAAAACCTTGCATACTGGTCTCCGATCAAGAAATATACAAAATATCTTGATCCGGAATCTGCTTACCGCAGGGATCTGGAAAAGACTACTACCGGTACCTATAAAAACTCGGACGCCAAGGATGCCGTTGCATACCCTTGGCAGAAAACAATGATGTTCGGTATTGACATTACATTCTAAAAGGGAGGAAATAAAATGAAAAGAATAATATTACCGTTGTTGGCAGTTGTATTTGGACTTTCCTCATGCGATATGCTTAATTTGTCCCCTCGTGACAAGCTGGTTCCGGAAACATACTTCCGCAACGAGGATGATTTCAAGATGTTCTCGAATTCATTCTATGACAATCTGTTTGAAAAATCTCCATTTGAAAGGCAATCGGATATTTTCTTCCAAAGGGGAGAAATCGCCGATGAACTGTTGGGCGGGACTGCGCGTCAGGTGCCTACTAAGGCCGGTACCAGCGGCTGGACGTGGGGACAGCTGAGAAAGATTAACACGATGCTTGGCAATATGGACAAATGCGATGATCCTGATGTCGTCAAGAAATATACCGGACTGGCAAAATTCTTCCGTGCACGTTTCTATTTCGAGAAAGTAAAACGCTTCGGTGATGTGCCATGGTATGACAGGGAGCTTGGCTCAACGGATGAAGATCTGTTTAAACCGCGTGATTCCAGGGAGTACGTCATTACAAAGATGATCGAAGATATCGATGAGGCTATTGATGCACTTCCTCGTGAAAAGAGTACGTATAGAGTGAACAGATGGGCTGCTCTTATGCTCAAGGCACAGTTTTGTCTGTATGAAGGCTCTTTCAGAAAATATCATTCAGTAAGTGATGGACATGACGCCAATTATTACTTTGACCTTGCCGCCAAAGCGGCAGAAGAAGTGATGACTTCCGGACTGTACAGCCTTGCGCCTGATTACGGAAAATTGTTCAGAGAGGTCGATGCTGATCCGAATGAGTATATTCTTGCAATAGCAATGGACCAGAAAATCAGCTGCGGCCACAGTGCGACAGCCAAGGCCTGCATGGTTACAGGCGGCAACTACGGCTTCTCTAAAAAATTCATTGACAGCTTCCTGATGAAGGACGGTTCACGTTTTACAGACAAAGAAGGCTGGGAAACTATGCTGTTTGTCGATGAAGTCAAGGACAGGGACCCGCGTCTCAGTGCAATCATCAGGATGCCTAACCACGTTCGTGTCAATGCGAATGGTTCTTATTTCGGTCCGCAGCTGCCTTTGACATCAACAGGATACCATTTTGATAAATTTGTCATGGATGCCGATGTCGTGATTGCGGAAAGGGCTGACATGGCCTCCAATGATATTCCGGTATACCGTCTCGGGGAAGCCTATCTTATTTTTGCAGAAGCGAAAGCTGAGCTTGGCAGCCTTGTTCAGGAAGATGTGGATGCCTCAATCAATAAGTTGAGAAAGCGTGCAGGTATGCCTGATATGAAATTGTCGGAGTTGACTGTCGACCCTTATCTTGTTTCTGAAAAATACGGTTATAGGAATCTTGCATCCCTTGCTCCGGCAAACCTTGCCGTGCTTCTTGAAATCCGCCGTGAGAGGACAATCGAACTTTGTCTTGAGGACAGCCGCAGATGGGATGATATCGTAAGGTGGAAAGAGGGCAAATGTTATGAGCAGTCGCTTACCGGAATGTATTTCCCTGCTCCAGGCGAATATGACCTTACCGGTGACGGTGTGCCTGACATTTGCTTGTATGCAACAGCCAAGGCACCGGGTGACAAAGATAAAATAACTTATATCCAGATTCAGGAAATCACTATCGACGGCAAGAATGTTCCTTATTCAGACGGTATTGTCCTCAGCGATGGTGATCATGGCTATGTGGATATGTTCAGACTTAGGACACGCTCTTTCGATGAAAACAGGGATTATCTCTATCCTATACCTACCGGAGACCGTTATCTTAACCCGAACCTGGCGCAGAATTCCGGCTGGAATGACGGCCTGGAGGATTACAATCCGGATAATGAAGAATAAAATTATTATTGAATTATGAGACTATTAAAAAATATATGTCGGACTTGTGCCGGTGTGCTTATTGCCTCTGTCCTTTTCGGATGTGAGCAGGACAATCTTGTCAAGCCGCATGCACTGCTTGCCGAGTCGAGCCTCACTTTCGAGGCTATCAATGCTGCTCCTCAACTGCTGAGGGTCGCTTCTGATGAAGACTGGACCATTGAGGCACCTGACTGGATAACAGTTGACCCGATGTCCGGTTCGCAGACTGTCGATGTTACAGTCAGTGTTTCTGACAATGGCACTGCAAGCGCCCTTAAGGCTCCGCGTCAGGCTGCCATTATCATAACGACTTCAAGAGGATATTCCATAGAGACTGTAATATATCAGAAAGGAGATACCTATCTTGGAATCGCTGAGTATTCCGTTACCGATGCTGCGGAACTTGCCGATGAAAGCAAGGCAAAGGTCGTTGGAGGACAGGTTGTAGCCGTAGCCGCCAAAGGCTTTGTGGTTTCTGACGGAACAACCAATATGTATGTGACTTCCGATGCCGAAGTTGCTGTCGGCGATGAACTTTATTTTAACGGTGAGAAGGGCACTGTAAATGGTTTCCCGGTATTCAAGGGCGATGAGGTCGAGGTGCTTTCATCGAAAGATGTGAAGTATCCGTCAGCCGTGGACATCACATCTTCCGTCGACACTTACAAGTCTGACAAAATTTCTTTTGTCAGCGTTTCCGGAACATTGGTCGGAACAAACCTCAGGAATATTCCAGGTTCTCCGTCAAAGGGAGTTGCTGCATATCAGCCGCATGAAAGTACAGGACTTGCCGACGTAAATGTCCATAAAGTCGTATTGACAGGATATTATGTAGGTACTTCCGGAGGCTCATTGAATATAATAGTATCTTCAGTAAAGGATGAGGGTGAAGACAGCACCATAGGTGTTGATTTTCCTTTCCGTGATGATTTCTCTTGGCTGGAACCTTATATTGCTGCCGCCAATAAGCTGCTCGACTCTGCAAAGCAGATTTCAGATTGTGTAGGCAATACAATTGTTTCCGCAGACGGTGCTGCCAATATTTACACTACATTGGTGTCGGGCAATATTCCTGTCCTTGAAAAATTGCGTGAACGTGGATACACGGACCTGAATCCTGAGATGCAGACAATTTATCTTCAGGACCAGTACTTTAAATTCGGAGCGACTGACAAACAGTCCGGACTCATATTGCCTCTTATGAAAATAGAGGGTGAGCAGGATATTGTCGTCTCATTCAAGTGGTGCTGTCATTTGTCCGGCGCTTTGAATGTCGACGACGTGAAACTGGTTGTTGCAATTGACGGTCCTGGAACTGTAGTGACAGCTTCCGGCTCATCCGATGCCAAGGTCAGTGATGATATTGTCTCGACGCAGGCTAAAGGTGAGATGTTCTGGATGGATGCTTCAGTAACGATTATGGGAGCTACAAAGGCGACTTTCATTACTATTCGTCCTAATCCTATCGGAACATCCGAAAATAAGGTTACCGGTGTACACAGATATTATCTGGATGACATTTCTGTAATATCCACTGCCGATGCCGTACCTGCAACGATTTCTGTTTCAGGTGTTGACAATGGCGTGATTGCATTTGAAGGAACTCCGGACAGGCCTGTTTCATTCGATGTCACATCTGACAGGGACTACACGATCAGCACCGGTGCAAAATGGCTGTCGCTTGATGTTACCGAAGGTATTGCCTATCAGGAGCAGACCGTTACGGTAACCTGTGAACCAAGCGAGCTGAATACTCTTCGCCAGGGAACAATAATTGTCAAATCCGGAACTTCCACATACACTATACCTGTAGTGCAGTCTGCTGCCGGTCAGGAGCTTGCTCCGTTTATTTCCCTTAAATCAGGAAATAATGTTACAGTACTCGGAGAGGGGGATACATTTACAGCAACAGTTCAGGCCAATACCGGATATGAGGTCGAGATTCTTGATGACTGGATTACGGAAGTCGAGCTTCCTGCGACAAAGGCTCTTGTAGAATATACAGACCATGCGTTTGCTGCAGCCGTCAACGTTACGGGTGCCCCTCGTACAGGACGAATCCGTTTCTACAATGCAGATTCTGACATTGAGACTGTCTTGAATGTCAATCAGGAGAATTTTGAGCCGAGGGTTACTGTAACTCCTAAGTCGAGTGTGTTCCCTGGAATCAGCGGACTCGGCGGTACCGTTACTTTCAATATCGATTCGAATATTCCGTTTAATGTATCGACTGATGCATCATGGATCAAATTCCCTGTATCACAGGGTACAGCCGGGGTATTTGATGTGCCTGTGACATTTGAGGCAAATGCTTCGGATGTGGCGAGGTCTGCCGCTGTGACGTTCGCAAATGAAGCTTATGAGTATAGTCTTGTCATTGATGTCAACCAGTATGCGTCGGGTGTTGTCTTTGCCGATGACTTCTCATGGCTCAAGCCGATGGTTGATGCAGTGAATCCGACCGGTGCGGATAACTATGATACAGTCGGTAAGCATGACTTGAATGCAAAGGCTCCGAATATTTATACGACAGCTGCACTGAAAGCGGCTTTCGTCCCGATATGCAATAAGATCGGTTATTTTATTCCGGGAAAAGCAGATGGCGCAAACGATGTCCTGTATCTCCAGGATTGCTATCTGAAACTCGGCAAGACTTCTTCAAGCAGCCAGACTTCATTGACTCTTCCGTCAGTTGATCCTGCAGGAAAGGAAATGACTGTCTCATTTGACTGGGCAAGGATGGAGCAGGGAGCTGGTGATATTGACTCTTATACACTGACTCTGATGATTCAGGGAAACGGTACATTCGAGAACGGAACCAAGTACAGCGATGAACTTTCTACACCTCAGGAGAAGGGTGAAATGTTCTGGACCAACTTCTCTGTGAAAGTATCGGGTGCAGACAAGGATACGAAGATTACTCTTGTTCCGACTGCTCTTGTTGACAAGTCTTCAGGCAAGATTGATTACACCAAGTCCGGCGGAAAGCGTGCTTTCTATGACAACTTTGTCATAAAAGTCAACTGATAATCGATTCTCTTAATAAAAGACTGTCTTACAAGTCTTGTCTTAACGATTTCACCCTCGCCGGAATGGACTCCGGCGGGGGTGATTTTCAATTTCGAGGTCTTGTCGGATGCCCTCTTTTATATACAGGCTTTAGGGTAAAACAGCGTTGTCTATCGTCTGAAATGCTTGTCAGGATGCGGGTCATAATCCATCTTAGGGACAGGCCTTTTATAGACTGACGGATCAAAATGCTTTGTGTCATCGAAGAGTGACGGATCGATTCCGGAAGGTTTCCAGCCGGGCATATATATGTTGTACAGGCCGCCGTGAACCGGAACGACCTCGCGGTCAGACAGCTCCGGACTGTGACTTGTTCCGCGTCCTGCAATCAGGCGCAGGGCAGTCTGCATTACCGGGCCCATTTTTACCGGTGCAGTGGCCTTGATGAATTTCGCCGTATATTTTCTTATGCGCAATGCCGCCTCCTGTTCTTTTTTCAGTTTTTTGATGTTTTCAGGAGTATAGTCTTCCGGTTCCGGAAGGATGCGTTCCACCATCGTTTTCCCGTATATGTCCATTTCATCGGCCCGGCTGAGGTATCTCTGTATCATTTCGTCGTATTCCATGTCGATCCTGTCGCGCAATTGCTTCAGGACGTTTATCCTGAGTCTTTTGTCTTCCGGAAGCGAATCCTGCACAAACCGCAGTATGCTTTCTTTTTCCGCAATGCTGATTATCTTTTCATCGGCGGCCCTCCTCGCGTATGTTTCGACATCTTTCCGCAGAATATCATCAAGTTCCTGTGCCGATGACGACCGGTTGCCCTCAGGTGAGGCATAAATGAAAACAGGGCACATGAATATGCCCAGAATTCCTGCCGATAGGGTTTTTATGATGCTTGCTGTCATTTGCAGAATGTCTTTCATTGGAAAAATTGGAATACCGGTCCCTAAAAACAAATGCCGTGCCATTCCCAAAATGCAAATATGCTTTGCCGTGCGATCAAAACCATTCCCCAAACGTGGCTTTTCGGGAATGTCCCACATGTTCCAGTCCAACTGTTTCTAAAACAAGCCATTTCAGGAACCACGACATTTCCGTTTGATTGTTCCCCAAACAGGTCATTTCGGGAACAAAACACAAATTCCCGACACGATTGTTCCCAAAACAGTGCATTTTCGGGAAAGCATGACTCCAACTTTTCAACCCGTTTGTTCCTAAAACGTGCCTTTTGGGGAACGACCTCTGACATTTCCGTTCGACTGTTCCCAAAACAAGCCATTTCAGGAACGAAACACGACATTTCCGTTCGACTGTTCCCAAAACAAGGCTTTTCGGGAACAAAACACTACATTCCAGCACGCTCTTTTCCGAAATAGTGCTTTTCAAGAACGGACATCACCCGATTGCGACTATAACTCCGGAATAAATTAATCATTCAGTGCTTCCGCATGGTTTGACATCACAGCAAGTTTTGCGGTGGAGGATAAATGAGTGGCTGACAGCACATTACGCACTGACGGGTGCCAAAAATCCGGCACCCGTCAGTGCGTATGTCGCTATGTAATAATTAGTTGTCCTCCACCACTTTAAAACCCCTAAAAGATCTTACCGACAGAGGAACTGGCAGTCCTTGCAGCTATATGACTGAACCCCGTTGCGGATTCTCCATTTAAGAGTACGCAAGGCCGCATAATTCGGTCAGCGCGAACGCCTTCATATTTTCTGATTGTCACCCATTAGATGAAACCATTTTCATCCAATTAATGTATAATATTACCGACCTTACAAAGGTTCTACCAACCACTTTGGGCAATTATATCCCGAGAACTGCGCAGATATACTGAACTTTTTTGAAAACAGGCCACCAACGCATCGGCTGAATCATCCAATGCCAATATCAAGAACTTTCAGGGCAAATCTCAGAGGAGTAAAGTACTTGCTTTTCAGACTTGCTAAAATATATGCTTAGACACATACTTTTGTTACTGAGCCCATATAACCTCACGGACGGGCTTAGAAAAATATATTCAAGCACCAAGGACAAAGGCGTGGCATACACAAAGCTCGCGCGCTGGTACAGGCTCGTTGAGGAAGCCGGATATGAATCTTTTCAGATTGTCAGGGAGACCATATCCGAAAACTATGCGGATATACTGAACTTTTTTGAAAATAGGGCCACAAACGCCTCGGCTGAATCATCCAATGCCAATATCAAGAACTTCAGGGCACAACTCAGAGGAGTTGCGGATGTTAAGTACTTCCTTTTCAGACTTTCGAAAATCTATGCTTAGACACATACTTTTGTTACTGAGCCTTTATTTTCTGATTATCACTCATTAGATGAAATGCTTCTCTTATAATTTATCTAAACATATGAAAACAACCAATTTACAAAGGTCCTGCCAACCACTTGGGGCAATTATACCGCAAGACAGGCAACAGCAATACAATAAAAAAGGGAAAGCTGAATACATCGCACCGCTACGACCTCCTACCCTTGCTGCGGTCAAGCCCTGGGGGAATTCAGAGGGAGCTGGTCGTGTATGACTTTCCCAAATGCAAAGGTAGGCATTTTTTCCCGCTATGCAAAAAAAACTGCCAAAAACTCATTATAAGAAGTTGTGAGAATCCAACTTCAGAAAATCAAGTTCAAACCTGTATGGATTATGGACGAATTATGACTGATCAGATACTGTCGAAAATGAACGGAAGAAGATAATCCACCTTGTCGAATTTCCATATCTTATTGCCGCCTACGAGAATCACGCTCATATTCCTGCCGCTTTTGGTCTGGTACTGGGCCATGACCTGTCGGCATGCTCCGCACGGAGTGGCGGGACTCTCGCATAATTTACCGTTCTGCACAGCTGCAATGGCTATGGATATCATCGCCTTGTCCGGATGGCTTGCATTTGCATAGAACATTGCCGTCCTTTCCGCACACTGGCCAGACGGATAGGCTGCATTCTCCTGATTGGAACCCATTATGATTTCTCCGTCTTCGAGCAACACTGCCGCTCCTACATTGAACCTGGAATACGGTGCATACGAATTTGCCGTGGCACGGATTGCAGCCTCTGCAAGCACTCTGTCCTGTGCATCCAGCTGCTCGATGGAATCATACTCCGTATAGGAGATTTTTATCTCTTTGTTTGCCATAACAGATCAATTAAGTTATCTTTGCGCGTCTGCAAAGCATACAAATATAATCTTTTTCTTTTAAAAAGTTGCATTTTGTGCTTATTTAGAGGCCGTTCCGGTAACAAACAGTCACTTCGGCCCATGATTTTGCAGAAAATATAAATGTTTTTACTATGGACAACAATTCCGGCATTAAAATATGCATCGGCCTTTCCGGAGGCGTAGATTCAAGCGTAGCAGCCCTCTTGCTCAAACAGGCAGGCTATGACGTGTTCGCCCTCTTTATGCAGAACTGGCATGATGCCTCCACAACCCTTCACGGCGACTGCGAATGGGAAGAGGACAGATTCGTGGCGGAAATGGTGGCAAGGAAAATAGGCATACCGTTTTATTTTGTGGATTTGAGCGAAGAATACCGCGAAAGAGTTGTGGACTATATGTTTGATGAATACTCCAAAGGCCGCACTCCCAACCCTGATGTTCTGTGCAACCGTGAAATCAAATTCGATGCTTTCCTCCAATGCGCCCTAAGGCTCGGCGCAGACATGGTGGCCACAGGACACTATTGCCGGAAAGAGTCCGGAGCGGACGGAATGAACCGCATTCTTGCAGGACTCGACCCGAACAAGGATCAGAGCTATTTTCTGTGCCAGCTGACGCAGGAGCAGCTTTCCCGCGCCATGTTCCCGATAGGCGGGCTTCTGAAAAGCGAAGTGAGGCGGCTTGCGCATGAAGCGGACCTCCCGTCAGCCGACAAGAAAGATTCCCAGGGAATCTGTTTCGTCGGAAAGGTAAGCCTGCCTGTCTTTCTGCAGCAGAAACTTAAGCCTTGCGAAGGCAACATTGTGGAAGTTTACGATGCCTATTACGATATGAACGAACAATACCTGTTCTCCCGTAAAGTCCTTGCTGAGCTTCTCCGTGATGATGCTTCCGGACTGAATATGATTACGGACTATATCTCGGAAGACAAAAGTTCTGCAAACCTGCACTCCTTGTCTCCTTTCGATACTGCAAAGGTCGCGGCTGCAGGCGATGATGTGCTTATGAGACTTTCCCGTCCGGTGGATTATGATATAAAATTCGAGACGGAAACCTACCGCAGCGGAAAGAAACATATCAAAAAGACCCGCTGCAAAGAGAATCCTTACGGGAAAATCCTCGGCAGGCATGACGGGGCGCAGTTCTATACTATAGGCCAGAGGAAGGGCCTGAACATCGGCGGACACAAAGATTCCGTTTTCGTAATCAGTACGGACATGGAATCGAATACAATATACGCAGGCGAGGGCCACAGTCACAAAGGACTCTCACGCAGCTGTCTGCGCATTGCTCCGGAAGAAATACACTGGATTCGTCCTGACCTGAAAATGGAAGTGGGGGAGATCCGCCATTATTTGGTGCGCATCCGCTATCGTCAGCCGCTCCAGGGTGCCCTGCTTATAATGCGCCCGAACGGGCTTTACATCCTGTTCGATTCGCCGCAGCGCGGAATAACTCCAGGCCAGTTTGCCGTGTGGTATGCTCCGACCGGAAATGCAGGACCTGACGACCCTGAATCCACTGCCGTGGAAATGCTCGGCTCGGGCGTTATCTTTGCCTGAGACTCCTGTGTTGTCTTTGCCTGAAATTTATAAAAGCGACCGGGCCGCGGACTCTCCTGCAAGGTAGCCTGTGGCGAAGGCCGTGTGCAGATTGTAGCCTCCGGTATCGGCATCGAGGTCGAGTACTTCTCCTGCAAAATAAAGCCCAGGCACGGCCCTGGATTCAAGAGTCTTGGCCGTGATGTCGTCGAGCGATACGCCTCCGGCTGTAATCACGCATCTCTCGTAGCCCACATAGCCGTCAATAACGAATTTCCAGTTTTTGAGCATCTTTGCCAGTGTCTTATGGTCTGCTCCTGGATTGCATTTCAGGAATGCCGGGATTATTTGCTGCGGAAGCACTTTCCCGACAAGTATGCGGAACCTGTCCCTGTATTGCTTTCCTGCGCTGCGCCTGTCTTTTGAGATTTCTTCCCAGAGTGAAATGATTCTCGCATACAGCGAATCGGGGGAAACAGCCGGCTTCGTGTCTATTGAAATGCTTGCCTTTGCCCCGTTGATGAGGCCCTTGACACATCTGCGGCTGATTTTGAAGCCTATCGGCCCTTCTATGCCTCCGTCCGTGAAATCGAGGTCTCCGAATTCAGTCTGTACAATGTTCCCGTCTATCGTCAGAGTTATGCTGACATTCTTCAGCTGGTTTCCGCACAACAGTTTGCCGGTTTCCGACAGAGGAGTGGCGCGGCATATATGTCCCTTCTCATCTCCGGTTTTGTAGCCTTTGGGAACTACTGCGGTCAGCGACGGAAAAACAGGCTTTACAGTGTGTCCTGTTTCCTGTGCCCATCCATAGCCGTCTCCTGTTGAGCCTGTGCCGGGATATGACAGACCTCCGGTACAGATTATCAGTCTCCGGCATGTGAAGACATCGCCGTCTGAACATTTGAGAGTGAATTGCTGTCCGTTTCCTGTACTGATTCCGCTTACCTCCTTTCTGCAGATTATTCCGGCTCCGGAACGTCTGGCAGCAGCAGTCAGAGTGTCCACTACATCGACAGCTGCATGGGATTCAGGGAAAGCCCTGTCACCGCGTTCCACAACGGTTTTCATCCCGTTTTCTTCCATGATTCCTATAAGTTTTTCAGGAGGCATTCCGTAAAATGCCGGCTTCAGAAAATTGGGCTTCGGATATATATGTGCACTGAAATCGTTCCACTGCTTTACATTGGTGAAATTGCAGCGTCCTTTTCCGGTAATCATTATTTTTCGTCCAGGACGCGGCATTTTTTCGAGGACAGTCACTTTTCCGCAACTTCCGGAAACGCTTCCTGACATACCTTTGGCCGCTCCTGCCGCAGCCATAAGACCGGCTGCTCCCGCACCTATTATGATTATATCCGATGAAAATGTATCTGTCATTGTCTTATGTTTTACGCCCGTCTGTCCGGCAATAATTAAACTTTCTGAATTATGCGTGCAAAATTATGGAAAAATTCCTATATTTGCAGTCCCTTTTTACAAAGGAGTATCGTTGCCAGTTTAGCTTAGTTGGTAGAGCATCGCATTCGTAACGCGAAGGTCGTGGGTTCGACTCCCATAGCTGGCTCACAAAGAGGCTGTCTAACATGTCTCCGAAATTGAAAATCACCCTCGTCAGAGTTCATTCTGACGAGGGTGAAAACGTTAAAATCGGACTGCTTGGACAACTCCGTTATTTTGTTGAGGCATAGTCTATTTGCCGAGAAGAATTTTTTCTATTTCCTGTTTGAATTCCGCTTTGGAACGTGCTCCCAAAGTGAAAACGGGGTCTTTGCCTGCCGGAATATAAAGTATTGCCGGTATGGAACTTATGTTGAATGCCCTCGCGACTTTCTTTTCGTTGTTTATGTCGATTTTGTACACTGCGATTTTATCACCGTATTCCTTCGCCAGTTCTTCAAGTATCGGGGCAATCTGCCGGCACGGGCCGCACCACGGAGCATAAAAATCCACAATTGCCGGCTTGTCTGTCAGGAAGACCGGATTATCCGATGTAAAATCGCAGATTTTTTCTTTGAATTCATCAGTATTCAGTTCCTGTACAGCCTTTTGCTGCGGAGTTTCTTTTTTGCTTTCGCCATTTGTCCAGGCACAGGCTGAAGTGGCCAATGTAGTCATTCCCAATGTCATAATGGCAGTAAATGCCAACGCTGCGTATCTTGCTTTCATAATTTATTTGTTTTTACAAATTTACAGCAGGACGCAATACCAAATCGCATGCCACTGTTTGTTTTGAGGCCTCAATTTCTTACTTTTGCATTGATATGAAACTACTTGTAAAACATTCATACATGATTGCCTTCATTGCCCTTATGTGCATATCATGTATAAACTGGCGCGACAGCGGCTCATACTCAGACGGTTCCGGCAGCTATAGCTCATGTGAATTTGCCCGTTATTTCGACCTTCCCGGCCGTGATACGATTGTCACAATAACTCCGGCCGCAGACGGCACGGCAGGCAGGCGCGATACCATTGTTCTCGCGAAGCCGGCCTCTAAAATAATATGTATGTCCTCTACCCATGTGGCCTGTCTTTCTGCAATAGGGGCTGATTCTGTGATATGTGCGGCCTCCGGTGTGCGCTATATCTCCGACACCCTGATACGGCGGCGTCATGCGGCGACGATGACGAAGTCGCAGACAGTTGACGGTTTGAGGCCGCTCTATGACATCGGATATGAAAATATGCTTGACTATGAGAGGATTCTTTCTCTCGCTCCTGACCTTGTAGTCGCATATTCAGTGTCAGGAACAGAACCTCAGTATATCTCCAGACTGCGTTCGCTCGGACTGCCTGTGCTTGTGCTCCACGATTATCGGGAGGAACATCCGCTTGCCCGGGCAGAATATGTAAGACTGTTCGGGGTTATCGCAGGACGGCAGTCTGCTGCCGATTCACTGTTTGTACAAGTGCGTGACCGTTATCTTTCAATGGCTGTTACTGGTTCTTATGCAAAGGTCAAGGTACTGATTAATATTCCATATTCGGATGCCTGGTATGTTCCCGGAAAACAGAACTATATGTCGAGGCTTGTCGCGGATGCCGGCGGTGAAATCCTTGGGGCAGGGGAGGGGACTACAGGCTCGGGCGTGATTTCCCTTGAACAGGCATATTCGTTGTCTATGCAGGCAGATTTGTGGCTCAATCCCGGACATTGCCGCAGCCGCCGGGAACTGGCTTCGGTTCACAGTCTTTTTCCGTCTTTCGGCCCTTTGGCAAAGGGACTGCCTGTATATAACAATACCCTCAGGGTTAATCCGGAGGGTGGCAATGACTTTTGGGAAAGCGGTGCCGTGCGTCCCGACCTGATTCTTGAGGATTTGCTGAACATTTTTGGCGGCCGCTCCGAACCCCCTCTCCACTATTTCATCCGCCTCGACTGAGCCTACCCGGTATAATTCATATTGTTTTTAAGAATGATTTATAAATATTCGTTGTTTTTAATACTCAACCTTTTTATTATGATAATACGAAATGCTGTTCTATCTTTATAAGAAAATTCGAAGCTGAACACGCAGACATAGAGTTGCAGACGATTTATTCAGTTATCTGGAAAAGCAGCTTATCGAGAACTTGTACATTTTTTGCAACAGTTCAAATTTCTTAGAACACATCCGGATGAGGCGCCAGTTGTTGCAAAACATGAAACAACTGAAGGATGGAGCGGGAATTACTGTCTATGCCGTCTATGCGTATTGACAGGCAAAAGTTACGCGGAACCTTTAGCTCGCTGGAGGCAATATTTGAATTTTGCCTGTAGAAAATAAAGAAAGCGACTTAATTTTGTGATTTACACCTTGTTAAGTTGCTTTAATTGTGCCCAGAACAGAACCTGAACATGGGTGTTTTGTCAGAAGATTATCCTGAAATCAAACAGGTCGTTTCCGCAGAAAGAGGCCTTCATCAGAGTCTGGCCTTCCTCGCGTGAGGCAAGAAAGGAAACCGGTGCAAGTTCCGCTGCCACAATGTCGCCAGTCCTCAGCGATATAAGGCCGGAAGCGTTGCAGATTGCCTTTTCTATTGCCTTTGCCATTCTTGCCTCTGAATCGCATTCAGCAGAGAACACTGGTTTGCAGTCCTTTGTCATTTCAACCGCATTGCCTTCCGATGCGAACACGACAGGGTTATACAGCGGAAACGGCAATATCGAACTGTGGTCGGCGCAGCAGGCGCAGGCAAAGCCTTCAGGACTTCCGTCAATCATATCCCCGATATACATGAGCATACCGAAATTCATTGCATCGTAGTATCTGGAAACGAACCTCCCGCCTATGCATTTTCCTGCCTTGCTTATCCTTGCGAAAACAATCGGAGACCAGTGCAGCGAACCGACACCTTCCGGAACATAGAAATCCCTGTTCTCCCTTTCCCAGGTCGTGTCCGGTCTGCAGCAGCATTTCCCGGTTCCGTATATATTGACAACAATGTTCATGACTGTAGCATTTAAACAAGGATGACTGAAAGTCCACGTTTCTGTCATCCTTGCCTTTAATTATTCCTAAAACAATGTAGGGCCGTCCTCCGGTGTCTTCTTCGGCTTTTTCTGCACGAATTTTTCCGGATTTGTGTTGAGCGTGGCAAGCCTTTCATTGAAAATTCCCGTAAGGTCCTCTATCGGTTTGTTGTCCGCAGCCCTTCTCTCGGCTCTCTTCTCCGCATCGAACATGGCCTTAAGATTTGCGAACTGACGTTTTGTGTCCAAAGTGAAATCACCGTTCTCTATCCATGCGAAATATGACGGTTCATTGAAGTAGACCTCACGTGCAGTCTTTCCCTTGTGCTTTCCGAAACTGATTACAGGCTCGTTATTGTCTCCGAGAATCAGTCTGCCGGCATAATCCACAGTCTTCTGCTTTGTCGAGAACTTGGCAAGCTTGTCGATGTTATTTTCGATTCTCGGGTCATCCGCATACCTGTCGAGCTGGCCTTTCAGCACCTCGTATGTTGCAAGCGTATCGGCCTCGGCAGCATGGGCGTTCTCAAGGTCTCTGCCGCAGTAGAACAGATAGGCCGCTTTCAGAGTGCGCGGCTCCATGGCATGGAAAATGTTCTGCACATCCACCATTTTCATCTCGTGCAGGTCGATGTCAAGCTCTGCAGATGTGTATCTGCGGACCCGCTCTATCTCCTCCGCAAGCATCGGAAGGTCGAATTTTGCCGAATTGAAGCCGGCAAGGTCGCTCCCTTTGAGCCATAATGTAACTTCACCGGCTATCTCTGAGAATGTAGGGCAGTCCTTCAGATCTTCCGAACTTATTCCGTGTACGGCCTGCGCCGAAGGATTCATAGGCTTCTGGCACTTAAGCACATAGTCCCAGGGCTTTACCCTCCAGGTCTTTATCTTCTGTCCGCCGTCAGGGCATATCTTGACAAAGCAGAGCTCAATGATCGAGTCTGACGCGATATTGAGCCCTGTGCTTTCTATGTCAAAAAACAGTAATGGTCTTTCGAGATTCAGTTCCATGTCTATGATATCATTATAGGCATGATGATGCCGCATATCTTGCCGCTGTCCTCCTCGTCCTCTGCCGGAATTACAAGGGCGGCACGCTTGCTGTCAAGGAATTTCATAACGATGTCTCCGCAGTTCATGTTCGAAAGAATTTCTATGATGAACGGAGACTTGAAGCCTATTGTCAGTTCCTCTCCGTCATACTGGCACGGCATTGTCTCATGTGCTGCGATGGAAAAACCGAGATCCTGTGCGGAAATCATCAGACTGCCGTTTTTGAGATCGAATTTGATATGGTTGGAAGCCTTGTTCGAGCAGACGGAAACGCGCTTTACGGTGTTCAGGAGCTGGACACGTCCTATTCTGAGTATGTTGGAATTGTTCTGAGGTATGACGTCTCTGTATTTAGGATATTTTCCGACTACGAGCCTGCAGATTACCATTGTCGTGTTGAATTTGAACACGGCATTCTTTGAGTCGAATGTGATCTCGACTGTTTCCGCGTCCTTGCCTATTATTGACTTGAGGATGGCTGCAGGTTTCTTGTGCAGGATGAAAGATGCCTTCTCAGTGGCCTTTACGTCGCCTGTGGTATAGCATATCAGCTTGTGGGAGTCGGAAGCCACGAGGGTGGTGGAGTCAGGGGCTATATCGAAAAGGATACCGTTCATCGCAGGACGGATTTCATCGTCCGCAGTCGCATATATTGTGCTGGTGATGCCGTCGACAAGATTCTGTGCAGGGAAAGTGATGCTTACGGCAGTTTCATCTGTTCCTGTTATTTCCGGATAGTCTTCTGCGGGAAAGTATGGAAGGGTGGATTCACCGCTTGACCATTTGCAGACGAATGAACTTTCGCTTGAAGTGCTGATTGTCAGCGGCTGGTCAGGGAGTTCTTTCAGAAGGTCCATCATATGTTTTGCAGGAACGGCGATCTTGCCTTCCTCTGCTGTATTTTCTGCCTCGACCTGAGTTTTGAGCGTCAGTTCGGAGTCGGATGCAGTGATCTCAAGCACGTTCCCCTTCAAGTCAAAGAGGAAGTTTTCCAGGATCGGAAGAGGTGACTTTGCAGGTATGGCCTTTGATACCGCCATCACGCCTTTCAGAAGTTCTGAACTTGAAATTATGAGTTTCATGACTTATGTGTTTTAATTTATTACAAATATCAACTGCCTTTTTGGCAGACACCGGCTTGGACCGGATGTCTGCAGAGGCATACGCGCATATACGCGTATCAGGACAAATATAGAAATAATTTTCCAAAGGTGGCATATTTTTTGATTTTTTCGCCCTGCGCTTACATGCCGCTGATTATGTCGGCAGAAGATGCACAAGGAAGCAATGTTGAAAATATTTAAAATTTTATAGTATGAAAAGAGGTCTTCTTATTACTCTTCTCTCCGCTTTGGCCGGAGGAATTACAGCCTTTGCAGTTGTAAAGGCTATGGAACCGGATGCAAATGAAACTGTAAGCACAGTAAACGGTCCTCAGTTCAGGACTGTCAATCTGTCACAGGACAACTGGCCGGATTTTACTTATGCAGCAGAGTCTGCGGTCGATGCAGTCGTATATGTCAAAGTCACATCTTCGGCTTCCGCCCGGCAGCAGACACCGAATTCGATTTTCGATTTTTTCTTCGGATACCCTGAAAGCACTCCGCGTCAGCGTGAGCGTGTCGGCAGCGGTTCGGGGGTTATCATAAGGGAGGACGGATACATCGTCACCAACAACCACGTTATCGACGGTGCGACCAAGATTGAAGTCACCATGAACACCAACCAGACATATCCTGCCAGACTTGTCGGAACGGATCCTGCAACTGATGTGGCTTTGCTGAAAATCGATGCGACCGGACTTCCGACAGTGCCGTTCGGCGATTCCGACAAACTCCGTCTCGGCGAATGGGTAATTGCAATCGGCAGCCCGTATGACCTGAGGTCGACTATCACCGCCGGAATCGTCAGCGCGAAAGGCCGTTCCATGCCGAATTATACCGGTGAGTTCAAGATTGAGTCATTCATACAGA
This sequence comes from uncultured Muribaculaceae bacterium, assembly GCA_964394295.1. Lineage (GTDB taxonomy): Bacteria > Bacteroidota > Bacteroidia > Bacteroidales > UBA932 > Cryptobacteroides. The sequence goes on along the minus strand of CAYMVG010000009.1, from coordinate 16,613 downwards.
CAGATGCTGCCGTCAATCCCGGAAACAGCGGCGGCGCATTGGTTGACAAGTCCGGAAATCTTGTCGGAATAAATACTGCAATTATTTCCCAGACAGGTTCTTATTCCGGTTATTCCTTCGCTGTTCCGTCAAATATCGTCAAAAAGATTGCTTATGACCTGATGGACTTCGGCAGTGTCAAGAGAGCCTTGCTCGGCATAACTATGCGTGAGATAGACGATAAAATTGCCGATGATTTGAAACTTTCTTCAAGAAACGGCGTATATATTGTTGAGGTTTCCAAAAACGGGGCCGCCGACAAGGCGGGAATCAAGGCGGGAGATGTGCTTGTTTCCATTGATTCCGTGAAGATTACGACATCTTCTTCAGTTCAGGAGGCGGTCAGCAGGTATTCCCCTGGAGACAGGGCTGTTCTTACTGTCATAAGGGACGGAAAAAAGAAGAGCGTTGATGTTACTTTCAAAGGTACTTCACAGGAAAACGGCACAGTGGCGGAGGACGGTTCCGTAGCTTTCTACGGGGCTGCCATAAGAACTGCTCCTGAAGATGTCCTGAAAAGGTATGGACTCAAGAGGGGAGTGGAAATCACTGAACTCGGGCCTGGCAAGCTCATGGAGGCAGGCGCAACCGAAGGATTTATAATACAGTATGTCAATGACACTCCGGTCAAGACTCCGCAGGATGTCATAGACATTGTAAAGAAATCGAAGCGTGCGGTGTTTATTGAAGGCATCACGGCTTCCGGAAGAACCGGATATTTCGGTTTCGGAATATAAGAAAAATAAATTTATATAGATGAGACAACTTAAGATTACAAAATCGATTACCAACCGTGAAAGCGCGTCTTTGGACAAGTATCTCCAGGAGATAGGAAGGGAGGAGCTTATTACAGTAGAGGAGGAAGTGGAACTTGCCCAGAGAATCCGCAAAGGTGACCAGGCCGCTCTCGAAAAACTCACCAGGGCCAACCTCAGGTTTGTGGTTTCTGTTGCAAAGCAGTACCAGAACCAGGGACTCAGCCTCCCGGACCTTATAAACGAGGGAAATCTCGGACTTATCAAGGCCGCTGAGAAATTCGACGAGACGCGCGGCTTCAAGTTCATCTCCTATGCCGTATGGTGGATCCGCCAGTCGATTCTCCAGGCTCTTGCCGAGCAGTCGAGGATAGTAAGGCTTCCGCTGAATCAGGTAGGCTCGCTGAACAAGATAAACAAGGCCCTCTCCAAATTTGAGCAGGAGAACGAAAGGATGCCTTCAAGCGAGGAGCTTTCCGAGATGATCGATGTCCCGAAAGACAAGATTGCCGATACTCTGCGCGTGTCGGGCAGGCATGTCTCAGTAGATGCTCCTTTTGTAGAGGGAGAGGACAACAGCCTTCTGGATGTGCTTGTGAACAATGATTCTCCGAGTGCAGACCGCGGACTTGTAAACGAGTCTCTCAACAAGGAAATCGAAAGGGCCCTTTCAACCCTGGCCACCAGAGAGAGGGAAATCATCAAGTCTTTCTTCGGAATCGGCTGCCAGGAAATGACCCTCGAAGAGATCGGCGAACGTTTCGGACTCACAAGGGAGCGTGTGCGCCAGATCAAGGAGAAGGCGATACGCAAGCTCAAAAACAATTCGAGAAGCAAACTTTTGAAAAGCTATTTAGGTTAATATGACACCGGAAACATTTATCATAGCCAAAGCGTCTGAAGCAATTCAGGCGCTTTACGCCGTTGAAATAAACCCTGCCCAGCTGCAGGTGCAGATTACAAGAAAAGAATTCGCCGGAGACTATACTCTCGTAGTTTTCCCTCTCCTGAAAATCTCAAAGACTACACCGGAGAACACCGGCAATGCCATAGGAGAGTGGCTCAAGGCCAATGTGGCGGAAATCGAGGACTACAATACCGTAAAAGGCTTCCTGAACATCTCATTCTCAACAGTCTATTGGAACGGGATGTTTGCGGAGATTGCCGCTGCTGAGGACTACGGCCAGCTTCCTCCTACAGGGAAGACTATCATGGTGGAGTATTCTTCTCCGAATACCAACAAGCCTCTTCACCTCGGGCATATAAGAAACAACCTGCTCGGCTGGTCTGTAGCGAAACTGCTTGAGGTAAATGGCCACAATGTGATGAAAGTCAATCTCGTAAATGACCGCGGAATACATATCTGCAAGTCCATGTATGCGTGGAAAGTCCTCGGAAACGGGGAGACTCCGCAGTCTTCAGGCAAGAAAGGCGACCATCTCGTCGGCGATTATTATGTGGCTTTCAACAATCTGTACAAGAAGGAAGTGGACGGACTTGTCGAGGGAGGAATGCCTGAGGACGAGGCCAAGAAGAATGCCCCTTCGCTCAAAGCCGCACAGGAAATGCTGTTCAAATGGGAGCAGGGAGACCCTGAGGTGGTTGAGCTTTGGAAGACCATGAACGGCTGGGTATATGACGGTTTTGCAAAGACTTACGATGATCTCGGAATCAGCTTCGACAGGACATACTACGAGTCTCAGACCTATCTGTTCGGAAAATCCCTTGTACAGAAAGGACTGGCTGAGGGAATATTCGAGACCGAGGCCGACGGTTCCGTATGGTGCGACCTTACCGCAGACGGGCTTGACAGGAAGCTGCTGCTCAGGGGCGACGGAACATCTGTATATATGACCCAGGATCTCGGAACTGCCGAGCAGAGATTCAAGGAATACAGCCTCGACGAGCATATATATGTTGTCGGAAACGAGCAGAATTACCATTTCCAGGTACTCAAACTGATTCTCGGCAAGCTCGGCTTCACATGGGCTGACTATATCTATCATCTGTCATACGGCATGGTGGAGCTTCCTGAAGGCAAGATGAAGTCGCGTGAGGGTACGGTTGTCGATGCTGATGATCTTTTGGCTGCGATGTACAATACCGCAAAGGAAACTTCGCTTGAACTCGGCAAGATTGACAATATGAGCGAGGAGGATCAGGATGCCCTGTTCCGCATGATAAGCCTCGGCGCACTCAAATACTTCATCTTGAAAGTCGACCCTAAGAAGACCATGCTCTTCGACCCTAAGGAGTCTATCGACTTCAATGGAAATACAGGTCCTTTCATCCAGTACACCCATGCACGTATCAAGTCGATACTGCGCAAGGCTGCCGACAAGGGCGTCACGTACAGTGCCGCTGACATAAGGCCTGATTCGGAACTCTCTCCGAAAGAAGTGCGCATCATCAAGATTCTCAACACTTTCCCTGCAAAGGTGGCAGAGGCCGGTGATGCCCATTCTCCAGCAGTCATCGCAAACTATGCTTATGAACTTGCAAAGGAATTCAACCAGTATTACCACGATACGCCTATCCTGCGCGAAGAGAATGCCGACCTTCTGAAATACAGGCTTGTGCTTGTAGAGTCCATTGCGAAGGTTCTTTCAAAGGCAATGTCCATTCTCGGAATCACTCTTCCTGAAAGGATGTAATGGCAGATTATATGATACCGACCTCTGTCAAGGAGGTCAAGGCATTGGGGTGGGACTACATAGACATCATCATTTTTACAGGTGATGCCTTTGTGGACCACCCTTCTTTCGGTACCGCCGTGATTGCACGGTGGCTTCAGAAATACGGCTGGCGCGTTGCCGTAGTGCCGCAGCCAAACTGGCGCGACGACCTCAGGGATTTCCGCAAGCTGGGCGCGCCGAGGCTGTATTTCGGTGTCAATGCAGGTGCTATGGACTCGATGGTGAACCATTATACCGCCTCCAGACGTCTGCGCAGCGACGATGCCTATACTCCGGACGGCCGTGCAGGGCAGAGGCCGGACTACGCCGTGACCGTATATACGAGGATACTGAAAGAGATGTGGCCCGATATCCCTGTCGTGGCAGGAGGAATCGAGGCCTCGCTGAGGAGGGTGACGCATTACGACTACTGGAAGGACTGCCTTATGCCGTCCGTCCTTGTGGACAGCGGTGCGGACTGGCTTTGCTACGGAATGGGGGAGAGGCCCATGCTTGAACTCACGAGAGCCATTGAGTCGGGGAGAAACATCAATGACATAAGGAAAATACCGCAGCTTGCGTTCCGTATGGACGGACGCTGCCGCATAAAGGATGCCGTTATCCTCAATTCATTCGAGCGTTGCTGCAATGACAAGGCTGCCTTTGCCGAGAATTTTCATGTCATCGAGACATACGCCAACATGATGCACCCTCCGGTGCTTGTCGAGCCGGTCGGGAAAGGGTATGTGCAGATTAATCCGCCTTATCCGCCTGCAGAGCAGGACGAGATGGATTCGTTCTGGGACCTGCCGTTTACAAAACAGCCTCATCCGAGGTACAAGGGCAAGCGCATACCGGCTTATGACATGATAAAATTCTCTGTCAATACGCACAGAGGATGTTTCGGCGGCTGCAATTTCTGTACGATAGCGGCTCATCAGGGCAAATTCATACAGTCACGCAGCGAGGAATCGATTCTCAGGGAAATAGAAGCTCTGAACATGCTTCCCGGATTTGTCGGAAACATTTCTGACGTGGGAGCGCCTACTGCCAATATGTACGGCATGAAAGGGCGTGACAGCGGACTTTGCTCCAAATGCCGCCGCAAATCATGTCTTTTCCCGTCTCCGTGCAGGAATATGGACCGTTCTCATGCGCGTCTGCTCAAACTTTATGAGAGGATAGCGGATGTAAAGGGAATCAGGCATGCCTATATCGGCAGCGGAATCAGATATGACCTCTTTCTGGACGAGAAAGGCTTTGTGGACGAGACCTCATACCCATATCTTAGGGAACTGATACTGGAACATACATCCGGACGTCTGAAAGTCGCTCCGGAACACACTGAGGATAATGTGCTTAAATTAATGGCCAAGCCGTCCTTCAGGCTTTTCGGCCGTCTCAGGCAGGAATTTGACAGGATTGTACGCTCGGGAGGCCGCAAATGCGAGCTTGTTCCGTATTTCATATCGGGACATCCTGGCTGCGGAATGAAGGAAATGGCCAGACTGTCGCGCAGTCCGGAACTGAAAGGGCTTTATATGGACCAGGTGCAGGACTTCACTCCGACTCCGATGACTACATCTTCCGTCATGTATTACACGGGGCTTGACCCGAAGAATCTTCAGAAGGTTTTTGTGGAACGTGACATTGAAAAGAAGCGTGAACAAAAGTCGTTTTTCTTCCGCCGCGGAAAGTAACGTGATTTTTCGCAAAAAAATGCCTCTGGTGTTGCTCAATTCAAAAAAATGTCCTACACTTGCACCGGAATTCAAAAACTGTTTGAAGAAATTCGAAACAGTTTCCAAATGTACTGACCTGAATTAATTTTTTTGAGATAATTATGACAACGCCAAAGAGAAAAGCTGTTGTGAGCTATGAGAACATGTCCGAAGAACTTGCGGCTGCGTTCTCGGAGAAATATCCAAAGGGATTCAACGATTATTTTCCGGATCTGATGAAATACGACAAGCCGGACGGGACTTGCTTCTATGCCGTGACTGTTGAAATACCGGATGCAGTTTATCTGGTGAAGATAAAGGTAAAGACTGATGATGCCGAGGACATTGAACGGTGGCTGGACGGTGAGGACGGCGACGATTCCGACAGCGATTCCGACAGCCTTCCTGATGACAATATCTCCCAGTATTCCAGCGGGGATGACGATGTCGCAGACGGAGAGTGATTATAAGATCATAAAACAGTGAGGGTGACACAAAAGTAATTCTTTTGATCACCCTCAATTTTATAGAAAGGTATGAAATTCCGTAGAACAAAAGAGGCTGTTTCACCGCTTAGGCGTCTTGCAGGAAAGATTTCCGAAAGGGAATTGGTTCTGGTGCTCTCGCTTTTAGTGGGTATTTCCTGCGGCATAGCGTCTGCCGTTCTCAAAGAGACAGTGGAGTTCATACACCATTCTCTTACATCGTGGTTTGACGGGGAGGAATACAATTATCTGTATATAGTGTATCCCGGAATCGGCATGCTCCTGTCCCTCCTTTTCGTGAAATATGTGGTCAGGGACAATATCGGACACGGAGTCACAAAAGTGCTTCTCGCAGTTTCCAAGAACGAGTCCAAGATACGTCCGCACAATATGTGGACTTCCGTGGCGGCTTCTTCCGTGACCATCGGCTTCGGAGGTTCTGTCGGTGCGGAGGCCCCGATTGTATATACAGGAGCGGCCATCGGATCGAATGTGGCAAGGTACATGGGGCTTTCGTACAAGAATATGACCATTCTGCTGGGCTGCGGAGCTGCCGGCGCTGTCGCAGGAATATTCAAGGCTCCGTTGGCAGGAGTCCTTTTCACCCTTGAGATTCTTCTGTTCAACATCTCGATGACTTCCATACTGCCGCTGCTCCTTTCGACTGTGTCTGCGACGGTGGTATCATATATCCTGCTGGGCGACACCGTGCCGTTCGAGTGTACGCTGTCTCCTTTCACTATGCGTAACATACCGTTCTATGTCATTCTCGGATTTTTCTGTTCCGGCTGTTCTGTATATTTCACCAGAATGACACTTTTTCTGGAAGACAAAATCAAAAGCATCACACGGCCTTTTGTACGCTGGTCAATATCCGCTTTGGGGCTTGGTCTGCTTATCTTCCTGTTTCCTCCTCTTTACGGTGAGGGATACGGTCATCTGCACGAACTTCTGAACGGAGGAATGATAAACCTGGACGGTCAGACTGTCCTTGCTTTCTTTCTGAGGACTCCGTGGTCTGTCCCGCTGTTTTTCCTGCTTATTCTGTTTCTTAAGGTTTTCTCAATGTCTTTCACGAATGCAGGAGGCGGCGTGGGAGGAACTTTCGGACCGACTTTGTTCATAGGCGCGATCGCCGGTTTTGTCATCGCAAGGACAATAAATCTGGTAGGCGGAGGAGATGTCGTGCCTGAACAGAATTTCGTGCTTGTCGGCATGGCCGGTCTCATGGCCGGAGTCATGCAGGCGCCCATGACGGCGATCTTCCTTATCGCCGAGATTTCCGGAGGCTACCAGCTTCTTATACCGCTGATTCTTACGGCGACTGTCTCATACGGAGTGTCGAGGGCGGTAGAGCCTTATTCGATTTATACAAAACGAATCGCCAAAAAAGGCGAACTTCTGACCCATGACAGCGACCAGGCCGTTCTGACACTTCTCAAAACGGACGAGCTTGTCGAATCGGATTTCAGTACTGTATGCATAGACGCCTCGCTGGGTGAACTTGTCGAGGTCGTGTCCGGTTCAAAGCGGAATATATTTCCGGTGGTCGATTCGAAATACCATTTCCAGGGTTTCGTCTCTCTTGAAGATATTCGGCGCGATATGTTCAAGAAAGATATGTATGACAAGCTGCACGTCTATAATTTTATGAAATCCGCTCCGGCATACGTCTATGTCGATGAAAAGATGGACAGTGTGATGAAGAAATTCGAGACCACGGGTGCCTGGAATCTGCCTGTCGTAGACAGCGACAGGACTTATATAGGCTTTGTCTCGAAATCAAAGATATTTTCGGCGTACCGTAACCAGCTGCGCCAGGTTTCCCATGACTGATAACACAAGACTATGAAAGACATATATATCAAAGATATAGCCGGGAGGCTGGCAATCAGGGAGTGGCAGGTCGAGAACTGCGCCGCTCTTTTTGAGGAGGGTGCAACAATACCTTTCATAAGCCGTTACCGCAAGGAGAGGACCGGCGGACTTGATGAAGTTGCTGTTGCTGAGATACGGCACTGGACCGATGTTTTCGCGGAAATGGAGAAACGCAAGGAGCATATCATTGAAGTCATTTCCCAGGCGGGAGGGCTTACCGATGCACTCAGAGCCTCCGTGGATTCATGTGTGGATGCACGTGTCCTGGAGGATTTGTATCTTCCTTTCAAGCCAAAGAGAAGGACAAGGGCGACAATCGCCAAAGAGGCCGGACTTGAACCTCTTGCGGATAAAATGTATGGTGCGATGCTTGCAGACCCTGTGTCCGAGGCACGCAAATATGTCGGTGCCAAAGTCGCTTCCGTTGATGAGGCTCTGGCAGGCGCAAGGGACATAATCGCCGAAAAACTCAGCGAGACGGCATCTGTCCGTGATACTTTGCGGCAGATTTTCAAATCAAGACGCATAGTATCAAAGGCCACCAAAAAGGCTTCGGCTGCCGAGGCCCAGAAATACAAGTCATATTTCGACTACTCCGAACCGCTGGAGCGGATGGCGCCGCACAGGCTTTTGGCAATCCTCAGAGCCGAGAGCGAGGGATATGTCAATATCAAAATAGATGCAGATGCCGAGAAATGCGGAAAGAAAATCTATTATGACTTCTGTCAACAGAAAAGATACCCGGCCCCTCCGCTTGCCCGGCAGCTTCATTTGGCGTTCGACGATGCCTACAAAAGACTTCTCGAACCTTCCATTTCAAACGAGGTCATAAAGGAAGCCAAGGAAAAGGCCGATATAGAATCAGTGAGGATTTTCGGAGAGAATCTCCGGCAACTCCTGCTTGCGCCTCCTGTGGGGCAGAAAAGAGTCCTGGCAATAGACCCGGGATTCAGGACCGGCTGCAAGGTCGTGTGCCTTGATGAACAGGGAAATCTTCTGCATTACGAGGCGATTTTTCCGCATCCTCCTGCAAACGAGAAAATAAAATCCATTCAGGCACTGTCTGCAATGGTAGAGAAATACAGAATCGAAGTAATTGCAGTCGGAAACGGCACGGCAGGACGTGAAACCGAAGATTTCATCAAACGTGTCCCTATTCCGAAAGACGTGCGCGTATTTATGGTAAGTGAAGACGGGGCTTCGATTTATTCGGCTTCAGAGGTGGCCCGCGAGGAATTCCCGGACTGCGACCTGACTGTAAGAGGAGCTGTTTCGATCGGCCGCCGTCTCATGGATCCTTTGGCCGAACTTGTCAAGATAGATCCGAAGTCTCTCGGAGTAGGCCAGTATCAGCATGACGTTGACCAGGCCATTCTCAAGGAAATGCTTGACAATACCGTCGTAAGTTGTGTCAACAGTGTAGGTGTGAATCTCAATACGGCAAGCAGTTATCTTCTCAGCTATGTGTCTGGCATCGGGCCGGCACTGGCCGAAAATATAGTCGAGTACCGCTCTGCAAACGGTGCGTACAAAAGCCGTGAGGAACTCCTGAAAGTAAAAAGGCTCGGTGCCAAGGCATACGAGCAGTGTGCAGGTTTTTTCAGAATACAGAATGCGGAAAACCCTCTCGACTCGTCAGCCGTACATCCGGAAGCCTATCATATCGTCGGTAAAATGGCGCGTGACCTCGGTGTGACCACAAAGGAACTTGTCGGGAATGCGGACTTGTGCAAAAAGATTGACCCTCAGAAATATGTCGAAGGTGACTTCGGACTTCCTACTGTCAATGACATCATCAAAGAACTGCTCAAACCCGGACGTGACCCGCGTGACGAAGCACAGCAGTTTGAATTCTCACAGGACATCCATACAATAGATGACTTGTCTGTCGGAATGGTTCTTCCTGCCATTGTCACCAACATAACGGCTTTCGGTGCTTTCGCAGACATAGGCATCAAGCAGAACGGACTTATTCATGTGTCGCAGATGGGGGTAAAGGGACTTGCAGATCCGTCCAAAGTCCTGAAACTTCATCAGAAGATTCGTGTCACCGTCATCGGTGTGGACTTGGATCGTGGCCGTGTAAGCCTCAGGCTTGCTTAGCGCCGGTAGCATCCATGTGCTGACCTCGGGCCGTACTAATGATTATTTAACTGACTTTATCGTATATTGCGACATTATCACTCCGACCGTGGACAAGGCTATTCCTGCCCACTGCCTTGCGTTAAGCATCTCGAAACCGAGTCCCCAGGCGATAAGTGCTGCTGCGACAGGAATTAGTGCAGAGAAAATACTTGACTTTGCGACTCCGAGATTTTTTATCGTGCTGACCCACAGTGAAAATGCCAGGCTTGAACACAATACTGCAAGGCAGATTATCGGATACCAGACCTCTGCCGAGAGATATGTTTCCGGATTGAATCCGGATATGCCTTTGCACAGGAACAGAGGCAGCAGATATGCTGAGCCGATAAGGAACTGGTACATCACAATGGTCTGGCTCGAATAATTTCCTGACAGGCTTTTGGTCAGAGACGCGTGGCCGACCTCTGCAATGACCGCCACAAGCAGAAATACTATTCCCAATATGAAATTATTTCCGAGTTCTCCTTTGGCCATTGCCACAAGCACTATTCCTGCAAGAGAAAGAAGTATGCCGAATATGTTTACTGCATTGATCCTTTCTTTGAAGAACAGTACTCCCGCACCGATTGAGAATATAGGTATGGTGGCTATCACCATTGCGCTTATTGTCGGAGAGCCTGTTTCTTTAAGACCGTAGGTCTCGCAAATGAAATATATGAACGGCTCGCAAAACGCAAGGAGCAGAAATTTGGGCAGATCTTTTCTGTTTATTTTCTGGATTTTTCCCTGTGCCGCATTGAACAGGAACAATACTGTGCCTGCAAGAAGAATCCTCACAAAGACAAAATAAAATATGGGAATACCGGCTGCAATCAGTTTGTCTGTCCAGATATATGACATTCCCCAAAGCGTTATCGCAAATATCGATACTACATATATGAGTCCTTTGCTCTGTTTTATTTCAGTTGTCATATTTCAGTTTTTTGGGTAATGGCGGAGGGGGATTCAGTCAGTAAAGCGTCCGTTTCTGATTATAAATCTTCCGTCTATGAGTACATCTTCAATCATCCCCTGAAGCTCTTCTCCGCAATACGGAGTCCAGCCGCATTTGTAAAACTGCTCATCGTCGCGCACGACAAATTTCCTGTTTTTGTCGAAAATCACGATGTCTGCACGATAGCCCTTTTGTATTTTTCCCCTGTCCAGGCCGTACAGTTCCGCAGCCTTTTCGGAAAATACGGAAGCTATTCTTGTCAATGGAATGTCCTCCTGTGCAGCTATAGTCAACAGAGCCGGCAAAGTCTGCTGTACTGAAGGTATGCCGGACGGAGCCTTTTCATAGCAATTGTCCTTTTCTTCGGGAAGATGAGGGGCGTGGTCAGAGCCTATCAGGTCTATGGTGCCGTTGCGCAGTCCTTCCCTGAGCGCTTCCCGGTCGGACGGAGTTTTTATTGACGGGTTGCATTTAATTCTGCTGCCGAGTCTCTGATAGTCCTCATCGCTGAACCACAGATAATTGCATGATGTTTCCGCTATGATTTCCTGATTGTGCAGCTTGGCCGCCCTGACCATTTCAAGTTCCTCCATTGTGGATATATGGCAAAGAATCATCCGTGTATTGTGCCTCATGGCCAGATTCAGTGCCTTGATGGAAGATTTCACGCAGGCTTTGCGGCTTCTGATGTTTTCATGCTCGCTGAACGGGATGTCATTGCCGTATTTTTCTTTGGCCAGCCTCATATTCTCACGGACAATGTCTTCGTCCTCGCAATGCACAAGCACCGGATGCGTACATTCCGAGAATATCTTTTCCAGTGAGGCAAGGTCATTTACAAGCATATTTCCTGTGGATGAGCCCATGAAAACCTTTACGCCAGCAATGTCCCCGGCTTTCAGTCCCTTTTCCGGAACACCGTTGCGCACCAGTCTGCATATTTCTTCTGCATTCCCGTTCGTAGCCCCGATATGAAACAGCACATTTCCGGTACACCTTCCTTTGGCCATCTCCATTTTTGCAATCAGAGCATCTGCGCTTACAGTCTGGGGCAGGGTATTGGGCATATCTATTACAGTCGTGACCCCTCCTGCCGCCGCAGCCCTGGATTCAGTAGCCATGTCGGCCTTGTTCGTCATTCCCGGCTCACGGAAATGCACATGCCCGTCGATGCCGCCGGCCATAAGCCATTTGCCCTCACAGCCGATTATTTCCGCTTCAGGATATTTTTGCATCATCCGGCTGATGCGTTCCTCAAAATCCTCTGATGAAAACAATACCTCCTGTATCGTCCCGTCCTTTACCAGGACAGAGCCTTTCGCCTCCTTGTCTGCCGTCACAATGACGGCCTTGTTCAGAAGAATAGCACTCATGCCTGTTTCGCCCTTATTTTTCTCATTTTAAGTTTAAGGACTCCCCAGAAAGCCTCGCCGAAGATTCCGCTGCTCATTTTTGATGTGCCCTCCTTTCTGTCTATGAAGATAATCGGGACTTCCTTAATTTTGAAACCGAGCCTGTAGGTCGTGTATTTCATTTCAATCTGGAAGCCGTAGCCCTTCATGCGGATTCTGTCGAGGTCTATTGTCTCCAGAACGCGTCTTCTGTAGCATTTGAAACCTGCTGTGGTGTCATATATTTTCATCCCGAGAACCGTGCGCACATATACTGAGGCATAGTACGACATGATGACCCTGCCGATGGGCCAGTTGATTACACTGATGCCGTTGCAGTATCTTGAACCTATTGCAAGGTCAGCACCTTCGCGGCAGGCCTCATAAAGGCGCGGCAGGTCTTCCGGATTGTGCGAAAAGTCCGCATCCATTTCAAATATATAGTCATAACCGTTCTGAACAGACCATTTGAAGCCTGTGATATAGGCCGTACCAAGACCGAGCTTGCCTGTACGCTCTATCATGTGAAGCCTCTCCGGAAACTCCTTCTGCAGCCTTTTGACTATTGAAGCAGTGCCGTCGGGCGAACCGTCCTCAATAACGAGAATCTGAAATTCCTCTTTCAGGGCAAATACGGCCCGTATGATGTTCTCTATGTTTTCTTTCTCGTTGTATGTCGGGATTATAACTATTTTCCTGTCCATATATCCAATTTATTTTTCTATTTCCTTAAGCATTTCTGCAACTGCGGCCTCCAGTTGCCTGTCCTCGCCTCTGAGTACAGATGCCGGTTCATTGTAAACAAGTATGTCGGGTTCTACCTGAAGATTTTCGAGATAGCGTCCTTCATTTATGCCTATTGCCCCGACCTGCGGGATTCCGAAAATCAGCTCGGGATCTATCTGGTTTTCCCACCATACGGCAGTCATTGTGCCGGGCACAGGCGCACCTATAAGCTTGCCGATTCCGAGAGTCTTGTATACATAAGGGAAACCGGAGGCATCCGAATAATTGTCTTCGCCTATCAGCACGCATGACGGCTTGGTCCATTTGCTGTAAGGTTCAGTGCCGATATACTGTCCCCGCGGCTCGAACCTGATGTATGCCTGACCTGAAAGCAGAGTGGCGAGGTCATCGTGCAGCCAGCCTCCTCCGTTGTGCCTTGTGTCCACAATTACTGCCTCGCAGTTGCGGTATTTGCCGAGAAGGTCTGAATATACTTTCCTGAAACTGTCTGAATTCATACCCTGCACGTGCACATAGCCGATTTTGCCGTCTGACATCTTTCTTACCATTTCCGCTCTCTGCTCAACCCATCTGCGGTACATTGCGTTCTGGTCTGAATATCCCGGCGTGACATACAGGTCTGCTGCCTTTTTGCCTTTTTTGCTTATCGAAACGACAATCTTTTTGCCTGCCTTCATTTTCAGAAGACCGTACCAATCTGTACCGGCAGTGATTTTGGCTCCGTCAATGGCTTCGATAATATCTCCCTCACCGATTTCCGGATCTACAGTATAGAGCGGCCCGCCTTTCAGCACTTCCTTGATTTTCAGGCCGTCTCCATTATATGTTTCATCGAATATCACTCCTAAAGTTCCGATGTTGAAGCCGCTTCTGTAATAATAGCGTGCGCCTGTGTGCGAGCCGTTCAGCTCTCCGAGCATTTCGGACAGCATTTCCTGGAAATCGAAATTGTTTGAGATATGAGGCAGGAACTTTGCGTAAGTCTCGCGGTAGCCTTTCCAGTCTATTCCGTGTATGTCCGCGACATAGAATTTCTCGTCCACCTGTTTCCAGATGTGGCTGAAAATATATTCCCTCTCCTTTGCCGGCCTGTAGTCGAACTCTCCGCTGAAACTTATGCTCTCACGGCTTCCGTCTGCAGTGGATATTTTTGAAATACCGCTTCCGGAAAGCAGGAACATCGACTTGTCGTCAGAGGTAGGGTATAGTTCTCCGTACACTCCTTTTGCCACTACTTTTACCGAGCCGTCCTCGATATTGAGCATACAGAGGTCTATACCTCGCTCCAGCCTTACCATATAGAACAGCTTCTTGCCGTCCTGTGTGAGATAGTGGTCGCCGAGTCTTCCAGAATACGGCGTAAGTTTTATTGTCCTCTCCTTTCTTTCACCGAGATCGAGCTTGAGCTGTTCCGGCTTCTTTTCTGCCTTTGTGCTGTCTTTTTTCTCTTCCTTTTTGTCCTTTTCTGTTTTCAGCAGTTCGGCAATGCTGCGGTCTTCTTTGTCCTGCATGAATTCAGCATATCTTTTGCCGTCGAAGAACATTATATATATGTCTCTTTCTGCGCCCCAGCTTCCGTGGCTCCTGTAGCCGTCTTTGTCCGAACTCCAGGTCATGGCCTTGCCTTTCAAAGCCCATTTGAAATTGCCGTCGCTGTATCCGCTTTCCGTCAGGTCAGTAATTTTTCCGCTTTCGACATCGATAAGGGCAACATCCTCATTGTTCCAGCCTCCGCCAGCCTGATAATTGCACAGAATATATCTGCTGTCAGGGCTCCATTCGAAACTCTGGTCCCCGTCAGTATATGAATAATTTACAATCCTGTCCAGTACAATCTTTTCCTTTCCGCTCTTGATGTCCATTACGGCAATGCCAGTCCTGTCCTTGAGATAGGCTATCGACTTTCCGTCAGGCGATACCTGCGGCTGGAAGCATGTCTCTCCCTTGCCTGTGACAAGTTTCTCCTCCATTTTCACTGCATACGTAAAGCACTTGTCGTCTTTGTCGGCAAGCGAGGTCTCCCATATTCCCCAGTGTCCGTTTCTTTCTGCGGCATAATACAAGGTACGTCCGTCTTTTGAGAAGCATACGCCTCTTTCCTGTTCCGGTGTATTCGTGATTCTCTTTGTCGTGTTATAGTCAACGGATGTGACATAAACGTCGCCCCTCAGAATAATCGCGACCTCTTTTCCGTCAGGGGAAACGGCAAGGGCTGTCGCTCCGGAACTGAAATTCCTTTCCTGCATTTCACGCTCAGTGCGGTCTGCTATGATTTCGATGTTTACCTTTTCAGGCTTGCCGTTCTCCTTTATTATATACAGTTCTCCGTCGTATGAATATGAAAGGATTCCGTTTTCTGAGATTGTGAGATATCTTACCGGATTGCCTTTGTATGAAGTAAGCTGCACTGATTTCTCAGGTGAGGACAGGCTGCTTCTGTATATGTTCATAGTACCGTCCTGTTCGCTGAGGTAGTAGAATGTATCTCCGTCGGCTGCGAATACAGGGTTGCGGTCTTCTCCATTGAACGAAGTCAGTTTTTTGAAAGTACCGTCAGCAGTGATCGAGAATTTTCCGTTTTTGGCAGCCGGAGAATAACTCCATATGTCACGTGTCACTGAAGATGTATGATGTTTTCTGAACGGATCTTCGTATCCTTTGTAGTCCTCATACAATACATCGCCGTTTTGGTTTACACTGACGGCTGAAACCGGAAGTGACGTTACAAGCTGCGGCCTTCCTCCCTCTTTACCTATTATATATAGCTGTGCGTTTCCGGGGAAGTCCCCGTATGCGGCGTCCTGCTGAATCGCAGCCTTGAAAAGTATGCTTCCGTCTCTGAGAACTGCCAGCGGAATCTCGTTGCCGGGATGTGCGGTGAGTCTCCGGGGAACTCCGCCTTCGGCAGGCATGATGAATATGTCTTTGCTCCTTTCCCTGTAGGAACTGAATACGATGCTTTTTCCGTCAGGAGTCCAGATCGGGTCCGTGTCGTATGCCGGATTCGTCGTGAGCTGTCTGGCCTTTCCTCCTTCCGTGCTTACTATATAAAGGTCTCCCTGATAATTGAAAACTATTTCTTTTCCGTCCGGCGATATGCAGTTTCGCCTAAGCCATAGTGGAGCATTTTCTCCGGATGCATAAAGATTTGCGCCTGCAATCATTGCGCACAATGCAAAAATTATTTTTTTCATGTTGTCAAATATTTTCAAATTCAGCGGTTATTGTTACTTTGTTTATGAACTTGCCTGCGGTATTTAGATTATTCAGTGATTTTTTCGCGTACTATCCTGTCTGTTTCCTTGGTTCTACCTATAGTTGCCAATTCTTTGGAATCTGAATCCGATGTTACGTATTTGGCAGGCTCTCTGCCACCTCTACCGTTGCCAATGTCTCCAGGTTTACTGTATAGGCCGTTCTATCATCCTCTGTTTTGATGTGTATTTTATTGTCATACTTCCTGTAATTTATACTTGTATGGTGCAGATGTCGTCCAAAGCCTGGTGCGACTCCCAAATTTGCCGGATGTCTGCCGAGGTATGGGCAATTGTACATTAGGTGCAAATATAGCCAAAATCGGTAGCAGAGGCAAAATTTACTTTGATTACTATGCCGACGATGCAGGCGTATATGTGCAAAGCACAAATATAGTAAGAAATCCTATATTATTAAGGTATATATTTCAGAAGCTCTCTAAAATTTACAAAGGCATATTGTATATACAAGTGCGGCCATAATTAAGCCGTTTCTGAAATATTTTGAAAGTGAAATTTTATTTTGAATTTCTTTCATTTGTTTTCATTTGATTTACAGTGTATTGTGCCTCCTGCGTGCGTCAGGGGG
>CAYMVG010000008.1:80986-140733 GCA_964394295.1 uncultured Muribaculaceae bacterium | reverse complement strand
CCCCCTGACGCACGCAGGAGGCACAATACACTGTAAATCAAATGAAAACAAATGATAGAAAAATTTACAAAATCGACAGCTGCGCCATGAGTTTTGTCTTGAATTGCTCACCGATGAGATTCATAGAAGGTATGGAGGCAAAAAGAGCGGTCTTGTTCTCATTGAATGCCTCAAGATATTCTCTTATGCCATCCGGATTTTCAAGTATGAAGTTTGGACACTGCGACACCTTGAGATACTCGGCAGGAAGTATACAATAGGCATCCTGTTTCCCCTGCTCGAACTTGAATTCAACCGTCAAGTCCAAACATCTCCTGAAAATTCCGCACAATCCGTAAAGGTCAGGCTGATGTGCCATCGCATAGTCGTCAAACTCCAGACAAATTTCAAGAGGCTCCAGACAGTTCATGTCATTAAGTAATACAACCGGAGCAAGTGTATATGAATCGTAAGTCCAGCAGTTACTGCCCCCGAAACGGCTGTAAGGAATAACTTTCTCTCCGCAGCGTACAGAAACCGGAGGGAACATGGCAGGAAGACGGAGTTCGTATGAACGCGAAGCCGGTGCTCCTGCATAATTACCTTCACGGGCCTCTATCGTTATCTTTACGGTATTCGCGACTGTCTCCTTATATATATGTGTCCATGCACCGCCTTCCATGTAATCCTGGCTTATGCCGTCATCCTCATACAATACAAGTTTTCCGTCGTCACCTGGAACAAAGGTCAGCACCAAAGTGTCGCACTGCCTCTGGAGATTCTTGACATTTGCCGGATTCATAGGAATTATGCTTCCCGCCTTAGCATAAAAAGGATTCTCGGCAATTGAATAAGAGAGTTCGGCTTCAGTGCTGCCCCCGTACATCATGCCGGTGGCAAAGTCATACCATTTGCCTTCCGGAAACCAGATGCTGCGCGACGCAAGCCCAGTGACTGAATCCACCGGATGCACAACGGCTGTGGCAAGAATATCATCACCGAACATAAACTGCTCTTTCACATCGTAGGCTATCTCCTCCTCCGGATAATCATAGTACATCGGACGGCACATTCCGACTCCTGTATCATAATTTTCACGTGAAGCATTATATATATAAGGTGCGAGAGTATAACGGAGACGTATGGCATCACGCATCACAAACATATAGTCAGGGAAGGCCCACGGATACCGGACTATTCTGCCGTCCTTGGTGGAGTGCGTTTTGAAAATAGGCGTGAAGACTCCGTACTGAAGCCACCTGGTGTACAGTTCCGGATCAGTGGCCGTAACATTGTTATGAAACATATGTCCGCCGATGTCATGGCCCCAATATCCATAATTAACATTGGAAGAAGTGGCTGTAAACCACGGCAGAAAAGCAAGGGTTTCCCACGTCGCATACGTGTCTCCGGAGAAAGCGAGCTGATAGCGATGGCTGCCGAGACCGCCCCAGCGGTGATAAATGAAAGGACGGACCGCCGGATCTCTTTCCTTGGAATGTTCAAAAAAAGTATGGTTTAGCCAGAAAGTGTTGGACAATCCCGGAACATATTTTGATTTTTTCCATTGCTGCCAGTCAAGCCACCAGAAATCCACTCCGGCATCGGACATAGGGTCCAGCACAACCTTGAAATAAGTGTCGGCCCATTTCTGCTCTGACATTCTGAACGGCACTCCTGTTCCTTCCTCATTCCATCCATATTCTTTGACGAACTCGGAATATGGAGCCTCAAAAGGTTCTATGCCGGAAGCAGGATGAAGATTCAATGCGACTTTAAGATTTTCCTTTTCTGTCCATTTGAGGAAATTCTCCGGAGACGGGAACAATTCTTTCTGCCATGTATATCCAGTCCATCCTATTCTTTGGCCGTAACGGTCTTTCGGGGAATCGCTTTTCCGCAGCCCCCATGTTTCGTGCCAGTCCATGTCCACAATAAGCACATCAATCGGTATGTCTATCGAACGCAGGCGAGAGACGAGATCACGGAATTCATTGTCGGAATACTGCCAGTAACGGCTCCACCAATAACCGAAAGTATATTTCGGAGGCATGGGCGAACGTCCGGCAATTTCAGAGTAATCGGCAAGGGCCTTTTTGTAGTCATGTCCGTAGGCAAACAGATACAGGTCCTGACGCTCGCCTTCCGGACGTACTTCCACCCAGTTTTTCCAATGCGACTCCACAGGAACGAAAATATGATTCATGCTGTCGTCGACAACACTCCATCCGGCCCTCGACAGGATTCCCGGCTCCATAGGCTCCTTCAGATTCGAGCCGCTGCATCTGTCAAGCGTCCTTGTCGTACCCAGAAGATTGAGTGTATCGGCAAGTCCCGGATGCCAGATGACCTTCTTTCCGTTCATCAGAAATTCTGTCTTCAGATTGTCCTCTGTAAATCTGCCTGTAATTTTATATGTAAGCGTCAGGGCAGAGGTTTTGATCACGATTTTTGATTTGCTCCTGCTTACCCTGAACTGAGGCACATCCGTTCTGCGGTTTACGAATGTAAGTGTAGCCCTGTCTTCAAAAATGCCGTCTTCGCTCCATTCCATGCGTATAAGTTGCGGGGTAAGTACGGTAAATCTGGCATTTCCGGCCAGTACGACAGCATTTTCGTCTGCCTTTGGCTCAGGTCCCGGTGCAGAATAAGCTAAAACCGACGTCAGCGACAAAGCCAACGCAGACATAATTATGTTTAACTTCTTCATATAAATATAATTTAGTTCTTTGCATCAGCAGATAACGGTCTCCGCAGCATGAGTTGGCATAAAGTCCGCCTACAAGCCTTTCATGCGAAGACGCATATATACATTTTGTACAAATATAGCAAAAATAGCGTGGTCAGCAAACCGAAACCACGCCATTAATTTTGTCCATATGAAGCAACCGTATCAGAACGTAAATTTGAACATAGCCTGAATACGGTGATTAGTCACCCAGTGGAGTCCGTCCAGTGAAAGTCCTCTGGAGTTGTAGGATTTTCCGTCTCCGTACTGTGCCGAAGTGCAATTGTATTCAAGGCCTACGGAGAACTTGCCTATATTATATGTGACAGCAGGTATTAAGCGCCATGTAGAATTGAGGTTCTTGAAACCGTTTCCGTTGAAATAAAAATCGGAAGAATTAACCACACCATTGACATTTACAAGCTCCCTGACAGAACCGAGGTTTTTCATATAGCCTCCGAAAAGAGTTACCTGCCATTTCTTTCCGTATGAAACTGAGGCCCATGTAGAGGAAGCCTGCAACGGAGTGTACTCGTAATGCCCGTCTTCGAAACCTCTGGCAGAGATGCCATACCCGCTCATGAGGTTAATGTGCTCTCCGGCCTGGCTGTATATGGTCTTCGCCTTGAACTCGAAGGATTTGTGTTTGTACTGGAGGTAAATATACGGATTTACAGTAGTAATCCTGTCGGAAACCCTGACTTCCACATCGGAAGTATTATTTCCGGTGGTTCTCGGTTTGATGCTGAGAACGCTCGCCCCTATCCTGGCAAGAAAACCTCCGTCTGCTTTCAATGTTATCCCGGCATATCCCTCAGGAGTGCAGGCATATTTCATATATTCTGCAGAAGCTCCGTTCGGTCCCTGCGAAAGATACTGCATCTGCCAGATTGCACCGGCAGTAATCACCACATGCTTTCCGAGCGAAGCATCCATGAGTATAAGCGGAGTACGGCTGAAAGCGTTGAAAGGAACTCCTGTCTCAAGGCTGAATACATGGGGCATATCGGCAGCCAATGGATGCCATGCCTGACCGATTTTCAATGCGACAGAGGCCTTGCCTTCCTTCATCGCAAGGTTATCCCAGCCGACTGTCAGATACGCCTGGCGAAGACGAAGCTGGGCAGTACCGTTGATCTTGTTGGTAAGTCCTGCATAGAAATCCGTCTCTATCTTTGCACCGAACTTCGTATTTCCCGCCTGGTATCCGGTGACATCGACACCCAAGCGCGATGTAAGCGACAGGAACCTTAAAGAAGCCTTTGCATTAAGGTCCTGCGACCCGTCTCCGTTCATAGACACATCCTTCGGCAGATAATAGAAAAGATCACCTGTACCGGCTACGCTTTCTCTCGTATCGAATGCCATGAAATTCCTTACGAAGCCATAGAATTTATAATGGTTCTGCAGATGTTCCTTTGCGTCCCCCTTGTCTTTGTGCCCTTTCTCGGAAGCGGACATGTCGGCAACAGAAAGCACTGCCGAGAGGACAAATATCAATTTCAGTAATTTTTTCATATTAAAACTATTTGTATAAAAGATCCGAAAGCTTTAAAAATCTTTGGGCGGCGGCTGAATAGCAGCCACCGCCCAAAGATATATATAATTTCAGATTAGAATCCGACTATCATTAGAAGGGCGTATCCGAGAATGAGTCCGACGACTCCCATGACCGCACCGACCTTGAGCATATCCTTTGTCTCCACCAGACCGGTAGAACTTGCGATTGCGTTAGGAGGTGTGGAAATCGGAAGAAGCATAGCCACCGAGGTAGAGAATGCAAGTCCGATGAGAAGTGCCTGAACACCGCCGAAAGGCTCAAGCTCTGTTGCCATTGCACCGCCGATAACGGCAATGATAGGGCAAAGAAGGTTTGCAGCTGACGAGTGCGAAAGGAAGTTGGAGATTGCATATCCGATTATGCCTGTGGCAATCATCACGATGAATGGAGACATCTTCGCAAACGGGATGGCAGTAACCAGAGTATTTGCAAGGCCTGTCTTCATGAGTCCTACACCAAGGGCGAGTCCTCCGGCAACCATCCAGAGCACTGACCACTCGATTTCTGCAAGATCGCTCTTTTTGATTACACCCGTGGCTGCAAATACTGCGAAAGGAATCAGTGCCACGATGTTGGAGTTGAGATGTGTCCACTGTTCGGTAATCCAAAGAAGTATGGTTACGGCAAATGTCACATACACGACATAAGTCTGGTATCCTTTCTTTGCACCGCCCTCAATCTTCAGCTCTATTTTCTTTGCCTTGAACGGGAAGAGCACAAGAAGAAGGGCCCAGGCCACAAAAATCATGACGATTACATAAGGCACCATGCGGATCATCCAGTCCACAAAGGTCACTCCCATGCCCATGTCATTGAGATAACCGAGGGCAATGGCGTTCGGAGGAGTTCCTATAGGCGTTCCGATACCTCCGATGTTGGCTGCAACAGGAATGGCGAGAGCAAGTCCGATGCGTCCTTTTCCGTCAGCAGGAAGCGACTTCAGCACCGGGGTAAGGAATGCGAGCATCATGGCCGCAGTTGCTGTGTTGCTCATGAACATGGAGAAAACGGCAACTACACAGAGAATGCCGAGCAGTACGGTCTTGGGATTTGTGCCGAAAGGCTTGAGGAGCACTTTTGCAAGCTGGACATCAAGCCCGACCTTGGTTGCGGCTATCGCAAGGACGAAACCGCCGAGGAAAAGCATGATGATAGGGTTTGCAAAAGATCCCATGATTGCCTTGTAGTCCACAAAGGCACTGGCATCCCCTACATTGTTGACAAAGAATCCGAAGCCTTTGTCAGAAATTGTAAGCAACATGAATACGATGACAACTACAGATGTTGTCCAGGCCGGGATGATTTCAAACATCCACATCAGGGCCGCAAATGCGAAAATGGCGATCATCCTCTGCTGTACTACAGTAAGTGCGTCAATGCCGAAAAAGCTGACCGGCACAAGCCACAGGAACAGCGTCACTGCAATGATGACCGGAAGAAGTACACAGTACTTGACTGAAAATTTCTTGTCTTCCATAAATTTGTACCTTATGTTAGTTATTAATAATATCGTTCATGTCTGCAGACAATGCAGCTATCTGCAAAACGGGCGCAAAGATAGTCTTTATTTGATTAAAAACAATCAAATGCACTTCAAAAGGAACAGGGGACGCGGCATATCGGGCCACATCCCCTGTTACGGCATTAATGTCTATGCTCAGATTATGCCCTGCTCAAGCATTGCATGGGCAACTTTCATGAAACCGGCAATGTTCGCGCCTTTCACATAATTGATATATCCGTCAGGCTGGGTGCCGTATTTCACACAGGCCTCATGGATATCCGACATTATCCTGTGCAGTTTCTGGTCGACCTCTTCCGCGCTCCAGCTGATGTGCATTGCATTCTGGGTCATCTCAAGTCCCGATGTAGCGACTCCTCCGGCATTGACAGCCTTGCCCGGAGCGAACATGATGCCTGCCTTCTGGAATGCGGCAATTGCTTCAGGAGTACAGCCCATGTTGGAAACCTCGGCACAGAGCCATGTTCCGTTTGCAAGCAGTTCCTCGGCATCAGCCCCGGTCAGTTCGTTCTGGAATGCGCAAGGCATTGCAATGTCGCATTTTATGCTCCATGCCTTCTTTCCCGGATAGAAAACAGCAGACGGAAATTTCTGGGCGAACGGAGCGACAACGTCATTGTTGGATGCACGGAGCTCGAGCATATAGGCAATCTTCTCGTCATTCATTCCCTCCGGATCATATATTGCACCGTCAGGTCCCGAGATTGCAACGACCTTGGCACCGAGGGCGGTAGCCTTTGTAGCAGCACCCCATGCAACATTGCCGAAGCCGGAAAGTGCGACTGTCCTGCCTGCGATTTCCTTGCCCTGCATATGCAGCATGTGCTGCACGAAATACACGGCACCGAAACCGGTTGCCTCCGGACGCAGAATAGAGCCGCCCCAGGTCATGCCCTTTCCGGTAAGGACTCCGGTGTTGTACTGCTGCGCAAGTTTGCGGTACATTCCGTCGAGATAGCCTATCTCGCGTCCGCCCACTCCGATATCGCCCGCAGGAACATCCTGGTCAGGACCTATTACACGCCAAAGTTCAAGCATAAAAGCCTGGCAGAAACGCATGATTTCAGCATCGGACTTGCCTTTCGGGTTGAAGTCGGAACCGCCTTTTCCTCCGCCCATAGGCAGAGTAGTCAGTGCATTCTTGAAAGTCTGCTCGAAACCGAGGAACTTAAGAATAGAAGGATTCACAGACGGGTGGAAGCGGAGTCCTCCCTTGTAAGGACCTATCGCAGAGTTGAACTGTACGCGATAGCCTGTGTTGGTCTGCACCTCTCCGTTGTCATCGATCCAGGTGACTTTGAAGGTCAGGATACGCTCAGGCTCGACAATACGCTCGACTATCTTTGCATCCTCGAACTCAGGATGCTGATTGTAAACATCCTCTATGGACTCCAAAACTTCATGTACTGCCTGGAGATATTCTTTCTCGTAAGGGTACTTGGCCTGGAGTCTGGCCATTATTTCATTCGTATTCATTTTATGTGTTATATTGTAGTTATTTCACCTCCCATGTGGAGCCGCTGCGCAGCAGGTCATCCACACATTTTATATTGGATTTCTCCTTGACTGCAAGAACCTGGTCGCGCACTCCGTCATCATACGTCAGCTGGCTGACATCGCGGATGATTCCGAGGGCCACCGGAAAATCCGGATATTTCATATCGGCAAGCATCATGTGTATGCCGACATTCTCGGAGTGCGCGTCATGTACGAGGATATCATCCTCTGTTATTCCGTTCTCCCCTATCGTAACGACTCTCAGTCCCATTCCGTCGAGGACCAGTCCCTTGTCCCGGTTCTTTCCGAAAATCATCTTCTCACCGTGTCTGAGCACGATCGTACGGTCTGCCCTCACCTCTCTGTCAGCAATAAGCTTATGCGCACCGTCATTGAAAATGACGCAATTGGTAAGCATCTCCATTACAGAGCAGCCGTCATGCTTTGCAGCGGCGAGCATAATCTCGGATGACAGTTTCAGTTCGGTATCGAGGCTTCTGGCAAAAAATGTTCCCTTGGCACCGAGCACAAGGCTGCCAGGATTGAAAGGCTGCTCGACGGTTCCGTATGGAGAAGTCTTTGTGACTGCACCGAATCTCGAGGTCGGAGAATACTGTCCCTTTGTAAGACCGTATATCTGATTGTTGAACAGGATAAGGTTCATGTCCACGTTCCTTCTGATAGCGTGGATGAAATGGTTTCCTCCGA
This sequence comes from uncultured Muribaculaceae bacterium, assembly GCA_964394295.1. Taxonomy (GTDB): domain Bacteria; phylum Bacteroidota; class Bacteroidia; order Bacteroidales; family UBA932; genus Cryptobacteroides. Next base: position 132,738 of record CAYMVG010000008.1, on the reverse strand, counting down.
TTGCAAGGGCATCTCCGTCACCGCACGCCTGCCATACGGTCAGGTCGGGATTTGCAACCTTTATTCCTGTGGAAATGGCGGTGGCACGGCCGTGAATGCTGTGGAAACCGTATGTATTCATATAATAAGGAAGTCTGGACGAACAGCCGATTCCCGACACTATCACATATCTTTCCTTACTGTAGCCCAAGGCTTCGGTCACATCCGGAAGCGCCCTCTGCAAAGCGGCAAGCACGCCATGGTCGCCGCAGCCCGGACACCATCTGACTTCCTGGTCACTTTTGAATTCTTTGAATGTATATCTTGGCATAATTGTTCCGTTTGGGGTATTACAACATATTCTCGTTTATTGCAGCCACTATTTCCTGCACAAGGAACGGCTGGCCCTGCACTTTGTTGAACTGTCTGTAGGTGAACTGAGGAAGCCGTCCTCTTAGCCAGTTCACAAAATGTCCGGAATTAAGTTCGCACACAAGTATCCTTTCAAATTTCGAGAATACCTCTTCCGTATTCTTGGGAAGCGGAAGTATATAGTCGAAATGCGCGAAACTTACAGTAGTGCCAGCACTGCGTACCTCCTGCACAGCCGAAAGCAAGTGTCCGAAAGTACCTCCCCAGCCCACGACAAGCAGTTTGCCGGATTCAGGGCCGTTAACTTCAAGATCAGGAATGAAATCAGCGACTTTCTCAACTTTCATTGCACGTTCACGCACCATAACGGCGTGATTCTGAGGGTCGGAAGAAAGGACTCCGTCATGATTCTTTTCAAGACCGCCCACTCTGTGTTCGCAGCCGGCCATACCGGGAACAGCCCATTTTCTTACAAAAGTCTCCGGATCTCTCTCGAACGGCTTGTATTCAGTGTTAGGCTGTACAAACGGAGGAACAATCTTCGGATAGTCCTTCATCGAAGGTATCAGCCACGGCTCGGAACCGTTTCCGAGGAAACCCTCCGTGAGAAGAAGCACCGGAGTCATGTGTTCAAGGGCAATCTTCGCCGCATTGAAAGCCGCGTCAAAACAGCCTGCGGGAGAATGTGCCGCCATGACAACCAGAGGACATTCACCGTTGCGTCCGTATAAAGCCTGATTGAGGTCAGTCTGCTCGGTCTTTGTAGGGATGCCGGTAGAAGGTCCTGCACGCTGCACGTCAATGACGACAAGAGGCAGCTCCGTCATGACGGCAAGGCCGAGGGCCTCTGATTTAAGTGAAAGTCCGGGGCCTGATGTCGTGGTGACAGCAAGGCTTCCGGCAAAGGCCGCACCTATGGCCGTGCATATTCCGGCTATCTCATCCTCGGCCTGAAGTGTCTTTGCACCGAGACTTTTGTGGATAGCGAGCTCCTCAAGTATTCCGGTGGCAGGCGTGATAGGATATGAGCCGCAGAAAAGAGGGAGGCCCGACTTCTCGGAAGCTGCGAGCAACCCCCAGGCAGTAGCCTGGTTTCCTGTAATATTCCTGTACAGTCCCTTCGGCTGATGCGCCGGTTCTATATTATAGGTATTGGGAATGGCCTGGATGTTGGCCGCATAATTATATCCGTCTTTGAGGACTTTTCTGTTCGGTTCGATAAGCTCAGGATGCTTCTTGCCGAATTTGCGTTCAAGATAATTGAATACATATTCCATCGGACGGTTGTATATATAGCAGGCCATTCCGAGAGTAAACATGTTTTTACACTTATGGATTGTCTTCATGTCAAGACCGCTGTCTTTCAGACTCTCTTCCGTAAGCGTGGTTATAGGGGCAATGATGATTGTCCTGTCCTCGATATAAAGCTCGCCGATAGGATCGCTTTTGAGCCCGGCCCTCTTGAGTCCCTCTTCATCGAATGTATCGGAGTCAATCAGCACCATTGCTGTACGTTTGAGCCACCGGGCATTGGCCTTAAGGGCTGCAGGGTTCATTGCCACAAGCATGTCGCAGAAATCACCCGGAGTAGCCACCTGGCAGCTGCCTATGTGCACCTGAAAACCTGACACACCGGAAACAGTGCCATGCGGCGCCCTGATTTCAGCCGGATAATCAGGAAATGTAGACAGTTCATTACCGAAGATTGCCGACATATCTGCAAAAAGAGACCCGGTGAGCTGCATACCGTCTCCCGAATCTCCCGCAAATCTTATGACAACATCTTTAGTATCAATAACTTTATGTTGCATAGTCTAAATTATAATAGATTTAAATCAGATTTTCATATTTTGCTACAAATGTATAACTTTTTTCGCTAACGGAAAATATAATTCATTAGTTTTTGCGAACAAAAACGGCATAGTCCGTAAGCCACCGAACCATGCCGTCATATTAAATCAGATTTTGGTTGAGCGCAGAATATTACTGCATCATGCCTGCCTGAGCCTGAGCTTTGGCCTGCAGTTCAGCCTGAAGAGTCTCAAGGGTTCTATCTGCAGGTATACCGAGAGCAGTCCTGGCCTCCGGAGTAAGATCAACAAACTGTGCCGGATCAAGATAGAGCAGTGAATTCTTCTCAAAAACGGCAGCACAGCCCTTGGCTTTTGCCAGATCTGACACTGTATTCTGTGCTTTCTCATATATAGGAGCCTGCAGAGAATTCTGGAGCTGCTGCATTTCCTGCTGGAGGCTCTGCTGAGTCTGCTGAAGCCTTGATTCAATTTCCTGGATTTCCTTAAGTTTGCTGTCACGGATTGCAGGAGTCCAGCTCGCCTGCTTCTGCTCGAACTGCTGTCCCTTGGACTGATATTCCTCATACATGGCCATCAGAATTTCCTCGTTTGTCTTCTGGTTTTCCTCAAGTGTTGCCCTTGCCGAATCCATCTCCGGCATAAGCATGATGAGTTCATTGAAATCCACATAAGCGAATTTCTGTGCCGATGCAGCAAATGAAACAAGAGCCATTGCTGCGATAAAAAACATTTTTTTCATATTATAATTTTTAAATATTGATTCTTCCCCAAAACGGCAGTCTCTTAGAACTGCTGTCCGATCACAAAGTGGAACTGGCTTCCTCCGTTGCCGTCATGGTTGTCAAATCCGTATCCCCAGTCTACACCGAGGAGACCGATCATAGGGAGGAAGACCCTCACACCGACACCAGCCGACCTGCGTATCTGGAACGGATTGAATTTCCTTATGTCAGACCAGCAGTTGCCGCCCTCAAGAAATACGAGGGCATAAATCGTGGACTGAGGCTGGAGCACAACCGGATAGCGAAGCTCGACAGTGAACTTGTCATAAACATTTCCTGCGTAATAGTTTCCGGTAGTGTTGTATGAGGAAAGTCCCTGAGGGGTCAGCGAATAATTCTCATAACCGCGCAGAGAAATTATTTCCGAACCGTAGGTATCATATCCGGACATTCCGTCACCGCCGACACGGAAACCCTCGAACGGAGAATATCCCCAGTTGCGGTTGTAATATCCGAGATATCCGAACTGCGCCCTTGCCATAAGCACAAGGTCACCGACCAGTTTGGTGAATATGGAACCCTTGAATGTCCATTTGTGATATTCAATCCACTTGTACCTGTCTTGGGATGACTGAAGGTCATAATTAATTTTCCTCCAGTCTGAAACTAACGTAGGGTTGCCGTTCTCGTCCAGCACTCCCCGGTCCTTCTTTCTCATAAGAGAATACGGCGGCGTAAGCTGGACAGAAAAACTGAAGTCAGAACCCTGACGCGGATATATCTGCTGATCCGTTGAATTTCGCGACAGGCTGAGAGTATAGCTCAGGTTGTGCGAAATACCCGTGTTGAACAGGAACTGATAAGCCCAGTTCTGGAGTTTGTAGGTCTGCCAGCTGAGCTGATTGTAAAGCACGAAATAGTTGTCCGGCCATTTCAGGCGCTTTCCGAGACCTGCCGCAAATCCGTAGACCTCCATATACTCATCATTATTGAGAATGTTGAAGGCGAGATATGAATTCGTCTGCCTCGTATAATATACCGACATATTGAGGGAGGTAGGCTTCTTCCCGAAAAGCCACGGCTCGGAAAAGCTTGCAGAAAGGCTTGTATAATATGTTCCGTTCGTCTGGAATCGGAAAGAAAGATTCTGGGCATCGCCGAGCGGAACAGGACGCCATGCTGTCTTGTCAAAGACACGTCTTGTGGAAAAGTTGTTGAAACTTACCCCGACTGTGGCGACGAAGGTATTTCCGCCCCATCCTCCTGAAAGTTCAAGCTGGCTTGAAGGTTTCTCCGTAACATTATATATAATGTCGACAGTATTGTTTACCGAATTCGGAACTATGCTGTATCCTTTTGACGCATCCATAATCGCCTCAGGGTCAAACTGCCCCATTGATGCAATCTCGCGGACCGAACGTTCGAAATCGCTTTGGCTGAAAAGATAGCCCGGCCGTGTAAACACCTGGCGGCGCACCACCCTTTCATTCGTAAGGTCATTGCCGTTTATGATTATATTGTTCAGGGTCGCAGGCTTTCCTTCTACGATTCTCATCTCGACATCGACAGAGTCACCCTGAATATTAAGCTCCACAGGCTGGAGGTTAAAGAACAGATAGCCGTTGTCACGGTAAAGTTTGGAGACATCGAACTCATTCTGCTTTCCGCCGCCGAAAAGCCTCTTTTCCATTGTCACGACATCATAGACATCGCCTTTCTTGATCATGAGGATGTCGTTGAGAGTCTCTGAATTATAGACTGAATTGCCTGTCCATGTTATGTCTCTGAAATAGTATTTCTTTCCTTCATCGATTTCAAAATCAATCTGAAGCCTACCTGGTTCAATATAGTACATTGTGTCCTTTACTATCCTGGCATCCCTGTATCCGGCCTCGTTAAACGCGCTGATGAGAGAACGCTTGTCATTCTCATACTCGCTTTCATTGAATTTCTTTGAACTGAAGAAGTTGATCAGGCGCGCATCCTTGGTCTTTTTCATCGAGCGGACGAGTTTTGTCTCCTTGACGTGACCGTTGCCGTTGAACGTAATCTTCTTGACCTTAACCTTCTCGCCTTTGTTGACAGCGAACTGCACACGGATTGCACTGCGGATCATTGTGTCTTTCTTTGTGTTGACATCGACGGCCACGTTCAAGAACCCCTTTTCCTTGTAATATCTTTTGATAATGTCCGTGGAAGTCTTGGCAACATAATCGGAAAATTCCCCTCCGCGCCGCAGATTGAGACGTTCAAGGAGATCTTTCTGCTCACCGGACTTGACTCCGCTGAATGTCCAGCGCGAAACACGTGGCCTTTCCGTTACGCATATTTTGAAGAATGCAGTGTCACGCCCCGGAGCGATTGAATCGACAGCAATTGCGACATCCTCGAAATATCTCTGAAGCCATAGCCTGTTCACTATCGAAGACATTTCCTCGCTCGGCACGGTCACTTCCATACCTTTCTGCAGGCCTGTGATCTGGAGTATCTGTTCCTGAGCGAAATAGCTGTTCCCTTCCACTCTGACTCCACCGACGACATATTTTTGCGGATTGTTGTAATCAACCTCTATATTTTTCCCTGCAAGCTGCGCAAACGCAGGAAGCGTAAGCACAAGCGCCACCGCAAGGAATACTATTCGGCAAACTCTCATCTCTATACCATTAAATTCAAAAATGCAAATATAGGCATTTATTTGACTTTTCCATAACGTCTGTCACGTTTTGCGTATGATTCAATGGCCTTTATGAAATCCGCCTTGCGGAAATCCGGCCAAAGAGTGTCCACAAAGAGCAGTTCGGAATAGGCGCCCTGCCACAGCAGATAATTGCTCAGGCGGCATTCTCCGGATGTCCTGACGATAAGATCAGGCTCGGGAATCCCTGCCGTAGCCAGCAGGTCTCCGAAGTCATCCTGCTCCATGTCCATGACTTCGGAAGCCCTTTCGGGATGCTCTATAATCATGGCAGCCATTTTTTTTGCGGCCTGCAATATATCCCACCTTCCGCTGTAACTGAGGAGTACGATCAGAGTCAGAGTCCGGTTGCCGGCAGTCCTGTCCATGCAGGAATCAATGACATTATTGAGCCCGGCTCCCAGTCTTCCGCGGTTTCCTATTACTATAAAACGCACTCCGTTTCTGTCAAGGGCATCCATTTCTGCAGCCATGGCCTTGACCATAAGCCCCATAAGGGCATCGACTTCATCCTGCGGACGATTCCAGTTTTCCTCGGAAAAGGCATATACCGAAAGATAGCGCACTCCGGATTCAATTGCGGCCTCCACGCACGCACGCACGCTTTCCACACCCTCGAGATGGCCATATACTCTTTCTTTGCCCCTTTCCCTGGCCCAACGTCCGTTTCCGTCCATTATCATAGAGACATGGACCGGGACTCCGGCCACAGCTTCATTTGACATAAAAATATTGTTTACGTTTCGAAAATATGCCTATTTGATATTTCTGACATCTTCGCCCCAGAACAATTTTTCCGTCAAGGCGTTGATGAAGTCCGATTTATTGAGACGGACACGTTTAAGCGAAAACTGTGCCACAGATATCGCAATTTCTGTGTCGCCGTCAATTTCCGCAGTCATATTGTCCGCAGTAAAGATTACATTCCTGTCCCTCGAATGCAGGCGAATGGTTATTTCTGAAGAATCAGGCACTACCAGAGGACGTACATTCAGATTATGAGGTGCGATAGGAGTAATTATAAGCACCCTGGACTCAGGGAGCACGATAGGTCCGCCCGCACTCAGGGAATACGCCGTCGAGCCCGAGCTGGTGGAGACAATCAGGCCGTCGGCCCAATAAGTCGGCAGCAGCACACCGTCCACAGCCGCCTCGACCCCCAGCATGGCCGCGCCATTTCTGTGCACGGTACATTCATTTACGGCATAACACGACCAGGGCTGCAGGTCTCTGCGGTTTACCGATGCTTTAAGCACCAGACGTTCCTCTATCGAATATTCACCGTTCAGGAGTGCACCGGCAACATCTTCAGGCCTGTTTTCGGACAGAAAGCCAAGACGCCCGAGATTGACCCCGACGACAGGGATTCCGCTTTCGGCAACAAGTGCGGATGCCGACAGAAAAGTCCCGTCGCCTCCTACGCTCAAAAGCATGTCGGCAGCGGATGCCGGCATCTGCCCGTCACCCAGTACCGTCACTCCGCAGCCTCCCGCGGCCAGCTCTTCGAGAAGCCGCGCAAGCCTCGCGTCATCTTCAAGGGATTTCTTACCTATATATACTGCTAAATTCATTGCCAGTCTGTCATGAAAGGCTTCTGTCTGGAAACCGGATGCCAAAATTAGCACTTTATTATTTAAATTTGAAGTTAATTATATATTTTTGTCGCCTGAAACGACATTACAGACACAACAATGACAACACTCAGCGTAAATATAAATAAAATAGCCACAATAAGAAATGCCCGCGGAGGCAATATGCCCGACGTGGCAAAAGCGGCGTCGGACTGCGAAAGATTCGGGGCAGAAGGAATTACGGTGCATCCGAGACCTGACCAAAGGCACATAAGATACGATGATGTACGCATAATTAGGCCAGCCATAACCACGGAGTTCAATATCGAGGGAAATCCGATTGATTCTTTTGTGAATCTGGTACTTGAGACACTGCCGGACCAGGTGACGCTCGTGCCTGATGCAGAAAGCGCCATAACATCGGACGGAGGCTGGGACACTGTCGGCCACAGGAGTCTCCTTACCGAAATATGCGGAGAGTTCAAAAAGCACGGCATAAGGACATCAATCTTCATCGATGCAGACCCGGCAATGGCCGAAGGAGCGGCACGCTGCGGATGCGACAGGGTGGAGCTTTATACAGGGCCATACGCGCAAATGTACAGTACGGACAGGGATGCGGCCATAAAACCGTTCATCGAAGCAGCCGAAGCCGCCAGGGAATGCGGTCTCGGAGTCAATGCCGGCCATGACCTCAGCCTTGAGAATCTGAATTTTTTCATAAGGAAAATACCGTGGACTGCGGAGGTCTCGATAGGTCACGCCATCATCTGCGATGCCCTGTATTTGGGGATGCACAAAACGATACAGTCATATCTGGCTGAAATCAAGAAAGAGCTTTAATTTTATCATTATAATTTTATGGATTATTTCCCGAATAACGGGAAAAATACATAAAAGATTTTTTTGAGGTAATTCAAAACGGTTTATGAAATTTTTTAATTACCTTTGTAAGATATAGCAGGATATTGCCTCCTGCTTGCATATCAGAACAAACAACAAATAAAAAGTATAAAAATGAAACACACATCAAGCATCTTCAGTGCACTTCTTATGGGCGCTGCCGCAGTTTTCGGAACAGCATCATGTGCAGGCAACGGAGAAACAGCAGCATCTGAGACACCGGCAGAAACAACGCCAGCCGCAGTGTCTGCAGCCAAAGGGGCAATTGTCTACATTGACATGACAAAACTGATGGCAGACTACGACATGGCAAATGACCTCAGGGCAGTAGTCGAGACAAAAGTCCAGAATATCCAGGCTGAAATCTCAAGAAGAGAAAAGAAATTCACTACCGAGTACAATGATTTTCAGGAGAAAATGCAGAAGGGCCTTCTGACAAGGTCAGTCGCAGAGGACAGGGGCAGGAAACTCCAGCAGCAGGAAATCGACGTAAACAATTATGCGAACCAGAAGAATGCGGAGATAAACGAGGAACTGATGGTCATGAACAATCAGATCAACGATGCCATCCTTACTTTCATAAAGAAGTACAATGAGGAGAAACAGTATTCAATGATTCTCGTGAGCCAGGGAGACGACCCGGACGACGGAATCATCACGCTCGGCACACCGGTACTTGCCGCTGACCCTTCGCTTGACATCACTGCCGACGTACTCTCAAGACTCAATGACGAGTACATCCAGACAAAAAACCAGAACAACAAGAGCAAATAATTGAAAATAGCAATACTGTCCTGTTTCTATCCCTATCGAGGAGGAATTTCTCAGTTTAACGCATGCCTTTACGGGGAACTGGGCAAACATCATATTGTCAAGGCATTCAATTTCAAAAGACAATATCCTGAATTCCTCTTTCCGGGAAAGACACAATTCGTGACAGCCGACGATGAGGCCGTACCCGTAGAGAGCACTTCCCTGCTGGATACGGCCAATCCGTTTTCATACGTCACGACACTGCGGCAAATCCGCCAATGGAATCCCGATGTGCTTATAGTCAGATATTGGATGTCATACTTCGCTCCGTCATTGGGCTATATCACACGCAGGATGAAGAAGCACTGCAAAGTGATTTCGATACTCGACAATGTAATTCCGCACGAGCCGCGTTTCTTCGACACGCCGTTGACGAAGTATTTTCTGAAAGGCAGCACAGCAAGTGTGACTCTGTGCGAGGCTGTGGCACATGACCTGCTGAGACTTCAGCCTTATGCAAGATACAAGGTAATACAGCATCCGCTGTATTCGCATTTCGGAGAAAAACTCCCGAGGGAGAGGGCCGAAGAAAAGCTCGGCATGGCGGCAGGAAAAAAGAACATCCTGTTTTTTGGACTGATACGCCATTACAAGGGGCTTGACATTCTCCTTGAGGCATTCGGCAAGTTGCCGGACGACTATCAGCTCATCGTTGCCGGGGAACCATACGGCTCATTCGCCCCTTATCAGGAAATAATGGACAGACTGCCCGGGAAAGACCGGATATTTATGAATCTCAAATACATAAAGGATTCTGAAGTAAAAGATTATTTCTCAGCGGCTGATCTGGCAGTACTGCCGTACAGAAGCGCGACACAAAGCGGAATCAGTTCGGTGTCCTACCATTTTGAAGTGCCGATGATAGTCACTGACGTCGGAGGACTTAAAGAAACAATCGGTGACAGAGGCACAGGAATTGTCGCAGAAAGCGGCACTCCGGAGGCAATCGCGAAAGAAATCGTGAGATATTTTTCCGACCCTGATATAAAACAGGAGTGCATAAGGAACATAAGAAAGGAAAAGGAACGTCTGTCATGGGAAGCCTTTGCGGCTGAATTGACCGGTTTCATAGAACAATTGTAATTACATGGCATTGAGGTATCTTCAAAACATTGCGCTGGTAATGGCACTTACGGCATATTCCGCTACAGGAATCAATGCCCAGGAATATGTACCGGGTCCGGTGACAATATCCAAAGAAAAAGTCAGGATCGACGGAAAAATATGCTATTCGCACGTCGTGGAGGAAAGGCAGACTTTGTACTCGATAAGCAAGGCGTATGAGGTGACAATCGAGGACATATACAAATTCAACCCGTCGCTCAGGGAAACCGGCCTGAAAAAGAACTCGATTATAATCATACCGTCAAAGGAAGCTGCAGGACAGACAAAAGATATGGCTTCGCCTTCTGCCGACGTGAACGAGTATGCGGAAAAACCTGTCAGCGAAAGTATGACGGAGACAGAGGAAGGCCGGAAAACTTCCGTGCAGGAAGAAGCCGGTCCGCTGACACATACTGTAAGATGGTATGAAGACATCGAATCCATTGCCAGAAAGTACGGTGTAACGGCTGAGGAAATAATGCTCGCAAACGGACTGACGGGAAGAAAACTGAAAAACAGGCAGGTCATAACAATTCCTGAAAAAGGCAAATATGCAGAACTGCCGAAAACTTCCGGCACCGCATCTGTGGATGAAGAACCGACGGATCTTGAGAATGCGTTCGATGAGCCGGCCGTGTCTGACCCGGAGATGATGATATTCACGCCAAAGGCTAAAGTCAGGGCAACAGTCATTCTGCCGCTTAAAGCCACAGGAACATCTTCAAGCCGCAGCAACATGGACTTTTACAGCGGTGTGCTGCTGGCAGCCAAGGACATGGCAGAAGAGGGAGTCGACATAGACCTTGAAGTACATGACATATCGTCAGGCAACCCTGGAGTCAACCGGTTCGCCTTAAGCCAGAGCGACCTCATAATAGGCCCGGTCTCCACCGGAGACCTTACAAGGCTTTTGTCAATGTCGCAGGGAACCGGAACCATAATATCTCCGCTCGACCCCAAGGCCGGCACTCTGGCAGAGAGCTACAGCAACATGATACAGGCTCCGGCTTCGATATTGCTCCAGTACTCCGATATGGCGGCCTGGATCAAAGAAGATTTCAGACAAGGCGACAGGGTCCTTGTCATTTCAGAAAAAGAGGCCAGGCAAAATGATGCAGGCAAACTGATAAAAGCGGCAATAGATTCATCTTCCATTAAATATACGACGTTCTCATACAGTATTCTTGACGGAAGAACAGTACAGACACCGCTGGAAAATCTGATGACACAGACAGGAACGAACCGCATAGTGATAGCCTCGGAGAGCGAGGCCTTCGTAAACGATGTGGTAAGAAACCTCAATCTTATCGTACATGACAAATACGATGTCGTGCTATACGGACCGGCCAAGATACGCTCGTTCGAGACCATCGAGGTAGAGAATCTTCACAATACTTCATTGCACGCAAGCCTGGCATATTATATTGACTACGAAGACCAGCGTGTAAAGAACTTCCTTTTGAGATACAGGGCACTGTTCCGTACGGAACCTACACAATTCGCATTTCAGGGATACGATGTCGCAAAATATTTCTTCGAAATCTGTTCAAAATACGGTGCAGGATGGCAGTTTATGCTGAAAAATGCAAAACAGGATATGCTGCAAAGCACTTTCAGCTACAGACAATTGCCTTACGGAGGCTATGCCAACGAAGGAATCAGACGCATAGTATATGGAAAAGACTATTCAGTAGTCAAGATAAGATAGCCACATTCAGCCCTCAAGAAGGGATTTTGCATTGGCCACTGCTGCATCGGTAAGCACAGAACCGCTGAGCATACGCGCAACTTCAAGAACTCTCTGCTCGTCAGAGAGTTTTTTTATTGTAGATACGGCTGTGGAGTTCTGTGGGTCAATCTCTTTTGAGACAAGATAATGCGCAGTTCCCTTTGCTGCAACCTGAGGCAGATGCGTAATTGCAAAAACCTGCATATTCTGTCCCATTTCACAAATGACAGAACCCATCCTGTCGGCGACACTGCCTGAAACTCCGGTGTCGATCTCATCGAAAATCATGGTAGGCATATTGGCGAACCTTGCCATCATGGCCTTAAGAGCCAGCATGATGCGTGACATTTCACCACCGGACGCACATTTGGATACATCCACAGGATTTTTGCCGGAAGATGAGAATCTGAACGAGACTGCATCATGACCAAAAGCAGACAAGGGAACATCCGACAGCTCTACCTCGAATACAGAATATGGCAGCTCCATGCTTTTTATCGTCGAGGCGATACCGTCGGCAAAATCGCCTGAAGCCTTGTGCCTTGCCACGGAAAGTTCATCTGCAATTTCCGATAGTTTTGAAGCAGATCTGTCCACAAGGGCTTTCAGTTCATCACGTTCCTCTTCCAGACGGCCTGTGTCCAGCAACATTCCTGACAGACTGTCGCGCAGTGCAATAAGTTCATCCTCTCCGGAACATGAATGCTTCTGCAAAAGACCGTACAGAAATGACATACGGGCCTCAATCTGCTCCAGTCTGTCCCCGGACATATCGACTGAGGCATTCAGCGAAGAAACTTCCGAAGCGATGTCGTCAAGTTCCATACGGCAGGAAGCCACCCTTTCCGCAAGTTCGCCTGCCGAGGGTATAAAACGGCCTACTTTGGCAAGAAGTTTATCAGCTTCCTTCAGCGCGGAAACGACAGACTGCGCCTCTCCTTCTGATGAAGAGGCTGTAAAGATATCTTCCACGGCACACAGGCCGGCTTTGATTTCCTCCGCATTGGCAAGCTGTTTCTGCTCCTCCTCAAGCTCCGCCAGCTCCCCTGCCCTAAGTCCGGCAGCCTCAAGCTGTCTGAACTGTGCCTCATTGTACGCCTGCTCATTTTTGAGGGAAGCCAGACGGCTTTCAAGCCCGGCAAGTTCCGCCTTGTGCCGGCCCAGCTCTTTCCAGGCAAGCGCACATTCATCCCGAAGGGCAGTCGTGCCGGCAAAATAATCAAGGATTTCAAGCTGGAATCCGTGGTCGGACAAGAGCATTGTCTGATGCTGCGAATGTACGTCGACAAGGCGTGAAGAAAGGGACTGCAGCACAGAAACAGATACGGGAGAATCATTTACAAAGGCCCTGGAGCGTCCGGAACGGTTCACTACCCGCCTTATTATAAGATGCCCTCCGTCCCATTCCGCCTCATTGTCCTCGAGCATTTCCCTCACAGAAGCGTCACAGGTATCGAATTCGGCCTCAACGACACAATTGTCCGCACCGGAAGACACACAAGACGCATCGGCCTTGGAACCGAGAACGAGAGACAAAGCCCCGAGAAGAATGGATTTTCCGGCTCCTGTCTGTCCGGTAATAATGACCAGACCCTTCGGAAATTCAATTTCCAAAGAGTCTATCAATACATAATTCTTTACATGAAGCCGGGTAAGCATGGCCGGAATCAGTCGTTGTCGTCCTGCTTGGCCATCCTGTAGCAGACCTCTCCGTCCTTAAATTCCTCAATGGCCACAAGGCTCGGCTTAGGCTGCCTTTCGTAATATTTCGATATCTCTATCTGCTCCCTGTTTTCAAAAACTTCCTCCATGGTATCACGGTCGTTCTTGAAGTCCTCAAGCTTTCTCGTAAGTTCCTTTTTTTCTGCTATGGCTATCTGATTTGCCCTTTTTGAAAGAATCACCACCGTTTCGTAGATGTTTCCTGTAGGGTTAGCCAAATCACAAAGATTTCTCGTAAGAGTGTTTGTAGGTGTTTTCTGCTTTGCCATTTCTATACTATTTAACAGGGGAAAACATATTCCCTCCGATTAATTATACATAAGCATTCCGCCTATGTTTCATTTTTTTTCTGACTTTTTTGCCTCTTTGATAAGTTTTCTCCTTTCTTTGGCGAATTCACGCTCGGTCTTGCCGGCATCATCAGTCTCCACACCCTGCCGTCCGAGAGCCTTCTGAGCCCTCTGATAAACGGCATCGAGTTCTTTCCTGTAATGGGACTCCGGCAGCTCGCCGATAAAGTTGAAATAATCATCCACAAATGTTAGATACCTTTCCTTCTGTTTTGCAGGGACACTGAGATGTGCATACTTGTAGGAAGACATTGCCATGTAATACAGTATGTCCTCCCTGTACATATTCTCAGCATCATCCTTCAGCACATTGCCGAAAGCAACACGCGAGGCGAGATAATCCTCCATTTTATAATAAAGTCTTGCACTTTCGTATGCCTTGCGGTCCAGACGGGCATTCAGTTCATCTATCATATCACGGCAAGTGCTCATGTGAGTGGAGGCAGGATACTCGATAATATATTCAGAAATCGCAGTAATCGCCCTGTAGGTAGGAGTCTGGTCAAGCTCATATCTGAGAGTCTGCCTGTACAGACAGTCCAGGCGCAGGAATCTTGCCTCGGATGTAAACGGACTCCTCGGATAGCTCGATATGAATTTCTCAAAATTGGTCTCGGCTGTATAGTAATCCTTGAACTTATAGTTGCTGAGCCCCCAGTAATATCTTACGGTATCATCCCTTTCAGTACCGTTGGTCAACACTGACAGGGACTCAAAGAGAGAGGCGGCCTTGGAAAATTTTCCACGGTTATAATAGTCGAATGCAGCCTCGTATTTCGCATCTGCATCATTGCTGTTCAGAAGAAGCTCATATTGTGACTTGCATGATGCAAATGCCGACAATGCCAAAAGCGCAAAGCTGATGTTCCTCAATTTCTTATACATATTTTATTCCGTTTGTTATGAGTCTGCATTATGGTGAATTACAATCAGTTCAATTTCAAGAACTTTTCAGCATCTACCGCGGCACGGCATCCCGAAGCGGCGGCTGTTATCGCCTGCCTGTACAACGGATCCTGCACATCTCCGGCCGCAAAGACTCCCGGTACATTGGTCGCAGAAGTCCTGCCGTCCGTAACAATATATCCGTCTTTGTCGACATTCAGCCACTTGCTGAACAGTTCTGAATTCGGATGATGCCCGATTGCAAGGAAAAATCCGTCAACCGCAATGTCGAACACATCTTCCCCGTTTCTTTCAAGGCGTGCCCCGGTAACCCCTGAACCGTCTCCAAGCACCTCCCTGGTATTGCAGTTCCACAATATCTCGATGTTGTCCGTAGCCTTTACCTTCTCCTGCATAGCCTGTGAAGCCCGGAGAACATCACGCCTTACAATCATATACACTTTCTTGCACAGGCCGGCAAGATATATCGCCTCCTCACAGGCAGTGTCACCGCCGCCCACGACAGCAACTGTCTTCTTCCTGTAAAAGAAACCGTCACAGGTCGCACAGGCAGACACGCCGAGCCCCTTGTATTTTTCCTCAGAAGGAAGCCCGAGATATTTTGGCGCCGCTCCCGTTGCAATAATCACTGTTTCCGCCGAAATCACAGTCCCGTCAGCCACAATCCGGAACGGCCGCGATGACAAGTCCGCCTCCGTGACAGTCCCGGTACGCATATCCGCACCGAGACGGACAGCCTGCGCCCTCATGTTCTCCATAAGCACAGGGCCGGATATCCCGTTCTCGAAACCTGGATAGTTTTCTACTTCTGTAGTGGTCGTCAGCTGTCCTCCAGGCTGCACTCCTTCATACAATACCGGAGCCAGACCGGCACGTGACGCATAAACCGCTGCTGTATATCCGGCAGGGCCACCGCCAATTATAAGACATTTTACTGTTTCCATAATTTTTTTTGCTTACGGCAAACTGCAAATATAATGCTTTTTTCAGACTTTCATCAGATATGGCTTAGCCTTTCTGTAAACCAGGCCAAGCAGACAATCGGGCATTATCACGACAAACGGCCAGAATATTTTGTTTACAAGCCCCGGCATCGTGCCGCGGCGTCTTCTGAAAGTGGCCTTCAAAGCCCTGTCCACAGCCTTTTCAGGCGTAATCATCACCGTCAGTCCACGGGCCAGTGCCCTCAGGTTGTCTTTAAGAGGAATCAGAGGCGTATCCACTGCACCGAAATAAGCATTCGTAATGCTTACTCCTGTTTTCTGGCACTCTATCCTCAGCTCACGCGAATAATCCCGGACAAAACGCTTTGTAATTCCGTACATTCCGATTCCCGGCCATATCATCCATGCGGCAAGCGAGGAGATATTGAGCACATATCCGCATCCACGTTCCTTCATTAGAGGAACATACTTGCGGCAAAGCATAAGCGGAGTATTCATGTGAACCATCATGATTGTCCTGAGCATTCTTTCAGAAGTCTCCGCAATGCCCTGGCAATACATCAGGCCGGCATTGTTCACAAGCACCTCGACATTGCACTGTTCCTCCTCCGTTCTTGCAAACACGTTGTCTGCAGCCTCCGGGACGGACAAATCCTGGACCACGGTCACGGCACGGAAAGTTTCCCGTCCGGTACAGGCTGAGGCAGCGACCTCCTGACACACAATAGACGCAGTCTCCTCAAGCTTCTCTGAGTTTATGTCGACAAGCACAAGATTATACCCCTTTGCCGCAAGCCTTTTGGCATAAATCCTTCCCATTCCGGATGCGGCTCCGGTGACCAGGGCAAATGCCTTGTAATTTCTGAATTTTTCTTTCATAACGAATCTTATCATCAATCCCCTGACTGTTTCCGGGAGGATGCAAAATTACCATTTTTACGGATTAAAACAAAAGTGCGCCGGCCAATTCGGGAACGCAATGTGTTTAAATTAGAATTTTTCAAATTTATTTTGTTCATTGTTCCAAATGACATACCTTTGCGAACAAATCAAGTAGAATATGAATACACACAGATGTCCGGACATTGAGGAATTCAAGGCAATTCTGCGCAAACATTCCCTCAAGGCGACTCCCCAGAGGCTTGCCGTACATGAGGCGATGATGATGCTCGGCCACGCTTCGGCAGACATGGTTACCGATGCGATAAAGGAGGGCGGCACTGCAAAAGTGACAATGGCCTCGGTGTACAACATCCTGTCGCAGCTTGCCCTTCTCGGTGTATATGCGTACAGACTAAGTGCGAACAACAAAATGTATTTTGACGTAAATACTTTCAAGCACATTCATCTGTACGACTGCGATAATCATACATTCAAAGATGTAATCGATGATGAGCTTATGAGCATCATCGAATCGCACATCAGGAAGAAAAGGGTCAAGGGATACAAAATAGAGAATTTCGACATACAGCTTATAGGCCGTCCAAACAGAAAGAGACCGGTGCAGTAATCCCACCTCCCGAAATCGCTAAGGAGGAAGCAGTCTGCAGGCAGATAGTCTTGCAGCCTCGGCGCACGGAAGTATTCCGGAAGCGGCCAAAGCATCAACAGACCACCATGCCCGCGAATTGTTTTCCCTGTAAAGGACTATGGCGCGTGCCGTTTCGTAATTTCGGATATACGGATGCGATTTAAGCGAATCAGCAGGAAATTCCCAAAGAGGATAAGGCCGGATATGCTCCGGAGACACCGCCACAAGGTCACAGAGCGCATTGAATCTGTCAGAGTCAATGCCACGTATGTCCATCAGCTGTTCGACGTATGAATAACCGCGCAGCGCCCTGCGGTAGCTGACCATTCTGGAAGCAAGCACGCCTCCGATCCCGGGAAGACTGTCAAATGCCGCGGAATCGGCAAGATTAAGATCTATTTTCGGAATTCTGATATAAGGTTCAAGACGGCGGTATATGCTGTCGGAGACAACAAAGGATTTGGCAAAGTCCGTTTTCCTGCGGAAGCGTCCTCCTTTTGCCCTGTAATTCACTATCGAACGGGCCTGGCCGGGAGTAAAGCCGAGCCGGCACAAATCTTCCTCAGTCGCAGTATTCGGATCAAAGAAAAAATTCTCCGTACGTCTTGCCGGAACATTGGCTCTGACAGCCGCGGCCTGCGGAGAATGTGCAGCCGTTCTCCGCTCTGTATTGTTTTTCCCGGCGTCGTGCCCGGACGGCAATCCGGCATAGACAATGACTGTATCCGGACAGTCCCTGTTCGCGGCAATCCTCATGACGGCAGCCCTGTGCACAAAGACAGCGGTCTGATAGCCTATGACAAGAAAAACCATAGCTATCACTCCTTTGACAAATGAATCCGACAGACCTGACACCGGCCTTTTCTCATCTTTCCTTTTTCCCATAAAACATTGCATTTCCGGAAGCCGCAGCACTGTCCGGTTTCTGCAAAGCTATAGAGTCCATGCCTTACAAACAAGTAGAAGCACTGTCGCAAGGCACGATTTTTCTCTTTTTTAAAGTAATTTCTTTTTCTTTAAAACTGACTTACGGAATCTGTTCCTGATCTTTATACGATTTTTTAGCCGGCTTTTTCGGCTCTGCCCCCTCCACGATTATGACTATTTCGCCTTTCGGCTCGTGCTCCCTGTACCAATCGGCAACTTCCAGAAGAGTTCCCCTGCGGTGCTCCTCGAATTTTTTTGAAATCTCCCTTGCGACAGAACAGCTCCGGCCGCCTCCGAAAGTCTCGGCAAACTGTTCCAGCGTACGCACAAGCCTGTACGGAGACTCATAAAATATCATGGTACGGCTTTCTTCCGCCAAAGCGGCAATCCTGCTCTGCCTTCCCTTTTTCTGTGGCAGGAATCCCTCGAAACAGAATTTGTCACATGGAAAGCCGGAAGACACTATCGCAGGCACAAATGCCGTCGCACCGGGCAGAGTCTGCACCTCTATCCCTTCATTGACGCAAGTCCTCACAAGCAAAAAGCCGGGATCGGAAATGCCCGGAGTGCCGGCATCACTTATCAGGGCCACATTCATACCTGCCAGTATGCGTTCTTTTATAATTGAGGATGTTTTGTGCTCATTGAACTTGTGGTGAGACTCAAGACGGCCTTTTATCTCATAATGATTGAGCAGGACAGCACTCGTCCTTGTATCTTCCGCCAGAATCAGGTCCGCCTCTTTCAATATGCGGACCGCCCTGAATGTCATGTCCTCAAGATTTCCCACAGGTGTAGGCACTATATAAAGAGTCCCTGCCATTGTCCTACTTGACTTTCCGGCGCACGGCCATCATGAAACGATAGACAAGATCCGAGTCCATATCCCAGTGGGGAAATTCGGAAGTTATATACTCAACGGCCTGGCCGAGGGTCTCCAGTGCATTTATATGGGTAAGTGCCTGCTGGAATGCCATAGGGTCTTCTCCAAAGAGAAGATTTATGAATATAATCCTGTCATTCAAAGAAATAGCACTTCTGATATCCTTGACAGGCGTTCCGGGCAAATCTGTACGCCATGCCTGCTTTTCAGCCATTACGTCGATTACCGCCTTGTGCAGCCTGGAGTCCGACTGCGCCTTTTCATAAATAGGCTTCTCCTCTGAAACTTCATGGACAGACTCCGGGACATGATGCACCGTTTCGGGAACAATTGCGTCAGTATTCAGCTCATGGCGAGGCTCATCCTCAGGCAAATCGTCCGGGATACTGTCAGCAAACACCTCCTGAACGACCACTGTTTCAGGAACAGACGACGTAACCTCTTCTTCATGAAGATGGTCATCATCAAGATCAAGATCGATAGGAGCATCAAAGCCCTCTCCGCCGCCATAAATACTGCTCAGTTCGCTTATCCTGGACTCCAGTTCCTCGAACTGCACCCGCAGCGACACAAGCGAGGCTCTGATTTCAGACAAAATCTGTTCTTCTCTATTTTCCATAAGGCAAAAAAATCACTATATTTGCGTTCCCGAAATATCAGGAGAGTCAGATACTGACCGTTATTAATCTACAAAAGTAAGGAAATGTTTTTAGAAATCGCAAAAAAAGCAGGTTCTATCGAAGTCATCTGCGGCTCAATGTTCTCAGGAAAGACAGAAGAACTCATCAGAAGAATGAAAAGGGCACAGTTCGCAAAGCAGAAAGTCGAAATTTACAAGCCTTGCATCGATGTCAGATATTCAGAAGACGAAGTCGTTTCTCATGACTCGCACAGCATTCCTTCAACTCCGATAGATTCACCGGCAAGTATGCTCCTGCTTTCCAGCGATGTGGAAGTCGTCGGTATCGATGAAGCCCAGTTCTTTGACGACACGATCGTCGAGGTTGTCCAGACCCTCGCCGACAGAGGCGTCCGCGTCATCATAGCCGGGCTCGACACTGATTTCATGGGCAAGCCTTTCGGCCCGATGCCGGCGCTTATGGCAGTTGCGGAAGACATTCAGAAAGTACATGCAATCTGCGTAAAATGCGGAAGCCCGGCAAACCATTCACACAGGCTGTCAGCCAATGACCAGCTGGTGGTATTGGGAGAGAAAGATGTATACGAACCTCTATGCCGGCACTGCTACAATGCCGCCATAGAAGCGGAGAAACAGGGCAAACTTTAGCGTGAAATTGCCTTAAGCACTTTTGCAAGCTGGTCAGGGCATGAAGTCCCACGGTTTCCGCAGGTTATGCCGTCGAGTCTCTTGATTGCCTCTTCCACTGTCATTCCTTTGATAAGGGCTCCTATGCCTTTGGCATTGCCGTTGCAGCCTCCGGTATATACGACACTTTCGATTATGCCGTCCTTTATGCTTATGTCAATGCGTTTTGAGCATACCTTTTTGCAAGGCAGGGCGGAGATGTTCCTTATCCCGTCAACAGTCTCGTCTTTGATGATTGTAATTTCCTCTGTCATGATTTCGCTTTGTCTGCCCGGCACTGAATCAGTGTTCCCGACGGCCTTTACTGCAAGAGGTGCAAAGGCAAGTGCCAACATTATTATTATCTTTTTCATATTGATTGATTAGAAAAGAGTCGGATGATTGTCGTCAAGGGCCGACAGTACCTTTTCCATTATGGCCTCACGGAAAAGGACGGCCTTCGTCGAGACGCGGAATTTGTCGCAATATTGCCGTATCGCAGCCATTTCACTGTCATTAAGATATATGACCTGCCTGTGGCGGCGGACAAGAGCCTCCTTCTGTCTCTTAAGGTATTCCGGGTCGATGCCCGCAGCCGTATTTTTTTTCTTTTTTGCCACTGTTGACAACAAATTGAAAATTCAACAAAATTTCGTCAAAGTTAACTAATTTTTATTTATCTTTGCGCCCGCTATGAGAAAAACAGGTGACATATTCAACTATCATACGTGGCACGTTCTACACCACGCAGATGTCGCCTACACTTTAGTCCGACTATAGGAGGGGCTTTCGAAGCATTTCCCTCCCAATTGCAATTGACAATCTCGGTTTGTCTTGCCGTTAGGATCCCTATCGACTCCCTCTCCAGAGGGCAATCCGTAAAATTATTTTCACAAAAATCTTTAGGCAGCATTATGCATATTGATGTAATGGTGGCTGACGAAAGCCACGCAGTGTACGCAGACGAAATCTGCGAAGAAGTTTTTATTTCAGCACGTGAAAGAGGAACCGGAATCGCCAGAAGAACACCGGAATATGTAATCGAAAAAATGGCGGCCGGCAAAGCTGTCATAGCAGTTGCTGAAGACGGGCGTTTTGCAGGTTTCTCATATATAGAATCATGGGGAGGGAAAAAATATGTGGCCAACTCCGGCCTTATCGTCGCCCATGCTTTCCGCGGTCTTGGCCTGGCAAAGAGAATCAAGGAAAGGATTTTCAGGCTGTCACGCGAATTGTTTCCCGAAGCGAAGATATTCAGCATAACGACAGGGGCGGCAGTCATGAAAATGAACTATGAGCTCGGATTCCGTCCTGTGCCGTTTTCTGCCCTGACTGATGATCCGGAATTCTGGAAAGGATGCAAAGGATGCCGCAACTGGCCGATTCTGGAGGCAAACAATTTCAAGATGTGCATCTGCACCGGACTGCTTTACGATCCTGAGGAGCATATACATGTGACAGATCCGGCCGTGCCTAGACAGCAGGAGCAGTAAAACCGATAACAAATTAAAATATTATAGACATGAACAACAAAGTAGTGCTTGCATTCAGCGGCGGACTGGACACATCATTCTGCGTCCCGTATCTCAAAAACGAGAGAGGTCTTGAGGTACATACGATAACCGTAAACACCGGCGGTTTTTCGGAAGAGGAAGTAAAGGCAATCGAAGAGAGGGCCTTGTCACTTGGAGCGGCTTCACACAAGACGGTCAATGCTGTGGATACGTATTATAAGAAAGGCATCAAATATCTCATATTCGGCAACATACTCAAAAATGCGACCTATCCCCTTTCGGTAAGTTCGGAAAGAGTGTTCCAGGCTCTGGAAGTTCTGAAGCACGTTAAGGCTGTCGGAGCGGACTCTGTTGCACACGGCAGTACCGGTGCAGGAAACGACCAGGTGCGTTTCGACATTGTTTTCGAGATACTTGCACCGCAGGTACAGATCATAGCCCCGGTAAGGGAATTCAGTTTCACAAGACAGTATGAAATCGATTATCTGCAGAAAAGCGGCTTCGATTTCTCATGGGAGAAGGCAAAATATTCAATCAACCAGGGCCTTTGGGGCACCAGCATAGGAGGAGTCGAGACCCTTTCTTCAGACGGCTGGCTTCCTGAGGAGGCATATCCGACACAGGTCACAAAGACAGAGCCGGAGCATATCAAAATAGGATTCTCCAAAGGTGAGCCGATATCGTTCAACGGCCAGGAAATGAGTCCGGTCGAAGTAATCGGGGCAGTACGCGATGCGGCAGGCCCGTTCGGAATAGGCCGGGATATCCATATCGGGGATACAATTATAGGTATAAAGGGACGTGTCGGTTTCGAGGCTGCCGCTCCTATGATTATCATCAAGGCCCACCACCTGCTTGAGAAACATACGCTTACCAAAGGACAGCTTTACTGGAAAGACCAGATTGCAGGCTGGTACGGACAGCAGATGCACGAGGCCATGTACCTCGACCCTGTGATGAGGGACATGGAAGCAATGATGGACAGCATAGAGAAGAATGTCACAGGAGAGGTCGAAATCGCCCTCATGCCTTATCATTTCTCTGTCCTTGGCTGCACAAGCGCACATGACCTCATGAGTTCAAAATTCGGTGCATACGGCGAAATCAACAAGTCATACAGCGGCCGTGATGTCATAGGATTCACAAAAGTGATTGCCAATCCGCTAAAAATCTATTACAGCGTGAACGGCGGCGAAACGGAAAAATAAAAATGGCAGACGGGAAAAAAATAAAGGCAGCGATAGCGGGCGGCACAGGCTACACAGGAGGCGAACTGTTCCGCCTGCTCCTGAACCATCCTGATGTGGAGATTGTGGCGGCTACGACCACCTCGTCGGAGGGCACAGCTGTAGCGGACGTGCACAGAGACCTTATAGGTGACACTGACCTTCGATTCGGGACGGAACTCGGCAATCCGGACGTGCTGTTCCTGTGCCTCGGACATGGGATATCGAGGCAGTTCATCGACAGCCACGAAATAAGCCCGGAGTGCCGGATAATCGACCTCGGCAACGATTTCAGGCTCGACGGAGAATATGCCGGCAGGAATTTCGTCTACGGCCTTTGCGAAAGCGCGAAACAGGATATTGAATCTGCGCATGACATTGCGAATCCGGGCTGTTTCGCCACAGCGATCCAGCTTGCCGCCCTGCCTCTTGCAAAGGCAGGAATGCTGAACGACGAGCTGCACGTAACAGCAATTACAGGCTCGACCGGAGCTGGAAAAAAGCCGGGCGAGACCACGCATTTCAGCTACAGGAGCGACAACATATCCATATACAAGCTGTTCACTCATCAGCATCTGGCCGAAATAAAGATGAATCTGGCCACGGACGGCAAAGAGCCTGTTGTTAACTTCGTGCCTATGAGAGGGGATTTCGCACGCGGAATCTTCGCCAGCGTATATACGAGGGCTGACAAAAATCTGTCACTGGAGGACTACATAACACTCTATGAGAAATTCTATGCCGGCTCGCCTTTCGTCTTCCACAGCAGAAGCGGCATTTCGCTGAAAGAGGTAGTGAACACAAACAAGGCCCTGCTGCATGTGGAGCTGCATGACGGCTACCTGCACATCAGTTCAATAATAGACAATCTCATCAAAGGAGCTGCAGGCCAGGCTGTGCAGAACATGAACCTTATGTTCGGACTGGAAGAGACCTGCGGACTGCGACTGAAACCGTCGGCTTTTTAGCGGACATAACCAAAATACTATAGATGGATCTTTTCGAAGTTTACAAATTATGGGACATCGAGCCTGTGAAAGGTGCGGGCACGACGCTTTGGGACAAGAACGGTGATAAATATACAGACTTGTACGGAGGCCATGCCGTTATTTCGGTAGGCCATTGTCATCCGCATTATGTAAATAAGATAACGGAGCAGCTCGGCAAACTGGGCTTCTATTCAAATGCAGTGCAGAACTCGCTGCAGAAAGAGCTTGCCGGGAAACTCGGAAGAATCTCCGGCTACAGTGACTTTGCCCTGTTCCTTTGCAACAGCGGTGCGGAAGCCAATGAGAATGCCATGAAAACTGCATCTTTCCATACCGGCAAGAGCAAGGTGCTGGCTTTCTGCAAATCATTTCACGGCAGGACATCAGGAGCTGTGGCGGCTACAGACAATCCGAAGATACAGGCCCCGTTCAACAAGACCGGCAATGTTGTTTTTGTACCGCTCAATGACCTTGCCGCAGCGGAAAAGGAACTTGCCGGAGGTGAGTTCGCCGCCGTTATCATAGAGGGAATACAGGGAGTCGCCGGCATATATGAGCCGACCTGCGAGTTTATGCACGGACTGCGCGGCCTGTGCGACAAATACGGCTGTATGCTCATCATCGACGAGGTACAGTCCGGCTACGGACGTACAGGAAAATTCTTTGCCCACCAGCATTGCGGAGTAAAAGCCGACATTATAACAACCGCAAAGGGAATGGCCAACGGCTTCCCTATAGGCGGAGTGCTTATATCGCCTGAGATAAAGCCGTCATACGGTATGCTCGGAACGACTTTCGGAGGCAACCATCTTGCCTGCGCAGCCGCGATTGCAGTACTTGAAATCATAGAGAATGAAAATCTCATAGAAAATGCAGCCGAAAAAGGCGAATATTTCAGAGAGGCATTCAGCGGCGATGCGGCAATCAAGGAGTACAGGGGCAAGGGCCTGATGATAGGTCTTGAACTGAAAGAGGAATACTGCGGACTGCGTGACAGGCTGCTGTTTGAGCGCCACTTTTTCACAGGAGCGGCAGGAGCATCCGTAATCAGACTTCTTCCGTCGCTTACTGTGACTCAGGAATGCGCCGAGTCCTTTGTAAGAGCGTGGAAAGAGCTTACCGGTCAGATTTAGCTTCAGTACGGGCGGCCTTGCTGCGGTTGACAAGAAGCACCCCGGCAAAAATAAGCAGGACAGCGAAGACCTTTACCGGACTGAATGAATCCTGCCCCCACATGATGGCGACAACGGCGGCAGCGACAGGCTGCAGGTAATTGTACATCGCCACGACTGTCGGGCGAAGATATTTCTGGCCGAGCGGCACAATCAGGTAGCTGAGGAAAGTTCCGCAAAAAAGGATATAGCCGAGTCCTGCCAGCTGGCTGGACGGAAGTGCGGAGAAAGCCATGCCGGAAAAGTCAGAGAATGCAAAAGGAAGAAGCATGAGGGCGGCAAAAGTATATTTCCATTTCATCAGTGTGACCGGAGAATATTTGCGGATTATGTCCTGAAAGAATACGAGATATACGCCATAGCAGACCTGCGAAAGCAGACAGAGGATGTCTCCCCATATATTGGAGGTTCCGGAAGCCCTGCCTCCTGTGCCGAAAAGAACGAGGACGAGCGCTCCGCAAAGGCCGAGAAAAACTCCCGCCGCCTTTTTGCCGGTAATCGGTTCACGCAGATATGCGGCAGCCATGAGCATTGTCCATATCGGAAGGGTCGAGGTGCAGATTGTGGCATCGACCGGAGATGTGAGGGAAACACCGCGGACATAGCATATCTGGTTGAGCGTGGTTGAGAACAGGGCTGCACCGAAGAACTTTATGTAGTCTTTCCTGTCCACTTTCTCTGATTTGAAGAACAGGGAGGCAAGCCAGAAAAGCACGGTGCCCGCAAATATGCGCAAATCGGTAAGCAGAGCCGAAGATATGAGTCCTCCTGCGAGGACGAATTTGGATATCGGGGCCATCACGCCCCACATTACATTTGAACCGAGAAGGGCGGCATGCCCTGTACGCTGCTGTTTTTTTGTAGCCATTGTCTGTTCGTTTTTTCGGGCGGCAAAAATAGAAAATTAATTTAAATTTCGGGACAGGTCCCATAAAGGAATATGCAGAAGGACGGCTGGTGAATATTCAGGTTTCATGTACCAAGACCTTTACCGCCAGTTTGACGTCACTGTCTGCAACTAACTTTAAATTAATGTAAAACAAATAAATAATTTCGTCGGACAGACGTTAATACTATGAGACATTTTGTATCAATAAACCAGCTTGGCAATCTCACTGAAGCCTTTGCCAAAGCAAAATATGTAAAGGAAAATCCTTTTGCCGACCAGGCACTCGGACGCAACAGGACACTGCTGATGATTTTCTTCAACTCAAGCCTGCGCACCCGCCTGAGCACCCAGAAGGCAGCAATGAATCTCGGAATGAACGTAATCGTGCTGGACGTGAACCAGGGTGCCTGGAAGCTCGAGACCGAGCGCGGCGTAATCATGGACGGAGACAAGCCGGAACATCTCTTAGAGGCCATTCCTGTCATGGGCTGCTACTGCGACATAATCGGAGTACGCTCATTCGCGAGGTTCGAGAGCAAGAAAGACGACTATGAAGAACTGATACTCAACCAGTTTATCCGATATTCAGGCAAGCCTGTATTCAGTATGGAGGCCGCCACAAGGCATCCGCTCCAGACTTTTGCCGACATGATTACAATTGAGGAGTACAAAAAGACCGTGAAGCCGAAGATTGTGATGACGTGGGCGCCTCACCCTAAGGCGCTTCCCCAGGCCGTGCCGAACTCATTTGCAGAAGGAATAAACCTCACAGACTATGAGTTTGTAATCACACATCCGGAAGGTTACGAACTTGACCCGGCGTTCGTCGGAAAGGCAAAGGTCGAATATGACCAGAAAAAGGCATTCGAGGGAGCTGATTTCATATATGCGAAAAACTGGTCGGCCTATACCGGAGACAATTACGGCAAGGTGCTCAACATGGACCGCTCATGGACGGTGGACAGCGAAAAGATGAAACTGACGAACAATGCCTTTTTCATGCACTGCCTCCCTGTACGCAGGAACATGATTGTGACTGACGAGGTTATCGAAAGCCTTCAGTCGATTGTGATTCCGGAAGCGGCAAACCGCGTGGTTTCGGCCCAGACTGTACTGAAAGAAATTCTTCTGTCTTTGTAACGGCCGGCCATGAGATATTGCATCGGGGCCGGCCGGAAGACCGCATATCATAATAATGACAATAAAAACTATATATTTTGCAGAATATCAAAATAATAAAAATCGGAGGCAACGTTGTTGACAATCCGGAGCTTCTGGAGAAATTCGTCATTGACTTTGCTGCCGTGGACGGCCCTAAGGTACTTGTGCACGGAGGCGGAGTCATGGCAAGCCAGATGCAGAAAGAACTCGGGCAGCAGCCTGTAATGATAGAGGGGCGCAGAGTGACTGACGAGGCTACTCTAAAGGTTGTCACTATGGTTTACGCAGGCTGGTGCAGCAAAAGCATTGTTGCCCTGATGCAGAAACACGGCTGCAATGCAATCGGTCTGTGCGGTGCGGATGCCAATCTCATCGAGGCCGTGAAAAGGCCGCCTGTAGCCATTCACACCGATTCCGGACTGTCCTGCCGGAAAGTGAGCCCAGAGTCTGATGACAAGGGAACTGACGACATGGACACTGTCACTGTGGACTATGGCTTTGTAGGCGATGTGGATCCGTCAAAAATAAATTCCGGTTTCCTGCTGGGACTTATAAAAATGGGCATCACTCCGGTAATATGCGCGATTACTCATGACAAGGCCGGCAATTTGCTGAACACCAATGCGGATACGGTAGCTTCATCAGTGGCGGTCGCAATGGCCCGGGCCAAACTTCCGGCTGCCTCTGCGACAGACAGTTTCAGCGGAAATGGCAAGGTGTCGCTGATATATTGTTTCGAAAAAGACGGTGTCCTCTATGACAAGGACGATGACAGCAGCCTTATTCCTGAAATCATGCCTGAGAGCTATGCTGTCCTCAAGGCGGAAGGACGGGTTGCCGCCGGAATGATTCCCAAGCTGGACAATTCATTCAGGGCCCTTGAATCAGGCGTAACGGAAGTGGTCATAAAACACGCCCGCAATTTGTCGAATGACAAAGGTACAAGGCTTCATATATAATTTGCAGGCCGGAAAACTTAACATTTGCGAAACTTTAACGTATGCAGACAATTAAAGCAGAAGCGATACAGCTTCTCAGAGAAATGATAGCGATTCCCTCCCCGTCTTTCCGCGAGGAGGAGGTCAGCCTGCACATATCATCTTTCCTTGAGAAGTGCGGTATAGTACACAAGAGACTCTGCAACAATATACTTGCCGTAAACAGGCATTTTACACCCGGGCGGAAAACCCTTATGCTGTGCGCCCACATGGACACGGTGGAACCTTGCGGAGGCTATGATTTCGACCCGTACAATCCTGACCGGACAGCCGCAGCCGAGGCAATACCGGCACATGAAGAAAGACTGATTCCGGGACTCGGTGCGAATGACGACGGAGCTTCCGCCGTATGCATGATCGCGGCATTCAGACATTTCTATGACGCTGACCTTCCGTTCAACCTCATGCTGGTCATCAGTGCGGAAGAAGAACGTTCGGGGGCACACGGAATGCGGCTCGTATGGAAAACGCTTGAGGACGGCGTGGAACTGCCGGCTGCAGATGGGTGTATCACTGTCTTTCGTCCGGATTATGCCATAGTCGGAGAACCGACTGGCATGACGGCGGCGGTTGCCGAAAGAGGCCTGCTTGTAATAGACGGCCATGCGGAGGGAGTCAGCGGCCATGCTGCACGCGGAGAGGGAATAAATGCACTGTATATAGCCCTCGACGACATACAGCGGATAAAGGATATCAGGTTCGCAAAGACTTCGCCTTTGATGGGAAATGTCAGACTCAGCGTAACCCAGATCAATGCCGGCACTGCGCATAATGTCATCCCGGACAGCTGCAGTTTTGTCGTGGACATAAGGCCGACAGAGCAATATACCAACATCGAAATACTCGAAATGCTTCAGGCTGAATGCCGGAGCAGCCTGACGGCACGAAACCTGTCGAACCGTTCTTCTGCGACAAAGGCGGACTCGCCCCTTGTAAAATGCGCGGAAAGCATCGGAATCCTGACTTTCGTGTCGCCCACCACATCCGACTGGATGCGTATAAGCTGCGATGCGGTAAAAATGGGGCCTGGAGACTCTTCCCGTTCGCACAGGAAAAACGAATATGTGACTGAGGACGAGGTAGAGGACGGAATATTGAAATATATCAGATTTATAGAAAATTTCGGGAAATAAATAGCCGGTTCAATTCATCCGGACACCGTTCATCAAATAAAAATACAGGATATGGCAACACTTTGGAGCAAAGGCACTGCGGCCTCGCAGATTGTGGAAGATTTTACGGTAGGAAACGACAGGGTACTTGACATAAGGCTCGCGAAATATGATGTAATGGGTTCAAAAGCCCATATCAGGATGCTTGAAAGCATCGGGCTTCTGACTGCGGAAGAACTGGAAATCCTGACTGCAGGACTCGATGAAATTGCTGCAGAAATTGAAAGCGGCAAATTCGTTCTCGAAGATGATGTCGAGGACATTCATTCCCAGGTGGAACTTCTTCTGACCCGCAGACTCGGCGACATAGGCAAGAAAATTCATTCGGGACGCTCACGCAATGACCAGGTGCTTGTAGATGTGAAACTGTTCCTCAAAGATGAGGTCAGGCAGATTCGTCAGGAGGTTCTCGACCTTTTCTCTACCCTGCAGGGACTGAGTGAAAAGCACAAGGATGTACTTCTGCCGGGATATACGCACGGACAGATTGCCATGCCATCGTCTTTCGGCCTGTGGTTCGGAGCATATGCGGAAGCCCTGGCAGAAGATATGTTCATGCTTGCGGGGGCATACAGGGTCGTCGACCAAAATCCTCTCGGCTCTGCGGCAGGATATGGCAGTTCGTTTCCTCTCGACAGGAAGATGACCACTGAGCTGCTCGGCTTCGGTGATCTGAACTATAATGTCGTGGCGGCCCAGCTCAGCCGCGGGCGCTCGGAAAGGGCAGTGGCATCTGCCATGGGGGCAATCGCACTCACGCTCAACAAATTCGCCGCAGACTGCTGTATGTACATGTGCCCTAACTACGGCTTCATATCGTTCCCGGACGAACTCACCACCGGCTCCAGCATAATGCCTCACAAAAAGAATCCGGACGTATGGGAAATAATACGCGGAAACTGCAACAGGATAATGGGTACGGAAAACGGGATTTCCATGCTTTGCAGCAATATGCCTCACGGCTACCACAGGGATTTCCAGCTTCTCAAGGACATACTCTTCCCTGCCCTGGAACTGATGCACAGATGTCTGTTCATGACAAAGTACATGCTTGAAAGCATAAGGGTGAATCCGGACATTCTCGATTCGGGTCTGTATGACTATCTTTTCACAGTGGAGGAGGTAAACAGAAGGACTCTGGCCGGAATGCCGTTCCGCGATGCCTACAAAAGTGTCGGCATAGAGGTCAATGAAGGCCGCTTCAAATACGACCGCCAGGATCTGCGGCATACCCACATAGGCAGTCTCGGCAACCTCTGCAACCCGCAGATTGCCGCCAAAATGGACCTCGCTGCAGACTTTTGACGGGTGGAGGCCAACTGATTATCACACTGCAACTTGCTTACTGACGGGTGCCGGATTTTCGGCACCCGTCAGTGCATAAATAATTATCAATCATCGTCTTACCCTCCACCATCACAGCATTCTTTTGTCAAATTGCTGAAATTGATTATTTTTGCAGAATATAACAATCAGCAAAATCCTTTTACAGATGAAATTTCTAAAAAAAGACACGGCCTACAATTGGGAATTCGAGAATATCGGAGGCTCCACCCGCGTAAAAATATCCTCAGGGGATGACATCGCCCATCTGCACGAGCTTGACCGCAAGATGTGGACAGTGCTCTCATGCCCTGTCACAGGACTGGAAATAGACGATAAAAGTCTTGCCTATATCGACACCGACAATGACGGAAAAATACACCTCGACGATGTTGTGCGGACAGCGGACTGGATTACAGGCATTCTCAAAAATCCGGATTTGCTGCTCAAAGGGGCTTCATCAATAGACATAAATGAAATAGACACCGAAACTGAAACAGGGAAAAAACTTTACAATTCGGCAAAGCAGATACTCGGCAATCTCGGAAAAGACACGACTGAGCTCTCAATCGCCGACATATCCGACAACAATGCAATCTTCGCAAAGACCAGATTCAACGGTGACGGCATAATCACAGAGGCATCTGCCGATACGGAAGAAGAAAAGGATGCAATCCTTGCCGCCATTGCAACCGTCGGCTCTGTCACTGACCGCAGCGGTGCCCCTGGCATCACGGCAGAACTTATCGGCACATTCTACAAGGCACTTGCCGATTATGCGGCATGGAAAGATTCGGAGGCAGAAGCTCCGTTCGGAGAAAAAACCGAGGCCGCACTGGCCGCATACAACGCTCTCGATGCAAAAGTCAGGGATTTCTTCATGAGGTCGCGCCTCGCCGCCTACGCGCCTGACAGTACCTCGGCCCTCGATGTCCAGACGTCAAGAATAGAGGCAATCAGTGCAGACGACCTCAACGGCAAGACTGCCGAAATAGCGTCATACCCGATAGCAAGAATAACAGGAAAGCCGGAAATCGACCTGAACAGTCCCGTCAACCCGGCATGGGCGGCAGATTTCGGAACTCTCAAATCCGTAGCGATAGACGACAGCCTGCAAGTCCTGACAGAAAATGACTGGAATGCAATCGGAGAAAAATTCGCTGCATATACAACATGGAAGAACTCCAAGACAGGAACGGCTGTAGAAAGTCTCGGCATTGACAAAATCCGCGGACTTCTCGGCCAGAACAGACAGGAAGCCCTGCTCAGTCTTGTCGCAAAGGACAATGAGCTGAAAGAAGAAGCCGAAAACATCGAGCTTGCCGGCAAATTCATGTATATTTTCCGCGATTTCTATACACTGCTCAAAAATTTCGTCACACTGCAGGACTTCTACAATCCGGACAAAAGAACAAGAGCCGTTTTCCAGGCAGGAACACTCATAATAGACCAGAGGTCCTGTCATCTGTGCATGAACGTCGCCGATGCCGCCAAACATGGAGTAATGGCTCCGTCAAGCGGAATGTATCTGCTTTACTGCGACTGTGTGACAAAGACAGTACCGGGAGTAAAACAGATTGTGGCGGCCATAACAGTCGGCGACATAGGAGATCTGTCTGTGGGAAAGAACGCAATCTTCTATGACAACAACGGACTTGACTGGGATGCGGTGGTAACAAAAATCATCGACAATCCTATCAGCATATCCCAGGCGTTCTGGTCTCCTTACAGAAGAATGGCGCAGGCCGTCGAGAATTTCATCAACAAATCAGCAGCTGACAAAGATGCCAAAATAATGGAGGAGGCCAACAAAAAGATAACAGAAGCCCCTGCAGTCGATGCAACAGATCCAAAAACTGCCGCACCTCCTTTCGACATCGCAAAATTTGCCGGAATATTCGCTGCGATAGGAATGGCTCTGGGCATGATAGGAACATTTCTGGTCAGCCTCGCACACGGCTTCATCTCCCTCACATGGTGGCAGATGATACTGGTATTCGCAGGCATCATCCTGCTGATATCAGGCCCGGCAATGGTGATGGCATGGATGAAGCTGCGCCGGCGCAACCTTGCCCCACTGCTTAACGCAAACGGCTGGGCGATAAACGCAGCGGCAAAGATTAGCATACCTTTCGGTGCCACATTGACAGACATCGTGAAATTCCCCAAGCTCAAACTGAAAGACCCGTATGCAAAGAAAGGTCTCTCCACCTTTGCCAAATGGGCCATTACAACAGGATGCATTGCAGTTGTAGCGATTGCACTTTGGCTCTGCAATCTTCTGGCATGGGCTTCGCTGCCGTCTCCGTTCTTCAAGTCCAAAGAAACTGTCAGGATTGAAGCCGTTGTCGATATGCCGGCTGACACGGCACGGGAGGAGTAAAACGCATAAAGCCCCTTTTTAAAGGGCCTGCATATTTCCATAAATCAGAAGAGAGTCAAAAGCCGTTTGTGCTGATGACTCTCTTTTGATTGACAATCAAAAATATATAGTGAAAGAAACTGTTTCTGCGGAAATGTGAAACAATTTCCGATGGTGCAAAACTATGCTGCATAAAAACAATTGCTGATTCCGGGTGCATATTCGGCAACGCTGCTTAATACGATTTCTTCATAAAGCCTGAACTCAGGAGTTGCAAGCTGTCTGTATATCATTTCGTCATCGATACTGTCCATCCAGTCATTGGAACTTATACTTGCCGATGCAGAATTCATTGCCGCCGCAGAATTATGAAGATATTTTTCTATAAATGTACGCATAGCCTTTAGATTTTAATCGTTTAACTTCGCTTAATGCCTGTTTCTGTTTCAAACCGCGGGCCAAACTCTACAAATTATGTAATATTTTTATACAATTTTTGTAATAAATTCCATCAAGACAATACATATAATGTATAACACATTATATAACATGTACTTATAAGACAGCAGCGGCTATATGCGGACAAATAA
This sequence comes from uncultured Muribaculaceae bacterium, assembly GCA_964394295.1. Taxonomy (GTDB): domain Bacteria; phylum Bacteroidota; class Bacteroidia; order Bacteroidales; family UBA932; genus Cryptobacteroides. Next base: position 99,071 of record CAYMVG010000008.1, on the reverse strand, counting down.
AATTTCGCCACTGCCGCAAGGCATATTCGTAGGAACGGATATTCGGGAAAAATCAGCGTACTATGCCGGACAGGGAAAAATATCTGCGGACAATCCTGCCCTTTTTATCCGTCTCTACAAGAAAAGGCAGTGACGACAAATCAAAGGAATCGAAAAGCGTCTCAGAAAGTTCCGGGTCAGAAGTCATAATCTTGTCCACATTCACAAGGAGAATACTTGCGCTACGGTCTGCGGCCGCCAATGCGGCTGCCGCATCAATTTCGGCCTCGCAATAATGGCAGCCCTCCGTATGGAAAATCACAATGCCCCCCTTCTTTCCGAATCTGCGCAAAGAATACTGTCCGGACCGGTTCCCCCGGGAAGACAGCAAAGCTCCCGGAACCTTTAGATCAGGGATAAGAGTCCCCGGTTCCGCACGGGAAAGCAAATCATCGAGAATTTCAGAAAAACCTACTATTTTGAGAGAATCAGAAGAAGTATTCCATATATCGGAACGTCCCTTTACATATTTGCGGACAAGATATGCACTCCCCTCCTTGAAGCCCTCGCCTGACTTGGAGGCCAGATAATAAAGAAGATCTCCCTGCATCTGCCGGAACATGACCGTATCTCCTTTCTCCAGCGTAGCCGAAGCTATACGGTCGGCAATATCAGCCACATCCTTGCCGGTCACGGCATTTTCACCGGCGTAAGCACCGTCGTCAGAATAGCCGAACATGCCGTCAAACAGGGCAGCCGATTCCCCACTTCCATAATTCAGTTCCTTCTCAGCAAAAATCGCATCCAGCATCCTGCCGAGCGCAGAGACATTCAGTCCGCGTCCGACAATAGTCCAGTCCGGAGCTACAAGAAACAGGCGCGGCGTGGCAATGACCCCATATTTCCGCTGAAAATCAGACTCCAGCTCAGGATCCCACAGATGCACGATCCTGGCATGTCCAGAAACGGCGGCAAATTCTTTGGCAGCATATTCCCTCCATTTCTCCTCACTGTTTCCGGCATATACTGCATAAATCTCAACCGGGAAATCGCCCGATGAAAACAGATTCCTCAACAGGAGAGTCTCCAGTCTGCACTTGGAACACTCAGTATCATAGAAATACAAAACCCTGAAACTGCCTTTGCCGTCATCGGCGGAAAACAGATTTACAATGTCACCGTCAGGAGAAGCCATAGACAAAGCAGGCGCGGTCATGCCGACAAGCGAATTTCTGTTGAAATCGGCAAAAATCCTTGCGTGCAGAAAGTCATCGCTGCCGCGCATCTTAACAATACCGCTTGAAAACCATTTGTCAAAAACATGGATAGCCACAGCCTCATCTCCCATTACAGGAGACTCTATGAAATGTTCATAAGCCCTGAGCGCCACGAACTGTCTTACAACGGAATCGGTGCAGCTTTCGACAAGAAAATCACATTCCTGCATCTTGAATCCGGGATTCTCATAATCAAGCGCAGTGAAATATTCATCCAGTTTCGCCGACAAAGCATTCTGCCGCAGCGAATCAAGTTCCTGAGCAGATGCCATCCCGGCTCCCGTCCAAACAGCCGCCCAAACGGCCAGTATTCTGAGAAAACGCATCACAGCTCCACGCCCTCCGGAACGAAAAGCGAAGTGTCACCGCCATGTCTCAGAAGATCGCGCACAGCTGTAGATGAAATATGTGCGAATTCCTGGGCAGTAGGTATTATTATGGTTTCAATCTCCGGAGCAAGTTTCCTGTTGGCGTCGGCAATCGAACGCTCAGTCTCGAAGTCGATCATATTCCTCACTCCACGGACGATATGGTGTATTCCGAGTTCCCGGCAGGTGTCAACAGTAAGGTTGTCATACTGGATAATCCTCACTCCGTCAAGCCCGGCCGTAGCCTGCCTTATAATAGAAATGCGCTTCTCGTTTGTAAAGAAGCCCCTTTTGTCGATATTGATTCCTACAGCCACAACGACTTCATCGAACATGGTGAGGGCACGTTTCAATATATTGAGATGTCCGGCAGTAAACGGGTCGAACGACCCCGGAAACAACGCTGTTTTTTTCATGTCAGCATCAATGGATTAAAGCTGCCAGTCAACAGGAGCTTTGCCCTGCGATGACAAAATCTGGTTTGTACGGGAAAAATGCCTGCATCCGAAGAATGCCCCTCTTGCCAGAGGCGAAGGATGCGCGGCTTCGAGCACATAGTGGCGTGACGTGTCCACAAGTTCCCTCTTGCTCCTGGCAAAACTGCCCCACAACAGAAAAACCACGCCTTCGCACCTGTCGGAAATGCACCTTATCACCGCATCAGTGAACTGTTCCCATCCCATCTTGCTGTGCGACGCGGCCTCTCCTGAGCGCACGGTCAGGACAGCGTTGAGCATCAGCACCCCCTGAAGCGCCCATTTCTCCAGATTGGGATAACCGCTCATCCTGATGCCGAGATCGGTTTCTATTTCCCTGAAAATGTTTTTGAGCGACGGAGGCGCAGGCACACCCTCCGGCACCGAGAAAGACAGCCCGTGCGCCTGGCCCAAGCCGTGATACGGGTCCTGACCGAGGATCACCACCTTCACCTTGTCCAGCGGAGTCAGTTCAAAGGCCCTGAATATCTGGCTGCCCGGAGGAAAGATTCTCTTTCCCGCAGCCTTCTCGTCGTGAAGAAAACGCACCAGCGAGACGAAGTACGGTTTCCCGAATTCATCCGCCAGTGCGTCTTTCCAGCTTTGTTCTATTTTTACATCCATAACATCAGTCTCCGAAGGCTAACCGAATATAAAGTCCGTCACATCCTTTATGTCCTTCACATAGACAAAGGTAAGACCTTTTATGTAAATTTCCTTGATGTCCTCGATATCTTTCCTGTTTTCTTCGGAAATGACTATCGTATGTATGCCTGCACGCTTGGCCGCAAGGATCTTTTCCTTGATTCCTCCCACAGGAAGCACACGTCCGCGGAGGGTCATTTCTCCGGTCATGGCTATTCCGGCCCGGACATTCTGCCGACGGAAAGCCGATACCATCGAGCTGACCATCGTTATTCCGGCTGACGGGCCGTCTTTCGGTACGGCGCCTTCCGGCACATGGACATGAATGTCTTTCTGCGCAAACTCGTCATAGGACATGCCCGTAAGTTCAGGATGCGCCTTTATATATTGGTATGCGATAGTCGCCGATTCCTTCATCACGTCACCGAGATTTCCGGTCATTGTCAGCACTCCCTTTCCGCTGCTCACCGAACTTTCGATAAAGAGGATTTCACCGCCCATAGCCGTCCAGGCAAGGCCGGTCACGACACCCGGGGCCTCATTTCCTTTCTGAATGTCATGGGAAGCCGTAGGAAGTCCGAGATATTCCTTCAGATGCTCTTTCTTCACTGTAACCGGATAATCTTCCTCAAGCGCAATCTTCTTTGCCGTGACGCGGGAGACTTTGGCAATCTGCTTCTCCAGTCCGCGCACCCCTGACTCATGGGTGTATTCGTCTATAATCTTCGCTATCGCGCCCTTGTCGAATTTGAGCTGCTTTTTGTCCAGGCCATGCTCGCCGAGCTGCTTCGGTATAAGATAGTTCTTTGCAATCTCATACTTTTCCTCGGCAAGATAACCGCTTACGTTTATCATCTCCATCCTGTCCTTAAGGGCCGGCTGGATAGTGTCTATGTTGTTGGCAGTCGTTATGAACAGCACATCCGACAAATCATAGTCTATGTCCAGATAATTGTCGTGGAACGAAGTGTTCTGCTCAGGGTCGAGAGCTTCAAGAAGAGCGGACGACGGATCGCCCTTTATGTCCCGTGTCAGTTTGTCGATTTCATCCAGGACTATCACAGGATTCGATGTCCCTGCCCGGCAGATTCCGTTAAGTATTCTTCCCGGCAATGCGCCCACGTAGGTTTTCCTGTGTCCGCGTATTTCGGACTCGTCATGTACGCCTCCGAGGGCAATCCTAACATACTTGCGGCCCAAGGCCCTTGCCACAGACTTGCCGAGACTGGTCTTTCCTACGCCAGGAGGGCCGTAGAGACACAATATCGGAGACTTCATGTCACCTTTCAGCTTGAGGACGGCAAGATATTCTATAATCCTGTCCTTGACCTTGTCAAGTCCGTAGTGGTCTTCATCGAGCACTTTCTGGGCATGGCGCAGGTCGAGATTGTCTTCGGAACGTTCGCCCCACGGCAGGTCAAGCATGAACTGGATATAGTTGTACTGGATGCTGTAGTCCGGAGAACTCGGATTGTATCTCTCCAGCTTGTTCATTTCTTTCTCGAAAATCTCCTGCACGGACGCAGGCCACAGCTTCTCCTCGGCCCTTGCCCTCAGTGCGGAAAATTCCTCGACATCATCCATACCCAGCTCCTCCTGTATGGTCTTGAGCTGGTTGTTGAGATAATACTCCCTCTGCTGCTGGTCGATTTCCGTCTTTACTTTCTGGTTGATTTCCTGCTTGATTTTCTGAAGTTCGACCTGAGTGTCAAGCACGGAAAGAAGTTTCATAGCCCTGGCCAGAAGCTCGCCGTACTGGAGAAGTTCCACTTTGTCCATGAAATTCTCCACCTCTATTGTAGTGGCGATGAAATTCACGAGAAATTCAAAACTGTCAATGCCCTTAAGGGCGCCGGCGGCCTCGCGCGGAACGAACGAGGACGCCCGTATGATTGCCGAGGCCTTGTCTTTCAAGGCTTCGGCAATCATCTGCGTTTTCTTGTCGTTATCCGGAAGGATATCGTCAAGATAACGCACGCGCCCCAGCATATAAGGCTCGTAGTCCGATATGTGTTCTATCTCGAAACGCCTGAATCCCTGCAATATGGCGGTTATGGTACCGTCCGGCATCTCAAGCGTCTTCACAATCTTAGCGACAGTGCCGTATTTGTAGAGGTCATCCTTCCGCGGATCCTCTACGGAAAGGTCATTCTGCGGAACCGCACCTATAAATGTATTGTGTTTCTCCGCGTCTTCGATAAGACGTACGGATTTTTCCCTGCCGATCGTAATCGGATATACCGTGCCCGGGAAGAGGACGGCGTTTCTCAGGGCGAGTATAGGGAGCGAATCAGGAAGCTGCGACCGGTCTATTTTGGCAATCACGTCTCCCTGCACTACCGGAATGATGCTGACTTCTGCTCCGGCCGCTGCTAAAATGTCGTTCATTATGTCTTTCATAAGCATGGAATAATCTTTTCCTGCCATTTTGGCAGTTTTTGTCTTCTATTAATACACCGCAGCAATATTGTCAATCATTGTGCCAAGCCGCCGGCCGGACACAACGGCATATAAATAATGTCAAAAAAAGCTTTATGCCTGTTTTTCTGTTAATTTTAGTCCCCGTATTTGGTTTATTAAAAAAATCATTCTAATTTTGCAGAGATATATCTATTTGATAATATTTTTGATTTTAAAAGTTAATACGTTATGACAAAGGCAGAAATCGTCAACGAAATTGCGAAAGGTACCGGCATCGAGAAAGCGACGGTACAGATTGTGGTTGAATCATTCATGGAGAGCGTCAAAGACTCGCTCTCAAAGGGCAACCCTGTATACCTCCGCGGATTTGGCAGCTTCATTATCAAACGCAGAGCAGAAAAGGCAGCAAGGAACATCACGAAGAATACCACTATGACTATTCCGGCTCATGATATCCCTGCATTCAAACCTGCAAAGATATTCCTGAACTCTGTAAAGAAATAATTATAATTTAAAACAAAGTATTATGCCAAACGGAAAGAAGCATAAAAGGCATAAGATGGCGACGCACAAGCGTAAAAAACGCTTGCGCAAGAACAGGCACAAGAAGAGAAAGTAATTCTTAAGTGTCTGCCATTTTAGCAGTCTGCTAAAGAGAGGCTGGCCCGGATGGTCGGCCTCTTTAGTTTTGGGAAGTCCGGAAACGGACTTCTGCCGCGCATAAGTTCTTTATCATTGAAATTCCCTATGGAGTCTGTAAAAGATCTGATTGTTGATGTCAATCCAACGGAGGTCTCGATCGCGCTGATGGAAAACCACAGGCTGATCGAGCTGAACAAAGAGTCCAGCAAGGGGCACAGCTTTTCAGTAGGAGATGTATATCTCGGAAAAGTGAAGAAAATTCTTCCTGCCCTCAATGCTGCTTTTGTCGACATCGGAGATGAGAAGGAGGCATTTGTCCACTATCTGGATTTGGGACTGTACTTCAAGGCTTTTGACGAATTTGTCAGAAGAATCAATCCCAATACGGATTACAAAGGCATCTACAAGCACATCAAGCCTGACGTTATCCTTGAAAAGGAGGGACGCATCGAGAATGTGCTTACACCCGGACAGATGATAATCGTACAGATTGTCAAAGAACCGATCTCGACAAAAGGATCACGACTGACTGCGGAAATTTCATTGGCAGGACGGAACATCGTACTGCTCCCCTTCGCAGAGAAGGTGAGCATATCCCAGAAAATCTCTTCAAAAGAAGAGAAAAGAAGGCTTGAGACACTTGTCAGGAGCATTCTCCCCAAAAATTATGGAGCAATCATACGCACGGCAGCAGAAGGCAAGAATGCCGCAGTACTCGATGCCGAACTGATGTCGCTCATAGACAAATGGGAGAGTTCCTGGAAGAAATTGGCACAATCAAAGGGTGTTCAGCTGCTTTTCACTGAATACAGCAAGACCACCACTATCCTCAGGGATCTTCTCAACGACTCATTCACAAATATTTATGTGAACGACGAAACGGTATATGAAGAAACCCGCAAGTACATCTCGATGATTTCTCCGGAGCAGGAGAAGATTGTCAAACTCTACAAAGACAAGACTCCTGTCTTCGATTATTTTGAAGTCACGAGGCAGATCAAGAGTTCATTCGGGAAAGTGGTGCCCATTAAGCAGGGGGCATATCTTGTGATTGAGCATACAGAAGCCTTGCACGTGATAGACGTCAACAGCGGGACACGCTCCAAGAACAAGGAGCAGGAACAGAACACATTTGACGTAAACTGCTATGCAGCCGAGGAAATAGCAAGACAGCTGCGCCTGAGGGACATGGGAGGTATCGTTATCGTTGACTTCATAGACATGGAGACCAATGAGCACCGCAATGCCCTCTACAAAAAAATGGTCGAGCTTATGGAAAGCGACCGCGCGAAGCACAATGTCCTGCCGCTCACGAAATTCGGCCTTATGCAGATCACAAGGCAAAGAGTACGTCCGGCAACCGAGATCAATACCCAGGAGGTATGTCCGGTATGCAACGGTACAGGAAAGATAGCTTCAAGTGTCGTCATCGACGAAGCCATTGAGAGGAGACTCTCCTACTATGTGCATGAGAAGGGCATAACAAGCCTTACGCTCAAGGTAAGTCCGATTCTCGGAGCCTACCTGACAAAAGGCCTGTTCAGATCCATTCTCGGCCAATGGAAGAAAAAGTACAGATGCAAAATCGAACTTGCTGAAATCACTGATTTCACCGTTCTGCAAAATGAATTCTACAACGAAAAAGGTGACAAGCTGGATTAGCTTGCCACCTTTTTCATTCATCATCCGATTCCGGATCCGGTATCATGTTCTCCGAATATTTGCGCCACTTTTCTATGAGCGCCGCCATGTCATCAGGAAGCGGAGAATCGAAACGTATCATCTCACCCGTGCGCGGGTGCACAAAGCCGAGAGTCTTGGCATGAAGCGCCTGCCGCGGCAGCAGTTTGAAACAATTTCCGATGAACTGCCTGTATTTGGCATATACAGTCCCTTTCCGTATTTCAGAGCCGTCATAGCGCGAATCATTGAAAAGCGGATGCCCTATCCAGTTGAAATGCACGCGAATCTGGTGAGTACGTCCGGTTTCGAGACGGCACTCTACCACAGTAACATAGCCGAAACGTTCAAGCACACGGAAATGAGTGACCGCATGCTTGCCGTGATTGCCCTCAGGAAAAACCCTGAAGCGCATACGGTCATTTGGGTCACGGCCGATATTTCCGGTAATCGTGCCTTCGTCTTCCTTTATGTTGCCCCAGACTATGGCCACATAGCGGCGTTCAATCGAATGGACAAAAAACTGTTTGGCAAGATTAAGCTGCGCCTCGTCGTTCTTTGCGACCACGAGCAGACCGGAAGTGTCCTTGTCGATACGGTGTACCAGGACTCCCATCCTCTCGTCCGGGCCGTCAGGCCCCTGCCTAAGTCCGAGATGCCAGGCAAGAGCATTTATCAGAGTGCCGGAGAAATGCCCGTGTCCCGGATGTACGACCATGCCGGCCTCCTTGTTGAGCACAAGCACATCATCGTCCTCATATACAATGTCGAGAGGAATGTTTTCCGGCAGAATCTCCATTCCGCGCCTGCGGTAAGGCATGACGAAAGTCACTGCATCTCCGGGGCGAACGATATAGTTGGCCTTTACAATCTTGTCATTGACACGTATGTAATCCGCCTTGATTGCAAGCTGGATGCGATGACGTGAGGTGTATTCCATATGCGTGGCCAGATACTTGTCCACGCGCATAGGGGCCTGCCCTTTGTCGATGTCGAAGCGGAAATGCTCGAACATCTCCTGTTCCTCGTCCTCGTATGCGACCTCGTCGCCTGCCTGCACGGAATCGAAGTCCTCCAACGGTTCTTCGTCAAATTCAAAGAATTCAGGATTCATGCACCATTACTTAAGATACAATGCCACTTCAGTACCCAGTTCCACAGAAAATTCAGACGGAGGAGGGCTTTGCTTATATACAACGGCTGCAAGAGAGTCTTCATAGGTCTTTATCCTTGAGCTGTAATGCAGCGAGCGCACATTAAGATAATAATCATGAAGAATATATGTTGCAGACTGTGCCGTCTCCCCTGTCACGTCAGGAATGATGGTCTCGTTTTCGGAAGTGCCGAGCCCTATCACAAGATCGATTGCGGATTCGGCCGGCACAAGACTTCCCGGTGCGACAGGACGTCCGCGGTAAAGCTGGCTAAGGACATTGTTGCTGGCCATGTCGGGACGGTATATCAGTCTTCCGGGAGCCAGTCCGCGCGTCCTCAGTTCGGAAGCTGCCTGCCTTGCGGAATATCCCACAAGATTCGGCATTGCGACTTTCTTGGGATTTACGGCATTGACTGTAAGAAGTATTCTGCGGCCGCCCTTGACCTTGGCCCCGGCCTCAGGATTATGGGAGCGCACCGTCCCACGGTCACGCCTCGAATATACGGAGTCCACAATTTCGATACGGATGCCGACAGTCTCAGCAAGCGCCCTGGCCTCGGCAACAGTCATTCCACGCATGTCAGGCACTGATATTTCTTCATTATGCCTTGTACCGACATTGAGTGCTATCATAGCTCCAACGACAAGAACTGCAAGTATCAGGAGTGCAAGCATGAGATTGCGCACGACCCAGTTTTTCAGCAATTTCATTTCCTGTTCAGACTTTTATCAGTTCGTATGCACGCTGTCCCAGACCGATTTTTTCTCCATATTCAACACCTGCCTCCCAGTTGGTGTCAGGATGAACAATACGGAATTTGTCCTCTCCGGCATGATGTCCACTGCAGCCGCAGTCATGTCCTCCGCAGGCATCCCTGTCGGAAATCGCGCTTCCTGCAAGACTCGGTGCCGCCTTGACAAGATCGGCACAGGCGCAGTCAAGGGCCACAGGGTCGAACGAGGCAGCTATTCCGAGATCCGGCACAATGGCGGCATCGTTATGGTTCCAGCAGTCGCAGTTCGGCGACACATTCATTATGAAACTTATATGGAAGGCCGGCTTGCCTTTGACAACTGCAAGGGCATACTCTGCGATCTTGCGGTTAAGCACTTCCGACGTGTCATAATCTTTAACGACTGCCGCAGACTTCTGGCAGACAGCGACACACTGTCCGCAGCCGACGCATCTGGAATAATCAATAGAGGCTTTTCCGTCCGTCACCGAAACAGCCGAATGGCGGCAGTATTTCTCGCAGATGCGGCAACCGACGCAATTGGCCTCATCTATGTACGGCTGCGAAGACGAGTGAAGTTCCAGCTTGCCTCCTACGCTCGCGGAACCCATGCCGAGATTCTTCAGGGCGCCTCCGAAACCGCTCTGCTCATGACCCTTGAAATGGTTCATGGAAATCACTATGTCGGCATCGGCTATTGCAGCACCGATTTTAGGTGAAGGGCAAAGCGAACCTCCGCACGGAACCTCACGGTAATCGGTTCCTTTCAGCCCGTCGGCTATTATGACATCGGCATGGGCACCGATTCTGTTGAATCCGTTTTCCATGGCGGCATCGAGATGATCGACGGCATTGGAACGTCCTCCGGAATAAAGGGTATTGGAATCTGTGAGGAACGGCTTTCCTCCGAGCGAACGTACAATGTCAATAATCCTTGCCGCATAGTTCGGACGTATATATGCAAGATTGCCGGGCTCGCCGAAATGAATCTTTACGGCAGTGAACTTACCGGCAAAATCAATGTCCGCAATGCCGGCCCTGCGTACCAGATGCTCCAGTTTGGTCATCATGTCCCGTCCGGGTACAGTCCTGAGGTCTGTAAAAAAAACTTTTGATTTTTCCATATCTCTACATTATCTGTGCACCCCTGAATAAGACTCTGAAAAGTCCTTCACCCAAAAGTACAACACCTATTATTATAATTATGGTACCGGTTACTCTGTTTATCCACAATATGGTGCGCAGCTTGAAATTCTTGCGGAACATACTAAGGAGAGCTGTCACGCAAAACCAATAGACAGTACAGCCTGCACTGACAGACAGTATAATCGGAGTAATATGCCAGTTATGGGGAGTAGTATTTCCGGACAGGCCGAAGAAGGCGAACAGGGTCAGCATCACGAAAACTGCCCCGGGATTGGAAAATCCCATAATCATCGCCTGGACAAAATCCTTTACTGATACGGACTGCGCGTCTCCGGACTTCATTTTCCTGAAAGGGTCGGAAAAAGTCATTGAAACTCCGAGTGCACCGACAATAATGCCTCCTGCTATCAGGATAAAATTCTCATGTCTGGAAATGAATTCCTGGACGGCAGCAAGAGCGAAAATCGCAATGACTGCATATATGGTATCCACGACAACTGCTCCGAGACCGGTCATGAAACCCGCCCGGCGGCCTTTGCTCAGCGATTTCTGCACAACAAGTATAGCTATCGGACCTACCGGGGCCGATGCGGCAATGCCGACAATGAAACCTTTGAGAATATCCATCAACATAAAACAATTCCTCAGTTAGAAACTGACAAAGATAGCAATTTTTTCATAAGCAGTCCGGAATTTGTACAATGAAATCAAAAACACCCCGTTATATATGCCTGCTCCACGGAAGACAATACGGAATGCAATCCGGAAGAGAACCGAATAAATTTGTTGTCTGCTCTCGGCTTTTGCGTATCTTTGCAAGATGATTTTGCCACGTATGAAAAAAGAAAATATTCTTCTGTGGGGGCTGGCAGTGCTTTTTGCCGTAATGATGTCCCTTCCGTTCCTTGTTCCGCATACAGGACTCGTCTCGCTCTTCGGCCTCGTTCCGCTTCTCTGCATGGACAGGCTTGCAGATGCATACGGGAAACGCCATGTATGGATTTATCACTATAGCGCATTTGTGATGTGGAATGCGATGACAACGTTCTGGGTGTGCAATGCCACAGTCGGAGGAGGACTGTTCGCGATTTTTGCAAATGCGTTCCAGATGTCAGCCGTATTCGGACTGTTCCGCCTGAGCAAAAAGAAATTCTCGGGCGCTCTGCCATATATTTTTCTTGCAGCCGCCTGGATTGCATGGGAACGTTTCTATTTCGATGCTGAAATCTCATGGCCATGGCTTGTTCTCGGAAACTCATTCGCACGCACTATCTGGGCCGTGCAATGGTACGAATTCACAGGAACGCTCGGAGGGTCGCTGTGGATATGGACCTGCAATCTGCTGCTGTTCGGGCTTATGACAAAGCTGTCGGACGGAAACTGGAACTGCCTGAATGTAAAAGCCCAAACAGCCTGGACTGCCGGTTATGCGATATTGCTGCTTGCCCCTGTTCTCATTTCATTTGCCGCAGCAAGCCGCTATGAAAAGACTGCGGAGAACTGCGGAGAACTGCAGGTTCTGATCGTGCAGCCGAACATCGACCCGTATCACAAATTCCAGGCAATGAGCCAGGCAGAACAGAACAGCCTGCTTCTGTCAATGATTCAGGAACACACGGCAGACAGGACAGATTCTCTTCCACTGCTCGTCATAGCTCCGGAGACATTCACAAATGACATTATCGTGGGACAATACGGTGCAAGCCGCACATGGAACACCTTTGTATCGTTTCTGAGCGACAGGCCCGGAACCAATCTGCTTTTCGGTGCTTCTGCCTGGGACAGAATACAGGCATCGGAAGCCCCGTCGGCAACTGCCAGACATGTCCATGACAGCACATGGATAGAATCGCACAATTCAGCTCTCCTGACTGACGGAAGCGGCAGGACTGAAATATACCACAAGAGCAGGCTTGTTCCTGCAGTCGAGAAAACGCCGTACCCGGCCATATTCTGCAAAATAGACGACCTGCTCGGCGGAGTCATGGGCAGATGCACAGGCCAGGAGGACATAAGCCTTTTTCATGTAAAGGCCGACGGCATCAGCCCTGTACCGACAGGCTGTGCCGTATGCTACGAATCGATATACGGAGAGTATTATTCCGGCTATGTCAGAAAGGGGGCACAGGCCATGACCGTAATAACCAACGATGCATGGTGGGGAGACACACCGGGCTATGTCCAGCATCTTAGCTATTCATGCCTCAGGGCCATTGAAACAAGGAGGGCTATAGCAAGATGCGCCAACACAGGCATATCCGCAATAATAAGTCCTGCGGGAGAAATCATCTCGCAGACTCCGTGGTGGGAGCAGGCAGTATTGAAAGGCGGCCTGCCGCTCTCCCGACAGATGACTTTCTTCGTCACGCACGGAGATATAGCAGGCCGCGTATGCACCTTTGTATTCTGTATGCTTTTTCTTGCCCTTGCGGTCAGGTTCGCTTTAAGACAATAAGGCTACCTGCCCGGAGGCGGGCCCGCAGGACCGCCTGGGCCGCCCGGGCCGCGCCTCATGTTTTTGCCGGCATTGCCCATATTTCCGAAACGGTATGTAAGGGACAGGATTATGTATCGGCCAAGCGTATTGTTGCGGACTTCCTGATGATAGTTTGAGGCATCCGTAATCGAAAGGTTCTTGGACTGGTTAAGTATGTCGTATGCCTTGAGCGCAAGAGTGAATTTTTTCTTGAACAGCAGTTTCGAGAGTTCCGCATTCCATACATACTCATCTTCCTGGGCAGTAGCATATCCGCGGTACCAGTTGTAGTTGATGTCTGAAGCAAGAGTGATTCCGCCCGGTATAGTCCAGTTCATGGATGCGCTTACCTGATTGTTCCATCTCGCTTTCTGCGAAGTCTGCACGGTATACCAGCTCTTGTTGTACGTTGTACGTCCGCCGACATTGATCTCGACTATCCGGCTGGAGAACTTTACGGAAAACCTTTCTGTAAAATTCACATTCTGGATAATGTTGGTCTTGAAATAGTCATTGAAGTCAAGCCTGCCGGAATTACTGAAAAAGTCGTCATTGAACTTGTCGTAGTCGAATTCGGCAGTGTCAAAGTTGTAATACCTGTTCATGTCGAGCCTGTGGCCGTCATCCGTGCGTCCGATATATGAGGCAGACTGGCTGAAGCTGCTGCGGAAGAAATTCATTACAGAGAAGTTGGATTTGGCAATCGGTGCATTCAGGAAGAAGTCCAGACTGGCATTTCCGCTTGCAGGCCCGTTGATAGGCATCGCATACTGTCCTCCGTTGTCTCCGTACCAGACCGCGCTTGTAATGGGGTTCTGGACAAGCTCCGCCCCGAAACGTCCTCTCAGCGAGAAGAATGTCTTCTTGTTGGTGTAGCCGAAGTGGCCCCTGAGATTGTGATTGAAATACGGTTTCAGGTAAGGATTACCGAAAGACACATTCAGAGGGTCCGAATTGTCAGGCACAGGCATGAGCTGTGATGTCGACGGTTGTGCGGAACGTCCGCGGTAGAAGAATCTCAGTTCGGAATTGTCATTGAATTCATAGGAGAACATAGCCTGCGGAGCCCAGTTCCATACAGTGTAAGTAGTGTCGACAGGCCTTGCGGAAACTGTTCTGTTATGTGTCGTGGTCGGCTGCAGCGATGCTCCCAGCTGTGCACGGAGTTTTCCTTTCTGATACTGGAGGTTCACTCCTGCATTATGGTTACGGCTTACATTCGTGATTTCGCTTGAATATGTCTTGTCAAGGAATTCTCCGGCACGACTGTACCCTCCCCATCCGGAGACAAACGAAGCGATGTCTCCGGAATTGAAAGCTTCCTTGTTGCTGTAGTTGCGTCCCCATCTGTAGTTATATGACGCCTCCAGATACAGATTGTGTCCGAGAGGTTCGGTATAGGACAATCTCGCATTGATTGACTGGCTGTTGCTGACACTGTTGATTCTCTGGTTCACGACATCCTCCACAGCATTCCCGTCTTCATCGAGAAGGACATTGCCGTAGTCGTCATAATTCCTTGTCAGCGACTGATTGAGCGCGTCCCGGAGCTTGTTTCCGGAGAAACTGTACCTGACATTGGCCGACAGGGTACGTCCCGGTATGCCGAGCTTCTGGCGCAGCAGCAGGAAGCCGCTTGTCGACCAGTTGCTGTTATTGCCCAATGTTGAATTGAAACCGTCGTTGGTCTTTACCGTATCTCCCTGCACGCCACGGAAACGGTGGGTGGAGAAATCCGAATACTCGCTGTAGTTTCCGTTTCCGAAATTGACCTGCGGTTCGAAGATAATGGAAGTGTTCTTGCTGAACTTATGCTCAAGGCGCACCCCGAAGCGGTGTCCCTGTGTGTTAGTATTGCTGAAACCGTAGCCGGAATTGCGCCCGTAGCTTTCCGGTCCGCCGTTGGCGTAGATGAGCTGGTCTCCGTTGTCAAGATAGGTTATCTTGTCGCTTTTTTCAAGAAGGGATTTGGCGGAACCGTTGTAAAGATAGTTTCCTGCAAGATCCATGTCTCCGTCCAGAAGAGTCCATGCTCCGTTCACACCCCCCATCCATGAGGTTGTGATGCCGCTGTTGCCGCCCCACATACCTGCTCCGCGGCCCATTCCGCCACCGCCTCCGCGCATTGAAGACATCATGCTTCCGGCCATATCATTGAAACCGCGGTTGTTCGTGTTGTTGCCGTTCAGGATTATGCTCAGCTGGCTTTTGTCCGTGAAGCGTCCCACCATTGCGGATCCCTGGTATCTCCAGTCCCCGTCATCCCATGTCTGCTGCAGATCATGTCCGCCTCCGGCCATGACGTTTCCGAACCACCCTTTCATCATTCCAGGACGGAGAGACAGGTCTATCACGGTCTCCTCCTCACCGTCATCGATACCTGTAAACATAGCCTGCTCCGATTTTTTCTCCACGACCTTGATTTTTTCCACAATCTTTGCGGGAATATTCTTGGATGCGAGCTGCGGATCATCAAGGAAAAAGGTCTTTCCGTCTATTGTAATTTTCGTGATTTTCTCGCCGTTGGCCGTTATCGAGCCGTCAGAACCGACCTCGACGCCGGGGAGCTTTTTCAGAAGCTGCTCAAGCATATCGCTGTCAGATGTCCTGAATGAAGATGCATTGTACTCGATAGTATCCTTTTTCACGATAATGGGATTTCCCACTGCCGACACGCTGGCGGCCTCGAGAACCTGCACATCTTCCGCAATACGGATTTCTCCGAGATCCACATCTTTGGAAACTGTGATTTCCGCCGTATACGGCTTATATCCCATAAGTTCAGCCTTAACGGTATATGTGCCTTTCTTCACTTTTGTCAGGACGGCCTCTCCGGACACATCCGTCAGAACATATTTCGTGGCCGATGTGCTGCCTTTCGGCGTCAGCGATGCCGTTGCAAAAGAAACAGGCCCGGCCGTTTTTTCATCAACCAGTCTGAACTTTACCGTAAACGAAGCCTGGGCAAAAGCCGTTGTCGCGGCAAACATGGCCGCGAAAATGACTAACGTCTTCAAAATGGAATACACTACACGTCTATTCATGACAATAAATTACAAAATACATTAAGATATTTGACACATTCTCTGCCCCGGAGTTTAAAAAGGACAATTATTTTTAGTACTGCCCGGATTTAGCCGAATTCAGAACTGTTTCTTGACCCTGTCCGGATTGGCCTTTATAAAACTTTCCCAACCTGCACCGGAAGATACACCTGCAAGAGGATTGCTCATCTGATAATGGTGGCAAAGTGCAATGGCGAGGGCATCGGTCGCATCGAGATATTTCGGGTCAAGAGTGACATTAAGGGTTTTCTGTATCATCATTGCTACCTGTTCTTTCGATGCGGCTCCATTGCCGCATATCGCAATCTTTGCCTTGCGCGGCGCATATTCCGAAACAGGTATTCCATGTATGGCGGCGGCTGTTATGGCAGCCCCCTGCGCCCTGCCGAGTTTCAGTATCACCTGGGCATTTTTGCCGTAGAACGGAGACTCCACGGCCAGTTCGTCAGGCCTGACACTCTCGAGTATTTCTGACACACCTGCATAAATATTGGCCAGTTTCTCGAAAGGATCCTTTATTTTACGGAGGTCGAACACGCCCATGTCCATATAATGAGGCCCTTTTGAATCAACAAGGATGACCCCGTAGCCAAGTATATTGGTTCCGGGGTCAATTCCGAGTATTATTTTTTCTTGCTTTGGTGGCATAGATTAAATCAGTCTATGCAGTCAAAGCCGGTGTATGGGCGAAGAGCCTCCGGAATGACAATCTTTCCGTCCTTCTGGTTGTTTTCGAGCAGAGCCGCAACGACACGCGGAAGTGCAAGAGAAGAACCGTTGAGAGTGTGGGCAAGCTGAGTCTTTCCGTCGGCATCCTTGTAACGGAGTTTCAGGCGGTTGGCCTGGTAGGACTCGAAGTTGGAAACAGAACTGATTTCCAGCCAGCGTCCCTGGGCCGCCGAATACACTTCGAAATCGTAGGTTATCGCAGATGTGAAGCTCATGTCACCTCCGCAGAGACGCAGAATCCTGTAAGGCAGTCCGAGAGACTTCACTATTCCCTCGACATGTGCTATCATATCATCCAGCGCAGCGTATGAATCCTCAGGTTTCTCTATTCGGACAATCTCAACCTTGTCGAACTGGTGCAGACGGTTCAGTCCGCGGACGTCCTTGCCGTATGAACCTGCCTCGCGGCGGAAACAAGGCGTATATGCGGTCATCTTCACAGGGAAATCATTGTTTCCGAGGATTACGTCACGGTAAATGTTGGTCACAGGAACTTCCGCAGTCGGAACGAGATAGTAATTGTCCACAGTGGCATGGTACATCTGGCCCTCCTTGTCAGGAAGCTGGCCGGTTCCGAAGCCTGAGGCCTCGTTTATCATCACAGGAGGCTCCACCTCCAGATAGCCGGCCGCTGTGTTTATGTCGAGGAAATAATTTATCAAAGCCCTCTGGAGCCTCGCTCCCTTGCCTTTGTACACAGGGAAGCCTGCACCTGTCAGCTTTACTCCGAGGTCGAAGTCGATTATGTCGAATTTCTTTGCAAGCTCCCAGTGAGGCAGAGCGTCAGCACCGAGTTCCGGAATCTCATTTCCCGTCTTGACGACCACATTGTCCTCTGCACCTTTACCCTCAGGCACCTGGTCGCAAGGAATATTCGGAAGCAATACTATAAGAGAATTGAGTTCGGTGTTGTTGGCCTCGGACTTCTCCTGAAGAATCTTCGACTGATCTTTTAGAGCGGCAACTTCTTTTTTTACGGATTCAGCCTCTTCTCTGTTCCCTTCTTTCATAAGCTTGCCTATCATGGCGGCTTTTTTGTTCTGGAGGGCGAGGCAGGAATCGAGTTCTGTCTGGAGAGCCCTGCGGCTGCTGTCCAGCAGATTTATCTTTTCTACTATTTCCTTGGCGTCAAAATTCTTGACGGCAAGTTTACTGATGACAAACTCCGGATTCTCGCGGAGCAGCTTAAGTGTCAGCATATCTTCTATCTTTTAATATTTTCAACTTCGGGCAGCGCCCTGGTATCATTAAGAAGCACTCATCAGAGTGCCGGCGGAGGCCGTGTATTTGC